>CAWGGD010000047.1:0-35191 GCA_963822005.1 uncultured Verrucomicrobiae bacterium | reverse complement strand
AATCCTTGTGCTTGCCCGCCCGTCCAAAGACACTTCCATTCCGGATGACCAAGCAGCCGTCACACGCTACGCGTTTCTCGCTGCTCCTTGGCCTGCTCGGGGTCATGGCCCTGGGATGCTGGGAGCGCCATGCTTTGGCCGATGCGACCAATGCACCACCCAAGCGCGTGCTTATCCTCCACTCCTTCGGCCGCGAGTACGCGCCCTTCAGCATCATGTCGGCGACCTTCCGCACCGAACTCGCCCGGCAATCCCGCCTCCCAGTGCAGTTTCACGAGGCTTCGGTTGAAATGGCCTTGCTCAACAAAGGCGAAAACGAGCAGGCGGTAGTGGCTTATCTCCAGGCCCTATTTGCCGAACGGCGGCTCGACTTGATCGCCACCATGGGCGGACCCGCCACTATCTTCCTGAACCGCCACCGCCACCAATTCCGGCCCGAGGTGCCACTCCTCGCCACGATGGACGCAAGGCGTCTGATCGAGGTCGGGCAGTTGACGAACGCGGTCTTTGTTCCTCTCCAGATGAATCTGCCCGGCCTGGTCGAGGACATCCTCCAGGTGCGCCCGGCTACCACCAATATCTTTGTGGTCCTGGGAGCGGGACCGCTCGAGCGGTATTGGGCCGTCGAATCGCAACGGGACTTCACCCCGTTCACCAACCGCATTACCTTCACCTTCTGGAACGACCTTTCACTGGACGCAATGTGCCAACGCGGTGCAAGCCTCCCACCGGACTCAGCCGTCCTCTACGGCAACCTGATTATCGACGCCGCAGGCATCCCGTACGAACAGGAGGCCGCACTCAAAGCTCTCCATGCCGCGTGCAGCGCCCCTTTGTTCGGCGTTTACGAACACGAGCTGGGTCAGGGCATCATCGGTGGCCGCCTTGCCTCGATGACTGCCTGGGGCCAGCGCGCCGCCGAAACCGCCTTGCGCGTCCTGGATGGCGAGCCGCTCGCCCAGATCCAATGCCCGCCGACCATCCCGGAGCCTGCGGTCTATGACTGGCGCGAGCTGCAGCGCTGGAATATCCCCGAAGACAGGCTCCCTCCCGGGAGCACCGTTCTCTTCCGCCAGCCAACTACCTGGGAAGAGCACCGATGGCTAATCATCGCTGTTGTCCTCATCACGCTGGTCGAGACAGCGCTCATTATTCTGCTGGTAATCAATCTTACCCGCCGGCGTCGGGCCGAAAGCCTTCTTCGCGAGAGCGAGTACCGTCTCCGCCTGGCCGCCGAAGCTGCCGGCGCCGGACTCTGGCGCCTCAACCTCACAACCAACGTCTTCTGGCTCACTGATCAGGCTCGCAAACTCTTCGGCTTCCCCGTGGATGAGACCGTCACCTTTGAGCGATTCCTGGCAGTGGTATACCCGGACGATCGGGATCTCATCCAGCAGAAGCTTAAGGAAATCATCGAGTCCGGCGGCGACGCCAACGTCAGCTATCGCATCCTGCGTCCTGACGGCACGACCGCCTGGATCGCCTCTCGCAGCTCCCTACAATGCGGCCCCGCGGGCAAGCCAGAGTCCCTCACGGGCGTTTCCACCGACATTACGGAGCAGCATCGCAACGCTGAAGAGATGCAGCGCCTGCAAGCCGAGGCGTGGCACGCCGACCGCGTCGCCCGCACCGGCGTCATCACCTCCTCCCTTGCCCACGAGCTCAACCAGCCCCTGGCGGCCACCCTCACCGCCGCTCAAGCCGGCCTGCGCTTCATGGCTGTCGAACGGTACGACCCCAACGACATCCGCGACATCCTCGAAAGCATCGTTCAGGACGCCAAGCGCGCCGGCTCGGTCGTCAGCGGCCTCCGTGCCATGCTCCGCCGCCAGACCTCCCAGCGCGAGCGCATCAATATCGCCGACGTCGTTCGCGGCATAGTCGATCTGCTCCACAGCGAGTTCCTCACCCACCACGTCCGCCTTTCCGTCCAATCCCCCCCGGACTGCCACGTCCTGGCCGACAAGACCCAGATCCAGCAGGTGCTGCTCAACCTCCTGATGAACGCCATCGAGGCCATGCAGCGCCTTCCGGACGGCGAGCGGCGCATCGAAATCGACGCCGCGCGCGAGGGCACGGACACCCTCCAGGTCAGCGTTTCTGATTCCGGCCCCGGCATTGGGCCGGAGGACGCCGCCAAGCTTTTTGACGCCTTCTGGACGACCAAGTCCCAGGGCCTGGGCATCGGCCTGGCCATTTGCCGCTCCATCCTCGAGTCGCACCGCGGCCGCATCTGGCTCGCTTGCAGCCAACCAGGCCAGACTACCTTCTGTTTCACCTTGCCCCTCGACCCAGGCCCGTGAACACCGACGCCACCATCTTCGTCGTAGATGACGACGCCTCCATGCGCAAGTCCCTGCTTTGGCTCCTGCGCTCCGCCGGCTGGCGCGCCGAAGCCTTCGCCTCCGCCGAGGACTTTCTTGCCCGGCCCCTCTGGAGTGGCCCCGGCTGCCTCATCCTGGATGTCCGCATGCCCCAACTCACCGGCCCGCAACTGCGCGACCGGCTCGCGGCCGCCGACAGCCCCCTCCCGATCATCTTCCTCACCGGCCATGGCGACGTCCCCACCGGCGTGGACGCCATGAAAAAGGGAGCGGTGGATTTTCTTCTCAAGCCCGTCGACGACCAGATCCTGCTCCAGACCATCCAGCTCGCCGTGGAACGCCACCACGCCGCAAGAGCCCAGGCCAGCGAACTAAACACCATCCGCGAGCGTCTCGCGCGCCTTACTGACCGGGAGCACGAAGTGATGGAGTACGTTATCGGCGGCTGCCTCAACAAGCAGATCGCGGACGCCCTTGGCATTGCCGAGAAAACCATCAAGATTCACCGTGGCCGTGTCATGCAGAAGATGGAGGCTAACTCCCTCGCCGACCTCGTCCACCTCTGCCAAACTGCCGGCGTCATCCCCCGCCGCGCCACGTAGCGCAGGTTTCCAAACCTGCTGTGTCGCCGACTTCCAAGTCGGCGGACCGTTCTCACATCCCGCGGGTTGGGAAAGCCCTGACACAGCAGGTCTGGAAGTCTGCATTACGTTCCTGGGTGGAATCCACGCTACGACGAAGCGCCCCACGCGCTGCTCCAACGCCAGTCTCCAGGTCGGGCGCATAGTCCGGCCGTCACGGGATTGTTCCCGATGTAACGCGAGATTCGCCCCTTCTCATCGTCGTTGCGAATCCAGTGATCGTAGGATTCCGGCTCCCAGAAGGGCTCCTGACCCAAGCCGAGCAGTTGCTTGGCGCGACGTGACGTAAACTGCTTCCAAGACTTGAGGATGTCCCCCAACAAGTGGTTCGGCATCGGCCAGACAATGGCATGCACGTGATTGGGCATCACGACCCATTCGCCCAACAGATACCGGCTCTCATGGAAATGCCGCATTGCGCCGGCGACCAGGTCGGCGATGTCCTCTCGGCGCAGGTGGCACGCACCCGCGCCGCGGTCAAGGTAACGCTCCCCTCTGCGGCGAAAATCGCGAGCGATGTCTTCCAGGGAATCATTGTCGGGCTCGCCACGGTGCGCGGAATCCTCCAGCCGACGCAAACGTTCAGCCTTCTCGCTCTCAAATCGCAACAACACCTCCTTGGGCAACGAATCTGCCAGGCGGAAGGTAACAAAGTAGGAGGCGCCCTCGCGCTTCACGTGCGGCAGGTAGCCCCGGCTATGGATGCCAGAGCGAAGCGGGTTATGCGTTTCACTCTTCACGCCGCTGGCGCGCAATTGATGGCGGGTTCGCTCTAAGCCGGGGTTGAGTTCGTCGGGGTTGCGCGGTTCCATGCGTCGAGCCTGACCTCCGGCAAGAACAAAGACCAGTCCCTTTTTGTAGCGCAGGTTTCCAAACCTGCCGCATCGCCGACTTCCAAGTCGGCGGACCGTTTTCACATTCCGCGGGTTGGGAAACCCGCGACACAGCAGGTTTGGAAACCTGCGCTACCTTATAGGACTAAGGTCCTATTGCACCTCCGGCCCGGCTTCAGCTAAATCCTGCACCTGAAGAGCCACAACCAGCTCAGGTCATGATTTACATTGTGGATGACGACGCCTCCGTGCGCACCAACCTCGCGCGCCTCATGCGCTCCGCGGGGCTCCCAGCGCAAGCCTTTGCGTCGGCGGAAGAATTTCTCGCCGTTGCCGGCACCCTACAGCCCGGCTGCCTGCTCCTGGATATCACCCTCCCCGGCGTGTCCGGTCTCCAGCTCCAAGCCGAACTCAACCGCCGCCGCGTCAAACTGCCGGTCATCGTCGTAACCGCCCGCGACGAGGCGGACACCCGCGACCTGGCTCGGCGGCTCGGCGCACACTACTTCTTCCGCAAGCCCGTGGACGCCCAGGCCCTCATTGACGCCATCCAGTGGGTGCTGGATCCAGAGGCCCAGCACGCGGCGGAACCGCAGCACCAGCGATAACGAGACGCGATAATTTCTCGCTTTAGCAGTCCGCTGAAGCCGAGAAGCAACAAAGCAACAATAGAAACCAAGAAAGAGAGAAAGACAGGAACAAATGAAATCCACCAAACGGCTACTGACTCATAGTCTGACCGTGCTGGGAGCTTCGGCGGCGCTGCTAGGCGCGGCCTTCGCCACCCAGGCGGCGGACAAGAAACCCAACATCCTCTTCATCATGGGGGACGACATCGGCATGTGGAACATCGGCGCCTACCACCGCGGCATGATGGCTGGGCGGACGCCCGCCCTCGACAAGCTCGCCAAAGGGGGCATGCTGTTCACCGACTACTACGCTGAGGCGAGTTGCACGGCAGGTCGCGCGAACTTCATCACCGGTCAGTTGCCCATTCGCACGGGCATGACCACGGTCGGCCAGGCAGGTGCGTCGGTGGGACTGCCCGCCGAGGCTTGCACCATCGCCACCGCGCTCAAGGAGCTGGGCTATGCCACGGGCCAGTTCGGCAAGAACCACCTTGGTGACAAGAATGAGTTCCTCCCCACGGTCCACGGCTTCGACGAGTTCTTTGGCTACCTGTACCACCTGGACGCGATGGAAGATCCGGCGCACCCCAACTACCCGCAGGATTTGCTGGATAAAGTCGGCCCGCGCAACATGGTTCACTCCTGGGCGACCGATAAGGACGACCCGACGGAGATGCCGCGCTGGGGCAAGGTCGGCAAGCAGAAGATCGAGGACGCCGGCACGCTCTATCCCAAGCGGATGGAAACGGTGGATGACGAGATCCGCGACATGGCCCTCAAGTTCATCGATAAGTCCAAGAAGGACGGCAAGCCCTTCTTCTGCTGGCTAAATCCCACTCGCATGCACATCGTCACCCATCTCTCTGAGAAATGGAACGCGACGCGCAACTCGGAGAATGGCTGGTCGGAACAGGAAGCCGGCATGGCCCAGCTCGATAACGACATTGGCCTGGTCCTCCAGAAGCTCAAGGACATAGGCGAGGAGGACAACACCATCGTCGTCTTCACCACCGACAACGGCACGGAACTCTTCACCTGGCCCGACGGCGGTATGACGCCCTTCGCGCAATGCAAAGGAACGGTCCTGGAAGGCGGTTTCCGCGTGCCGTGCATCCTGCGCTGGCCCGGCCACGTTCCGGCGGACTCCATCCAGAACGGCATCTTCTCCGGCCTGGACTGGTTCCCGACCTTCGTCGCCGCTGCCGGCAACCCGAACATCACCGAGCAGTTGCTCAAGGGTGTGAAACTCGGCGACCGGACCTACCGCAACCATCTGGACGGCTACAACCAGATGGATGCCATCACTGGCAAAGGGCCGTCCGCCCGTCACGAAATCTTCTACCTCGGCGAAAGCACGGTCGGCGCGGTCCGCATTGACGACTACAAGTATCGTTTCATTGACCAGCCCCACGGCTGGCTGGGTGATAAGACCCGCCCCGACGTGCCCTACATCACCAACCTCCGCCTCGATCCATTTGAACGCGCGGGCTGGCCCAACAACGGGACCAAAGAAGGCGGGCAGCAGTACTTCGATTGGTTCAAGTTCCAGTTCTGGCGCTTTGTGTTCGTCCAGGAGGTGATCGGCAAGGAGCTCCAGACCTTCCTCGATTATCCGCCCATGCAACGGGGCGCAAGCTTCAATCTGGACGCCGTGAAAGCCGAGATGGCGGCAAAGATGGCCGCCGCCGAGGCGGCAAGCAAAGGCCCCGGCAACTAGACGAAATGACCCTCACGGCGGGCGGTCCTTGCGGGCCGCCCGCCCTCTTCACCGAATCAAACCAGGCGACAACTCCCAACCAGGAAAGCCACCCACCAAAACCACACTTGTCATGCCTGCCCGCATTATACACTCCACTGTCTCCGCGCTCGCGCTCCTCGCACTCTGCGACAGTTGTGCCACCGCCCAACCCTCGCGTGATCCGCTGCCCTCGTGGAACGACGGCCCCGCCAAACAGGCCATCGTGGACTTCGTCCGAGTGACGACTGACAAGACCAGCCCGAAGTTTGTCCCCCCAGCCGAGCGCATCGCCACCTTCGACCAGGACGGCACACTCTGGGTCGAGCACCCGGCCTATTCCCAGTTGATGTACTGCCTTGAACGCGTGCCGGCCTTGGTCAAAGAGAAACCGGAACTGGCCAGCGTGCCGCCCTTCAGCACCGTTCTGGAATTGCTCCGCGGCGACCGCGCCGCGATGGAGAAGCTCACCATGGAGGATCTGGTCAAGATCGCCGGAGCCACCCTCACCGGGATCTCAGTCGAGCAGTTCGAGACCGAGGCAAAGAGGTGGCTGGCGGAAGCCAAAGACCCCCGCTGGAAGAAGCCATACACCCAACTCACCTATCAGCCGATGCAGGAAGTCCTGCGTTACCTGCGCGTCAATGGATTCAAGACCTACGTCGTCACCGGCGGCGGACAGGACTTCGTTCGCGTTTACTCCGAACAAACCTATGGCATTCCGCCCGAGCAGGTCGTCGGCACCGCCGGCGCGACCAGGTATGGCTACGACAAGAACGGCAAACCAACCCTCACCAAAGAGCCCAAGCTTCTGCTCAACGATGACAACGCCGGAAAACCCGAGGGCATTCACCTGATGATCGGCCGTCGGCCCGTTGCCGCCTTCGGCAACTCCACGGGCGACCAGCAGATGCTGGAATACACCAAGGCCGGCGCCGGCGCGCGCCTCTGTATGCTGCTACTCCACGACGACGCGAAGCGCGAATACGCCTATGGCCCGGCCCAGGGGTTGCCCGAAACCAAGGTCGGCCAGTTCCCCCAGGCGCTCTTCGACACCGCGCAAAAGAACGGTTGGACCGTCATCAGCATGAAGAACGACTGGAGGACAATCTTCGCCTTCGAGCAGTAACCGCAGCCGCAATTAGCCAACCAACCAAGAGACCTGTCGGCAATACGCGAACTCCACAACCAACTTAGCCATGAAACACAAACTCCTACTCAGCACTCACACTCGCCACCGCGCTGCTGCCCTCGGCCCTGCGCGCCGAGGACACCAACAAGTGGACGTTCGACGTCACGCTCTACGGCCTGGCGGCCAGCATGTCTGGCGACGCCATGGTCAAAGGCATCCCTGTTAACAACGTGGATATCGGCTTCGACAAGATCTGGGACAATCTCAATTTTGCCGCCATGGGCACTGTCCGCGTGGGCTATGAGCGTTGGGCCTTTTCCACCGACGTCATCTACATGGACCTGGAGGGAAACATAGATTCCGTTGGCATCGACGTCCAACAAATCATGGTGCAACCGGTGATCGAATACCGCGTCCTTCCGCAGGTCACTGTCTTTGCCGGCGCGGTCCACAACCGGATTAGCATGGAGTTGAGCGGTCCAATGGGGCGCAATCCTTCCGACACGCAAGGTTGGTGGGACCCGGTCGTCGGCGCGCAACTGAGCCTGCCATTGGGGAAATACTTCAGTTTGAACGTGCGGGGCGACGCCGGCGGGTTCGGGCTCGGGTCTGACCTGACCTGGCAGGCGTATCCGTACGTTGGCTGGCAGTTCGCCAAATGGGGATCGGTCCAGGTCGGCTATCGCTGGATCTTGGTCGACTACGAAACCGGCACCGGCCGAAACCAGTTCAAATACGACATGCTCTCGCAAGGGCCGCAGCTCGGCATTACTCTTACTTTTTGAGGTGATCCGGGCGGCAGGCGGCCGTGCTGGACCTGCCGCGGCTGCGGAGGCAGCCTATGACCATCCGGCCGGGTCCAGATTTTCGATGGAGCCCAGGACGGCGAGAGATCAGGGGATGAGTTACTCCAGTTTGGTGGCGGCTGCGGCTGCGAGGGATGGTGTTCGTTGGCAGCAGCAGCGGTACCGGGTCGCTGCGTTTTACTTCCATCGCGTATTGTTTCCCGTGCAGTTCCGGCGGGCGGCGGGTTGTCCTCCTCAGTTCCGTCTCGTCTTCCGTGGTGGCAGCCCCTCGTCTGGCGGTGGCTCGTTCTCAGCGGCTGGCAGCGCTAGCCGCTCACCCAGTTGCCCATCGACCGGAACAAGCTTACAAATCCAACCACCTTTGCAAGAGCTTTGGCTCTTTAGTGGAGGCGGGCTGCGAGCGGCTTGGCTGAGCGCTTCCCCGGGTGGGCGATTATCTGGCAGCCGCCGCCGACGTTGTCTGTGTAATCGGCTGTGGCACAGCGAGTTGCGCATTTAAGCCGGCCAAGGTCACGCTCACGGGGCCGCCCCGGACCGGCCGGGCGTCATCTGGGCAACTCACGCAATCCCAGTGGTTTGCGCGATACTCCCACGTCAACCCCGCCGCCTTCCTCCCGGACCGGTGCCAGGGGGTGGCTGCCGGCTACGGCACTGCCACGGTATTGTTACGGTATTGCTCCCATGGGGAGCGATCCCCATGGGAGCAATACCGTAGCAATACCGTGGTCCCTAGCCAGCCGATAGCCAGCAGTCTGGGCTCTCGACAGTGGAGGTGTGGACCGAGAAATGGCGATGGAGCGAGACCGACCTGCGGGCGCGGCGGAAGGGCGAGCCGAAGAAGGTCGCGTTGGCCCGGGAATTACGCTCCAAGACAACGATGCCGTTAGCTCAGATTGCGGAGCGCCTGAGCATGGGCAGCCGGGGGCATCTGGCGTGGTTGCTGCAGCAGCGCGGAGCAAGCCGGCGCACCGCACCCACCGACCAATGCCTATTGAGAATATGACAATCTCATTAACTGGGTGACCCCTTTACGCACGCGGCGTTGTTGCCGTAAATGTAACCGTCGCCCGGCCGGACGACGCGCCATTGGCCGGGCGCCGTCTCGGCCACGCGCGCTAAAAGAAAATCGTAGTGGTCGCTGGCGCCGATTTATTGCCCGCGGTGTCCGTCGCGAAGACTTCGATCAGGTTTTCGCCGAAGTCGGAGTAAATGATTCGTGGGCCGCCGGAACCAAAGACGACATCCTCCCAGCGTCCGTTCACATAAATGTCGTAACGGATGTTGGATTGGGCGTCGAAGTCGTCAGTGGATTGCGCCCAGGACACCTGGGTCTCAGTGCTGCCGTCACCAAAACCGTACGCGGCCACGCCGGCAGGTACGGTCGGCGGTGTAGTGTCGTTGGGATTGGACGGAAGAGTGGTGAAGAAGACGGGATCGCTCAAGGGCGACGGGTTATTGCCGAAATCGTAGGTGCGGATCTGGACAGCGTAGATGGTGTCCGGCTCGAGGAAGCGGAGAGTGGTTGAGATAACGTCCCTCGGGTAACTGCTTCTGTATAAAAGACTGCCGTTGAGCCAGACTTCGTGAGAATAGTGGTATGGGCCGTCGTCCTCGGCGCGGGTCCAGGAGATGTCGGCATAGGTGGAGCCGACTTCATGGACGGAAACGACGGGGGCGGTCCATGGTGGAGTCGTGTCGCTTGGGAGACGGATGGGGCCGAGGTTGGCTTGGCCCGAGACGTTCCCGGCTGCATCCTTCGCGCAGATGAAGAGCCAATATTCATTGCCCGGAGCGAGTGCGGTGAACGTATGGCTGGTGGCCGTTTTGGGCAGAATGGCCGGGGTAACTTGGTAGGCACCCGAAAGATGGTAATTAAAGTCCGCGGAGCTGGCCGGAGCCGGATCCCAGGCCACCGCAATGGTGTAGGCCGTTGTCGCCGTCACGCGAAAGTTCGTCGGCGTCGGCGGCTTCCCTCCGCCTCCGCGTGCCCGGCAAAGGCCGTGGAGGAGCCGAGAAGCATTGTGAGCACCAAGGCGATTGCTCCGGCTTGAGCGAAGAACCGCGTTTTGTGAGTCGTATTCATACTGTCATTCCTTTCTTTGGTTTCTCGAAACGGGGCCTCTTCTTTCGGCCCCTGGTCTGAAACGATTAATTGTTAAAAGAACATCGTAGTCGTCGCTGGCACCGATTAATTGCCGGCGGTGTCCGTCGCGAAGACTTCGATCAGGCTTTGGCCGAGCTCCAGGTAAGCGATGCACGAAAACCGCCGCCTGGCGATTGCCGAGTCACCCACGCTGTCTGCTCAGGTGCCTGACTGTATGATGCGCCGGGCGACGCGATGTTCCCGGAAATATTCGTGACTCGCTGAGATGTCTCCAGGCTTGGCGCGCCAAGCACACAAAATCCAGGCTTCCTCCTTGCGCACCGCAGGAAGACCCCCAAAAACCACCGCCAGCCTCAAAACGGCTGTCCTCGGTTCCCATTCCCTCGCAGGGGGCGCGTCATGCTGAGGCTTCTTGATCGCCCTGCGCCTTGGCTAAGGATCGCGGACAACCCGCGAACAACCCGCTTGCGCTTCCTGTCAAACACTTGTAGATACTTCAGGTGAACTTGTTGACTTGCAGCCAACGGCGCCCATCCTCCACGCGATGGGCTTTCCTCGTTCTTGCGGCCGCCCTGGCCGGTTGCGACCGGGGTCAGGTCCAGGAGTATCAGGTGGCCAAGGAACAAACGCCGGCGCAGGCCCAAGGCCAGCCCGGTGCCCTCCCGCCCGGACATCCCGACACTTCGGGCACCGCCGCTCCGGCTCTTGAATACAAGCGGCCGGCGGATTGGCAGGAAGCCGCCCCAGGCCAAATGCGGGCGGCCTCCTTCCGCGTCGCCGGCAAGGACGGCAAGCAGGCGGATGTGAGCGTCATCCCGCTGCCCGGCCTGGCCGGGAGCGACCTCGACAACGTCAACCGCTGGCGCGGCCAGGTCGGGTCTGCCGGGCGTGTCGGAGGCGGAACTGGCCAAACTCGCCCAAGCCGGTCGAGATCGCCGGCCAGCCGGCCAGCCTTTATGAACAGGCCGGCACCAACGCCGGCTCGGGCGACAAGAGCCGCATCCTCGCCGCCATCACGCGCCGCGACGGGCGTGGCCTGGTTCTTCAAGATGACGGGGGACGACGGCGCTGGTGGCCGAGCAGAAGCCGGCCTTCATTGAGTTCCTCAAGTCAGTGAGCTTCCCGGCGGGCACGGCCCAGGCGCAACTGCCGCCGTCTCATCCACCCATTGATGGCGGGGGCATGATGCGCAGGCGCAACTGCCGCCTGACCATCCGCCGATTGGTGGCGGGAGCATGATGGGGCAGGCCGGAGCGGCGGCCTCCTCCGGCCAGCCCAAACCGAACTGGGAAGTGCCGTCCGGCTGGAAGGAAGTCCCGGGCGGACAATTCCTGGTGGCCAAATTCGCTGCTTACCGGCGCTGACCAATGCGCAGGCGAGCGTCAACGTCAGCATGTCACCCGGCGACGGCGGCGGCCTGCTGGCCAACTTCAATCGCTGGCGCGGCCAGCTCGGCCTCGGGCCGGTGACCGAAGCGGACCTGGCCAAGGAGGTCCAGCCGCTCGACCTGCCGGGCGGCAAAGCATCGGTGGCCGACATCACCGGCCAGGATCGCCAAGAGCGGGCAGGAGGCGCGCCTGCTGGCGGTCGTCATCCCGCGCTCGGGGCGAAACCTGGTTTTACAAGCTGATGGGCAACGCGCAGGTCGTCCAGCAGGAAAAGGACGCCTTTCTGAAATTCGTGCAGTCCGTCAAGTACTAGCGCCGAAGCGCTGGATTCGCATGTTCCTGGATCATCTCTTGGACCGCCTGATCAGCTTCTTCACGTCGCTGCGCCTGACGGTCGTCTGCCTCGCGCTGGCCCTGGTGCTGGTCTTCTGGGGCACCCTGGCGCAGGTGGAACTGGGCCTTTACAAGGCCCAGAACGAATTCTTCCGCAGCTTCCTCATCTACTGGGGGCCGAAAGGGGCCTCCTGGAAAATCCCCGTCTTCCCGGGCGGCTACCTCATTGGCGGAGTGCTGCTGATCAATCTCATCGCGTCGCAGCTCCGGCGCTTCACCTTCACCGCCAGCAAGATCGGCCTCTGGATGGTGCATGTCGGGCTGATTCTGCTGCTGCTCGGCCAACTGCTGACCGACCTGCTCTCCCGCGAAAGCACGCTCCACCTGCGCGAAGGCGAGACCAAGAACTACTCCGAAACCGAACGCGAGGCCGAGCTGGCCGTGATTGACGCCACCGACCCCGACACGGACAAAGTCGTCGCCATCCCCCAGGGCGTCCTGGCGCGGCAGAAGAGCATCCGCCCCGGCGACTTGCCGTTCACGATCCAGGTGAAGCAGTTCTTCGCCAATTCCGTCGTGCAGAATCGGGCGGCCGATGCGGCCGAGCCGCCCGCCGCCACGCAAGGCATCGGCCCCCGCGCGACGGTCAAGGAGCTGCCGCACGTCACGGAGATGGACAAGCGCGACGTCCCCAGCGCGGTGGTGGAGATCGAGACGCCGCAAGGCTCGCTCGGCACCTGGCTGGTGTCGGAGTTCATCGAGCAGCCGCAGAGCTTCACCTTGAACAACCGGACCTACCAGCTCGCGATGCGGCCGCGCCGGCATTACAAGCCCTACAGCATCCAGCTCCTCAAGTTCCAGCATGACGTCTATCCGGGCACGGACATCCCCAAGAACTTCTCCAGCCGGGTTCTGCTGCAGCGCCCGCAGACCGGCGAGAAGCGCGAGGTGCTGATCTACATGAACAACCCGCTGCGCTACGCGGGCGAAACCTACTACCAGTCGGGCTTCGACCCCGACAACCAGGGCACCATCCTGCAAGTTGTCCGCAACCCCAGTTGGCTCACGCCCTACTTCTCCTGCGTGCTGGTGGGGCTGGGCTTGGTCGTCCAGTTCGCCACCCACCTGCTGGGCTTCGCCTTCAAACGGAGGACCGCATGAAATTCCTGTTCAAGCTCATCCCCTGGTTCTTCCTCGCCCTGTTCGGCGCCGAGATCATCGCCGTGATGCTGCCCAAGAAGGACGGGGAGTATCACGTCCGCGAATTTGGCCGGCTGCCCGTGCTGCTCAACGGCCGCATCCAGCCCTTCGACTCGGTCGCGCGCAACACCCTGCTCCAAATCCGCAGCACCGGGGACGTGCCGCTCGAAGAAGTGCCTTCCTGGAAATTCTGGCATCACGCCGAAGAAGCTCAAGTCCACCGAGTGGCTGCTCGAAGTGATGACGCGGCCGGAGGTCGCCGACACCCGCCCGATCTTCCTGATCCACCACGCCGAGCTGCTCGGCGAACTCAAGCTGCAGGACAAGGGCGTCGAGAAGTCGGGCCTGCGCTACTACACCTTCAACGAACTGAAGCCGCTCGTCGCTGAAATCGACGAGCAGGCCCGCAAGGCCGGCGAGGTCAAGGCCGAGGAGCAGACCAGCTTTCAGAAGCAGGTCGGCAAGCTGGCCAACGCCCTCTCGCTCTACCAGCGGCTCAAGGTCACGCTCCAGCCCGAAGGCGCGGAGGATTTCGCGCAGCAGCTCGCGGACTTCCAGAAGAACCTCGGCCCGGCCCAGGCGGCCGCGCAGGCCAGCGAGAGCGGGAAGGAGTTCGACAAGGAAGCCCTTCAGCGCATTGCCGGGCCGCTGCAGGCAATTCCAGTTGATGGCCCGGTTCGGCTACCCGCTCACCGTGCCGCCGCTTGAATCCGGCGCGAGGCGCCCGACCACTGGCAAACCATGGGCGCCAGCCTGCTCGAATCCGGCCGCACCGGCGTGCTGCACCCCGCCGTGACCAACTTCGCCGCCATGGCCACCGCCTACCGCCAGCAAAAGCCGGACAGCTTCAACCGGGCCGTGGCCGACTACCGGGAATGGCTCGCGCCGCAGTTCCAGAAGGCGCTCAAGAAAGGCACGGGCCGAGTTCTATTTCAACAACGTCAAGCCCTTCCTGCACGCGATGATCATCTACATCTTCGCCTTCGTCCTGGCGTGCGGCGGCGCTGCTGACCCTCGACGGTGGCGCCCAATCTCTCCGAATCGCTGCGCCGCTCGGCGTTTTACCTCGTCATCCTGGCCGGGCTGGTCCACACCTTCGGCCTGGTCTTCCGCATGGTGCTGGAAGGCCGCCCGCCCGTGACCAACCTCTACTCCTCCGCCATCTTCATCGGCTGGGGCACGATGGTCCTCGGGCTGTTGCTGGAGCGGATCTACCGCGTCGGCATCGGCAGCGTCGTGGCCTCGCTGGCCGGCTTCATCACGCTGATGATCGCCCACAACCTCGCCCTGGGCGGCGACACGATGGAGATGTTGCGCGCCGTGCTCGACACCAATTTCTGGCTGGCGACGCACGTCGTCACGATCACCCTGGGCTATGCCGCGACCTTCGCCGCCGGCCTGCTGGCGATCCTTTACATCTTCCTCGGCGTGTTCACGCCGCTGCTCACCCAGAAGATCGGCGCCGGAGCGCAGACGTCCTCGTCCGCAGCACTGCCGACGGCCAACAGCTCCGAGCCGCGCTCGGCAGCAACGCTGTCGGCGACACCCCCTCTCCCCGGGGAGAGGGCAGGGGTGAGGGGGAATTGGCCGCCTCTCGCAATCGAGAATCGCAGATCCAGAATCACAAATCGTCCTGGGCCAGGCCCTGGCGCAAGATGGTCTATGCCATCGTCTGCTTCGCCACGCTGTTCAGCTTCGTCGGCACCGTCCTCGGCGGCATCTGGGCCGATCAATCCTGGGGCCGGTTCTGGGGCTGGGACCCGAAGGAGAACGGCGCCCTGCTCATCGTGCTCTGGAACGCGATCATCCTGCACGCCCGCTGGGGCGACCTGGTGGGCGACCGCGGCATCATGAACCTCGCCATCTTCGGCAACATCGTCACCAGCTTCTCGTGGTTCGGCGTGAACATGCTCGGCATCGGCCTGCACTCCTACGGCTTCATGGACGCCGCCTTCAAGTGGCTGATGCTCTTCATCGGCAGCCAGGTCCTCGTCATTGCCGTCGGCCTCCTGCCGCTCAGCCTCTGGCGCAGCTTCCGCGCCGATCACGAAATCCCCGCCCGCCGCCCTCGCCGCTCCCGCCAGCGCCGCGTAGGACAGGTATCCCGCGCATTTAACTGTTGACGCCCGGCCATCGAAACGGTTAGCCTCAAGGAGTTGATGAGCGCGCAGGGGACATCAGGCAGGGCGAGTTCAGGAAAGGACGTCGTTTCACGCCCAACGAGCAAGGGCATTATCGCGCCGCCCGCCCCACGACTCTCGCCTGGCGAACCGTTGCTGCAGCAGAAGTATCGGGAGCTGATCCGCAAACACCTCGGCAAGCACATCGACGCGCTTTTTGCCGAATTCACCGGGGTCCATTTCCACATCACCTGGACGCCGGCCTTGCCTCGGCGCTGGGATGCCCGGACCCTGCCGACCGGCTGTTCGGTGTGCTGCCGCCTGACCGGTTCGCCCCTGCTCCCGGCTTGCCGGAGCTGCGGGCCAAGACAGCTCGCCCGCGCTCTGAGCGCGGACGGCGAAGGCCACCGCTTCACCTGCCGCCTCGGGGTCCGCAATTACTGGCTTTCCATTCGAGTCCGTACCGAGACGCTGGGCATTGCCTACCTGCAGGCGCTGGGAAACTCCACTGCCCGGCCCGTGGTCCAGAAACGCTCCGCCCGCGCGGCGCAGGCTCGACTCAGTCGGGCCGGCGCAACCGTGTTGAGCCGGCTGAAATTCACCCGGGCTGCCCGGTTCCTGCGGCTTATCGTGCAGCACGTGCAGACCGCCAGCCTCGCCGAGTTGCGCAAGGCCGACCTGACAAGTGCCGGGCGGGCCGTCCTCGCCCTGGAAAAAGAGCAGGCGCGGCTGCATCTGGCGCTCCAACGATACCTTCCGCCCTCTCCCCCGGCTCCCCGCCGCTCCGGCCCGGAATCCCACGCCCAACAGATTATGCATCGCTTGCTCGAGCGCCTCGAGTTGGACTACGGGAAGCCGATTACGCTGCGACAATACGCGCGCGAGTTGGGCATGAACGCCACCTACTTGTCCGACCTCTTCTCGCGTGCCATGGGAGTCCCGTTCAAGACCCACCTCACTGAGCTGCGGCTGGGCAAGGCCAGGGAGCTGCTCGGCGATCCCGCGAGGACGGCTGCCGAGGTGGCCTGTTCCGTCGGCTACGCCAGTGAAGACCGGTTTCGGGCCGCGTTCAAGAAAGCGACCGGTCTTCCCCCAAGACTCTGGCGCGAGACGATGCAGACCTCAGCTACCTGAATTTCAACGCAGAGGCGCAAAGAGGCAAAGACGCGGGGCCTGCCGCGGAGATTTGCTTCAGCAGAACTTAGCTGTGACTGGTCAACACAACCACAGATCAACGCAGATACACACAGATAAGAGCTACCCAAAACCGCGCCTTCCCATGGCGAGAATCCACTCACCGGACAGTGACCCAAAGCAGCGCGAAGCAAGACCGGAGCCCGGCCCTAAGAATCCGTGTTCATCTGGGTCCATCTGTGGTTTCTTTTTGCCAGGATACGGCTTAGGTGATTCTCCGCCTCTTTGCGCCTTTACGCCTGGGCGCTAGGCCTGACTGCCGCTGCTTTTTGTCCGTTTTGAGGCCAAAATCCAAATAAACGTCTGATAATCCAAACTTCTGCTGGCTAGGCAAAGCTCGCTGGAGGGCTCATGATCGCGCTCGTCGGAAAAGGGTCCGGGGACACCGGCGTCCCCGGAGGTCACCCGGGTGGTCGGGCCGCCACCCGATGAGCGTAGTTGTCGTGCTGGCAGGGAAAGAATCAGACGGCATGGTCGTTTTGGAGAAACTTGGTGCTCAGCGCAATCATGGTCCGGGCGCTCTTCCGGTAGCCGCCGGACCTCGCGCTTGCGTCTCTTGCCCGCGGTCCACCGACCGCGCCCCCGAAATCCATTTCGGCGTAGCCGCCGAGGTCCTCCATTTCAACTATCTGCTTTCAGAACCGTTTTCTGCATTCTGCATTCTTCCTTCTGCCTTTGCTTTCTGCTTTCCACTTTCTGCTTTCTGCTCGCCTCTTCGGTCCGCCGTTCCGTTGTCCGTGGTCCGTGGTCCGTGGTCCCCTTCTTCCTTCCGCATTCCGCACTCTGAACTGACTCTATGAAAACCAAACTGCATCCTTCATTCAACGTTCTTCCCTCTTCCTTCCCGCTCCCGGCGTGCATCACCGCCTGCCCCGAACTGCCGACCGGCCATCATTTGAAAGGAACGCTCATGAAAACTCAGATCAGTCTCTTGAAATCAGTGCTCGTTGGAACTTTGCTCCTCCGAACCGCCGTGGCCGGTCACGGCGCAGTCTTGAAGTTCGACGGTGGGGATGATTACGTGCAACTTGGTGCCAGCGGTGTTGTGCTCGGCACCAACTACACGCAGGAAGCCTGGATCTACCCCCAATTCACGGACGTCAACTACCACGCATTCATCGGGAACGAAGCAAGCGGCGGATATGCTGAGACCCGTTCGCCCTCCATGTATGTCGTTGGGCAAACCATGTTGCACGTCGGATTCGGCACCGGTTCGCAATGGATCAATTCCATGACGACCAATGTGCTGCGGCTCAACGCATGGAATCACGTGGCCACGACCTATGACAGCACCGCGCTTCGTGTCTATGTGAACGGCCAACTGGTCCACTCCCTTAGCACTACCGCCGTCCCTGCCAACTACCCGGTGCAGAATTTTGGGCGCATCAGGGATAGTCTATTCCCTGGCATGATTGACGAAGTACGCCTGTGGAACTTGGCGCGGACCGCGCCACAGATCGCCGCTTTCTGGAACCGCCGGCTCGTCGGCAATGAAACGAACCTGGTCGCCTACTACCCGATGGACGAAGCAGCGGGCACGATGACCGCCGATGCCAGCGGTCACGGCTACACCGGGAGCTTGGTGAACGGACCGCTCTGGAACACCGCCGAGGATGCAGTTGCGCCCGTGCCCTTCACCCGGCCGGCGACGGTTGTCACCAACACCAGCGTGCAACTGAATGCCCTGGTCAAACCCCAACGGCGCGCCGACCATGAACCGCTTCGAGTGGGGCGCCGCCTCCACCGCGCTGGAGTTTGACGGCGTGAATGACCATGTCGCCGTGAACGGCGGAGTCAACCTGGCCAACAGCTCCTTTACTCTCGAGGCCTGGGCCGCCAGGCACACCAGCGGGAGCGCCGGTCTCATCCTGGGGCAAGGTGCCGCGGCCAATAATCAAGGGCTGCACTTTGGCTTCAGACCCAACAACCTCTTTACTTTCGCCTTTTATGCGAACGACTTGGACACCCCGGCAGCCTTTACTGACACGGACTGGCACCACTGGGCAGGAACCTATGATGCTGTCACGAAGATGAGATGCCTCTACCGGGACGGCACGCTGGTCGCATCCAACACCGCCTCCGCCAACTATACGGGCACTGGTCCTTTGCTCATGGGCGACTTGCCCTGGGGTGGCTGGCCGTTCGATGGCCAGATTGATGACGTCCGCATCTGGAACGTGCCCCTTAGCGCTGCGGATATCCGGGCGAACCTGCATACTCGGCTCGCCGGCAATGAGCCCGGTCTGGTCGCTTACTACCTGATGGATGAAGGCGCGGGCACAACCACTGCCGACGCCAGCGGGCACGGCCTAACTGGCACGTTGGTGAATGACCCGACCTGGTCGCCGGGGGCGCGGCCGGTCTTCGACCAGGTAACATCGTGGCAGCCGGTGGCCGGCACCAACTCCGTCCTGAACCTCGATGGCGTGGATGACTACGTGGACGTGCCGGATGCCGTTTGGTTCAACAGCGAGTTCACCATCGAAACCTGGGTTTACGAGCGCAGTTTTAATTCTTGGGCGCGAATCATTGATTTCGGCAATAGCGGACCGACGGACAACGTGCTCTTCGCCCCTTCGGCGGCAACCACCGGAAGACCGAGCTTGGTCGTCGCCCCCGGCTCTTCCGCGCAGCAGCGCCTAGATGCGCCCGATCCCATTCCGCTTAACCAGTGGGTTCATCTGGCGGCCACGTTGAGCAGCAACATCGGCGACGATTTACGTCAACGGCGTGGCGGTGGCCTCGCGCACGATGACGGCGCCCAACGCCGTCAACCGTGACCAACAACTACATCGGGCGCAGCGCTTATGCCAGCGACGCCTATGCCAATGCCCTCTTCGATGACCTGCGGATTTGGAATGTCGCCCGCACCCCGGATCAGATTCGGCAGTTTATGACCCAACCGGTAGCGCCTGAAGACCCCAACCTCGTTTTGAACTACCGCTTCGATGAGTCGTCAGGCACGACCGTCGTGGATTCCCGTTCGACGTCACCCCAGAACGGCACGCTCGCCAATGGAGCCGCCCGTCTGGCTTCCACCCCGGCATCCGCGACTCTTTCTGATCTCCTGCCGGGCACGGTGTATCATTTCCGCAGCGTGGCCCAAAACACCAATGGCACCACTGTGGGCAACACAGAGCGCTTCGCCACCCTGACTCCGATCGGCGGCACGGCGGTACAGTTTGATGGGACAGACGATTTCGTCCGCATCGCGGGTTTTGGCAACCGTATGCCCACCACGGAAGTGACGGTCGAATTCTGGCAACGCGTGCACTCATTGAAGAACCAATCCACATTCGCCTTGGACCCGGACAACACCGGCAACCGCTTCCAAGCCCATGTGCCTTATGGTGATGGCACTGTCTATTGGGATTTTCAGAACACCGGCGGTGGCCGGTTGCAATATACGCCGCCAGTTTCCATCGTTGGCACCTGGCAACACTTTGCGTTGGTGTCCAGCGTGTCGAACAGTTACATGCGCATCTACCGCAACGGCAATCTTGAGGCGTGGAGGACCGGAGCCGGTACATTCACTCGCGGGCAATACGACCTCATCCTAGGCAAAAGTCCCTACGGCAATTTCGACGGTGAACTGGACGACTTCCGTGTCTGGAACGTGGCGCGCACCGAGAGCCAAATCCGGGACAACCTAATTGGGCGGCTGGCCGGCAACGAGTCCGGTTTGGTGGCCTATTACCGGATGGACGAAGGGGCGGGTGGGACGTTGCTCGATGCAACTATAAACGGGAGCCACGGCCTGCTGGTCAACGGGCCGCTGCGAGTGCCTTCCACGGCACCTTTTGGCATGGACCCGCCCACCATAGCCAACAACACCGTTTACTTCCAAGGCACTCAGTCTAACGGCATCGCGTGGCTTGCCACTGCGCAAATTGCGACATTGATCGTCACCAACCTTACTTCGGACATCACGCCCCCGGCCGGAATTCCTGGTGTGGATATGACGGGGCCAAGTGGTCTCGCGCTCACGGTCAAATATGCGGGCGGACTGCGGGACCTCATTACGTCCGGCCTGAATGCGCCGGGCATTCGCGCACGAACGGTGGGCGACAACGGCGCGCGGGGCGGCGATGGTTGGTACAATTGGCCCTGGGACGAACATGTGGATGGCTATGGCGGCGGCAATGGCGTGAACGGCGCGACTGTCACCCTCACAAGCGCCGGGGACATCACAACCTCGGGCACCAATTCGCCGGGGATCTATGCCCAGAGCCAGGGCGGCCAGGGCGGCACAGGCGGCCAAGGCGTTACAGCCGTCTACGACAACGGCAAAGGCGGTGCGGGCGGAGTGGGGGGAGACGGTGGCGTTGTCGCGCTCAAAGTGGACGGCAGCATCAGGACCGATGGCAGCAACTCCCCGGCGGTTTACGCGCGGAGCGTGGGCGGTAGAGGCGGTGATGGCGGCCAAAGCTCTAACGGCGGGGACAATGCCGGCACCGCGGGGGTTGGGGGCCGTGGCGGAAATCTTTCAGTTGCCGTGAGCGGCACAATCACAAACTCCGGCGGGAGTTCCCACGGGGTTCTCGCACACAGTGAAGGGGGCCGTGGCGGGGATGGAGGCGAGGCCCATACGCAAGGCGATGGCGGCCATGGTGGAAGGGGAGGCGACGGCGGTACCATCGCGGCGACGAGCAGTAGCGCGATAACCATCCTCGGCAAGAATGCTCATGGTCTCTACGCCCTGAGCCAGGGTGGCGACGGCGGCGAGGGCAATTCCGGCGGTTTTTCCAGCGGCACCGGCGGATATGGCGGCGCCGGCGGCAACGGCGGCGCCGTGACAGTCACGAACAGCGGTCCCATTACCACGGCGGGCAGCAATTCCCGTGGAGTCTATGCTGTCAGCCTCGCTGGCCGTGGCGGAAATGGCAGCGAGCAAAACCGAGGTGGAGATGGAGGCCACGGCAGTAACGTTGTGGTCAATACCAGCGGCAGCGTCGCAACGGCGGGCGGCAATGCGCACGGGGTCTTTGCACTCAGCCAGGCGGGGGACGGAGGCAACGGCGCGCCCGGGGCTGGAATCAGCGGCGCAGGAGCGCCTGGTGGAAAGGGCGGGAACGGCGGGGCCGTGGCAGTCACCGGCGGCAGTGTCATCTCGACTTTGGGCACCAATGCCCATGGAGTATTCGCACTCAGCCAGGGGCGAAATGGCGGCGATGGCGGCGGGGGAGTCACTATCGGCCAGGGCGGCAGCGGCGGCCCGGGAGGGTTGGGCGGCACCGTCGCGGCGAATGGCAGTTGGATCATCACGACACATGGGGACAATTCCCACGGCATTTCTGCAAACAGTGTTGGCGGCAGAGGGGGCAACAGTGCTGACGGTGGTTGGATCGCCGGCGGAGCCGGCACGGGAGGCGACTCCGGTCATGGCGGGGCTGTCGGTGTCAATTTTGCGCCGGCTGCTGGCGGCTTGGGCGGTCTGATTGACACTTTCGGCGACGATGCGCACGGGATCTTCGCGCAGAGCGTGGGCGGTTTTGCCGGCAGCGGCGCGGCTGGCGGGAGTGTCTTCTATTCCTCCGGCGGTAGCGGCGGCAGCGCCGGGAACGGGGGAAATGTCACGGTCACGAACCGTGGGGTTGTCACGACTCGTGGCGAGGGATCGCACGCGATTTTCGCGGAGAGTGTCGGTGGTGGCGGCGGGAGCGGCGGCAGCGCCGCTGGACTTTTCGGGGGGGGAGGCGGCGACAGTGCGGCCGGGGGCGGCGGCGGGGTGGTGAATGTCTTGAACAGCGGGCAGGCCCGAACTGAAGGCACGAACTCACGAGGCATCTTTGCCCAGAGTGTCGGCGGCAGCGGCGGCAATGCTGGCCTCACTGTGGGGCTGTTCGCCGCGATTGGAGGCTCGGGTGGTCTGGGGGGCAAGGGCGGCAACGTCGGAGTAACCAACAGCGGCCAAATCGCGACTGCGGGGTCCGATTCGAGCGCGATCTTCGCCCAAAGCGTCGGGGGCGGCGGTGGCACCGGCGGCGGCAGCGGCAGCGTGGGAGCCTGGGGCAGTGTCGCGGTTGGTGGGTCTGGCGGTGGCGGCGGCACTGGCGCGGTGGTCAACGTCTTCAGCAGCGCGCAAGGTAGCATCACCACTGAAGGGGATCGTTCTCACGGCATCTTCGCTCAGAGCGTGGGCGGTGGCGGTGGCAATGGCGGATACGCCGTCGCCGGCTCGGTTGGCTTGGGCGGCTCTGCTGCCGTCGCAGTCGGCGGAACGGGAGGCGCAGGCGGGCACGGCAGCAATGTCGTTGTGAGCAGCGGCAGCGCCATCAGCACGGAAGGCAAGGATGCCCATGGCATTTTCGCCCAAAGCGTAGGCGGCGGCGGTGGCGCCGGGGGTTTCAGCATGGCCTTAAGCGCCAGCGACGGGGCTGCCGTTTCTCTCAGTGTCGGCGGCAAGGGTGAACATGGAGGCAATGGCGATGGGGTCAACGTCGCCAGCACCGGGGAGATACACACCTCGGGCGAGCGTTCCTACGGCATCCTGGCCCAGAGTGTGGGTGGCGGTGGCGGCAACGGAGGGTTTAGCGTCGCCGGCGCTTTTGGCGGCAGCGCCGGGCTCGCGCTTAGCTTCGGTGGCTCTGGCGCCGGAGGGGGACTCGGAGGCGCGGTGGCGGTTGACAGCGCCAGCAAGATTACCACTGAAGCGAAAGATGCGCATGGCATCTTTGCCCAAAGCGTGGGCGGCGGTGGTGGTTCAGGCGGTTCCAGCATTTCCGTGAGTGGCGGTGGTAGCTTCGCTGGGGCCTTCAGCCTGGGCGGCAGCGGCGGGGGTGGCGCCAGCGCGAAGCAGGTGTCGGTCACCACAACGGGCCAAATTACCACGTCGGGGGAGCATGCCTACGGCATCCTGGCCCAAAGTGTGGGTGGGGGTGGCGGCGATGGCGGCTTCAGCGTGGCCGGAGCCATGTCGGGGGGTCCCTCGGTTCCACTGAGCTTTGGTGGTTCCGGTGCGGGCGGCGGTTTGGGCGGGAACGTTGCCGTTACGAGTCAGAGCCAGATTGCCACCTTTGGCAAAGATGCCCATGGCATTTTTGCCCAGAGCGTTGGTGGCGGCGGCGGTTCAGGCGGGTTTAGCGTCTCAGGCGGCATCAGCGGCGGGGCCTCGGTCGGCGCGTCCTTTGGCGGCTCGGGCGGCGGCGGCGCCAGCGCCGGCAATGTCACGGTCCACACCACCAACTCGATCAACACCGCCGGCAATCACTCGTACGGCATCCTGGCCCAGAGCGTGGGCGGTGGCGGCGGAGATGGCGGTTTCAGCGTTGCGGGTGGTATCAACGGCGCAGCGTCGGCCAACTTCAGCCTGGGCGGCAGCGGTGGGCCGGGGGGCGTCGCTGGAGCAGTGGCCATTGACACGGCCAGCAGCATCACTACGACCGGCACGAATGCGCATGGCATCTTTGCGCAGAGCGTCGGCGGCGGGGGCGGTTCCGGCGGGTTTAGCGTCGCCGGCGGCCTCTCGCTCAAGGGAACGCTTTCCGCCAGTATGGGCGGCAAGGGCGGCGGCGGCGCCAGCGCCAGCAACGTCATAGTTGCCAGCAAGGGGACCATCAACACATCCGGAGACCGTGCATACGGTATCCTGGCACAAAGTGTCGGGGGCGGCGGCGGTGACGGCGGCTTCAGCTTCGCTGGGGCGGTCGCCAAAGGCCCGGCGCTCACTTTCTCTCTGGGCGGCGCTGGCAGCACGGGGGGCGTGGGACGCGCGGTTTCCGTCCTCAACGCCGGCAATATCACGACGCGAGGTGGCGTGGCCCACG
The DNA here is from genome assembly GCA_963822005.1 of uncultured Verrucomicrobiae bacterium. GTDB lineage: Bacteria > Verrucomicrobiota > Verrucomicrobiia > Limisphaerales > UBA8199 > PALSA-1440. The sequence continues at coordinate 10,986 of CAWGGD010000047.1, read as the reverse complement.
GCGTCTTTGCGCAGAGTGTCGGCGGTGGCGGTGGATCGGGCGGCATGAGCGGCAACTTTGCCTTCGACGCCAATGCCATGCTAACCAATTCGAAGAGCATTGATGTGGGCTTCGGCCTCGGCGGAAAAGGCGGCGGCGGCGGCGCGGCGGATGCCGTTGGCGTGACCAACACGGGTTCGATCAGCACGCTCGGCGGCGGCTCCCACGGGGTCATGGCCCAGAGCGTGGGTGGCGGCGGCGGTTCGGGTGGGTCCAGCTTCAGCCTGATGTCGCCGGTGGGCACCAACAGCAGCCAATCGGTGAAAGTGAAGGCGGCGATCGGCGGCGATGGGGGCGTAGGCGGTAGCGCCAGCAACGTCGTGGTCTTCAACCAGGGTTTGATTGATACCGCAGGCAAGAATTCTTACGGCATCCTGGCCCAGAGCATCGGCGGCGGCGGGGGTGATGGCGGCGATGCCGAGGTGAAGACCCTGTCAACGGACCTGTTGCCGAAGGCAACACTGGACCTTGGCCCATACGGCTCCGGCCCCCAACCCGACGGGCCGACGAACAGCAAGGCGAAATCCTGGAGCTTCGATGTCTCCATTGGCGCTGGAGCGGAAGGCGGATCGGCTGGCGCGGGCGGCAAAGTCGGTGTGACGAACGTCGGCAGCATTCTCACTCGCAGCGACCGGTCGCATGGCATATTCGCGCAAAGCGTTGGCGGGGGCGGCGGCGCCGGGGGAGCCAGCGGGACTGACGTAGGCAGCGGCAGCGGCAGCGGCGACACCGCCGTCACGCTGAATGTGGGTGTGGGCGGAAAGGGCGGCGTGGGCGGGTCCGCTGACGCGGTAGTTGTCAGCAACCAGGGCACCCTCACCACGGAGGGCGATGCCTCGCACGGCGTCGTGGCGCAGAGCATTGGCGGCGGTGGCGGCGTGGGCGGCGCCAGTGTCTCCACGGCGGGTGCCGCAGGCTCCGACGGCCTCAGCGTGAATCTCACGGCGGCAATCGGCGGGGGCGGCGGCATAGCGGGGCACGGCAGCAACGTGGTGGTCGTGAGCGGTGGCCGGATTGAGACTGCCGGTGAAGGTTCGTTCGGCATCCTGGCCCAAAGCATCGGCGGCGGGGGTGGCGATGGGGGAAATGCCGAGGTCAAAACCGGCAGCCAGCCGGGGACCAACTCGCCGGCGGGTCCGCTGAGCGACGGTGCCACAAATGCGGAGAGCAAGTCGTTGAGCGTGGATCTTACGATCGGGGCGGGCGGCCTTGGCGCCGCGGGTGGTCACGGGGGCACGGTGCGGGTCACGAACCTCGGGGAGATCATCACGCGCAGCAACCGGTCGCACGCGATTTACGCCCAGAGCGTCGGCGGCGGCGGTGGCACCGGTGGCGCCAGCGCGACGGATACGGGCGGCGGTGAAGGCGACCTGGCCATCACCGCGACCCTGAGCCTGGGCGGAAAAGGCGGCGGCGGCGGGTCGGCCGCTGCGGTGACCGTGGACAACCAAAACAAGATCACGACGCTGGGGGATGCCTCCCACGGTATTGTGGCCCAGAGTGTGGGTGGGGGCGGCGGAACGGGCGGGGCTAGCATTTCCACGCCTGGCGCGGGGGGGTCCGGGAGTAACAACACAGTTAACCTCAACGCCACGATCGGCGGCAGCGGCGAGGTAGCCGGGAATGGCAACAACGTCCACGTTGTGACCACTGGCCGGATTGAGACCTCGGGTCAAGGTTCCTACGGCATCCTCGCACAAAGTGTGGGCGGCGGCGGCGGTGATGGCGGAAATGCCGAGATCAAAGCCAGCCGCCAGCCGGGGACCAACTCGCCGGCGGGCCCTTTGAGCGACGGCGATACGAATGCTCCGAGCAGCAGTTGGAGCCTGACGGTGGGCCTCGGTCTTGGCGGCCAGGGGGGAGCCGGTGGCGCCGGCGGCAAAGTGGGCGTGACGAACATCGGCGAGATCGTCACTCATAAGGAACAATCCCACGGCATCTTCGCGCAAAGCGTCGGCGGGGGTGGCGGCGCCGGGGGAGCCAGCGCAACCGATGTGGGCAGTGGCAGCGGCGATATCAGCATCTCCTTGAGTTTTGGAATCGGCGGCAAGGGCGGGGCGGGCGGCTCCGCTGACGCGGTAGCTGTCAGCAACCAGGGCACCCTCACCACGGAGGGCGATGCCTCGCACGGCGTCGTGGCGCAGAGCATTGGCGGCGGTGGCGGCGTGGGCGGCGCCAGCGTTTCCACGGCGGGTGCCGCAGGCTCCGACGGCCTCAGCGTGAATCTCACGGCGGCAATCGGCGGGGGCGGCGGCATAGCGGGGCACGGCAGCAACGTGGTGGTCGTGACCAGTGGCCGGATTGAGACCGCCGGTGAAGGTTCGTTTGGCATCCTGGCCCAAAGCATCGGCGGCGGGGGTGGCGATGGGGGAAATGCCGAGGTCAAAACCGGCAGCCAGCCGGGGACCAACTCGCCGGCGGGTCCGCTGAGCGACGGTGCCACAAATGCGGAGAGCAAGTCGTTGAGCGTGGATCTTACGATCGGGGCGGGCGGCCTTGGCGCCGCGGGTGGTCACGGGGGCACGGTGCGGGTCACGAACCTCGGGGAGGTCATCACGCGCAGCAACCGGTCGCACGCAATTTACGCCCAGAGTGTCGGCGGCGGCGGTGGCACCGGCGGGGCCAGCGCGACGGATGCTGGCGGCGGTGAAGGCGACCTGGCCATCACCGCGACCCTGAGCCTGGGCGGAAAAGGCGGCGGAGGCGGATCGGCCGCTACGGTGACCGTGGACAACCAAAACAAGATCACGACGCTGGGGGATGCCTCCCACGGTATTGTGGCCCAGAGCGTGGGTGGCGGCGGCGGAACGGGTGGGGCCAGCATTTCCACGCCTGGCGCGGGGGGGTCCGGGAGTAACAACACAATTAACCTCAACGCCACCATCGGCGGTAGCGGCGCGAACGGCGGCAGCGGCGGCAGCGTCCTCGTCGTCAACGGAGGCCGGGTGGCGACTGCCGGTCAAGGTTCCTACGGCATCATGGCCCAGAGCGTTGGCGGCGGCGGCGGTGATGGCGGAAACGCCGAGGTCAAAGCCGGCAGCCAGCCGGGGACCAACTCGCTGGCGGGCCCTTTGAGCGACGGCGATACCAATGCCCCGAGCAAGAGCTGGAGCGTGGATTTGGAAGTTGGGCTTGGGGGTTTGGCCGGAGCCGGCGGCAACGGTGGCAGCGTCGTCGTGACGAACACCGGCTCGATCACCACCAGTAATGCGCAATCGCATGCCATCTTCGCGCAGAGTGTCGGCGGGGGCGGGGGCGCCGGGGGAGCCAGCGCAACCGAGATGGGCAGTGGCAGCGGCGATACCAGCATCACGCTGACCCTTGGCCTGGGCGGGAAAGGCGGCAAAGGCGGCTCGGGGGATACGGTGTTGGTGAATAATCGAAACTCGGTGACGACGCTGGATGCGGCTTCGCATGGCATCGCGGCCCAAAGCATCGGTGGCGGGGGAGGAATGGGCGGCGCGACCGTTATGACTTCTTCCGGCAACTCCAACACCACGGTGAATCTCACCGCCACCATCGGCGGTCGTGGCGGCGTGGGTGGCAACGGCAGCAATGTCGTCGTCTTGAGCGATGGCCGGATTGATACCTCGGGGCAAGGCTCGTATGGCCTGCTCGCTCAGAGCATCGGCGGCGGGGGCGGCAATGGCGGCGCCAGCCAGGCGCCCGACAGCACATCCACAAATTGGTCCCTGAATTTTGCCCTCGGCGGCCAGGGAGGAGCCGCTGGAAAAGGAGGCACGGTGACCGTTACCAACGTGGGGGCCATCACCACTCAGAGCAATGATTCCCACGGTGCGCTGGTGCAGAGCATCGGTGGCGGCGGCGGCAACGCCGGGAGCGCGCACAGCGGCGAGGCGCAGTCGTGGAAAGACTTGAACATCACCGTGGGCGCTCAAGGGGGAACCGGCAACGACGGCGGAGCCGTATCCATGGCGAACTCCGGCTCCATTACGACTCACGGCGATGGTTCGATGGGGGTGCTGGCCCAGAGCATCGGCGGCGGCGGTGGCGTGGGCAGCACGGCGGGCATCGGCCGGTCCGGACGAGTCGGCATCGGCGGTGGCGGCGGCGCGGCCGGCGACGGGGATACGGTTGTCGTCAGTCAGGCCGGGGCGATTGACACTTACGGCGTGGGCGCTCAGGGTATTTTCGCCCAAAGCGTCGGCGGCGGAGGGGGCATTGCCGGCAATGTGGACCGGGGATTGACAAATCTCGACAACGTTGGGATCGGGGTTGCTTTCCGCCAGGACGGAGGCAGTGCCGGCGACGGCGGCGCAGTTGTGGTAGCCAGCGCGGGCAATCTTACCACTCGTGGGGCGAGCGCCAACGGCATCTTCGCCCAAAGCGTCGGCGGCGGCGGGGGGCTGGCCGGTAGCGTTGGCCCGGGGATCACCTATGGTTTTGCCGGCAGCGTGGGCGGGGTTGGATCCGGTGGCGACATTAACGTGGCGCATTCCGGCAATATCACAACGCTGGGGGATGCGGCGCACGGCATCTTTGCCCAAAGCGCAGGGGGTAGTAATGGCCTCGGGGGCAAGGTCGAGGTCTCCCTCTCGGGCGATGTCATCGCCCAGGGCGCGGGCTCGGCAGCGATTTTTGCCCAAAGCACCGGACTCCGGGGGGGCACCAATATTCTGGTCAACATCGCCAGCGGCACGGTGCAGGGCGGTTCGGGGTCCGGCGTGGGCGTTCGCATTGCCGACGGGGCCAACAACACCCTGATCAATCACGGCACGATCTCCAGCCGGAGTGGCGCGGCCATCATTGGCACCGGTGGCAACGAAACCATCAACAACTACGGAACCGTCATCGGCTCGGTGAATTTGGGTGCGGGCCGGAACGCATTCAACAATTACCTGGGCGCAACGTTGAGTCTGGGCGGGATGTTCAACCTGGGCGCGGGGAACGTCCTGACCAACCGGGGCCTGGTCAGGGGCAGCGGCCAAGTCATTGGTGATGTTGTCAACCTGGGGATGCTCTCGCCGGGCAGCTCGGCCGGCAGCCTCACCATTGGCGGAAACCTGACGCTGCTTCCCGAGGCCAGCCTGACGTTCGACCTCGGCGGCTGGCAACAGGGCAGCAGTTACGACTTTGTGCGCGTCACCAACTTCGTGCAGTTCGCCGGCACCTTGAGTCTGTCGCTGACTAGCAACTTCCGGCCCACGGCGGCAGATACCTTCACGCTGATGGAGTTCGGCTCCGGCAGCGGGCTGTTCGGCAATGTCCTGAACGGGGGCCGGCTCCTGACCCTGGACAACCTGGCTTCGTTCCAAGTCAGCTACAACGCGAACAGCTTGCAGGTCAGTGGTTTTCAGTCACCGGACAGCGACGGCGACGGCATGAACGACTACGACGAGTCTCTGGCCGGCACGGACTGGCTGGATTCCCGGAGTGTCCTGCGCATCACCTCGCTCACGTGCAATGCATCCGGTCAGAGGGTGATCCGTTTCCCCCGGGTGGCGGGAAAGAACTACACTATTGAGTTTACTCACGACCTTCGGGGCGGAACCTGGAGGGAGCTGTGGTGCCCGGCGTTCACCTTCCCGGACACCAACACCTGTCAGTGGATTGACGACGGGACTGAGACCGGCGGGTTGAATGGCCACAACTGCTTCTACCGAGTTAAAGTGCAACTGGCGTGGCCGGCGGAGGTGGGGCTTAAGGCGTCCATCCGGCGGAATGCCTCCGGTCACATGACTCTCCAGTTCTCGGGTGTGTCGGGCAATCGCTACGTAGTTGAATACACCACGAATCTCACTAGCGGCGCCTGGAGGACGGTGCCATCGCCGGGGTTTACGTTCCCGGCGGCCGCGGTGGGCCAGTGGGTTGACGACGGCACTCAAACCGGCGGCCTGGGTGGCAACGCCCGGTTCTATCGGGTTAAACTGCTGTGGTCGAACACCGGCAACACACCGCCCAGGACTTGGATCAGTCGGAACGCTTCCGGCCGCCCGGTGCTACTATTCGCGGGCCTGCCGAGTAATGGTCACGTCGTGGAATACACGGCCAACCTCCAGAGCGGGACCTGGACCGCGCTGGCGTCGGCGGTGTACACGTTCCCCGCCCCCGGTCTTTGCCAGTGGATTGATGACGGCACGCTGACCGGCGGGTCGGCTGGAGAAGCCCGTTTCTATCGCGTGAGACAGCAGTCAGACTAAGCGCCGCACACCGGGGCCAACCTGCACGTTCGAACTGCCGCCAGGTTTTGGACTGCGCCCGCCCTCTGGCGCTCTGCCGATGCCGCACCAAAATCCGCGGCCCGCTGGCGCCTTCACGCCAGACCCGGCCGGGTGCTGAACCGGTGAATTCGCGGCTGCCCGCGCGAAAGTGGGCCCAGGGCTAGCCCGACTTCGCGGATTCGGTAGTGGGCCAAGAAATCTGCTTTCTGTAAGTTGTTGATTTGCAGTGAGGGGTGCCCCCTGAAAGCAAGGCAAAATGGGCTGTAGTGCCGACCTACCCTATTCCCCCGGCGAGAGATTTTTGCATAATCGGGAGCGGTTATGTTTCTGCGTTGCAAGATTCGCCAGAAGAACGGGAAGGAACACCGCACCTGGAGCATCGTGGAGAGTCGGCGCTTGGCGGGCGGGCGGGTGGTTCAGAGGCATGTGCTGTATCTGGGAGAGATCAACGACTCTCAGGAGCTGGCTTGGCGCAAGTCCATTGAGTTGTTTGCGGAGGAGCAACCGCGCCGAGTGCCGATCACGGCGGCGCTCTTCCCCGAGGATCGGGCAGCGGTGGCCAGCGTGGCCCACGAGAATATTGTCCGTTTGCGGTTGGGGGAGTTGAAGTTATGTCGTCCGCGACAGTGGGGTGCCTGCTGGCTGGCGCTGCACCTGTGGCGGGAGTTGGGGCTGGATGAGTTTTGGGTGAGCCGGTTGCCGCCCAGCCGCAAAGGCACGCGTTGGGATCAGGTGCTGGCGGTGCTGACGTGCTATCGCTTGCTCTCGCCGGGCAGTGAATGGCGCCTGCACCGGGAATGGTTTTTGCGCAGCGCGCTGGCCGATCTGCTGGGGGGAGACTTTTCCTTGGCCGAGGAACACCGGCTCTACGAATGCCACGACAAGCTTCTGGCGCACAAGACCGAGTTATTCAGCCATTTGCGCCAGCGCTGGAGTGACTTGTTTAATGCCTCCTTCGACGTGCTGCTCTACGACCTGACCAGCACGTATTTCGAGAGCCAACCGCCGTTCCCCGAGGGAGACAAGCGCCGGTATGGCTACAGCCGGGACAAGCGGTTTGATTGCGTGCAGGTGGTGATTGCCTTGGTGGTCACGCCGGAGGGTTTTCCCCTGGGCTACGAGGTGCTGGCCGGCAACACCGATGAACGGGCGACGCTGGCCGATTGGCTCAAACGCATCGAGCAGCAGTATGGCAAGGCCCGGCGGATTTGGGTCATGGATCGGGGCATCCCCACCGAGGAGGTGTTGGAACAAATGCGCCAGAGCGACCCGCCCGTGCAGTATCTGGTGGGCACGCCCAAAGGACGGTTAACGCAGTATGAGCAAGCCCTGCTGCAGCAGTCCTGGCAGGAGGTGCGTCCGGGCGTGCGGGTTAAACTCCTGCCGCAGGACCAGGAACTTTACGTGCTGGCCGAGAGCCAGGACCGGGTCGCCAAAGAGCGCTCCATGCGGCGGCGGCAACTCAAGTGGTTGTGGCGGCGCTTGAAAGAGGTCCAAGGCATGAAGTGCCAGCGCGATGAACTGCTCAAGAAACTGGGCGCGGCCGAGCACCAGGCGCCCAGTGCCTGGCGGTTGGTGAACCTGGCGGTGGACCCCACGGCGGCGGCTTTCACCTACCGTCTGGATAAGAACAAGCTGCGGATCGTGCGCCGACGCGAGGGCCGCTATTTGCTCCGGAGCAATTTAACCGCCAGCGATCCGGCCAAACTGTGGACGTTTTATCTGCAACTGACTCAAGTCGAAGAGGCCTTCAAGAATCTCAAGGGCGACCTGGCCGTCCGACCGATCTATCATCAGGACCAGGAGCGAATCGAGGCGCATATCTTTATCGCTTTCCTGGCCTATTGCCTGCACGTGACACTGGGCCGGCGCTTGCGGGACTTGGCTCCGGGATTGACGCCCCGAGCCGTGCTCGAAAAGTTTGCCGCGGTGCAGATGTTGGATGTGCGCATTCCCACCACCGATGGCCGGGAAGTGGTCCTGACCCGCTACACCCAACCGGAACGGGAACTGCAACTGCTCTTGCACAAACTCAAACTGGAACTGCCGGCTCAACCGCCGCCGAAAATCTCGGCCGAACCCAAAAGGCCGACCGACCCGTTGTAGTGCCGACCTTTGAGCTAAGGGCAGTGATTCTCAAGGACTTATGCCTAGCCGTACCCTCGAATCCGCGAAAGTCGGCTAGAGCCTGTTATTAACTTTGTTACGCGTATTTTTGAAGAATTGTCTGTACATTGTAAATACATCCGGGCATTAAGCTCGGGATGAAACCGACTCGAAAGAGCTATCCGAGTGATGTGAGTGATGAAGAGTGGAGTTTTTGCGCTCCGTACCTGACGCTGATGAAGGAAGAGGCACCGCAACGGGACCATCCGTTGCGCGAGGTGTTTAATGGCGCTGCGCTGGTTTGTGCGTGCCGGATGTCCCTGGCGAATGATGCCCAACGATCTGCCGCCCTGGCACGTCGTTTTCCAGCAGACCCAGCGCTGGATCAAAGCCGGATGCTTCGAGGCGATGGCCCACGATTTGCGGGCGGTTCTGCGCATGGCGCTGGATCGGAATGAGCAACCCAGCGCGGTCATTATGGACAGTCGGACGCTGCAATCGACTCCCGAGAGCGGCGATCGAGCCGGGTTCGATGGGCACAAGAAACGGAAGGGCTCGAAGGTCCACGCGGCGGTCGATACCTTGGGGCATCTGTTGGCGTTGCGTGTGACTCCGGCCAATGAACAGGACCGGGCGCAAGTCGCCGAGTTGGCGCAAGCGGTTCAGTCCGTGACCGAGCAAAACGTGGAAGTGGCTTTTGTCGATCAAGGATACACGGGCCAGGAACCGGCGGCAGGCCGCGGCCGACGCGGGCATTCGCCTGGAAGTCGTCAAGCATCACGAAGCCAAGCACGGATTTGTGCTGCTGCCGCGGCGCTGGGTCGTGGAGCGCTCCTTTGGCTGGGCGGCTCGCTTCCGGCGCTTGGCCCGGGACTACGAGCGCTTGGCAACAACACTGGCGGGATATCATTGGCTCGCTTTTGCCATGCTCATGCTGACGAGTGTGTTCGGACCAAAAGTTAATAACAGGCTCTAGGTTTCTGAGAGAAAGCACCGGTCGCCTATTGACTTTAGGCGCCGACCTGAGCCAGAGTGTTTGCGTGAAGATTACGGGTAAAGGCCAGGTCACCATCCCGCCGGCCATGCGAAAAAAGCACGGGCTGCTGCCACAGCGCGAGGTTGAGTTTGTGGACCAGCCGGACGGCGTGCTCGTCGTCAAGGCCAGCAAGCTCTCGCGTGGCAAGCGGGTTCTTGCCGCGCTACTGCGCGGAGGGAAAGTCAAAGGTGACACGGAAAGCTGGCTGCGTTTGACCCGAGGCGCAGCATGATCCTGGTGGACACCAGTGTCATCGCCGACATTCTGACGAGAGACCCTGATTGGTTCGGATGGTCGAGCGGTCAAATCGAGCGCTGGGCCGATCAAGGGCCGGTTTGCTACAACGCGATCATCTTCGCCGAACTGGCGGTCAAGTTCGACACCCTGAAGGAACTTGAACACCGGCTCTCCGCCTTCACGTGTTTGCCGCTGCTGCTCAACGCCGCCTTTCAAGCCGGGAAAGCCTTCGAGAAATACCGCCGGGCGGGTGGCAAGAAAGCTCGTCCGCTGCCGGATTTCTTCATCGGCGCGCACGCCTACGTCGCCCATCTGCCCCTGCTCACCCGTGATCCTCGCCGCGTCCGCACCTTCTTCCCTTCGGTGCGGCTCATCACTCCTTGAGGCGAGAAGCGGTGTGGAGGAACCACCCTCTGCAAAACTTCGGTTTCCCTCGCCTGGGAAAAGCCACCCCAAGCCACCGCAAGTCCACTTGCTTCCTGTTTATGTCTTTGACGCCCTGCCGGGGTTCCCGTAGCGTCTGATAGTTGTCTAAGCAATCATGATTGGGTATATCGTAAAGAAGTTTATCGGCTCCAAGAACGACCGCGAGGTAAAGCGGCTCCGTCCCCTGGTCGCGCGCATCAACGCCTTTGAGGCCGAGCTGCAGAAGGTCCCGGACGAGGTTTTGCGCCAAAAGACCGCCGCCTGGAAGGAGGAGATTTCCAAGATTCAGGACAACGAGGAGCTTGCCAACCGGTTGAATGAGATTCTGCCCGAGGCCTTCGCGGTCGTCAAAAACGCCTGCCGGCGGCTGTGCGGCACTGAGATTATTGTCCGCGAGCACCCACTGCTGTGGGAAATGATCCCGTTCGACGTGCAGCTCATCGGCGGCTATGCCTTGCACTCAGGCAAAATCGCCGAAATGGCCACCGGCGAAGGCAAGACGCTCGTCGCCACGCTCCCGGTCTATCTCAACGCCCTGAGCGGCCGCGGCGTCCACATCGTCACGGTGAACGACTACCTCGCGGCGCGCGACAGCGAGTGGATGGGCGCGGTCTATAAGTTCCTCGGCCTGACCGTCGGGTGCATTCTGCACGACCAGCCGCCCAGGGTCCGCCGCGAGCAATACAACTGCGACATCACCTACGGCACGAACGCCGAGTTCGGATTCGACTATCTGCGCGACAACGGCATGGCCACCCGCAAGGAGGAGCAGGTCCAGCGCGGCCATTACTACGCCATCGTGGACGAAGTGGACTCGATCCTCATCGACGAGGCGCGCACGCCGCTCATCATCAGCGGCCCATCCGTGGTCACCTATGATGACCAGTACGCCAATTTCCGGCCGCAGGTTGAGGCGCTTTTCCATGTGCAGGAGCGGCTCTGCAACCGCTTCCTGTCCGA
>CAWGGD010000046.1:0-84205 GCA_963822005.1 uncultured Verrucomicrobiae bacterium | reverse complement strand
GGATTTGGCCGACCTGGGCCGCGGTCAAGCCGGAGCTGCTGCTGCCGAAGATCAACCGCTCGGCTCCGCCGCCATTGATCGAGCCGTTCCAGTTGGTGATGGTCGAGGATGGTGCCGGCGGTCCAGGCCACGCCGCTGCTGGCGGCGAAGTTCAGCACGCTGGCGCCGGCGCCCAGGTCAATCACCGAATTGGCCGTCAGCTTCAGCGTGCCGAGCTGCTCGCTGAAGCCGGCGGTCTGGAATGTGCCGCCCGCCAGGGTCATCGGGATCGCGTCGCCGATCTGGTTGGCCGCGCCGAGGAGCAGGGTGCCGCCGGAGTTGACGATGAGGCTCCCGTTGGCAACGGCCGCCACGCCCGCCGTCTTGCTCAGCTTGAGCGTGCCGCCGCTGACGGTGGTGTAGCCGTTGGCGGTGGCGCTGCCGTAGGTGTTGGCGCCCGCGCCGCTCAGGACCAGGGTGCCCGGGCCGGTCTTGGTGAGGCCGCAGGTGTTGGTCAGCACGCCGGAGAAGGTGGTGACGCTGTTGCTGACGGCGATGGCGCGGGCGGGCTTGGCGTTGGAGTTCACGTTGATCGGGCCGCTGAAGGTCAAATCGCCCCCGGCGCCGATGTTGAGGTTGACGGCCTTGAGAGTCGAGGTAATTGGCCAGGGTGTGGGCGGTGGCGTCGGCGGACTTGAGGGTGACGACCTTGGCGCCGGTCTGATCGCCGACTTCGAGGCGCACGGTGCTGAGGGCGGAGTTGTTGCCGAGGGCCAGCGTGCCCTCGTTATGCGAGAAGTAGCCGCCGCAGGTGCTGGCGCCGTTATAGACGGCGGTGCCGGGGCCCCATTTGTCGGGGGCGGCGGTGCCGCCGAAGGGCGTGTTGAAGATGGCGGTGGCGCCGGCGGCGACGTAGTTGCTGAAGTAGGTGCCGGTGCCGAGGAAGTAGAGCCGCCCGCCGGTGAAAGTGACGGTGCCTTCCTGCACGAGCAGGTTGGCCACCATCTGGGTGCCGCTGACGCTGACGGTGTAGGCGCCGGAGGCATCCGACCCGGCGGAGAAGATGGCGTTCTGCTCCGCCCAGGGCCCGGTGGCGACGGTGCCGTTGGCGCTGCTGCTCCAGTTGGTGGAGGTCGAGTCCCAGGTGCCGCCCGGCGCGGAGCCGGCGCCGGCGGTGGCGGCGTTGAGGTCCCAGTAGCTGCCCCAGTTGGTGTTGGCGGCGACGGTGCCCCGGGCATAGACGTAGCGGCTCAACGCTGTTGAGGTTCTGGTAGCCGTTGTTGTAGCCGGGCCAGTCGTAGATGGCGCCGGCGCCCGCCTTGCCGGGGTAGCTGACGTTCTTGTTGCCGTAGGGGTCGTTGAAGATCAGGGAATACTGGCCCTGGATATAACCGATGCAGGTGATGTAGTGGCCGGACGTCGTCAGCTCATTCAGCACGACGACGGGATGGTTGGCGTTGATCTCCGTCCGCGCCTCGGCAATGGTCGCGCTGTTGTCCGTGGCGGAGGTCAGGCCGTGATAGGCGATGTATTCCTTCAGCCGGGTGCTGCGCTGCGAGGAAGTGCCGGGATCATCCTGCAGGAAATAGCCAAACCCGCCGTAATAGCCCTCCAGATCCGTGCCCCAGGCGGCGGAAGAGGCGATGTCGAAGACGACGCCGTTGTAGCTGTACTTCTGCTGATGTAGAAGCCGTAGTTGGAGGTGTGCGAGCCGCCGCGGGTGCAGGTGATGGGATGGGGCGGCAGGCGGTTGTAGTACTGGATGGCCATGATGGTGGCGGTGGCGTTGCAGCAGGAATAGCCCCCGGCAAAGTCGTCGGCCGTGTCATAGACCTGGTTCACGTAGGGGACCGGCGACAACTGGACCGTGGTGCCATTCGTGGTGACGACGCCGGGGCGGCGACGGCGGGGGCGGGCGGCGCTCTCGACCGTGGGCGCAGCGGCCGGCACGGGCTGCGGCTGCGAGGGCGAGCTGGCGCGAAAGCCCGGTGCGCGCGTCGGCCAGGCTCACGCCGTCCGCGGCGTTGAGGGCCATGACCGAGGCATTGAGCGCGATGGCGGCGTCGCCCTTTGGGTCAGGAGGGTCGAGGCTGAGCCGTCGGACAGCTTGCATTTCTGCACCCGCGTTTGCGTGACGGCGAAGTTGGCGACGTCCTTGGAGACCAGGGCGAGGGTGTCGTCGTCCAGCCAGGCGGCGGATGGCGGCGTAGCCGAAGTTGCGGGACAGGCCGGCGCGCCAGGCGGTGATCTCGCCGTTGCTGCGGCGGGCGAGCAGGGCCTGGCCATCGGGCGAGAAGCGGGGCTGGTAGCCGCGCAGTTCGCCGGCCGGAGGGGCGCCACGCTTGCCGGTGTCCAGGTCAATCCAGGAGATCGTTTCGTCGGGGTCGCTGAAGGCGAGGCGGCGGCCGTCGGGCGAGAAGGCGAGGACGTTGGCGACGAAGCCCAGATTGGTCTCCAGGAACCGGCTCAGGTCGGAGTTGAGGACGATCAATTGTTCGCCGAGGGTGTAGGCGATCTGGCCGCGGGACGGAGACCACCGGGTTGCCGGCTGCGGGCGCCGGCTTGGCCAGCGGGATCTGCTTTCTTCCGGGCGATATCGTAGAGGACCGGAACTTGCAGAGGCGGCCATCGGCCGGCTTGAAGTCCTTGAAGCACACATACTTCTTGTCGGGCGAGAGGGTGGCGAAGTAGCCGGTGTTGGGGGTTGGGGAGACGATTTCCCGCTGGCCGGTGCCGGTATTAACCAGCTCGAAGCCCTGACCGCCCGGCAGGAACAGCAGCAGCAGTTGGCCGTCCGGCGGAGATGTCAATGGGGGCGGGGGGTTCGACCGGGAAGGAAGTGGAGCGCTCGCCGGCTCGGCCGGGGATTCCAGCAAGGCGCCGCCGAACAGGGAAACCGGGGGCAGAAGCAAGCGCAGGCGCATAGAGCGAGGGCGGGGGGAGAAGAAGAGAGGGAAATTGTGCAGTGAGGATACTGGGGGGGCTCATGCTGGCGAAAGGTCGCGTGGCTGACTGAAGATTCAAGTTGGCACTAATATGCAGATGCCTGTCGTGTCGGCGGATAGCCGGTGATCTACGCGCTACACGGTCAGGCAAGCGGCCTGATACCGACGGTAGTGGATCTTATAGAAGTTCGTGTGCGCCAGCAAGGGAAATCCTCAGGGAAATCCGCAGAGGCCGATCTGCCGGGAAGTGGAGTGATGGAGTGATGGAGTGATGGAGTGGTGGGGGAGAATCCGAAATCGGATATCCGGCATCCGAAGGGCACGAAGGGGGTGAACGGTCTCAAGGGGATGAAGGGAAGAGCGGGGGGCGTGGGCAAGCCTTGGGGGCCGTGCGCCTGGCTGAACCACCCAACGGTGTGAGATCTGTGAGAAATGGAGGCCAACGCCGGGACGCCGTCGGCAGCACGCGAGACGCATGCGCTCTCCAGATCCAACTGCATCGTTGGTTAAGCCGACGGAGCGGGGGGCTGGGCCGTCTTGTAAGGCTGGATGGAGTCGAGGCGATGGCGGTGGACGACGCCGTGGATCTCGAACTCGACTTCGTCGCCGACCTTGTGGCCGAGCAGCGCCTGGGCCACCGGCGAAAGATAGCTGATGATGCCCTTCTCCGGGTCGGAATCCCACGCGCCGAGAATGGTGAAGTGCTCCGGCTGGTTGGTGGCCAGGTCGGTCGCGTGGACGATGGTGCCGATGCTGACGACGTCGGTGCGCGGCGTTGGCGAAATCCGTGCCGCGGGCGCGGACGAGCTGCGTTTCCAGGTCGGCCTTGCGGCGCATGAGCAGCTTCTGCATTTCCTTGGCGGCCTTGTATTCGTGGTTTTCGCTCAGGTCGCCGTAGCTGCGGGCGATGGCGATTTCCTTGGAGTTGGCGGGGATCTTCTTCTCCACCAGCTCGTGGTATTCGTTCTTGCGCCGTTCCAGGCTCTCCCAGGAGACCAGCAGCGTGGCTTCCTGCTGGGTTTGCTCGCCGGAGATGAGCGACTGGATGGCCGGGTAGCTCTTGACGATGCGCGCCAGCAGCGAGCGCTTGTCCATGTCGTCGAAGCACGGCGAGAGCTGCAGCGCGCGGGTGAGATCCTTGATGACCTCGAGGTCGGCGGAGCCGATCAGCTCGACCAGCAGTTCCTGGTCGTCGAGGATGAAATCGCGCAGGCGGTTGGAGCGCCGCTCGTTGAACTGGTCGCGTTCCATGGCGGTGAGCATGGCGCGGAAGACTTCCGGCCCGAGGATGTCGGCGAAGGAGTCGTTGCGCTCCTTGGCGAGCCAGAGCAGCAGTTCGCTGCTGGCGGTGTGCTGGCTGATGAGGCGGGCCAGCGTTTCCTTGAGCTGCTCCAGCTGGCCTTCCTGGATCAGCAGGCCGGCCAGCTCGCGGCAGAGCTTGGCGGAAACGGTGTTGAGCGCGGTCTGCAGCGCGTCGTGCCAGCGCTCGGGATTGGCGGCCTTGAAGGATTCCAGCGCCCGGCGATGCTTGGCGGCGGGAAGCTGTTCCAGCAGCGGGCCGAGCTTGGCATCCTGCGCCCAGATCGCCGGCGCGGTGACTTCGCCTTCGGCGGGCGGCAGGCCGGCGGCGGCGCGGAGATCGTCGCGGATGAAAATCGCCTCGAGCGCCACGGCCGGCTGCGTGCGCTGGTGGCTGGCGATTTCGGCGTTGAGCAGGGCGATGATTTCGGTGCCGGCGGCGGCCTTGATCGGTCAGGTCGTGGGCGTTCCTGAGCAGTTCGGTGGCGACGCCGATGCGGGCCTTCAGGCCTTTGGCGGCGCGGAATTCCTCCATCAGCCGGTCCTGCAGGGAGACCTCCTGGACCTGGTAAATGATCGGGCTCGGTCTTCTTGAGCGGCACCTGGAAATGGCCGTCCTTCTTCAGCTCGCGCCGGGCCGCCTCCCACCATTTCTTCCAGTCGTCGCGGATGACGTCCGGCACGAGGACCTGCTGGATCTGGTCCACGGTGGCCTTGCCGCCGTAGCTGTTCAGCACCAGCTTGACCAGTTCCAGGTGGTGCGTGGCGGCCATCTGGCGCAGGCTCTCCAGGTCGGAGGCTTTGCGGGCGAGGATGTGGTCCTTGGGGATGGGCTTGAGCGATTCGGCGGCGAACGCCAGGTCCATGGTGTGGCCGGCCTTGTTGTCGAAATCGATCGTGAAGCGGGCGAAGACCGTGTCCACCGTCTTGATTCGTCCGAAGCCCCAGCTCCGGTGCATGCAGAAGCCGGTGTTGGTCAGCTGCACCAGAGCCTCGATGTGGTGCCGCTCCAGCTTGCCCGCCGCCGCCATCTTCTCGAATTCTTCTCTCATAAAGTATCTTAACGCTCGCGTCCCCTGAGCAGAACGGCTTTATTAAAGGCTGTGAGCGCCGAAAAACCAAGAGAAATTGCACTGCGCATCCTGCAGCGGGGCAGCAGCCAGGATTTCGTCGAGGATCGCCTCGACGCGGCGCTGGCCCAAACGCGGCTCTCGCCGGCCGACCGGCACCTGTGCCAGGAACTGGCTTATGGCATCGTGCGCTGGCAGGCGACGCTGGACTGGCTGATCGCCCGCAAGACGGACGGCCGCCCGCAGAAGCCGCTGCTGCAGAACCTGCTGCGGCTGGGCCTCTACCAGATCTTCTGGCTCGACCGCATCCCCAACCATGCCGCGGTCCATGAAACCGTCGAGCTGGCCAAGCAGAGCGGCTTTCACCCGCAGGCGGGTTTCATCAATGCCGTCCTGCGCGGCTACCTGCGCGAGTTCGAGGCCACCAAGCGCCTGCTGGCCGAGCTGAAGACCCAGCACCCGCACCTCGGCTATTCCCACCCGGAATGGCTGGTGGCGCGCTGGCAGCAGCGCTGGGGCGCCGAGCCGCGCGGCCCAGTTGATGGACTGGAACAACACGCCGCCGAAGACCTTCGCCCGCGTTAACACGCTGAAGGCCGACGCCGGCAAGCTGCTGACCCAATGGCGCGAGGAAGGCGTGGATATGACTTCTTCCGGCGGGACTGGATCGAGGAGAACCTGGTCTTCGAGCTGAAATCGCATCCGCCGCTGGCGCGGCTGCCCAGCTTTCAGCAGGGGCTGTTCTACGTGCAGGACCCCAGCACGCTGCTGGCCGTGCGCGAAGCTGGACCCGCAGCCCGGCGAAAGCGTGCTCGACCTCTGCGCCGCGCCCGGCGGCAAACTGACGTCCATCGCCCAGCTCATGCGCAACGAGGGCCGGCTGCTGGCGCATGACACCGCGCCCGAACGGCTGAAGCTTGATCGAGGAGAACTGCGCCCGCCTGGGCGTCACCTGCGTCCAGACCCTCCTGCCCTCAACCCTCAACCCTCAACCCGCAACCCGCTTCGACCGCATTCTGATTGACGCCCCGTGCTCCAACACCGGCGTGATGCGGCGGCGGGTGGACTTGCGCTGGCGGATTCGCCCGGAGGAAATCGAGCGGCTGCGCGCGGCCCAACTGACTTGCTGCGGCAGGCGGCGCGCTGTTGAAGCCGGGCGGCACGCTGGTTTACAGCACGTGCAGCCTGGAGCCCGAGGAAAACGGCGAGGTGGTGAACGAGTTCCTGGCGGGGCATCCGGAGTTTAGGCTGGAACGGACGCGCGAGCTGCTGCCCTTTGTGGACGGGGTGGATGGGACTTA
Organism: uncultured Verrucomicrobiae bacterium; assembly: GCA_963822005.1. GTDB lineage: Bacteria > Verrucomicrobiota > Verrucomicrobiia > Limisphaerales > UBA8199 > PALSA-1440. Next base: position 77,611 of record CAWGGD010000046.1, on the reverse strand, counting down.
CGTGGCACGGATGAGCCGGCTGGGCTAAATCTGGGGGCTCGCAGTCCCGGCACCTTTGGCGCCGCTCGATGCAAGGCAGAATTGGGGCGGCTGACTGGGCCTTTGGCCTTTAGCTGTCAGCCTTCCCTTCCACCCCCAATTCTGATAAGCCTTGCTTATGCCGGACTCCCCCGCTCAACCCCCTGGCATCGGAGGCTTACCGGCAGGCTGCCCGAGGCTTACCGGTGGCTTGCTGGTGGCTTGGTGGTAGCTTGGTGGTGGCTTGGCGGTGGCTACCCCGTGAGGGGGCTTTGTCGCCCCCCAGGTGTGCCATTGTGGCACACTTTGCCCGCCCCCGCCCACCCGGGTAAATTAAGCTGCACTCATGATCCACCCTCCCCGCTCCGCTAACTCTCCGTTTGAGGCCTCGCGGACGAGACGCGAAGGTTTCACTATTGGTATTGATATCATTAGTGGTTCTTAATGATAGAGGCTGTTTGCGCACAAAATATGGAGAGGGTTTGACAAGGCATGTTGAGATTTCCGGGGCGGATTCGCGTTTAGTGGTTTCGGACATGATGGAATGTCGGCGCGGCGGCGGGAGGGCTGGCGGCGCGCAGCGGTCGGGCTGCCCGGAAGGCACGGGAAGGCGAGAGCGGGCGGCTTAAGGTCCGGCGGACGCATAGAACACTGATGATGGAAACACGACGTGCAGTCAGCGCGGGCGGAATGGCAGAGGCTTCGAGGCAGCGGAATTCCGCCGGCCGCGGCGCGGAGCCTTGGCGCGGCGTCTCTCGTGCGCTTGGAGCGGCAATGACCCGGTGTGAGCAAGCTGCTGGACATACTTTCCTCCTCGAAGCTGGCACGTCTGGTCTGGCGTGGGCCGGGAGGGTCGTACGTGTTCAAGCTGCGGATGGCGACGAAGCTGGTGCTGAGCTTCTTGCTGATCATCCTGCTGACGAGCGGGGTATTCGGCATTGTGGGGGTGCGGGTGATCGGGAACCGGGTGGTGGCGGAGGCGCAGGCGAAGGTGGAGACGGACCTGAATGCGGCACGCGAGATTTACCAGAACAAGCTGGCGTCGGTGAACGATGTGGTGCGGTTCACGGCGGACCGGGTGCTGCTCATGAATTCGTTGTTGTCGGGCGACACGAAGCAGGCGGCGGCGGCGCTGGGGCGGACGCGGGAGCGGGAGAAGCTGGACGTGCTGGCGGTCACGGACCAGCACGGGCGGGTGCTGTTGCGGGCCGGCGACGGCGAGCCAGGTCGGGGACGATCAGTCGGGGGATGAACTGATTCGGGCGGTGATGGAGCGCCGGGAACCGGTGGCGGCGGCGTGCCTGGTGTCGGCGGAGAACCTGCGGCGGGAATCGCCGCCGCTGGCCGAGCAGGCGTATTTCAAGTTCATTGAGACGCCCAAGGCGCGGGCGCGAGCCGGAGACGGAGGAATCGTCGGGCATGATGTTGAAGGCGGCGGCGCCGGTGCTGGATCCGGCGCAGAAGCTGCTGGGGATTGTTTATGGGGGCGTGCTGCTGAACCGGAACTTCGAGATCGTGGACCGGATCAAGCAGACGGTGTTTCAGAATCTGCAGTACAAGGGCAAGGACATGGGGACGGCGACGATTTTTCAGGATGACCTGCGGATTTCGACCAACGTGAAGAACGAGGATGGCACGCGGGCCATCGGGACGCGGGTGGCGGAGGACGTTTACGAGAAGGTGGTGCAGCAAGGGAAGCCGTGGATCGGGCGGGCGTTTGTGGTGAACCATTGGTACATCACGGCTTATGAGCCGATTCGGGACCTGGCGGGCGGGATCATCGGGATGCTGTACGTGGGGGTGCTGGAGCAGAAGTATGTGGATCTGCGGCAGCGGGCGGTGATGGTGTTTCTGGCGGTCACGGTGGTCGGGGCGCTGGTGGCCTTTGGGCTGGCGTCCTTCATCTCGGGCAAGATTTCGGTCTCGATCAAGAAGCTGGCGACGGCGTCGGATCAACTGGCGCACGGCAACCTGGACGCGCGGGTGGAGATCCGGTCGCACGACGAGCTGCGGGAGCTGGCGGACGCGTTCAACTTCATGGCGGCGGCGCTGAAGAAGCGGGACGAGAAGGTGCGGGAGTTCACGACGCGGCGGATCATGGAGTCGGAGCGGCTGGCGCACATCGGGCAGTTGGCGGCGGGGGTGGCGCACGAGATCAACAACCCGCTGACGGGCATCGTGACCTACTCGCATCTGCTGCTGGAGCGGGTGTCCGCGGAGAACGGGACGCGGCAGTCGCTGGAGAAGATCGTCAAGCAGGCCAACCGGTGCCGGGACATCATCCGCGGGCTGCTGGATTTTTCGCGGCAGCGGAAGCCCGAGAAGCGGCTGTCGAACGTGAACCGGGTGCTGGAGGAATGCGTCTCGCTGGTGGACAACCAGGTGCTGTTTCACAACATCCGGATGGTGCAGCACCTCAGCCCGGAGCTGCCGCAGGTGTTCATGGACCCGTCGCAGATCCAGCAGGTGTTCATGAACATGATCCTCAACGCGGCGGAGGCGATGAACGGCGGGGGCAAACTGACGCTGACGACGCGGCACGTGCCGGCGGAGCAGGCGGTCGAGGTGGAGTTCACCGACACGGGCCACGGCATCAAGGAAGAGGACCTGGACCGGATCTTCAGCCCGTTCTTCACGACGAAAGAGGTCGGGCACGGGACGGGCCTGGGCCTGGCCATCAGCTACGGCATCGTCAAGGAGCACAAGGGCACCATTACCGTGGAGAGCGAGGAAGGCCAGGGCGCGACATTCACCATCCGCCTGCCCGTGAGCAGCGAACCGGAAACCACTACGCGTGCAGCCCAAGCATAAAATCCTGGTAATTGACGACGAGGAAGTGGTGCTGGATTCCTGCACGCAGGTGCTGGACGGCGGCGACTGCCGGGTGACGACGGCCAACAACGGCGCGGAGGGCTTGAAGCGGCTGGAAGAGCTGCAGCCGGACCTGATCTTCCTGGATCTGAAGATGCCGGGGCTTTCGGGACTCGAGGTGCTGGAACGCATCCGGGCCAAGCATGCCGCTGATGGTGGTGATCGTGATCACCGGGTATGCGACGGTGAGTTCGGCGGTGGAGGCGATGAAGAAGGGGGCGTTTGATTTTCTGCCCAAGCCGTTCACGCCGGAGGAGCTGCGGCTGATTGCCAGGCGCGGGCTGGAGCACAGCCGCCTGGTGCAGCAGACGGTGGCCCTGCGCCGGGAGAAGGAGATGCTGCGGGAGAACTTCGCGGCGATTGTGTCGCACGAGCTGAAGTCGCCGCTGGGCGCCCTGCAGCAGAACCTGTATGCGCTGGTGGGCGAGCTGGAAGACAAGCTTTCGGAGGAGCAACAGCAGCGTTTCACGCGCCTGCAGGCGCGGCTGGACGACCTGCTGAAGCTGATTCACTCGTGGCTGCGGGTGTTCACGGTGGATATCAACGGGCTGAAGGAGACCTTCAAACCGATCGGCGTGGCGGAGATCGTGGCCAAGGCGGTGGAGACGGTCCAGCCGCACGCGACGCGCAAGGCCATTGAGATCGAGGCGACCTTCGCGGACGGGCTGCCGCGGATCAACGGCGACGAGGGGAGCCTGACCGAAGTGCTGGTCAACCTGCATGGGCAATGCGGTAAAGTACAGCTTTCCGAACCAGCAAGATCCGCGTGCGTGCCGAAGCCCAGAACTCGGAAGTGGTGGTGTCCGTGACGGACACGGGCGCGGGCATTGCCAAAGAGGACCTGCCGCACCTGTTCCAGGACTTTCGCGCGGGGCCAGTCGCAACCCGAAGGGGTGAGCGGTTGCGGGCTGGGCCTGGCGATCAGCCGCCGGATTGTCGAGGTGCACGGCGGCAGCATCACCGTGGAGAGCGAGCCCGGCAAAGGCAGCACTTTCATCATTCACCTGCCCGCGGGGCAGGGCGCGACCGAATCCAGTCCAACCCCTGAACGAAAGGTTTAATATGAGCGAACCAAAACAACTCCTGATCATTGACGATGACCCCGACTTTGTGGCGGGCATCAAGTCCATTCTGCTGAAGGCCAAGTACGCGGTGGACGTAGCCCACAACCCGAAGGATGGCCTGCAAGCCCTGAAGACCAAGACCTACGACCTGCTGTTGCTGGACGTGATGATGGGGCGCGGGGCCGAGGGGATCATGATCGCGCGCAAGCTGGGCAAGGACCCGAAGCTGCGCGAGCTGCCGGTGCTGATCATCACCGGCATCCGCGAGCAGATGGCGTTCCTGTTCCCCGGCCAGGCGGTGCACCCGCACTTTCGTGGCGGTGGACGAGCTGGTGGAGAAGCCGGTCGCGCCGAAGCTGCTGCTGGAGAAGGTGGCGGCGCTGCTCAAGACCGCCGAAGCGCGAAAGGCCGAGCAGCAAATGAGCGCAGCGGCTGCGGAAACCACCACGGCCAGCACGGCGCCGCCGGACAAGGGGATTTCCTTTGTCGAGGAGATCAGCAACCTGCTGTACGCCTCGAAGGGCAACCCGATCAACACCTGCATCCAGTGCGGGACCTGCTCGGCGACATGTCCGGTGGCGTCCGGGGGCTTCATGGACAATTCGCCGCGGCGGATCATTGCGCTGATCCGGTCCGGCTTCAAAGACCAGGTGCTCAAGGCCAACACCTACTGGTATTGCGCGTCGTGCTACCAGTGCACGGTGCGCTGCCCGCGGGGCATTGACATTGCCGAGCTGATGTACGGGCTGAAGCGCTACACGGTGTGGAAGACCCAGACACAGGAAGGGCTGATCGGCCCGGTGTTTTCCGAGACCTTCGTGAAGATGATCCTGCGCAGCGGGCGGTCCTACGAGCCGGTGCTGGCGACGACCTACCTGTTTACCTACGGCCTGCCGGAGATGATCCAGGAGGCGCAGACGGCGACGGCGCTGATGCTGAAGGGGCGGCTGCCGATGCTGCCGGCGCGGATCAAGCGGCTGGACAACTTCAAACGGATGATCAAGCACATCATCCCATTGGGAGACAAGGAATGAAGACCTACGCATATTTCCCGGGCTGCTCGCTGGAGAAGATGGCGCACAGCTATCACGCCTCGGCGCTGGAGACCTCGCGCGTCCTGGGGGTGGAACTCCAGGAGCTGGAGGACTGGAACTGCTGCGGCGCGACGGCCTACTTCCACGTGGACGAGCTGCTGGCCTACACGCTGTGCGCGCGGAACCTGGCGATGGCGGAGAAGCAGAAACTGCCGCTGGTGGCCCCGTGCAGCGGATGCTACAAGAACATGTACTTCACCCGGGACCACCTGCGGCACGACGCGGACCTGGCGGAGCACATCAACGCGGCGCTGGCGGAGGACAACCTGAAGTTCTCCGGCGACTCGGCGGTGCATCACCTGATCGAGGTGTTTGTCAACGACGTGGGGCTGCCGGAGGTCAAGGCCAAGGTCAAGAATCCCCTGAAGGGGCTGCGGGTGGCGGCGTATTACGGCTGCCAGATTATGCGCCCGCGCAAGGCGAAGGAAGACGTGGAGCAGCCGAAGTTCTTCGAGGACCTGGTGGCGGCGTGCGGGGCGGAGCCGGTGCATTACCCGCTGCGGCTGACGTGTTGCAGCGGGGCGCTGATCATCACGAACCGCGAGGCGGCGCTGAGCCTGGTGCGCAACCTGCTCGAGAGCGCGGTCCGGGCGCGGGCGACGGTAATCGTGACGGCCTGCCCGCTGTGCCAGGTGAACCTCGAGTGCTACCAGAAGCAGGTGAACAAGGAATTCGGGACCGAGTTCAACCTGCCGGTGATGTATTTCACGCAATTGATGGGCCTGGCGCTGGGCATTCCGCCCAAGCGTTTGGGCATTGGCTCGGAGCTGGTGGCGGTGATGCCAGCGATCAAAGAGGCGCAGGAAACCGAACCGGCCCTCGCCGCGAAGTGATGAACTGTTAAGAATCTATGAACCTCTACGTCCTACTCAAAATGGTGCCGGACACGGTGGAAGAACTCAACGTCGCCGCCGACGGCAAGTCACTGGATTCAGAATTCCTCCGGTTCAAACTCAGCGAACCGGACGACCACGCGCTGGAGCAGGCGCTGATCCTGAAGGAGAAGCATGGCGGCAAGGTGACGGTGGTGGCGTTGGACGCGCCGGAGGTGGATGACGTGCTATTCACGGCGCTGGCCAAGGGGGCCGACCGCGCCGTGAAAATCCCGATCAACCAGGCCGGCCTGGGCACGACGGCGTCGGCCAAAGTGCTGACGGAGTTCTTTACCGCCGCGGGCGCGCTGGCGCCGGACACGCTGCTGCTGCCCGGCTCGCAGGCGATTGACGACCTGGAGGGCGAGGTGGCGCCACTGCTGGCCGCGGCGCTGAACCTGCCGTATGTCGGGGTGGTCTGCGGCGTCAAGCCGGCGGACGGCAAGGTCACGGTGCTCAAGGAGTTCGCCGGCGGGCTGCGCGCCGAGTTCGAGGTGACGCTGCCGGCGGTGCTGGGGATTCAATCGGCCGAGAAACCGCCGCGCTACGTGCCGGTGGCCAAAGTCCGGGCGGTGATGAAGTCCGCCAAGATCGAAGAGGCGGCCCTGACGGCGCCCGACCGGCCGATCCGGCTCGACATCGAGCGGATGTACAAGCCGGAGGCGGCCGGGCGCGCGGAGATGTTCGAAGGCGCGCCGGAGGAGGTCGCGGACAAAGTGGTGGAAGTGCTGGCAAAAAACGGTGTGATTTAAGGAGATAGACGATATGGCAAACGCAATTCTGGTTCTGGCGGAGCAGCTTCGGGGGGAGATCTGCGACATCACGTACGAAATGCTGGGCGCCGGGCGCGCGCTGGCGGGCGCGACCGGCGCGCCGCTCTACGCCGCGCTGCTGGGCAGCGAGGCCGCGCCGCTGGCGGGCAAGCTGGGCGCGGCGGACAAGGTTTTCGTGGTGGACAACCCGCAACTGAACCTCGCGCCGGCCGGCACGGTGGCGGCTGCCGTCAAGGCGCTCATGGATCAGACGCAGGCGGGGCTGCTGCTGCTGGGCTGCACCAACGTGTCGCTCGGCATCGGTTCGGTGCTGGCGGCCAAGAGCGGTCTGCCGCTGGTGAATTTCTGCCGCGGGGCGAAGGCGGACGGCGGTGCGGTGGTGTGCACGAGCCAGTTGTTTGGCGGCAAGATCCTGTCCGACGTGAAGCTGGCGGACGGCCGCGGCATCATCAGCATTTATCCGGGCGCGTTTTCGCCGGACGCCGGCAAGAGCGACAAGACGCCGGCGGTGGAGAAGGCGGAGGTGCCGGTGGAAGCGCCGAAGGTGACCTTCAAGCAGTACCTGGAGCCGGAGACCGGGGATGTGGACATCACCAAGCAGAACGTGCTGGTGGGCGTGGGCCGCGGCATTCAGACGCAGGACAACGTGCAACTGGCCGAAGACCTGGCGCTGGTGCTGGGCGGCGCGGTGTGCGCGTCGCGGCCGGTGATTGACCAGGGCTGGCTGCCGTTGAGCCGCCAGGTCGGCAAGTCCGGCATGAACGTCAAGCCGCGGGTCTACCTGGCCTTCGGCATCAGCGGCGCGCCGGAGCACTGGGAAGGGATGCAGAACTCGCAGTGCATCATCGCGGTCAACACCGATCCCAAGGCGCCCATCTTCGACGGGGCGCATTACGGGGTGGTGGGCGATGCGCTGGAGGTGCTCCCGGCCCTGGCGGACAAGATCAAGGCGCGGAAAGGATGATCGGGCCTATGGAACCTGTCAAAATCACCCTGTTCGGTCTGCCCGGCATTGTGTTGCTGTGGCTGCTGACCCTCGTGGCCTTTGGTGTGTTCGGCTACCGGATGTGGCAGCTCATCGGACTGCTGCGGCAGGGGCGGTACGAGAACCGCTTTGACCAGCTTGGCCGGCGGCTGGGACACGTCATCAAGCATGTCCTGCTGCAGCCGCGCATCTTCAACGAGCGGGCATCGGCCTGCCGCACTTCCTCATCTTCTGGGGCTTTGTCATTTATGCGACCTGCTTCAACTGGAGCCTGGTGCGCGGGCTGTTCCCGTTCCTGCCGGTGCCTTATCCGGACGAGGTCAAGGTGGTCGGCTGGTTCCTGGAGATCTTCTCGGTGCTGGTGCTGATCTCGCTGGTCGTGGCGGTGGCGCGGCGGCTGTTCTTCGCTCCGCCGCACCTGCACCTGAGCCTGGACGCGAACCTGATTCTGGGGCTGATCGGCCTGCTGATGCTCAGCACCGTGTTCGGCTCGGGCTTCCGGCTCGTGAGCGAAGGCGGGCACACGTCGGCCTGGGCGCCGGTTGGCAGTCTCTTGTCCAGGGCCTTTGCCGGGATGCCGGCCGAGACCGCCCTTGCCTGGGCTAAGGGCATGTGGTGGCTGCACATGATCGTGGTGCTGTTCTTCCTGGTCTATCTGCCCTATTCGAAGCACCTGCACCTGCTGGCGTCGCCGTTCAACGTGTTCTTCAGCCAGAGCGCCACGCGCCCGGTGGGCGACCTGAACGTGCTGGGGGCGAAGGAAGACCTGACGGCGGGCGCGTCCCGCTGGCAGGAACTGACCTGGAAACAGCTCCTCAGCGGCTTTTCGTGCGCCGAATGCGGGCGGTGCGATCGGTCGTGTCCCGCGACGGCTTCCGGCTACCCGCTCCAGCCGCAGCAGATCAGTCCAGAAGATCAAGGAGCACATGGTCCACGTCGGGCTCAAGCCCACCAACGGCGAGGGCGCGCCCAAGCTCATCGGCGACGTGATCACCGAGAAAGAGATTTGGGCGTGCACCACCTGCATGGCGTGCATGAATTGCTGCGCGGTGTGGAACGAGCAGGTGCCGCTCGTCGTGACGCTGCGCCGGCACCTGGTGAGCCAGGGGCAGGTCGAGCGCACCGTCCAGGACATGCTGGGCAACCTGCAGCGCTACGGCAACTCGTTCGGCAAGTCCGACCGGATGCGCGCCAAGTGGACGCAGACCTCGGGGCTGAAGATCAAGGACGCCCGCAAGGAAGCGGTCGAGTATCTCTGGTTCGTGGGCGACTATGCCAGCTACGACCCGCGTTGCGAGGACATCACGAAGAAGACCGCCAATGTCTTCGCGCGGGCGGGGGTGGACTTCGGGCTGCTGTACGAAGGCGAGCGCAACGCCGGCAACGACGTGCGCCGCATCGGCGAAGAGGGGTTGTTCGAGATGCTGCGGGACAAGAACCTGCAGGCCCTGGGCAAGGCGCAGTTCCAGAAGATCGTCACCACCGATCCGCACACCTACCACACGCTCAAGAACGAGTATCCGTGGAACGGCAACCGGCCCGAGGTGAAGCACTACACCGAGGTGCTCGACGGGCTGGTCCAGGCGGGCAAGCTGCCGCTGACGAAGAAACTCAGCGGCCGCGTGACCTACCACGACCCGTGCTACCTGGGCCGCTACAACGGGGTGTATGAGGCGCCGCGGCGGGTGCTGCAGGCGCTGGGCCTCGAGGTGGTGGAGATGCCGCGCTGCCGCGACCGGAGCTACTGCTGCGGGGCCGGCGGCGGCCGCATCTGGATGGAGGACGCCGAGAAGATCGCCGAACGGCCGGCCGAGAACCGCATCCGCGAGGCGGTGGCCCTCGATGGGCGTGCAGACCTTCGTGGTGGCCTGCCCGAAGGACATCGCGATGTTCCGCGATGCGGTCAAGACCACCGGCAACGAGGGCAAGATCGCAGTGAAAGACCTCGCGGAACTGGTGGCGGAAGCGATGGACGAGGCCGAACCCGAGCAAGCCCGAAACCTGAACCTGAACCGAAAGGAACCGATCATGGTCGCCTTGCTAGAACCAGAACTCGTTGACCAGAAAGCGCCACCCTGGAGACGCTGCTCCAGACGCCCGCAGGGCAAGCGGATGATGACGTGCATCCAGTGCGGCACCTGCGGCGGCACCTGCCCTTACGGCGAGCACATGGAGTTCCCGCCCCGCCGCATCATCAACATGCTGCGCCGCGGGTTCATCGACGAGGTGTTCAAGTCGGACAGCATGCTGCGCTGCGTGGCCTGCTACGCCTGCATGGCCAAGTGCCCGCGCGGCATCCGGCTGACGGACGTGCTGCTGCCGCTGGTGAAGGAGCAAGACGCTGATGACACCGGACCGAGATGCCGGCCGAGTTCCAGAAGTCGCTGGAGAACATGAACTCGCTACGGCAACCCGATGGGCGAGTCCCCGCGCAAGCGGGCCGCATGGACGGCGACGGCCGGGCATGAAGATCCCGATCATGGCGGAGGTGAAGCGGCGAGGTGGACGTGCTGTGGTTTGTCGAGTGCTACACCTCGTTCTACGCGCGCGGCCAGGACAACAGCCGGGCCACGGCCAAGCTGTTCAACGCGCTGGGCGTGGATTTCGCCATCCTGGGCAACGAGGAGAAGTGCGCCGGGCGATTGCGGGCAGCTGACCTGGGAGTCGGGGCTGTTCGAGTCGCTCGACCGACTACAACGTCAAGATCTTCAACAAATACAAGTTCCGGCGCATGGTGACCGGCGATGCCCACGCCTACAATGCCTTTCACATCCGCTACCCGATGTACGGCATGACGCAGCCGGCGGAGCACACCACGCAGTTTCTTCGCCCGGCACCTGGACCAGTTGAAACCCAAGCTTCAAGAAGCCGCTGAACCTGACGGTCACCTATCCACGACCCCTGCTGCCTGGGGCGGGCGGCGGGCGTCTACGACGAGCCGCGCGCGCTGCTCCAGGCCATCCCGGGCGTGAAGCTGGTCGAGATGGTCCACAACCGGGTCAACTCGATCTGCTGCGGCGGCGGCGGCGGCGGCATGTGGCTGGACACCTTCTACAAACAGAAGGGCATGGAGCGGCTGTCCGAGCGCCGGGTCAAGGAAGCCATCGCCACCGGCGCGGACGTGCTGGCGGTGTCCTGCCCCTACGAGATCTCGCGGTTTGAAGACGCGCTGAAAGTCATTCCGCACGACAAGCCCATGGTGGTGCGGGATGTGGTGGAACTGCTGGCCGAATCGCTGGCCTGAGAGATATGAAACCCATGTGTATCCCAAGAAACACGAACCCATCCGCATCGGCTATCTACATCTGCCACTGCGGGACGAACATCGCCGGCATGGTGGATGTCGCGGCGGTCGCCAAGTACGCGGCCACGCTGCCCAACGTGGCGGTGGCGCGGAACTACAAGTACATGTGCTCCGATCCGGGCCAGGAGCTGATCCAGCAGGACATCCGGGAGAACCGGCTGAACCGGATCGTGGTGGCGGCCTGCTCGCCGCTGCTGCACGAGCACACCTTCCGCAAGGCGGCCGAAGCCGCGCGGGCTGAATCCGTTCTTCTTCCAGATGGTGAACATCCGCGAGCACAACTCCTGGGTGCACACCGACCGCACGGAGGCGACCCGCAAGGCCATGGCGCTGGCGCGGGCGGCGATCGAGCGCGTGCCGCACCACAAGCCGCTGGAGGTCAAGAAGGTCGCCATCAACCCGAACGTGCTGATCGTGGGCGGCGGCATCGCCGGCATCCACGCCGCGCTGACCCTGGCCAACGCCGGCAAGATGGTCTACCTGGTCGAGCGCGAGCCGACCATCGGCGGGCACATGGCCAAGTTCGACAAGACCTTCCCGACGCTGGACTGCGCCATGTGCGTGCTCTCGCCCAAGATGGCGGCGGTCGGGCTCGCATCCGAACATCACTCTCTGGAGCTACTCGGAAGTGACCAAGGTGGACGGCTACGTGGGCAATTTCCAGGTCACGGTGCGCCGCAAGCCGCGCTACATCATCGAGGACCTTTGCACCGGCTGCCAGGAATGCGTGGACGCCTGCGTGTATAAGGAGCCGAAGTTCGCGGACGAGTTCAACCTGGGCCTGGGCAAGCGCAAGCCGGTCTTCCTGCCGTTTCCCGCAGGCCATCCCGCCGGTGACGATGATTGACCCGGAGGCCTGCCTGAACTTCAAGCGCGGCCGAATCCCGACGGCACGCAACGGTGTCGGACAAGTGCAAGAAGACGTGCGTCGAGGCGTGCGGCGACCGCAAGGCGATTGACTTCAAACAGACGGAGGAGATCAAGGAACATCACGGTCGGCACGATCATCATGGCGACCGGGTTCAAGATCTTTGACGCCAAGCGCACGCCCTTACTTCGGCTACGGCATCTATCCCAATGTCTATAACGCCCTCGAAGTCGAGCGGCTCATCAACGCCTCCGGCCCGACCGAAGGCGAGCTGGTCCTGCGCAACGGCCAGAAGCCGAAGAAGGTCGCCATCGTCCACTGCGTCGGTTCGCGCGACGAGAACACCAACCGCTGGTGCTCGCGGGTCTGCTGCCTGTACTCGCTCAAGCTGGCGCACCTGATCAAGGAGCACACGGAGGCCGAGGTGTACAACTTCTACATTGACATGCGGACGCCGGGCAAGAGCATGGAGGAGTTCTACAACCGCATCGCCGAGGAAGGCGTGCATTTGATCCGGGGCAAGGTGGCCGATGTGTATCCCGACCCGAATGACGGCACGACCGGCCGGCTGGTGGTGCAGGCCGAGGACACCTTGACGAACAAGATTCTGAAGATCCCGGTGGACATGGTGGTGCTGGCGCGTCGGGCTGGAGCCGCATGCGGATTCCGAGGACCTGCGGCGCCTGTTCAACCTGAGCTGCAGCAGCGAAGGCTGGTTCCTGGAGCGCCACCCGAAGCTGGCGCCGGTGAGCACCTTCACCGACGGCATCTTCCTGGCCGGCTGCTGCCAGGGGCCGAAGGACATCCCGGACTCGGTGGCCCAGGCCGGCGCGGCCGCGGCCGAGGCCTTGGCGCTGATTGACAAGGGCCACATCGAGCAGGAGCCCAACACGGCCTACATCCTCGCGGACGAGTGCTGCGGCTGCAAATCCTGCATCCCGCTCTGCCCCTACACCGCCATCACGCTTCGACGAGGACAAGAAGAAGGCCGATCATCAACGAAGCCCTCTGCAAGGGCTGCGGCACCTGCGTGGCCTCGTGCCCGAGCGGCTCGATCGTGCAGAACCTGTTCGAGGACGCGGAGATCTTCAGCGAAATTGAAGGCGTGCTGGCCGAAGTGCCGGCGTAAGAAGAAACCCGAAATCCGAATTTAACATGACTACATCACCTTCCTCCCCCAATGGCCAGTGGACGCCACGGATTGTGGCCTTCTTCTGCAACTGGTGCACCTACACGGCCGCCGATCTGGCGGGCGTTTCCCGGATGAAGCACGCCTCCAACGCGCGCGTCATCCGGCTGATGTGCTCGGGCCGCGTGGACCCGCAGTTCATCATGGACGCGCTGACCAGGGGCGCGGACGGCGTGCTGATCGGCGGCTGCCATCCGAACGACTGCCACTACGCCGAGGGCAACTACAAGTGCCTGCGCCGGTTTCAGATGCTCAAGCGGATGATTGCCGACATGGGCATCGAGCCCGAGCGCCTGCGCCTGGAGTGGATCTCCGCCGCCGAAGGCGAGAAGGTAAAGCGCGTCGTCAACGAGATGGTCGAGACCCTCACCCGGCTGGGTCCGCTGGGCATCCCGCAGAAGTTCGACGAGTGGGACCGGGAAATGGAGCATTTCGCCGAACACGTCGCCGCCCGGGAAGCCGCCGCCGCTGCCGGCGGTCGCGCTGAATCCGGGACTCAAACTCAAACTATGGAGACTGCCCATGCCTAAACCGAAAGTTGCTTTTTACTGGTGCGCCTCGTGCGGAGGCTGCGAAGAAACCGTGGTGGACCTGGCCGAGGACATCCTCGGCGTGGTCGAGAAGGTGGACATCGTCCTCTGGCCCGTGGCGATGGACTTCAAATACAAGGACATCGAGGCCATGCCGGACAAGTCCATCGTCGCCACGCTCCTCAACGGCGCGATCCGCTCGACCGAGCAGGAGGAAATGGCCCATCTGCTGCGCCGCAAGAGCCAGTACATGATCGCCTACGGCGCGTGCGCCCACACTCGGCGGCATTCCCGGGCTGGCCAACCAGTTCCCCCGCGAGCAAATCCTCCAGTTCAACTATGAAGACCTCGCCGTCGGTGGTGAACGAGCAAAAGACCCGGCCGCAAGTGAAGTTCAGCGATAATGGCCGGGAGCCGACGTTGCCGGCGCTGCATAACGTGGTCCGCGCGCTCGACCAGGTGGTGGAGGTGGACTATTACGTGCCGGGCTGTCCGCCCACGCCCGAAAATCACCAAGCAGGCAGTGACCGCGCTGCTGGAAAACCGGCTGCCGCCCAAAGGCTCGGTCATCGCGCCGGACATCGCGCTGTGCGACGAGTGTCCCGCGCAAGCAGACCAAGCCCACGAACGTCGCCTTCACCGAGTTCAAGCGGCCGCACCAGATGCTGATGGACCCGGAGAAGTGCTTCCTGGCCCAGGGCGTGGTCTGCATGGGGCCGAGCACCCGCAGCGGCTGCGAAGCCGCCTGCACCGTGCGGCGGCATGCCGTGCACCGGCTGCTTCGGGCCCACCTCGCGCGTCCGCGACCAGGGCCTCAAGATCATGTCCTCGCTCTGCGCCAACCTGGCGCCGAAGGAAGAGCCTGACATCGACCAGGTGCTCGAAGGCATCCCGGATCCGGTCGGGCACCTTCTACCGCTATGGCCTGGCGAAAAGTATGTTGCGGCGGAAGTTGAACATGCCCGAGTGAAAGGACCCGATATGGAACAAGCAGTCAAAGACACATTCAACCAAGGCTCTGCCCGCGCCAACGCGGCCTACCAGATGGGCCGCCGCCGCTTCACCGTGGATCCCGATCACCCGGCTGGAAGGCCACGGCAAGATCGACATCTTACCTCGACGACAAAGGCGACGTCGAGCGCGCCTACCTGCAGGTGCCCGAGCTGCGCGGGTTCGAGGTGTTCAGCCTGGGGCGGCCGGCGGAGGACATGCCGCAGATCACCAGCCGCATCTGCGGCGTCTGCCCCACCGCGCATCACATGGCCGCGACCAAGTGCCTGGACGACCTCTACCAGGTCGAGCCGACCGCGGCCGGGCCGGAAGATCCGCGAGCTGGTCTATAACACCTTCATGCTGGAAGACCACGCGCTGCACTTCTTCGTGCTGGGCGGCCCGGACTTCATTGTCGGCCCGGAAGCTCCGCCAGCCGAGCGCAACATCGTCGGCGTCATCGGCAAGGTGGGGATCGAAGCCGGCAAGAAGGTCATCTCGACGCGGCGCCGCCTGCGCGAGCTGATCGCCTACTTTGGCGGCAAGGTGGTGCACCCGGTGCTGGGCTTGCCCGGCGGCGTCAGCAAGGCCCTCAAGGCCGAGGACCTGCCCAAGTTCAAGGAACTCGCCAAGGACGGCGTCGAGTTCGCCGAATGGACGCTGGCGGTGCTCAAGCAGATCGTGCTCGGCAACCCGGAGTACGTGAAGATGATCACCAGCGACGCCTTCACCCACAAGACCTGCTACATGGGCATGGTGGACGAGCAGAACAAGGTCAACTTCTACGACGGCAAGCTCCGCGTGGTGGACTGCAACGGCAAGGAAGTCTGCAAGTTCGCCGCCCAGCAGTACCGCGACTTCGTGGCCGAACACGTCGAGCCGTGGAGCTACATGAAGTTCACCTTCCTCAAGCAGCGCGGCTGGAAGGATTTCGTGGAAGGGCCGGACACCAGCATTTATTCCGTGGCCCCGCTGGCCCGCCTCAATGCCTCCGACGGCATGGCCACGCCCAAGGCCCAGGCTGCCTACGAGGAGTTTTTCAAGACCCTGGGCGGCAAGCCGGTCCATCACACGCTGGCCAACCATTGGGCGCGGGTGATCGAGATGATCTATGCGGCCGAGCGCATGCAGCAGTTGCTGGACGATCCGGAGATCACCAGCCCGGAGGTGCGGCGCGTCCCGACCACCGTGCCCAAGGAAGGCATCGGCGTCGTCGAGGCTCCGCGCGGCACGCTGTTTCATCACTACCAGACTGACGAACGCGGCTGCATCACGATGGCCAACCTGATCGTGGCCACCGGGAACAACGCCGCCCGCATTGCCATGAGCGTGGAAAAAGCGGCCAAGGGCCTGATCAAAGGCGGCAAGGTTACCGAGGGCCTGCTCAACAAAGTCGAGATGGCGTTCCGGGCCTACGATCCCTGCCTGGGCTGCGCCACGCATTCGCTGCCGGGCCACCTGCCGTTGCGCGTCAACATCTATGACCGCCAGCGCAACCTGGTCCGCCAACTGGTCCAATCGTGAGCCTATCGGTTCGGACTTCGAACTTCGGACCTCGGACTTAGGGCATGAGCGCCCCGACTCTGAGCGGCCAGCCTGCTGCATCGTCAATGCCGCCCCCGGCAGGCGTCGGCAACCTCCTCCTCCTCGGTCTGGGTAATGACATTCTCACCGACGACGCGGTCGGCCTGCACGTTGTCCGCCGGCTCCAGAGCCGGCTGGCGGGCCACCCGGGCATTGACCTCCGCGAGACGACGGAGATGGGCCTGGCCCTGCTGGACTACATCACCGGCTACTCGGCGGTGGTCATCGTGGACTCGATTCAGACCGGCCGGGAGGCGCCGGGGTTTGTGCATGAACTCGAGTCCGCCGCGTTGAGCCAACTGACAGGGCGCACCCCGCATTTTCTGGGCGTGAGCGAGACGCTGGCGCTGGGCCGGCAGTTGGGGCTGCCGATGCCGGAGCGCGTCACGATCTTCGCCATTGAGGTCGAAGACCCCTTCACGCTGGGCACGGCCCTGAGGCCGGCATTGGCGGCGGCGTTGCCCGGCATTGTGGACCGCATCGCCGCGGTGGCGCCGACGCTGGTGTGATCGCGCCAGGATTTGGGCTAGGATTTGGGAGTTGCCAGGTTGGTTGGCGGCTGGTAGAATGATGCTCGAGGTCTTATGGAAACGGGGCAATCGAAGCTTGTTACCTGTGCCTGCATCGTGTGCAACGGGCATGTGCAGTTTGAACCGCAGCACGCCGGGCTGCGGATCAATTGCCCGTACTGCGGGATGGAGATTCTGCTTTGCCTCCCACCGGACCTCACCCCCATCCGGCCCACACCACCGCCGCCGCAGCCCGGAGGGGAAGCCCCGCCCGGGGCGTGAGGGGACGCGGCGCAGCCCGAAACCGCGGCTGGAATCATCAGCCTACGGGGGCGTTGGTCGTTCGTGTACGGTGTCAGGGCTTGCGGGGCGGGGGAAATAATTTCACTTCCCGGCGCGGGCGCGCATTGACATCGCCGGTTTCGCCGGGTACTCTGTGACATACATTTGGACCACTAACCTGCGTAGTGCAGAATAGACCGTGGCAGAAAAAGACGATTATTTAGCTGACATCCTGGTTGAGCTGGGCTTTGTGTCTGCCGACAAGGTAGCCGAGGCGCGCCAGGAAGCGCAGGCGGCGGGCGTGGGGGTGGTGGACCTGCTGGTGGCCAACAAGGTGGTGAAGCCGGCGGACGTGACGCAGGCCAAGGCGGCGCATTTTGGCGCGGAAGTCGTCAACCTGGGCGAACTGAAGATTGCCGACGACGTCATCGCGGCGATTCCGCGGCACATCGCCCGGAAATACCGCGTGGTGCCGATTTTCAAGCACGACAACAGCATTACGGTGGCCCTGGCGGACCCGTCGGATCTGGACACCCTGGACAGCCTGGCGCACCTGCTGCACGCGGAGGTGGAGCTGCGCGTGGCCTCGGAGCCCGACATCGAAGCCGCCTTGAGCCGGTATTACGCGGAGCGGGGGGGCGGCGGCATGACAGCGGACCCGCGCCTGAAGGCGACGATTGAAGAACTAACGCAAGAGCACGTGGAGGTCGGAGGGGGCCTGCTCGAAGACGGCTCGGTGGTGGAAGCGGACGCGCCGCTGATCAAGCTGGTCAACTCGATCATCGTTGAGGCGTTCAAGATGCGGGCTTCGGACATTCACCTGGAGCCGCTGGCGAAGACGTTCCGGATGCGCTACCGGATTGACGGGGTGCTGCACGAAATGAAGGCCCCACCTAAGCGGCTGCAGGCGTCGGTGCTCAGCCGCTTGAAAATCCAGTCCAACATGTCCATCTCGGAACACCGGATTCCGCAGGACGGGCGCATTCAGACGTCGGTGGGCGGCAAGCTGATTGACTTGCGCGTGTCCTGCCTGCCGACCAACCACGGCGAGAGCATCGTGATGCGTATCCTGGACAAAGAAGGGCTGCGGCTGGGGCTGGCGGAGCTGGGCTTCTTCACCGACGACCAGCAGACGTTCGAGCGGCTGATCGGCTTGCCGGACGGCATTTTGCTGGTCACCGGGCCGACCGGCTCGGGCAAGACGACGACGCTTTACTCGTGCCTCCACTTCATCAACCGGCCGGACCGGAAGATCATCACGGTGGAGGATCCGGTCGAATACCTGCTGTCGGGGATCAACCAGGTCCAGGTCAGCGAGGCGGTCGGGCTGACGTTCTCATTCGCCCTGCGCTCGATCCTGCGCCAGGCGCCGAACATCATCATGATCGGGGAAATCCGCGACCTGGAGACGGCGACGATCGCGATCAACGCGTCGCTGACGGGGCACCTGGTGTTTTCGACGCTCCACACCAACGACGCGCCGAGCGCCGTGACGCGGTTGATTGACATCGGGGTGAAACCATTTTTGGTGGCCTCATCCACCCGGGCGCTCATGGCGCAGCGGCTGGTCCGGAAGGTGTGCAAGCAGTGCGGGGCCCCCTGCCTGCCGACGGAGGCGGAGATGAGCACGCTGGGCCTGGATGCGGCCAGCCTGCAGGGGGCGAACTTCCTGAAGGGCAAGGGCTGCTCCAACTGCGCGAACACCGGCTATCGCGGGCGCTTCGGCATCTTCGAAATCTTCGTCATTGACGACGAGGCGCGGAAGCTGATCTATGAGAAAGTCTCCGCCTCGGTCCTGCGCACCCGGGCCCGCGAGATGGGGATGCGGACCCTGCGCGAAGACGGCGTCCGCAAGACCCAGGCCGGGCTGACCACGCCGGACGAAGTTATCCGCGCGACGGTGGGCGACGTGGATTAGATGAGGGGCCAGCAGTTTACGGCCTGGCGGGGGTTACAGGAGGGGTTCGGGTGCTCGCGGCGCGCAACGGAGTGCGCGCCCTACCTTGGGGCCGTGAGGAATGGGCTTCACGCTTGTCCAATACTGATGTTAGAATAGGCTAGAACTTAACTGCGCGCCGCAGAAAGGGCGCGCGTCCGACTGAATTTAAGCATGTCTTACTCGATGTCCGATCTGTTGCAGTTGGTGGTGTCGGAAGGGGCTTCCGACCTGCACATCCGCGTGGGGACGGCGCCCGTGATTCGCGTGCACGGCATTTTGCACCGGGTCGAGGGGCCGGCGCTGACCGCGGAAGACAGCGAGGAGCTGATGCGCAGCATCACTTCCGAGGATCATATCCAGCACGTCCGCGAGCGCGGCGGGGCCGACTTCGGGTTCGCTTTCGGCGACATGGCGCGCTTCCGGGTGAGCGTCTTCAAGGAAAAAGGCAACTTCGGGGTCGTCTTGCGCCAGATCCCGAACAAGATGCTGACGATGGAGCAGATCGGGCTGCCGCCCTCGACGAAGGAACTGCTCTACAAGCCGCGCGGCCTGGTGCTGGTCACCGGGCCCACGGGGTCGGGCAAGACCACCACGCTGGCCTCGATGATCAACATCATCAACGAGGAGCGGGACGAGGCGCATATCGTCACCATCGAAGATCCCATCGAGTATTACCACAAGCACAAGAAGGCGATCGTCACCCAGCGGGAGATCGGCGTGGACGTGCCAAACTTTGCCGAGGCGTTGCGGCGCGTGCTGCGCCAGGACCCGGACGTGATTCTGGTGGGTGAAATGCGCGACCTGGAGACGATTGACGCGGCGATCACCGCGGCGGAAACCGGCCACTTGGTGTTCGGGACCCTCCACACGACCGGCGCCGCCAAGACCATTGACCGCGTGGTCAACGCGTTTCCCACCAACCAGCAGGAACAGATCCGGATCCAGCTTTCCACCGTCCTGCAGGCGGTGATCTCGCAATTGCTGCTTCCCCGCGTGGACAAGCCGGGCCGCGTCGCGATCTTCGAGGTGATGATCAACACGCCCTCGATTGCGGCGCTGATCCGGGACAACAAGACCTTCCGCGTGCAGTCGGACATCCAGACCGGGGCCAAGTACGGGATGGTGACGCTGGACAGTTTCCTGGTGGACAAGTACCTGGCGGGGATGATCGCCCGCGAGGAGGTGGTGACCAAGGCGCAGGACCCGGTGACGATCCAGGCGAAGCTGCAGGAACTGGAGCTGGCGGCGGCGGTCGGCGGCGACACCGACGGCCTGTCCCCGGGAAAGATTTAATCGCCCGCGCGTATGTCCGAGGACCTCTCCAACCCGCTGCTGGCCCTGGTCAAAGAGCAGGGCCTGATTGACGAGATGCAGCACGAGGAAGTGCTGGGCGAGTTCAAGCGCACCGGCAAGGCGGTGAGCCAGATTCTGCAGGATTTCGGCATCCTGGACCAGGACACGATCCTGCAGGTGATCGGCAGTCACCTGGGCGCGCCGGTGGTGGCGTTGCGCGAGCGGGATTTGACGCCTGAGCTGCTGCGGACGATCCCGGCGAAGACGGCGCGGATGTACCAGTGCCTGCCGGTGCGCCAAGTGGATTCGACGCTGCAAGTCGCGCTGGTGGAGCCGCTGAACCCCGGGCGCATTGACGAGCTGGGTTTCGTCGTCAAGAAGGACATCCAGTTGGTGGTGGCGGACCCGGCGCTGGTGCAGAAGGCCATCGAGAAGTTCTACCCCGAGGAAAGCGAGAGCTTCACCGACATCCTGAAGGAGCTGGGGTCGGACAAGGAAATCGCCAAGGAAGTCAGCGAGGTCGCGGTGACCGATGACGCGACGCTGATGGCGCGGCTGGCCGACCAGGCGCCGATCGTCCGCTTCGTGAACCTGGTCTTGTTCCAGGCGGTGCAGGATCGCGCGAGCGACATTCACTTCGAGCCGTTCGAGAACGAGTTTAAAATCCGCTACCGCGTGGACGGTGCGCTCTACGAGATGTCGCCGCCGCCCAAGCAACTGGCCTTGCCGGTGGTTTCGCGCCTCAAGGTCATGGCCAATCTCAACATCTCGGAGCGCCGGCTGCCCCAGGACGGGCGCATCACCTACCCGATGGGCAGCCGCGTGGTGGACCTGCGTGTTTCGACGCTGCCGACCCAGTTCGGCGAATCGGTGGTGCTGCGCGTGCTGGATCGCTCGGCGGTCAACCTGGAAATCGAATCGCTCGGCTTCCCCAGGTACCTTTACGATTACATCGCGGAAGCCATCCAGCGGCCCAACGGGATTATCGTCGTCACCGGGCCGACCGGCTGCGGCAAGACGACGACCCTCTATTCCTGCCTGCGGCGGGTCAACACGATTGATTCGAAGCTGCTGACGGCCGAGGACCCGGTCGAATACGACATCGAGGGGATCATGCAGGTGGCGATCAACGAGGCGGTGGGGCTGACGTTCAGCAAGGCCTTGCGCTCGTTTCTGCGGCAGGACCCGGACATCATCATGGTGGGCGAAATGCGCGACCTGGAGACGGCGCAGATTTCCATCCAGGCGTCGCTGACGGGGCACCTGGTGCTGAGCACCCTGCACACGAACGATTCGCCGGGGGCGGTCACGCGCCTGATTGACATGGGGGTGGAGCCCTTCCTGATTTCGTCCACGCTGGTGGCGGTGGTCGGGCAGCGGCTGGTGCGCACGATCTGCAAGAATTGCCGGACGCCGTTCGAGCCGACGGAGAACCAGTTATCGCTGCTGAACCTGTCGCCGCACGACCTGGGCGATAAGACCTTCTATTACGGGCGGGGCTGCTCGGCCTGCAACGACACGGGCTACAAAGGGCGCAAAGGCATCTTCGAGTTGCTGAGCATCAACGACGCCATCCGGGCTTTGATCAACGAGCGCGCGCCGACGGTGGTGGTCCGCCAGAAGGCGGTGGAGCTGGGCATGATCCCCTTGCGCGAAGACGGCTTGCGCAGCATTTTCGACGGCGATACAACTATTGAGGAAGTCGTCAAGTACACCTGAGGACGACGCCAGAGCGAACTTGAGATAACTTACAGCACGAAAGGCCGTTTATGCCTAAATACAGTTACGTGGCGATGGATGCGCATGGCAAGGAAGTCAAGGGCACGCTTGAGGTTGCCAGCCAGAACGAAGCCATCGGCCGGGTCAAGGACATGCAGTTGTTCCCGACCAAGATCGTCGAGGTTGACCGGGTCAAGGACAAGGGCGACAAGAAATCCGGCCCGCCGACCAAAGCGGGAGCCAAGCCCAAGGGCAAAGGGCTCAACATCAACCTCAACATCAAGATCCCGGGCCTGGGCGGCCGGGTGAAATCCAAGGTCCTCTGCACCTTCACCCGCCAGTTGGCGACGCTGGTGGACGCCGGTTTGCCGCTGTTGCGGGGTTTGCGCGTGCTCGAGAAGCAGGAGCGGAATCCGACGCTGAAGTCCATCATCGGCGAGCTGGCGGTGGCGATTGAAGGGGGCAGCACATTTTCGGAAGGCCTGGCGCAGCACCCGAAGGTGTTCAACCGGCTGTTCGTGAACATGGTCAAGGCGGGCGAGCTGGGCGGCGTGCTGGAGGTGGTGCTGAACCGGCTGTCGGAGTTCATGGAGAAGGCGCAGAAGATCAAGGGCAAGGTCATCGCGGCCATGTTCTACCCCATCGCGGTGCTGGTCGTGGCCACCGCCATTCTGGGCATTCTCATGGTCTATGTCATCCCCAAGTTCAAGGATGTCTTCGCGGGCATGTTGGACAACGCCGCGCTGCCGGCCTTCACCCGCTTCGTGCTCGCCATCAGCGACACCGTCAAGGACCGCTTTCCGCTTACCATGGGCGGCCTGGCGGTCTTCGTGGTGCTGTTCATGATTTTTGTCCGCACCAAGTTCGGCCGCCATGCGTTTGACAAGTTCAAGCTGAAGATGCCGGTCATCGGGCCGGTCGTCAGCAAGGTGGCCATCTCGCGGTTTACGCGGACGCTGGGCACGCTGGTCAGCAGCGGTGTGCCCATCCTCCAGGCCCTGACCATCGTCAAAGAGACCGCCGGCAACGTGATCATCAGCAACGCGGTGAACTCCATCCACGAGAGTGTCAAAGAGGGCGAGACCATCACCGCGCCGCTCGAGGCTTCCGGCGTTTTCCCGCCCATGGTCATCAGCATGGTGGACGTCGGCGAACAAACCGGCGCCCTGCCGGAAATGTTGCTCAAGATCGCAGACAACTACGACGATGAAGTTGACAACGCGGTGGCGGCGATGACCTCGCTGCTGGAGCCGATCATGATTGTGTTCCTGGCCGTGGTCGTCGGCAGCATCGTGATTGCCATGTTTCTGCCGCTCATCGAATTGATGAACCGCGTCGGAAGTGAGTCTGGCAAAGGCGACAAGGATTAGTCACATTGCGTGGCGAAGTGGTTGCCCGCCCTGGAGCGGGTACATGCGGTCGCGGCTCATGAGTGATCTGCCGAATTCGGCGCCCTGTATGTTAAGTTGTTGCAATGCAATGACTTATGTAAGTTCTAGCGCGGGCATTCGCTGGGGAAGCAACCCTCCGGAACTCCGATTAAGGCTGCCAGGCAACTTTTTTCAGAAACTTTGTTGACAAGAACGCGCCGTGCGTGTAAATACATTGTACATACATTGCATGGGCTTTGGATTTACAATTAGGTTGATATGGAGTTTGATTGGAATAATCCGCCCTTCAATTTGGATAGCTCTTTGACGCTGCAGGAAATCGAAGAATCGTTCGAGGATCCCTTCGCGATCCGGCTGATGCCGGACACGCCGCGGTTTTCGGTGCAGGCCAGGTTTTTCAACCTGGGCGTATCCGTGGGCGGGATCGGGATCTTCAGCGTTTACCGGACGAACGGGAAACAGGTGCGGGTGCTGCACGCCCGGCCGTTCGAGGCGGAAGAACGGTTCTTCTATCAGCGGAAAGTGGATCAGACGCTGGCGCGCTGACCGGTTATCAGTGACCAGGCATCAGTAATCAGTGATGAGTAGTCGCAATCAATAAGATGCGAGCAATTGCCAAATGGGAAGAAGTGCCGATCTTCGACAGCGAAGAGGCCGAGGCGCTGTTCTGGGCTGAGAACAAGCCCGACTTGCGCCTGATGGAAACGTCGGTGGCCGGGAGCGCCGAGAGCATGGAGTCGGTGGCGATCTCGCTGCGGATTGACCCGCGGATGCTGGCGCGGATCAAGCGGCTGGCCCGGTCCCGCTACCTGAATTACCAGAGCATGATCAAACAATGGCTGAGCGAACGGCTCGAACGCGAGGCGCAGGAACGATGAAAACAGCAACCCGAAGACAGAAGACCGAAGACCGAAGTCGGAAGTCAGCATCGGACAGTAACAAGTCTGCATTCCCCGCGCCCGAGTTCGTACGGCGCGCCACCGGGGGTTTCTCTTTGATCGAACTGCTGGTGGTGATCGGCGTCATCGTGGTGCTGGCGGCGTTGACTTTCCCGGTCATGAACGCGATCCAGCGCCAGCAAACGCTGCACCGCGCGCGGGTCGAGTTGACGCACATCGAGAGCGCCATCGAGGCCTACAAGGCCAAGCTCGGTTTTTACCCGCCGGACAATCCGCTTAACCCGCCGGACTGGACCATCAATCAGCTTTACTTCGAGCTGCTGGGGACCAAGCTGATCACCACCCCCCCCCCGCCGACCTTTCAGACGCTGGATGGCAGCGCCCAGGTTCGCGATAATCCCGCCACCTTCCAGGCCGCGTTCCGCACCGGCACCACGGTCACACGATTCATGAACTGCGCGAAGGCGGAGGCGAGCGACGATGCCCCCAAGGCCGTCAGGTTCCTCGTCGGCCTGAAACCGGCTCAATTCCTGGCGGTCAACAACCCCGTCACGAGCACGGTGCTGGGGATTTCGATGAGTGGCGCCCCGGTCTTTACCGGCCCGACCGGAGAGATTGTTCCCTACGGCTACAACTCCTCCAACCCGCAGCATAATCCCAAGTCCTTCGACCTGTGGATTGATGTGCTCGCGGGCGGCAAGACCAACCGCGTGAGCAACTGGAGCGAGAAACCGGTTATTGTCTATTGGACGGCTCCTGCCAACGCCTACTAATGAAAGCGCTTATGAAAAACCACACTGATACCAGCCCTGGCGGATACGGACTCCGCACTCCGCACTCCGCACTTCACACTCCCCCGGCTTTCACCCTGATTGAACTGCTGGTGGTGATCAGCATCATCGCGATCCTGGCGGCGCTGCTGTTGCCGGCGATCGGCCAGGCCCGGGTCCGGGCGCTCAAGAAGAAAGCCGAGCTGGAGATCGGCAAGATCAGCCTGGCCATTCATGCCTACGAGGGCGACTACAGCAAGTTCCCGGTCTCGAGCGTCGGCGCGCTGAACGCCATGAGCGAGGCCTCCAAGAGCGGCCAGGATTTCACCTATGGCACGGAAGGAGTTGTTTGCGTCGGTCCCAGTGGTCCACTCCCCCTCAATGCGGGTTTCGCGACGCCCACCACCAGTTTTAAGATTCAGACTCCCGGCGGCTACCAGGCGAACAACTCGGAAGTGATGGCCGTGCTGCGCGACGTGGAATCCTGGCCCATCGCGCCGGGCACGCCGACGATCAACCAGGGCCATGTGAAGAATCCGCAGAAGACCCAGTACCTCAACGCGACGCAGGCGGCCGACATCACGTCGCCCGGGATCGGGCAGGACGGGGTTTACCGCGACCCGTGGGGCAATCCCTACATCATCACGGTTGATCTCAACTACGACGACAAAGCCCGCGATGCGTTTTACCGGACCAACACGGTTTCGGCGGACCCGTTGGACACCATCAACACGCCCAAGCGCAGCCTTAACGGCCTCATCCCGAAGATCGTTGGGGGCGTCACCTATTACGAAGCCAATGCGCCGGTGATGGTCTGGTCGGCCGGCCCGGACAAGATGATTGACCCCGGGACCTCGTCCACCAAGGGCGCCAACAAAGACAATATCCTGAGCTGGAAGCAGCAGTAATTGTGAGAACCGACCATTCAGCGGAGTGCGGAAGGCGGAGTGCGGAATGCGGAATGCAGAATCAAGTGTCACGCCTCACGCCTCACGCATCACGCGCACTGCACTCCACACGCCGCACTTCCCCGGCCTTCACCCTGCTCGAGCTGCTGATGGTGATTGCCATCATGGGGATTGTGGCGGCGCTGGCGGTGCCGACGCTGCGGGGGATCAAGCCCAACGCGAAGGTGGCGGCGACGCGGCAGTTGCTCGACGCGGTCGGCCGGGCCCGGCAACATGCCATCAGCCAGCGCACGACCGTGTATATGGTTTTCCTCCCCACCCAGTTTTGGGCCGACCCGGCGGCGGGTTCCTGGACCGCCGCTGATAAGGCCGCGCAGACAAACTTGCTCGACAAGCAACTGATCGGATACGCCTATGTCACTTTGCGCAACGTCGGCGATCAGCCGGGCGTGCGCACCGCCCGCTATTTGAGCGAATCGTGGAGAACCTTGCCCAAAGGGGCCTTCATCCCGCCGGCGAAATTCGTTGGGGGTTTCACGATTACGGGCACGACCCTGGGCAATCTCCTCATCCCCCCCTTCCCCTGGACCACCAATGTCCCCTTCCCGATGGAAACGAATCGGCCGGCTTCTTTGGGGCGGCCCTACATCGCCCTGCCCTACATCGCGTTTGACGGCACGGGCGAGCTTGTTTCGCGGCCGCTCGGCCAGCCCGAGCTGATCCCGGTCAGCGAGGGCAGCGTCAGCTTCGCACGCGACCCGATTACCAGGCGGCCCCTGGCGCAGCCGGCGCAGGCGAACGAAATGCCGGTTGGCAACACGGTGGACAACTATAGCCTGGTCTATATTGACCAGATGACCGGGCGCGCGCGTGTGGAACGGAGGAAGGTGCAATGAGGACGGAAGGCAGAGGGCAGAAGGCAGAAGGCAGCATGCAGAATGCAGAACATAGCATTACGCATGACGCATCACGTTTCACGTATCACGTTTCACCTATCACGCCCCGCGCCTCGGACACTTCGCACTCCGCATTCCGCACTCCGCACTCCCGACGCGCGTTCACGATGATCGAGATCGCCCTCAGCCTGGCGGTGATCGGGTTTGCGCTGGTGGCCATCATCAGCGTCCTGCCGCTGGGCATGAACGTGCAGAAGGAGAATCGCGAGGAAACCATCATCAACCAGGACGCGACCGTGTTCCTGAACGCCATCCGCAACGGCGCGCGGGGCGTGGATGATCTCACCAATTACGTGATGGCCATCACGAACTACTACACCCAATACCGGAATGGGAACCCCGTGGCCGCCCGCTCGGGATATTACTGGTACGACCAGAACAACTCCAGCGTCGGGTTCGCCTTCCGCCTGGCCAGCGGTTCGAACATCGTCGGTCTGTTAACCACCCCCAAGTACATCATTGCTGCGGACAACGATTTCCGGAGCAACTATGTCGTGGCTTATATCCGCTCGCTCAGCGGCCCCGCCAGCGACAAGTTTCCGCAGACCAACGCCGTGTTGCAGGATCTTGGCCTCAGCTACCGCATGATTGCGGAAGTGGTTCCTTATTGGACCAACTACTATGATCCGAGCTGGGTTAACGTCGGGCAGCCAGGGCTGAGCGCAAATGAGTTCGCCGCTCGCTCGAACTACTTGATGGTGGCCAAGAACCTCCGGGCCAACCTGCACGATGTGCGGCTCACCTTCCGCTGGCCACTGATGAAAGGCACCAACGCCCCGGGTCGCCAGGTCTTTCGGACCCTCGCCAGCGGCCCACTGCTGGGCACCAACGACCCGAACTACGGGCCGCTGTTCTTCTTCCAGTTCCAAACCTACGTAAAAGCGCCGTGAACAGACCATTGCCAATCGCCGATTGCCAATTTCCAATTGGCGCCTCAGCCGCGGGGCATCGGGCAGCCTCCCTCACCCTCGATCGGCCGTGGGCCATGTCCCGCGCCTTTCACGCATCTCGTTTCACGTTTCACGCTTCACGCTTCACCCCTTACGCTTTCACCCTGATCGAAATCCTCGTCTCGGTGGCGCTGCTGTCGGTCATCGTGCTCGGGCTGTTCGCCATGTTTAACCAGACCCAGCGCGCGTTCCGGGGCAGCATGAACCAATCGGACATCCTGGAGGCGGGGCGAGCCGTCACCGAGATGATCCCGCGCGAGCTGGAGCAGATGATCCCGTCGCGTTTCCCGTTCTATCCGTACCCCCACGGGGTGAACTTCTACGCGGAAATCCTGAATTCCACCCCGCTGACGCAGCCGCTGCCGGGCAGCGCGCTGGAGCGAACGAATGTGCTCCAGGACTGCTTCCTGCTGCTGCGCGACAACCAGAAGTGGATCGGCATCGGCTATTGCGTGCGCACCAGCGACACTAACGGCCTCCTCTGGTACCCCGAAACCGAAACGGGCAACCCCGGCAAGATGGGCGCCGGCACGCTCTACCGGTTCGTGGTGACGCTGCCCGTCATTTACAACACCCCGGGTCAGGACCCGCGGAACGGCCTCGCCCCGGACCCCAGACCGCTTTTCGACGCTTTCCGGGCCGCGTGCAGTCCGGGCTCACTGGCCTCGATCGCTGTCTCCAACCGGATTTGCGACGGCGTCGTTCACTTCCGCTTCCGGGCGTTTGACACCAACGGCGTGCTGATCACCACCAACTACCCGAATGTGGACGTCCGCTACTCGACGATCGTGCCCGGCGAAATCGGCCGCTACACCTTCTGCAGCAACGCCCTTCCCGCCGTGGTGGAGATGGAACTGGGCCTCCTGGAGCAGCATGCCTGGGAGCGCTACAACTCGATCGGCAACGCCGCCGCCCGCCGCGCCTATCTCCAGCGCGACGACAACAGCAGCCGCGTCCATCTCTTCCGCCAGCGTGTCACCATTCGCAACGTTGATCCTTCGGCCTACCGATGAAAGCAGAAAGCAGAAAGCAGAAAGCAGAAGGCGGAATGCTGAGCGCAGCATCACCCAACATGCATCACGTTTCACGTTTCACGTTTCACGTTCCCCCCGCCCCTCGCCCCTCGCCCCTCGCCCCCCGGCCCTCGCAACGCGGCGTCGCGCTGGTCGTCACCCTCCTGCTGCTTTCGATCATCACGTTCATGGTGGTCACCTTCCTGGTCGTCAGCCGCAGTCAAAAGGGTTCGGTGGTGACTGAGACCGACCAGGCGATTGCCCGGCTGGGGGCCGACATGGCGCTCGAACGGGCCAAGGCCGCGATCATCGCCCCCATGCTGGCCTGGACCAACGAGTTCAACTACGGCCTGCTGGTCTCGGTCAATTACATTAACCGCGACGGGTTCGATCAGACCCTGCCCGTCGGTCCGAATGTAATCAACCCGACCAACGTGAATTACGATTACACCCGCGCCCCGGCGGCCCTGACGCTCGCCCAGCGGAACCAGAACATCGCCAACCTGCTCTACGACCCGCGCCCGCCGGTCTGCATCACCAGCAACCGCTTCCAGACCACGCCGGCGGAATTCCGCTACTACCTCGACCTGAACCGCAACGGGCGTTACGACACTAACGGCCTGCTGCCGGTCATCAGCGATGATCCGTCTAACCCGTTCTATGACCTCAACGGGAACCCCATGCCGCAGTACCAGCCGGGCAACACGCTGCTCAACTTCTTCGTCGGCGACCCGGAGTGGATTGGCGGCCTGGAACGGCCCGAATTCGCCCACTCGGCCGACAACCGGTTCATCAACCGCTACGCCTATATCGCCGTCCCCGCCGGCAACACGCTGGATATCAACGCCATCCACAATTATGCCAAGTGGCAGCTTGCCAGGGCGAGGACCACCCTGACCGCGGGCGATGGTTTCCTGCGGGACCAGGGAGTAGGCACCTGGGAAATCAACCTGGCGGCTTTCCTGGTGGATTTGAACACGAACCTCTGGCCGCTGTCCGTGCCGAACAAATTCTCGTTCTCCACTTACACCTACGACCCCGACCCGGGCAATCCCAACCGCGGAACCCCCTTCGACGACGCGGTGGCGCTGATGCGCTATCGCTACGCCACCAACTGGAACTCGCTCGCGAGCGTCCAGCAGCTCTTTGGCCCCGCCGGCGTCAGCGCCTTCAGTTCTGACTATATTGATGGCTACTCCGCCGGCCCGCTGATGACCGGCACCTGGTGGCCGACTGGGCCCACCGATAACGACACCTCGCGGGTCGGTTTCCCCTGGTCCGGCGGCGATAACCCGAACCGCTTCTACACCACGCAGGACCTGTTCGATAAGAGCAAGACGGCTTCGTATATCCAGCCCGGGAGGCTCTCGTTCATTGATCGCCTGGCACTCGGCGGCGCCGCGACCAACTCCTACGACCGCTACACCTACTATCGCCTGTTGTCCCAGCTCGGCACCGACTCCCAACCGGAGCCGCCCGGCAAGATGAATCTCAACTACCGCAACGTGGACAACAACGGCAACGTGGTGCCGAACATGGCCACCAACTTCATCCCCTGGACGAATGCGGTCCTGTTCTTTACCAACGCCGCCAATCGCCTGCTGGCCAACGCCGGCTACGGTTTCACCACCGCCAACATCCAGCTTTGGCCGACCAACCAGTACACCCCCAGCGTCCATCGCCTCTTGCAGCTCGCGGCGAACTTGTACGACGCCAGCGCCAACCGCACCAACACGCCCTATCCCTATTTGCCGTCGGTGTTTCGCCCGCTGTTCCTTTCCGCCAATGGCGGCAACCAGGTGTACATCTCGGGCTATATCGAGGAAACCGGGACGCGCTTCCTGGCGGGCAACATGCCGTGGCGCGACCTGCAACTTGCCGGGGACCGTGCCGCCCTGCAGCCGGCGGACATGGCCTATGGTGTGCCCGTGGTGATCGGCGCGAAGAAAGGCTACCCCAACTTCAACGAATTCGCCATGCAAACCCGGGTGCAGGTCACCCGCAAACTGCAGTTGGTTCGCTCTCGAGGTTTGGCCGTTGACCAGACCAACCAGATGTTCATCGTCGCCATCTCGAATGTGTTCGGGGTCGAGGCCTGGAACTCCTACAGCACTAATTTCCAGCGCGACCTGCGCATGACCGTGAGGCCGGAGGTGAGCGTGGTCGTCAGCAACCAGGCCGGCACAGTGCTCGTCGCAAACTCATACACGCCTCCCACGGGGTTCATCAGCATGGACATCAGAGCCGACACTTGGTCGGGATACGACCCGGGCCAGGAGCAGTATTCTTTCCGCATCCCCGTCCTGACCAACGTGCTCTTCCTGACGAACTCGACCTTTTCGCGGAACCCCGATCGGTTCATCCCGCTGACTGGCAGGTTCGAAGCCGCTTCACCCGCTTTCTACGTTCCGCATTGGTGGCTCAACCTCCGGACCCGGCTCCGGTTTGCCCTGATTGACACCAGCGTCAACCGGATTGTGGACTTTGTGAACCTGGACTCGGCTGAACCTCCGCTCAACCTGACCGATACCTTCATGCAGGGCGGGGTGTGTGGCGATGAGCCCAACCCGTTCTGGACGCCGGACGCTGAGGATCCCAGCATGTGGTGCACCAATCACTATCCGAGCCGGGCTGATGAGACTCTTCCGACCTACGGCATTCTGAATCAACTCCAAGCCAGCTTCGGGCTCAGCCAGCCCGACTGGAACCACGCGCTGAACGAATTTCCGCTCGACCTGAGCAAGGATGGGGCCATTGATTTCTTCCGTGCCCAATTTGACCTTACGCCCCTGACCTACTTCAACACGACCTTCCAGAAGACCAACGTCTTTAATGCGCCCTTCCAGCCCACGCGCAACACCTACCTGTTCACCACCTGGCAGGCGAACGATCCGCTCGTGCACTACACCACCGGTGACCTGATGGACTTGCTGCGCACGAACCGTGTGGAGTTTACCCCCGTGAATTCCCCCGTGGCCAACCTTGGTTGGGTCAACGGCCGCTACTCGCCTTGGGGCGGGAATCCGGCGGCTGGCAGCACCAGCCCGACCAAGACGGCCTTAGAGGTCAAAGACCCCCTGGTTCTGCGCTCCGATTTTTGGGATTTCCCGACCAACAAGTTCCCCAACGTCGGCTGGGTGGGCCGTGTCCATCGCGGGACCCCCTGGCAGACCGTTTAT
Organism: uncultured Verrucomicrobiae bacterium; assembly: GCA_963822005.1. GTDB lineage: Bacteria > Verrucomicrobiota > Verrucomicrobiia > Limisphaerales > UBA8199 > PALSA-1440. The sequence continues at coordinate 45,661 of CAWGGD010000046.1, read as the reverse complement.
CTGAAATCGCCGCCCGTGGACCTCCCGACCTGGCAACAATGGACGGGCAATGGCCAGATCATCACCAACTGGGACGGGAAGGGCAGTTGGGCTGTGGATGCCAATTTCACCCTGCCGGCGAACGACCGCAGCATTGTGGACCTGTTCACAACCGCCCTGAACGACAACGCCACCCGCGGTCAGTTGTCCATCAACCAGACCAATCTCGCCTCCTGGTCCGCCGTCCTGGGCGGCGTCGTGGTATTGACTAACTCGATGCTGCCGAGAATTTCGCCCTGGGCCCCGAGCTGATCCAGCCCGCCGGGGTCTATAACGCCTTCGACCCCACGACGTGGCCGCCCGTGGTGCGGCTCGTGAAAGCCATCAACGACGTTCGGTCCACCAATTTCGTAGGCCAGGTCTTCCGCCGTTTGGGCGACATCCTGGCCGTGCCGGAACTGACGGTGGCCTCTCCGTTCCTCAACACCAACAACACCCCCTCCGCCCTAAACGTCGCCAACAACGGCCTGAACGATGCCGCTTACGAGCGTCTGCCGCAGCAAATCCTCGGCTTGTTGAAGTGTGACCCCACCCCGCGCTTCGTGGTGTACTCCTTCGGCCAAACGCTGAAGCCGGCGGACCCCTCGATCGTCGCCAGCGGCCCCTTCGCCGGTTTGTGCACCAACTACCAGATCATGGCGGAGGCGGCCACTCGGGCGGTGATCCGCGTCGAGGGCGCTCCGGCCAATCCGCACGCGGTGGTCGAGAGCTTCAACCTCCTGCCGCCCGACTGATGCTGCGGGATCCCCATCGGTTCAACCATCAACCAACTTTCTTATGCGTTCGCGACCCTTAGCCTGGCTCCTGCTGAGCCTGATGTTTTTTGCCGCCGCCTATTATTCCTGGCGGCTGGGCGACCAATGGGCGGCCAAGCGGGCCGGGGCTTCCAGCCCCCAGCCCCAAAACCCAACATCCAACATCCAACATCCAACACTCAACAGGCTTCCATCTCCCATCCCGCTGCTGAGCTCGGCCGGCACGCTCAATGTCCCGCCGGCACCCGATTCTCCGACGCAACCCGCCACCCGCGACACGAACCACCTGGCCCTGCGCCTCACCAACACCGCCTCGCCCCTCAGCGAGTTGTCAGCGCAGCGACACGGCGATCCTGCTCGAAAACGCGCTGCTCGACACCGCCCGGCCCGCAAGTCTGCCGATCCCCGATCATCTGCGCGCCCAGGGCGATCCGGGCAGTTACATCGTGCAGGCGCGCGGGCCGATTGACGCGGCCTTCCGGTCCCTGCTGAAAACGGCCGGGGCCGCGATCGTCGCTTATATTCCCAACAACGCGTACCTGGTGCGTGCCTCGGCGGCGGTGGCGCGGCAATTGCAGGCGGACCCGCGGTCACAATCCGTCCTGCCCTACGAGCCGTATTACAAGCTCAAGCCCTCGCTCCTGGAACTGGCCGTCGGGCAGGAGCCGCTGCCGGACAACACCGTGCTCAACCTGCTGCTCTTCGCCGACGCGCGCGAGCAGACGCTGGCGGACCTGAAGAACCTCGGGGCCGAGGTCCTCGGCGAAGACCGGTCGCCGTTCGGTCCGGTGGTGCAGGTGCAACCGCAAGTTGATAGCCTGCCGCTTTCTGGCGGGGCTGTCCGGCGTCCAGGAGCTGGAAACGGCGCTGCGCCGCATGCCAGCCAACGACCTGAGCCGGGTGCGGATCGGCGTCTCGGTTAACACCCTGGTGCCGACCAACTACCTGGGCCTGACCGGGACCAATGTGCTGGTCAACGTCAATGACTCGGGCGTGGATGCCAGCCACCCGGATTTGACTCCGCGGGTGGTGGCGGTCAACACCAACGCTCTGGTGGATGCCAACGGTCACGGCACGCATGTCGCGGGGATCATCGCCAGCAGCGGCGCCTCCTCCACCAGCCCGGTCAACGTCGGCGCGGTCGCCCGGGGATCACTCTCCAACGCCAGTTTTCGCGGCAAAGCGCCTGCAGCAAGACTCTTCGTCCAGCCGGTGGGGATGTTTACCAAGCCTTTCACGGACGGGGCGACGCTGTCCTGGCCCCCCGACGGCGACTTGCAGCAAGGGGCGGCGCGGACCAATGCCTTTATCTCCAATAACGGCTGGAACTACGTCGGCGGTGATTCCCGGACCTACGACCTCCATGCCGCCAGCTACGACGCGGCGGTGCGCGATGCCCTGCCCACCGTTTCCGGCTCCCAGCCGCTGCTGATTGTCTTTCCCGCCGGCAACTCAGGCGGCGGCGCCATTGACGGGACGGGCCAGGCCGGGGGCCGGGTGCAATCCCCCGGCACGGCCAAGAACGTGATCACCGTCGGCGCCATTGAACAGGCGCGCTTCATTACCAACGAAACGTGGAAGTGCTCGCCGGTAAACGGGACCAATGTGTGCAAGACCAATCAGCCGTGGTTAAGCATGACCGATTCCAGCAACCGTGTGGCCGCCTTCTCCAGCCGGGGGAACGTCGGCGTCGGCATCGAGGGCGATTTTGGCCGGTTCAAGCCGGACCTCGTGGCCCCCGGCACCTTCGTGGCTTCAACGCGCTCGGGTCAATGGGACACCAATGCCTACTACAATCCGACCAGCAGCATTCCCTCCATCTTCCGCAACCAGCTGGTTGGCACCAACCAGCTCTGGCGCAACGCCATCTTCGTGCCCGCCAACGCCGTCCAGCTCAACATCGGCGTCGTCCCGAACACCAACTCGCCCGTCCCGTTCCCCGACCTGCTCATCTATGTTAAGCAGTCCGGTCTCCCGACCAACACCCCCGGCGGCTATGACGTCGTCGGTACCAACCAGATCTCCCTCCCGCCGGATTACCCCCTGAACGTGGTGAACACCAACTGGTATTATGGGATCGGCAATACCACTACGCAGGAGGTCTCCTTCGACCTGGTCAGTGACGTGGTCGTCACCAACGACCTGGGGAACTATCTCCAGGTGCTGGCCGGCCTGAATGATTCGCTGGGGCCGTACTACCGCTACGAATCGGGCACCAGCATGGCGGCAGCCGATGCCTCCGGCACGCTGGCCCTGATGCAGGAGTTCTTCGAGTCCCGGCTTGCCCTCACCAACCACAGCCCCGCCCTGCTGAAGGCCCTGTTGATCAATGGCGCGCGGTCGGTAAGTGAATTCTACAATTTCCACGTCCGGGCCGAGGTCAATTCCCAGGGCTGGGGCTTGATCAATCTGCCGACCAGTTTGCCCGGCGCCCTGACCAACCTCGCCGCGCCCACCAATTCGGTCTTCTTCGTTGACCAGAATGCCACCAACGCGCTGGCGACCGGCCAGAGTCACACCCGCTATCTCACTCTTTCCCCGGCGGCGCAAAACCAGGTCCTGCGCCTGACGCTGGTCTGGACCGACCCGCCCGGCAATCCGGTTACCAGCGTTAAACTGGTCAACGACCTCAACCTCATCGTCACCAACCTCGACACCGGCAACGTCTATTTCGGCAACGACATCCAGGCGGGCAGCGATTTCAACCGCCCCTGGAATACCAACACCGTGACGCTCATGGACACGGTGAACAACGTGGAGAATGTCTTTCTCTCGCCGCTCCTGAGCCTGAGCGGGAGGCTCAGCACCAATTACTCGGTCACGGTCGTGGGCCACCGCGTCAATGTCAACGCGGTGACGGCTAACCCCGACAACGTTACCCAGGATTACGCGCTGGTCATCTCCAGCGGCGACGCGCTGCCCAACAGCACCTTCGGCGTCAACGCCACCGCCCCGGTGGTTTACCGGACCGAGCCGCTGGTGACCGTGATCAGCAACATGTTTGCCGGCTCTCCCGGATTTGCCGGGGGATTCCTGCTGAACCAGCGGGTGGGCGCCAACACCCCGCTCCTGGGCACCAATACGGTCGTGCTGCCCACCCAAGCCGACGGTGTGCTCACTCTGGGCATGACCAACCAATGGCATTTCTACGCGATTACCAACAACACCTCCTACACCAATGCCGCTTTCCTGACGTTTCTGCCGCCCAACCTCGCCGTGCCGCGCATGGGCGTCTTCGAGCCCAGCGCCGACCTGGCGACGCGCCCCGAGGCGGACATTGACCTCTACGTGGCGCCGCCAGGCATTCCCAACAACTTCGGCCTGACGAACCTGTATCCGGCGGTGATTGATGCGGCGGGCAAGTCCTTGAGCCGCGGCGGCACCGAGACGATCGTCTATTCCAACGCCACACCGGGCATTTATTACTTCGGTGTGAAATCCGAAGACCAGCAAGCCGCCCAGTATGCGATTCTGGCCGTGTTTAGCGAGCGGCCGTTCGGCACCACGGATGAAAACGGCAACCAAAGCCTGTTCGGCTTCCCGACGCTGATGCCGATTCCGGACGGGTCCCCGACCCAGCCTGGCGAAGCTTTCCTGATGGCCATCTCCGCACAGCCGATCCGAGTGCGCCGGGTGCTGGTCACCAACACCATCAACCACGAGTTGATCAAGGACTTGCAGGGCAGCCTGAGCCACGACCGCCAGTTTGCCGTGCTCAACGACCATACCTGCGTGCTCGTGCCCGGCACGCTCGGCTGTTATCCCTACTACACCTATATCTACGACGACAGCCAAGAGGGCAACGTGACCGGCGCGCAGCATACCGACGGGCCGGGCACTCTGCGCAACTTCGCCGGCGGGGAAGGCATCGGCCAGTGGCTGCTTACTATGGTGGATAACGCCACCAACCATGTCGGCACCAACATCAGCCTGGGCATCTTCCTCGAACGCCAACTGGATCTGGCCAGCAGCGGCGGCATTACCGCCACCATCCTGGGTGGCGCCTGCCGTGAGGACTTCCTGGACGTGCCGGCAGACGCGGTCAGCATGACCATCAGCCTCGGCGTCATTTCCGCCACTCCGCCCATCCAGATCGTCCTGGACGTCTGCCCCGCCAACGGCGGCGCCTGCAAGAGCACGCTCATCACCAATACCCTCGGCGGTTCCGTCACGATTGACCAGACCGACCTGCCGCCCCTCCAGCCCGGCGGCACCTACGTGGTCCGCGTCTGCAACCGCGCCACTACCGCGGTCACCGTCAACATCCGCGCCACCTTCGAGCTTTCCTTCAACACCGTCCAGCCGGTCGTCTCGACCCGGACGACCGTCCCGGTCCCGATCCTGGACGACGCGGTCACCCGGGTCTTCCTGACCAACAACCAGCACCAGCTCGTCTCCTCGCTCGATGTCGGCCTGCTCATCCAGGATGCGCGCGTCTCCGACCTCGCCATCACGTTGATCAGCCCTCACGGCACGCGGGTCCTGCTATTCGAGAACCGGGGCGCCTGGACCACCAACGGGCTGGGCATCGGCACCTTCAATCTCGGCGTGGTGACGAACATGGCGCCGTTCTATACCAACACCTTCGACGCCGCCCCGGTTGGTCTCTACGCGCCGGGCGCCATGTTCGAGGGTTGGAGCGTGCTCAGCAACCTCGTGGATGTCCTGGACGACTACACTTGCCTCTGCTTGAGCAACCACGTGCTGGCCCTGTTCGACGGTGCGGTTTCGAACTCGCTGCCGACCACCAACCTGGTCTCGTTCCCGAACCCTCAGCCCTATACTCTCAGCTACCGGGTCAATCACCTCCCCTGGCTCCAGGGCATGGTCACCTGGTGGCCGCTGGATGTGGATGGCTCGGATATCTTCGGCGGCCTCGACGGGCTGCCGCTCGGCGACGTGGTGTTCTCGACCGGCGTCACCAATTGGTTCTTCGATGACTTCAGCGGCCCGGGTTTGAACCCCATGTGGCAGCCGGTCCTGCCGAACGTCGGCACCGGCGCCGGCGCGACGCCGGTCGAAACTTATGTGGGCGCCCCCAACTACACCCCCGGCACCATTGACGTCACTAACACCATCTTCCGGCTGTTCAACACCCTCAGCTCGACGCAACGCTGCGGGTGGAGTTCGGCCACCGTCTTCAGTGCCCAGGACTTCCGTTACGAAGTCCGCTTCAACACCCTCGTCCAGGGACGGAGCGTCAGCACCGAGGGATTTCTTGAAATCTGGATTCTCGATGCGGCCAACACCAACCGTTACGACATGGTTGCGGCCTATGCCGGCAACAACGGCAGCTCGCGCCTGCTGCTGGCGGGAAGCAGTATTGACAGTTCTTACAACACCCTGCCCTTCAGCTTCGAAACCAATACCTGGTATCGCCTGGTCCTCACGGCTCCGCCGAACCAGGGCGTGCGTGCCGCCGTGTTCAGCGACGACGGCGTCGAGCTGGCCGGAGTCTCCTTCGGACACGGGGCCTTGGCCTTCCCCTCGGGGTTCCGGATCGTTCTCTCCCAATTCGTGGGCCCGCGAAGTAACGGGGCCTCCGTCGAGGTGGCGGTGGATTATGCCAAACTCACGAGCGGGCTTTCCGGCAAAGTCAACCAGGCCTTCTACGGCGATGGCCTCGCCACGCGCATGGTGGTGCCCCGTTGCCCGGCGCTTGATCTGGGCCTGGGCCGTGGGTTCAGCATCGAAGGCTGGATTCAAGCCCTTCAACGTTGCCAAGCCGGCCCCGCTGGCGGAATGGTACGACCTCACGCCTCCCACCAACTCCACGCCCCCGGGCGTCCAGTTCTGGCTCGCCAGGACCAACGGGCCGGGCTCACTGGAGGCCGTCTTGTGGGACACCAATTCCCAAGCCCATGCCATCTTCACGGTGCCGCTGGCTCTTACCAACGACGGCTGGCAGCACGTCGCCCTCACTTACTGCGCCTACGACACCAACGGCGGCACTGCCCTCCTCTACACCAACGGTCAGCCCGCCGCCGCTGTCCAGTTCCCCACCAACTTCGTGCCGCGCACGTCGGGCGACTTCTATCTCGGCTACGACCCGGCCGTTATTCCGACCCCGATCAACTATACCAACTTCAGTTCAACGGCCGGGCTTTACTTGACTGGCCTCGCCGCTCAAAGCGGCAGCTGTCCTCCGACTCACCCCGGCGGCCGCAAATCCGTGATGGGGCGCGCATGGGCGCAGACCAAACAACCCTGCGCCGCGGCTTTGATACGCGCTTCCAGTTCCGGATCACCAATCCGAGTGCGGGCGGGGGAGATGGAATCTGCATTCGTAGTGCAGAACGTGGGGACGAATTATGTGGGCCATGCTCCAAATGCCCGAGTGGGGTCATGATGACGAACTTCGTCAGTGTCTGGTTCAACACAGGTTATAACTGGCCGGGATGTACTGATCACACACTGTGCGATATGAGTGACAACTGCGTCGGAGTAGTGACGAATAGCCGTTATGCCGCGCAAACGAACCTGACTCCCGTTGGGTCTCAGGCTCAAGGATGGAGCTGTGCATGACGGTTCGAATCACCTTTGATGGGGCGGTTTTGAACGGTTTGGCTCGATGGCACTCGAGGTGCTTGCGCGATGTTCCGTTGCCTGGCTTGAAGCACTGGCCACCGACAGCAACGGCTACGGTTGGGTGGGATTCGGCGCCTTCACCGGTGGGGCGTGGGAGAACCACGATATCCTGAACTGGACGTTTGGCGGACCTATGCCCGGAACCGCGTTCGCGGGCGGCCTGGACGAATTCAGTGTTTACCAGCGCTCTCTCTCCCCTTGCGAGGTCAACGCCATCTTCAATGCCGGCAGCCGCGGCAAATACGGCACGAATGTCCTCGTCTGCCCTGTGGCTACCGAGGTGACCTCCTCACCGCCTCCGGAACCCAAACCTTTGCTTTCACCAACGGCCTGACCTGGACCAACGGCGGGCCGCGCTGGGAAACCAACACCTTTTCGTTCTCCACCTCCACGAATCCGACCGCGATCGTTGTCCGGGGACTGGACCCCTACAAGCCCGCGGACTCGAACTCGGTCAACAACCTCAATGCGCTGGTGGACGACTTCGTTTTGTCGGCCCAGGTTACCAACACCATCAACGGCCTGCTGCACTTTACCGAAGACACCAACCTGGCCGTCCTCCCCATCAAGTTCGCGCCCGCCCCGTATATCGCCTCGAACTTCCCGCCGGTCCTCATTTTCTCGAACGACTTCGAGTACGCGCGGGCCGGCCTCTACACCAACGGCAGCGTTTTCCCGGGCAGTCCCAACAGTCCGGGCCTAGGCCAGCGCAACTGGCGCGTCGTCACCAACTCGGTCACCGTGGTCAGCAATCCCCCATTGGCTGCCCTCGGCTCGAATTACCTCGCGCTCGCCAACGGCACCCTGGCCTGCGACCTGCCGACCGCGCCCGGCCACCGCTATCAGCTTGCTTACAGTGTCCGCGGTCCCTGTGCCGTCGGTTGGTGGAACGGTGAGGTCGAGCCGCTCAGCCGCCGTGCCCGCGACCTGATCAGCGGCAACCACGGCGCCTTCATCAATGGCGCCACCAACACTTCCACCACCGGTGGCAACCAGACCAACGAGGCCTACGTCGGCCGCTCCGGGCTGTTCTTCACCGGTATGATCAGCAACGGCCTGTTCGGCTCCCCTGACCTCGCCACCAAGATCGAGCTGGCCGACCCGCCCCAGTTGCGGCTCACCAATGCCCTCACCGTCGAAGGCTGGATCAGGCCCATCGCCCAAACCAATGTCTATATCAATGACCTCCTGACTTCCGGCTCGGGCCCCGTCATCGAGCAGATCCTCTTCCGCGGCGATTCCCGCAACTGCTTCGATCCTTATTACCTGGCCCTGAAACAGACCAACGGCACGCAATTTGACCTGATCTTCCATGTCGCCAGCTCTAACAGCCCGGCCTGCGGCGTGAGCCTGCAAACCAGCGATCAGCCGATCGCCAACACCAACTGGCATCACGTCGCGGCCGTCTTCGAGTCCAACGTGCTCTGGACCAATGTTCCCGCGTGGCCGACCAACCAGCTCCGGCTCTACGTGGATGGCCAGCTCCTCACGAATGTGTTTCTCCAGACGTCCACCAGCAGCCTGCCCTTGCTCACCTCTTACACCAGCGAAAGCCCCTTCCAGGATCTCGAGCCGGACTTCAGCCCGGGCGTCGCCATCGGCAACCGTAGCCGCTCCGACGCCTCCGAGCCGTTCCGCGGGTTCATGGATGAACTCACCGTTTACGCCCGCGCCCTCACCGAGCCCGAGATCGCCGTCATTGCCGCGTCCGGCAGCAACGGCAAGGCCGACCCCGGGGTTCCCGTGTCCTACAGCCTGGCCAAAGTCAGGGTCTCGCTCGACGGCGCCCAGGCCGACGTCGCTTATGGCGACAATTCCCGCTGGAGCGGGCACGAGGTTGTTTTCATCGCGCTGCGCACCAACATGGTCCTCGAACTCCAGGGCCTGCTGCCCGGCACCCTGGTGGACGGCGTTACCCTCAGCGAGCTGCCGCCCGAGCTCTACTATCTGCCCGAGGTCCCCCTCTCCGACCTCTACGGCGAGAATGCGTTTGGCGTCTGGACGCTGGAAATCTGGGACAATCGTGTCGGCCCGGTCACCAACAATGCCCAGTTGCTCGAGTGGCAGCTTGACTTCGGTCTCTCCCCCAGCAACCCCCCGCCGGTCATCTCCCTCAGCCACGGCATCCCTTATACCAACGCGCTTCCCGCCTACGGCATTCAGTACTTCAATGTCCCGGTCCCGCAGTGGGCCTCCTTTGCCACCAACGTTTTGGAATTTGCCGTTCAAAAAGGCACCACCAATCCCTTGCCCGTCACCGTCCTCTTTAACCAGACCAACTATCCTTCGCCGGCGGATCTGGCCCTCATCGGCCCCTCGAGCGGCACGGCTCTCCTCACCACCAACGGCACGCCGCCGCTGGTCATCGGCCAGCCCTACTACCTCGCCCTGACCAACCCCAACCCTGTTGCCATGGCTTTCTCCTTGGGCGTCTGGTTTGACATCATGACGCTGCCCAACTGTCGCGTGGTCACGAACTTTGTCGGGCCTGCCGGCATCCCGCGCTACTTCCAGTTCGATGTCCCCACCAACGGGCAGCCGGCCAACCTCCCGCCCCAAGCCGTCTCGTTCTGGCTCACCGGCGCCAACAGCAACCTGACCGTGGTCCTGAGCGAGCACCTGCCGCTCCCGGAGCTCAACCATTACGACTACATCAGCCAGCAGCCCTGCACGAATGATGAAATCGTCATGGTTCTCACCAACAGCACTCCGTTCCCCATCCAGACCAACCGCTGGTATGTCGGCGTCTTCAACACCACCGCCACCAACGTCCCGTTCAGCGTCCAGGCCTGCGTCAGCACCAACTATCCCCTGCTCATTCCGCTCACCAATGGCGTGCCCTTCGTCGTCAACTTCCTCGGCAGCCCGTTTGTCGCGCCCCCCGGTCCCCCGCAGCGGTTCTTCTTTGACTTCGACATCACCCACGCGGCGGCGGGTGTCCTGTTCGAACTCTACAGCCTGTCCGGCGACGCCGACCTGGTCTTGCAGCGGGACGTGCCGCCGAGCATGGCCCCGTATTTCGATACCAGCTTCGCCGTCGGCCCCGACCCGGAACAGATTGTGGTCCGGACCAACTCGGCAGTGCCCGACCTGCTCGGCCACTGGTATCTGGGCGTTTACAACAACGAGCAGTCCAACGTCACCTACAGCATCCGGGCGGTCTTGCCGGACCAAAACGGCCTCCTGGTCAGCGCCCGACCGATTCGTACCGCCCTCACGCCGCTCAGCCCGCCGCATGGTCTTCTGCTCAGTTGGAACTCCATCGAGGGCGAATACTACATCGTGCAATACACGGCCAATATCAAACCGCCGGCCACTTGGACCAACATCGGCTTTGTCATTGCCTCTACGCCACTGACCACCTTCGAAATCCTGCCGGTGCGCAGCGGCAAGGCTTTCTACCGCGTGGTCCAGGTCTTCTCCCTCGAGCCGCGGCTGACCGTCCAGTTCTGGCCCGGGAACCTCGTGCGCATCTCCTGGTCCACCGCCTTCCCCGGCTACACCCTCCAGTCCAAGATCGGCCTGCTTGGCGCCTGGGCCAACGCCGGCCTGCCCATCACGGTCGTCGGGGATGAATACGTTGCCTTCGACACCGTCGGCCCCGTGCCGAAATTCTACCGCCTCATCAAGTAATGCTTTGCGCTTGCCATCGCCCTTCCCAAAAATGAGACTGAGTGCGGGTTCACAACTGCACATACGACAAATGAAAATCTGGCTTTCACTCGCAGCGCTCGTCACCACCTGCACGGCCTTCGCCCAGGGAACCTCGCAGGCGATCGTGGACTATACACCTGCCCCTGGCGTCAGCGTAAATTTCAATAGCACCAGCGCCGGCTGGACCTTCCAGCCCGCCGTGCCCCTGACCGTCACTAACCTGGGTTGCTTCGCCTATGTTCTCACCAACAGCCCGGTCGCCGTCCAGGTTGGCTTGTGGGCTCCGAACGGCTCGCTGCTGGCGTCCAGTATTATTGTCCCCGGCAGCACTCTCTTCGACCAGACCCGCTACGAATCCATCACCCCGGTCCAGGTCTTCCCCGGCCAGACCTATAGTGTCGGCGTCTTCTACGACGGCAACCTCGGCCTCGAGGTCGCCGACTCCTTTATTGGCGGCTCGGTCCAGGCCTCTCCGGAGATTCTCTCGGTCACCGTCGCCAGCGGCAGCGGCGGTTTCACCGCCCCGATCCCGGAATCCGGTCTACCCGTGGGAGCCTATCTAGGTCCTAATTTCCGTTACGACGGCCGCGTCCCCGAACCCTCCTCCTGGCTGCTTTTGGGCCTCGGCGGATTGCTCCTCGCCGCGCGACGGAAGTAAGTCCCTGGCGCACAAGCCTTTTTAGCTGGCACATGGGCGGGTCCATGGTTTATCTTGCTTTACCCTATGCGCTCACGGCGTTTGACCTGGCTTCTGTTGAGCGCAATGCTTTTGGTCACGGCCCTGTGTTGCTGGCGGTTGGGTGACCAATGGGCAGCCAGGCCGGCCGGGGCTCCTCGGGGGAAGGCAGAAGGAAGAAAGCAGAATGTAGAAGCGCCCAACCCGCAACCCGCAACCCGCAACCCGAACCACCTCGCTCTCCGCCTCTCCAACACCACCACACCCCTCGGTCAACTGCTCCGTTGCCCTGCCGCCGTCCTGCTCGAAAACGCCTTGCTCGACACCGCCCAGCCTCTGGCCCTGCCGATCCCCGATCATCTGCGGGCCCAGGGTGATCCCGGCGCCTATATCGTCCAATCCCGTGCTCCGCTGAACGACGCCTTCCGCGCCCGGTTGCACGCGGCCGGCGCCGTCATCGTCGCCTACATTCCCAACCAGGCGTATCTCGTTCGCGCATCCGGAACCACTGCGCAGCGGTTGCAGGCCGACCCGCAGACGCAGGCCGTGCTACGTTACGAGCCCTATTTCAAGCTCAAGCCGCCCCTGCTGGCTTTCGCCGTCGCGCAACAGCCTCCCCCGGACGACTCCGCGCTGAACGTGTTGCTCTTCCCCGATGCGGACGCTGCCGCCCGCGACGAACTGAACCGTCTCGGCGTACACGTCGTCGGCGAGGAAACCTCCCCGTTCGGACCCGTGCTGACCGTGCGGTCCGCCCGCGCGGACGCCCACCCTGCCCCGTCTTCGTCCGCGGCCCCGACTGCCCTTCTCCCCGCCCTCGCCCGGCTTCCCGGCGTCCAGGGGGTCGAACTCGCCCGCACACGCGTGCTGGCCAATGACCTCAGCCGCGCCTGCATCGCCGTGGCCGCCAACACCATCACCCCCGCCAACCATCTCGGCTTGACGGGCACCAATGTCCTCGTCAGCGTCGTTGACTCCGGGGTGGATGCGACCCACCCAGATCTTCAGGGCCGGATTCTCTGTGATGTCCCGATCAGCGGCGTGGATTCCAACGGCCACGGCACGCATGTCGCCGGCATCATCGCCGGCAGCGGTTCCCGGTCCGCCACGGTGACCCACGCCGGCGGCTCGATCATGCCTGCCGTCCCCTCCCAGTTTCGGGGCCGGGCCCCGGCCGCCAAAATCCTGGCTCTTGTGGCTGACCCTGATCCCGGCCCCGCCTCCGACTCCTCCCTCCAGGAAACCGCCGCTCGAACCAATGCCTTTGTCTCCAACAACAGTTGGCATTACGCCAACGACAATGCTTACGACCTCGCCGCCGCCCGCTACGATGCGGCCGCCCGCGACGCCCTGCCGGCCGTACCCGGTTCCCAGCCGCTCCTGTTCGTCTTCGGCGCCGGCAACGCCGGTCATGGCGCCGGCGACGGCTCGGGCGGCGACCCGGATACCGTCCAGTCGCCCGCCACCGCCAAGAATGTCATCACGGTTGGCGCCCTCGAACAGCCCCGGCATATCGCCGACCAGGTCTGGCAATGCACGATCGTAAACGGCACGAATGTCTGCCAAACCAACCAGCCCTGGCTCGCGCTCACCGACACCAACAACCAGGTCGCCGCCTTCTCAAGCCGCGGCAACGTCGGCGTCGGCATCGAAGGCGAGTTCGGACGGCTGAAGCCGGACGTGGTCGCGCCCGGAGCCTTTGTCGTCTCCGCCCGCTCGACCCAATGGAACCAACTGGCGTATTACAGTTCGACCAACGGTTCCGGCAACTACTTCGAGGTCCTCAGCAACCTGAACAACACGCTGGCGCCGTTCTACCGCTATGAATCCGGCACCAGCCTCTCCGCCGCAGAGGTGTCCGGCGCTCTGGCCCTCCTGCAGGAGTTCTTCCAGAGGTTCGGCCGCACCAACAGCCCGGCGCTGATGAAAGCGCTCTTGATCAACGGCGCACGGTCGCTCACGTCCCCCGGCGCATTCCAAGTCCACAACGCTACCAACTCGCAGGGCTGGGGGCTGATCAACCTTACCAACAGCCTGCCCCCGGCCTTGTCCAATTCCTTTGCCCACGTCGCCGCGCCCATGCAGCTTTTCGATCAGGACCCGGCGGGAGCCTTGGCCACTGGCGAGAGCCACACCCGGTTTGTGTCCCTTTCGCCCGCGGCCACCAACCAGCCCTTGCGCCTGACCCTCGTTTGGACCGATCCGCCCGCCAACCCCGCCGCGAGCTTCAAGCTTGTTAACAACCTGGACCTCGTGGTCACCAACCTGCTCACCGGCGAAGTCTTCTTCGGCAACGACCTCCCAGCCGGCAACGGCTTCAACCTGCCCTGGGACACGAACTCCCTGCCCACCCTGGACGTGGTGAACAACATCGAGAATGTCTATCTTTCCCCGGCGCTCGCCACCAACTACTCCGTCACCGTCGTTGCCCGCGAGGTCAACGTCAATGCTGTCACTGCCCGCACGAATGATGTCGTCCAGGATTACGCGCTGGTCATGGCCAGCGGCAATGGCGCGGTCGCTGATGCCCTGGCCATCGCCGACACCCCCATCGTTTCCGTCACGGCTCCCAGCGTGACCTTCCTCACCAATAGTTTTACGCCTGCTCAGGGCATCTCAGGCGGGATTTGTTACAACCAGCGCGTGGGCGCCCAGGCACCGTCGCCCGACACCAACAGCATCCCCTGGCCGGGCGGCGCCGACGGCGTCATCCTGGTTGGCCTCACCAACCAGTGGCGCTTCTACGTGCTGACCAACGATCAGAACTACACTCACGCCGTCTTCCTGACCTTCCTGGCAACCAACCTTTCTCTGCCCCGCCTCGGCGTGACCCAGACCAATCTGAACAATGCCAACCGGGTTGAGGCGGACATTGACCTCTACGTCTCCACCGATCCCGCACTGACCAACCTGGACCCGGGTGCTCTCACCAGCGCCTGGAAGTCCCTGGGCCGTGGCGGCGCCGAAACGGTCGTGCTCGCCGACGCCTCGCCCGGTCTCTACTACATCGGCATAAAAGCCGAAAGCGGGGAAGCCGCCGAATACGGTTTCCTCGGCGTTTTCAGCGATTTGCCCTTTGCCCAGACCGACGCCCAGGGCAACCAGCTCTTGCGCGGTTTCCCGGCGCCGACGCCCATTCCCGAGGGTTCCCCAGCCCATCCTGCCGTGGCTCGGATCTTCTCCGTTGCTTCCGAATCAATCCCCGTCCACCGCGTGGTCGTGACCAATACGCTCAGCCACGAATCCACCGCCGATTTGCTCGGCACCCTGAGCCGCCCGAACGCGTCGGTCGTCCTCAACCATCACACGCCCAATCCACCAGTGACGAATCAGGCTTTTGTCTATGACGACAGCAGCCAAGGCGATATTCCGGGCGCATTGCCGACGGACGGCCCGGGCAGCTTGCGCGACTTCGCCGGCAACGCGGGCCTTGGCCAATGGGTCCTCACGGTTGCCAGCACCAATCGCCCCGGCACCGACGACAGCCTGGCCATTTTCCTCGAGCGGCAGCCCGAACTCACCAACGAAATCACGGTCTCGATTCTCCCCGGCGCCTGCCGTGAGGATTTTATCTACGTGCCGCCCCGCGCGACCAATCTGACCGTCACGGCCGGCCTGGTTTCGGATGCTGGCCCCCTCCAGGTTGAAGTTTGCCCGCTGGGCGCCAGCGGCGGCGACTGCCAGAGACTGTGGCTGGTTGGGCCTGCGACGAACGCCTCCCTGACAATCGACAAATTCAGCAATCCGCCCCTCAACGCTGGTTCTTACGTCATCCGCCTCTGCAACCAGGGGGCCTCGCGCGTGACCGCTGATATCCGCGCTGATCTCGCCCTTGACTCCAGCGACCCGGCCGACACGGTCTTCGCCTCCACCGCGCCGTGCCCCATTCTCGATGATGCTGTCTCGGTCTCGACGATCCATGTTACCAACGCCAGCCCCGTCCTTTCCGCCGACGTCGGCGTGCGCATTGATCATCCCCGCGTCTCCGACCTCGCGCTGACGCTCGTGAGCCCGAGCGGCACGCGCGTGCTGTTGGCTGAAGGCCGCGGGGGCGCCAGCCCCGGCGGGATGGGCCGAAACTTCATTGCGACCAACACCGTGTCAGCCTTTTCCGACCACACCCCCCCCGAGTCCACGAAGATCATTAACACCCCCTCCACCTCGGGCAACCTCACCGTTCATTATGACTTCTATGACCGGCCGGATACCATAGATGTGTATTACGGGACTGATCTTATCCCGGCCAACCGCGTTTTCGAGTCCGGTTTGGTCAGCCACAGCGGCGAATTCAGCGTCGCTTTTGGCCCGGGCGATTCCTCCGTCATCACCATCGTCATTGACAAAGGAAGGCCCCTGACCGAGTGGGAGTACACGGCGACTGTCACCGGCCCGGCGGTTCTCTATACCACCTTCACCGAAAACACGAACCTTACCGTAACGCCCATCAAGTTTGCGCCGCCGCCCTACACCAATGTCACTCTCAACCCCGTCACCCTCGTGCCCTCCGCCGGAATGTATTATCTGCCCGAGGAATCGCTCGGCAAGCTGGCGGGGGAGCCTGCCTTGGGGGATTGGGCGCTCGAACTCGAGGACCGCCGCGCCGGCGCCACCAACCCGGAGCCGTGGCTCGTGACTTGGCAGTTGTCGTTCCTCTTCCAAGAAGTCACCCCGCGGGCACTCCCGCTGACCCTGGCCACGCCTCAAACCAACGCCTTGGCGCCTGGGCACATGCTGTGTTACTCGGTGAGTGTGCCGCTGTGGGCAACCTTTGCCACCAATCAATTGCTGGCCGCCACTGCTCCCGTTAACCTCTTCTTCAACCAGGCCCGCCCGCCCACCGGCACCAACTCAGCGCCGCCGGATTTCGCTCTGCTCTCCGGCGCGACAACCGGCACCCGCACCCTGGCGGCTGCCAGCGGCTCGCCCAGGCTGGTTCCCGGCCTCCCCTGCTTCCTCGGCGTCCAAAACACCAACGCCACGACTGTCACTTTCGCCCTTGTCGTGGACTTCGACATCACCCCGCTGGTCAGCGGTGTGCCTCAGTCGCTCGCCCTTGCGCCCGGTCCCGTGCCGCGCTACTTCTCCTTCGAGATTCCGACCAACGCCACCGCCGCCGCTTTTCAGCTTTTCAACTTGAATGGCAACGCCGATCTCGTCGCGCACAAAGACCTGCCCCTGCCCACCCTGGCCATCTACGACCGCGGCAGCTTCTACCCGGGAACCAATAGTGAGCAGATCATCCTCATCACGAATGCCGGCCCCGTCCCGCTCGCGCCGGGCCGCTGGTATCTCGGCGCCTTCAATGCCTCCGCCACCGGCCTGGACGGTGCTGTCCTCGCGTCGGCCTACACCAATCCGCTGCCCGATATCATCTCCCTCTCCAACGGCGTTTCCCATGCCAGCATCAACCCCGGCCCTGTCAGCGCCGCCGATTATTACAGCTATCTGGTCTCGCCTGACGCTCGCCGGGTCCAGTTCGAGATCATCGAGCCTTCCGCGGACCTGAGCCTTGTGGTCCGCAAAGGGCTGCCGCTGCCCACGCTGGCGAGCTTCGACCTGCTGAGCGCCAATCCCGGCACCAACGAAGAGCTAATTGTCCTTTATGATTACTCCCACCCGGTCTCGTTGAGTCCGGGTGAATGGTTCCTTTCGGCCGTTAATGTTGCCGGTGGACCGGCTGCCTACTCCATCCGCGCCACCGAGTTCCCCGATTACGGCACCAATATCCTCATCACCGGCATCCAGGCCTCCGGCAACGACCTATGCCTCTCCTGGACCTCCCTCGCCGGCATCCGCTATTTCGTCGAAGGCAAGGCCGCCCTCACCGACACCAACTGGTCTGCGCTCTCGTCCAGTCTTACCGCCACTGGGCTTGTTACCTCGTGGTGCCTCGCCCTGCCGTCGCCTTGCTCCTTTTTCCGCGTTAGCCAGGGGCTCGTGGTCACGCCCGATGTGCCGCCCCTCCGCATCACCAGCATCACCCGCGGCGCCGGCGGCGTGCTCCTGCAGTGGCTCGCGCCGATCAACGGTCAGTTCCAGGTCCAATGGACCCCTGTTCTCGCGCCCCCGGCCTGGGTCAGCTTTACCAATATCCTCACCTCGACCAACGGCATCTTCTCATTCCTCGACGACGGCTCCCAGTCCGGCGGCCTCGGCGGCCCGCGCTACTATCGGCTCAGGCAGTTGCCGTAGCTGCAACAAATATGAGAATGGGCGGGGAAGGCGGGGGGGCAGCGTGGCGTCCTTGCCGGTCCGGCGATCACGGGTTCGCCGCCAGGCGCTTGTGCCTGGCTCGAACGCGGCGGCGGAGCTCGAGCAGCGCGGCGATCAACAGCAGCAACAGATACCACGGAAAATCGTAAACAAGGAGCGCGGTGCCCTGGAGTAGCTCCTGCCCCTTGGCGATCACGTGGCAGTAGATTCCTTTCAGGCTCCAATCCACCGCCTCAGGCTTGTTCACCCGCGCGTTCGCTGCAACGGGAGTCGCCAATAACCGCGCCGGATGGGTAGCCCCGGGTGCGGGTGAAACCTCACCGGCGCCGGCATCACCGCCCGGGGGAAAAGCCAGCAGCGCACCCTTCCGTCGCCCGCCGCTGACCTGCCAACTCACCACCAGGTTGCTTCCCACCTGGTTTGTGACAGCGCACACGGTGGGTGCAATGCCGCGGGCTCCGGGCTGGAAGCCGCCGCCATACGGATAGCTCGGTCCCTCGGCATACCCGGTCCCAGCCGTCGGCCGCACCGAGGGCATATGCAGACTGGCCGGGTTCGCCAGGCCACTGTTCGTGGTGCTGAATACGTCGTTCAACTGTTCCACATGGCCATCACCGAAGAGAACATTTCCCTTGAACCGATGCAGCTCTTCGGTCCACATCAAGCGACGGTAACCTCCCACGCGGGCGATGCTCCCATAGGTTGGAGCAACGTTGCGGTTGCCGGCCAGGGCCGAGTTCGGATTGGCGAACTCGGGCGTGCCCGCGACAAAGTAGCTCAGATTCTCATTCTGGAGCGCGGCGAAATTAGTAGCCGGTCGGCGGGTGTCCGTGGGGCAGCCCAGGACCTTGGGCACCGCCAGGTCATTCGACAGCGGCAGGAAGTGCCGATAGGAGAAATAGAACTCACCGGCCATCGTGTTGGCCGCTTGCAGGTATTCCAGCGACCCACCGTCATTGGTCGAGACCTGCATGGGGAACCTGTCCTGGTGCGCGTGGGCGAAGTGGTGGAAGGCCAAACCCGTTTGACGCAGGTTGTTGACGCAGTAGAGCCGCTGGGCCTTGGCGTATCCGTTGCGCAACGCCGGCAGCAGCATGGCCGCTAACAGAACGACAACCCCGACGCTGCACAGAAGCTCGATCAGCGTGTAGGCCCGATTCCCACGTCGGACCACGGAATCTTGGGTAGCCGCTTTCATATTGCCTCGACCCCTGACTCTACCGGATTCCCGTTCGAGCTGTCAATCCTGCAGTTCCCGCAGATCAGCCGGCAGCTCAGCGGCAGGCAAACCCGTGTCAGGACGTGTTTGTTTGTTCCTGCGACCAGGCAGTTGCCTTGAGTAAGACTCTGTTGTCTAATGGGCGGAAATCGAGTCCTTGAGCAAAGAATTCATCCGAATTGGCGGGGCGCGTGAGCATAACCTGAAGAATCTCACGCTGAACATTCCACGCGACAAGCTGGTCGTGATTACCGGCTTGAGCGGCTCGGGCAAGTCCTCCCTGGCGTTCGACACCATTTACGCCGAGGGCCAGCGCAAATACGTTGAGTCACTCTCGGCCTATGCCCGGCAGTTCCTGGACCAGATGCAGAAGCCGGACGTGGACTTTATCGAGGGGCTGTCCCCGGCGATCGCCATCGAGCAGCGTAGCTCCGGGTCCAGCCCGCGCTCGATCATCGCCACCACGACCGAGATTTACGATTACCTGCGCCTGCTCTACGCGCACGTCGGCCAGCCTTACTGCCCGGAAACCGGCGTTCCCATTGTCCGCCAAACTACCAGCGACATTGTGGACCAGATCCTCGCGCTGCCACCGCGGACGCGGGTGATGCTCCTCGCCCCGGTCGTTCGCGACCAAAAAGGCGAGTTCCGCGACGTGGTCGAGCGGCTCGCCCGCGAGGGATTCGTGCGCGCCCGTGTGGACGGTGAGCTGGTCGAGTTGGCCAGTGGCGTGCGCATCAAGCTGGACCCCAAAGCGAGGCACACCCTCGAAGCGGTCGTGGATCGCCTGGTGATTGACGAGAAAATCCGCGTCCGGCTCAGCGATTCCGTCGAGACGGCGCTGCGCTGGGGCGGGGGGGTGCTGCTGACGTTGCACCAGCCGCCTGAATCTGAGTCTAAAGTCCAGAGTCTAAAGTCGAAAGTCGGCACTCCGGAAACCGGGGACCGCGAGGCGGGGGGCACGGCTGGATTCACGCATCACGCATCACGCCTTACGTCTGCCCCATCCCCCGCCCCTCCCGCTTGGATCGAGACGCTCCATTCCAACCGCAACCTCAGTCCCGCGACCGGCAAGAGCTACGAGCCGCTGACGCCCAAACACTTCTCCTTCAATGCTCCCTCGGGCGCGTGCCCGGTCTGTCATGGTCTGGGACAGAAGCTGGTCTTCGACGAGAGCCTCGTGGTGCCGGACCCGGAGAAATCGCTGGAACAGGGTGCCGTTCTACCGTGGCGGCGAGGAGGCAAGCGCATGGTGGTCTATTACAAGGGCCTGCTGCGGGGCGTGACCAAGCATTACCAGCAGAGCATGGAGGCGCCCTGCCAGACACTCCCGGAAGACTTCCAGCGCGTCCTGCTTTGGGGTTCGGGCGCGACGGAAATCGAGTTCACCTTCTGGCGCGCCGGCAAGATCAGCAAAGTCACCCGCCCTTTTGAGGGTGTCATCCCTAATCTCCAGCGGCTTTACCAGGAGAGCGAGAGCGAGTTTACCCGGAACCGGCTCAAGGGATTCATGAGCCCGCAGTTCTGTGACACGTGCCAGGGGCAGAGGCTCAGGCCGGAGATCCTCGCCGTGACCCTGGGTGATGCCGAGGCTGCCAGGCAATTCAAAGCGCGGTTTCCCCTCACCCCGGCCCTCTCCCCGGGGGAGAGGGAGACACATCGTCCGCGCTCAGAAGAATCCGCAGCGCTGCAGGATGTCGGAAACCGGGCCACGGTTCCCCCTCTCCCTGAGGGAGAGGGCCGGGGTGAGGGGGAACAGGCTGCCCAACAACCGACATGTGTGGCAATTCCTGGCCTCTCCATCATGGACGTCTGCGCCCTCTCGGTCGAGCGGGCCGATGAGTTCTTCGCCACCCTGAAGCTGACGGAATTCCAGGAGAAGATTGCGCACGACCTCATCAAGGAAATCCGCGCGCGGCTCGGTTTCCTCAAGAACGTCGGCCTGGGCTACCTCACCCTGGATCGCGAGAGCGGCACCTTGAGCGGCGGCGAAGCGCAGCGCATCCGGCTCGCCACCCAAATCGGCGCCGGCCTCGTGGGCGTGCTCTACATCCTCGACGAGCCCAGCATCGGCTTGCACCAGCGCGATAACGACCGCCTGCTGCGCACGCTCGCCGGCCTGCGCGACCTCGGCAACTCGGTGCTGGTGGTCGAGCACGATGCCGACACCATCCGTCATGCCGATCACATCGTTGATCTCGGCCCCGGTGCCGGCGTGCGCGGGGGCGAACTCGTCGTCGCGGGCACGCTGGCTGAAGTCCTCGCCCATCCCCAGTCGCTGACGGCTAAGTACCTCCGCGGCGAACTCTCCATCCCCATCCCGCGGCACCGCGTCAAACCCTCCCCGGACCGTGGCTGGCTCGAGGTGCTCGGCGCCCGCGAGAATAACCTGAAGAACCTTGATGCCCGCATCCCGCTCGGCGCCTTCACCTGCGTCACCGGCGTCAGCGGCTCCGGCAAGAGCACGCTCGTGGACGACATTCTCCGCCGCGCGTTGTTCCGGAAATTCTTCGGCTCCAAAGAGCGCCCGGGCGCCCACCGCGCCCTCAAGGGCTTCGAGAACCTCGACAAGGTGATCGTGATTGACCAGACGCCGATCGGCCGCACCCCCCGCAGCAACCCGGCCACCTACACCGGCATGTTCAATCACATCCGCAGCCTCTTTGCCCGCCTGCCCGCCGCCAAAATCCGCGGCTACGGCGCCGGCCGCTTCAGCTTCAACGTCAAAGGCGGGCGCTGCGAGAAATGCCAGGGCGACGGCCTGATCAAAATCGAAATGCATTTCCTGCCGCCGGTGTACGTGACCTGCGAGGCCTGCAATGGCCGCCGCTACAACCGCGAGACGCTGGAGATCAATTACAAAGGCAAGAACATCGCCGACGTCCTGGACATGACCGTGGATGAAGCGGCGACATTCTTCCGGGCCGTGCCTCAGGTCTATGAACCGCTGCTGACGCTGGCAGAAGTCGGCCTCGGCTACATCGGCCTGGGCCAGGCCGCCACTACCCTCAGCGGTGGCGAGGCCCAGCGCGTCAAACTCGCCGCCGAACTGAGCCGCAAGGCCACCGGGCGCACCCTCTACATCCTCGACGAGCCGACCACCGGCCTGCACTTCCATGACGTCGCCAAGCTGCTCGAAGTCCTCTTCAAACTCCGCGCCTCGGGCAATACGTTGCTCGTCATCGAGCACAACCTGGACGTGATCAAGACCGCGGATTGGATCATTGATCTCGGGCCGGAGGGTGGCGAAGCGGGCGGGCAGATCGTCGCCCAAGGCCCGCCCGAAGTCGTAGCCAAGTCCCCGGCCAGCCACACCGGTCAGTATCTCGCCCAGGCCCTGACGTAGCGCAGATTTTCAATCCACTGTATCGCCGAATTGCATTCGGCCGAGCTTTGTTCCAACCCGACGCGCGGCGGATTCCAAATCCGCGATACGGCAGAATTCAATTCTGCGCTACGTTGGTTGGCGCTTTGCGGCGCTACGTCGCCGCTCACTTGGCGAACGCAACGCGCCAGCGTCTTGGACTGCGGTGGCTGAGGGGAACAGGGCTGACACCGCTTTCTTTCACCTCATTGAAAAAGGTCTCTTTCGACCGGCTTGCGCCGGGCGTGCTCCCGCAACCATTCGGCGAGGTTGCCGGGCGCCGCCAGGTCGCTCGCTGCTACTGGCGCCGCGCCCAGTTTCAACAGCTCCCGATTGCCCCGCGGCACCTCCTCGCCATCCCGCGCGAAGACCGGACACCAGCCGGCCTTCAGTGCCTCGACAGCGCCGGCCCACGTGCCGCCGGTCTGAAAATCGCTGCTCACGACCATCGCGAAATCCGCCAGGCCGTAAATGACCTTGTTGCGGCCCATCGCTCCGCCGACGGAGAACCCGGCGCCGGGCACGTAGGGCGTCGCCAGCACCAATTGGCCATCGAGCAGCAACTGGCGCAAGTCTGGCTGGCGGACGGTATTCTCCAAACTGTCGGCCAGAATACCCAAAGCGATGCCGCCCGCCTCGAGCGCCGCGCCCATCGCCAGACGATCGGTGCCGCGCGCCCCGCCCGAGACGACCGGCAGACCTGCGGCAGCGGCTTTGCGCCCAACTTCCTGGGCGAAGGCCGTGCCGGCTTCATCAATGTTCCGAGACCCGATCACCGCGATGCCGCCACGACTCATCAACTGCAGATCACCCGCGCCGAAAAGCACCGTCGGCGCCTGGTGCTTCAACGCATCGCGCAGTTTCTTCGGATACAGTTCGTCCACGCGGGTGACGGCCCACATGCCCCGCGAGAATAGCCCTTCAAGCTCGAGCGCCAGCCGGCCGGAGCGACATAGTAAACCGGCGATGCGTTCGGCATCGCCCGACAGGATGGCCAGTTCGCGCGCCAGGTCAGCGGCGGTCAACCCTTGCAGCGCGACCGGTTGTTTCAGCGGGGAATCATGGATTTGCCGCGCCAGTTTGTTCCATTCCGACAAGGTGAATGGGGTGATCCCGCCAGCCACGGCCGCCTCGGGCAGCGCAAACGCCGAGCACACCGCCAGCACCACCATCCCATCGTCACCGAGATAGTCGCTAACGTTCATTTCACCTCATGCAACTCATTTAACTCATCTAACCGATGTAACCCATGTAACCCATGTAACCCACAGAACTCATCTAACCGCCTCTAGGCGCGGCTTTGGCCAGCGCAAACGGATAGACCAACCCGCTGCCGTGACGCTGCAACAATACTGCTGCCATTGTCAGCGTCCATCCCGAATCCACCATGTCATCCACCAACAGCACTGGGACCGGCGGCAAAATCGGGCCGGCGCCAAAGGTCGCCGCCACCCCGCCGGCCAGCCGCCGAAACATCCGGGTTAATCCTGTGGCTGCAGCCTCGCCCTCGGATGAACCCAAAGCGGGTGCTGCCGCAACTTCAAAGGCCCGGAGCACGTTGCGCAGTTGCATGGCGCTGTTCTGCATCTCCTTCTGGGGCTGTTTGCTGTGGTTCTTGCGCAGGACCGGCACGAAGGGCAGACCCAATACTGCGGCGAGTCGTTGGGCGAAGTCTCGCACGAGTTCGGAGTGATGTTCCGACGGCACGGCGGCGACCCATTGGGGCGGTGGTTCCGGCTTCCATTTGCGCTGGATCAACTCCGCCGCCGCCGTCACCAGCGCCTCACTGAAGCAGCCGGTCTCATACTTCCCGCGCGCCACCTCCCGGCCCCAGCCCGCATCGCCATAACAGCAGAGCACGCGCCCGGCTTGAGCGCGCAGCCGCTCGGGGATGATCATTTTGGGCCGGCCATGCTCGTATCGCTCGATCGCCTCGGGCAACACCCGGTGCACCTCCGCCAGCACCGCCTTGGGCCAGAACCGGCGCGGCTCCAATACCAGGGCATCCTGCCGCAGGAAATCCACCGCCGCCTGCGCCAGCCCCGCCGGGACCAGGCGGCGCTGCGTCTGGCCCGCGCAGTTCATGCACTTGCCGCAAGGCGCCGCCGCCGGATCGTCCAGGGCGCGGGCCAGGAATTCCATCAGGCAGCCCGGGTGCTCGACGTAGCGTTTGATTTCCTCCAGCTCTGCGCGCCGCCGCCGCGTCACCTGCTCGAACCGCGCCGTGTCCGGTTGCCACGGATTGGCCGTGCGCGTGTAGCCGGCCTGGTCGTGCTCCACCGCGCCCTCGACCTCCAGCAGCTTGAGTGCTTTTTCCATCGCGCCGCGGCTGTGGTTCAAGTCGGCGCCAATTTGTTCCAGCGTCAGTGTGCCCGCCTTCCCCAGCACCTCCAGCACCCCAGACATCACTTCCAGCGGCGGAAAGGCGCTGTTAATGAAGTATTCCTGGATCTCGTCGTCCTCGCGCCCGCTAAGGAGAATGCCGAAGGCCGAATCCACGGCCCGCCCCGCGCGGCCCACCTGCTGATAATACGCGACCACCGACCCGGGCCGTTGAAAGTGGATGACGAACCCCAGGTCCGGCTTGTCAAAACCCATCCCCAGCGCCACCGTGGCAACCAGCGCCTTGACCTCGTTGCTCAGCAACTGTTGCTCGGCTTCGATGCGTTCGTGCGCCTCCAGGTCGGCGTGGTAAGGCCGCGCCGCAATGCCCTGTTGCCTGAGCCATTGCGCCGCCCGACGCGCATCCTGCACCGTCAGCGTGTAGATGATGCCGCTGCCCGGCAATTGCGGGAGGAAGTGCGCCAGCCAGGCCAGCCGGTCAGCTTGATCATGCAGCTTGATATTGTAGAGCCTGAGCGAACGGCGGACCAGCGGGCCGCGCAGGACGTGCAGGTTCGAGATCTGCGACTCGATGTCCTGCACCACGCGGTCGTTGGCCGTGGCCGTGGTGCACAGCACCGGCACTTTGGGCGGCAGCAGGCGCAGGATGCGCACGATGCGGCGGTAATCCGGCCGGAAATCATGGCCCCAGTCCGAAATGCAGTGCGCTTCATCCACGACGAACATGCCGATGCTCCCCTGCATGAGCGGCAGCAGCTTCTTCAAAAAGGCCGCGTTGCCCAGCCGCTCCGGCGAGACCATTAACACGTCCACCTGGTCGTCCCGGAGCGCCGCCTCGACCTGCGGCCAGTCCTCGAGGTTCTGGCTGTGGATGGTTTTGGCCCGGATGCCCAGCTTCCCCGCGGCCAGAATCTGGTTCCGCATCAGCGCGAGCAGCGGACTGATCAGCAGCGCCGGCCCGCCCCCCGCGTCGCGCAGAAGTTTGGCGGCCAGGAAATAAATGACGCTCTTGCCCCAGCCCGTGCGTTGCACGACCAGCAACCGCTGACGCTGGTCGGCGACCAGGTCAATCGCCTCCCATTGCCCATCGCGGAACTGCGCTGCCGGACCGAGCATCTGCCGCAAGAGACCAAGTGTCGTCTCCCTCTGCGTCATGCTCACCAGCCTGTGGTAAAGCACCTCCACCCGAAAGCGAAATCTGGCTTCCCGGAAAGCACGAGGGCCGCCATCGCTGGCGGCCCTCGTAAAGTCAGAAGAACCTAACGCGGTCAGACCGTCCGTCGCCGGATCTTCCACAGTATGCCAAGCCCGCCAAGGAAGCTCAGGGCCATGGCTGAGGGTTCAGGAATGGTCAAGACCTCCAGGCGGATATTGTCCACGGCAAATCCGCCTCCCGCAGAGGCGACGCCGGACGGACCGCCGAACCGGAGGTCGGAGAAAGCGCCGATCGGGTTGACCCCCGTAGAGGTCCAAGACAAATCCCACGTGCTGTCTATACCGGTGTCCACCCGAACCGTGACGCTGTACTTCGTGAACGTGGCCTCCCAACGACTCCAGCCCGTTGTGTAAGACCCCATTTGGTGCCAGTTCTCACTGCCAGCCAGGCTAACCAAGCGTACTCCTTCGCCCGATCCGGCGGCTGGATGGTTGAACGCGTTGTACATCCCCATCTCAAATAGCGGGTTAGCGCCTGTCCGAAGGCCAATGGTGTTTCGCTGGTTGCCTGCCCCTGAGTCCCAGATATCGGCAGTCAAGACGATGGGGTTCACGTCGGTCGGCGCAATCGAGAAGGTGCCATTACCTACCCACGAATGGATTGTGTTCACACCACTGTGAGTCGCAGAGGGAGCCGGGTTGCCACCCACAAGGTCCAACCCCAAACCAGCAGTCACGCCCCAATTCGCCTGCAACGCAGCCAAGTCCGCGTAGTCAAAAGTTTCATTAAGGATAACCGTTGCTTGAGCGACCGCACACTGCGCGAGGGCCACCGCAAGGCAACTGCCGAAGTATCTTGCCCTATGCATTTTCATGGTCTCGAGACGATAATTGGTTTCTTTGGTTCGATCAGTGCTGTCAGGCTGGCAAATTCTGCGGACTTTGTCCAGGCTTTTTTCTCACATATTTATGTGACCCCGGCAGCGTCAAAGCGGGTATAGGAAAGAACTGGGCGGCAGCAGGCGCAGGAGGCGCAGGAGGCGCAGGATGCGGCGGTAATCCGGGCGAAAATCATGCCCCCAGTCCGAAATGCAGTGCGCTTCATCCACCACGAACATGCCGATGCTCCCCTGCATGAGCGGCGGCAGCTTCTTCAGAAAGGCCGCGTTGCCCCAGCCGCTCCGGCGAGACCATTAACGCGCCCACCTGGTTGTCCCGGAGCGCCGCCTCGACCTGCGGCCAGTCCTCGAGGTTCTGGCTGTGGATGGTTTTGGCCCGGATGCCCAGCTTCCCCGCGGCCAGAATCTGGTTCCGCATCAACGCGAGCAGCGGACTGATCAGCAGCGCCAGCCCGGCCCCGGCATCCCGCAGAACCCTGGCCGCCAGGAAGTAAATGACGCTCTTGCCCCAGCCGGTGCGCTGGACGACCAGCAGCCGCTGGCGCTGGTTGGCGACCAGGTCAATCGCCTCCCATTGCCCGTCGCGAAACTGCGTGGCCCCGGCCCCAACATCTGCCGCAAAAGGCCAAGGGTCATCTCCCTCTGCGTCATGTGGGCCACCCTGCGGCAAAGCGCCTCCGCCCGAAAGCAAATTCTGGCCGCCCGGAAAGCGCCAGGGCCGCCATTGCTGGCGGCCCTTGTCGTGTTGGCAAGAGCGGGCTGGTTCGTCAGGCGTTCCGGCGCCGGATAACCCGCAGCGTGCCAAGCCCGCCTCACATGAATATGTGAGACAATTCTTCTTGATCTCGGCGGACCATTCTGTCATTCTGGGCGCAAATAGGGCTGGAGTCAGGTGAACAACCTGAAGCCGAGCCCCATGAAAACTGAAAAAGTCACGCGTAGGCCAAAAAGAACTGCCAACCACTATGAGAATCAAGAGCTTCATTTCACTCGCCGCGATATGCGTCACGGGTTTCATCCCTGCGGTTTATGCCGACACCTCCTGGCAAGGCACCACTGCAACCTGGTCCACGGCCGCCAATTGGTCAGCAGGCTCTCCGGCTACTGGCCCCCAACTGGCGATCTACCCAGGCAACGCTGCCATTAAGACGCTTGATCTGGCCGGCGGAACAGGGCGCGTTTCAATCGGCGCGCGTTTTGACCTTTTCGCCGGAGGTTCCGGGTACATTTTTAATGGCACGGCTGGTGCTGTTGCCGGTTTCTTCCCCCGATCAGGTGGCTCTGTCAACGGGATCGTCAATAACGACGACAACACGCAAACGTTCAACGTCCCGGTCAAGCTCACCAGCGGCACGGGTAACGCGGGACCAGGCGCAGCCATGACGTTTAACGCGGCGGCGGGCAATATGGTGTTCAACGGTAATACTAGTTCGCCCTATGCACCGTGGACGATCAACTTGAACGGGGCCAGCGCCCTGACGTTTGATGGAAGTTTTAACATCACGGTGGGGTCGAGTGGCCCGGGGGCGATTATAAATACGAACAGTCCGGCCAATCCCAACACGGGTCTGATAAAGAACGGGGCCGGCACGCTGACCCTGGGTGGCACAGCGCCGAACACCTTTACCGGAGTGAACAAGATTAACGCCGGGAAGATCGTCGCGGGCAAGGCTAACGCTTTAGGCGCGGGAAATGCCCTGGTCGCGACCGGCGGAACGTTCGACACGGGCGGCTTGAATCAGACCCTCGGGACTTTGGATTTGGACGGTACTCTCACATTGGATCTTGGTGCCGGTGCCAGTGCCGTCAGTTTTGCCAACAGCTCGGCGATAGACTGGGGCACGTTCAACCTGAACGTTTTGAATTGGACGGACGGGACCGACACCCTGCGTTTCGGCACCGACAACACCGGCCTGACAGCGGGGCAATTGGCTCTAATAAACTTTGCTGACATTGCCGGCTCACACGCCGAGATTAATACTAGCGGGTTTGTCTTCGCTGTTGTGCCTGAGCCTGGCACGGCCACCCTCTTGGTGCTCGGGTTCGCTGGATTGTTCATGCGGCGGCGGATGAGCCGTTAGGCGCTTCGTCAGCAACACTGTTTGTGTAACCACCCCCGGCCAGTGCCGGGGGTGGTTTTGTACGCCGGATATGACTCAGCGCTTGTGGGGTTGAAGTCCCCTGTAGGCCGAATGAGCGGAACTACGAGCCAAAGGCAACTGCGGAGTAAACACCCGTGGGAAGGAAGCTGGAGGCAAGACCACAGACGCGAAGCCAGAGCCGATCCTGCCCCTGCCAGTTCTCCCCTCCTGGGTCAGGTTTCCCGCCCGGAGGGCCACCCAGCCATTAGGTGCTGGCCTGGGTTTTGCGCAAATGGACGATCGTCGCGCCCCAGCCCCCGTATTGCGGATGGTCCAGCGTGAAGCTGGCGACTTCGGGGTGTTTGGACAGGATGGAGTGGACGGTGCGCTGCAGGTTGCCGATGCCCTTCCCGTGAATGATCCGCACCTGGAAGATGCCGCGCTCGCGGCAGGCCGCCAGGTAGTCCGGCACGAGGTCTTTGATCTCGCGCGGGCTGAAGGTGTGCAGGTCCAGCACGCCGTCAATGGGCAGTTGCACGGGCTCGTCCATCGGCTCCCAAACTACCCCGCCCGGGCGACGTTTGTCACGAAATCACCGTCACGTCTGCCCTCACCACTCCCACCGGGCCGCTTGGTATTTCGCTTCTTAAAGCCGCTCGCGTATGGGCTGGAACGGCGTAGCGCAGCGGAGCCGCATGTTAACCACGGATGACCCGGATGACACAGATTCTTCATATCCGTGTCATCCATGCAATCCGTGGTTAACATCGGTTGCGGCTTTGCCGCGCTGCGTCCCTGCGTTAAATCTGCGCTAGCCGTTGGCAGTCCCTGGTCGGTCCCGCAGGGCGGGATTCGCAGCGGGTGCAGTGCCGGGCAGCAGCGTTCTATTTCCAGCGCGTTTCGCTGCCCGTGCAGTTCTGGCATGCGTGCGGTTCTCCTCCTTTTCAAAGCAGGAATATTCTGTAGTTAGCAAAGCAGGACAGGTTCATTTGGGGCGATTTGTAAAGAGGAGCACCGGTTTCACTTTTCTGTCGGGTGGTGCGTCCAGGACGGAATGATGGCCGGTGGGATGGAGGCAGAGGACTATCTTGGTGCCCGGGGGCCGTTCGACGCGCAGGCGTTGGGTGCCGATCGGCACGCGGCCGTCGGAGCCGACCTTGAGTGTCGTGCGGACACTCCAAACATAAGGCCACCAAGGGCAGCGCGGGGCGGGGCGCAGGACAGAGCGCTGTTCCTGCTTGGCGAGTTGCCAGGCTTGTTCCGGGGTCATGCACAGTTCGCGATGGGTTTCGTGGGCGTTGCGATGGAGTCGCAAAGCGTCGATGTGTGGGTTGGCGGTTTCGATCTCGGTAATTTGTTCGCTGGCGAAATAGGCCGGGAGCCGACCCTGCCAGAATTGGTGTTCGCGTTCGATTTTGCCCTTGGCTTGAGGGGTTGGGGCATAAAGGAAGCTGATGTCGTAGAACTTGAGCGCCCAGCCGAGTTGGGTTAGCGCGTCGGGATTCTTGGTGAAAAAGATGGCGTGATAATCGACATAGATTTGGAGCGGTCGGCCGTAGCTCAGGAAAGCGGCGGGGAGGAAATCGAGATAGGAGAGGAGGAGTTCTCGGCCATAGAGTTTGGAGCCGACGAAGACGCGGCTACAATCGTCGAGCATGTTGAGCATAGGAAAGTCCAGCAAGCTTCGAGGAACCAGCGATGGGGCGAAGCGTCCAATTGCCAGAGTTCGCCGATCTGGGAGCGCTGCCGGCGTCGGACTGGGGCGGGCGGGCGTTTGGGCGGAGTCGCATGCGCATAACCATTTTCAATGGCCCAGCGGCGGACCTGGGCGCGGTCCAGCCTGAAGGCGAGCAGTCGCCAGACATCAGAGGCGGCGAAGCTGTAAGGGCAAGGCGGGGAGCAAGCCAGACGCTTTTTGAGGAGGTCGGTGACCGGCTCGGGCCAAGTGGTGGTGTGGTCACCGCCCGAGCTTCTCGGAATCCAGAGCTGCTGTGTCTTTCGCGCGCAGGCGCGGAGGTAATCGGAAAAGAGTGTATAGAAGCGGCTGGTGGAGAGGCCGAGCTGTTGGGCGGCTTCGGCGTCCCTCAGGGAGTGCTGCCGGAAGGAAGCCAGCACATGCCGGATGAAGGAGGGTGCGTGGCGATTGGATAATTGTTGGACTTTTCAAGAGCGTAAGCTCTGCCAATCGCATCCCCCCGCCCAGTCCTTTCGTCGGCCTCCGCTACGCTCCGGCCTCCTCAAGGACTGGGCGGGGGGATGATCCGCAGCACCTTGTAGCACAAAAATGTCCTGCTTTGCTAACTACATAAACTGTCCTGGTTTGCTCGCCCCGCGACACGTGCGGTTCTCCTCCCCAGTTCCGTCGTAGCGGCAGCCGTTCGTGTGGCGCTGGCCCGTTCTCAGCGGTTGGCTGCGCTAGCTTCCACCAGGTTAGGCGGTTGACCCCCCGCTCCCCTCGTCTTACGCTCACCGACGCCGTTGCAAATGAACCCAACACGCACTATGGCGATTGGCCTTTTGATTGTCGTTGGGCTCTTGGTAATCGGCGCTTCGCTAATCCCGCGCGCAGTCCGGCGGTTCTTTTATCCACCAGCACCCCCCATGCCCTCGGTTGTCAGCACACCGATTGCACAGATCCTCGCTGACCTTGAGGCCATCATGAAAAAGAAGGCTCCGCAAGTGCTCGACCAAATGCAGGCAGGCCTTTCAGACCCAGAGATAGCCGCGCTTCAGAGGGAGGCCGGTATCCAGCTACCGGCCGAGTTCAGAGCACTCTACCAGTGGCATAACGGCTGTCGCTCAGCCGATCCACGAATCGTTGGCCCCATACCAGGCCACCGCTTTCTGCCGCTGAACGAGGCGCTCGGCCTTCCTACGGTTCTGAGCAACCAAGTTGCCAAGGCGACCATCGGTCAGAGAACCGCCTTCGGGATATTTGCCGGGCACAGGCGATCATGGATCACCCTGTTTGACGACGGCGCCGGCGACGGATACTTCTTCGACCCAAAGAGAAAGCCCGAGGAGGGCGCGGTATTCTACTCCTTCGCGGAGGACTGCACTTACTTCTTCTTCCCATCACTCCGGAACCTCCTAGCTGGGGCCGTGAAGTGTTACGAGACGGATGCCTTTTCCTGGACGAACGCTCCGACTGGCTCCGCTCTGACAGAGGATTTCCCGCGAACCACGAAGATCTGGGAGAGCTTTGGCTCAAGCAACATAAGATAGAGCGCGACTATTGCCCGCGGCGCCTCTTGCCCGTAAAGCCAGCTCGCTGACGCTCATGCCTGCCGACCCAGAAGCCCGAACCACATGGACCGGTCTCTTCGTTGACTTCGTTCCCTTGTTGTAGAACACCCCCGCAGCCGCGCGCGTCCGCGTGTGCTTAGCGCTGCGTCGGTGATTTGCACTTCACGGATACACCAGGCGGTAGAAACCTGGACCCCTGCTCCCGTCGAGCGAGATCGTAACCTGCGTATTGG
Source organism: uncultured Verrucomicrobiae bacterium (assembly GCA_963822005.1). Classification (GTDB taxonomy): domain Bacteria; phylum Verrucomicrobiota; class Verrucomicrobiia; order Limisphaerales; family UBA8199; genus PALSA-1440. Next base: position 13,196 of record CAWGGD010000046.1, on the reverse strand, counting down.
TCTGGCTGCCGGCGATTCTCGACCAGTCGTTGGTGTTTAAGCTCAAACCTCGCGCCAGGTTGTTCGTCTGACTCATCAGCGTCCAGCCCAGGTGAGCGGCGGGCCAGGAGATCGTTAAATTCGTTGCGGACACGGAGCAGGCTATATTCGTCGGTGCCGCCGCCACGGTGATATTCACCGGGCTTGATGTGCAGGAGAGACCCGACGAATCGGTGGCCACCGCTTTGAGCACATAGTTGCCCTGCGCCACGTTGCTCCAGGAAATTCCACAGTAGGTGCCCGCGGACGTGCCCAGCGTTTGCGTTCCCTGATAGAAAGCGACCTGGCTGATGGGATTGGTGTTGTTGATAACCACCGCTTGCAGGAGCAGGTCCATGCCCGCAGTAAATGGACCGGCCCCAGGCCCGACCAGACTCACGGACGGAACGCCCGGCATCAGCTTCACCAGTTCGATGCCGTTGCCGCTGCCCAGATTCCGGCTGTATTGTTTGTTCGTCGAGTTGTTCCAGTGTTCCTGCGTTCCCAGGCTGCCGACGAATGCGCTGCTCCCGGCGTTGGGCCGATAGGCCACGCCGGAGCGCTTCTGCCCGTTTGCGCCAGGCACATATGCCGCCTCGTGCAGATAATAATCCGTGTTTTGCGGTTGGCCCCATTCGGCGTTCAGGAAATCAAATCCCACGGAATCAATCGCCACCCCATCCTGCGACACCAACACGCTGCTGGGCCAGTTCGTGTTGAACGGCGTCATCTTCCATTTGGTCGGGTAGGTATTGGGACTGGATGCGCCATAAAGCGCATCAATCATGAACAACACGGTCTTCTCGCCCAATTCCTGATGGCCCATAAGAGGGACCAAATTGGAATAATACGTGGGCGAGCCAGTCCCATAAATGGGGCCGTGGCGCTGTCCGGAAATGCTGCCGTAGTTGTTCTTGCCGCAGAGGGTTGGGCCATCGTCATGATCTTTCAGGATTGCCATGTTGATGAAAAACCCAGCTTCGAGAATCTGTTTGCAAATCTGCAAGCCGCGCGAGGTAGTCTCGCCGCTAGCGTTCAGGGGATAGACGATGTTGTTGGTGCTGGGCCAGGTTGCCAGCTCGCGGCCTTGCAAGCCGACCCCATCCACAAAGCGGACGCCGGGGTAAAGCGGATGAATGTATTGATAGATGTTGTCACCAATGGTGCGCGGACCGCCCCAGCCACGATTCAGGCCTGAGGCATCGAGGATAATGATATTGGTCTGGGCCACCTGAACCGCCACGAGTTGCTTGACCAAGGCCAGGATCAGATGCGGGTTTCCCGTGATGCTATACTCGTCACCGGCGGAGGGCGTCACCGCGTTTAGCGCATAATTATTGTTGTTATTGGCGTTGCAGGGATTCTGATTGATTTTGATGGCGATGGCTTTGCGGGGCGACTGCGCGTAACTGGTGTTGCCGTTGCCCCGGCGCTGGTTGAAACTGCGAAACAACGCATCCCAGGCATCGGCGTCGTTGGTGGTGCTCGTCAGGCTGCGCAAGGAGGATGACAACATGGCGTCAACGCGGGCTTGATCCACCCTGTTGCTGTCCCACCAGTGCGTGCCGTCCTTGCTTCCGCTCCACAAACAGGCGGCTGGGTCGTAACTCCAAACCACCCGGCCCGGATGAATTCCTCGGGCGATGCCGATCGGCGCGTTCGGTGTGTCGGTGCTGGCCGCGGCATTCGTTTCGTTTTGTCTGATCACCACCGCCGCACAGACGATTGCGGCCACCAGGCAAACGGCCGCCAGCGCGAACCGGCTTTGGCGGGTGAACTTTCGGGCGTGACGCCACGCAGCCACCACGCCAAAGAGGCTCAAGAAATAGACCAGGCCCCCCAGCGCAATGGGCAGCGCCGCTCGCTGGCAGGGATAACTCGCGCGCGAAGGCTTGGGGATGACCCGCGCCAGATACCAGACCAGGGCCAGCAGTCCGACCAGTGGAAACAGCCAGTTAAACAGGCGCCAATTGCGCTTGAAGCCGACCACTTTGCCGGTCCTTCCGCAGACTCGAAACAGACCTTTTTCAGTAGCCATATGTTGTGACGGCAACCGGCGCCACAACCAGGTTTGCGGTGCCGCCGGAAACCCACATTAGCAAATCCCAACCGTACGGCCAAACAAAACGAATTTGTCGAAAACACCCTGAACGCATCCGCAAGGGAGGGGTCCGTAACCGTTTGGCTCGTATTGGGGAGCCCGCCGGCGCCCAACCGTCGGGCCCTCTGGGTTGTCGGATGTCCTGGTTGCATTTCAACCCCTCCTCTAATGGCACGTCCCTGGGGCGCCGATGCGGGCACCGCAAGGACAATGCATGGGGCCGCTAACGCGGCCCACTAAATGAAAACTCCGAAGGAGTTTCAGAAGGTAGCCCGGGGTAAGCGAGGAACGAGCGCCACCCCGGGTAACCCGCGCCAAAGAAATCAGTTCCCCTCTCCTCCGCCTCGGAGGGGAGGGGACAGGGGAGAGGAGGCCAACACGACCAACTCCAGCCGCCCTCGCGCCCCACACGTTACTTCCCCGGCCTGCCACGAGCCGCGAACTGCGCTCCCCCTCAGTAGAATAAAAATCCCCGCCCCGTCAGTGGGGCAGGGATCTGCGCGATCGAAAGGGCTCCTGGCTAGGAACTTGTCTTCGGGCTCGGGGCGGGCTTCTTCGCTGCTTCCTCCGCCGTCTTGCTGGCGGAGCTGGAACCCTTTGCTTCAGCTTTGCCCTTCTCACAAGCCGCGGCTTTGGATTTATCGCAGGCCGCTTTGTTCTTCGAGCAAGTGCCGTCCCCCGCCTGCAACGCAAACGACACTGCCACAACACTGAGGAGTATTACTAGTTTTTTCATATAGACCATTAGATCGCATAACATCCATGGTTATGCAAATATTTGTTTGCAGCCTCCACCGTCTCCCACCGGCAGCGCCCTCGCGGTTCACCATACGACGCCGGTTCCCCGGCTGCCAAGAGCCGTGGGTTGCGCTCGCCCCTCGCTAAGCCCCGCTCGCGCGGGTGTGGGAAGCCACTGCGCCAGCTCACGGTACTTGGCGACCTCCCAACGCGCCTGACTCGTCGGCCTTTGCTTCGCTCCATCTCCGCTCCGCTGCACAAGACCGCCGAGACGGGCATGAAGGCTGGTGCCGCTGGCACGCCCCGGCGGCGTGAGAGCGGCCAGCTTCTGCTCCGGCTGCGATGCTCGGTGGGAAGTGCGACCCGCACCTGCGCGTCTGGGCCTCCGCAGAACTGGCCGCACTCACTACCGCCCCCAACTCCAGCCCCACCTCTGGCCGTCCGTGTTCCGCGCTGGGCCTGAAGGCTTGCCCCGTCGTGGCCGACTGCTAAGCCCCCTCAAGCCACGGCCCGGCGCTACACACTACGGGCCAGAAGTGGGGACAGCGCGGCCCCGCGCCCCGGCACGATGCGAACCTCGCCGGCACACACCGCGCGCGCCAGCTTCGACTTCGCTTCGTTCGGAGCTGTCATGAAGGATGCTCCCGGCTCCAGGCATAACTGACATTATCTGCAATAGCTCCCCGGCACCGGCACCCGCTCCGCAGGACCCCCGCTGCCGGGTCTCCGCCGCCTTCATCGCAAATGCCTCCTGCGTCGGCCTTCGGCGGCCCGGGGCACTGAAGATAAACCGGACTGTCAGAAGCTGATCGTCCCCTCAAAGGTGCTGGTCACGGTTCCGTCGGGGTTGTCTTTGGCAACGGTCGTCCCGGTTCCACGGGCAGTCGCGAAGCGCCCGGTGCCGCCGACGATGGTGTACGGGCCGACCGCGGGCGTGCCCGGCTCCTCCGTCTGTGTGGAGACGATGTAGATCAAATCGCCGTTGGCGGCAGTAATCGTCGCGGACCCCACGTCCTTCACTCCTTTGCGTTGGACGTGGGCCACCACCGAGGAGTTTCCCACGACCGTGCCGGTCCCCGGCCCAGACGCGACGATGTGGTTCCCATAGAACTCATCGACGGTGAGCAGGTATTCCGCCTTGAACGGCGCGTCCTTTTCCGCAGTGGCCAGACTCGGCAGCAGAGCCAAGCCGATTGTCGCCAGGACCGCCACACCCACGGCTGTGGTGCGGACGGCGCCGCGTTTGATTGTTGATTCACTTTTCATGTTTTCTGTTCCTTTCTCTTTCTCACTCGGGTGACAGGCACCCACGCGTTTCTGGTTTAGTTTCTGGTTCATACTCAGAGCGGGGCGTTGGCTGAATCCTCGGTCAGCGTCTCGTTCAACCAAATAATCCACCACCCTGCCCAAAGAGCTCAACGCCGGCATAAGCAGTTTTCATGCGAGCTAATTGAGCCCATAAATCGTAAGCGCTAAAGCAGAACGCAGGAGAGGGGCGGTGGAGAGCGCAGAGGGAACTACAGCAAACCGCTCCTTTCGCTCGCAGCAGAGTCGAGCTGAAACCCGCTCAATCGCCGCTAGGGCTTGCCCCTCTCCCCAGGTCAGTTGGTCTTCAGCTGTGTTTTCCGCATGTGCTCCCTCTGCTGCACGGCGGTCCAGTCTTTCGCCCTCACCTCCGTGGAACGCCGACTCCGCGGTTTGACACTTCTTGCACAGCACTTATCCTTAGTGGCATATGTTCACCACCAACCCGCTGCCAACCCGGCTTTTCGCTAGTCACAGGAAACCTCACGTCACCGCATTCATCCAACTCACCGTTCTCCTGCATGCCCTTGCAGTCTATGGTCAATCTACCAACCTCATCATAAATGGCAGCTTCGAACAGGGGTCCTTCGCACCTGATGAAAACCAATCCATGTCGCTGGACGCGGAGTCAAAGGCCCTTGCTGGCTGGACCATCACTAACCAAGTGCAATGGATCACAACACCGAATCCGTGGAATTTTGAGGCCGTCGATGGGAAGTTTGTTCTCGACCTTACCGGCTATGTAGACGCGCCTCCCTACGGGGGAGTCTCCCAGACGATTGCTACACGCCTGCGCGCCAAATACATGCTGTCTTTCTACATCGGAACCATGGAGTCCGGTCCCGACCCCATGCTCGCCGGTCCCGTTTCCGTCTTAGCTTCCGCAGGCAGCACCAGCGTTGAATTCTCGCCTACCCCGAATGGCGAAGGGAATAAGTGGCAAAAGGTGCTCATGGAGTTTACCGCCATTTCAACCAACACCGTGATTACGATCCAAGGAACAAAGGCACAGAACTACATCGGCCTCGACCAGGTTTCGGTCACACCAGTACCCGTGCTCACCAGCACCCAGAACCACCCCCGCTAGCCATCGCCGTGCCGTTCCCACCACACACATTCCATTCCGCCGCCGAATACAGTTAATCCCCGCTCGCTCCCCCACCCGACCCCAATGCTCGCCCCCCTGCCACCCCCAGGGCGGGGCTGCGCTTTTCTGTTGCACTCCTCACTTTTCCGGTTACACTCAAGGCGTTACGATCAAAAGCTAGGAATTAATTCCCAGTTTGTGCTTCGATACCTCCTTACTGGGAAAACTTTCCTAACCAATAATAGTTAGACGACATTCGCACCCACCATGACCTTCACGCCCCAAGAGATGAAGTTGATTGAGCGCCTTCGAAAGTACGACCGGCAGTGGCGGTGGGCGCGGTGGTTGGTGCTCCTGATGGGCCTCTTCTCTACCGGACTCTGCGCGGCGTTAGGTTACCTTTTGCATGGACTGGTTGCTGAATCAGAAGCGGGGCACTTTGACGGGCAGCAAGTCTTCTTCATCGTGCTCATCTAGACGAAGTGCTGCTTCTATTTCATTTTCGGCGTCTGGTGCTTCATCACTGTGTGCCTAAAGTGGCACGGTGATGTGAACCGGATGCTGCTACTGAGGTTACTGGATGCACAGCCGAGACTCGTCTAACCTTTGATGCAACGGGCGCAAGATTCGCGCGTCAGTGTGCAATTCGGTCGTCAGCGGTCCCGTGCCGCTGACCATCGTCGTTCGGCATGAAAAGACTGACGGAGCAACTTGACTGGTCCTGGAGCGACGGTTGGTTGCTCATGGCACTGTTGCTGGCTCAAGGGACCAAAGGAGCGCGCCTCTGGGAGTTGATCGCGGCCGCGGATTTGACGGATCACGCCATTCCAACCGCGCGAGAGTTGTCCTCGGCACTTACGAAGTTTGCTCGATGTCGCCTGCTCACCGCGCGTAGAGGCAGATACCTGCTATCGCCGCGGCATGTTCCAGCCCTCTGGAAGGCGTACGAGGGGCGAGGCGGAATGTTCTCCTCCGGCGACAAGGGGCTGAAATGGCTGAAGCGGGCGGCGCTGGCTCCAGCGGTTAAGCGGCGAATACCTATCTCTGATGCGCAAGTGAAAGCAGCCTATGATCAATATCACAGCACGATTTGGTCAAAATAGTGGTCCGATCCGGGTGCAGGCGCGGCCGGATTGTGCCTGTCTGCTGTTTCCGGGCCCTGGATCCGGCGCGCCTGGCCCGCCACCTTGACCGCCCAATTTCAGCCCTCTCCTTTTCCCTCATCGTTCGCTCGCCCAAATCCCCGGCCAGGCGGCGAACTGACCCCGCCGCCACTCGGTTCTCGGATTTCGGACTTCGGATTTCCCGCCGCCAGGAAATGGTTTCAGCTTTCAGAATTTCACCCTTTTCCAAAAACGGGGCTCCGCCCTGCACCGCCAGTCCTCCGACCGCATCGCCTGTTGACCCCAAGCTTCAAGGTTCTTACTCTGCCGACATGCAATCTGGTCCCACAGCCATTTGCCTTTGCTAGTATCCAGGTATGATAAACACACCATGAAGGTTTATCGAATCGGCACTTTTGCGAAACCGCCTGGCAGCAAATTCCAGGACTACGCTCAGCTCAGCTGCAAGAGGTCCGACAAGAGGTTTCTGCGCGAGGAATATTTCCGCGGAAAGGCCTTTCCTGGGAAATGGCGGCCGGTCACGTTATTCTTCGACGAACCGCTCTGGCCTCGCGCTGATTTCTACACGTTCTATCCTGAGAATTTTGTCTGCACCGAGCGGGCAAAGGCCCTGGCCGGCCGGGCCCTCGAGAAGGCGGGCGAGTTCCTTCCGGTGACTATCGAAGGGGAAAGTGAAGTGCACTACATCTACAATGTGACCGCCTGTGGGGCATTCATGGATCCCCTTGGATCGATTTACGAATATGAATCGGATGAGCCCGCGGAAAGCGCTGTTGGGATCCTCGATCGCTCCCGCTTTCCAGACAAAGCGGATCTCAAAACTCTCTGTATTCAAGATCTCTGAAGAATCTGGCACGATCTATTCTGTTGAAAGAACCGGCAAGCCCTCCCGACGGTGAGTTCAAGGCTTTGGTGGAACATCACAGGTTAACCGGCATCAAATTTGATCTGGCTTGGAGCGAAAAGAGCGGTCCGTTACCCTGGCAATGCCCCCCGGCTAAGGGTGACGATTTCGTCTGGAAATATGGAGATGGCAAGAAGTTCCGCCCCAGATGAGAGTCTATCAACTTCACTTTTATGGCGGAAGTCGTTGGTTCTGCCAGCAGACCAGGATCTTCTGGATGAACGTCACTTCACCGGGCGGCCGTTTGAGCTGATGCCATGAATGTCTATCGGGTTGACGCGTTTGCAAAACCGCCCAACTCACGGTCCCCGTACTACGCACACCTGATGTGCGGCAAATCGGACGAGGACTTTCTGTCTCAAGCCAACTTCTCAGGCCGGCGTTTCCCCGGGAAATGGCGACGAGTCCGGTTATTCTTTGACGAGCCGTTGCGGCCCCGCGCGGACTTTTGTCATTTGGGCATGGGCAATTTCGTCTGCAATGAGCGGGCTAGGAGGCTCTGCAGCTCGGTTCTCGATCCCGCAGGCGAGTTTCTGCCTGTAAATATTGAAGGCGAGAAGGAGGACTTCTACATATACAACGTCACTAATTGTGGGCCGTTCATGGATCCGGCGAAATCAGTTCTGGAGTACTTGGACGCCAGCAGATCCGTGCTGCCGCTGGTGGCGCCCGCATTCCAGTCTAATGCTATCCGAGGACCAATATGTCTTCAAGATCCCGGAGGATTCGGGCAGGACGATTTATTGTTTCGAACATCCGGAACAGCGCAGGAAACCCGGATTCAAGATGCTGGTCGAGCAGAATGGCCTGACCGGCTTAAGATTTGATCTCGCTTGGAGCAAACGGCGCGGCCCGGTGCCGAAACAGGATCCTCCTACGTTTCCAGGGCATGGGGTGGATAACCGGCGATGGGAAACCGTTTCGGGCAAAATGAGGGTTTATCAACTTTACTTTATGGCGGAAGTTGTTGGTTCTTCCAGCGACCAGGATCTTCTGGATGAACGTCACTTCGCCGGCCGGCCGTTTACCGGCGATTGGAGGCGCCTTCAGCTCATTGTTGCCGGAAGATCATCATCGAAGCTGGACTTTTACCGCGTGGGCGCCAAGGCACTGGTTTGTAGCGAGCGCGTCAGGCTGCACTGCGGCCCGCTGGAGGATGAAGGTGAGTTTCTCCCCGTGCGGATCAAAGGTCTGACCGGAAGATTCTACCTGTACAATGTGACCCATTGTCCCAGTCACCTGGACCCCAGCGAAGACCGTCTGGAATCCAGACATTCCGAAGGGGCAGCCCGGCTGCATCAGGTCTCCCGCGTTTCACGTGGATCGATTGGGGGAGGATTGCATCTTTAAGATTCCTGAGGACGGAGCTTCGGCGATCTATTGCCTCGAGCGACGAGACATTCCCGGGCACGAAGGACTCAAAACCCTCGTTAAGCGCCACCGATTAACCGGTCTGCGCTTCAAACTGGTCTGGAGTGACGAAAAATGAGGCGTTGCGGATTTAACAGGCCAGTTGTTACCTGTTGCCCCTCGTACTGCTTTCCCGGTCAATGCAGGGTTGGACCTTTGGCCGTGGTTGCTGCTATTTAACCTATAATCGCTACTTATGTTTGTGGGCGGCCGTCTTTGGTGTTCTCTGGGCACAGGCTCGCGCCTCTCGCTCGCCAAAATCCCGGGGACAGGCCGGAAAATCCAGGCCACAACTTAACGTCGCCGGGCAGTGGTGAGGCTTGGCGCCGCGGCTAGGCCAGGCGGAGCATGGTGACGCCTCCAGAACAGGCCAGCAGTAAAGGCACTCCCCAAGGAGCGGCAAAACCCGCGGACATTTCCAGGTGCCAGGCGACCACATTTTTGCCCTTTCTGCTTTCCGCTCTCTGCTTTCTCCGGGCTGCACAGTCGTTGTCCTTGTCGTGTTCATTCTTGTTTCAGTCCCTTCGCCCTTCACTTGCGCGGCTTTGTCGGGGGGCCGGGACAAGTGGTTCCGCGGCCTGAAGGCAACCTCCACTGGCCGCCCCGAGCCGCCGCGCTCTCCAGTGAAAGGGCGAAGAGCCCGCAACAAATAAAAAAACATGAACACGACAAATCAAAACAACAACATAACAGCAGCTCCCTCCGTCACCATCGCTCCCCGCAATCCCGCTAAGGGCGTCCTCAACTTCGTGGTCACCCTCACGACCCACAAAGACGTCCGCTCCTATCCTTGCCGCTCCATGGAGAGTGCGATCAAGCTGGCCGAGCGCTTCATTGCCGGCGTCATCAAGCCCCGCCCGGCGGCCCCGCAGCCCGAAGCCACCCCGGCTCCCGCTGCCGAACCCGTTGCGGTGGCGGCGTAAGCCATCTCCCCCGGCTCCGGTCGGGGGATTTTTTCTGCTCGCGAACAAAACCAACCCCAAACCGCTCACTCTCGCCGCAAGCCTCACGCCGTCACAGGCCTTGCGGGTGCCAAGGCCAGCGCCGTCATTCGGCTTGCTGCTCCCGTTCGCTCCCCCACCCAACCCCCTTGAGCGCCGGCCATGCTATGGCCTCGACCCCCTTCCGTCCCCAAGGGGGTCTGCGCCTTTCCCTTGCATCCCTCACCTTTCCGGTTACGCTCAAGCCGTTACGATCTAAAACTAGGAATTACTTCCCAGTTTGCGCCTCCATACCGGCTTACTGGGAAAACTTTCCTAACCAATAATTGTTAGGCCCTGACCGAATCTATTCACACCCGTAAGGAAATTTTCCACAATGGACATCCCACGGATATTCAACATCACTGAAAGTGCTCACCGCATCCATAACCCGTTCACACCCGAAAAGCTCGCCACTCTCGGCGCGGCGCTGCGTCTGGAATCGGGGACCCGAGTGCTCGACCTCGGCAGCGGTTCGGGGGAGATGCTGTGCACCTGGGCACGCGATCACGGCGTCATCGGCACCGGCATCGACATGAGCCAGTTGTTCACCGAGCAAGCGAAACTCCGCGCTGAAGAACTCGGCGTCGCCGATCAAGTCGAGTTCATCCATGGCGATGCTGCCGGCTACGTCTCTGACGAGAAGGCCGGTGTGGCAGCCTGTGTCGGTGCCACGTGGATCGGCGGGGGAGTCGCCGGCACCATCGAGCTTCTGGCGCAGAGCCTCCGCACCGGAGGGATCATCCTCATCGGCGAGCCCTACTGGCGGCAGTTACCGCCGACGGAAGATGTTGCCAAGGGGTGTCTTGCCGGCTCGATCTCCGACTTTCTCCTGCTTCCAGAACTTCTCGCGTCTTTCGGCCACCTTGGCTACGACGTCGTGGAAATGGTTCTGGCAGACCAAGACAGCTGGGACAGATACGAGGCGGCCAAGTGGCTCACCATGCGCCGATGGCTTGAAGCCAATCCCGACGACGAGTTCGCGAAAGATGTTCGAGCCAAACTGACCTCGGAACCCGAGCGCTACGCCGCTTACACGCGTGAATACCTAGGCTGGGGTGTGTTCGCGCTGATGCGGCGGTGATGCGTTGGCGCAGCCCCCTCAACTTCCTCCGGGAAATTGAGCGGGCCTTCGTCGCTACCAGATACCGGACCACCATTTGTCGAGGTAGGGACGCCGGTTGCCCGGCGCCCCCCTCACAGATCCCGGCGGGCGGTATTCCCGCACCGGGCTCTTCGCGCTGGCACGTCGTCTTCGCTCACAGGAAGGTTTGCCCGTTTGATCCGTCATTCTTACGGCACGGGTTGCCTGTGTGTGCTTCGCCAACACGTCGGCCCCTTCTCCAGTTTCGGGGCTGCGCCTTGCCACTGGATACTATGAGCCGATCCGACTCCCGGAGCGCCAGGCGGCGCTTCTTGTCGTTGCGCCGCCCTTCCTGCTTGGCCCTCGCAGTTAGTGCGGCAGGGACTCTCCGGGCCTCCTCGGTTCCATGCGTCTGCTTCCGCGCGCGCCACGCTCTTAGACCCCGGCAAGCCGTCCACGCCCTCACCTTTGCGGGCGTGTCCGTGTTGGGTTCCGGTAAGCTGACACCGTCCCCGCTTGCGTTCTAGCTCTTTCGAGGCTGAATTGCTTAAGCAGGATGCGACTCCTGCTTGCGGCTCGCGCTTTTCCCGGGGTACGCTTCTCGACGGTCGTTCGACCCGGCTGAACCAAAGGTCCACCGGTTCTCCTTCCGCCAAGCAACCCTCGGTCTTGGGCAGTTGGTTAGACTTTTCCATTCATCACTTTCGTTCCGAACTCCGGAAGCCTGGCCTCCAGACTTGAGGGACTTTCACCCTCGCTTACGCATCTTACCTTTGTGGGCGTGTCCGTGTTGGATTCCGGTAGCTTAACACTGTCCCCGCCTCGCGTTCAGCTCTGGTTAAACCACGCAGCGATTTGTCCGGCGGCTGTTTGAGCAGGGCGATTTGCAGCTCACCCTCGCGCAATCCATCGAGCAACTTCTCGGTGGAATAGTCGTGCAGAACGGCGCCCACTCCACTGGCTTCCTTTTGAAACAAACTCAGCGCCTGCGGCAGAAGCCTGGTTGTGAGGGACGGCGCGTAGCCGACGTGGAGCTCGCCTTTCTCACCACTGCCCACCGCTTTGACGGTTTGAACGGCTTCGGCGACGCGCTGCAACACCGCCCGCGCTTCGAATAGAAAGATGCGACCTGCGACCGTCAGCCGGACGGTCTTGGCGTTGTGTTCGAACAGGGCCAATTGAAGTTCGTCTTCAAGGTCAAGAATCTGCCGGCTTAAGCTGGGCTGCGAAACGTGAAAGGCGCGCGGCAGCGCGGGTGACGTTCTCTTCTTCCGCGACGGCCACAAAGTATCTCAGGTGCCGGAATTCCATGCCTGGGCAAGCATAGCCTGCAGGCATAACGAGCACAGTAACAAAGTCTTGGTTTAGACTGAAAACGCCTGCGACGCTATTCTCGTGACGCGGATCGCGGTAAACCAAGACGAAGCAAAAGCGAAAATATGAAGAGTGGAAAGAACAACGGGTGGCTGACCCACCAACTCCAGCGGGGCCGCGCCGCGTGGCTGCCTATTGCTGAAGGTGTGCTATCCTTCAACGGGGTTGAACCGACCACGGGCGATGGAGCGAGCACCGATGAACCCGGTACGTTCACGCTCGCTGCCACCCAGAAAACTGAAGCGATCCTGTTCGATCTCAAATAACACAACAACAAATCAAACCCATTATGACCAAACTCCTCGTTCTCTACTACTCCACTTACGGCCACGTCGAAACGCTGGCCAACGCCATTGCCGAAGGCGCACGCTCCGTTGCGGGCGTCGAAGTCACCCTCAAGCGCGTGCCCGAAACCATGCCGCCCGACGTGGCCAAGCAAGCATGGCGCGAAGCTCGACCAAGCCGCGCCGGTCGCCTCCCCCAAGGAACTGGGCGACTACGACGCCATCATCTTCGGCACGCCGACCCGCTTCGGCAACATGGCGGCGCAGATGCGCAACTTCCTCGACCAGACCGGCGGCCTGTGGGTCAAGGGCGCGCTGGTCGGCAAGGTCGGCAGCGTCTTCGCCAGCACCGGCACGGGCGGCGGCAACGAAAGCACCATCATCAGCTTCGTCACCACGCTGATGCACCACGGCATGGTCTACGTCGGCCTGCCCTACGCCTGCCCGGAACTGGCCGACATCAGCGAGGTCAAGGGCGGCTCACCCTGGGGCGCGGCGACCATCGCCGGGGCGGACGGTTCGCGGCAGCCCAGCGCCAAGGAACTCGCCAGGCCCGCTTTCAGGGCAAGCACGTCGCCACCATCGCCTCGAAACTTAACCGTACGCCGTCAACCCCAGAGACCTGAAGTGAACAAAACCCACCTCGGGGTGGGTGATTTTGACCCAGGACTTGAGGTCCGCGTCGTGCAGCAGCAGTTTCTGATACAGACCTATGGAAAAGAAGAACACAGTGGAAATGCTCGCCTTTACCGACCCAGTGTGCACCTGGTGCTGGGGCAGCGAGCCG
>CAWGGD010000045.1:0-48377 GCA_963822005.1 uncultured Verrucomicrobiae bacterium | reverse complement strand
TCCGACTGGTTGCCGGAGGCATCAGCCGCCTGCACCTCGATGAAGTAAATGCGGGAATCGCCACTGCCCGAGCGTTCCGCGCGCAGGTAAACCGTGTCTGCGTCAGTGATGCTCCAGTCCGGCGACGTGTTCCCGTCGCCCCGAGCGTTCGCAGGTTCATTGCACTGAACGCCGACAATGCCCAAGCCGCTGGCCCGCCCGGCGTCACTGACCGAGGCGCGGACGGTCACGCGGACCAGCCTGTGATTGGGCGGCCACAGGACGCTCGGAGAGGCTACCACCTGACTGATGACGGGTGGCGTGGTATCCACCCCCGTAACGCTGGTGGTGCAGGAGACCACGTTGGTCCCGTCGGTCACGCCCACGGCGAGGAGGTTTGTCCCAAGTGGGAAGAAGCCCGAGATGGAAATATGGGTCACGGTGCCTGGAGAACTGGCCGGCACCAGGTTAGTCTGAACAGCCGTCCCGTTCAAGGTCCAGACCACCGTCAGAGCATCTCCCTCGGGGTCGGACACGACGGCGTTCAGGTTTGTGCAGGTACCACATTCCACCACCGTGGCTGGCGGGCAAGTCACTGCGGGTGGGATGATGAAGATGGGCTCACCAAATGCCTGGATTTCGGACACCGAGAATAGCAAATCTGCATCCGCCATGTTCCCCTGGACTCGGAGCACTGAAGTAATGATGGGCTCACTTACGTACTACCGCTCGGTATCGTCGTCAGGATTTCGTCGAGTCTGCATGCCCCAGCCGTAGTCGTCATAGTTCGGAATGCTCCACGCAAGGAGCCAGTTCGTCGTTCCACTATCCCAATAGTATAGCTCGTAGGCATCATTATCGTCGGCCTGGATTATGAAGCTCTCGATGCGGTAAAGACCCCGCAGACCTATCTTCACCCACCGATCTTCACCGTCTCCGGAATCCCACCAGACCGGCCCTTGATCCCACCCGTTGTACCGCGGTAGAAAAACGCCGTCGGTTAAGGTGCTGGGCGCAACAATTAACCCACCCCCATAGCCGCCGCTGAAGAAGGGAGCGCCTTCAAGTTCCACCGTTGCACCTAAAGCGACGTTGCTAACGTCGGCGCTGACAGCGGTCGCAGGGCGTAGCACGACCATCAACCCAATGATCGTCATACTGAACAGCCGGTTTTTCACACTTCACCTCCTCAGTTAGTGATAAGAACCTGGTTTCTTGCGCGCCCGCAGCTACTCAGCGCCGCGTGGGCGAGGGAGAGTAGGTTGTTGGTAGAGGCTGAATTCGTTTTCATGGTTTTGTAATATTTGACGTCTTGTTTTGACTGGAGGCGGCGGAGCGTGCGGCCGGCCGGAATACCCGCTTGAGGCTGTGACAGAAGCTGGCCGCGTCCGCGAACCCGACCAGTTTGAGAGATCCCTTGGCCGGCACCCCCGCGCGGGCCAGGCTCTGGATCTCCTCGTCCCTGAGCCGGGCCAGCCACGCGTGCGGTGTGAGCGCAAACCGCCTGTGGCAAAAGAGTTCCAGCCAGCGGCACGAACACCCGAATTCGCAGGCCATCCCCTTGACACGATACCCCGAATGTCGCGCCACGGTTGCCAGGTCCCGGACTTGGGGCCTCGGCACGCCGCGTAGGCAGAATGCTAACGGCTTACCCCTATGCAGTCCGCTGCTCATGGCCACACCAGACGGTAGAAGACTGCGCGGCCCCCGGGATCAACCGGCGCCGTCACCGGACTGGCCGCGCCGCCCGGGTAATCAAACCAGTTCTTGCTTAGGCCAACGCCCAAGGTGTTGGTCTGGGCCTGGAGACGAAAGCCCGAGCCGCTCCACGTGAGCTGCAAAGTTCGCGAGGTCACGTTGAACTGGCACTGCAGGGTCGGGCGCGGCGGGTTGGTGGGCGCGGTGTAATTCCCCACCCCCAACGCGGTAGAACAGCGGCGCGAGACGGGCGGCGTTGGTGTCGGTGTAGGTCGTGGTGCCGGCTTGGCCCAGGAGATTGGTCGCCACCAACTGGAACAGCGGCGACGCCCGCAGATTCGTGCTGCGCACCAGGAGGTAGGTGACCCCGGCGACGCTTTGCCAGGTCACTGTCACGTTGATGCCAGCCGGCGACGCGGACAGCAGGCGCAACACCGAGAGCGCGTTGGTGGGACAGGTCCGGCAGCGCCATTCCTGCCAGTTGTTCAGGCCGTCGCCGTCGCGGTCCGGGTAATCGGCCGAGCCGTCGGTGGGCAGGCCGTATTGCTGGAGCCAGGCGATGAATTCGCCGATGCCGGCGCCTTGGAACTCGTAGGCGCCGATGTCCACCGTGCCGCCGACGATGCGCGGGCGGCCATCCAGATCGGTGGTGCCGGGCGCGTAGGCGTTGTTGCCGGCGTTGATGCAGGGGGAGTTGGATTGCAGGCGCAGGTTGCCGCCGGCGAAATCCACGAACAGCGGTTCGCTGGTGATGTTGCCGACGCCCCCTGGCCACGGCGTCGTGCAACAGTAATTGAGGGTGGCCGAATAGAAGTTGACATCATACGACGCCGTATTGTAGTACACGATGCAGTTGTTCAACGTGCCACTCCAGACCCCGCCGCCGTAATAGGCCGAATTGCCGGTCAAGGTGCAATTGTTCAGGGTGCACCACGCCGCGCCGCCGCCCATCGAGCCCGCCGCGTTGCCGGTGATCGTGCAGTTGTTCAGCGGTGGAAGTGCCAACCCCGCCGCCGAGTCGTCGCGGCCCAGTTATCGGACACGGTGCAGTGGTTCAAGATGCAGCGCGAGGCCCCGCCGTCAGCACCAGGCGCTGTTGCCGCTCAGGGTGCAGTGGTTCAGCGTGCCGCCATACGCCCCGCCCCCGTGCGAGTAAGCCGCGTTGAGGGTGATGACGCAGTTGGAAACCACCGCGGCACCTGATTCACCCCGCAGTCCGCCGCCGCTTTGCTCTTGTTCCCAATCTCCGTCCATCCGCGTGGCGCCGTTGGTCAAAGTGAACCCGGAGAGGCGGGCCCCATTGGCCAGATACACGCACCGGACCGCGCTGTCGCCGAAGGTCATGTCCGGATCCTGGTAGCCCTGGATGATGGTAACCTCCGGGCCGTTGACGCTGCGCACGGTGAGCGGCTTATCCACCGCCACGCGGTTCGTCATGGTGCCATAGACCGCTCGGCCGCCGGTGGCGTAGGTGCCGTTGGTCACCACGACCTCGTCGCCCGCGTCTGCCGCATCCACCGCGTCCTGAAGGACCGCCGCCGCGGTAGCCCAGTTGGTGTAGGGCGGCGTGGGGCCGGCGCTATTGAGATCCACGTAATGCACAGTTGGGAGGACAAACAGGCGCGTCTCATCCACCGTCCCGGTGAAGCCGGGGCCGCTGAAGGTAATCCGCACGGAGTGCGAAGAGCCGGGCGGGAACGGGGTTACCTGCGAATAGGCGATGGTGGTGGTGACGCCGCTCTTGCTGACGGAGGCGGTTTGCGCGGAGACGTTCGTGCCGTGGGAGATGATAGGGCCGCCGTCCAGTTGAACGGTGAGGGTGTTGGTGTCGGGCGTCGCGGCCCCCGAGTCCAGAATGGCGACGGTGAAGCCGTAGTAGTCGCGAAGGGCCGGCCCCACTATCGGCGCCGTCGCCGGAATCGTCACAATGCGGAGGTTATCCAGGTGCTGGTTTTGGTTATAGCCGCCGGTGCGGCCACCGAGGATCAACCGGCCCGGCGCGGGCGAAAACGGGATTGTGAAATTCGTGAGCAGAGTCACTCCTTTATAGGCCAGGTTGAGGAAGCCGTTGGTGGTGCATTCGACCCAGAGCGGTTGCCAGGTAAGGCCGGGCAGGCCGGCGTCGTTCGCCCCGGTCTGCAGCGAAGCCGCAAAGTTGGGATCGCTGGGGGCCAGGTTTACGAACGGCAGCGAGATGTTCGTGACGATCGTGTTGTCCACCCGGATACTCAGGCCGATGACATCGCCGGAGCCGCTGTCCCACGCGTCGAAACAGACCGCCAGGCCCGTCTGCGTGCCTTCTTCGGGGAGGCTGGCCTCGCCGCCAGGACCGGCGGCCCAGCCGCTGCCGTTGCTGTTGACGAGAACCGGATCGTTCGCCGCCGCCAGGCAAATGCTGAAGCCATCGGCAGGAGTGTAACTGCCCGCGCCAATCCGCACATCGCAAGCGAACGCGAAGCCCTTCACGATGCGCCCGGAGTCGAAATCGGGGAAGACGATGGCGCCCAGCTGGCCTCCCACCGCGTCGGTGATCGCGAAGTAGCCGTTGGTGGACGGATCGCCGGCCTCGGGATCGTAGGGGCTGCCGTCGTAAGGGTTCAGATAGCCGCCGCCGGCCGGGCCCTGGAAGATCGTCAGGCCATTGATTGAGTCGGGTGAGTTGAAGTAGTAGGTGTTGGTCCCCGCGTGGCTGATGCCGAGCATCGAGGCCGCCGCGAAGACACCGGATACTGTTTCGGGCAGGCGTCGAACGGGGACGCTCGAGCCTGGAGTTGGATTTGTTTTCATAGTCAATTAGTACTGGCGAATCCGGAAGTAACAGGCGCTGCCTACCAATGGGTTGAGGGGGACCGTTGCCGGGTTGTCCTGATACGTGCATTTGAACCAAGGACCCGTCACGGTGTCGGCTTGCTCCAGCTCGCCTTCGCCTGTCCAGGAGACAATTGAGGTTGCTGCCGGAAATCACCGGCGCGTTAAGGTAAGCGGGGCCGGTCGTGACCGAGCGGGCGCGGTAGGCCCTGAGCGCCACGGCGCCGTTGGTGGGACTGGATTCGTTAATCAACGCCCGCCGGCCCTGCGCGTCCTGGGTCCACCACTCGACGCTGGCATCGCCCCAACCGTTTTCATAGAGGAGCCGGAGCGGATAGACCCCCGCCTGCGTCACATTGACACCAAACAAGGTCGTAGCGACCGCCCGCTCGCGGTTGAACTCGCCGAGCATCAGGCTGGAGTCGTCGCCAATGCTCATCACCACCGGGCTGCTGGCCGTCGTGGTGGCATAAGTGAAGAGGTTCACGCCGAGGTAGTAGTCCATCATGACGATCGGGATGGTCACGCCAGCCGAGCCACCCCAGACACCCGGCAACCGGCCGGCTGCGCCCTCGCTGTCTTCGTCAATCAGCACCACCGCAATGGCCCCGGCGGTCTGTGCCCAGAGGCAATGCGCTGCAACCTCGCCGCTGGAATCACGATGGAGCAGGGCGATATTTCCCGCCAGCGCAGCGGCGTTGTTGGGCAGGTTCGTGGGCCAGGGCGGGTCGCACAGGACCGCCCGGGCCACCAACGGCACCTGGGGCAAGGCGCCGCCAAACCCCTGCCCGTAGGCAACAGCCGTCGGGACACTAAAGTACCGGCCGGCCACTTCCGCCGGAGCCAGCACGCGCAGCCCCACGTCCGGGCCGGTGCAGTCCCCTAGCGTTAACCGGAACCCGTCGTCACTTTCCACGCCCATGAGGTAGAGTCCCGGGGCGGGGAATTCGACAAACGTGAGGATTTCATAAACGATGTCGTCCGATGGGCCGCCGGGCGGAATACCCAGCAGGAAGCTGTCGGGATGGCCGTTGGTGGCAACCATGCTGCCCACGTCGTTTGCGGGATCGAGTGGATACTCGACCCACTGGTAAGCGGTGCCTCGAAGGTTCAGCACGTCGGTCAGATAGGCCTCGCCGTTGTTGGTAAAGGCGCTCAAGTCGGCGATGTTCGGGGTCTCGATCAGGCCGGCCAATTGCTGCTCGTCAAAGATCATCTGGCTCTGCCAGCCGTTGACGAAGTTGAGGTAACGGTCAATCTGCACGACCTTCATCCTGAAGCCGGGCTGGGTGGCGTCGCCCGAACCCGGTGGCGTCCACAGGCCGGTCGGCAGCGTCGCGTAACGCGGCGCGGCAAAAAACCGCGTCTCGTCCACCGTCCCGCTGAAACCGGTGCCGGAGAAAGTGACATGGACGGAGTGCGAAGAGGCGGACGGGAGCAGGGCCGCTTGCGAATAGGCGATGGTGGTGATGGCGCCGCCTTGGCTAACGGTGGCGGTTTGCGTGGAGACGTTCGTGCCGCAGGAAATAATGGTCACGCCGTCCAGTTGAACGGTGAGGGTGTTGGTGTCCGGCCTGGCGGAGCCCGCATCGGAAATGGTGACGGTGAAACCGTAATAGTTGCCAACAGGCGCCCCGACCACCGGCGGCGCGTTCGCCGTGTCATAGATCTTGAGGATCTGGGCGTGCGCTTAGGGCGTACGTGAAGATCGCCACTTCATCCATCGTGCCGTTGAAAAACCGGCCCGCCATCTCGGCGTTCTCCCCGATGAGCACCGGGTAGGCATCCTGGGCGATGGTCCCGCTAGCGGGAACGGAGGTGTCGAGCGTGCCATCCACGTAGATGTACTTGGCCGCACCGTCATAAACGGCCACCACGTGATGCCACTGGCCGTCCTCCACCGTCCGGCTCCCGGCCAAATCCTGGTTGCTTAAAGCCGTGGTGCCAAAGCCCACCTGGCCGGTCTCGTTATTCCGGTGCAATCGCCAAGAGCTGTCCCCTTTGGTCACGATTGCCTGCCACCCTATGTCGAAAGCGTTGACCTTGATCCAGGCCATGATCGTGATGGGGCCGGAGATATTCAAACCGGCTGGGTTGCCGCAGTTGATATAACCGCCGGAGCCCGTGAACAGACAGGCGTAGTTGCTCGCGCCCAAGCCGCTATACGGCGGCCCGGCCGCCAGTGTGGCCGTGCCGGGTTGGTAAGTCCCGTTGGCGCTTGCCCCCAGAGTGCCGCTGTTCGTGGCCACGGCGCCTGCCGGGGGAAAATTGGTCTCATTCAATTGCCAATAGGCCACTGGATTGAACGAGAGTACGGTGCTGGAGTAATCGGCCCGGGCCTGCCATGTGGTTGTGACCGCCAGGAGCAGGGCCATGGTCGTGCCCAATAGGGCCGGCTTCAGCAGGCAGAGGCGGAAGCTGTGATTGCTTGGTCTTGCTTTGAGGTTTCATAGTATTTTGCCTTTCTACTTGGGTACTACACGGAAATCGGGAAGTTATTACGGGGGTTCCAGCGGGGGTGGGGCAGTTGAACAGCGAAGGCGCGAAGGCAGCGGAAGACGAGGCCGCAAGCTCCTTTGGCGACAAGGCCGGGGTGGTTGTCCCGCGAGATAGAGCAGGATGGGATAGGGTTATTCAACATGGAGCCACCAGGGGGCGGAGACGCAAGCGACTCGAGCAGGCGCCACCATGATCGGCGGCGAGGTTTCGGCGGGTCTCTCGTGCCCGCCAGTTTGTCAGGCGGCTCCCGCGCGGCTCTGTACTGCCATAGCCCAACTTGCGCCGCCTGCGCAAATTCTCTCTGCCCGATGACACCTTCTCCATATCCGTGCAATCCTGTAACTCATGTTAACTCGGTTGCGGCTCTGCCGCGCGGGTCTTGCGTCTCGGCGTTGAAACTCATCGCGCATACGACTCCTACGGCGACACCACCCGGTAATAGCGGCTGGGGAACTTGGCGGCGTTCGGGTCCTCGAACGCGAACGTGCCGTCGCCGTGGTCCACCGCCACACCAATCATTTCCCAATCCACCAGGTTCGTGGACGCCTCCACCACGTAGATCGGCCCTCGCTCAGCCTGGAACTCTACCTGCGCCCGACCATTGGGCTGGTGCCCCACCGCGACAAACCTGCCGTGCGGCCGGTCACTGGGGTTAGTGCCGCCGCCCAGCACATCTAGGATGTCCTGGGCCGACTGGATGAAGGTGGCCGCCAAGGCCGGGTCGGCGGGCGCGACCTGGGCGCGGACCTTGTTCTGGAACGCCTGCAACTGGTTGACCGCGGAGATCAAATTGCCCCGTTCAATGGACGCCAGCGCCGCCGAGAGCGTAGCAACGAGAGGCCGCGAGCGTGGCCATTGCGCAGTCACCTGGGCGATCAATCTCTCCACCGCCTGGGCGGGCGTGATCACCTCAACCGTGACGGCATTGGTGGCTGACAACATCCCGTCGTTGACCACCAAGAGGATTGGGTGCGCGTCCACGGGCAAGACCACCACCACCAGGGCGCCGGTGGCTAAGAGAGTTGCGGGTTGAGCGTTGAGGGTTGAGAGCCAGAGATGATGCAACTGGTCGCCATCGGGATCACAGCAGCGTGTGCCATTGAGGAGCACCCTGGCGTTGGTGCCGTTCGCCGAAATGACAGTGGGCTGGGTGGCGCCGGCGTCGGCGATCGGCGGTTGGTTGACCACCAGCAGGGCGTTGGAACTGATAGCTGACCCAACCGCGTTGCTGACGACTACCGAGTAGAGACCTTGGTCGCTCTCCTGGACGTTGGTCAGGGTCAAGGTGGCGCGGGTTGCCCCTAGGAGGTTCGTCCCGTCTTTGCGCCAGCGGTAGCTCAGCGGCGGCGTGCCTGTAGCCACCACGCCGAAGGTGGCGACGGTGCCGATGCTGTTGGTCAGGCTGACCGGTTGGGCAACAATAAGTGGCGCACTGGTAACCAGGTTGGTTTCCACAAACCAAGCGGAGCCGTTGAACTCTCCGCCCGTGACAAAGCCGCGGGCGCGGATGGTCCACACCGCCGGGAGCGAGACGCCGGTCAATTGCCACCCTCCACTGATGCGCGTGCCGGCGCCCAGGCCGAACCAATCAGTGCCGCTGTTGGTCGAGGCATCAAAGGTAGTGCGCCAGACCTCCGGGCTGGTGCCGCCCCGCAGCCAAGTGAGGGTCGAGCCGTCGTAAGTCAGGCTCTGGGTCGCCGGTGCGGTGTTGTTGAGCCGGCCGATGTAATTGCGCGGCTGCCCGCCCAGCGTGGTGAACTCGCCACCCACCAGAATCTTGCCGTCCGCCTGCACCGCCAAGCAGATGCACATTGTTGCCCGCTCCCGGATTGAAGGTGGCGTCCAGCGTGCCATCGGCGTTGAGCCGCCCGAGGTAGTTGCGCGTCTGCCCGCCCAGCGTGGTGAAATTGCCGCCCACCAGAATCTTCCCGTCCGCCTGCACCGCCAGGGACAATGCATGCAGCGTTCGCTCCCGGATTGAAGCTGGTGTCCAGTGTGCCATCGGCGTTGAGCCGGCCGATGTAGTTGCGCGGTTGCCCGCCCAGCGTGGTGAAATGGCCGCCCACCAGGATCTTCCCGTCCGCCTGCACTGCCAGCGTGGATACACATCGCTGTTCGCTCCCGGATTGAAGCTGGTGTCCAGCGTGCCGTCCGCATTGAGCCGGCCAAGGTAATTGCGCGGCTGCCCGCCCAGCGTGGTGAAATTGCCGCCCACCAGGATCTTCCCGTCGGCCTGCACCGCCAGCGAATACACGTAGATTATTCGGCTCCCGGATTGAAACCGGTGTCCAGCGTGCCGTCGGTATTGAGCCGGCCAATGTAGTTGCGCGTCTGCCCGCCCAGCGTGGTGAAATAGCCGCCCACCAGAATCTTCCCGTCCGCCTGCACCGCCAGGGAATACACGGAGCCGTACTCGCCCCCGGATTGAAGCTGCGTGTCCAGCGTGCCGTCGGCATTGAGCCGGCCAATCCGGTTGCGCGTCTGCCCGCCCAGCGTGGTGAAGTCGCCGCCCACCAGAATCTTCCCGTCCGCCTGCACCGCCAGAGAATCCACACCAGCACTCGGCTCCCGGATTGAAGGTGGTGTCCAGGGTGCCATCGGCTATTGAGCCGGCCGATGCGGTTGCGCGCCTGCCCGCCCAGCGTCGTGAAGATGCCGCCCACCAGGATCTTCCCGTCCGCCTGCACCGCCAAGGCATACACGTAGCCTGCACCGGGGTTGAAGTTGGTGTCCACTGTGGCCACGTTCACGGACAAGGACGCTGGGGCACTGGTGACGCAGCCGTACTGGTTGCTGACCACGACGGTGTAGCTGGCGGCATCAGCCACCTGAAGATTGGTGAAGGCCAGGGAAGTGCCCGTGGCTCGGGGAATTGCCACTCCCTCCTTCCACCATTGATAGCTCAAGGGCGGGGTGCCCGCCGCTCTCACGGTGAAGGTCGCGCTTTCACCCACGTTCATGGCCTGGCTGACTGGTTGGGTGGTAATGGCCGGATCAATCACCGTGAGCGTCGCCACCTGGCTGGTCGCACTGCCGAAGGCGTTGCTGATGAAGACCGAATACCCGCCGGCATCGCCGCCCAGCACGTTGCTCAACGTCAAGCTTGCAGTGTGCGCGCCCGAAACGTTCCCCCCGTCGCTCAAAACCGCCGCGCCTTTGCGCCACTGGTAACTCAATGGAGGCGTGCCGCCAGCCAACACCCTGAAGGTCGCAGCCGTCGCCGCGTTGTTCGTCCTGCTGGCGGGCTGGCTGAGGATCGTAGGTGGCGTGTTTGAGCCGACACTCGTTGCCGTTACTGTCACCGTTAACATTCCAACGTTGTTGGCGTTTCCCCCCGATTCCCCCAAAGTCGAAAAGGCCCAGGTAGAGCTTGTCGGCTCCCGCCGGGACCGTGAAGCTCTGCAGTTGACCGATTCCGCGACCTGTCAAGCCGTCTCCAATAAAAAACACCTGCTGCACCAGCGGGGAAAGCGCCGAAAATGATTTCTCTCCTTCGGTTACGAATCGCAGAGTAGCTGGGCGCGGCAGCGTCGCGTGCGACACCAGAAAGACCCCTGCCAAACAGCAGTAGGTGCTCTCCAGCCCACTCAAGTCAAAAACGGGAGGCGCCGAACACAAATTCGTTTCTCCATCCGGGTCCACTAGTGGATAGGAATTGGTATGCGGATCGCGGCTGGTTGCGCCGGTGGCAAGTATCGCCAGTGACACGGCCCCTGGGAAACGAGACAGATCAATTGCCACCGGCGAATTGATGGGTGCCACATCTCCATACAAGGAAGTCCCGTCCGGTTGACCAGCCAGCAAAATGCTGGCTACGCCGGGAACGATCACATTCGTTGACTGCGCGGCCGAAAAGTGAGTAGCTGCAAACGTCAAAAATCCGCAGGCCAGGGCCAGCCCGAGCCGGCGGCTTGTGCTTTGTCTTGTTTTCATAACGATTCCTTTTCTTTCGCTAGTTATTCGTCTTCTACTGGGTACTACACGGAAATCGGGAAGTTATTACGGGGTTTCTGACGGGGTGGGGCTTGTCAGGTAGGGACGTTTCGCCGAAAAGTCCGCACTGGCCCAAACACGGACGTTTCGGCGAAACGTCCCTAGCACGCTGGGTGAAATCGGGAGTGTGATGCAGCGTTGGGGCTGGGGTAGTTGAACAGCGGAGGCGCCAAGGCAAAGGCGAACCAGGGGGATGGAAACCAGCAGCCATTTAATCACCTCCGGGTGGAGAAAGGCCACGGATGGATCCAGCGGTGCGGGGCCTGGCGGTAGGCAATTCCCAGTCAATGCCGAGCGCCTTCAGCCGCGCCCGCACAGTGGCCAGGTCCCAGACGGTGATCTGTTCTTCGACGCCGCAAATGGCGAGGTGCGAGCCGGCGGGTTCAAACGCGAGGTCATAGATCGGGCTTTCCTGCCGCGGCAACTTGAGCAGTTCGACGCCCGTCAACGCGTCCCAAAGGGTGACCTGCGCGTGCTCGCCACCCGCGGCCAGCAAGCGCCCGTCGGCGCTGAAAGCCAGCGCGTCCGCATTTCCCAGCCCCGCCTCCACCGTCGCGAGCAAGGTGAGAGCCGGCAAGGCAAAGAACTGAATGGCGCCCCGGTCACTGCCGACGGCCAGGCGGTTTTGGGCACGAGAAACCGCCAAAGCAGTCAGGTTCGTGGGGCCTTCAGCTTGAGCGATTGTCTGGCCGGTCCGGCAGTCGCCGAGCCGGAGGTGGCCACTTTGATGGGCCATCACGAGCTGAGCTTGGATTGAAGAACTGGAGTCCCATCACGGGGGCATTGGTGTGCTCCCAGCGTAGTTCGCCGCCGCCGGTGGCGCAGTCGCGCACGACGGTCACTCCCGCGTTGTCGCCCGAAGCGAGCAGCTTGCCCGACGGATCGAAAGCGACACACCCGGCCTCGATGTCGTGCCCGGCAAAGGTCCGGCGCAAAGTGCCGGTGGTGGTTTCCCAGAGGTGAATGGCGTGGTTGGTGGGCCGGAAGTTGAAGTAGCCCCAATGCCCGGCGGCCAGCAACTCACCGTCCGGACTGAAGGCAATCCCGCGGGGCTGACCTCGCGGATGGCCCGGCAGCTTTTGCTCCGTTTCACCCGAAGCCAGGTTCCACAGCCGGATGGAGTTATCGCCGGAGGCGGAAGCCAGGAGAGGTTTGGCCGGATGAAAGGCGAGGCTTATGACCTGGTAGTTGTGGCCGAAGAGGACCTGTTTGGCCCCTTCGTTAGTCAGGCGGTAAAGCACATGCCGTGGAAGCCGACACAAGCTGCTGTCCGTCGGGGCTGAAAGCGACGGTCAGCGCCGGGCCGTCTCCGGGCGGAGCGCCATGATCGTTTCGCCGGTCCGGACATCCCAGAGCCGGACGGTTTGATCGTCACTGGCGGTGGCGATGACACGGCCGTCGTTGCGGAAGGCGACGCATTGCACGCGGGCCTTGTGCCCCAGGAAGGTGAAAAGTTCCTTGCCCGCGGCGACATCAAAGAGCTTGGCAGTGTGATCGGTGGAAGCCGAGACAAGCAAATTGCCGGCGGGGGAGAAACAGAGCGACATCACCGGGTTCTGATGGTGCCCAAGGACAATCGGCGGGGCTTTGTCGGCAAGCTCATGCGATTCGACGGTGTGGGCGTCGCCCGCAACGGCCAGCAGGGTGCCATCCGGGCTGAGGGCAACGATTTCGCATGGGGCGGGTGCCTGCCAGCGGTCGAATTTCGCGGACGATTTTGCCGGTCGCGGCGCATAAACCACCACGCGGCCATCGTACTAGCCCACCGCCAGGATCGAACCTTTGGGGTCGAAAGCGAAGAGGCCGCTCCGGCCGGGGCGCGACTTGCAGCGCCAGCCGGCGGGCTGCTGCGGATGAGACCACCTCAACAGAATGATTCCGGATGGTATAGGCCACTTCCCCAGCGCGGGTTAAACCGGATGGCCGGGGTTGGTGCCAAATGCTGCTTGGAATGCACCCCCGGTGGCAGCGGGGTCTTTCATCTCCCAGCAGCCTCCGGGTCCTGCCACCTCCCAGACCCGCATGATGCCGCGGCCGTCGGCGCTGGCCAGCATGGCGCCGTCGGGACTGAAGTCCAACGACCATACTCCGTTGCTGCGGCCCCCGAACCGCGCAACCTCACGAACGTCCAGCTGCCCCAGGCAGGCCACCGCCTCGCTGCGCAACTCGAGCAGGTCCCGCTGGGGCAGACTCATGGCGGCGTTGCTGCTCAGGTTCGCAAAGGCCAACTCGCTCCAGCCTTGCGGACGGGCCAGGCGCAAGGCCCGGTTTTCGCTGAGGCGCGCCTGGTAGAGCGCCGCCTCCGCGGTGGCGCGCAGGTGCTCGGCCCACGTGCGCTGGACTTTCTCCTTCCCTTCGGCCCGAGTGGCGCGGACTGCCTGCCAGGTGCTCACGACCACGCCCGTCACCACCAGCACCACCAGGGCTGCGGTCATGGCCAGGCCCACCTTGTGCCGCCGAGCAAACTTGCCCGCCCGGTATAGGGTGCTCGGCGCCACCGCGCTGACCGGCTGATGCGCCAGATGATGCTCGATATCCGAGGCCAGCGCTGTTGGCCGTCTCGTAGCGGCGGCTGCGGTCCTTCTCGAGGCACTTCATCACGATCCAATCCAGGTCGCCGCGCACCTAGTGGATGGCTTCTTTGATCTGTAGCAGCCGACGGGAGGAGGCTCGGATGTCTTCCTCCGTCGGTGGCCGGCCGGTCGGAGACTTGAGCCTCCTTACGTCGGCGGCTACGAGCGCGCGGCTGAGGCGCGTTGAGGGTTTGGGGGCTCGGTTTCGCGGATCATCCGGCGGATTTCGTCGAGCGCCGCTTTGGCCAGCGTCTCCTTGTCAAAGGGCGTCGCGCCGGTGAGCAACTCGTAGAGCAGCACGCCCAGCGAATAGATGTCCGCCCGCGTGTCAATATCCAGGCCGCTCAACGCCGCCTGTTCCGGGCTCATGTAGGCCGGCGTGCCGATCATGTGCTGGAAGGCGGTGAAGAGCGTCTTTTCGGTCAACCTTTGCCCGAGGGCCTTGGCGACGCCGAAATCAATCACCTTGGGCACCGGCTCGCCGTCGTGCAGGGTGACCAGCACGTTGCTCGGCTTGAGGTCGCGGTGGATGACGGCTTTCTGATGCGCGTGCTGCACTGCGTGGCAGACCTTGACGAACAGTCGCAGGCGGTCGGCGGTGGGAAGCTGGGTCTGATCGCAGTAGTCGGTGATGGGAATGCCGTTGACCAGCTCCATGACAAAGTAAGGGCGGCCGGCGGCGGTCGCTCCGCCATCCAGCACCCGGGCAATGTTGGGGTGGTCCATCAGCGCCAGCGCCTGCCGCTCGGCCTCGAACCGGGCGATGACCTCCTGCGTGTCCATGCCGGCCTTGATGATCTTGAGCGCCACCTTGCGCCGCACCGGTTCCATCTGTTCAGCCATGTACACCAGGCCGAACCCGCCCTCCCCAATCTTCTGCAAGAGCTTATAGCGCCCAATCCTCATGCCGGTGACTTCCACCAGGATGTCCGGCGGGGGCTCGACCTTGAGGGTGCCCTCTTGGGGTTGAGGGTCGAGGGGCGAGGGGCGGCGGGCAGACGCGGCGGGGGCCTGTGGGGGCTGGGCTTTGGACCCGGGAATCCCAAACACCACCTTGCCCAGGCACTTGGGGCAAAGACCTTCCAAAGCGCCACCAGCCAGCTCAGCGCCGCACTGCGAACATTTGTGCGCCTCGGCCATAAGTTCTCAAACAATCCGCTTCCACCCGGTACTACACCAAATCCGATCCTTTATTACGCGCGCGGGCCGATCGTATTTCACATTCCGCATTCCACCCTCCGCATTCCGCACTCCATTCTTATCCCACTGCCGCAAACAGCCAGCGAAGCTCGTCCTCGACCTCGGCGGGGTTGGCGACGGTGTGGGCAATCTCCTCCCGCACCAGTTCGCGGTATCGGTGGCGCAACCGGTGAACGGCACTGCCCACGGCGCCGGTCGTCAGTCCCAGTTCCGCTGCCGTCGCGGCGTAGCTGCTCTCGGCGGCGTCGGTGGTCAAGAAGCCCTTTAACCAATTGAACTGACGCGCTTGGCCGGCCGCGGCGAATTCTTCGCGTAACCGAGCCAGCGCGTGGTCGAGCAACGTCAGCGCCCAGTGACGCTCGTAGAGCCTTTCTGGTGTCAAATCGGAAAACGGCTCCAGCGTATAGCGGCTTTCCGCCGAGGCATCATCGAGGGAAATTGGGGGGTGCCCGCCGCCCCGCTTCTCGGCCTGCGCCCGGCGCCAGTCGTTGGCCAGAAAATGGTCCAAGGAGGACAGCAGGAAGGAGCGGAACCGGCCTTTGTTGCGGTCCGCATGGGTCAAGTAGTGCTTCTGCAGGAGCCGGAGGAAAAACTCCTGGGTGAGATCCTGGGCGTCCTCCGGCGTGTGCCCGCGTCGTCGGACGTAGGCATAAAGGGGAAACCAGTAGGCGCGGCAGAGCTTCTCCAGGGATTCGGCAGCCTGGGGCGAGGCCGGTTGGCCAGCCAGGATTACAACACTCCAATGCGTGGTTTTAAACAACTCCGCGCCGCAATTGCCCGACTCGCGTTCCGACGACGAGGCCGCCATGGCTTCTCCTCAGTTCTAACCTCAGTAGAAACAACCTACCCAATTCCATTGGGCGAGTCAAGCTGGTCTCTTGCGCTTTCTCCCGGCGGCGTCAGGTTCAGCTCGCCCTTTTGACGCCGATCTGGCGCTGAACCCATTGGCGAGCTGGAATCATACTTAGAACAAGGCCAGATGATACTTTGCGACGGGGTCTGGACAGAGTGGCTGAGTTAAGGTACTCTGATCTATGGGTTTGGGGTGTGTGTTGTAAACTGATAGGTACTGCGAAATCGCCGACGAACCGTATGAAATGGAATTCTCTCTCTATCGCCGCGCTCTTGCTGGCGGTCTTACTCCTGGGTTGCCGACCCGAGCGCATGCAGACGACGTCCATCAATCCACGCACGATCGCGTTTGCCCAAGCCGGGGTGTCGCTGGTCGTGGGCGAAGAATGGCAATGCCAGAATCTCAATTCCGATCACGGCCTCTATCCGCCAACCCTGGTCAGCCAGGCGGGTAAGATTCGGGTCGTGCTGTTGCCTCCCGACCAGTCTGACCCGGCCAGCGTTGCCGATGTTTTGCGCGCCGGCTTCGATCTCAATCCGCAGGCGGCCAAACACTCCTTCCGCAGGCAGCAGTTTGCCAGCGACCATGGAGTCCAGGGTCTCTGCGTCTCTTACCTCCAGCAGGCGAACGGGGGCGCATCCACGGTGGAGAATTCGCATTATCTGGTAAGAAACCGCGCCGGGCGCTGCGTCGTCATCAACTATTTGGCCTCAGCTGATGACGTTGATGTCTCTGCCGTCGGCCGGACGCTCCGGACTAGCTTGAGGCTCCAATAGCCGGCCGACCATAGCAGCGCGAACCCGGAGGGTTGCTGGCACTTTGGCAACCTGGACGCTTACTCCACCACAGTGTGGCTGCGGACACGCCATGCGGCGCATTCCAAGCTGTTCCGTCATCCGGCGCCCTCCACGGACAGGGTTCCACGGACAGCTTTGTTCGCTATGAACCCGCCATGCGTGCTTGCGGGTCTGCCATAGCGTGCCTGTTCCTGCTAATCGCCCTCCTCTACTGTCTGAATCATAGAGGACAACATCAAACCCTGTCATTTCATCGCACCATAGGCCTTGATGTCGCCGGCCAGTTCATTCGCGAACGGGCGCAGGGCTTCCCAAGTGAAGAAGACGAGTCCGTCGGCGCCGCACTGGCGGGCCATGCCCATCTGGTTCCGAATCTCGGCGGCGTCTTTGAGCGCGCCGTGGCTGGTCTTGACGCCGATGGTGATGTAGAAAGGGAAGCCCTTGGGCACATGCTCCCGGTTGAGGCGCGCGGCTTCGAGAAACGACGCATCCGTGTAGCGGTAGCCGGAGGGATTGATCCAGTCCAGGATGCCTTCGTTGATCCACGTCATCCAGTCCTGGCAGACCTCGGAGTTGTTCGTGTAGGTGTGATAGCCCCAGACGTAGCTCGAAATGGGGAGGCCGGGCTTCGCCTTGTTGACTGCGGCGCGAATCTCGCGCGCCAGGGTGTTGATCTGCTCGGTTCGCCATTTGCGCCACTCCGGCCAGATCGGGTTGGCGCGCGCCGAAGCGGCAACTGAACTCGCCGCCTTCTTGCCGCCTTCGGTATCGAGCGTCTCCGGGCCAGCGCTGACGACCTTCGCCAGGTCCACGTTGTGCTTCTTGAGGAACTCCGCCCGGCCGGTGTCGGTGTAGCCCACGCGGTTGGGGCAACGGCAGTAATCCAGGCTCAAGCCGTCCACGGCATACTTGCCGACCAACTCGCTAACGAGTGAGACCTCGTAGCGCCGCGCATCGGCGTTGCCGGGGTCTATGTAGCCGCGCCGGGCGCCGTCGTAAAAGTACGTCCACGAAGGGTTGCGCTTCAGGATGGCGTTCGGGCCGGCCTCGCCGCCCTCCGTAGCGACACAAAACACAGGATAAACTTTCAGTCCTTCCGCATGAGCGCATCGGATGATCCGCTCCATGTAGCCGCGGTCTTTCACCAACTCGTCGGGCGCGACGAGGCTGTCCCAATAGACGGCGTGCCCCTTGCCCGAAGGAAAGATGAACTCAATCCCCACGCTCTTCATGAACCGCATCGTCTCGCGCAGTTTGTCGGGAGAGGCGGCTTCCTCAGCGAGGCGGGCATAGACACCGATGCGGCCGGGGGTTTTGCTGGCAGCGGCCTTGGCGGAGGCTTGTGACAGGGCGAGAGCCACCGCGGCGAGAAGAACACAGCGCGGCAAAACCGCAACCGCAGAAGCGCGGACATTCTTGTCCCCCAGGCGACGCGCAAGGGATTGGCGGACAAGAATGTCCGCGCTCCTCGGCTGCTTGGACTTTGCTCGCAGCTTGCGAACAACTTCGACTATTGCAGTACAGAGTTTGCGCATAGCCGGAGACTGCATACGTTCGGGCGAAGCGGCAAGTCAAAGCGCCCACCGCTCGATATCCTGAAGCAAATGATCGCCCACGGCGTCTGTATGAAGCACGTTATGAGGATGAATACGGTATCATAGCTCGATGAAGATACACCTCTGCCTCGGCATCAATACGCTGGTGGCTCTCGCCGCTCTCCCTGTCTTCGGCCAAAGGCTGCCGAAGGAAGACCTGGATTTCCTGCGCGACATGACGCGCGACGTGGTCGAGGCTTCGCGCGTGAAGCCCGGCTCCAACGGCGGTGGGCGCTGGCCGCTCACCAACTCCTGCGGCTTCACCCTCGTCACGCCCGGCAAGGACACTTACCCCGCCTTTTGGCCTCGGGATTTCTCCATGTCGGTGGATTCGGGATTCATCACCGCTGACGAGCTGCGGAACCATCTGCTGCTGATCTGCAAGGCCCAGAATGGTCCCGCTGAACTTAAACTGGCCAATGGCCTGCATGTGCCGGCTTGGACCATTCCCGATCACATCAACTATGATGGCCGCCCCACCTACTACCCCGGCACCTATGCCTCCGGGCAGGACCAAGGCGCCGGAGCCTGTGGTCGCGTGCCGCCGATTGACGACCATTATGAGTTCGTCCACATAGCTTACACTTATTGGAAGGCGACTCGCGACGCCGCGCATTCGGACCGCGAGCCGTCTTCGGCTCGCGGTCCGGCGGCAGTGCGCGGTCGCGTCCCTCGTGAAGTTGCTTTCCTGGAGGTTCAGATTGCCGACGTCACAGTGTTCGAGCGGCTGGAGAGGGCGTTCGCCTGCCCGACGACTGATCCGGAAACGGGCCTGGCGCAGACGACTGAAGCCGACCGTGCTGTCGGCTTCGGCTTTTGCGACGCCGAGACCCATACCGGCAAGCTCCTGTTTGCCTCGCTGCTGCGCTATCGCGCGGCGGGGGAACTGGCCGAGTTAGCAAAGGCGCTTGGCCGTCGCGCGCGCGCGGCCAGCTACCGGCAGGTCCAGCGCACAATTCGGGCGAACCTGGCGCGTACCTTCGGCGATCCTGCGAGCAGGGACGGCTGGCTGCTCGCATCCACTGGGCTGAGCAGCCAACCGGACGTGTGGGGCACCCTCTTCGCCCTCCACCTGGGCGTGCTGGACCGCACCCAAGCCGCCGACGCATGTAAGACGGTCGCGGACGCCGTCAAGAGAGGCACCATCACACTCGAAGGCGGTGTGCGCCACGTGCCCACAGATCTGGACTTCAGCAAGACCACAGCCTGGGAACGCTCGATGGTCCCGCTCAACACCTACCAAAACGGCGGCTACTGGCATACCGCGTCCGGTTGGCTGATTGCCGTGCTCTGGAAGCAGGACCGTCCGCTGGCGTTGCAGGTATTCCGGGAGATGCTGGCCCATTTGCGCGCTCAGGACTTCCGCAAAGGCCCCGGTTACGGCGCGCCTTGGGAATGCTACGGGCACAATGGCCAGGCACGACAGAACGCCGTCTACATGGCATCAGTTGCGCTGCCTTACGGGATCCTCAAGCGCTTGTAGAACGCCGGCACCATTGCTCCGTGTGGCTGGGCGCATCCGGAGGGCGAGTCGCCCAAACGTTTTCATGCTGGAAGCCGCGATCGAGTTTCCCGCGAAACATGCTAGAACCAAGGCTGAAATGAGGGCTGGCGAGGCCTCTGGCTTCACCCGGCCGGTGAACGGTGACCGCAGCGAAGACAGGGTTTCGAGGCTGCGGTCCTTCGCGTGTTTACCCGTGTTTGGCGGTCCAGTTCTTACCAACGGACGCAATTCAACTGCGGCTGTTAGTTTAATAGGTTGCCTCGATCCGGCACGGGCCGATGTTGCCCGGCAGCAGAATCCACTCCTTCGCGGGATCGAAGTCGCTCCAGTGTTTGCCGTTCACCCGCACTGACCGCATCGAACTGCCATCCGGATGGCGGAAGCGGAGCTTGACGGTTTGATATGTATTGCGCGTGGGCGGGGTGAATTTGGCTTCAATGCGCTTCTTCCCGGCCTGTGAACGAACCTCTAAACTCACCGGCCCGAAATGGGTGGGCATCTCGCGCAGGCGGATTTGCTTTCCGTCCTGCAACCAGGCCCGCGGCACCCCCGCCAGGAGGAGGAGGTTGCCCGAGTATTCGCCCGCCGCGCCGCGTTCTTCGGTGACGAGCATGTGGCGCACCAGGTGCAGGGCTACCGCGCTGCCGCACACCAGCGGGTCGCTGATGTCGGCGGTCGGGAACGCCGAGCGCTGATGCAGGTCGCTGGGGTAGAGCACGTTGGATTCCCGCGAGACGAAGGTTTCGTGCTCCATGTTGAAGGCCAGATAAGCATAGAAGGCCAGGAGGTAGTCGCGAATGGCATCTTCGTGCAGCAGATTCAGCCAGTAACCCTTCCCGTAGATGGCATCCAGCGCTCCCGGCCCCAGGTGCCGGAACCGCGGCAGGTGACAGAACATGCGATTGGATTCCTCCAGATAATCAGCAATCCAGCGCGCGTGCCGGTTCCCCGGCTCGAAGGCCTCGACATCCAGCAGGCAGCCGGCAAAGAGCTGATAGTAGTCCAGTTGCTCGTCGGGTTGAGTGCCGTAGAGCTTCAATGCCAGGAACGGCGGCTTCTGGTCGGTCCGATAAGATCCTTCGATCGCGCGGTCAATGGCTGCCCGATAGTCGCGCGCGTCGGCGCGATAGCGACGGGCAGTTGCCATGTCTCCCTCCTGCTCCAAGGCCCAGGCCGTGTCCACCAGGCCCCGCCAGCAGCACAGGTTCGGGAATATCGGGTAGCACAGCACGTCCAGGATGTCGCCCCCATAAGCCCATTTCGGCAGCAATCCCCAGTGCAGCGGTTTCTGGCCGTTCTCCAGTTCCATCGTCCGCCGCCGCTGCGTCAGAGTCCATTCCGCGCATTCTTTGAGGAGCGGCAAATGCCGCCGCAGCCACTCGTCGTCGCGCGTCAGCCGGTAGAGGCTCACCGCGTAATGCGGTTCCAGCCCGTTGCGGTATTGCTGGTGGCGAGGCTCCGGCTCTGCCACTTTGTATTCCTCAACCTTCCGCAGAAACTCGCGCGTCAGGTAGGTACCGTCCATGTAGCACTGCGCCTCCTTACCGTAGCCAAAGAGCGCCAGCCCAAGCATGGGGTAGCTTTCCTCGATGCCAAACAGGCTGCCTTCATAGACGGAAGGCATCACGCCGTAGTACATGATGTTCCCGTCGCCGCAGACAAAGCACTGGGCCAGCACTGCTTTGACCAGGCGGTTGACCCGCGCTTCGGGGACTTCCACCAGCGTGGGCGTCGCCATCACCTGATCCCAATAACGCCGAAATCCGGCCAGCGCCTTCTCGAATGAGGCCCCGCGGCACTCTTTCACCAGGCTCGCCGGCGCGTTGGTGTCCTGCGGGTGGATGAAGTCAAGGTGCCGCTCTTCCCCGGGCCGCAGCGTGAAGGCGACTCTGAGCGACCGGGGCAATTCGCCGGGCACTGCCGGCAATTGCGACAACAGGATGGCGTCGCCGCCACGTGTAAGCATGCCGCCGTCCAGTTGCACCTCGCCCGGCCGCTGGCCGGACACGACCGCTTCCACCCAATCGTTCCGCGTCTGCGGGGAGAGGTTGAGCACCGAAAGGCGAACGAAAACCACAGGGCGCGACCCGGCTCCCATCGGCGCCGCAAACACCGTTTCCCGCACCTGCAAGTTGTCCATCCGCCCCTCGACGAGCACGCCGGGCCGCCAGCCGTCCATGAGCGTGCGGGTCGTGGTGTCGGGGTATTCCGCCAGCGCGTATTCCTCGGCGCCGAAACGAAACTGGATGGTCTCCCGCCCAATCAGCGAGCCCTCCCAGCCGACGCCGGTCTCGTTCGGGTGATCCTTAAGGCCGACGAACGCGCGCGCTGGCCGCATGTTGTGCGCATTGAGCGCGAGCGCTTCAAAGGAAGGGTCTTCTCTTGCCGCGAGGATCTCCTGCTTCAATCCTTCTTTCTGCACCAACCGATCCGGCCAGACGTCTTTGCTCGGCGGCAGGAAACGCAAGATCTCGATTTCCGCCACCGGCGCCTTTGCCCTGCCCTTTGTCATCCGGACACGAACCGCCCGCGTCACGACCGGCTCGAAGGTCCACTCCAGGCGCCGTGCCGCAGCCAACACCCGCGATTTCAAGCCCGTCGTCACCGCCACCCAGTCCTGGCCGTTATCCACCTCCAGGATCAGACCCGACAATCCCGGCGGGTCTTGGGCAAACCTCAAGATCACGCCATCAATCGAATGCCGCACCGGCCATTGCGCGCCCAGAGCACATCCAGGGGCCAACGTAGGACAGGCGTCCCGCCTGTCCCCAAATACTCCAGACGCCCCAATGACTTTGCCCCTTCCGTTCGCGTCCCACTCCATGATGGATACCGCCCCGGCGCACACCTCGTTCAGCCGCGCGAGGTTCCGCACCAGCTTCGGCCCCGCCGTCAAGCGCGCCAATGCTTGCGGCGAGAGCGTCCGCACTCCAGCGGTGGCGCGGGGATGGTCTTCCCGGTTGAACACCAGCACCTCCTGCGCGCTCATGAAACAGCGAGCATTGGCGCCGGCCCCCGACTGGACAATGCGCAACCGCTGGGTCTTGGTCGTTGGCAGCGCAACGACCGCCTGGCGATCCAGCGGCGCGAACCAGCCTTCGCCAGCTCCAACGGGAAGCCAACGCCCGTCCCGCCACTGCTCGATTCGGAAGGCGCGGGGATACCAGTCAGCCAGCGCCCACCAGATTTCCACCTCGTTCAAGGTGACCGCCTGCGGCCATTCCAAACAAATCCAGTGTTCCCCGGGCGTTTCGCCGGAGGCCCAGGCATTGCCCCCGTTGCCCAGCCGCGTCGGGCCGAAGTCATTGGGATTCTCCTCCGCTTTGGCATACCAGCGGCCATCGGTCAGCACGGCAGGACTGTAGCCGGGGAAACAGGAGTCCGCGTCCACCTTTGCCCACTGCGTCAGAGAAGGATCGGCGAGTGTCGCCCCCTCGGCGCTGCCGCAAATCCAAAGGAGGATTGCTGCTGCTGCGACCGCCCATCCTTGCCGTGACCGAAGAGAATCCATGGCCCAAGCTTTGAGGAACCGACCGACCTTTTCAAGCCGCAACCGGCTGAGCCAATCAGTTCACCTGTCGCACCCGGTAGAACCGCGTGTCTTCGGCAGGATCGAGCGGCAGGTTGTTACTGAAGCTGCCGCCGGGACCAAACACGTTTGTCAGCACCGGCATCCAGTTGGCCAGTGGCAGGGTGATGTTCGTCGAAGTAAGCAGGTCATACGGCGTGCCGACGATGCCGTTGGTGCCGACCAGAATGAGGTTCGTCCCGGACAAAGCCACAGTCTGGAACTCGGGCCGGCCCAAGCCGACATAAACCACGCGCACCACGCCAGTCCCTAACCCGCTCGTGTCCCAGCGGAAGCCCGCTCCCGGCGATAACAGGTTCGTGGCGCTGAAGACCGAAAGGTTGGTAGCGGCGTTGAAGAGCCGGAAGGTGTCGCCGTCGGCCAGCGGGTCGGGGCCGGCGTTGGTCACAATCAGCGTCCCGCCATAGGTCAGCGTCCGGGCGCAAGTGATGGCGTCGTTCGTTGCGGTCGAACCCTGCCGGCTCACTTCCATAAGGGTCGTGCCGGCCAGGGTGAGGTTGGTGTTGAAGGCAAGCGTGCCCACCGAAGCGCCCGGTGAAACGGTGCCGTAAGCCGTTACCCGCCCGGTGACTGACCCGCTGCCCCCGAGCGCCTGCCAGCTCTGGAGGACGAAACCGGCGGATTTCGCGGCAACGCTAAACGTCGCCGCATTCGACAGGATGATGCGCGCGGTGTTCGAGATCGACCCCCCGCTGCCCAGTGCCAGTGTGCCGCTGGCGATGAGCGTGTCGCCAGTGTAGGTGTTCGTGCCGTTGAAGGTCACCGTGTTGCCCGGGCCAGGATTCACCACCACGCCACCCGGGCCGGCCAGCATGGCATTGGTTGCGCTGCCGCTGACCTGGATGGGCGCGTTGATCTGCATCCCCTCATCGCCCAACCGGATCGTGCCGCTGCCCGTGAAGTTGCAGTTGGCCCGGCTCACGATCAACGTGCGCGGCGACACGGTTCCCGTCACGGTGATGGTGCCGCCGGCCGACAGCGCCGCATCGAACACTGCGCCCCTTCCGTCCGCCCAGGCGAGCAGCGGGTTCTCGCCGGCGGGCGTCGTGCTCCAGAAGCCACTGAAACGGTTAGTGCCCCAGGTGCCGCTGCCGCCTTGCAGGCCCACAAACAGGGAAGTGTCCCAATACCAATTGGTCGCGCTGGCCTCCTGGATGGTCAGGATCGCGAAGCTCGCGTTCTCGACGGTGAAGGTGAAGTTCGGACGGGTCCACGCTGCCGGTCACGTCCTGCACCGTCCAGCCCAGGCCGCTCCCGTTGGTCAGCGAATTCTCCGCGCCGGGTTTGCCGAACGAGCGCCGGATCACTTGCCCCACCGTGAAGGGCAGGTTGGTTAGCGTGAAACTGACCGACTGATCCTGACTCTCCGAGAAGTTCAGCCCCCAAAGGTGAATCTTGTTCGCGCCGTTGGTCTGCCGCGTCAGATACATGCGCAACGGCCACCCCGGCGGCGCGAAGTCGGGCACCGGCTGCGGGCCGGGCGCAGGATTCTCCAGGATGAGGTCCCCGGCAAAGTCCCGCAGCGCCACAAAGGCGTTGGTCAACGACACGACGCCCGCCGGATTTTCCCAGTAGTTCGCCCCGAACCAGGACGGCAAGGCGCTCGCAGCCTGGTTCGGGTGCGCGTAACGGAAACAGGATTCGACTGTGCCCAGGCCGCTGGCCATCGAGCTCTTGACCGCCGAGGTGGCGTCCCAGTTGACCGAGTTCCACTCGCTAGCGATCAGCGACGTATTCCGGTGCCAGCCCGCCGGTTTGGTGCCGAAGCGCGTGGCGCCGCCGTAGTTGCTAAGTGTCAGCGCCGTGCCGGAGATGTGGTCGGCGAGGAACCGGCCAATGTCCAGCAGCGACGTGGTCAGGTTGGTCGGGTTCGGATAGGACCACTTCAAACTGCCCATGTAGGGATGAACGCCGACGAAATCCAGCGGGGCATTGGTATCCTCTGCCACACGTCCCAGCCACTCGTTGTTGTTGCCCACGGTCAGGCACGGGCCGGTCTGAATCGAACTGTCCACCGCCTTCATGGCGTTGGCGATGACCCGGTAGCGGTCGCGGAAGACGATCTTGTCAGCGATGACATGCTGGGTCACCAGCGTGGAATCCGCGGCGAGGTCAACCTCCGGCTCGTTGCCCACTTCCCACCAGATCACCTTCGGCACCGCCGGTTCGCCGTTGGTCAGCAGCACGTCGCGCCCGCCCCAGTCGCCCGCCGAGCTTGACCGAGTTATAGACCCGCAGGTTCTCGGCATTGTCCGCGGCGCTGAAACTCGTGTCGCTGCCGATCAGGCTCTCCTGTCCCTGCCGGTAAGTCTGCGCCAGGATGTTGCAATAGCGAACCCAGTCCGCCGCCAGTTGCGCGGCGGTGCCGGTCACCGCATTGGTGCCGTAGCCGCCGGGGTTGAACCGGTTGGTGTGATTGTCGAACTGGCAAACCCACGTGCCGTAGCCATTGGTGTAGCCGCCGCCGAACATGTTCGCCGTGAACAGCGGCTCCGAACCCGTGTCGCGGCATTTGCGCAGGTAATCCAGTGAGGTGACCAGCGTGCCCCAGGCCGTCGCGCCCCATTTCGACCCGCTCTGCCGTAACCCGCCAGTCGTAGGTGTCCGCGTCCAGGCCCCCCGCAATACCGCGCATCAGGCTCGGCTGGCTCATGCTGAACATCGCCGCGTAGGAAACGTCATTCGCCGAGCGATACGGACACTGCCCGCGCGCGCCGGCAGGGAAAGGCCGGCTGGTGGTCGTGGCGAAATCAACCGCGGTCGGGGCCAGCCCCCCGGGGGTGAACGTCAGCACGATGCTGCCGCTCGCGTCCGGCGAGGTCGTGAAGTAACCGGCGGGGTAATTGCCATTCTCGATCAGTGCGAAGTTGGCTTTTGTTGCGTTGGCTCCGCCACTCAGAGAAATGACTTTCCAGGAGCGCGGTGACTGCCAGAAGGCGGTATTGGTGTCGGGTGTGGTGGCGGTGCCAATGAAGCGGATGCACAAGCGGGAGGGCCCCAGAGTCAGGTTGCCGCCGGTCAGCACGATCTGATCGAAGTCACTGCCCGGGTTGTTCGTGCTGTTGGCGGCCAGGTCCCAAACGTAGGCGCCGCCGCCCCCGCCGACCGCTAGCCCGCCACTCAGCGTCAGACTCCCCGCGCCGCTCCCGGGACTGATGGCCCCGCCCCAACTCACCGTGACGGGGGCTGCGATCGAGCCCGACCCGGCCAGCAGACCGCCGCCGCTGGCCACCAACGCGCCGGTGCCTGAATTGGCGCCGTTCAACACCAGCGTGCCGCCGCTGACAGTCGTGCCGCTGCTGTAAGTGTTGGCGCCATTCAGAACTTGTGTGCCGCTGCCGATCTTCTTCAGGGCGACCGTGCGCGTGGCGCCATTGGCAATCGTGCCATCGTAAGAGCCGCTCGCGTTATTATCGCCCAGGGTCAAGGTGCTCGTGCCCGCCGTGCCGCTGAGGGAAGTTACCTTGGGCAGCGTGGTTGAACCCGGGTTGGATACGGCGCTGTTCAGTCCGTTGATGATGATGCTGAGCGTATCCAGGTCCAACTGCGGGAAATTACCGGCATTGCCGCCGGTGTACATGACCACGTCTCCGGCGCGGCTGCCACTGGGCAACGCGTTGGTGTGCCCCATCTGCAATGTCCCCCGGTAGATCGCCGTCTGACCGGTGTAGGTGTTGGCAGCGCCGAACACAGTCGTCCCGACCTGGTCGGGTGCGGCGACGCCATTCGTTCCCGCAAGGACCACGTTGATATAGGACACTTGCGCCAGTGCCCTCACTTTGGGCGCGTTCGTCCCATTGTCCAGCGTCAGCGTCGAGCTGCCGCTCAGCGTCCAGGTTTGGCTCTGGCTCGTATCCTTGAACTGCACGATGCCAATCGTCCGATCCCCGTCCAGGGTCACCGTGCGATTGCCGGTGATATTGACGGTGCTGAAATCAGCCAGGTTACCGGCCCCGCTCGCCACGATCCCATTCGTCCAATTGATCGGGTCGCTCCAATTCCCGCTGGCGTTGTTGGTCCAGGTACCGCTCTGGCCGCGCGCCGCTCCCACGCTGACGAGCACCACCGCTCCCGCCAGGCGCCAGCCGCGGATGATCGTCAAGGAGCAGCGAGACACTAACGGTTGAAGCTTGAATCCGGCTGGCATCGTGGCGGTGGGTGTTGTTGCAAGCCTAACTTAAAGGTCCTGCCGGGCGTTTGTCAACGAAGTTCTCGGCCACATTTGGGATTGGCGCGCGTTCCGTGGCCCGGTAGCCTCCGCGAACATGCTGACAAGATAAGTGTGGCCACCGGCCCAGGGCCGCGTAACCGCGCCGCGTCAGGAAACGAAACCATATAACAGTCCAAAGCAGAGCGTCTATGAACCAACACCCCATACAACCCACCTCACGCCGCGAGTTTCTCAAACACACTGGCCGCCTCGCCGCGGCCTCGGCCCTGGCAGGGGTCGCCCTGCCACACGTCCACGCCGC
The DNA here is from genome assembly GCA_963822005.1 of uncultured Verrucomicrobiae bacterium. Lineage (GTDB taxonomy): Bacteria > Verrucomicrobiota > Verrucomicrobiia > Limisphaerales > UBA8199 > PALSA-1440. Next base: position 20,817 of record CAWGGD010000045.1, on the reverse strand, counting down.
CGAAGACAACACCATCCGCCTGGCGCTGATCGGCTGCGGTGGCCGGGGCAGCGGTGCTGTGGCCAATGCCATGTCGGCGGGCGGGCTGGTTCTGGGTGATGATGGTGGCACGAAGCGCGCGGCCCTCTCCGGCGCGGGCGGGCCGGTCAAGCTGGTCGCCATGGCGGACATCCGCCAGGACAAGCTCGACCAATCCTACTCGGCGCTGACCCAGACCTTGAGCCAGTGGATGGACGTGCCGCCCGAGCGCCGGTTCCTGGGCTTCGACGCCTATCGGAAGGCCATAGATTGCTTGCGGCCGGGGGATGTGGCGATGCTGGCCACCCACGCCGCCTTCCGCGCGCCGCACCTGGAGTACGCCGTGCAGAAGGGCATCAACGTCTTCATGGAGAAGGACTTCGCTTCCGACCCGGGCGGAATCAAACGCATCCTGCGGGCCGGCGAAGCCGCCGAGAAGAAGAACCTCAAGATTGCCGCCGGCCTGATGTGCCGCCATTCCTCGGCGCGCCAGGCGCTGATCCAGAAGATGCGTGACGGCGCGATGGGAGACATCCAGCTCATCCGGGCCTATCGCATGGATTCCAGCTATGCCATGGGCCCATTCCCGCGCGGCGAGAACGAGCTGCTCTGGCAGCTCAGCCCCGGCCATCCCTACCAGTTTATGTGGTCCGGCGGCGGCCTGTTCATCGAGCTGATGATCCACCAAATGGACGAGTGCTTCTGGATCAAGGACGCCTGGCCGGTCTCGGCCCACGGCATCGGCGGCCGGATCGCCGGCAGCACCGATTGCGGCCAGAACCTGGACAGCTACTCCGTCGAGTTCACCTTCCCCGACGGCACCAAAGCCCTGGTCGTCAACCGCTGCCTCGCGGGTTGTTACACGGACTTTGCCACCTACGTCCACGGCACCAAATGCGCCGCCAAGTTCTCCGGGAACATCCACGCCCCGGACTCGTGGCTCTACAAGGATCAGCACGCCGAGCGGTCCAACCTCGCCTGGCGGGCGCCGAAGGAGACCGTTAACCCCTGGCAGGCTGAGTGGGATGTCCTCCTGAGCGCGATCCGGCAGAACAAGCCGCACAACGAGACCCGCCGTGCCGCCCTTTCCAACCTCGGCTCCATCATGGGCCGCGCCGCCGTGCATGCGGGCAAGGTCGTGACGTGGGAGGAAGCGATGGCCTCCAACTTCCAGTTCTGCGCCAACGTGGAAGAGCTGACCGAGAAGAGCCCCGCCCCCGTGCAAGCCGACTCCCAAGGCCGTTATCCGGCGCCCATCCCCGGCAAGACGGCGGAGATTTAGCACTCACTCATACGTAAACTGTGCGGTAGCCGCCGTGTCCGCGCTCGCCACGATCCGCACCCAGTAAGCGCTGAAGCCTTTGGGGAAGACGTGCTCTACAGCCTTCCCTGGCCTGATCTCGAACTCCCGGTAACCCACCCAGCTGCCCGCGCCAGAAATGTCCACCTCGACCCGGAGGCGCACCGGCTGCGGGGAGGTGTGTTCCAGCAGGACACGCTTCCGGTCGTAGCCGGTCATCAGGTAAGGATCGCTCGGCTCGCCCGCTTTCACGGCCGAGTTGCGCCAGGGACCGCCGCTCCCGCGGGGCTTGCCAAGCTGCCACAAATCGTCCACCGCCCCTACCCACAAGGCCACCTGGCCGTCATTCGACCGGATGATATGCGAAGAAGCCGCTGCTGCGCTCGACACGCCCGACATCACCAGCAACCCGCGGTACGAGCAGTAATCGTGGATCCGGCAGTTGTGCGTGGCGATGGGGCGGATTCGCGCAAAGCCGCCCGCGTTCTCGGCTGGCAGCTCGTAAAAGGTACCGTGCGCGTCGAACAAATCCCGCTCCGTGCACACCTCCCGGTCCACACGCCCATCGCCCAACGGGCCGGGACGATCCCAAGCGGGATCGCCTTTGGGCAGCCGCCAGCGCTTCCCGGCATCGTCCGCAAACAGCACCGAGGCCGCCTCCACGCTCAGCACCCCGCGCGGAATGGCAGCGTTTTGCTTGACCCACGCCTGGCGTGACGCGTCCTCCACCCGCCGCAGCCGGAGGTCGCCGTCCAGTTCGTAAAGCCCCGCATCCACGACCGTCCCGGCTTGCGCCCGCACCGCCGCAAAAGACAGCGTCCGGGCCCCGTCCCCCCGCGCATGGAGCAAGCCGCCGGACAGGCTGTCATCGGTAACCCCCGCCAGCCCCAGGAAACGCCGGTCTGGTCTCGTGCCGCGCCGGTCCGCGTCGCTGAAGCAGAAGAGCGCCGTCGCCTTCGGGCAGGCTTGATCAACGCGGACGCGCACCCAGGCGCCGCGCTCGCCCTTTCCGAACGCGACCCATTCACTGCCGCCCGCCGGCACAGCGACCTCGCGCAGGCGCGCCCACTGCCCGTTGCCCTGCCGGTCCACCTCGAAACTGAAAGTGACCGGCCTCTCGGCCGTGTGCGCCAGGTGCGCCGACCGGCGCGCAAACCCATGGAACAGGAAAGGCTCCGAAGGTGCATGCGCCCGCACGGGTTCATCCAGCCAGACCGCCCCGCGCCCAAGGGGCACGCCAAGATCGTCCAGCCCGCCGGGATCAACAAACCACAGGTTCGATTGCGACTGGCCCGGCCCGGCCAGCGCCCCTTTCGCTTTGCGCTTGTTGAGAAACTCATTCTTTGCGGCGTCATCGCAACCGAACACAACCCGATCATTCCAGCGGCAGAAATCTCCAATCACCTTCAGATAGGTCGAGCGCGGCCCAATCCCGCCCGAGCGCGCCCGGGAGAACGTCCTCGGGAACCGCCAGAACATGCCGTGCATGGTCATGAGCAGGTCGCGCTCGCCAATGTCGCGGATGCGGGGCCATTCGGTGTGCCAGCCGTGGGCGCCGTCGTAGCAATGGCTCGCCTTGGGCAACCGGTACGCCTGCCATTGGCCACCCTCCAGCAGCATCAGGATCAGTGACCGATAATCCCAGCCGATAGACCAGACCGGATCAGTCGCGGGAGAGGAGTTGCCGGCGATCCCCCCCGGGCCGGTCACATCGGTGAACTGGCTGGGCCGCACGACGGTCCATTGTTCGGCCTGGCCGTCCCATTCCGCCAGGCAGCCCGAAGGCACCTCGGGCCGCGTCTGCGCCTCCTTCCCCTGCTCGCCGTTGTTCGCATAAATCACCCGTCCCTGCCCCGAGTAAAGCCCTTTGCCGTGATACCCCGGCAAATCCGCGTGACGACCGGCCTTGACCTGCTCGTCCGCCCACAACTCCGTCACCGCCAGCGTGTGAACGTCCACCTCGTAAAGCGCCTCCTCCATGGACGCGCAGTAAATCCGGTTCGTGGGGTCCGTCAGATGCCGCGCGTTGCCCGTCGGTCGCCCGAACATCCTCTCGTAGGGGATGACCCGCACCCGCCGCTGCCGGTCAATCGCGTAGGGCCCGATGAAAAGCTGCCCCGACTCGGCGTGAATCATGCGATTGGCCGGCGTGCCGCCGATGCTTTCCGGCCGCACAATCAACCGCAGATCCGGCGTAATCTCATACAGCTTATCGGAAGACCCACGCGGCTCATGGGGTGAGTAGGTGACCACCCAGAGCCGGTCCGCCCACGGCACCACCGCCCCCGTGCCGCACTCTGCCCCGTCGTTGAAGAACGCCAGTTGCGGATAAATGCCCGAAACCTGGAGCGGACTGGCCGCGCGCGCGCTAACCACCAGCCCGATTCCGAGCGCCAGCGCGGCCAGCGCCACCTGCAAAGGGCGCCCGCGCGTCTTGTCTCGCGATATCCGTTTCACCCCAACCATCGGGAGGCTAGCACCCTTGTCTCTTGCCGCCAACCAGTCACTGGTTCTTGTCACTGCCGCCAAATCCACCGCTGCGGTGGGCCTGCTGCGTCCCGCCTGACCCGATCCCGAGCCGCCACCCGCCGGCCCTCGCTGTGCTGGCGGATTATAAGCGTGTTGCACCCTCTACATGACCTATGGTTTACCTATGGGCTACCTATGGTTTGCTTATGGGTTACCTATGGTCTGGGCCCTTTTTCCCGCCCCTCCTGCCCCGCCGCCGGCGGCACCACCGCGTTGGTCACCTGGGCCAATTCCGGCCACCCTTCCAGCCGCACCAACGTCCGAACGAAGATCCGCTTGCCCGCCGGTGGCTTGCCGAACCTTGCCACGTACATCTCCGTGATGTCGCTCCGCCCTCCCGCCGGCGCGGGCAGCCATCCCAGACGCCTATACCACTTACCATACCTCGAAACGCCCCGGTTGCAAGGCGGCGAGCCGAAGACCACGACCCGCGCCGTCGGCACTCGGCGAACCTCCAGCGCCAGCCTGATCCGGCCACGCCGGTTGGTGATGGTCAGCTTGCCCACCGCGCTCGGGCTGTGGGGCGCGTCCCGCGGCGGCGACCTCGCCGGTTCCTCTCCGTCCCGCTGCCGGCGGGTGTTCACCTTCACGAAATAGTTATACCCGCTCATGCCCGCGCTCCGGCGCGCAGCGTCCCAAGCCAAGCGCTCCTCGTCGCTCAACTCCTCCCACGCCTTTGCCACCCGGCCGAACTCCGCGTTCCATTGCCGCTGCTCGCCACTGAGGCCCTTTCGGCCCCGCCCGCCCTGGCCCGGCTTACCCGCCATAGTCATCCTTCCCGGCGGCCCTCTCGTCCGCCTGGCCGCGCTGCGGAACGTTGTGTCTTCTCATAAGCGTCTGTTCCCGTTCACGATTCGCGATCTCTCAGCCTCCCGCCCGCCCGTGCTGAGCTCGTCAATCGCAAATTACAGATACGACAAAAAAGCCTCCCCCGCAATTCCAATCCGCTCTCTGAGACGGCGTAGCCGCCGGCGCCAGAGACTGTCAAAACCCTAACCTGGGAGGGCGAGCGTCCCCGCGAGCCCTGGTTTGCGCAGGTTGCACCGGGATGTTTGGGCTCGCGGGGAGGCTCGCCCTCCCAGGCTCAGGTTCTCACACAGCCTCGTCAGCCAGCACACAATTGTTCCGTCCCCGCACAAGAATCCGCGCAAGAAATCTGTCGCAGAAATCCTTGCCACGCGCCCGGGAATCACTAGCATCCGCCCTCCCTGCCAAAGGCGCAGGGCAGAAAACAGCGTTTCATACATGAAGAGTTACAATATCGCAGTTATGGGTGGCGACGGCACCGGGCCGGAAGTGGTCCGCGAGGCGGTCAAGGTCCTCGATGTCGCCGCGAAGAAATTCAATCTCAAGCTCAACTACACCGATTACGACCTGGGCGGCGACCGCTATCTGCGCACCGGCGAGGCGCTGCCGGACAGCGTGCTGGCCGAACTGCGCAAGTTCCCGGCCATCCTGCTCGGCGCCATCGGCCACCCCGACGTCAAGCCCGGCATTCTCGAAAAGGGCATCCTCCTCCGCACCCGCTTCGAGCTCGAGCAGTACATCAACCTGCGCCCCGTCAAACTCTACGACGAACGCTTCTGCCCGCTCAAAGATAAGAAACCCGAGCACATTGACTTCGTCGTCGTCCGTGAGAACAACGAAGGCCTCTACACCGGGGCCGGCGGCTTTATCTTCAAAGGCACGCCCAACGAGGTCGCCATCCAGGAAAGCGTCAATACCCGCCGCGGCGTCGAGCGTTGCCTCCGCTACGCCTTCGAGTTCACCCGCAAACGCAATAAGGACAAGAAACTCACCCTGTGCGGCAAGACCAACGTCCTGACCTATGCCTTCGACCTCTGGGAACGCGCTTTCCACGAAATCGGCCAGAAAGACTACTCCGACATCAAACGCGACTACGCCCACGTGGATGCGACCACGATGTGGTTCGTGAAGAACCCGGAATGGTTCGACGTTATCGTTACCGACAACATGTTTGGGGATATTATCACCGATTTAGGGGCTATGGTGCAGGGTGGCATGGGCATCGCCGCCGGCGGCAACATCAACCCCCAAGGCACCAGTATGTTCGAGCCGATCGGCGGCAGCGCCCCGAAATACACCGGCAAAGGCGTCATCAACCCCCTAGCCGCCATCTGTGCCGGCCAGATGATGCTCGATTTCCTGGGCGAAACCAAAGCCGCCAAGGCGATCGAGGATGCCGTCATCAAGATCACCCGCGAGAAGCTCAAGAGCCTCGCCGCCGGCAAGATGGGCTACAGCACGTCCCAGGTCGGCGACCTCGTCGCGGCTGCCGTTTGATTTTACCCGCATCTTATGCGGTTGATGTTGGGGAGCACCTGCCTCCGGCGGGTGGTTTGCGGCGTCCCGCCGCAAACATTCCTCTGCCTGACTGAAGCACTGAATTGAGTGGGAGGACGAAGCCAACGGCGGGACGCCGTTGGCAGCACGCGGGACGCGTGCGCTCCCCACGCGCAACTGAGCAGCCAGGGTCAAGCCATTGGGACAACCCACCTGCGAGATACGCCTTCAGCCGCAGGCGCATATTGACAGTCTATTGTCAATATGACATGTTATTGTCTATATGCCTGAAGCCGACACCCCTCGCCGGTCCGCGGACGCCTCTCAGCCCGCCGCCCATCGCTCCGGGTCCACGGCCGACGCGCGCGCCGCCCTCCTAGCGTTGTTTGCGGAGGTGGCCGCCCTGGCCAACCAGTTGCGGAAGACCCCAGCCTTCAGCCCCCGGCAGGATGATTCCCCTTCAGCGGGGTGGGGCATCCTGCAGATTCTTGACCGCCTGGGGCCACAGACGGTCCCGGCGATAGCCCGGATACGGTCACTCTCCCGGCAGAACATCCAAACCCTGGTTAATCGCCTGGAATCCCGAGGGTATGTTGCCCTGGCACCCAACCCGGCCCATAAGCGGTCCGCTTTGGTCCAGCTCACCGAAGGCGGCAGGAGCCTGGTCGCCACTGTGACGGACCGGGAGGCGCACTCGCTGCAGGGCCTGCTCCCTCACGTCTCCCACGCACGCCTGGTTCCGGTGGCCAGGCTGCTACGCCAGCTCCGGGCGTTGCTCGCGGGCAAAGAACTGCCGCCGGCTGAAATCGCAGAGGAACGCCTCGCTTCCAAGCGCGCGAAGGCGTTGCGCCGGCCCGCCCGGCACAGGAAAACCGCCCCGCTCACTGCGCCACCCCCTCCGCCACTCCCCGAACCCGCTGAACCGGAGGAAGGCGAGTTCCCGATCAACCTGCTTTGACCCGGGCAGCAGCTTCACGGCATCCTCACCGGCCAAGAGGTCGCGCGCCCTGAGCCACCCGTCCCAACAAACTATTCTCCCTCTCCTCCGCTGCGGAGGAGAGGGCCGGGGAGAGGAGGCGCGTGCGCCCATCCCCGGGCCATCCCCCAACAACACGCTCGCCAGATTCCCGCGCCCGCCATAGCCTTCCCCTCATGCAGGACCTGAAACCCGAGCCAACGCGCCCGACCCCCGCACGCGCCTAATCGCCATGTTCGAGCAAGCCTTCCGCAACATTGACGACATCCTCCGCAAGGAGGCCGGCTGCACCACCGAACTCGATTACACCGAGCAATCCTCCTGGCTGCTGTTCCTCAAATACCTCGACGGCCTCGAAGCCGACAAAGCCACCGAAGCCGCGCTCGACGGGAAGAAATACACCTACATCCTGGAAAAACCCTACCGCTGGGAATCCTGGGCCGCGCCCAAGGGCAAGGACGGCCAGCTCGACCACAACGCCACCCTCACCGGCGACGACCTCCGCGATTTCGTCAATCTCAAGCTCTTTCCCTACCTCCACGGCTTCAAGCAACGCGCCACCGGGCCGGACACCATCGAATACAAGATTGGCGAAATCTTCGGCGAGATTAAGAACAAGATCCAGAGCGGCTACAACCTGCGCGAGATCATTGATCACATTGACGAGCTCCGCTTCCGCTCCCAGACCGAGAAGCACGAGCTCTCGCACCTGTACGAAGCCAAGATCAAGAACATGGGCAACGCCGGGCGCAACGGCGGCGAGTACTATACCCCGCGCCCCCTCATCCGGGCCATCATCTCGGTCGTTCAGCCGAAGATTTCCGAAATGTTTTCACCTGTTCCTTGATGTCGCCAAAAACCGCCACCCTGTCGCCTTCGCACATATACCAAATGCCGTCGTTACTCGCTCAAGGAAGGCATCAACGACGGCTTCCTCACACCCTTCCGGGTGAAGCAGATCCAAACTACGCTGGATTACTACGTTTATACGCCGGATGACAAAGTGGTGGAGGGCGAGATTGAGGCCGGAAAGCTTTACGACGAGCCGGACTTCAACAAGATCATCGAGATCAAGGAGCGGGAAAAGAAGCGGGTCGAGATATTCATGGGCCAGATCAACCAGAGCGAGAAGACGCTGGTGTTTTGCGCCAACCAGGCCCACGCCCTCGTCGTGCGCGACCTCATCAACCAGCTCAAGACCAGCAAAGACCCGAACTATTGCCAGCGTGTCACCGCCGACGAGGGCGAGCTGGGCGAGCAGCACCTGCGGGCCTTCCAGGACAACGAGAAGTCCATCCCCACCATACTGACCACGTCGCAGAAGCTTTCCACCGGCGTGGATGCCCGCAACATCCGCAATATCGTGCTCATGCGCCCGATCAACTCGATGATCGAGTTCAAGCAGATCATCGGGCGCGGCACGCGGCTGTTTGACGGCAAGGACTACTTCACGATCTACGACTTCGTGAAGGCTCACCTCCACTTCAATGATCCGGAGTGGGACGGCGACCCGGTTGAGCCGGAATCATGCCCGAAATGCGGCTGCTATCCCTGCGTGTGCGAGCCGACCACACCGCAGCCATGCCCCGTGTGCGGTCAGAGTCCCTGCCAGTGTCCGAAAGAGCCCTGTCCGGTCTGCGGCCAAGTTCGTTGCGTCTGCAACAAGCGCAAGAAAGCGAAGGTGAAGCTCGCCGACGGCAAGGAGCGCAACATCCAGCACATGACGGCGACCACCTTCTGGCACCCGGATGGCACGCCCATGTCCGCCCAGCAATTCATGGAGCTGCTCTTTGGCAAGCTGCCCGACTTCTTCCAGAGCGAAGCGGAGCTGCGCAAACTCTGGAGCGCGCCGGACACGCGGGCGAAGCTTTTGCAGGGACTCGCGGAGAAAGGTTTCGGCCACGACCAGCTCGCCGAGATGCAGAAGATCATTGATGCGGAGAAGAGCGACCTGTTCGACGTGCTCGCACATGTAGCCTATGCATTGCCGCCGGTGTCGCGGGCGGTTCGGGCGGACGGGGCGCGGGTGCATATCAATTCCAACTTCAACGCCAAGCAGCAGGCCTTCCTTGATTTCGTCCTGTCCCACTATGTCAGCGTGGGGGTGGAGGAGTTGAACCAGGACAAGCTGCGGCCCTTGCTCCTGATCAAGTACCACAACTCGATTCAAGACGCGGTGGCCGATCTCGGCCAGCCCGAGCAAATCGGCCAGGTCTTCGCCGGCTTCCAGAAATACCTCTACGCCGCCGCCTGAACCCAGGCCGCAACTGCCCCTTCCATCCCAGGGGGCTGCGCTTTAAAGGCCGCGCAACTTGCGTTGCGCGATCGTCCGTGACTTCGTCGCGACCAGATATCGCAGCGCATCGGCGGTAGGCGTTGGCAGTCCCTGGTCGGCGTTCGTTGGCAGCGGTGGCAGTGCCGGGTTGCGGCGTTCTATTTCCATCGCGTTTCATTGCCGGTGCAGTTCTGGCGTGCGTGCGGTTGTCCTCCTCAGTTCCGGCCTCGTCTCCCCTGGTGGCAGCCGTTCGTTTTCGCGTGGCTGCATCTCTCCGGTTGGCTGCCTGCCCGCCGTCAGCGTCCCCCGTGGGCGCCTGAGTAGCTCGTCCTCAGCCCCACCCCTTAAAGACAGGTCTTGACATTAGTTGCCAGCGCGATACCATGCAGCCACACTACGAAAACGTTCAACACCAAGACTTCGGTATAAACCTTTAGCATTATGAATAGAGTTTCTTGTCTCACCTTCGGAACCGTTGCGACGGGGATGATCGCACTCCAGCTGAACTGCGCGGCGACGGCATATAACCCATCACTGGATTTCTCGCTGAACTCCAACCCCAATGGTGTATGGAGCTATGGATACAGCACTTCGCTGGGTGGTTCAATGACCCTCCACCAGGAACATGCACAACTTGACTGCGGCGTTTACTCGTGGCACACGAGCACTTACGGCCTCACCGTCCCCGGAATCACTTACAATCCAACTGATAGCATCATTGTCTACACTCCGGACCCAGAAGCCAACATGGTGTGGAATCCGCACCAGATTAGTCTTCATCCCGGTCCAAATGGCGAATTCAGCATACTTCGCTTTACGCCTCCGGAAGGCGGCCGCTTTCAACTCCAAGGCCAGTTTAACAGCGTCGATCAGTATTACGGCGCCCAGACCGACGTGCACATCCTCAACAATGGAGCCTCCATCTTCGAGGGATACATCGCTGGCCGTACCTCCACTGCCCCTTTCAATGACAGCCTGCAGCTCGCAGTGGGAGATCAGCTGGATTTCGTGGTCGGAATAGGCTTATACAGCTTTGGTTGGGACAATACCGGACTTGACCTGGTGGTAACCCTGGTGCCAGAACCTTCCGCTCTAGGCCTGCTCTCCCTTGGCTTGCTGCTACTGCTTCGCTTCCACGCGAAGCCATAGAGGAGCCGCAACCAACTCCCATTACCATTCAACATTCGCCCCGGCTGGCAAGCGTGGCGCGTCTGCTCTCCTGTCGCTTCTGACTTCGTCCGCTAAGTCGTGGCAAGCCCCCACAGAACTCGCGACCCTTGGCCGGCCCCCAAGGCAAACAACGCCTGACTCGCCGGCTTTTCACTGCGCTCCACTTCGTGAAAACCGGCGAGACAGGCGAGGAAGGCCAGTGCGGCTCGCACCCCCGGCCAAGTTCAGCTCGCTGGCGCTCATGCCCGCCGACGCCCAACCGTCCAAGAACATGGGTCATTTCTCCCTGCGAGCTGCGGCGGACGACCTCCTCTCCCCCTGCCCCCTCCCCTCCGTTACGGAGGAGAGGGGGATGGTTTTTTGGGGCGGCGTGACCCAGGGTAGGAACGCGGCCCCCCAGGCCCCCCGCGTTCCGACCCTGGGCAACATTCTTAAACCCCTGGCGGGGTTTTCACATGGCGCGCACTGCGTGCGCGGGGACGGTGATCTGGTTGCGTGGAGTGCCGTGGCCGTTGCCGGCGCAGTTCTGGCGGGCGGCCGGCTGTCCTACTCTGAGGTTCGTGGGGACCTTGAACCCCTCCGTTCGGAGCGGTTCCCCGTGCTCCTTCTTGAGTCGTTACAGCTCAGGCGGCAGCCCGGCCATGCTTGCGGCGGATGAGCGGCTTGCTTTGGCCGGCGACGACGGGTTGGGTGATGTGAATGTGGAGGATATCGTCGTTGCTGGGCACGTCGTACATGATGTCGAGCATCAGGCGCTCGAGCAGGCTGCGCAAAGCGCGCGCCCCGGTGCCCTTCTTGATCGCCTGCACCGCCAGCTCGTGCAATGCGTCTATCGAGAATTCCAGCTCGACGCCTTCCATGGCCATCAGCTTGGCGTATTGCTTGGTCAGGGCGTTCCTGGTGTCCTTCAGAATGGAAACTAACTGGGCCTCCGTCAGTTCCGCCAGCACCGTCACCATCGGCAGGCGCCCGACGAACTCCGGGATGAAGCCGAACGCAAGCAAATCCTCCGGTTCAACATGCTGAACGATCTCATGCCGGTTATTGGCGTGGGCCTTCAGGGCGTCCTCCGCGGCGCGGAAGCCCATGACGTGGCGGCCCAGGCGGCGCTGGATGATGCGTTCCAGGCCGACAAACGCGCCGCCGCAAATGAACAGCACATCGGTCGTGTTCACCCGGATATATTCCTGCTGCGGATGCTTGCGCCCACCCTGCGGCGGGACGTTGCACCAGGTCCCTTCCAAGATCTTCAACAACGCCTGCTGGACCCCTTCGCCCGAGACATCGCGCGTGATCGAGACGTTCTCCGTCTTGCGGGCGATCTTGTCTATCTCGTCAATATAAACAATGCCCCGCTGCGCGCGCTTCACATCGTAATCGGCGTTCTGGAGCAGGCGCAAAATGATGTTCTCGACGTCCTCGCCCACGTAGCCGGCCTCGGTCAGCGCGGTGGCGTCCGCGATGGCAAACGGCACGTCCAGGATCTGCGCCAGCGTGCGCGCCAGCAGCGTTTTGCCCGAACCCGTCGGCCCGATCATGAGAATGTTGCTCTTCTCGATCTCGACGCCCGCGTGCGGGTCGGCGGGCGCGGTCTCTTCCTCTTCCGCCGGCGCCGCCGGGGGTTCCTGGAGGATGCGCTTGTAGTGATTATGCACCGCGACGGCCAGCGTCTTCTTGGCGTGCTCTTGGCCGACGCAGGCGAGGTCGAGCCGCCGTTTGATCTCGGCGGGTTTGGGGATGGTGGCGCGCGGTTTGAGCCGCTTGGGCTGCGCCGCCAGCTCCTTGTCGAGCACCTGCTTGCAGAGCACCACGCAGTTATCGCAGATGTAAACGCCCGGCCCGGCAATGAGCTTCTTGACTTCGGCGTGGGACTTGCCGCAAAAGCTGCAGAGCGTCAGGTTGGTCGGACGCGCCATGGCGGCTACTCTTTCTTGTCGGCCAGGCTGGTGATGCGCTCGGCCAGGCCCGGAATCTCCTTGCGCGACTGCACGACTTCGTCCACCAGGCCGTAGGCCTTGGCTTCCTCGGGGCTCATGAAGTTGTCGCGGTCGGTGTCCTTCTCGACCTGGTCAATCGAGCGGCCGCAGTGCTTGGCGATGATGCTGTTGATGCGGTGCTTGAGCTTGAGCATGTAGCGCACGCGGATTTCCACGTCGCTCGCCGGGCCCTCCGCGCCGCCCAGCAACTGGTGAATCATGATGTTCGCGTTCGGCAAGGCGTAGCGTTTGCCCTTGGTGCCGCCGCACAGCAGCACGGCCCCCATGCTCGCCGCCTGCCCGATGCAATACGTGTTCACGTCGCAGGTCAGGAACTGCATAGTGTCATACACCGCCAGCCCGGCGGTGACGCTGCCGCCGGGGGAATTGATGTAGAGATGAATGTCCTTCTTCGGATCGCTCATCTGGAGGAAGAGCATCTGCGCGATGATCAGGTTCGCCACCATGTCGTCCACGGGCGTGCCCAGAAATACGATGCGGTCCACCAGCAGGCGCGAGTAAATGTCGTAACCCCGCTCGCCGCGTCCGGTTTGCTCCACCACCATTGGCACCAGAAAATTATCCATAACAGCAAAATGCGTTGATGCGGCAACCTAACGGAGGGCCGGGCACGGGTCAAGCGTTGCCAGCCAGCGCTCCCACAAAGGAGGCGTGTCAACTTTGTCTTTTCTGGAGCGAAGTGGCCGGGCGGCGGCCGAGACGAGCGTTACTCTTTCGGGCCCTCAATCGCCTGCCCAAGTAATTGTTTCTTTTGCTCGTTCACATCGAACGTTCCGTAAAACAGCGCGTTCGCATCCATCCACGTGTTCAGCCGCTCCTGGTCCTCCGGGGTTAGCGTCACCTTCCCGTGGCCCTGGTCCAGCATTCTCGCCAGCGGACTGGCGATCGCGCCGAAGCGCAACGGCTCGGTCATCGGCTCAAAGTTCTGTTCGGGACGGTTCCAGGCCGTAAAAGAAACGCGGCTTACCAGGGCATTATAGGATTTCGTGAAATCCCCTTCCGGTTCGCTGGTCAACACCGGTCGCCCGGGCTCCTTGCCATCATGGCACCGGACGCAGTGCCGATCGAGGACCGGCTGAACCAGGCGCGGATAGCTGAAGGGGCGCGAGCCGTCCGGTCCGGGTTTGATCCGGGAGGGCGCGCGCCCAAGGGCCTGCGCGGGCGCGCCAACGGAGGCTGTCTTCGTTCGCTGTTCGTGGCACCCGATACAGCTCCGATGCTCGCCGGGCTGCAGATATACGAGACTGCGCATCGTCTGCACCGCGCGTCCCTGGGCATTGAGCGCCTGGAACAGCACCGGTGTCCGGGCTGGCACCTCGAACAAAGCCGACCCGTCAGCCTCCACCGGCACCGTCCCCAGCACCTGCTTTCCCGGCGCGGCAAACGCGGCACCGACTCTTGGAGAGTCGGCATTGGGCGTGGTCTTCAGCAACACCTGGACGATTCGCAGATGCGTGACGGGCATGTCGCCGGGCAGACGGGGCCAGCTCTCCTTGACATCGCTCAAGAAGAACGTCCCGCTCTCCCCGGCCAGATGGTTGAGGTGAGGTTGAGGGTTGAGCGCCGGCACCTCGGGTGGCGGAGTGCGCCTGGCCAGCGGCCGGGCCCAAAGACTGGAGATCGCAGGATCGCGGTAAACCAACTCCTTATTGCCGAATGCATCGGCAAAATAGAGGCCGAACATGTTCGGAATATTCGGTCCCGGTTCGCCCACCAGTTGGTCGAAACTGTAGGACACGATGAAGAACTTCTCGGAGAGCGGCCAGGGTGACTTGTAGCAATGACCCGGCCAGCGCTTTTCCTCTTCCGGGACGCTTTGCTCCCTCCAGGGTTCCACCAGCGTAGTCGCCCAGTGCCCCTTGACCGGCGTGTCAAAGTCATAGGCTGTCGGGCTGGGCCCGGCCGCCAGCGGAAATTCGGATTCGGGAAATCGCACGTCCGGGGTCAGGCGAGTCAGCGGCTCCTTTCCGTCGATGCCCCGCGTCGTGTCCAGCAGGATGACCGAACCGGCGCTCATGCCGTGGTGCGGGGCCGCCGTCGCCATGATCCGCGAACTGCCCGGGACGGCGCGCGCCTCCCAGATCCCGGTTGGGTTCCAGGTGTTGTTTCCGTAGTAGATTTGGGCGTTGCTGCCGTCGGGAAGCGCCGACCAGAGCTGCTGGTAATGCACCGCATTGCGGTCCACATAATCCCAACGAGTGTAAATGACCCGGCCGTCGTTCAACAGGGAAGGGTCCCATTCATGCGTTTCGTGAAAAGAAATGCTCCGCGCGTTCCGGCCGTCCGCTCCCATTCGCGCGAGGGTGTAAACAAAGCACGGACCCCGTCCGCACCGGTGGTAGCCCCCGCGCCGGGTCGAAAGAAAAAGCACTTCACCGGAAGGCAAAACCACGGGCGAAAAATTGTCGGTGTCACCCTCGGTCAATGCGCGGACTTTTCCGGAGTCCAGCGAAAGTTCGTGGATGTGATACCGCAAGTGCCTGGTCTGGTCATTGAAATCCCAGGAAGCGGGCGCTTCCTTCACCGGACAATAGGCGAAGAGAACTCTCCCCGCATCGTAGGAAAGCTCCGGGGTCATGAAATTGCCCGGCGGGAGGGCGGCAGGTGTGATGTCACGCGTGCGCATGCTGACCCCGGGTTCCGTCAGAACAAACAAGCCCCCGCCCGGACGGGCACAGTACCCGTAAACCTGGGTAAGCTGGTGACTCATGACAGACGGGACATGTTTCACAAACAGGAGTGATGGCAGCTTGAAGAGCGGGTTGGAAAGAACGAGTTGTCGGCGCAGGCGATGAAACTCGAGCCAGCGAGTCTCCCCGGCGGAAGCATCGTCAGCCGGCGGCAAACCGGCCGAGCACAGGGCTTTCCACGCGGACTCCATAGCCGGGCTAAGAGTCTTGGTCGCCGACCGCTCAGCGACGAGGGCGTCGGTCTGACGCACCAGCTTCTCAATTGCCTGGCGGTAACTTCTCGGCTCGCGGGGAGTCTGAATGCCGTCCTGCATCCGCCAGTCCCACTCCACCAGGGCTTCAGCGATGGCCGGGTGCGGGTCCGGGGAGGCCATCACCGGGCCACGCGAGAAAGGCCGGCGTTCGGGTACGAAGCTTGCCGGGCCGTCCTGAAACGCGAACTGTGTGAGGCGCACCGCCCCCGGGCCGGAGACGGCTTTGATGACCAGCGCGTTGGTCTCTGCCCGGCAACGCAAAACCGCAGGAGATAACGGCTCGGCTCGAAAGCTAACTCGCTCTGCTCCATTAGGGACAATGGACAACCGCACCTCATCGCCCGTGTTCAGAGCCGCAGTCATCCGCCAGGATCCCGGCACGGCGGCGTGGCCGGTGAGGAGCGCTTGGGCTCCCTTCTCTCCGTCCGCATAAAACCAAACGCCCGCGGCCGAACCCGGCGCCGGTGGGATGGTCTTGCCGTTGATCGCAACGGAAACGCGGACAGCCTTCGAGGCCAGCGCCCGCATCACGAAGTCATACGCCGAGAACGCCGCTTCGTATTCCGTTTCATGACCTCGAGTCTCCTGGAGGTCCAGGTGGACAGCCGGGTTGTGCTTTTGAATCGCCCGGCCCAACCGCATGACGCTATCCGGCGGCACCGTGACGTCCTTTCCTCCGGCCGTGATGGCAATCGGCATCGTGAACCTCTCCGGAAAGAACTCCGCGCTGCGCTTTCTGTATTCCTCCGGAATCGTTTCTTTTGTTCCTCCGAAGGCGATCTGAATCGCCTCCTGGAAATTCGTGTATTCAAGATGGTTGGCATGCCCATTGAGCGCTACCACGCCATTCACCAGGTCGGGATGAAGAGCGGTGAAGGTCAGGGCACTGGTCGCCCCCATTGAGCCGCCCGAGACCACGACTCTGCGGACGGCGTACTGCTTTTTCAGCTCGCCGATGATTTGCACCAGGTCTGCCTCCGCGGCGGGTCCCATCCATGACGTTTTGGCCCGGTAATCGGGTGAGACGAGAATCATGCTGTAACGCGCGGCAATGTCACGGGCCGCGCGGGCCTCCCCGCGCTCTGCGCGCACAAACTGCCAGCGGTCAGACCCATGACCGTGGAGGCAGATCAGCACGTCATGCGGTCGAGCGGAATCATACGCCTCCGGCAGCACCAGCACATACCGTTGCTCACTCCGGTCTTGAGCCGCGACGAACGAAATGTCCCGAGGTTCGCCCGCGCCAAGGGCTGAAACGAGGCTCAGCGCCAATACGCAAGCCAGCATGCTTTTGAGACGCGCCGTCGTCATGGGGAGGGCGAGCGTCCTCGCGAGCCCAAACATCTTTGGAACCCCGGGGAATCACGGCTCGCGAGGACGCTCGCCCTCCCATCACGCCCGTCAGGAGGCTGGCTCATGTCGGCTGCGTACAGTTCAACACGCTCTATGCCTTTACCGGTTCACCGAGCGCGGTCACATCCTTGCGGATCCGCATCAGGTCGGCGGGCTCAAGCTCCAGCTCGCCCGCTTTTGCGTTTTCACTCAGTTGCGTGAGGTTCCGCGCGCCAGCCAGCACATGAGTGACTCCGGGTTGCGCGGCCGTCCAGGCGATGACCAGTTGGGAGAGGGTGCAATGGTACTTGGTGGTCAGGTCCTCCCAGGAGGCCAGCAGGTTGAGCACGCGCTGGCGGTTGGCCGGGATGAGCCAATCATTCCATGCCGTGTTGCTGCGGAATTCCCCGGGCGCGAACTGGCGGTCCATGCCGATCTTGCCTGTAAGCAGGCCCTGTTCGAGGGACATGTAGGTCAGCGTCCCGATATTGTTTTGCGCGCAATACGGCAAAATGTCCTGCTCCGCTTCGCGATGCAGCATCGAGTAGCGGAACTGGTCGGTGGCTATGGCGCCACACCGGACGTTCTCCTTCAGTTCGTCCAGGGAAACGTTGGAAACTCCGATGGCGCGAATCTTGCCCTGTTCCTTGAGTTTCAGCAGCGCCGCCATCGTATCGGCAATGGGTGTGAAGTCGGGAGGCGCGCTGGGCCAATGGGTCTGGTAAAGGTCAATGCAGTCGATGTCCAGTCGCCGGAGGCTGTTCTCGATCTCGATCTGAATGGTGTCGGGACGCAGGCTGCGGTTGACTTTCCTGCCATCCAGGTCAGCGAAGTAGCTGCCGCGTGCGTCCTCCCACCAAATGCCGCATTTCGTGGCGACTACCGCCTTATCCCGCCGGCCTTTCAGCGCTCGCCCCACCACCTGCTCGCTGCGTCCCCACCCGTAACCGGGAGCGGTATCGATGAGATTGATGCCCAGGTCCAGCGCCGCCTGGATGGTGCGCACCGACTCCGCATCATCGGTGTCCTTTCCCCAAAGTTGTCCGCCGCCAAGCACCCAGGCCCCGAGGCCCACGATCGAAGCTGTCAAACCCGAATTGCCTAGAGATTTCGTTTTCATAACACAGATGCAAAAACAGATCCTTGCTCGGACGGCAGATCCTCCCGCGTCTCGAACGCGCGGAAATTCCAACCCGCGTGTTTGCCGTGTCCGATCATCGTACGGTCCTGGCTGCAATTGAACCAGACCCGCGCGAACCTTGGCAAGTGTTTGCAGTAACCAGAAGGGTGTCGCTCAGCAGCCGAACCAGCGGCCAGGACGCGCCAGCGGCTGAGACGCACCCAGGCGAAAACGACGGCTGCCACCACGGGAGACGAGGACGGAACTGAGTAGGACAACCGCACGCACGCCAGAACTGCACGGGCAACGAGAGCGATGGAAATAGAACCCAGCGACGCGACACTGAAGACGCTGCCAACCCCGCCGCGCGGGGCCGACCAGGGACTGCCAATGGCTAGCGGCGCAGGCGATAGAATTTCCGCGGCGTGTCCATGGCATTCGTGACCACGTTGTTGGTGCCGATGACCACCGGCGCCGGCAGGATGTCGGACCAGATGGTGGTGCCCAAATTGGTGCTGGCTTCGAGATTGAATCCGGCCGAGTTCGTCGGCCAGAGCAGGCGCACATTTCCGGTTGAGGCTGGCGCAATGGTTAATTGCTGCCGGAGGCGCGATCAACGCTTTGCCGGTCAGAATGGCCGTAGCTAACTGTTTGCGATAGCTCTCCAGCGCCGCCGGATCCCGCGTGTACGAGGTCAAGGAGGCGACGAGGTTCGACGGCACCGCCAGCAGTTGTTGGGCCGAGTTGATCCACGCGAGTTGTTCCGCTGTCGGCGGGCTGATCGCCGACATGGTCTTGACCAAGTCCCCCAGCAGCTTCAGGTACTCGTAGTCCTCCAGCCCGTCGCGGATGTTTTCCGACCGGATGGTGGGGAGTGGCCCATCGGGCCCGGCGCAGAACAGACTGCCGTCGCCATTGTTGCTGGTCCACCGCACTCCGCGGATCCCAGTTCGTGTACGGCCCGGACGTGATCGGGCCGTGCCAGCTGATGAAAAGCGACAGCCATTTGGCGATGTTGTAGTAGAGGAACCCGCCGGTTTGGTACTTGTAGGCCATCAACCCCATCAGCAGCCGCGGCTCGATCGCCGGGTACTCGACGAAGAAGTTGGTATACGGGCGCGAAGGCCCGATGCAGATGTACCACCACATGTCCTTGCCCTCGGCGCGCAGCTGGTTGGCCGCCGCCTGGTTGTAAACATCACGTTTGCGGCACCCAGATGTCCACCGCCGATCGCAGGCCCGTCGACTAGTGCCGAAGCTGGGATCCTTGGCCGTCGTCATTGTCCGCAGGCCGGGGTAGCTAGTGTGAACCTGGTCGAACATGTCGTGGATCGCGGTGAAATCGCTTGAGCCGACCTCGTCGAAGCCATAGACATAGGACATGCCAAGCAGGCCGGCCCCGCTCACCTGCGAAACGAGAGTCGCCAAAACGGGGTCCGTCACTTTCGAGAGATTCGCGGATTACTCTTGCCCAGGTTCTTGAGGTTCACAGCGCTCTGGCCCCGCGCCGCCCAGTCGGTGATGTTGGCGAAGGATTCCACGACGTCATCGGGCGTCCGTACAGATGCGTCATGCCCATCCGGCGATCCAACACCATATCGTAGAACTTCTGCTCGATCCCCTTGGTGACCCAATCCGAGCCGTACAGAGACCTGGGCCCACCGCCGTCAACGGTCAGCGTCTCATTGAACGAAAACGCCGTGGGCAGTGACGCCTTCAACGGCAACTGGAAATCCCACACGTGGATGTTGAGTTGGACGTTGGTGCTCGGGCTGTTGTCGGCGGTGACGGTGATCGTGGCCACGTAGTCGCCGGCCGTCGCTTCCCGTAGCGTCGACACGTCAATCCAGAACGCCACCCGATCGCCCGCGTTGATGTTGCAGGTATTCGTGAACGTCAGCAGCGGGTCGGGGTACCAGCCGTGGTAACCGGCCATGTACGCCGGATAATCGATCGGGTATACGGATCTGTCGAACACGTCCACATGGCCAACCAGCCATGCGTTCGCCTCACCGTTGAGCGGCCCCGCGCCATGAACTTCTTGCGGCGCGGAGACAGTGACACGGGCGTTAGTCAATGCGTCGGTAGCAATGACGACCACCTGCATGGCCTCGTGCTCGCCGCGGGCGAGGTACAGGTCGTAGTGATTGGTGATCGTACCCTCGAACGGCCAGCCCTGGGCCGCTCCCTGGATCATCACCTTGACCGTGGGCGGAGCGACGCCGACCTGATACGAGCCGGCTTGCAGGCTGGCAGTCAGCATCAAGAGCGTACTAAACCATGCAACGGCAAACACCTGCCGGGAGTAGCCTTTCCCCATGTCTATCTCCTTGGTTGTCAGAGAAAATGACGCTGCGCGCTCATTCTGCAGCATCCTGGCGAATCTTAGCAGCGCACAGCCTTGGCAATCAAGCCTAAATGTAAAGAGAAGAGCGTGCCTCAAGGCGCGTGCTGGTCAGCTAAGCATGGCGCGTGAACTTCCGTGTGGAACATTTGGGCCTGCCGGCGCGCGACCCCGCCGCCCTGAAAGACTGGTATGCGCGCATGCTTGGGGCAAAGGTCGTTTTCAGCAACAACCACACGCCGCCTGCGTTCCTGCTGGCCCTGCCGGGCGAGGTTATGCTCGAGATTTATGGCGGCGACCTCTCGCTGCCGCAGACCAGCAACAACAAGCTGAACGGCTGGCGGCATGTGGCGCTGCGCGTGGACTCGATCCCCGCCGCCAAGGCCGAACTCGAGCAGCGTGGCCTCAAGTTCACCGATGACATCAAACCCGCCGCCGGCGGCGGCACGGTCCTGTTCTTGCAGGACCCCGAGGGCAACCTGCTCCACCTGGTGGAACGAACGGCGGA
>CAWGGD010000044.1:0-85513 GCA_963822005.1 uncultured Verrucomicrobiae bacterium | reverse complement strand
GGCCGGGTGGGCTCGGCAGACCTTCTTCCACCCGGCCTTGCCGAGCCCGGACACGCTCCGTATCGTCTCTTCGTTCGCCATGCTCCTGTTCGCCGGCGCAGCGCCGCGGCTTTGGGATAAGTGCTTTTTCTCAGCACCGGTCGGGCCAAGGCGGCTTCCCCTCAAGGCATTTCTTCTGCCTCTGCCCTTGGGCGTTTTGATTGGCCTCACCTGGCAGAGGGACGTTGTCTTTCCCCATCGGCAGACCGGGACGTGGATCGGCGCTCGCTATGCGGATGCAATGGTGGCTCAAGACGAAATCAGGTTCTCCTTGTGCAGCGACGACCAAGGCAACGTCCTCTGGCTCGCCGCCAAGGACCAACCGGTGCGGATCCTGTCGCCGGACTTTAGGAAGACGCAGATCAGTATCCCGGGGGTCTCGCCCCTGCGGATCAAGGTTCGCCGCCAGTTGATTTATCTGCTGGGGGAGAGACCGCAAGGGCGCTGCCTGGTAACCTACGGCACGCGCGACAAGGAGTTGACCGTCTTGCTCGATGGGCTTGAGGAACCCCGCGTGTTCGACGCCGCGCCCAGCGGCGACATTTACTTCTCGAAGGGCGACAACGAGGTGTGGCTTCTGCCGGCGGGCGCAAGGCAGGCAAAACTAATCTGGCTGGCGCCGCAGCGGGTCAGCGATATCGCCAGCGGGCCTTCGGGGATGGTCTGCGTTGCCCTCGCCGACAGGGGTTTTGGGGAAAGCGGACAGATTTACGCCATTGGGGCGGGCGGTGGTCGGCCGCTGTTTATTGCCGGGAACCTCTCCAATCCTTATGCGTTGGCGGTTGACGGGCAGGACAACATTTATGTCGGCGGAGCGGGGTGGTCGAGCCTTTGTATGATTCCCGCTACCAACCGAGCTGAGCGCCTGGTGCTCCGGGGCTTCGGGATGGTGCATAACCTGGCCTTAGCGCCCGGGGGCAGCATCTTCTACTGGCCTATCACCCGCCCCGAGGCGAACCACGAGTTGCGCGTCTTGCGGCCAAAGCAGCCCAAAAGCTAACTACTGGACAGAAACCTTCTCGCCGGAGCGGTTTTAGTAAAGCAACAAGGTGCCCATGAATATGCGAGCGCGAAAGATAAAGCTGGGCTTGGCGGCGCTGGCGATGGCAGGAGTGCTGGTTGCGCTGTTTCTGCAACAGCAACGGTTGGAACGGTTCCGCAGGGAGAACGCGGCGCTGCGGGTGCAAGTCGAAGGCCTGGACGCTCTTCAGGCGGAAAGCCAACGGCGCGCCGACCAGCCCGCCGGTGCCGCAGAAACGGCTCGGCTGCAGGACCAGCAAGCGGAGTTGCTGCGCCTGCGGGGCGAGGTCACGCGCTTGCGCAACGAGGCGCGGCAGATTGCGGCTCGCGGCGCGACTGCCAGCCCCCCGCCTGCCGGCGCAACTCTGGCTAATGGCCAACCTGAGACCAATCCCGTTCCCTTCACCGCGGCGGCCACCGTGAGCGTGGGCAGTGGCGAGACCTTTGCCACCGGAGGCTGGCTCATCTCTCCCGGCTCGCGGACCTTCCTGCTGGCGACGCCGAGCCTGGGCGAGGGCGCAGCCGACAGCAAAACGATCACGATCCCCATGTGCCTCCTGAAAGTAGCCGAAGGAGATTTGCCGGAAAGTCTCCTCCGCAAGCTCCAAAGCCAGGCGCCGGCCGACTCGCCGGCTTTTACGGGGACTGAAGCTGCGTTCCTGAAGAACATGCTCAATTCCACGGATGAGACCAACATTGTCTGTCGACCACGGATCACCACTTCCGACGGCGTTCCGGCGAGCTTGTTTGTGGGTGAATCGAGGCCGAATCCCGATGGCACCCAGCGCCAGATTGGCACCAAGATAAACCTTTCACCGCAGGTCGCCCAGGACGGTCAGACCATTAAGATGGGGGTGAACCTTGAGTACGTGCCGCGGGAAGAGAAGCCCGATGGCGGAGCGCCGGAAAAGGCGAACTGAAAACGTGCCCGGGGGCTAAACGGGGTCCCAAACAGCTTGACCGCATCGAGGTGACTGGACGACATTCCACCCAGGGGAAAGGGATCCGGCACGATCCCAACAAGGGTGATAGCGTGCGAACCTTCTGTGATGAGAACAAAAGCTCTCCTGGCATTGATTGGTGTGTTGGCAGCCCTGGTGGCCGGCCTGGCCGCGCTTTGGCTGCGACCACCAACCGGGGGGCCGGAGCCAGCCCAGCCGCCGCCCGCGGAAGTGGCTGAGCCCGCGGAACCGGCACCGCCTCCAGCGCCGATCGAATCTGCTGTCCCTTCTCAAGCGATGGCACCGGCAGCCAGCGAAGGCGTTGCCGCTCAACCGCCGCCACCCGAAAAACCACCTGCACCCCTGAACAAAGCCGAGCGGCTGGTGCAGCTCCGTGAGACCTTTCGTGCGCTGGCCGGCAGCGACCCGAAAGCCGCCCTCGGTGCCGCTCGCCAGCTTACCGACGAAGTCGAGCGTGAAACTGCCCTGCTGGCGTTGGTGACGGAGTGGAAACACGGTGAATTGGACTCGCCCCGCCAGCGCGCCCGGGCGATCGCCGCTTTTGGGCTCGAGGCCGGTTTGGGCATGGAGCTTGTCAAGAACCCGGAGTTGGCGCTGCTGTGGGCCAACGAGCTGACCGAAGGCCAAGGCCGGGCGGTGATGTTGCAGCATGCTGCCGTCACCCTGCTCGATTCCGATCCGGGGGCTGCGTTTGCGTTGGGCGAGCAGTTCGCTGCCGGCGAGCGCCGGCAATTCTATGACTCGTTCTTTGCCGGTTGGGCACAGAAGGACACCGACGCGGCGTTGCAGTGGGCGGGGCAACTGTCCGACCCCGCGGAACGAGACGCCGCCACCAAGGCCATCCAGAACGTGGCACCCGTGGGCATTGGCGCGGAGTTGCGACTGCAGGATGGCTATGCGGTTATCAACCGCTTGCTGCCCGGCATGCCCGCCGAACTCAGCGGACAGCTCCGCCCGGGCGACCGCATCGTGGCCCTCGCCCAGGGCAACAACGTGTTTGTGGACGCACGCGGCTTGCCCCTGAACGACCTGGTGGGGGCCATTCGCGGCGCGCCCGGCACCTTGCTGCAGCTCCAGGTCCTGCCGTCCGACGCCCCGCTGGACTCCCCGCCCCGAACGCTCTCCATCGTCCGCGGCCAGATCAAGTTCAAGCGGTGAACCCGCGCGCGGCCTGCCAACCGTGACTACGGCAAAAGGCTGAAGTCGGTGATCAAAGCCCCCTCTCGAGGCTGAGCAAGTTGACAGCGACTGGATCGGACGCGTTGGCCTTGTGATGACCCGCGCGGCCTACTTGGGGGGGATGTTCAGCCGCCGGTCATTGGCCCGGCCCATGGCCTCAAGGACCTTCTGCTTCTGGAATTCCACGTGACCATCAATGCAACCGACGGTCGTGCCCCCGTCATGCGCAGCGCTGTAGATACCTCCCTCCATGTCAGGATTGTAGTGGCTCGAAGCGTCATTGTAACGTTGCGCGATTTGTTCGTTGGACTGCCAGACCACCATCGCATCCTGTCGAAATTGGGCCAGGCGGTAGGGCTTAATCCTGTTGTTATTGTTATAGTCAATTAGCCCACCATTCTGGATGTAGGTGGTCATCTTTTGACGACGACTCGACCACGAGTTCAGGTTCGTTAGATCAACCGGACACCGATACACCGCCGCGTTCCCGATATACACCCACAGCAGCCCATTCGTCGGCCGGAGCATCTGGTCCAGGTCCGCACCATTCCGGGCTGTGTAGCACCACCCCGGCAACAGGTTGTTCGCGGCGTCAGTGAACGGCGCATTCCAATTGGGATGGGTGGGCGTGTCGTTGTTCTCCGAGGCGTAAAGGTAGATGGCCGTCGTCAATTGCTTGATGTTGTTGGTGCACTGGATGCGCAGCGCCTTTTGCTTAGCCCGGGCCAACGCCGGCAAGAGCAGCGCCGCCAGGATGGCAATGATAGCGATTACAACCAGCAACTCGATCAGTGTAAAACCCCAGCGGCTGATGCGGCTGGGCGGGGGGTGGGAAGGCCCGCCCCGGACACTGGCTCGCGAACTCTATTCATGCGGGCACTGCTCTGTTTCTAGATCACTCCGGTCTGTGCCACTTAACTCCGTGCTCAGGCACGGACACGCCCGGCTGGGTGCGTCATTGCACTCCGATTATGAGCTTCGGTCGGTGCGAATATCACAAGCAACCGCAAACTACTTGTCCATTTCTCAGACAACCTCGCCGAAGCAGCCAATTCGCTGGCCGCCAAGCTATCAGGCTGTGTCAAGACCCGAGCGCGGGAAGGCGAGCGTCCCCGCGAGCCCTGATTTCCGCAGGCTTTACAGGGATGCTTGGGATCGCGCGGGCGCTCGCCCGCTTAAACCGGCTGTTTTTCACACAGCCTCCTATGACAGCGTCTCTGGCGCCAATCCCGCAGGGATTGTATCATTCAGCCCAAGGTTGGACCGACGGGGGCAGAGGGGGAGCGGTCCTACCTTGGGAAGCGATCCAGCATAAGGTGATCAACCCGGAAAGGGTTGCATCGCGGCCACAAGACTCGCTTGGTGGTGCGGACAAAGGCATGTTGCCCAAATGGTCTTGCCGGTGAACCCGCTTGGACAACACGTCCACAAGGTAAGCCCCTCCCAGCCGGGACTGAGGAATTGCGATGGAAACGACCCCGCCCGGCTGTTACGCTGCGCCGCCTGATGAAACTCGACCCATGCCGGCTTTCGCTGTTCCTCGCGCTTGCTCTGTCCCCCGCCGCCTTCGGTGCGGAGCAGGAGATTGCCCCCGAGCAACTGCAGAAATGGCTCAAGCGTTACCCCGACGCGGATGCCAACCACGATGGCACGCTGTCCATGGACGAAGCGCGCGCCTACCGGCAGAAGCTTGCAGGCTCGCGCCAGGGCAAAGCCCGCGGCAACAAGGCCTCCCTGCCGACTCCCACTCACGCGAATATTGGCTACGGCCCCCACGACCGCAACGTGCTCGACTTGTGGCTCGCCAAGTCCGACAAGCCGACGCCCCTGCTGGTCTTCATCCACGGCGGCGGCTTTGTCGGTGGCAACAAGTCACAGGCCCGCCCCGACGCCATTCAACGCTGCCTGGATGCGGGCGTTTCGTTCATGTCCATCAACTACCGCTTCCGCAAACACGCCCCCATCCAGGACATCCTGCGCGACGCCGCCCGAGCCATCCAGTTCGTCCGCTTCAACGCCGCCAAATACAACCTCGACCCCAAGCGCGTTGCCTCCTACGGCGGGTCAGCGGGCGCGGGCACCTCGCTTTGGCTGGCCGTCCACGACGACCTGGCCGATCCAAAGAGCGAGGACCCGGTGTTACGCCAGTCCAGCCGGATTGTCGCCGCGGGCTGCATCAATGGCCAGGCCACCTACGACCTGGTCGAATGGCAGAAGGTCATCGGCAAGTTCAAGCCCGAGTGGTATAGCAGCCCGGATGAGGACGTGGAATTCTACCACTTCAAGACCCGCGACGACTTTAACACGCCCGCCGGCCAGAAGATTCTGGACGACTGCAGCATGCTCCGCCTGATCACGCGGGATGATGCCCCCATCTTCATGACCTGCTCCCTGCCCGACAGCGAGCCCCAAAGCCGCAACGCCCTCCTGCATCATCCGCGACACATTCAGGCGGTCAAGAAGAAGTGCGACGAGGCTGGCGTCGAGGCGCATGCGGTCTCAACCGCCGGGAAAGACAGGGAAAAGGGCGCCGGACAGAAAGACCTGCTCGGCTTTCTCCTGCAGCACCTGGGCGCGGGCAAGCGCAGTCCATGACCGTCGGTCTTGCGTGAGCGAAGGCAGACCGTCAGCAAGCATGGACAGGGCAA
The DNA here is from genome assembly GCA_963822005.1 of uncultured Verrucomicrobiae bacterium. Classification (GTDB taxonomy): domain Bacteria; phylum Verrucomicrobiota; class Verrucomicrobiia; order Limisphaerales; family UBA8199; genus PALSA-1440. Next base: position 79,665 of record CAWGGD010000044.1, on the reverse strand, counting down.
GAAGCCACACTCATCGCGCCACGCCGGCAGCAGGAAAGCCGTCCTGCTTTGTTCTGGCCGCGGCCGTGCTCCTGCCCTGCCTGGCCGCGGCTGATGCTCTGGCAAACCCGCGCACCAACGCTTCCCCGGCCAAGCCCGCACGGCGTCTGGTCCTTGAATGCGAGCGCGACCTCGTCGCGGCGAAGCGCCTGATCCCTTCACTGGAACACCTTACGCCTGACGCGCGCCGGTTCCGCAAGCTGGAATTCACCCGCACGCCTCAAGGTCCTCTGTTCCTGGGCCTTTCCGGCGGCGAAAAGGAGTATGAAGGCGACGGGAGCAACGCCGAATTCTCCAACCGGGTCCAAGCCGCGTGCGATTTCTGCGGCCCGACGGACCTTCTTCAGTTGGAGGCCCCAGAGACAACTAACGCGCTCGCTGCCCTCCGTCAGATGGCCGAGGATTTCGTCGGCGGCAAACTCGAGGACCGGCGCGACGTGGTTGCCAAGGTCAATCCGGCGACACACGCGGACCCCGGCGACCCGCCGTTGCTGATCCTGCACGGCGATGCCGACCCGCTGATCGCGCTCAAACAGAGCGAGCTGCTCTACCAGGCGCTCAAGGCCGCGGGCGTGGAGGTGACGGTGGGCGTGGCCAAAGGGGGCGGCCACCTCTTTGTAGGGGCGGAAATAGACCGTACCGTGGACGCCTTTTTCGACCAACACCTGTTAAAATGAAACCTCTTCTCCGCCTTTGCAGTTCGCTCTTGGCCCTCGCGCTGGTCCTGTGCCCCGCCGCTGGGGCAGACTCGCGCTCAGCCAAACCGCCCCTTCCCTTGATCCACTGCACAGACCTGTTTCATCCGCACGGCGACCCCGACGACCATTTCGACCTTGCCACTCTCTACGGCATGCCCGGCCTTGATCTGAAGGCGGTCATCCTCGACCAGGGCCGGCTCCAGGTCAAACAGCCCGGCACGATCCCAGTCTCACAACTCAACCGCATCACCGGCCGCAAGGTGCCTGCCGCCATCGGCCTGGCCGACAAACTTCGCGCCCCCACTGACACCGGCCTGGATCAACCGGCGGAGTTTCAAGGGGGAGTGGCCCTGATTCTCTCCACCCTGCGCCAGTCGCCGGCGCCCGTCGCCATAACCGCCGTCGGCAGCATGCGCGATGTGACGGCCGCCTTCAATCGCGAGCCCGACCTGTTCCGCCGCAAGGTGGATAAGCTCGTGGTCTTCATCGGCGAGGCTTCCGAGCCCAAATTCACCGAGCACAATGTCAGCCTTGACCCGCAGGCTTATGTGGGCCTCATGCGGTCCGGTTTGCCGCTCTACTGGGTCCCCTGCTTTGACGGCGGGCTGTGGCAGAACCGCGGCCATGCCTCGTTCTGGCAGGCCAAACACGCCGACCTGTTGCGAAACGCCCAGCCGGCGCTGCTGCAATACTTCATCTACGCCCTCGAAAAGGAAACCGCCGACCCGATCGCCTTTCTCTCCGCTCCCATTGATCTCCAGCGCAAGGAACGCCTGTTGGCCGGTACGCGTAACTTATGGTGTGCGGCCGTCTTCGAATTCCTGGTCGCGCCGCAGAAAACCGATGGGGTGTTCGGCTTCTCGGAAGTCGAACTGCGGGTGGGGGACGACGCGGTCATTCATTACGGCCACGCCCCCAGCTCGAAGCGCGTCCGGCGTTTTGAAGTCCGCGACCTGGCCAGTTACCCAGCCCAAATGACCGCCGCCACCGCCGTCCACCTCGCAAGAGTCGGAGCCAGGTGAGGGCGTCGAGTGTTCTGGCGTAGCAGACCTGGGCAAAGCCGTGGGCCGCGGCGGTGATGAGCGGAGGGTTTTCGCCACTGTAATAGGTCCAGCATTCCCTGCTGGTTCCCCAGTATTCGAGCAGAAACCCAAGGCCGGCACCGGCAACGAAGAGGCACAGGTCTCGCCGGTGGGCCGTTCCGGTGGCGATGACCAGAACGATCAGCCCAGCGGCAGCCTGGCTAGGCCACAGGCCGCGGGACGGCCACACGAATCGGAACATGCCGGTGGCGAACAGGACCAGCACGATCCAATAGGCAACGGTCCAATTCAGCCGCCACCTGGAACACCCTCGCTCCAGGGCGGTTGCGATGCGGACGGCGGCCAGGGCGGCTATCGGCCAGGCCGGCAGAATCCAGACCGGCGGCGCGTCGCCGGTGAAGTAGCGCCAGAGCTGCGTATGCGTGCCCCACCATTCAATGGCAAACCCGCCGGCCAGCGCGACACCTGCCAGGGCCAGGTCGCGGGCGGGCTGAATGTTCCGGCAGAGCAGCGCCGCCATGCCGGCCCAGAGGCCAAGGAGCACCCAGTCAACGTCGTTCCAGTTGGCGCGCAGCAGACCGAGGTTCACGATGCCAATGCCGACGCAGAGCCCGAGCACCAACAGCAGCGCGACCGCACTCTTGTGGTCGTAACCGCGGGCTAAGAAACTCAGGAATCCAGATTGCCGACGCACCAGGTGGGCAGCGTGACACAATGGCTCGCCAATGGCGACTTCTGACTACTTGACCGGGCGGGGCCGTGGCTTATGCTCGCGCGCGAGGGCCAGGTTCGCAAGCGAGCCTGGCGCAGAGTTGCAGTGGAACCAATGAACCGGGAGATGAATATGAACTTGGCAAAATACCGTGATCCTTTCCTGGCGCTGACAGGCCTGGGCGCGCTCTTCGTGTGCATTCTGGCGTGCACTTCCTTCAGCCCCGACGACAAGCAGATACTGTATCCGACGTTCGATCCCAAAACCCGCTCGATGGGCGTGGCGGTGTATGACCGCGCCGCTCGGGAGACAAAGGTCCTGTTTGTTTCCAAGGCGATCGCCGCACCGGGAGGCAAGGTCCAGCCGGTGCTGATGCGGTCGCAGTGGCTGCCAGACGGTAAGAACGTGGTGGTCGCGTTGCTGCCGCTCAAGGACTCCAAGGACGATGAGTCGGCCCTGACTTTTGCGATCCTCTCACTTGACGGCCAGGAGCCAGTGCGGCTTCTGGATCTGGCTGGGATCAAGGAATCCTCGTCCGTCGTCAGTTATCCTCTCGCGATAACAGGAACGCGCGCTTTCTTTAACTCGGGGTCCAACCTGGTGACGCTGGACTTGGTCACGGGCGAGACCTGGGTTCAGACAAACCGCCACCCGCTGATGGTGTTCGCGTCGCCGGTTTCCGGGCGGTTTGGCTTTATGGAGGAGGTTGAGAAAGATCGGATTGACTGGGGGCTGCTGAACCCTGAAACCATGACCAAGGAATGGCGCATCCCGATCGAGGGCGCGCGGGAGGGTGAGGCCGGCTTCGCCTTCAGCCCGGTTGGCCGAAAGGTGGCCTTGGTCCAGGACAAGAGCGCGGCGCCGGCGGTTCAGGTTTATGAAGAGGGCCAGCCAGCCAAATCTGTGCCGGCGCCGGTTGCAGAAGAAGAAGCCCTCAAACTCAGCCAGGTGGAATTTTCGCGCGACGGGCGATCCCTTTTCGTGGCCTATGAGAGCAGAGTGGAGGGAAAGACCGGCCACTCGCTGGGCATTATTGAACTCCCGCTGGATGGCCGCCCGCCGCGGCGCACCGTGCTCATCAGTGGGGCCGAATTAGACGCAGAACGGTCATTGCCTAGTTTTCAGTTTGGCCTGTCGCATGACGGAAAGGCCCTGGCGGTAAGCTCCACGTACCTGGCGCTGTTCGACAAAGGCTTCCGGGCTGAGGACTGCGCGCTGTTCATTGTTGACCTGGCCAGCGACAAACGTCCGGTCACCAAGATTCCCATCCCGCTGCCGGTGGGCGTGGGCAGGTTTGACGACTGAGGCGTATGCGCCAGACGCTCTGGCAAGCCTTCTCACTGGTCTGCGGCCAGAACCCCGAGCATACGTGGGACCTCGGGCAGGGGCTGCTGCCTCTGTGTCAACGCTGCGCGGGACTCTACGTCGGCGGCTGTGTTTGTTTGGCGCTTCACTGGGCGTTGCGGCCGCGTTATGGGGCCCGCTTTGTCGCCCTGCATGGCCTGTTCCTGCTGATCGCGGCTCCCTTCGGCCTGCACTGGATCCCGCACGGGCCGGTTTTGCGCGTCCTGACGGGGCTGCTTTGCGGGTATGGCATAGCAACCTTCCTTTGGCGTGTCCCAGCCACAGCCTGGGGCTTCACCAACGCCGGGGCCCGCAAGGGGGCCGAAAGCTGGTATGTCCTGGGATTGTGTGCGGCTTTGTTACTGGTGCCGTCAGCGGCGAAGTTTGGGGGCGTATTCAGCGGCTGGGCGCTCCAGGGATTGGCGGCGGCTGGAGCCGTCGCGTTCGCTGGGCTGGTCGCAGCCAACCTCGTTCTGGGACTGCGCGGATTGGCCCCTTTACAAGAAGGCAAGTAATACCAACCAGCCTGAGTAGTTGACGGGCCTCTCGTTCGCTGGGAAGATGCGATATGGGCCAACGTGTCTTTGTGGCGGTGTGGGCGGCGGTCGCGCTGGCGAACGCGCTGAACGCCGCCAGTCCCTGGCCCGCGGAGCCGACCAGCCAGGCGGTGAAGCTGACAACCCTGGATCCGGACTTCAACACGATCAACATGAGCGGCGCGGCGTGGAACCCGGTGACGCGCACGCTCTGGCTCGCCAACAACAGCGGCCATTTCTGGGCCCTGGTCGAGGACGGGGCCGGTAGTTTCCGGGTGGCGACCAATGCCGCCGGCACCAAGGCCAAGTGGTCTCCCGGCGGGGACCTGGAAAGCATTTGCCAGGCGGACTTCAATCAGCCCCTGGTTTACCTGATGGACGAGAACGGGTGGATTCGCGAGTACAACGTCTCGCAATATGGCGTGATCCAGGAGAACCGGAACTGGGACATCCGCGTCCAGTGCCCGGAAGTCGGCGGGACAACCGGCCCGGAGGCGCTGACGTTCGTGCCCGACGAGTGGCTTCGGCGGGAGGGGTTCCAGGCAACCAATGGCCTGCCGTATGTGAGCAGCAATGGGATGGGTGGGCTGATGTTTGTTGGCCACCAGGACGGGGGCTACGTTCACGTGTTTGATCTCAACCGCACCAACAACACGTTCGCGTATGTGGGCCGGTACAAGACCGGTAGAGCGGAGACCTCCGGGCTGGAGTTCGACCGCTCCACGGGCAAGCTTTACATCTGGCACAACCTCGGCGCCAACTACCTGGAGATCACGGAGCTCAACTCCTACCTCGAGGGCTCCGAGCGGCGTCTGCGGCCGCTGATCGAGTATGTCGGGCCGCGGTCGGGCAACCTCGAAGGGTTCGCGCTCGCGCCCACCACCGGCACGAACCACTGGTGTTTCATGACCGACGACAACAACCTGAATGGCGAGGCCATCCTCTGGTTCCGCCAGTTTCTGCCGGCGGAGGACACGGATGGCGATGCGCTTTCCGACGACTGGGAACTCCGCTATTGGGGCACCACCACGCACACGACCGGCTCGGCCGATTCGGATCTGGACGGGATGACCAACGCCCAGGAGCAGACCGCCGGAACGGACCCGACCGATGCGTCCTCGGTGTTTCGGCTCCTCAGCGCCGTCCCAACCGCTGACAGAAGCGCCCTGGTGCTGAGCTGGCGAAGCGTGTCCGGCCGAACCTACGAGGTGCGGCAGACTGCCAGACCCGAGGATGGTTTTACCCAGGTCGTGCAGGCAGCGATTCTTGCGACCTCACCGGTGAATGTGTCAACCGTAGCGGTTTCCACGGCTGTGAGCGGCGCGTTCTACCGGCTGGCCGTGCGCGCGCCGTGATGGGTTGATCCGCAGGTCCCCAGCTTGAAGTTGGAAGTCGCTCACGGCTGAATGTATGCGATAGCGCCCCGGCCTCTGTTGCAAGGCCGCGAACTCCAAGAACCTGCCCCGGCGCCGAGCCAAATAGGTGGCATAAGCCATGCCATTGCTTGCCGTTCACTTTGCGCCAAGAGTCTCAATAGTGACACTTGCTCTAGAATGCGGTCACCATGAACCACCAAGAGCCCGCTAGAAAACAAGAGAGCGAGGAAGGGAATTTGCTGCCTGTGCCGACCATTCCCTTTAGCAGGGGCACCTCGAGTCCGGCGGGGCCGAGGCCAAGCCCGTCGGGGTCGAGGCGGAACGGGCTTGAACGGGTCCGAGCCATTCCTGCAATCCAAGTCCAGTGAGGAGGCGCTCCCTTTGCAGGCCCATAACATGCGCCTGTAATAATCGCCTTGCGTCTGCGGCGGGGGAGCACGATGGGTCTGAAGTGGTGAACAACCGACCAACGTCAGGAATTCTTTGGATCGCCAGCGAGGATGCGGCAAAGGCGGAAGGCCGGGCCTCACCAGAAGAGCGGGCAAAGATGTTGGAGGAAGAGCGCTACCATTTTCCGGTTCCGCCTCCGCCGGCAACGGTCTGGAAATACTACAAAGCTCCTTACTTTGAGGATATTCTTCAATCAGGCGAGTTGTATCTCTGCCAAGTCTCGAGCTTCCCTGACCAGGCGGAAGCCAGAATGAACGATTCCCAATTGGCTGCGATGCAAGGAATGTATAAGGACAACCCAGAAATGCTTGTCGCGCTCCGGGCCTTCCACGAAAGCATACGACAACGGTCCTGGGTGACGTGCTTCAGCGTCGCTGACTTTGAAGCTGACCACATGTGGAGAAGGTTTTGTGGTGATTCAGAGGGCGTCGCCATAAGAACAACATTCCAGAATCTGTTACTGGCGCTCCCTGAAAGTGGGCCGCTCGCAGCAGAGGTTTATCCGGCATCTGTCCGGTACGAGCAGACCCCTTACATGCCGAATAAAATTGGCTACCTGCTGTTTCAAAAGCTTCCCTGTTACAGCGACGAACGAGAGCTTCGGTTATGCATTTGCCGGCCTGAAGAGCAGTTTCAGGCTGACAAATGCACGATAAAAAGAATCCGCCTTCCTGTGAACCTCCGGCGCTTGATTCACCGCATTTACGTTCATCCAGCGGCACCGGACTACTACTTCCGGAAGGTTCGCAGCCTAACTGCAAAGCACCTCACAGACCGGGAAAAGCAAGTTCGCTGGTCAACTCTACGGAATTAGAGGGAGTGGCTTGCGGCCCCGGGCGCCGCCCAGGGAGAGGCTGTAGAAACGATGTTTCTTCTGATGTTTCTCGCCGGTGTGTTCTGGTGAAGCGGCGCGGCGGGGAATACCCCTTGAGCAGACTGCCGAGGGGCGGCAGCGTGCTGTCGGATTGGTCCCAAGGCAAGGACACAAAGTCGCGTGGACGAAGTCGAAAGAGACCTTGCTCGCGTCAGGGGGAGGTGACTCCGGCAGGTCCCGAAACCCTCTGGCTTCGGCGGGGTGTTTTTCTGCTTACGGTCTTCGCGAGACGGGATTAAACTCACGCTGAGATCGCGAAACGGAAAAGAATCCGCATTTATGAATGTTGATACTGTCGCTTCCAGGATCAGGGCTAGAATGGAAGCAACCTCGAAGATGCTCACGGGCATGCCTTTGCGAATGGAGATCGATGACATAATAGCGCGGAACCGATACGCAGGAAAGGATGCGGTGGCTCAAATGACCGCTGCCGAGCTTGCGGTGGACCTGGCCAAGGTCGTGATCGATAAATGGCCAGGGCAGCCGGGATGGGGGTTCCAAACCATTGAAGAGAACCTCAACCCCCTGAAGGACATCGGCGCCCTTTTGAATTCTGATGCGGTGAATGAGTTCGTGCATGTGCGCGACAACCCTTGTGTTCAGGCTGACTCCCGCGTGCCCCTGCAGGACTTTAAGGAGGCCCTTTGTCAGAGACTTTTCACCCGCCCAACCGATCCGAAACAGGCAGCCGCCCGTGACTGAAGAAGACAATGTCGCGCTGGTGCGAAGGCCGCCAAGTGCCCTTGAAAAGGTGGACCCGGGCGCGAAGCGTATTCTCTCCGGCATTGTGGCGGATGCCCTCGTGCTGGCGGACAAGACGCAGACGATGCCCGCTGCGGCAAAGTTCCAAATCGGCGAGTACGAATGGTGCGAGCCGGATTACAGGCAGATTTTGATTTGGGCAAAGGCGCTGAAATTGAAGCCGGAGGTAGTCATAGATCGTCTCCGGACTGGCAACCGACTCACAGGAGACCCTTGGAAAGAGACACGGTTCTCTGGGGGCCGTTTGGTGGGGATCAATTGGGATTTTCCCTTGCTGCCTCTGGAAAACCTCGAATGGGTCGATGGTTTAAGAACAACGCACCTATCTTTCTACACCGATTTTGAGAGGTCTGGGAACATTCCGGCGCTCGGTCCTGCCCTGCCCGTGCTCACGCATTTGGACTGTCATAGGCTGTGCTCAGCTCGCCTTGACCTGTCCCGCGCTCCGAATCTGGTTTATCTGGATTGTTCATCCAACAGCTTGACGGAGCTCGACTTGGCGGAGCTCCGCCAACTGCGAATCCTTTATTGCTCAAGCAACGGAATATCCCACTTGAATCTATCAGGACTTAACTATTTGGAATCCTTGGCTTGCGATGGCAATCAAATTCGTGAACTGGACTTGTCAGGTGCTCCCAACGTACAAACGGTCTGTTGCCTCGACAACAAACTCGAGAAGTTGCAATTGGGCACCTCAGCGCGCCTGCAAAAACTGGACTGCAGAGGCAACAGCTTGTCGAGTCTGGATCTGGCAGGCGCTCCCAAACTAATGGACCTCGATTGCTCCTGTAACAACCTTGCGCGGCTCGACCTGAGCAAGGCTTCCGGTTTGGAGCACTTGCAGTGCTTGTCCAACAGGCTAGCGAAGTTGGACTTGTCGGTCGTGCCAAACCTGGTCTCACTTGTGTGCTGGCACAACGAGTTGTTGGATCTGGACCTTAGTAGACTACCGCGCTTGGCTTATCTGGATTGTTCTGACAACAGATTATCCAGGCTGCGCGTGTCGGGCGTCCCCAACCTGACGGAGCTGGCGTGCCAACGGAACGCGATCGCTGAACTGGACCTGACCGGCGTGCCTCGCCTGCAAGACTTGAATTGCTCTGGGAACTTCATCAGCGTTCTGGATATCCGGCCTCTCCAACATTTGAGGAAACTTCACTATGACACTGGCCAGGCGCGTCTCGTCCAGCGGCCCGACCAGCACTTCGGAGGGAGTCAGTGAACTGACAATGATAATCATGAGAGACCTACTGTACGACGAATGCTATTTAGCCTTCCACGGGTACAAATGCGAGGCGGAAATCAGGGCAAGCTATCGTGGCAGTACCCATCTAGCCAAAGTTCTCACCGCCAAGAAGTACGGGCAGGTTGGCTTTGTCTGCCTACCTTCTCACGAAGACGCTCAGCACTTCTTGCGAATACAGCGCATTCAAGACAGATTACGCGGGGTTGCGAAGATTGTGGACATTATTGAGGAGAGGGTTTTCATTGTGGAGCGCGCTCCCGGGACGCTGTTGTGGCACATTGATGATGGTCTGCCGGATCCTGAAGCCATTCGGAGCGCTTTGGACTCGTTTGTGGGCTCGCTTGAGCAGGTTGGATTGGTCCACGGTGATCTTCGCCCTTGGAACGTGTTTTATGACGCCAGGAAGGGATTCACAGTCATAGACTGGGGCTTCAGCTTCTTTACTAGAGACAGCCGGTCTAAGAAAATGTTGGGGCACTTGGAGGCAAGTGGGCACAAGCAACCCTTTCTGCACGTTGACAGATTAGATGCGGACAGGATAATCCAACTTGTTGAGGGAAAGTTAGGCTGGGAGGATGCCTGGGGACATCCAAACGAGATCACCTGGGGACCGCCGTGGGCCAAACGGAAAGTCTGAAGCGAGTTAATCAGCGGGTGCTGTTAGCGCAATGAAGAAGAACAACAACTTTGCGCTAGTGCGAAGGCCGCCGAGTGCGGTCGAAACGGCCGGGGCTGGCGCGAGGCGCATTCAGTCCGCTATCGTGGCCGACACGCTCGCGCTGGCGAAGCAGCGGCAGTCCACACTGGTTGCTGCGAAGTTCGCAATTGGACAGTACGAATGGTGCGAACCTGACTACCGGCAGATTCTGGCTTGGGCGAAGGCGCTCAGCCTGAGGCCGGAGGAAGTGATAGAACGTCTACTGAAGGGTGGGAGTCGGATCAGGGAGGCTTGGAGGGAGACGCGCTTTGAGGACGGAAGGTTGCGCAAGATCAATTGGGACTTTGGTCTGCTGCCGCTGTGGGAGTTTGAACTGGTCGAAGCTTTGGAGACAACACACCTGTGCTTTCAAATTGCTGGGTCGGGCAAGCATTCGCGTATTCGGATACGTAATCTGCGCTTGCCCAAACTCTCTCTGCTCGACTTTGGGCGCTTGCCTGCTATCGCGGATGTTTGTGACCTCTCGGGGGTTCCGAATTTGGCGTGGCTTAGGTACGAGCATAGCCGAATCCAAGAATTGGATTTGAGCAAGGTGCCTCGCCTCAAAGCCCTGCACTGCGTAGGCAATCGGTTGTCCAAGTTGGACTTATCGGTTGTTCCCAACCTGGGCGCACTTTGGTGTTCGTGCAATCAAGTCTCGAGTTTGGATCTGCCGCGCGTTCCGAATCTAATTGAGCTTCATTGCGACGGGAACGCGTTGTCGAACTTGGACCTGTCAGGCGTCCCGAAACTACGAGCCCTTCACTGCGACCGGAATGCAATCTCCGCACTAGACCTGAGGGGACATCCTCGGCTGGAGGAGGTCTGCTGTAAGGATAACCTCCTCACCAGCTTGGATTTGTCGCATGTGCCGAGTCTTAGGGAGCTGGACTGTGGGCGGAACGAGATCACCGAGTTGGACCTGAGCAGAATAGCCCGTTTAGAAGACTTGAACTGCTCCGAGAACCGCTTGTCAGGGCTAGATCTCTCAGGGGTCCCAAGGCTAGTCCACCTTTCGTGCTACGAGAACGAAATCCGGGAATTATGCCTTGGCCTCCTTCCTGAGCTGGAGACTCTTGAATGTGAGTGCAACGGGTTGTCGAACTTGGACCTGTCAAGTGTTCCGAAGTTGACCCACCTTAGGTGCAAGCAGAACGAAATCCGGGAGCTGAACCTGAGGGCGGTTCCTCGGCTGGAGCGGTTATGCTGTGAGGATAACTTCCTCACTAACCTAGATTTGTCGCGTGTGCCGAATCTTACGGGACTGGAGTGTGGCCGGAACGAGATCGCCGAGCTGGACCTGAGCAAGACAACCTGTTTGGAAGATTTGGACTGCTCATCCAATCCCATAAGCGTTCTGGACATCCGGCCACTGACGGAGTTGAAAGAGTTGACTTACGACGCCGAGACCACGCGCCTACTACAGCGCCCTGATCAGCATTTCTAAGCATGAAAGAGACACCTTGGATTATACTCGACACCGAAACGACGGGTTTGGCCGCGCCAATCTTCGTTGTCGAATTGGCGGCGCAGCGGATGCGCGGGTGGGAGCCGGGCGGGGAGCCATTCCGCAAGCTGCTCAACCAAAACCAAGAGATTCCGGCTGAGGCGTCGCACGTGCATGGCTACACCCGCGAGATTCTGGAGCGGGACGGTGAGCCGCCGCTGCAAGTGTATCGGGAGTTTGGCGAGTACGCGGGCAAGTTGCCGCTCGTTTCGTTCAATTTGGCGTATGATCTGGACGAAGTGCTGGCGCCGGAGTGGGAAAGGCTGCGAGTCGCTCCCCTCGGCACGCGCGGCTTGTGCGCCCTGCGGTTGGCCCAGCGCCTTCTCGATCCGGTGCCGGCGGGCAACTGCAAGCTGCAAACCTTGCGGCAGTATTACCAGCTCCCTGAACACGGCGCACACACGGCACTGGGGGCTGTGCAAACCGTCGTGGATTTGTTTGGCAGGGTGCTGCGGCCAATTGCGGAGCACCGGGGGTTGGATACGTGGGAGAAGGTGGTGGCTTACACCTCGGAGGAGTGGTATCCGTCGCGGATTGCGTTTGGGAAACACAAGGGGCGGCTGGTTCATGAGGCGCGCAGGGATGCGGAGTTGCGGCGCTGGCTGGATTGGCTGGCAAGATCTTCCAACGCACGCAGCGCGAAGATGGGGCGGTGGTACTTGCGACAGTTGGAAGTCGAGGGAGAGGCGCAGGTTGACAGCGCGGTATTTGCCGCGGCGGAGGCTGAGGGTGACCGGGGCTTAGCAACGAAGCCACTAGGACGCAAGGAGCCGAGGGAGGCTGCGGTCACATTTGCGGCGGTTGTCATTTACGTGAGTCCTGAGCTGGAGAAGCTGCGGCAGCTCGTGGCGGGCGCCAGGGCGCGGCTGGCGGAGCTGGAGGTCGCGCTACACGAGGGAGAAATCGCGGGTGGATACGGTGCAAGCGATCCTTTTCCGGCACTTGCGAGAGCATTACCAGAGGCGCGACCAACTGCGGCTGGTCGTTGATTACCGGAAGAAGTACCTGGAGTCCCTGATACGCGGCGGCGACGAAGAGGCGAAACAGGCCGAGGAAACTTACCAGCGGGCCAGAAGCGCAAACCGACAAGGATTACGAGGAAACGGCGGCGGCAGTGGCCGAGAAGAAACAGCTTACCGCCGACGAGGAAGCGCGAATTGAGCCAGGCTTTGGAAGAAGCTGGTGAAGCTGTATCATCCCGACCGTTTCGCCCACGAGCCGGAGAAGCTTGAGACTTACGAGAAGCTGACCGCCGCAATCAACCGGGCGAAGGACAGCGGCGACATTGAGACGCTGCGGGAGATCGCGGAGGACCCGCACGGGTTCATCCGCCGGCAGGGATGGGGGAGCCTGGATTTCAGCGAGGAGGCGGAACTCACTCAATTGCGGCGGTTGTATGAGACGTTGCAGCTTGAGATTATCGAGGTCATTGAGTCGCTGGGTCGGTTGCGGGAAAGCCCCGAATACGAGCTTTGGCAGATCAGCGAGAAGAAGCCGAGTGTCTTGGGCGAACTGGCGGCGGAGCGGGCCAAGGTGCTCGAAAAAGAGAGGGCCGAATTGGAGAAGGAGGCGGAGCGGCTGGCTGCGGAAATCGAGGAGCTGGCCGGGGAGTTGCCCGCGCGTATTGGATAGGCGGTAGCAGATGGCCGAATGAGGGCGCGATCCCAGGGCGCGATCAAGTGTCACCATTGGCACAAAAGCAGCACCTCCTGAGCCGCTTGGAATGATTGTTTCTCATTCCGCAGGTTGGAAACGCAGGGCCAACGCGTTAGAAGCCTCTGGCGATCCTCTTCGTGCCTGAAGATTACCTCGCGCTGGTCCCCGCGACTCATGGGCGCCATAAGTGTCATTTGGAAGGACTGGGGCTTGCCTCGGGCGCAGTCCTCACCGGCTGCGCCTCTCTTGGCTGCAACACCTTTGTTGCCTGAGGGCTGGCGGGGCTTAGAATCAGGCTTGCAATCCCCCGGCAGAGAAGCATAGCCGCGCCTTTCTGCTTGTCCGTACTTTTGCGGAAGGCTTTTGCGGGTGTTTCGTATTGCACCAGCACCGGTAAGGCTGGATGATGCGCTCGCCAAAAGGCATTGTACTGATTAATCCGTGGACAAGCTGGCACATCGCGGTGTTGGTGAGCACGGGTCCTGGGTTGGCAGCGGGCAGACCCTGAACCTCAAAGGGGAGCCTTACCCCAAAAGGAGCGTTATGAAATCAATCCGATCACACTGTGCGGTTCTTGCGCTGGCGTCGCAGCTTTTGACGCTGCCCGCCGCGGTGCAAGCCCAATTCAATTACACGGACCAACGAACGGCACGATCACCATCACGGGATACACCGGTCCCGGCGGTGCGGTGACCATCCCCAGCACGATCGATGGCCTGCCTGTCACCAGTATCGGGGACTCTGCGTTCTGCTACTGCCACCAGCCTGACCAGCGTCACGATTCCCGACAGCGTCACCAGCATCGGGGGCGGGGCGTTCTATTCCTGCACCAGCCTGACCAACGTCACGATCGGCAACAGCGTCACCAGCATCGGGGCATAGGCGTTCTGGTTGCTGCACCAGCCTGACCAGCGTCACGATTCCCGACAGCGTCACCAGCATCGGGGACGGGGCGTTCTCTGCCTGTACCAGCCTGACGGCGATCACGCGTGGATGCACTCAACTCCGTCTATAGCAGTGTGGATGGGGTCTTGTTCGACAAGAGCCAGACCACGCTCATCCAATACCCGGGAGGCAAAGCCGGAAGCCTACGCAATCCCCAACAGCGTCACCAACATCGGAAGCTGTGCGTTCTATTGGCTGCGCCAGCCTGACCAGCGTCACGATCCCCGACAGCGTCACCAGCATCGGGGACTGGGCGTTCTGGGCAATGCACCAGCCTGACCAACGTCACGATCCCCGACAGCGTCACCAACATCGGGGACGGAGCGTTCTCTGACTGCGCCAGCCTGACCAGCGTCACGATCCCCAACAGCGTCACCAGCATCGGGGACTGGGCGTTCTCTGGGCTGCACCAGCCTGACCAGCGTCACGATCGGCACGACAGCGTCACCAACATCGGCGACTCGGCGTTCGATCACTGCACCAGCCTGACCAGCGTCACGATTCCCGACAGCGTCACCAACATCGGGAGCGGAGCGTTCTATTGCTGCACCAGCCTGACCAACGTCACGATCGGCGACAGCGTCACCAGCATCGGAGACTGGGCGTTCGGTATCTGCACCAGCCTGACGAGCGTCACGATTCCCAACAGCGTCACCAGCATCGGGGATTCTGCATTCGAGTCCTGCACGAGCCTGGCCAGCATCACAATCCCTGCCAGCGTCACCAGTATTGGGGACTCCGCGTTCAAGTCCTGCAGCCAGTCTCACCGAACATCACGATCCCCAACAGTGTTACCAGCATCGGGGACTCTGCGTTCGAGTCCTGCGCGAGCCTCACCAGCGTCACGATCCCCGACAGCGTCACCCGTCATCGGGTCCTATGCTTTCTCCTCTTGCACCAGCCTCAGCAGGCGTGAATATCGGCAACGGCGTCACCAACATCGGAGACTATGCCTTCTCTTCCTGCACAAGCCTCGACGAGCGTTAGCATCCCCGACAGCGTCATCCAGCGTTGGGTCCTATGCGTTCTCTTCGTGCACCAACCTAGCCACCGTCAACGATCAGGTAACGGCGTCACCAGCATCGGGGACTGGACGTTCTATTCCTGCACCAGCCTGGCCAGCGTCACCATCGGCAACGGTGTTACCAGCATCGGGTTCGCTTCGCTTCTACTCCTGCACGAGCCTGACCAACATCACGATCCCCGACAGCGTCACGAGCATCGGGGACTGGGCGTTCGAGTGGTGCACGAGCCTGACCAGCCTCACGATTCCCGACAGTGTCACCAGTATCGGCTGGTATGCGTTCTATTCCTGCACCAGCCTGACCAACGTGGCGATAGGCAAGCAGCGTCACCGACATCGGGGGCTGGGCGTTTTTTTCGTGCGCCAGCCTGACGACAATCACGGTGGATGCGCTCAATCCCTCCTTTAGCAGCGTGGGTGGAGTCTTGTTCGACAAGAGCCAGACGACGCTCATTCAGTACCCCGGAGCCAGAGCTGGAGCCTACACGATCCCCAGCAGTGTCACCAGCATCGCGGACTACGCGTTCCGCTACTGTGCGAGCCTAACCGACGTGACCATGGGCAACAGCGTCACGAGCATCGGGTACGAGGCGTTCAATTCCTGCACCAGCCTGACCAATGTCACGATCCCCGACAGCGTCACGAGCATCGAGCAGGGAGCGTTTTTGAACTGCACCAATCTAACCAGCGTCATAATCGGTAACGGCGTCACAAGCATCGGAGTCAACACCTTTTATTCCTGCACGAGCCTCACTCGCGTCGCGATCCCCGATAGCGTCACCAGCATCGGGGACGGGGCGTTCTATTCCTGCACCAGCCTGACCAACGTGACAATCCCCAACACGGTCATCACCATCGAGTCTTGGGCATTCGCTGACACTGGCCTGACTAGCGTCGCGATCCCCGACAGTGTTACGAGCATCGGGAATCGGGCGTTCTATGGCTGCGCCAACCTAACTAGCGTCACAATCCCCGACAGCGTCACCAGCATCGGGGATTGCGCGTTCTCTTACTGCACCAGCCTGACCCAAATTTCGGTCGATGCGCTCAATCCCTCCTTTAGCAGCGTGGATGGAGTCTTGTTCGACAAGGGCCGGATAACGCTCATTCAATACCCAGGGGGCAACGCCGGAGCTTACACGATCCCCAGCAGTGTCACCACCATCGCGGACTACGCGTTCCGTTACTGTGCGAGCCTAACCGACGTGACCATGGGCAACAACGTCACGAGCATCGGGTACGAGGCGTTCGATTCCTGCACCAGCCTGACCAATGTCACGGTCGGGACCAACGTCACCAGCATACGGGACTACGCGTTCTCGTCGTGCACCAAGCTGACCAGCGTTTCGATCCCCGTGAGCGTTACTAACATCGGGCGCGGGGCTTTCGCGTCCTGCACAAGCCTCACCAGCGTCACTATCCCCAACAGCGTTACTAACATCGCGTACGATGTGTTCTCCTCCTGCACCAGCTTGACCAGCGTCACGATCCCGAACAGTGTTACGAGCATCGGGGACGGGGCGTTCTCTTCTTGCAGGAGCCTGACCAATGTCACGATCGGGACCAATGTCACCTGGATCGGGTACTATGCGTTCTCTCAATGCACGAACCTGACCAGCGTTACGATTCCCGACAGCGTCATCGGTATCGGGCCTGCTGCGTTCTCCTCCTGCTCCAGCCTAACCAGCGCGGCGATAGGCAATCACGTCAGCAGCATCCGGGAGTATGTATTCTATTCCTGCACGAGGCTGGCCAACGTCACGATCGGCGCGAACGTCACCAGCATCGGAGACTGTGCGTTTGCATCATGCCCCAGCCTGACGGGAGTCTATTTCAAGGGAAACGCCCCCAGCGTTGGCTGGCACGTCTTCGAGGGGGACACCAATGCGACTGTCTATTACCGGCGGGGGACTACCGGCTGGGGAACGACCTTTGCTAGCCGTCCTACCGCGCTGTGGAATCTGGTACCCGTGGCCGATGCCACTGCGACCGGCACCTGGTTCGTGTCTGCCAACGGCGCCAATGGCACGGCCATTCTCGACGGCTCTCGCTCCTATGACCCGGAGGGCGACGCCTTGCAGTACTTCTGGTTCTTCTCCCCCGGCTCTCAAGCTCCGACGCTCCTGGCCACCGGGGTTGTGGCGGTGGTGGTTCTGCCTCTCGGCAGCCACCCAATTGACTTGGTCGTGAGCGACGCTGTGGCCACCAGTACCAATTCGGTAACCGTCTCGGTCGTGACCACTGGCCAAGCTGTGCAGTGGCTCATCGCGATGGTGGAGGGCTCAGGGGTGCGGAATCCGAAGCCGTTGACAGCGACGTTGCGGGCCGCACAGGCGTCCATTGAACGGGGCAATCCGGTTTCCGCGACCAACCAATTGCAGGCGTTCCAAAACAAGGTCCGGGCACAGGTCGCCGACCCTGCCTTGGCCCGCCAGTTCATCGAAGCCGCCCAACAGGCGATTGGCGCCCTTGGAAGCTCTGGGCTGGGGCACTCAGGCAGGGTGCGGCTGCTCGCTCGGCCCGGCGCCAAAGGCCGATTCTCCTTCACAGGCGCGGCGTACCGCCTCCATGTCGTCGAGGCCTCCACCAACCTCGCGGATTGGGAGAGGATTGGTGTGGCAGTGGACCACGGCGATGGCAGGTTTACCTTCGAAGACGCCAACGCCGGCCGATGCCCCAACCGCTTTTACCGGGTGGTGTCGCCATAGAGGCCGCAGGCGCTTGGGTCTTAGGAACGCAGAGAGGCTGGGCTGCACAGGTGTCGCCCCTGCACTCTCACCAGCTCGCGGCCCATACCGGAACCTCAGTCCGCAGCTCTACTTCGACACCACAGCCATAGGCCAACCAAACCGCTCGCACGGGATGGTTCAGCGGCCTTAAACAATCAAACGGGCGCAGTCTTCACCGGCTGCGCCTTTTTGGTGCTAGCCAAACCTGCTTTGCGCGAATCAGAGGTCCCGGAGGAGGTCACGCCCGCGAACGCCCACTGCCTTTGCGAGAGTCGCGCCGCGACCGGCTACAGGCTGCTCCGGTTCCGCCGTCACACCGGGTTCTGCAGGTGGACCCGCACGTGCCTCAGTCGAGCAAGTGTCCTCACTTCTTACACAAAGGCAGCACCTCCTGAGCCGATTGGGATTGTTGTTCTCATTCCGCAGGTTGGCAACGCAGGGCCAACGCGTTAGAAGCCTCTGGCGATCCTCCTCGTGCCTGAAGATTACCTCGCGCTGGTCCCCGCGATCCATGACGCCAGTCCCGTCGTAGCCATGGCGGAGGGGGATGATAAATCGCCCCGGGATATTGGATGCGCAGTTTGCGCGGCACGGCAAAGGCATCGCCACAGCCGCCAGAAGTATCAACAGTGAGAACTTGCCCTTGCCCCAGCTCCAGGCCCACGGCTTTGAGTAAAGGGACCCTCGCCTGCGTCATTCGAGCTCGCCGGAGCCCGGCGCGAACGCTGCTTTCTCCGGCATGAGTACACTCGCTGAAGTGGAAGCTCGTGGTGCGGCAATTCTCGGCGGGGGAATTGGCGGAACTCGAACGATTCGTGCGGAAAGCCCGGCTGACGAAGACGAAGGGCAGTGGGCGCAGCGCGCTCGATTTGCCGCCGCTGGACCTGGGCCGGATGCTGAAACCACTGGGCACGCGCGAGGAATGTTACGACGAAATGCTGGAGGGCCGTGTGTGACGCGCGGACTCGACACGAGTTTTCTCGTGGCGGCAGGGGTTGCGGGGCACGCGGATCACGCGGCGGCCCGGACGCTCGCCGCTTCGCTGCTGATGCCAAATCCGGCGGACTTCACAGTGTTCCCAAAGCTATCCACCAGCTATTGAACAGCCCTCTGACCTGGCAACCAGAGCACCCCCCCCGCCTCGCAGCCAGAACGACCTCCACCGGGCACTCCCGCTAGTACCTCCGTCAGTACCTCCGTAGTACCCTAGGTAGTACCTCCGTATGATCTACGGAGGTGACCTACGGATGTACTACGGAGGTACTAGGGAGGTACTGGGGATGCACATCAGGGGTAGGCTGGGATCACTATGGGGGGTCGTTGGCGAGAGCGTTGGGGTGGAGGACCGGTGCTGCGGCCTTGATTCCGCACAGGGTCAACCGAGGTAGCACCAGTCGCCGGCTCTGATCGGCTGCCTGAACCGGGCCCTATTACCCCGAAAACGAGGAAGAACCGTTTTCGCGCCATCTTCCACCCAGAACGCATTCGCTTGAGCCGGGCCCGAACGCCGAGTATAAGCAACTCTGGCTCATGAGAACCACTTTGCTCGTCTGGACAACGGTTGTCTGCATGGCTCCCTCGGTGCTCGCAGAGACCTCGGCCCGCTCGGCGCCGCAAGCTGCCCCGGCCCGGGGGGCGAAGCCCAACCTGATCTTCATTCTGGCCGACCAGCTTCGTTACCAATCATGCGGCTTCGCCGGGGATGCCCGCGCGAAAACGCCCAGCCTCGACGCGCTCGCCAAGCAGGGCGTGATCTTCCGCAACGCCGTGTCCGGCCATCCCGTGTGCGCGGCTTACCGGGCGTCGCTCTTTACCGGCAAATACACCACCTCGACCGGCATGGTCATCAACGAGCTGCGGATGAATACGAACCACGTGTTTCTGGCGCAGGTGCTGAACCGGCATAGTTACGACACCGGGTATATCGGCAAGTGGCATCTGTGGGCCAACCAACTGGGCAATCATTACGATCCGAAAAACTCGTTCACGCCGCCCGGCCCTTACCGGCTCGGCTTCGACGGCTTCTGGGCCGCCTACAACTTCCACCACGAATACTTCAAGGGCTATTACCACACCGACAGCCCCGAGAAGATCCCGGTCAAGGGCTACGAGCCGGACGTCCAGACCGACCTGGCGATCGGGCAGATCAAAGGTTATGCGACGGCGGGCAAGCCGTTCGCGCTGTTCCTGTCCATCGGCACACCGCACGACCCGTGGACCCCGGAGAATGTGCCGGCGAAGTATTTGGCGATGTTTGCTGACGAGGGGAAGACCCCGCGGTTCACGCTGCCGCCGAACTATCGGCCGGAGAACGATCCTTACTCGGATGCGTGGGGCAGGTTCAAGGGCCCGGGCGAGCGCAAGCGGATTCCGGAGATGATGCGTGTTTACTATGCCATGGCGGCCAACCTGGACTGGAACGTGGGTCGGCTGCTCCAGGCGATTGACCAGGCCGGCCTCCGCGACAACACCATCGTGGTGTTCACCGTTGATCACGGCGAGATGATGGGCGCCCAGGGGCGGCGGGCGAAGAACATCTTTTACGAGGAAGCAGTGCGGGTGCCCTTCCTGGTGCGCTGGCCGGGCCGGATTCCCGCCGGGACGACGACCGACGCGTGCCTCAACACGCCCGACATCATGCCGACGCTGCTCGGGATGGCGGGGCTGCCCATTCCGGCGAAGGTCGAAGGCACGGACCTGAGCCATTCCGCGTTCGGCCAACCCGGCCCGGAGCCGGAGGCCGCGTTCATGCAGAATACCGGCGCCTGCGCGGTGTGGGAAGACGACTACGAATGGCGCGCCCTGCGCAGCAAGCAATTCACCTACGCAATCTACCGGAAGGACAAGAAGGAGCTGCTCTTCGACAACCTGAAGGACCCCTACCAGCTTCACAACCTGGCCGACAGCGCCGAGCGGGAGCCGGCGCTGAACCGCTTCCGCGCATTGTTGAAAACGCGCATGGCGGAGCTGGACGACACCTTCGAGGCCAGCACCTGGTATCGGGATCACTGGACCAAGGACCGCATCATTACCCGCGTGCGGTGACCGGATTGCGCCTTCACAGGGGCGCTGCGATCTGTGACACTCGGGCCATGCTGAAACGGTTCTTGCCGCTCCTTGCCTGCCTGGCAACTCTCGGATTATGGCTCTCCTGCACATTCATTGCCGCGGCCGCTCCCGCCAACACCGCCAAGCCCAACTTCCTGATCATCCTCGCCGATGACATGGGGTTCTCGGACGCCGGCTGTTACGGCGGCGAGATTCAGACGCCGAACCTGGACCGGCTGGCGGCCAATGGGCTGCGCTTCACCCAGTTCTACAACACCGCCCGCTGCTGGCCGACGCGCTCCAGCCTGCTGACCGGCTATTACGCCCAGCAGATCGGCATGGACCCGCCCAAGGGAAAGTTGCCGCCCTGGACGCGCGTCCTGCCGCATTACCTCAAGCCGCTGGGCTACCGCTGCTATCATTCCGGCAAATGGCACCTGATGGGCGCGCCCAAGTCGGTGGCCGATGGCGGCTTCGACCGCTCGTATCGGTTTGAAGACTGGGACCGCTACTTCTCGCCGGCCAAGCACTTTCGAAGACGACCGCCTGGCTGCCGCCGGTCAAGCCCGACAGCGGGTATTATGCGACCACCGCCTTCGCCGAGCACGCCATCAACTACCTGAAAGACCACGCGACCAACCATGCCGCGCAGCCGTTCTTCCTCTACCTGGCGTTCATCTCGCCGCACTTCCCGCTGCACGCGCTGCCCGAGGACATCGCGCGCTACCGCGACCGTTACCTCGAGGGCTGGGACGCCGTCCGGGAGAAGCGCTGGCAGCGGCTGCGCCAGATGAAGCTCGTTGACTGCGCCCTGCCGCCGCTCGATGCCAAGTTCACTCCGCGCTACTTCAAGCCCGAAGTGATGGAGACGCTCGGCCCCGGCGAGGCCGAGCACCCGGTTCCCTGGAAGACGCTGACGGGCGAGCAGAAGACCTTCCAGGCCACCAAGATGGCCATTCACGCGGCGATGGTGGACCGCATGGACCGCGAGATCGGGCGCGTGCTCGACCAACTCCGCGTCATGGGCGCCCTGGAAAACACCGTGATCTTCTTCCTGTCCGACAATGGCGCGGATGCGACGGTGATGGTCCGCGGCGAGGGCCACGACCGGAACGCGCCCGCCGGCTCCTGGCGGTCGTTTCTGTGCATCGGGCCCGGCTGGGCCAGCGCCTGCAACACGCCGTTTCGCTGGCACAAGATTTGGACGCACGAGGGCGGCATCGCCACGCCGCTGATTGTGCATTGGCCGAACGGCATCAAAGCGCGCGGCGAGTTCAGGCGCGACCCGGGCCACGTCATTGATTTCGTGCCCACGCTGCTCGACCTGGCCGGGGCGCGCGTCACGAACACCTGGAACGGAGTCACCGCGCCGCCGCTGCCGGGCCAGAGCCTGGTCCCGGCATTCCGCAAGGACGGCACGGTCAAGCACGAGTTCCTCTTCTTCCAGCACGAGGGCAACCGCGCCCTGCGCCTGGGCAACTGGAAGGTGGTGTCTGCCAAGGAGAACCAAAACCAATGGGAGCTGTACGACCTGGGCAAAGACCGCAGCGAGCTGCACGACCTGGCGGCAGAGCAACCGGAGCGCGCGACCGCCATGGAGTCGCGCTGGAAGGAATTGGAGACAGCGTTCCGCCGCCAGTACGCACCCAACGGGGTGTCGTCGTCCCCGTGAACTCCATAACAAGACCGGGTGACATTTATGAGAGATACCGAAGACCACCGTTGGGATTTGAGCGAGGATGACGACGGCTACCTGCCCGAGTGTGAGGAGGCATGGGAGCAGAAGTTCCAGGAATGGGCCGCCCGGGCCTGGCCGGAATGGTTGGCCCGGCAACTGGCTTTCCCCTTCACGGTCGCGCGCGAGGAGGATGATGACGATGCCTATTTCGCTCCCGGCGCGGCCAAAGCCCTGTTCCGCTTGGGCCACAAGATGCAGGTCGTAGGCTTGGCGGAAGAAGACGTGGACCGGGGCATCCTTGTAAACGTGAGGGAAAAGAACCGAACCGGCTGCGTGCCGCTGTGTGACCTGGAGGTGACGCCCAAAACGGACCCGAACTTCTGGCCGGTGCGGGAATACGTGGTGTGGTTTGCCAACCGTGGTTGAGCCCATGAAGACCTCGCTTGTCGGTCGCTGGCGGATTGTGGAAATGGAGCAGTGGGACCAGGACTTCGTGGACCTGGTTTCGCCGGGCCACCTCACCTTCAAGAAGGGCGGGGTCGGACAACTGCATTTCGGCTGCGTGGACGCCGAACTCGATTGGCGGTCCGAAGCCGATGCGGAACGGGTCGAGTTCACGTTCTCCGGCTTTGATGAGGGAGATGAGGTGACTGGACGCGGCTGGGCCAAAGCGGAAGGCACCCGGTTGACGGGCCGGATTGTCTTTCACCAGGGCGACGAATCAGATTTTCAAGCAGCCAAAGTGAAGCGAAGTTAGTGTGCGTCCCTCGGCTGTGAATCCGGTTCCGTCCAGTGCCCCTCCGTCCGCTACGTGGTTGAGGCGGGATACCGAGCCACGGCAAACTGTTCCAGGCGATGTTGGCGGCGCACTTGAACCTGTGCTAAACCCGTGCGAGCAGTGAACGCACGCCAAACTCTCCTGGGTACCTCCTGCGCGCTGGTGGCTGGGGTTTGTGCATTCCGCCCGGGCGCTGCCCTCGCCAGCGGCAGTTCGGCTACGGCACAGAGACCCAACATCCTGGTTTATATCGCCGACGACATGTCCTGGGCACATACGGGCATCGGGGGTGATCCGGCGGTCAAGACGCCCAATTTCGATGACTTGGCGAGATCCGGGGTCAGGTTCACTCATGCCTTCTGTTCCTCCCCGTCCTGCACGCCCTCGCGCGGCGCCTTATTGACCGGCCAGGCATTCTGCCGGCTGGAGGAAGGCGCCAGCCTCTTGAGCACGCTGCCGGCGAAATTGCCCGTCTATCCAGACCTGCTCGAGCAGGCCGGTTATGCATCGGGTTCGCCGGCAAAGGCTGGGACCCGGGCGACTGGCGGCCCGGCGGCCGCAAGCGCAATCCCGCCGGTCCGCAGTTCCCTTCGCTGGGCGCGTTCCTGCAGAAGCTGCCTGCCGGGCAAACCCTTCTGCTTCTGGGTCGGCAGCCGCGATCCGCATCGCCCTTACGACGCCGGCAGCGGGATAGCATCCGGCATTGACCCGGCCAGAATCATCGTGCCGCCCATCGTGCCGGACACCCCCGAAATACGGCGGGACCTCGCGGATTACCTATTCGAGGTGCAGCGATTCGATCAGCAGCTTGCGGTGCTGTTGGCTGACCTGGAGACTAAGAGTGCTCGGACGAACACCCTGATCGTAGTCACCAGCGACAACGGCATGCCTTACCCCCGCGGCAAGTGCAGCCTCTACGACTGGGGCACCCGCATGCCCCTGGTCATCGCTTGGCCGGGGAAGATTCCGCCCAACCGGGTGATTGACGATTTCGTCAGGCTGACCGACCTGGCACCCACTTTCCTGGAGGCCGCGGGCGTGCCAAGGCCCAAAGAAATGACCGGGCGCAGCCTCTGGCCCATGCTCTTGTCTGACCGCAGCGGCCGGGTCGAGACGGACCGCGACCATGTCTTCTTCGGACGCGAGCGGCATGATTCCTACCGCCTCGAAAACGGCCAGCCGGTGGGATTTCCCATGCGCGCAGTGCGCACCGAGCAATTCCTCTACATCCGCAACTTCAAACCGGAGCGCTTGCCCGCGGGCGATAATCCGCAGAAGAACCAGGATAATGACCAGGGGCCGGCAAAAACCTCCGTGGTGACGCATGAGAATGATCCCGCATTCCGCCCATTCTACCTGCGCGCCTATGGCCGCCGCCCCGCCGAAGAACTCTATGACTTGGCAAAAGACCCCGGCCAACTGACCAACGTCGCCGGCACTGCCGCCTACTCGTCAGCCCAGTCGCGTTTGCAGACCGAACTGGACCGCTGGATGACCGCCATGAATGATCCGCGGCGCCCGCACAGCCCCGACCCCGATATCTTCGACCGCTACCCGATCCGTCAGCGGCCCAGATAGGAGCCGGCCCAAAGAGTGTGCGCCGCAAGTTCTGGAAGATGATCTGGCCCCTGACCGAAAACCCTTCCGAGCACACCGGCGGGTGCGTGGAATGCTCTCGGTTGATCATCCTTGCCCTTCTCGTCAGCAGTGTGGTCGCGCCCGTCAGGCAAGCATTCGCCGCCGACTCACCGAGCCGCACGAACTATCTCTTCTACGTCACGAACTGCCTCGACACCCTGATCGAGTCTGGCACCGACCGCTACGGCCCGAAGACCGCGCCCATCCTGGTAAGCATCCTGGACGTGGAGACCCGTCAATGCCCGTCCAACCCGGCGGCGCTCGATGAACAGTGGCGCGTGACCCGCCGCGAGCGGCGCAACCCAGCCGGTGCCAACCTGCTCTCCGACCAGCCGACCCTCAAGACCCTCTACGCGGTCTCGCAGGTCACCGGCCAGCGGCAGTATGCGTGGTTTGCTGACCATTACATCGGCTGGTATCTCGCCAACCTGGCGGATGAGAAGGGCCTGCTCTGGTGGGGCTGGCATCGGCATTATGACGTGTTTCGCGACGAGAAGCTCGGCCACCTCGGCAATCCCCACGAAATTCACGCCATCCATTGCATCGCCTGGGACAAGCTCTGGGCCGTGAACCCGGCGGCGGTGCGCAGGGAGATCGAGGCCATCTGGCAGTGGCACGTCATTGACAAGCAGACCGGCGAGGTCAATCGCCACGGCGACGGCCAGCGCGGGTGCGACTTCGCCATGAGCGCCGGCGCTTGCCTCTACGCCTTCGCGTTCCTCTACACCCGCACGCACGAACCGGTCTGGCTGGATCGGGCTAAATTGCTGGCGCGTTACTACCGGGACCGCCGCCACCCGGACACGGGCTTGTTTCCCGACCGCCCCAATGCGGGCTCGGCGCGGTTTGACGGCTCGCACTTTGTCACCGCCGACACCGGGCTCTACTGCCACGCGCTCCTCAAGTCCTACGAGCTGACTGGCGAGAGCCTGTTTCGCGACGACGCGCTGGCTTATCTCAGGGCGTACCGGCGCTACGGCTACGACACCAAGACCGGCCAGTTCTGGGGATCGTTGAACCTGGACGGCACGCCCGTGGCAGGATCCCGCGTTGTTCCGGAGACAATTCGTGCCGAGGACTACTACCAAGTCTATGAGCCGCGCGGGCACCTGGATTTGTGGCAGCCGTACGTGGCCGGCTATGAACACGCGCTAGCGACGGCGCAGGTTTATGCTTACGCCGCGCAACTGACCGGCGACGCCGCGATGCTCGACACGGCGAAGCTCTTCGCGCGCCTGATCGAGACGAATCTGCCGCCGCGCGCCTGCCTGACCAATTCCTGGTATCGTGGTTATGCGGAGCAGTACGCTCCCAAGGGCACCCATGCCGGCAGCTACGGACAGACGATTTCATTCTTCATCCACATGCACCTGCTCACCGGTGAGGCGCGTTGCCTGGTGCTGGCGCGCCGGACCGCCGATGAGGCCATCGCGCGGCTCTATCATCAGGGGCTGTTTCGCGGCCATCCGGCCAAGCCGTACTACGAAGCGGTTGATGGAGTGGGCTACCTGCTCTATGCACTGCTGGAGATGGACTTGACACTCCGTCAACCACAGGCAGCTCTCGCGAACAAAGCCCTTTCCATCAGTCGCGACGGCGGCAAACCTCTCGCGTTGGACAACTGGTAAGTCGAGGAAAGGCAGCTTATGCCGATGACTGGCCGAGTCTCTTCGGTAGCACGGCGGATGGGATGAAGCCGCCGATGCGTCTCGGGGACGCCTCAGTTCTGCCCTAGCCGCAGGGTCGGCTCGTGGCGGAAGCGCAGCAGGTCTTCGTCGGAGGAGGCGGTCGCCTCGTCGGGGAACAGCACGACGATCGAGGTAAACCGGTCACTGCGCCACTGCCCTTCACGCATCAGCCACTTCCGGACGAAGGCGGCGACTGAATGGCGGCCGGCCTCGCGGACGAGCTGCAGGTGGGCGGCGTCGCCGGCCCGTTGTTCGAGGGTGGGCGTCATGCTGCGCTCCAGCACCTCGAGCTGTTCGTTCTTGTCGAAGCGCGCCCAGCCGCTTTCGGCGCGCCGCTCCATTTCGGCCGTGTGAATTGCGGGCGGCAGGCTGGGGCGGATGGGCGGCGCCAGCACGACGCAGGTCTGGTCGCGGGCCGCCAGCCGCCAGGTACCCGAGAGGCGCAGGTGGTAGCGGAAAGAAACCGGCACGCGGACTTCGGCAATGGTGGTTCCCAGGTACACCCAGCCCCAGCCGGCCCACTTTTCGTCCGTGCGCTTGAAAGTCTCGTCGCAGCGGTAAACCGCCAGTTCGAGGACATCGCCCTGCGTGGAGGTGATCTGGGGGATGCTCTCGCGGAAGGTGTGGGTGATGTTGCCGGTGAGAAAGTTGCGGGCAATCTCGGGCGTCGTGCTGATCACCTTATCCACGGTATTCTTAATGCCGCGCATGGTCTTGAGGTAGGCGAACAGCGCCAAGGCGGCGAGGATCACCACGGCGGCGGCAATTAGGGCCGTGGCCCACGGGAACGGTTTGCGAGCTTGGTTGTTTTCCATACTTCGCGCGGCGGCGTCAGCCCTAATTAGACGGCATGGTTGCGGCGTGTCAACTTCCTGGTTTGTGCCCAAAGGCGCCAAAGCCGGCGTTGCAGCGCTGCATCCCGCGCTTCCCACCATAGCCCAGCTCTGCTATGAACCCGCCATGCGCGTTCACCGGTTTGCCTCAGCGTGGCTGATCCTGCTGGCGTTCCAGTCACTCCTGCCCGGGATGTCGGGCGCGGCCAGCCTGGCCACGATGGAATGGAACATTGACGGCACCACGCGCCGGGCTTTGGTGCATTTTCCGGCCACCACCAATGGGGCGCCCATTATCTTTGGCTTTCACGGTCACGGCGGGACGATGAACTTTGCCGCGCGGAGGTTTCGCCTGCATGAACTCTGGCCGGAAGCGGTCGTGGTCTATCCGCAGGGTTTGCCCACCAGGACTCCGCGTGATCCGGACGGAACCCGCGCCGGCTGGCTGATGCTGCCCGGGCCGAACAACAAGGACCTCAAGTTCTTCGACGCCATGCTGGAAACCGCCCGGCGCGACTGGCACATCAACACCAACCGGGTTTATGTCACCGGCCATTCCAACGGCGGCGGGTTTACCTACTTGCTGTGGGGCTCACGCGGCGACTCGCTGGCGGCGATCGCCCCGGTGGCGGCCGGCGGCGCGCAATTGCTGCGCCAGGCCAAACCGTGCCCGGTCCTGCACATCGCCGGCAAGAACGACCTGGTGGTGGACTTCAAGACCCAGGAACGCGCCGTGGAGGCCGCCAGGAGAATCAACTCCACGAACGCACCGGTTGAGTTTGTCGTCCACAACGGCGGGCACCAGTATCCGGATGACGCGCCGGAGAAGATTGTCGCGTTCTTCAAGCAGCACGCGCGCAAGTAACGCTTCGGCGCCGGAGCGCGGACATTCTTGTCCGCACGCGGGCGAGGGAGGCAAGAGGCGGACAAGAATGTCCGCACTCCATTCAAACACCCTTTTGTTCATGTAACATTCGGGCCTTGTTTCCATTTACCCTTAATGAAGACCGCATCATTATGAAGAACACAACAAGACTTCTATCAATTCCGCTATGGGCGGCAGGCTGAACAACTGCATCCTGTATTTCAACACCAGCGTTGCCGACCCCAACGCCACCTCCGGTGCGCCCCGCTCTTGCCGGGTGCGGGTGGATCAGCAAGGTTGGCGCACGGTCAATTTGGCATTGAACCAACCGGGAAATGCATCAGACTGCTCTGGGTTGCACGTGCCGGGTGATGGCCTCCTGGTGTGCTGGCAAAAGGCCAGGCGGCGAACACTTTTCCCCGCCATCCAGTTGTGCCTCGTCCATGGCGCCAGCATAGTGGCGGTCTGGGGGAAGGAAACCACAAATAGATTCACCTGCGCTGGCCCTGTAACCTTTCAGGCCCTTTTCCGTTTATCCCACCAGAAAGATGAAAACTATGAAAGATCACTTGTTACATTCGCTGCCTCGTTCGCGCGCAGTGCGGAGCGGCTTGTTGTTGGGCGCGCTGCTGGTTTCGTCCGCGCACGCGGAATCATTTTGCAATAAATATGGCTGCGTGGACTTCCCGCAAGGGATTACTTCCTTTGCGGATGTGGTGACGGCGTATGAACCGGTTTATACAGCCGGAGGCGACCCGTCGTTCCCGCACCGACTTGCGGCTAACGCTCTGGGACCGCCGGACTATGCGGGCGGCGTGACATGTCCCAATCAGGCCGCGTGCGCTTATGTTTCGCTGGGTCCCGGCGGCCGGATCACGCTGCAGTTCACGAACAACGTCTTGACCGGCAGCGGCACCACCAACGCGGACCTCTGGATCTTCGAAGTGGGGCCGGATGTTGAGGACACCTTCGTCGAAGTGAGCCGTGATGGACTAACCTGGCATAGCGTGGGCAAAGTCACGGGCCACACCCGCGGCGTGGACCTGGATGCCTTCGGCTTCGGTCCCAACGATCGGTTCTCTTTCGTCCGGCTCCGGGATGATCCCTTATTGGACGATGTGACCGGCAATACGGTGGGGGCGGACATTGACGCGGTGGGGGCGATCGCGTCCACCGCGCCGCGGCCGCTGCTCGACATCTCGCGCATCGAGACACGGGGGCAGGAGGTGTTGATTGCCAGCTTCGACTCTGATCGCGTCGAGCGATTCGACGCCGCTACAGGCAATCTCCTGGGCTTCTGTGGGGATGGCAGCGGCCTGGACGGGCCGACCGGTCTGACGTTTGGTCCGGATGGGAACCTTTACGTCTGCAGTTTCTTGACGGACTCCATCAAGCGCTTCAACGGCACCAACGGGGCGTTCCTGGGAGATTTCGTGTCAACCAACAGCGGCGGTCTGGATGCTCCCTTTGCCCTGCAATTCGGGCCTGACGGCAATCTCTACGTTTCCACGTGCAGCACGGTGACGGGTCAGGACCAGGTCCGCGTCTATTCCGGACAAGACGGCCGATTCCTGTGGGCCTTGCCGCTGGGGGATTTGAACGACGGGGCTAGTATGGTTTTCGGGCCTGATGGCAAACTTTATGTCAGCAGTTACGCCAACCAGCAGGTCAAGCGCTTTGACCCTGTGGCCCGCAGCTACATTGGCAACTTCACAACGGGAAGCACCCTGAGCGGGGCGGCTGGGCTGGCCTTCGGCCCCGACGGCCATCTTTACGTGGCGTGTTCAGGTTCCAAGCAAATCAAACGCTTTAGCGGCCAAACCGGCGTCTTCATGGGCGACTTCGTTACCAACAACCTGAGCCAGCCTTTCCACTTGGCTTTTGGCTCGGACGGCAACCTCTACGTCGCGGACTACGGTTCTGACAGTCTGAAGCGCTTCAGTGGCGTCAACGGCCAATTTCTGGGTGCGGCGGTCCAGGGTGGTGGTTTGGAATGCCCCATCGGTGTTGTCTTTAGCCCCACGCGCACACTGGCGCCGGGGGCCTATGCACGGGTGCAGCTCATCGGACTCGCGGGCCACACCTACCGTCTTCAATTCTCCCCGCAGAGCCGGAACGGTGATTGGACCACCTTTGGCGAGCTGGTTCTCACGGCCCCCTGCCATTTCTTTCTGGATCCTTCCATCCGGCAGGAGCCAATGCGGTTCTATCGAGCCATTCAACTCGACTAGCAGCTTTCTGGTCGTGTGACCAGATGGCGGGTTCTGGCGGAAAAACCGTGTGCGCGCCAGCACCCGCCTTGTTGCTTCTCTGGAATTCGGTTAGGTGTTGCCTTCTTCTTCAATCCCCGTAGCCGTGCGGCTTCGCCCGCCACCCGAGGGCGCAGGCGAAGGTGCCGAGGGCGGCGACGATCAACATGCCGATGAATGCGGCATCCCAGCCGTAGGTTTGGACCAGCTTACCCAAACCCCAGCCGGAAAGGGTGGTGCTGGCGTAACCGAAGAAGCCGGTCAGACCGACGGCGGTGGCGGCGGCGCGTTTGGTGGCGAGATTGGCGGCGGCGATGCTGATGAGGCATTGCGGGCCGTAGATGAAGAACCCCGAGGCGCACAGGAGCAGGGTGTTGAGCCAGGCCGATTGGCCGGCGACCTTCCAAAACAGCAGGACCGAGACGCCGGCCATGGCCATGTAAAACACGCACGAGCGGAAGCCGCGCCCGCCGAATAGCCGGTCGGTCAGCCAGCCGCCGATCAGCGCGCCGATCATGCCGGAAAGCTCATACCCGGCGACCATCCAGCCGGCGTGGGTTAGTTTGAGACCTTTGGCTTGGGTGAGCAGCGTGGGGCCCCAATCGAGCATGGCATAGCGAATCGTATAGACGAAGAAATTCGCCACCGCGAGCAGCCAGATGTAGGGATTGCTGAAGACATACTTGACGGCCACGGCTTTCCAATCGCTGGAGTCACTGGCCGCAGTCTTAACCTGAGTGCCCGCGACTTCAGGGAGACCGACCGACTGCGGTGTGTCGGGCAGAGCGAACCAGAGGAACACGGCGCACAGGAAGGCGAGCGTTGCCGGCACAAAGAAGCAAAGCCGCCAGTTGCCGTAATAACTGAGCAGGTAACTGCAGATCACCACCACCAGTCCCGCGCCGATGTTGGTCGAGGCGTTCCAGATGGACATCTTGGTCGCCAGCTCCTGCGGCGGAACCCAATGAGTGAAGGCGCGCGCGCAAGGCGGAAAGCCCATGCCCTGAAACCAGCCGTTGATCATCCAGAAAATGCCCAGCGCCGCCACCGCCGAACTCAGGCCGAAGAACACATTAACAGTCGCGGAGAGCACGAGCCCCGTCACCATGAACGTGCGCACATGGCAGCGGTCGCCGAAGAAGCCGTTCACGAACTTCGACACGCCATACAGCACCCCATGCAGTGTCAGGAACAGTCCGAGGTCGGCCTTGGTGACACCCAGGCTCTTCTCCATCACCGGCATGGCGATGCTCAGGTTCTTGCGGACAAAGTAGTAGGTCGCGTAGCCGATGATGGTGGCGACGATAATCCGCCGTTGCCAGTAGCGGTGTTTGACCTCGGTCAGCTCCGGATCGGTCACCACCACCGGGACCGGCGGCGCCGGCTCGAAAAACCGAAGCAGCAGCGGAAACCGCTTGCGCTCGGCGACGGGCGGGCGGGGAGCTTCAGTTTGGGGTGCCGGGGCTGACATCTGAGGGGTATGGGTGCAAAGAAGAACCACAGATGAACACAGATAAACACAGATTCTTCCGGCCAGACTCTAGTGCGCGGGTGATCCCTGTCGGAAGGCAGGTTTCAGGACACTTCGTATCTGTGTCTATCGGTGTCCATCTGTGGTGGTATTCAGTGGTCACGTCTAAGCAGAGGCTGCCTTAACGCCTTTGGGAGAGGAAGCTTCCATTGGGCTGCCCGTCATTCGGGCATACCGATCCAGCTCCGCCCGTTGTGCTTCCCCGGACCAGCCCAGCAGTTCCCCCATCCAGTCGGCGACCTGCCGGGCTTTGGCGGCGGCATCCCGGAAGTAATAATGCCAGCTTGTGCGCCGCAGCATGACGTCGTCCAAATGCACCCCCCATTCGTGGACAA
Organism: uncultured Verrucomicrobiae bacterium; assembly: GCA_963822005.1. Taxonomy (GTDB): domain Bacteria; phylum Verrucomicrobiota; class Verrucomicrobiia; order Limisphaerales; family UBA8199; genus PALSA-1440. The sequence goes on along the minus strand of CAWGGD010000044.1, from coordinate 47,384 downwards.
TGTAATGTTCCACCGCACGGCGGCTGAACTCCGGCGGCAGAATGCCGCTCATGCCGTCCGTCTCGGCGCGTGGCAGCAACGGCTCCTGTGCCGTCCGGCACCGCTCCCATTTCCCTTGTAACCCCTGTAACTTATTTAACCATGCAACGATCCGATCTACCGTCTGCTCGCCCATCAAGCGGTAGGTGGTAAGCTTACCCCCCGCCACATCCCACCAGCCCGGCTCGGGATTGTGAATCTCGTGCGCGCGCGATACGTCAGACGGCCTGCCGCTTGGGTCGGCCACCAAGGGACGCAGCCCTGCCCAGGCGCTGATAACATCCGACGCGGTCAGGTTGGCATTGGGAAAGCACTGGTTGGTAACTTTCAGCACGTAGGCGATGTCCGCGGCGTCGGCCCGCACGTCGTCGAGCGGTCCGTGGTAGTCGGTGTCTGTTGTGCCCACGATAGTCCGCTCGCCCCACGGGATGGCGAAGAGGATGCGTTTGCCTTCGGTCATCACGACGGTTTCGGGCACCGGCAGCCGGCCACGCTCGACCACGAGGTGAATGCCCTTGGTGAGGCGCAGCTTGACGCGGCTGTGCGGCAGGCCGTCCGCCCACGGACCGGTGGCGTTCACAACGGCACGGGCGCGCACAGAGAAAGTCCGCTGCGCGAGGCAGTCTTCGAGCTCGCATTCCCAAAGCTCGGACCGCGTTGCATTCTTGAACCGGCAGTAATTCAGCACGCTGGCGCCGCTGGCCGCCGCCGAGCGCAAGGTGTCCAGGGTCAGCCGCGCATCGTTGGTCAGGCCGTCGTAATACCGCACCGCCCCCTTGAGGTTCGTCGCGCTCAGGCCTGGAACGCGCCGCTGCACTTCAGCCTGGCTGAGCCAGGTGGACTTGCCCAGGTTGCGCCCGCCGCAGAGCAGGTCATAGATCTTCACGCCGATCTTGAGTTGCCACAGCACCCAATGCCGGTTGCCGCGATAGGTGGGAAAGATGAAGGGCAACGGGTCCGCCAGGTGCGGCGCAATGTGGTGAATGACCTTCTTTTCGACGCTCGCCTCGTGGACCAGGCCGACGCGGCCCTGCGCCAGGTACCGCAGCCCGCCGTGCAACAGCCGGCTCGAACGGCTGCTGGTGCCAAAGGCAAAGTCATACTGCTCGACCAGCCCAACCCGCAGCCCGCGCATCGCGGCGTCCCGGGCGACGCCGGCGCCAACGATCCCGCCGCCGATGATCAGAACGTCCAGCGGCTTCGCCTGCAAGGATTGCAGTGCGGCCTGGCGCTGCGCGCCCGGCCCAGTGCCCTTGCTGTCTGTGACTTCGTTTTTCATAGTGAACCTTTCTGTTACCTGGCGTCCTGCAGCCGCTCGCCCAGCTCCGCCAAGCCGGACACTACCAAGTCGGGCGGGGGTAAATGTTTGGCGGCCGCCGCCGCGGTGGTCTCGCCGGTGAGCACCAGCACCCCTAACGCCCCAGCCCGGTGAGCCATTGCCACGTCGGTGTACAAACGGTCCCCTACCATCGCGAGCTGCGCCGGCTTGAGCGCGTGACGGTGCAGGATGCCGCGCAACATGCACGGATCGGGCTTGCCCAGGACAACGTCCGGGGCGCGACCGGCCGCCTCTTTCAGCGCGGCGCAGATGGCGCCGCAGTCCACCAGCACGGTGGGCTGGTCCGTCGGGCAAATCCGGTCGGGATGCGTGGCGACGAACGGCTTGCCCTTGCTGATCCAATACGCCGTGCGGCACAGCCGGGGATAGGTCAGCTCGGTGTCGAATCCCACCAGCACCCCGTCCGGCTCGTCGTCGGCGCTGTCGGCTGTCAGGACGAATCCGGCGGCCTCCAACTCCCGGCTCATGCTGGCCGTGCCGAGCACAAACAGGCGCTTCACCGCCGGCATCTGCTCCCGCAGATGCTCGATTGTCGCCTGCGTGGAGGTGTAAAGCTGGTCGGTGCTCGCGGCGATCCCGATCTGGCGCAGGCGCGCGAGGTAGTCCTTGGCGCTCTTGGAAGAGTTGTTCGTCAGGAACGTATGTCCGATGCCCAGCTCCCCCAGCAAAGTCAGAAACGGCCGGGTGGACTCGAACAGCGTGCCGCCGCTGTAAATGGTGCCGTCCATGTCGAGGGCGACATGGCGGATTTGTCTTAGTCGCGTATTCATGCAATGCCAGCAAAGTGGGGTCAGATTCGGGAGCATTGGAGCCCGAGCCCGCCCCAGATTGGGCGTTAACGCACTAAGTAGCAATTCCTTGGGCTACCTGTCAACCCGAGACGGCCGAGCGTCGGGACGAGAGGTTCCGAACTCCTGAGCCGCAAGCTTGGATTAGAGTGGAACAGGGAATTGACGTGAGCCCCCTCTCCCCGTCCCTCTCCCCCTTGGAGGGGGAGAGGGTGCCCTTCAGGGCGGGAGAGGGGTCGTCGGCAGGCTCACCCAGTTTCCACGGGTCAGGAGGTCTGTCGCTGGGGCAGTTGCTCGGCGGGCGCAAGCCGCTGGGGCTGGAGGTAGCCGGCGGCGCTCGAAGCCGATCACGGGCCAGTTGGCCTGCCGAGCGAAACTCACCCGCTGCGGCCACAGCGATTACTGGAACGCAACCGCCTGCGCGCAACTCCTGCCCTGCTGGCGGCGACTGCGGATTGCCTTTGACCGGGCTGGCCAGACCCGTTACCAGAAGGTTGGCTTGTACGCCCCGTTTATGAACGCGACTGACCCACTGCTTTACCGCCTCGGGCACGGGCTGCTCCGTCTTGCGCTGGGCTTTTACTTCAGCCGCATCGAGCGCTTTCACCAGGAGCGAGTGCCCGCCACCGGGCCGGTGCTCTTCACCTCCAATCACCCGAACTCGGTTACCGACGCCTTTGTCATCGGCGCATCCGTGCCGCGCAAGGTCAACTTTGTCGCCACCGTCCAGCTTTTCCGCTTCGCGCCGCTCCGCTGGCTCCTCACCCGCTGCGGCGTCATCCCCATCAACCGCGTCAAAGACGACCCGCGCGCCATGCGCACGGTCCTGGACACCTTCGAGGCCTGTTTCCGCGTGCTCGAACGCGGCGAAGCCATCGGCATCTTTCCCGAGGGCATCACCCATGACGATCCCCAGCTCAAGACCGTCAAGACCGGCGCCGCTCGCATGGCCCTCGAACTGGAGCATCGCCACGCCGGCAAGCTCGGCCTCCGCCTTGTGCCCGTCGGCCTGACCTTCTCGGCTAAGGAGCGCTACCGCAGCGACGTGCTCGTCAATTTCGGCCAGCCCATTGCCGTGGCGGATTGGCTCGCCGGCTACCCTGAAAACCGGCATGAAGCCATCCGCCGCCTCACCGCCGAAATCGAGCGGCGGATCGAATCCCTGATCCTCCACCTCGACCGCCTCGAGCGGGCGCGCCTGGTCCAAGCCGTCAAACGCCTCTACCTCGACCACCTGCGCGTCGCCAACCGCGTCGTCCACGAACCCGTTTCCCCGCGCGCCGGCGAGTTACTCCTCACCCAGGCCATCGCCCGGGCCGTGGATTACACCTATGAGCATCACCCTGACCGCGCCGCCGCTTTCGCGCGCAAGCTGGATCACTTTGAACGCTGGCTGAAGCGCCTCAACCTCTCCGACGAAGAACTGGCCCACTTCTCCGGCCGAATGCAACTCTTGTGGCAAAGCCTTACGTGGACGCTTCTCGGCCTGGTCCTGCTGCCGGTCGCGGTGTACGGCTGGCTCCACCGCTTGCTCCCCATCCTCGTCATCCGCTGGGCCATTAAACGCTTCGCCCAGCTCGACACCGATAGAACCCATGTCTCCACCACCGCCATCCTCGCCGGCGTGGTGAGTTTTGGCCTCTGCTATGGCGCTTATCTGGCGATCTTCCACGCGCTCTTCGGCTGGCCGGCCAGCCTCTGGTACGCGCTCTCCTTGCCCATCGCCAGCCTCGTGGCGCATTACTACCTGCGCGGGCTGCGCCGCTTCGCCGCCAGCGCCCGCTGCGCCTGGGTGCGGCTGCGGGCGCCCATCAGCGCCCGTCACTTGCTCGCTTTGCGCAACGAACTGATCGCCGAAATAGATGCCGCTCGCTGGCTCGTGCCGCCCGAGGCGCTCACTCGCGACCCAGAGCCCCCTGCCTGAACCCACTCTCCTGTGATGTTCGCCGCCCCACCGGGGCTACCCCAGCCTCTGGTCACTCGCCCCGCCCTCCCGCACCGCCGCAAACCGCAGCCCGCGCGTGCTGATGCGCAGCTCGCGAAAACCGAATGCCTCCATCATTGCCTGGTAGATCGCCACCCCCATCAGGATGACGTCCGCGCGGTTCTTCGGCAGGCCGATGATCTTCCGCCGCTCTTCCAGCGGCAAACTCCATAGCCGCTCCAGGTGCCAGCACACGCGCGCTGCGCTCAGGCGCGTCGCCTCGAGCCGCCCCCGGTCGAACGCCACGAGTCCGGACTCCATGCACCCGAGGATGCTCGCCGCACCGCCCACTCCCACCAGTAGCACCTCTCCCAATTCCGTAGCAGCCGACGTAAGGAGACTCTGATCTGCCTCTGACCTCTGACCTCTGCCCGCTGCCCTCTGCTTGCTGGCCCCCATCTCCGGTAGCAGTCGCGGCCGCACTTCCCTTTCGAGGAAATCCTTCAGCCACTGGCGGCAGGCCGCCAATTCGGCCGGCTTGGGCGGGTCGCTGCACGGGAGCGTCTCCAACAGCCGCACGCTGCCGAGCGGAAAGCTCTGACGGAAAAGCTTGTGTCCGCCCCGACCGAAAACCATCTGGGTGCTCCCGCCCCCCACGTCCAGCAGCAGCAACGACGCCTGCGCCAGTTCCAGGTCGGTGGTCACGCCCGCAAATCCCCAAGCCGCCTCCTGCTCGCCCGAGATGACCTCGACCTTCAAGCCGGACGCCTGCTCGATCGCCGCCGTCAACTCCTCACGGTTCACCGCCTCGCGCGCGGCGCTGGTGGCGATCACGCGCACCGATCCGGCCTGGGCCTCGCGCGCCGCCGCGGCAAACTCGGCCACAGCCTTCGCCGTAGCGTCAATTGCTTCGGCCTTCAGCCGGTGCGTCTCGTAAAACCCCGCCCCCAGCCGCGTCTGGTGGCTCTGCTCGCGAACCGGCCGAATCTCCTGGCCGGCCACATCGGCCACCAGCAGCTTCACCGAGTTGGTGCCGACATCAATGACCGCGCGGCGGATGGGGTGCATGGGAAAGGCTGGGGTCTTCATCTTTATCCATGGCGCGCACTGTAGCCGACGACACGGGCAAAGACAACGGCCCTCAAAATCTGCTTGCTGCCGCTTTACCGATGTGTTGGCAGAGTGTTCGCCTTCCAAAGCCCACCCGCATTGACCAAAAACCGGCACGTTACAAACCCGCGATACAGCGCAGCGCGGGCCAGCCGCAACCAAGCACGATAGAGATTGGGCATAGCAGGTGGCAACTTCACCGCCTTCTCTCCACGGCCAAGGCCGCAAACCTCCCGTCCACCTTCAGCAGTGCCAAGTCATTCGCCGCATCCACCTTCACGATCTTGGCAGCGAGCAATCCAGCCTCAGTGACCAATCGCACCTGCGCCCCGTTCCCGGCCACATGTTCATTGGTAATCAGATATCCATCCTCCGTGATGAAGAATCCGGTACCGGAAATTTCCGGGCGTGTCTGCACAATACTCGCTGCTGAACTGTCGCCCCCGGGGGCAGGCGCCGCCCGCGGCCTGAAATCGCGCGCCAGCTTCTGGCCCTCCGCAATTTGCTCCCGTGTCATCACACCTTCGAGTATGCTCACACTCTTTCTTGCGCCATCATCACCCTGTGCCGCCGCCAGCAGAACCCACTTGTAACCCTCGACGTAATCCTTAGCCACGCCTTGGCCATTGGCGCAGCAGACCCCCAGATTGTATTGAGCCCTCGCGTTACCCTGCTCGGCGGCTTTCCGATACCACTTGACCGCCTCGGCATGATCCTTGGCCACGCCTTGACCATCGTGATAGCAGGCCCAGATGCGTTGGGCCTCAGCGAATTCTGCTCGGCGGCTTTGCGAAACCATTTCAGCGCCTCTACCCCGTCCTTCGCCACGCCTTGCCCATGGCGTAGCAGGCACCCAGATTGTTCTGAGCCGAGGCTTCATTCTGCTCGGCAGCCTTGCGATACCACCTCACCGCCTCCGCTTCATCCTTCACCACGCCTTGGCCATTGGCGTAGCAGAAGCCCAGATTGCATCTGAGCCGCGGCTTCATTCTGCTCAGCGGCCTTCCGATACCACCTCACCGCCTCCACTTCATCCTTCGCCACGCCTTGGCCATTGGCGTAGCAGAAGCCCAGATTGTTCTGAGCCGAGGCGTTATTCTGCCCGGCGGCCTTCCGATACCACCTCACCGCCTCCACTTCATCCTTCGCCACGCCTTGGCCATTGGCGTAGCAGAAGCCCAGATTGTATTGAGCCACCGCGTCATCCTGCCCGGCGGCCTTCCGATACCACCTCACCGCCTCCACATCATCCCTCGCCACCCCTTGTCCAATGGCGTAGCAGGCACCCAGGTTGCGTTGAGCCACCGCGTCATCCTGCCCGGCGGCCTTCCGATACCACCTTAGCGCCTCCACCTCATCCTTCGCCACCCCTTGTCCAATGGCGTAGCAGAAGCCCAGATTGTTCTGAGCCGAGGCTTCATTCTGCTCGGCGGCTTTTCGATACCATTTCACCGCCTGCACTTCATCCTTCGCCACCCCTTGTCCAATGGCGTAGCAGAAGCCCAAATTGTTCTGAGCCGAAGCGTAATTCTGCTCGGCGGCTTTCCGATACCAGTTCACGGCTTCCGGCTCATCCCTTGCGACGCCTTGGCCACTGCCGTAGCAGACGCCCAGACTGTATTGAGCCGCGGCATCATTCTGCTCGGCGGCCTTCCGAAACCACTTCACCGCCCGCCCGTAATCCTTCGCCACGCCAAGGTTGCCAAAGTAGAACGCTCTACCCATGCAGTTCTGCGATTCGGCATCGCCTCTTTCCGCTTTAGCCTTGACCTCCCCAAACAACTTAAGGTCAGCTCCAGCCTGTTGAGCAGACGATCGGAAGGTAGCTGGACCCAGTATGAGAAGCGGAAGCACCCAAAGCATGCCATTCGGTTTCATGAAGGCAGGATAGTAGGATACAACCGAACAACAAGCCGCATGAAAGGGAGTTGGTTAAAGCACTGGGTCGGGTTCCAACTTGAACTGCGTGTCGTGCCGCTTCAGCTTGAACAACTTTACATGGGGCAGTCTTGCCGCATGAAAGCCGCGAATTAGCTGCTCGTCATGCTCGGAGATAGAGCACCCCATCACAACCTCACAAATAGTCTCAGGGCGAATGTGCAGGAAGTAGTCGAGCACCGGAGGGTCACATTGGCCTCCTTGTTCTCTTTGGAGCCTATCGAGTCTGAGAATCATTCGGTGCTCCCGCTCGTAGCTCCAATCAATGCTCTTGGTCATCGTGATTCTCAACATCTGTTTGTGAAACTCTGCACCCCCAGTGACCATGGGATCGAGCGGCGGCCTGCTCGGCTCGTATCCCACCGCGCCGAAGTGTATTACTCCCTCGATGCCGGAAATCTCGTTATCAAAGTCTAGGCCGACTGCTACGCCACGATTATTGTCGCCGTAATGCGCCCACATGCGGATGTCCGACCGCAGTTCAGATAGGCAGAGGACGCCGAAGTGTCTACTTGCCTCGCGTCGGGAAGTCAGATCGGCAGCCACCATGTTCGGGCCAAAGTCCTTGGCGGCTTGGCTACATGCCTTGTAGACAGGAGTCAGCTTCTCAAGCCTCTCGCGGGATGAATTCTCGCCGCAGGCTAACAAGTATTCATTCAATTCTGAGGGGTCGTTGAGCGGATCTGTCGTAGTCGGGGTGAACTCAAAAGGGTCATTGAAGTCGCCAGGAGGGCTGACCCTCAATCGAAGGTCCCGCAGGATCGTGATGCCCCGTTGCGCTTTGGCGTACTTGTACAGCAGCATTCTCGCACTGTGCCAAAACCTTCGTTTGGCGGCGAGTGGCTATTTCAACCTCATCCATGGCCAAGTTTGCCGTCAATTCCGCCTCTCACAAAGCCATTCTTGTGCGGCGGGATTAACTCAGGCAACCCCGGAACGACCGGTAGATCGCCTGACGAGATGCATCGGATTTGCAGGATTCAGTTCGGGACAGCATCATCCCGACCATCCTGTAACCCTGTCTCTAGTCCCCCTCTCTTCTGCCTTCGTTATTGATTCCTTTTCGCGCCTTCGCGCAAAGCCGCGGTGCCGAGTGGAGTTCCGCTTCAGAGTCAGAACCGGTCATTGCCTGATGCATGCATCCGCGCAGAGCTCAACGCCCCCGGGCCATTCCACGCCAACCCGCCCGGATTCTGAATCGGTGCATGTGTGCGGGCGATCCATGCGGTTGCAGGAATTAAAGCCTGCGCAAAAGGCGTTCATATCCGTCGTGTCGGCCAATCCAAAACCAGAGGTAACAGCCATCGTCAACGCTGAATTACTCCCCTGCGGACTTGGAAGCTGATAACACGAAGCTGGACAGAATCCTCGCCCACTCGTGAGCGTCGTTGTCTCGGACACTTCGCCGTTGCACTACCTCATCCTGTGCGGCGGTTCGTCCTTCAATGCCGGGGTTGATTCCCCGGCGGCCAGACAGCGAAACTCCTCGGCATTGCGGACGAGCGAACCGGCATGGGGATGCGCCGCAGCAGCCCAAAGGGCTGAAATAGTAAAGCCCAGGGCAACGCCCTGGGAATAGACGTGCCCATCCCCCGCAAAGCCCTGAAAGGCGGCAGAATTGGCCTGCTCACAGATTTGTGCGTGGGTGGGTTTAACCTAAAAACCGCAATTGGATTTCCCGCTAAACATGCTAAACACGCTAAAACAAAGGGCAAAACGAAGGTGCGTGAGGAAAAGCGGCTTCACCCGGGAGGTGAACGGTGACCGCAGCGAAGACAGGAGTTCGAGGCTGCGCTTCTTCGCGTGTTTAGCGTGGTTCGCGGGCCATTTCTTAGCCGCGGAAACAAGTCAACTGCGGCTTTTAGGTTTAATCGCATGGGGACAGGAGAGGGGTGTGGTCGTTGTGCCGCCCTTTCAGGGCTTGAGATTGGTGCGGACGGTATTCCCAGGGCGTTGCCCTGGGCTCTATTATCTGTGCCTTTCAGGCGGAAGGCGGCGTTGCCTTGAGCTCTATTGTTTGCGCCTTCCAGGCCGACGGCCTGAGCGAGACCAAGACCCGTGCGGTGTGCTGGCAAGGTCTTTCTGTCACCCCTTGCCGCGGTGCATGGCCTCTGCGGCGCATTACCCGGCGGTCGCCACTCTCAAACCCCTGGCGACCACCGCTACCTTCTGTCAACCCCTGCCGGGTTGACAGGGGCGGCGGCATCCGATTCCAGCAGAGTTCCACTTGCCAGAAACACGCCATCCAGGCCGCGAAGTGTAACGGGCACCAACGGCCGTCAAAATGTGCTTGATGAGCCTTCCAGAATCCGCGAATGCTCGGCGGATGAAACGCACCCCGCTCTGCTCGGCTCATCACAAGCTCGGCGGCAAGCTCATCGAATTCGGCGGCTGGGAGATGCCGGTGCAGTACACCAGCATCACCGACGAGCACTTGGCCGTGCGTCAAGCCGCCGGCCTGTTCGACATCTCCCACATGGGCGAGGTCACGATCATGGGCCCTGCCGCGGAGGCTTTTCTCAATCACACCCTCACCAACGACCTGCGCAAACTGGCCGACGGCCAGGGGCAATACACGCTGATGTGCAACGAACGCGGCGGCGTCATTGATGACCTTTACGCCTATCGGCTCGCGGCCAACGAGTATTTCCTGGTCATCAACGCCTCCCGCACCGATGCCGATGTCGCGTGGCTCGATCAGCAACTAGCCGCGTTTCCCCGCCGCAACGAAGTTAAGCTCCATAATCATTCAGACTATGCCGCCGCACTGGCTGTCCAGGGCCCACGCGTAGTGGAGTTCATCAACCGCTGTTTTCCCGGCCCGGCCACGAGCGGTACCATGGTGGAGCAGGTGACGGATTTGAAGAAGAACCAGGTAGCCAACTTCGCCCATGCTGGCGCCGCGATTTGGATCTCGCGCACCGGCTATACGGGCGAGGATGGATTTGAGATCGTGGCGCTGGGCGAAAGCATCGAGGCGATTTGGAACCAACTGCTCGCTGCCGGCCAACCGCACGGGTTGAAACCAGCCGGACTGGGCGCGCGCGACACGCTGCGGACCGAGGTGTGTTACCCCCTTTACGGCCATGAACTGGACGAAGACACCACCCCCATCGAGGCGGGTCTCGGTTTCTTCGTCGCCCTGGACAAAGGCGAATTCGTCGGCCGCGCCGTTCTCGCCGAACAGAAAGCCGGCGGCACGGCCAGGAAGCTCGTGGCGTTCAGGATGACGGATCGGTCCGCCCCGCCGCGCCCGCATTATGCCATCTGGAGCACGGGTCCGGGGGCGGCAAAGATCGGAGAAGTCACGAGCGGCACCCAAAGCCCGTCGCTCGGCGTGGGCATCGGGATGGGCTATGTGCCGCCGGAATTTGCCAAAGCCAACACACCGCGTTGAGGTCGAAATCCGCGCCCGGCGCGCCCCGGCGGTCATCGTGCCCAAGCCCATTTATCGAAAAGCGGATTGACCGGCCGCCGACTCCCTGCCTCAATTGGCTTATGGCAAAAGTTCCTAAGGATTTGAAGTATGCGAAGACGCACGAATGGGTGCGCGTCTCCGGCGACGTGGCGACGGTCGGCATCACCGACCACGCCCAGCATGAGCTGACCGATATCGTCTTCGTCGAAGTGCCCGACGTCGGGCGGAAGATCAAGGCCGGCGACGCCTGCGCCGTCGTCGAGTCGGTCAAGACCGCCAACGATATTTACTCGCCCGTCAGCGGTCAGGTCTCCGAGGTCAACGAGGCGGTCGTCGCCGATCCCGCCCTCGTCAACAGCGAGCCTTACGCCGCCGGCTGGTTCTACAAGATTAAGCTCTCCCACCCAGCCGAGCTCGATGCCCTCCTGACGCCCGAGGAGTACAAAGCCCAGATCGGCGGAGCGTAATTGCTTGGCAGGGCCGCCAATGGGCGAGCGTCCCCGCGAGCCCTGATTTTCGCCGATAGGATCCTGGGACACTTGGGCTCGCGCGGACGCTCGCCCTCCCAACGGCGGCGCTTTGGCAACGACTGGTGTGCCAGCCCCAACCACCAACTCCCATTTGATAAACCGCCTAACCTCGGCCACTGTATGGGTGTGAAACCAAAACGCGTTCGACTCTTCATCAAACCCTACTGCGGGTGGTGTCATAAAGCCGAACGCTGGCTGGACGAACAGGGAGTCGCGTACAAGAGAATTGATGTCACCGCCGATGAGACTGCCTGCGACGAAATGATCCGCCTTTCCGGACATGACCTTGCGCCGGTACCTGGACGCAGACGGCAAGATCCTGGCCGACTTCGGCCCCGAGCAACTGGCTGACTTCTGGAGGGCGCTGGAGAAGTAGGATGACCGGATCGCCCCCTGCCGCAACCGGGCCCCGCCTCCGCCTGCCGGCCTGGCTCCGCACCCGGCTGCCCACCACCGACACTTTTGCACACACCCGCGCGCTGCTCGACGAGCTGAGGCTCCACACCGTTTGCCAAAGCGCCGCCTGTCCGAACCACTGGGAATGCTGGAGCAAAGGCACCGCCACCTTCATGATCGGCGGCGACCGCTGCACCCGCGCCTGCAGCTTCTGCGCTGTCACCACCGCCAAACCTCTCCCGCTGGACGCGGACGAGCCGGCCCGCGTCGCGGAAGCCACCCGCCGCCTCCGCCTCCGCCACGTCGTCATTACCGCTGTCGCCCGCGACGACCTGTCCGACGGCGGCGCCGACCATTTCCGCCGCACCGTCGAGGCAGTGCGCGCGCTCAACCCCGGTACCGTCATCGAAGTGTTGACGCCTGATTTCAACGCACGCGCCGCCGCCGTCAACACCGTGCTCGCCGCCTGCCCCCACATCTTCAATCACAACCTCGAGACCGTGCGCCGCCTCACCCCCGTCGTGCGTTCACGCGCCACCTACGACCGTTCGCTGACCGTGCTCGCCCAGGTCAAGGCTACGCCCGGCCAGTCAGTTTACTCCAAGTCCGGCCTCATGCTGGGCCTGGGCGAAACCGAGGCCGAAATCTTCACCGCCCTGGCCGATCTCCGCGAGGTCGGCTGCGATCTCCTCACCCTCGGCCAGTACCTCCAGCCCACCCTCAGGCATTTGCCGGTGGCGGAGTTCGTCACTCCCGAGAAGTTTGCCGCCTACGGCGCGCGCGCGCGCCAAATGGGTTTCCTCCACGTCGCCAGCGCCCCGATGGTCCGCAGCTCCTACCACGCCGACGAGTTCAGCCTCCCCCGCCGCCTCAGCGATGCAATAACTGCGGGTTGCGCATGAAGACGCTCACACCCCACGCCGCCACGGCAATCAGCACCACCAGGGCGATCAGCGTCGCGATGGTCTTCAGCATCCGTGCCTGCTGAAAGACCCGTTCCGTCCGCTGCTTTTCCGATTGCATGAACAGCGCGAATTCCTTGTCCAGCGACATGACCATTTCCACGTCATCCTTCAGCTTCAGGGTCAGCCAGCCGGAGGTCGGTCCGCGCCACAACATCGGCAGCTTCTGCAGCGCCTCCGCGTCGGCTTTGGCCAGCCCGCAGTGATTCCAGAACGGCGCCGGCTCCTGCGTCCAGATCCGCAGCAGGCCGTGGTTCGTCGCCACGGCATGCAGCCGGTCCCACAGCAGCGGCCGCAACTGCTCCGCCAGCGCGAAGTCACCGAACGCCTCGCTGTGGACCAGTCCCTGACGCTCGGCGATTTGCAGGCCCACCCCACCCAGCAATTTGCCGTCCGCGCCCTCCGCTACCTGGAATTCGGTCACACGCTTGGCCAGGGCAAAAACCGGGTAATGCATTGACTCCCAGAAGGTCGTCAACTGGCCAATGTCATCCAGCGTCGCGCGCCGCACCCGATAATTCGACGTGCTCACGCCGGCCAATTTAGGATTCCGCCCTGCGGATTCAAAGCCAAAAAGGCTGTCAGCGAATTCGGTCTCGGATTCCCCTTGCTTCCGCCCCCATCCCCGCTGTATTCCACCGCAGATGGGCCTGAGAGGCCGGGGCCAGCCAGCGGGATGGCACGGAAAAGGCTTGTAAGAGGCGGAATTGGGGCTAGTTACGCCCAACCGAAATTGGCCTTGGGGACGACAAAAAAGGTCAAATCGGGGGGGCAAAAATTGTTCAAAAAAAGTTTAGAAAACTGTTGACAGGAACCTGGATTCCTGTAAAGTGGCGATACACACGGTAAACACAGACTACATAAATAGACAAATATGAGAACAAAAACACTCCTATGCGCGGTCGCTTTGGCCGCGGGCCTGTCCAGTACCGATGGCACAGGTTTATTCCCTCAACGTTGTGGGTTACTACAACGTCACGGTGGCGGCCAATTCGAAGCAGATGATCGCCAATCAACTGAACACCACGAACAACACGGTTGGGGCCTTGATCCCGAACGGTCCGCCGAATGCTTATGTGTACAAGTACTCAGGCGGCGCCTTCCAGGACAACAAGTTTGACGACGTTGATCTGGTTTGGGCTCACCCCGAGTGGACCCTGAATCCGGGTGAAGCAATGTACTACTATAGTCCCGCAGCCACGACGCTGACGTTCGTCGGTGAAGTGTTGCAAGGCAACCTGGCGAACAACCTGCCGATCGACACGAAAGTGTTCCGCTCGTCGATGGTTCCGCAGGCGGGCACGCCCGTGGACTTCAATATCCCCGGCGAAGCCAACGACTATATCTACACTTGGAATGGGTCCGGCTATGATTCTTGGAAGTTCGACGACGTTGACCTGGCTTGGCCGTCCGGGCTGAGCCTCAAGGTTGGCGAAGGCTTCTTCTATCTCAAATACTCTACTAGTGTCAGCACCAGTTGGGTGCGTAACTTTACGGTGCAGTAACCCTAAACAAGAACAAACAAAACCAATCTAAGAACCCACAACAAATAGATAAATAACACAAACCTATGAAAAAACTGATACTCGCAGCATTCGCAGTCACTTGCGCCGTGGGCGTATTCGCCCAAGGCACAGTTGCGTTCGATATGCGCTTCGGGACCACCACCCACATCTGGGGTCCGTCATCCACCAAAGCCGGCCTGTCCTTGATCGGCTTTGGCACAAACGATAATCCGGTGGGCACAGTCAACTACGCTGCCGCTGGCATGACTATGATCGGTGGCGTGGGCGGCCTTTCCGCGTCGACCACGTTTGCCCAGCTCCTTGCCGGGCCCGCCGGCACGCCTGAAGGCAGCTTGATCCCGCAAACAGGCAGCATCACGACGTTCCGCACGGGTGGCGCGCAGGGTAATATCGCCGCCAAGAGTGTCACGCTGAACGGCGTGGCAGCGGATGCTACTACGGCTGTGTTCGAGGTGGTTGCCTGGGACAACAGCAGCGGCAAGTATGCGAATTGGACGCAAGCAGCCGCTGCTTTTGAAGGTGGGCTCATCGCTGCCGGCAAGGGTGGAATATTCAGCCTGGCGAATATCGGCGGCAGCTTAAACACCCCGCCGACCACGATCCTCCCGGCGAGCTTCAACCTGTATATCATTCCTGAGCCTTCCACGTTCGCGCTGGCAGGTCTGGGAGTGGCGGCGCTGCTAGCGTTCCGCCGTCGCAATTAGGACGTAACACAGAGTTCTTCACAGAAGCCGTCCGCAAGGGCGGCTTCTTTTTGTACTCCGGGAGGGCGCGTGTCCCAGCGAGCCTCAACCTCCCCCTGACCGCGGGGCAGCGGGGGCGCTCGCCCCCTCCCGAACCGGCAGTTCTGCGCCGTAGCAATTCAGTGCCGCCACCCATCGCAGCGACGAGAGAGTGCCGTTTGGCGGGCGGTGAAATCTGTGTCCGCTCAAGGAGAAGCGGCAAACTTGACCCTTTACCCCTCTCGGGAGCACAATCATCCGCCTGTTGGTTCACCCTGGAACAATGGATGCCCGATGGAACGTAAAGGTGACCGAGGCTTTGACCGATGGAACCTAATCAACGGATACGACACTCACCACTTCAGGTTTTGCTTCTCGGCGGGCTGCTGGGGTCGGGCCTGAATGTCGCGGCCAGCCTTTTGTTCCATCGGGGCCTGGGGTGGAATCCTTTCCGGTCGTTCTTTGCGGGAACGCTGGTAAACCTGTTATTCCATCACTTGTATTATTACGTGATCAATGCAAACCGCGAGATCCGGATGCGCACGCCGTTGCTATTACAGGGCCTGCTTTATGTCGGCGTTGCGGCGGCGAGCATGGCCCCGCTTTGGTTGTTTCTCCGCTGCCTGGGGATGTCTTTCCCACTTGGCGTACTGTGTTCGATCGGCGTCCTTTCGGCATTGAGTGTCCTGACGATTCGCGTGTCAACCTTCAGCACCGCCCGACTGGCGCAGGTTGACTACCAAGGACTTGATGAGGACTACTACGACGAACAGACCGACCCAACCAAAGTCAGCCGATTCCGCGCCTGGTACCACCGATCCCGTTATGAACGACTTGGACAACTGGTGGCTGAGCACTATCGCCCAGGCATGCGGATCGCCGATCTGGGCTGCGGCAATTGCTGGTGGAACACCTGGGGGGCGCCCGTCACCGGCGTGGACATCAATGAACGCATGCTCCAATGGGCCTGCCGGAACAAGCGATTGGCCGACTGTCGCGTGACGTGCAATCTGGCGGAGACGTCGCTGCCGGCCAGTGCGTTCGACATCGTTGTCACCTCCGAGGTCCTGGAGCACATGCTCGACCTCGACCAGACTCTCAAGGAAGTTCACCGGATATTGAAAGCGGGTGGCAAATACCTGATCACCGTCCCCTACGATCTCTTTCTGGGCCCCTTCTTCATTCTTTTCAACCTGAACTGCATCTACCTGGGGTATATTCGGGGCAGCCGGTATCATCGCGTCCGCTGTGGCCATATCAACCATTTCACAAAAAGCCGCCTCCGGGCCACTCTGGCAAAGAACGGCTTCGCGCTGAAGCGAAGGTTCGTCGTTAATGGGCTTCTTCTCTATGCGGTGGCCGAAAAGACGGAAACCGAGGCAGCTTTATGAGGTTCACATCGGTCACCTTGCGCAGTGGATTTCGCTCCCCCGTTTTTGCGCCGGGTGTCCTTCTCGTTTTGACGTTGGCCATGTATGGCGACGTGCTCTTCAGCCTGCAGCGGCCCGTGCTATCGCTGTTCGGCATGGATATGACAACCTGGGACCTGCTCTGGCGCGTCCCGGCCTTCGAGGAACTGGCGCGCGGCCACCTCATGCTCCACAACCCCTACACTTTCAGCGGCATGCCATTTTTTGCCGAGCCGCAGATCGCCATCCTCTACCCCCCGAACTGGCTGCATCTGATCCTCCCGCCCGACCGCGCAGTCAACACCCTGATTGCGCTGCATACCTTCCTCGTCGGGCTGTTCACCTATTTCTGGGCGCGCCACCGGTCCCTGAGCAAGCCGGCAGGGCTGTTGGCCGGGGTGATCATGATGTTTGGCGGGCCGTTTTTTCTGCATCTGCTGCCGGGGCACGCTACCAACATGGCGGCGATGGTCTGGGTGCCCCTCCTCTTGCTCTCGTTCGATTTCATTCTCAGCCAGCGGTACTGTGACGGACTCTTGCTTGGCTCTTTCAGCTTGGCCATGCAGATGTTCTCCGGACATCCCCAGTACGTTTATTTTACCGCCATCGCTCTGTGCCTCTATGCCCTGCTGCGCCTGGTTTCCAACTCGAACCGGCTCAAGGCGATAGCTGCCTTTGCCGCGATCGGCATCGCCGGGCTGATCCTGACCGCGGTGCAGACCATTGCCATCGTCCAGGCCGCGAGTGAAGGCATTCGTGCCGGCCGGAGTGGTCTCAGCTATCAGGTTGCCGGCACGTTCTCGTTTCCGCCTGAGAATTTCCTTACGCTTCTCGCACCACAATTCTTTGGCAACTCCATTGACGCTCCGTACTGGGGCTCCTGGTATCTCTGGGAGACTTCCGTCTTCATGGGGGTGGCCGGCTTGGCCCTGGCGGTCTATGGCGTGCTCGGGGCCTGGAGGCGCGCCCGGCTCCTGCTGGTCATGGCGCTGTTATTGTTCTTGCTGGCGCTGGGGTCGTACTCACCGCTGTTCCCCCTCTTCTACCACTGCATTCCGGGCTTTGATCGTTTCCGCGGGGACTCCAAGTTCATCTTCCAAGCGATGCTGTTCCTGTCTCTACTTGCCGGGATGGGCCTCGACAGGCTAGCCGAGTGCGGTAGGCGGCGCCTGCTGGCCGCCGGGGTGGCCATCGCGCTGGCCGTGCTCGTCGGCGGGATCGGAGTGCTCATCAGCGTGCTAGCCGAAGACGGGCCGGGCGGCATTTGGGGCCGGTTCATGTGGCGAATGGGCGGCGCGCACCATTATATCAGCCCGGCGGTCTACCAGACCGCGCCGGGAGTCGCCCAAGCCGGCGCTTATGCGGCAGCCGCGTGTTGTGTCAGCGCCCTCACTTTGGCTTTGATCGCGGCTATCCTGTGGAATGCCCGCAGCCACTCGAGAGCGGCATACCTTTTGGCCGCGGTGGCCGTCGTCGAGCTCTTTATCAACGCGCGCACGGAACGGCCCACCTACCCTTACGGGACCTCGCTCGCGGAAGGCGTGCAGGAGTTCCTGGCCCGACATCCCGGCGACTACCGCTACTACGAGCCCCGCGTCCCCAATGAGGCTTTCGCCTCCCGCTCCTATTGTGTCTGGGGCTACGTTACAAACGTGTCAAGGCGGTATGCCGAGTTCATCGCGCTCACGCAGGGATTGGATCCGAATAACTTTGACGACCTGATGTGGCCTGCCTTCACCCGTTTTCATCCCCTCTGCGCCCTGCTGCGCTGGCGTTATTCCTTCCCGCCCACTCCGGATGGGCAGACCCGGATCATCGAGGCCAAAAGCCAACTGCCGCACGTCTTTCTGGCCCAGGACTATCAGGTGCTGACCAACCGCGACCGCGTCTTCGCGGCGCTGAAAGACGAGGCCTTCGACCCGGCCAAAACCGTAATCCTGGAATCGCAGCCCGTGCCCGCTCCCGCCCCCGGTCTGGTCCAGGGCACGGCCGGTGTCCTGAGCCAGACCACCGACTCGCTGACGATCGAGGCGAACGTTCCCCAGCCGGCGCTCCTGGTGATCACCGATTCCTACAGCCGTTTCTTCACTGCGACACCCCAGCCCGGCAGCAGCCAGCGCCATTACGACGTCCTGCCCGCGGACCACACCCTCATGGCCATCCCGCTGGGCGCCGGCAACCATCGGCTGCGACTGGAGTACGCCCCGAGCGGATACCTGATCGGCCGCTGGATCAGCCTTGCTGGGTGGGTGGCGTTCCTGGGAATCCTGGGCGTCGGGCTGGCAGGCAGGGCCAAGTCCCGGGGATTAGTAACAGAAGCAGCAGGAACCTCCGCCGCGGGTTCGAGCCTGTGATCTTCGGTTGAGTTCGGGGCGGCCATGGGCAAGACTACAAGCTGACGATGCAACAGATTGAGGCTGGACGGCGCACAGGTTGGGTAATTGTACTGCTGAGCGCGATCACACTGGCGGCGTTCTGGCCAGTGGTCCATTGCGACTTCACCAACTATGATGATCCTTACTATGTTACGGCGAACCCGCATGTGTTGAGCGGGTTGAGGGTGGAAAACGTGGTGTGGGCCTTCAGCACGGGGTATTACGGCAACTGGTTTCCGCTGACGTGGCTGTCGCACATGGTTGACATGGAGTTGTTTGGCTTGAATGCCGGGGGCCATCACCTGACCAGTCTGCTGTTCCATGTCGCCAACACGGTCCTGCTGTTTTGGCTTCTCCAGCGGATGACGGGTACGACCTGGCCAAGCGCGGCTGTCGCCGCCCTGTTTGGCCTGCACCCGCTGCGGGTGGAGTCGGTGGCCTGGATCGCCGAACGCAAGGACGTGCTGAGCACCTTTTTCTTCATGCTGACAGTGTGGGCGTATGCGCGCTATGCGGAATGCGGAGTGCGGAGTGCGGAGTGCGGAATGCGGGAGCCCGACCCTGGGACTACACATCACGCATCACGTTTCACGCATCACGTTTCACGCTATTACCTTCTCTCCCTCCTGTTCTTCGCGCTGGGGCTGATGAGCAAGGCGATGATCGTCACCTTGCCCTGCGTGCTTCTTCTCCTGGACTTCTGGCCGCTGCGACGTTTCCGGCTCTCAACTCTCAATCCTCAACCCTCAACCCTGCCGCAGCCATCGCCCGGCACCCCTGGCCCCTCGGCTCTCCCGGGTCTTCTCTTCGAGAAGGTCCCATTCCTCGCGCTGGCGGCGGTCTCGATTGCGGTCACCTACTGGACGCAACGGACAGCGGGAGCGATGGGCATGGTGCACCTCTCCTTTGGCCACCGGCTGGCCAACGCGCTCGTTTCCTACGTGAAGTACCTCGGCATGACGATTTGGCCGCGCGACCTGGCGGTGCTATATCCGCACCAACCGGTCTTGCCGGCCTGGCAGACCATCGCGGCCGCTACGCTGCTCGTCGGCCTGTGCCTTGGTGCGCTGCGTCTGGGTCGCCAGCGGCCATACATCCCCGTGGGCTGGTTTTGGTTCCTGGGCACACTGGTTCCTGCGCTTGGCCTGATTCAGGTCGGCGAGCAAGCGCTGGGCGACCGGTTCACGTATGTCCCTTCCATAGGGCTCTTTCTCCTGGTGGTGTGGTGGGCGGCCGAGGTCGCGCCCGGCTGGCGGTGGCGCGCGCTGGCTCTCGGCGGCGCGACCGCGCTGGTGGTGGCGCTGCTTGCCTTTAGCACGAGGCACCAACTGACCTACTGGCATACGAGTAAGGCCTTGCTGGAACGTGCGATTAGTGTCACGGGAGGCACGGCGGTGATGCACAACAACCTAGGCGCTATACTTGTGGCAGAGGACAACTGGCCTGAAGCGGAGCGGCATTTCACCGAGGCGCTGCGGCTGGATCCGACCTACGCGCGAGCGCGGATTAGCCTCGCACTAGGGTGGGCGCGGCAGAACAAAGCAGCGGATGCGGTGGCGGCCCTTCAGCACTTGTCTCCCCTCTGGCAGGCGGAGGGTCACCGCCAACTGGCGGAGACGTTTTTGGAGCAAGCCAAGGTAGCGGAAGCGATCAGCGAGTATTGGGCTGTGGTAACGGCCGACCCGACAAACGCCGCGGTGCGTGAGGCGCTCGGGTTGGCCTTGGCCAAGGGGGGCCGGACGGCCGAGGCCGCCAGTCAGTTTGCCGAGTTGGTTCGGCTCCGGCCGGACGCCGAGGCCCACTACCACCTGGCGCTGGCGTTGGTGATCCTTGGTCAGCCAGAGGAGGCGGTCCGGCACTATCAGGAGGCGATTCGGCTCAAGGCCGATTGGCCGGAGCCACTGAACGACCTGGCTTGGCTGCTGGCCACCACTTCCCGGGCCGAGCTGCGCGACGGCGCCGAGGCCGTGCGGTTGGCCGAGCGCGCGTGTGAGTTGAGCGGGCACCGGGAGGCGCGGTTTCTGGGCACTCTTGGACGCCGCGTATGCGGAGGCCGGGCGGCTGGCGGAGGCCATCACGGCCGCGGAGCAGACGCGGAATCTGGCTCTGGCCGCGGGGAATCAGGAGGTGGCGGATGCCGCCGCGGCGCGGCTGGCGCTGTATCGGAGCGGGCGCGCGTATCGGCAACCGGGGAACTGACGGGAGCGGGAGCTTCGGTTGACAACGGGCCGGGGACGGTTAGCATGTGAGCAAGTGGCCGAGCGGCGCGTTCGTCTATCGGTTAGGACACGGCCCTCTCAAGGCTGAAAGACGGGTTCGATTCCCGTACGCGCTACCAACTTAATTTAATTTGGCCCTCACGTTCAGGATCTTGCCGTTTATGGTCTGTGACTTGTCAGTCCGTGTTCCTGTTTTGATGACCGGTTCTGGGTTGATTCTGTGCGCCTGAAAGCGTAGTTACAATCGCCAGCGAATTGCCATGCCCGTGCCGACACGACTCCCCGTGAATCTGGGGTTCAGACACACACTCCTGCACACGGGAGCCGTTCGGGGCTTGCTGGGCCTGCTGGCGGCATCCGTAAGCCTGGCAGGCACGGTCAGCCCGCCCTATCAAATTGGAACCTGGCAGGGATTCCGGCAGGGAGCGATCACCTACACCTTCGATGACGATCTGCCGAACCAATACTCGATAGCGGTTCCGATGTTCAACGCCAGGGGTTTCAAGATGACGCTGTTCACGGTCACAACCTGGCTTCCCGGGGGAGCCTGGTCGCCGGTGCAAACAGCGGCCTCCTTCGGCCATGAAGTCGCCAGTCACACGGTGACGCATCCCAACCTTAGCAGCGCCTCGGCTGCGGTGGTGACCAATGAGCTGCAGAACTCCCAAAGCAGCATCAATGCGAATGTCACGGTCCAGAAGTGCGTCACTCTAGCCTATCCCTACTGCAGTCCTCCCGCCAACTCGTCCCTGGTTTCAAACTACTACATTGCGGCACGGGGCTGCTCGGGCCAGCTGGTCCCGTCCACACCGGCGGACTTCATGAATATCAGCTCGTTTGTTTGCGGGTCACAGGGCCTATTGCAATTCCAGGATATCCGAGCCAAAGCGGATGCGGCCGCGACGGCGCGCTCCTGGTGCGTGTACCTCCTCCACGCGATTGATAATGACAATGGTTATTCCCCTCTTCCCAGTGCGACGTTAGAGGCCACTTTGAATTACCTGAGCACCAACCAGAGCAAGTTTTGGGTGGAAACCTTCGGTCATGTGGTCTGCTATATACGGGAGCGCAACGCAGCGTCGGTCACGGAGACCTCCAACACCGGCGACAGTCTTACCCTCCAAGTGACCCACAACCTGGATGATTCCATTTACAATTATCCGATCACGCTGCGCCGACCGCTGCCGGCCAATTGGCCGGGAGCGGCTGTTTCGCAGAACAACCATGCCCTACCCGCCCAGTTTACAAATCTGAACTCGACCAACTTTGTCACCTTCGATGTCGTGCCTAATGGCGGCGACGTAACCCTCTCGAAACTGGTGGTGCCGGTCGTCATCAGCAGCCCGGCGCGGACGACTTCCAACACTTTCAGTTTCCGGCTCGAGGGACAGGCGGGTGCGCGCTACGCCGTTCAAGGCTCGACCGACCTGGTGCATTGGATTCCGCTCCAGACCAACATTCTCACCGGCACGTACAGCAACTGCACGGTCGGGGCTCCCGGCTGGCTGCAGTTCTACCGAGCCCAATGGGCTCCTTGAAGGAAGATTCCGATTTTCCGCCGGGCTCGAGCAAGAGCCGCCCACCCCATTCCTCTCCCCCTCGGGTCTCTGTTTAGCGTAGCGCAGATTTGCAATCTGCTGTACCGCAGGTTTGCAACCTGCTGAGCTGCGGCCACCCTGCCGATTGCAAATCTGCGCTACGCCGTCGGAAGGCGAACCCTAGCGCAGGAGGAACTGGCGGTGGCGTTTGAAGGTGGCGCGGAGGGCCTTGGACATTTCATCCTGGATGGCCTGGAGCTCGTCATACACCGCGACGCTCTTGGGATTGGGCTCGGCCCGTTCGCCGGCGTTGAGCTCGACAAACCGGTCGGTGAGGTCGCTGATGGCGACCTTCTCGCCCTGCTGCAGGCGCCAGCACCAGAGCGCCTGCAACGCCGCGCCGTAGGCGGCGCCTTCGCTGACTTTCAGGGTGACGACCTCCGCGTTGAAGACGTCGGCCATGATCTGCCGCCAGACTTTGGACTTGGCGCCGCCGCCGGTGGCGCGGATTTGAGTGGGCTTGACACCCAAGTCGGCCAGGCGGCGGAGGCCGTAGTTCATGCCCAGGGTTACGCCTTCCATCGCCGCGCGGGCGAAGTGGCCGGCCTCGAAGGTCTTCTGGTTCACGCCGAACCAGACGCCGGTGCCGTCCGGCACGTTCGGGGTGCGCTCGCCTTCGAAATACGGCAGCAGCAGCAGGCCGCGCGAGCCCGCGGGGACGCGGGCGGCCTCGGCGGCGAACTTCTCGTGCGACCAGCCGAAATCCTCGCGCACCATCTCGGTGGCGACGGTAACGTTCATGGTGCAGAGCAGCGGCAGCCAGCGGTTGGTCGAGTCGCAGAACGCGGCGATCTCGCCGTGCGGGTCAACGACGGGTTTTTCAGCACAGGCATAGATAGTGCCGCTGGTGCCGAAGCTGGCGGTGATGACGCCGGCGCGGGTGTTGCCGGTGCCGATGGCGCCCATCATGTTGTCGCCGCCGCCGGCGCTGACCAGCACGCCGGGGTTCAGATCGAGCATTCTGGCGGTGGAGGCCTGCAAAGCGCCGGCGGGCTGGTCGCTGCGCTGCAGCGGGGGCAGTTTGCCGGCGAGGTCGGGGTCAATCGCGTCCAGCACGGCGCGCGACCATTTGCGTTTGCGCACGTCGAGCAGCGCGGTGCCGCTGGCGTCGCCGTATTCCATCGTCTTCTCGCCGGTAAGCCAGAAGTTGAGGTAGTCGTGCGGCAGCAGCACGGTGGCCAGGCGCTGGTAGTTCTTTGGCTCATGCTTTTTGAGCCAGAGGATTTTGGAGGCGGTGAAGCCCGGCAGGACGGCGTTGCCGAGCGCACGGATGGTTGGCTTGAGGCCGCCGAGCTTCTCAGTGATCTCGTCGCACTCGGCGGCGGTGGAGGTGTCGCACCAGAGCTTGGCGGGGCGGATGACCTCGCCCGTCCTCGTCGAGCGGAACGAAGCCGTGCTGCTGGCCGCTCACGCCGATGGCTTTGACTTCGGCGGCGACGGCTTTGGCCTGGCGCAGGGCGCGGCGGATGGCGCCGGCGGTGGCGTCGCGCCAGGTGTGCGGGTGCTGCTCTTTGGCGCCGGGCGGCAGGTTGGGGATCAGGTCATACGCCTGTGCCGCGGAGGCGAGGACTTTGCCGTCGCGCGCGTCCACGACGAGGACCTTGGTGGATTGCGTGCCGCTGTCAATGCCGAGTAGAAGTGTTCTCATACGAGGTTTGAGTCAAAGACTACCTGAGAGGGGCATGCCGAACCAGTCGGCAATGGTGAGCCAGGAGTTGGTGGTGAGCGTATAGAGCGTGCGCTGGACGAGGGGGATTTGCAGCACGAGAATCAGGATGAACATGCCGTAGCGGGCGATCTGATGGTAGGTTTCGTAGCTCATGCCGATCAGGCTGCGGACGACCTGCGAGCCGTCCAGGGGCGGGATCGGCAACAGGTTGAAGAAACACAGCAGGAGGCTCAGGTGGGAGAGGTTCAGGCAAACTTCGATCAGGCCGCCGGCATGGATCGCATGGCCGACGCGGGCCAAGGCCATGATGGCGACGGCCAGGAGGAGGTTCATCCAGGGCCCGGCCAGCGTGATCATGATGTCATCCGTGCGCGGGTTGCGCAGGTTGTCGGGGTCAACGGGCACCGGCTTGGCCCAGCCGGCGAAGAAGCCGCCCGGCGCGGTGAAAATCAGCAGCAGCGGGAGGATGACGGTCCCGATTGGGTCAATGTGGACCAGGGGGTTGAGGGAGACGCGGCCTTGCGAGCGGGCGGTGTCGTCGCCGCACTTCCAGGCCATCCAGGCATGGCCGAACTCGTGGAAGGTCAGCAGCACGAGCAGCCCCAGATAGAGGATCAGCCCGTTGACCAGCAGTCTTGGGTCCATTGGCGGGCAAGCTAGCCCACCCAGTGCGGGGGGAACAGGCAATAGTGGTAGCGCAGATTACAAATCTGCGCTACGGTGGCAGTCAGTGTGCGGGGGTGCCCCCAGGCAGCGGCGCAATTTGCCGGTGTCGTGGTGCGATCAAAAGCGGAAAGGTCTGTGCGATCAAAAGCGGAATAAAGCTCCTGCCCCATTGCCAGTTGGACATTATCCCCTAGCTTCAACTTGCTTCAGCGGAGGATAGGGCTCTGCGGGGACGCAACCTGAGCGCCGTCTGAAGTCTGACATACGGCAGGCTCGGTGGTGCTTGGGCGCCGCCGGGCCGGCCCTCCTGCCGGAGTCAGTTTCAAAGCGAAAAATCCATCCGCTTCTCGCATCCTCGGCGGCCATGAAAAGTTACAGTTAAGCAAACGTTTACCCGCTCCGTTCATCCGTCACCTGCTGGCCAACCACCGCGCCGGCCAACTCTCCGCCAAAGCCGCTGCCGCCGAACTGGGCTTGGCGCACACGCGCTTTTACAAACTCTACAGCCAATACCTGCACGCCTGCGCTGCCGGTCAGGCCCAAACTTGGTCCCCGCGGGTCTCCGGCGGCGACCACCGCCCAGGCTGGCCCTCCGGAGTTACCGCCTTGCTCACCAAGCTCCTTTCCTCCAAACCAGCCTCCTCCTACAGTGCCTGCGCCAGCGAGCTGCTGCGCCGCCTCAACTTCAAAACCAATCGTGCCAGCGTTCGCCGCTGGGCCATTCAAAATCACCTCGCTCCGGACACCCGTTACAAACCTACTCCCAAGCCGGTCAAACGCTGGCAAGCTTGCGAGGAGGGCGCTCTGTGGCAATACGACGTCAGCCCACATCCCTGGCTGCCCGACAACCCCAGTAAACAAAACCTCTTTGACATCCTGGACGACGCCACACGCTACAACACCGGCACCCGCCTCTATGCCCGCGAAACGCTGCTCTCCCACTTCGATTTCCTGCCCCGCACCTTCCAAGCCAACGGCCTGCCCCTGGCCCTCTAGTCGACTACCACTCCTTCTTCTACACCCATAACCCCGACGCTTTCACCCAACTGGGGGCGGCGCTCCACTTCTACGGCGTCGCCTTGCGCTTCGCCCCCACCCCGCAAGCCAAGGGCAAAATCGAACGTCGCCATGACTACTGGCAAAAGCGCCTACCGCCCCTCCGGGCGGCTGACCGCATCTTGGAACTCGAAGGCGCCAACCGTTTGCTCGACCAACTCCTGCCCCACGTCAACCAGCATGAAATCCACCGCGAACTCGGCACCACTCCGGCAGCCGCACGTCACCAAGCCCGCACCCAAAACCGCTCAGTCCTCCGTCCCGTCCCCAACTGCCCGTGGTGGCCCTTTGTCTGGAGTCAACGCAGCCGTGTCTGCGTCGGCGATGACGGCAAAGTGCCCGTCGGCTCCCAGCGCCTCTCGATTGATGCGCCACCCCGTACCAGGGTCGTTCGTTGCCTGCGCCCGGATGGTGACATCTACTACCTCCGCCATGCCCCAGACCCCAGCGCCAAACCCATCGTCCTGCTCCATTGTCCCGTCTTCTGACCTTTCCGCTTTTGATCGCACACTCTTTTCCTCTTTTGAATGTTACACGACACGGCGCAATTTGCCGGTTGTTTAAGCCCCGGGACCTGCTTTATCCTGCCGGCTGGTAACTGCCCGTGGCAGCCGACCGGGACATGACTCCGACCTTGCTGATAGTGGACGACGAGAAGACGACGCGCGAAGGACTGCGCGCGGCGCTCGAAGACCGCTACGACGTGTACCTGGCCGAGGACGCCAAGGCGGCGACGGCATTGCTGGAGGAGGACCACTTCGACGTGCTGCTGACCGATTTCCGGCTGCCGACCGAGGACGGGATGAAGCTGATCACGCGGGCCAAGTCGCTCTCCAAACCGCCCATCTGCATCCTGATGACGGCGTATGGCTCGGAGGAACTGGCCGTCGAGGCGATGAAGCGCGGGGCCGACGATTACATTGCCAAAGGGCGCCTGCAGATTGAGGAGCTGGAGCTGCGCATCGCCAACGCGCTGCGTCGGCAGAATCTGGAGGTGGAGAACGTTTCGCTGCGCCAGCAGCTCGACGCGAAGTTTGGCTTCGAGAACCTGGTGGGCGAATCGGCGCCGATGAAAGAGGTGTTCGAGGTCGTGCAGCAGGTGGCGCCGACGCGGGCGACGGTGCTGTTGCTGGGGGAGAGCGGCACGGGCAAGGAAATGGTCGCCAAGGTGATCCATCAGCTCAGCCCGCGGGCGCGGCAGCCGATGGTGACGGTGCATTGCGCGGCGCTGGCGCCGACGCTGTTGGAGAGCGAGCTGTTCGGCCATGAGAAAGGCGCGTTCACCGGCGCTTACGAGCGGCGGATCGGCCGCTTCGAGCAGGCGCAGGGGGGCACGTTGTTCCTGGACGAGATCGGCGAGATTGACGCGTCCATTCAGATCAAGCTGCTGCGGTTCCTGGGCGAGCGGACGTTCGAGCGGGTGGGGTCGAACAAGACGCTGAGCGCCGACGTGCGCCTGATCGCGGCGACGAACAAGAACCTGGAGCAGCTAGTGAAGGCGGGCGGCTTTCGCGAGGACCTGTTCTTCCGGCTGCGGGTGGTGGAGCTGCGGCTGCCGGCGCTGCGCGAGCGGCTGGAGGACATCCCGCTGCTGGCGCGGGCGTTTCTGCGCGAGTTCAGCGAGGAAAACAGCAAGCCGATTGCCGGCTTCACCGCCGACGCCGCCGAGCTGCTGATCCAGTATCAGTGGCCGGGCAACGTGCGCGAGCTGCGCACGGCCATCGAGCACGCCGTGGTGCTGTGCCGGGGGGAGAAGATCACGGCGCGGGACCTGCCGGCTTCCCTGCGCGAGGCCGTGGTCCGGGCCCCGGAGGAGAAAGACCCGAAACGGCTGCTGGCGCGCAGCAGCCTGACCATGAAAGAAGCCGAGCGGGAGCTGATCATTCAGGCCTTGAAAGCCACCGGCGGAAACCGTACGCTGGCCGCCAAGAGACTGGGTATGAGCCGGCGCAACTTTCACCGCAAACTGCATCACCACCACCTCGAAGGACTCTAACCATGCCCCTGCCGTTTCTACAGGACGTATTGCACAAGCTTGAAGTGGGCGGCGGCATGCGCTATTTCCGCGTGGGCCTGGCCGCGCTGGGGGTCGTGCTGCTGATCGTCGGCTACAACTGGCGCGCATACCGGAACCTGGCCACGCCGGAAGCGATGGACGCGGCGCAACTGGCCCGCAATATCGCCCAAGGCAAAGGCTATACCACCCTCTTCGTCCGCCCCTTCAGCATGTTCCTGGTAAAGCAGCACAACCTGGAGAAACAGGGCCCGCCGGAAGTCGGCAAAGTCGCCGACCTGGCCGAAATCCGTGGGATGCACCCCGACCTGGCCAACCCGCCGGTCTATCCGCGTGGCGCTGGCCGCACTGATGAAAGTGCTGCCGTTCCATTACACATCTCGACACCAAACGGCCGTTCTGGAGCAGACGGCTGAGGGCGGTTCTGGCGGCTTCCAGCCCGATTTCCTCATCGCCCTGTTTAACCAGTTCTTGTTGATGGTGGCCATCGCGCTGGTCTTCTTCCTGGCCCGGCGCCTGTTCGATCCCGGGGTGGCGTGGCTTTCGGCGGGTCTGATGCTGGGGACGGAGCTGCTGTGGCGGTTCAGCGTGTCGGGGCTGTCCACGATGCTGCTGCTGCTGATTTTTCTCGGCCTGGCCTGGTGCGTGGTGTTGCTGGAAGACGGAGGCGCGCGCGCCCAAGTGGGGGCCGTTCGGCATCCTGATTCTGGCCGCCCTGACCGGCGCGATGGTCGGCTTGGGCGGGCTGACCCGCTATGCGTTTGGCTGGCTGATTATTCCCGTGCTGGTGTTTCTGCTGCTGTTTGGCGGGCAGCGGCGGATCGCGCTGACTTTGCTCGCGCTCGCGGCCTTTGCGGCGGTAATGGCGCCGTGGATTGTCCGCAACTACAGCGTCAGCGGCCGAGCCTTCGGCACGGCCGGCTATGCGATCGTGGAGAACACCCTGCTTTACCCCGAATACCGCCTGCAACGCTCGCTGGAGCCGGACTTCAGCCGCCTCTACCTGATGGCCTTTCTGGCTCAAACTGAACAACAACCTGCGCCAGATCGTCACGAGTGAACTGCCCAAGCTGGGCGGTAGTTG
Source organism: uncultured Verrucomicrobiae bacterium (assembly GCA_963822005.1). Lineage (GTDB taxonomy): Bacteria > Verrucomicrobiota > Verrucomicrobiia > Limisphaerales > UBA8199 > PALSA-1440. Next base: position 18,602 of record CAWGGD010000044.1, on the reverse strand, counting down.
GATCACGGCGTTCTTCCTGGTCGGACTGCTGGTCGGGTTTCGCAATCCCGCCCTCACGCGCCTGCGCTACTTCCTGCTGGGCTGCGGCCTGGTGCTGGCCCTGGCCCAGGCGCTGGGCCGAACCCAGCTTTCCGAGGACTCACCCGAGCTGAACTCGGAGAACCTGCTCGTGCTGCTGGCGCCGCTGGTGCTGGTCTATGGCGTGAGCCTGTTCTTCCTGCTGCTCGATCAGATTCAAATGCCGTTCCTGCAACTGCGTTACCTGGCCATCGGGATTTTCTGCGCGGTCGCCTGCCTGCCGATGCTGTTTGTTTTCCTGCCGCCCAGGACCCTTCCCGTGGTCTACCCGCCCTACTACCCACCCGCGATCCAGAACGTCGCCGGCTGGCTGAAGGAAGAAGAGATGGCCATGAGCGACATCCCGTGGGCCGTGGCGTGGTATGGCCAGCGCCAATGTGTGTGGCTCACCCTCAAATGCTCGCGGGACGCCAAGGACCTGAACAGCCGTGAGAATTTCTTCGCCATCAACGATTATCAGAAGCCGATCAATCTGCTCTACCTGACGCCGCAGACCATGGATGCGCGGTTCCTGACCCAATGGATTCGCGCCGGCGAACAAAGCTGGGGGAGCTTCATCGTGGAGAGGATGTTGAGGAAGGAGGTGCCCGTTTATTTCCCACTCAGAATATCGCCAGCCGGCTATCTGCCCGAACAATTGGTGCTAACCGACTGGCAGCGCTGGCGGCGGACACCCTGATCGAGGTTCGCACGGGCTTCGCGCGGCGGTTGACAGGGGTTGGCCGAGGGCCAATGATTCAGCGCATGAGTGATATCATTTATCCCCGGAGCCCGCGCGAAGTGATGTGCGGCTGGATGCACCTGCCGCGCTTCATTGACAAAGTCCGCCTCCACCTGGCGGGCAAACTCCACTCCGATTACCAGCCCAACTTCTGCAAGGGCTTTGACGGCCTGTGGCTGGAGACCGCGGGGGTCGAGGCCCAGCAGTTCCTCGAGGTGGTGCGCCACAGCCTCACCGATGGCGAAGTCTGCGACTGGGTCCGCCAGAACGTGAAACAGCCGGAGGCGGTCAAAGCCGCCCACCGGGAGCGGATGTTGAACTATCCCAGGAAAGACGATGCCGAAATGCAGGCGCGCCTCAAGCTCCGCAAGGAACAGGCGGGGCTGGCGCACCGCGAGGATATCCAGAGCTTTGTGGACTTCATTGACGCCGACGAGAAGCGCATTTAGCAGCAAAGAATCGTCAGCTTCTTCGGCCCGTGCGCGCCCAGCACGAGGATGCGCTCGATGTCGCCGGTGCGGCTGGGGCCGGTGATGAACGAAATCATGCTCGGGTACGCTGCGCCGTGCTTTGACTTGAGCAGCGCAAACGCGGCGGGCAAATCGGGCACAAGCTGCTCGCGCCGCGCCAGCACCACGTGATGCGGCGGCAACACCGACAGCGCGCGCCCGCCCGCGCTGCGGCTCGTTACCAGCACCGAACCGGTCTGGGCCACCAGGGCGTCGCACTCGCTGATGCCCACATCGCACCCGGCCAGTTCGCGCTTGTCGAACGCCTGGTCAACGAGCAGCACCGGCAGACCCAGCGCCCGGCAGGCTGCCCCGGTCAGTTCCCCGTCATGCGACGCCGCCCGCTGCCAGCCTTCCGCGGCGCCGAGCTGCTTCAACTCCGCTGCGAGCGCATCCAGGTCCTTGAGCAGCCGGAAGTCGGCGCGGAGTTCGGCGGCATTCTTCCGGAACAAAGCCAGGCGCTCATCGAAGGATTGGCCCACCGTCGGCAACACTCGGCGCTGGTCGGCAGCGCTCGGCCGGACCGGCGCACTGCCGGCTGGGCGGTCGTTGTCTGGCCGGGCACAGGGGCAGCGGCCGTGAGCGCCTCGCGGATGCGGGCCAGGATGTTGTCGCGTTCGCTCATGGGCGCGCTCTCCACCATTCCTTGAAGGTCTGTCGGGCGATGGGCGGCAGGTCGCGCGTCTTCGTCCAGGCATAGGCCGGGTCGAGCCGGCCGCCCCTGACCAGCCCATGGAACTTCTGCCCGAGGCGCCCCAGCTTCGTGACCAGCGACCACAGCACCGGTTTGGTGGCGATCGGCGCGAAGGCCTTGAAGGCGATCTTCTGCCACCAGCTTGGCTTCTGCCGCGACGCGTTGCGCCGGTTCTGCAGCAGGTGATGGTGCAGGTCGATCTTCACCGGGCAGGTCTCGGTGCAGGCGCCGCACAGCGACGAGGCGTAGGAGAGGTGCTTCCACTCGCTGCAGCCCGCGCAGGTTGCGGCGTGATGACCGCCCCGATCGGCCCGCAGTAGGTCGTGCCGTAGGTGTGCCCGCCGACGTTGCGGAAGATCGGGCAGACGTTCAGGCACGCGCCGCAACGGATGCAGTGCAGCGCGTCGCGCTGCTCGGCATCGGCCAGCAGGGCGGTGCGGTGGTTGTCGAGCAGCACCACGTGGTATTCCTCCGGGCCGTCCGGCTTCGCCGGGCTGGCGCGGGCCGCCGTACAGGGTGTTGTAGCAGCTGATCGGTCTGGCCGGTGCCCATCGCCGCCAGCATGGGCAGGAACAGCGCCAGGTCCTCCAGCCGCGGCAACACCTTCTCGATCCCGACCAGCGTGATCATTGTCCGCGGCAGCGCCGCCGTCAGGCGCGCGTTGCCCTCGTTTTCGGTGATGGACAGCATGCCGGTCTCGGCGATGGCGAAGTTGGCGCCGGTGATGCCCACGTCGGCCTGGAGGTATTTCTCGCGCAACACCCGCCGGGCGACCATGGTCAGCTCCTCGGGGTTGTTCGACGGCGCGTCGCCCAGCTTGCGCTGGAACACGTCCCTGATTTCGTCGCGGGTCAGGTGCATCGCCGGAAACACGATGTGATAGGGCGGTTCCTTGCGCAGTTGCACGATGAACTCGCCCAGGTCCGACTCGACCACCTCGAAACCGGCCTGTTCCATCGCCTCGTTGAGGTGAATCTCCTCCGAGGTCATCGCCTTGGACTTCACGATGACGCGGGCGTTCTTAGCACGCAGGATGCCGAGGATGATGTCGCGCGCCTGCTGGGCGGTGCTGGCCCAGTGGACCTTGGTGCCCCGCGCCTTCGAGCTTCTGGACGAACTGTTCGAGATGCTGGTCGAGATGGTTGACCGCCTCCCACTTGGTCTCCGCCGCCATCTGCCGCGCGCCCTGCCAATCCTGAAAGGCCGCCTTGCGCTGGTCGCGCACGACCTCGTATTTGCCCATCGCCGTCTGGATGGTCTGGCGATGGCGCAGGTCGGCCGAGAGCCGGCGGGCGTCCTGCTTGAACTGGGCGGCGGGCGTGCTCATGACTGGACCAGCACCTCGGCGAGGTGAATGGTCTTGACCGGCTTGCGCTGCCGGTCAATCAAGCCTTGGAGGTGCATCAGGCAGCTCGAATCGCAGGAGACGATGTATTCGGCCCTGGTATCGAGCGCGCTGGCGCATTTGACCTCGCCCATCGCGGTCGAGATCATGGGGAACTTGGCCGAGAAGGTGCCGCCGAACCCGCAGCACGTTTCGGCCGCGCCCATCTCCAGCAGCTCCAGCCCCTGCACCTTGGCCATCAGTTCGCGCGGCGGGCGCTTGTTGTTCAGCTCGCGCAAGCCGTGGCAGCCGTCGTGGAACGTCACCTTGTGGGGGAAGCGCGCTCCGAGGTCGGTCACGCCCAGTTTGTTGACGAGGAATGCGGAGAACTCATAGCACTTCGGCGCCAGCTCGCGTGCCATCGCCTCGTACTTCGTGCCCGCGAACAGCTCCGGGTAAAACACCTTCATCATCGCCCCGCAGGAACCACTCGCAATCACCACCACCTCCGCGCCTTGCAGCGACTTCAGCACCCTGACCGCCACGTCGCGGCTTTCTTCCCAATAACCGGTGTTAAACGCCGGCTGCCCGCAGCAGGCGGGGCTTTCCGGGCAAACCACCGTGTGCCCCAGCTTCTCCAGGATGCGCACCATGGCGGCGCCCACCTGCGGATAAAACAGGTCAACGAAGCACGGTATGAACAGCGTCACCTTCATGCGCCGGCGACCATTGTGCCCACAACCCCGCGGCAGGCGAGCCATTTCTGGCCGCACCCGGCCTCAATCGGTCGCCTTGTGCTCCATCCACAGGGGGGTGGCGACGAACCAGGCCAGGGCGGCGACCAGCATCCAGAGCTTGGCCGCGGGCAGCTCGATCTTATCAGCAAAGAACAGCGTCGCTGGCAGCAGTGTCGCCACCAACGCCAGGTAAGAGATGATTTGAGCGACTCGTTTCATGACTCAAGCAGCCGCACGCCGAACAGCAGGGCCTTGCAGCCATTTGCTCAGAACCACGTAGAGCAGGGACGTGACAAACCAGCCCGGCAGGCTGACGAAGAAGATCTGGGTGCGCCCAGTCAGCACCAGCCCGGTGCAGACGGCAATCGTCAGCAGCCAGGCCAGGCCGGCAGCCCAGTTGAACCGGACCCCGGCAGCCGCGGCGAAGTTGGAACGTAGTCCCAGCTTCGGCAGCACCCAGAAATCCATGAAGATCACCGCGCCCATCGGCATCAGGATCATCCCCCAGAGCGCCACGAAGCCCAGCAACCGCATCGTGACGATGGGAAACACCGCGGTCACGCTGGCAATGAGGCCGGTGATCAGCGTGACCTTGAAACGGGAAGATGTGGGGATCAACGATTGAAAGGCCAGGCCGGCCCGGTAAAGGGTCGGATTGGCCGTTGTCCAGCCGGCGGCGACCACGGCGAGCAGTCCCGCCACGCCGCAGGCGCGATAGGCCAGCGGTCCGGGCAGCACGGCGGTATTGGCCGGATCCTGGTGAAGTTGGACGGCGTAAAGCACAGACGCCGCGATCCATGCCATGAAATGCCCGATATACATCCCCGCCGCCGAGGCCAGGCCGTACCAGGACTTGCGGGCATAGCGGAACACCGAGAGGTCGGCCATACCGATGTGCCAGGCCATGTTGCAGAACCAGGCGAAGAACATAACGTGCCAGAAGGTGAACTTGATCTGACCGGGCTGTGGCGCGCCACCAGTCCAGATCACGGTGCTGGCGATGTGCCAGAAATTCCAGACCGACTTGAGTCCCATCTCGCGCAGCCCGATGATGCCAAAGGCAACAAACACCAAGACCATCCACGGCGCGGCGATGTTGGCGAAGCGGGAGACAAACCGGTAGCCATAGGCGGCGACGGTCGAGAACAGCACACCCGTGGCCAGCACCGCCACCACCCAGCCGGCGCCCGTGGGCAGGGTATCGGTCAACTGCGGCATCGAGAACTTGAAATAGACGCCGAGCGCCGTGGCCGAAACGGTGATCATCGCCCCCGCCAGGACCGTGAACATGACGCCGTTGGCCAGGTTGTAGAGCGTGACCAGGCGCCGGCCGCAAATCTGCTCGAGCTGGTAATACAGCGTCAGCCGCGCACGGGTGGCGATGGGCGCGGTGAAAAAGGTCCAGCTCAACACCGCCAGCAGGTTGCCCAGCAGCAGCCCAAAGATGAAATCGAAGGCACTGACGCCCGAGGCCAGAAACAGCGGACCGATCATCAACTCCGTGCCTGCGACGTGCTCGCCCGCGAACTGGCCGACGTAGCTTTTCAGCCCGAGCAGGGCCCGCTCCGGCACGGGCTCGCGCTCGTATTCGTTCACCGGGTCGTGGTGCTCGCCTTCGCTCATTTCAGGATTGGAAGTTCCGCGGGACAACCCCTGGCGCTGCGGGATTCAACTGCCCGCCATTCAACTCAGAAGGAGGGCGAAGGCTCCACGGGGCCGCTCTGCGCCTTCGGAAATGCCTCCCTGGCTTCCTTCAGGGTCACGACGTATTCCCGGCCGCTGGTGATGCATTCCTTCACCCAGCGGACCCAGACGCTGTGCGGCACCAGATCGTTGCTGGCGCTGATCCGCTCATCGGTCCGGACCGTGTCTCGGTCCACCTTGGGCCGAAGGCGCCAGGCCTGTGGCTCGTTGCCGCGGGACACTTCGGCGTAGTCCAGGAGTCTGCCTCCTTCTCGCCAATAAACCAGGGCCCGCACCAATTCACCTCCATAAACCTCGGTCGCGCAGACGTAGAAATGGTTGGTGGCGTACGACGAGTAGTTCACGGCCCAGTATTGGAGGCAGCGCTCAATCCCGGGAGAATGGAAGTCGGCCGGATCAAACTGCGGAGCCCGCGGGTGAACGCATCCGGCCAATAGTGGAATCAGAAGCAGCAGGGTGCGCATAGCATGAGGAGTTCGACCAGCCAAAGGTCGGCCAAGGAACTCCACTGCCGCGAAGGCGACTTGACCCTTCCTGAATGTCAGACCACGACTCACGCCGCGGACATTAAACGGCTATCGTGAGGGGTCAAGAGCGAACAAACCCAATCGCCCATAGGACTGAATTGTCCACATTACGATCCGCATGCTGCTCAGAAGGGAGCCGTCGTTAATGGAGCCGGCGGTGTCAATGACCAGGCCAAGGGTGGGCCGGGCTTCGTCCATGTCACGGCGGACCTCGGCAATAATCGCCGCTTCGTCGTTGCGCATGAAGGTGAACGGGGCCAGCGTGCCGTGGACGACCGCACGCGGCAGGTGCCGGCGAATTCGCTCAAACCGGACCTTTGGGCCGAAATTCACCACATTGAGTCCCGACCTGGAAAGCGGGTCGAGCAGGCGGCCCATGTCCGAGTCGGAATGCTGATAGCGCCGGTCATCGGGGCCGGGCGCGAACTCCGCAAAGACGGCCTGGAGAATCGGCAAGCCAAACTGCTCATACATATCGGGGGTGAGCATCTGGCAATTGTCGTCGCGAAAGCTGAACCCGGGTGTCATACGCAGCGGATCGCTGACGCGGCGGCAGACGCGGTAATACTCGATTGTGGCCTGCTGAATCACGTCGCGGAAGCGCAGGGCCAGTGGCGGCGCGTCGGTCAGCAGGTAAATGAGATTCTCCACACCATAGACGCTGGTCGCCAGCGTTACCGGGCCGCGCAGGTCTAGCTTCAGGAAAGGACGAAGGCCGTGCTGTTCATAGATGCGGCGACAGGCCGCTTCCCAGTCGGGGGGGAACATTTCGGCTTCAAGGTCGAGCTGCTCCACCCGGTCGAGCAGTCTTTCCAACTCTTGGGGTGTGCCCGCGGCGGGCAGAGCCCACCAGCTTTCGCTTTCCCATACGTTCCGGCAGCCAAAGACCTCCTCCAGCGGCTTGACCTTCGGAAACCGGCGCGAGGGATCGTAGGCGGTCTCGTCCAGCAGACGCCGGCCGACAATCCGCTCGGCCTTGTCGTTGTAGGCCCAGGCCGCGGAGCGTACGAATTCATAGTCCTCCTCGAGCCGGCGGAGGTTGAAGGGGTGGCCCAGCTCGCTGAAGATCGCCTCGTATCCCATCGCGATGCCCATCGGGAATTGCGGGATGCCCGGGGAGAACGGTGCGCGGATCGCCGCATCGTTGTCGGCCCAGAAGCGCTCGAGGTCCACGTGTGGCAACATGAGCTACGAGTATGGCGAAGGGAGCGGGCCGTTGAAAATTGAATTTGCCGCGCCACGCCGGACAGGGCTGCATCAAGCTCTTGAGATCCATGCGACAGGGATGAGTTCCGATCTCGTTTTCGGGAACCAACCCGGCAGGGTTGGACTGGTCAGCAAAAAGCAATGGGAAGACCTCACGCAAACCCGCGCCGGCAGGCACTAATCCGAGCTTGAAGCAGCCCTGCACGCCGGAGGAACCTGGCAATCGAGCGTTGACGAAGCTGCCCTGCCCGGACATGCTCGCTGTCGTGCTCAGAAGCGCGCATGAATTACACCTGACCTTCGATCCGCAGCGGCCGCCTCAGGAACCAATTGTAACCCCAGCTACTCCAGCAGATAAAACGCATGGCTTCCCACGCTCCAACGTTCACTTGGCTTGATACGACTGTAGTGGTCGTTTACTGCATCGGCATTACGCTCTTTGGGCTTTGGATTTCCCGCAAGACCCGCACCAGCGGCAGCTACTTCCTCGGCAACCGGCAATTGCCCTGGTGGATCATGATTGGCCAGGCCTTTGGGACCGGCACGCACGCCGAAGGACCGGTAGGCCAGGCTGGGGTTTCCTATCAATATGGTTTTGCCACCATCTGGTACCAGTGGAAGAACATGATGGCCACCCCGTTCTATTGGCTGATGGCGCCCTGGTATCGCCGCACCAAACGCACTACGCTCGGCGAGATTGTCGAGGACCGCTACGGCCAGTTCCTGGGGGTTCTCTACTCGGTGTTTGCCATCCTGTTCTTCGTTTTCAACCAGGGAGCCATGCTCAAAGGCGCCGGCAAGGTGGTGGCCGTGGCGACGAATAGCGCCATGACGCCGAACGAGGTCGTGTTGTGCATGGCCGGCGCTTTCTTGCTGTACAGCTTCTTCGGCGGCCTGATCGCGGCGGCCTACACCGATTTCATCCAGGGATTCCTGATCATCGTGCTCTCCTTCATGCTCATCCCCTGGGGCCTGCATGAGGTGGGCGGCATCGCCGGGATGCGGCAATGCCTGCGGCCGGAGTTCTTCGAGCTCTACAACCAGTTCAGCCAGATCAACCTCGCCATGATCGCCATGCTCACCCTCAACGGACTGGTGGGCATTACCGCGCAGCCGCACATCCTGTCCATGTGCGCCACCGGCCGCACGGAGCGGGCCGGCCGGGTGGGCCAGACCTACGGCTCGTTTGTCAAGCGCTTCTGCACCATCGGCTGGGCTTTCACCGGCCTGATCGTCGCCGCCATGCTCATTCGCCGACAGGAAACCCTGCCCGACCCGGAGCACGCTTTCGGTTACGCCTGCCTGCACCTGCTGGGGCCGGGGTTGACGGGGCTCCTGGTGGCCTGTGTGCTGGCGGCCAACACCTCCGCCTGCTCCAATTTCATGGTCAACATCGGCGCCCTGTTCACCCGCAACTTCTACGTCCGCTACTTCCGTCCCCAGGCCTCAGATAAGGAGTTGCTTTGGGTCGGTCGAACCTCCGGCCTCGTGCTGACCTTGTTCGGGGTCGGCTTCGCCTTGATCATCAAGGAAGTGCTGCAAACTTTCCTGTTCAACGAAACCCTGCCGGCCTTCATGGGCATCATGTTCATGGGCGGCATCCTGTGGCGCCGCGCCAACCGCTACGGGGCGGCGGCGTCCATCGCGAGTGCCTTTGTCGTGTATTACCTGGTCAACCATCATATGTCGGGGGAATGGCACATGGTCTATCGGTGGAAACCGGCGCCGTTCGGCTGGGCCATGCTTGCCGGCGCGGTAGCGTTGGTCCTGGTGAGCCTCCTGACCCGCCCCGAGCAGCCCGAGCGCATCAACGCGTTCTTCGATAACCTGCGGCGCTCCAGCAACGAACCCTCTGCCCCCGATGGCCAGCCCCAAGCCTGGGCTGCTGACCGTGGCGAAGACCTGCTCCTCTATGACCTGCCCGGCTGGTTCAAACGCGAGCGCTGGCAACGTTTCTACTATCGCTATCGCGAAGACCTGATCGGGTTTCTCCTGGCCTGGGCTTCGGTGGGATTGCTCATAGGTGTTGCCTGGGGCATCATGCAGTTGTAGGACTGCAAGCTAAGGTTTGAGCACAACCTTGCCGGCCAGCGCGCCGGTCTTGTGGAGGGTGCTCTCTTCCTGCAACCGATGCGCCTCGGCGGCCTGGGACAGCGGCAGGACCCGGTCAATTCTCGCTCGCAGCTTGCCCTCGGCCACCCAGCGGTTGAGGGCATTGGCGGCGGCGCGCTGCTCGCGCGCGCTCGCATTGAACATCGCAAACCCATGCAGCGAGCAGTCCTTCACGTAGAAAGGCCCCACCGGGAATGACGGCCGCGCGTCCCGTCCCGCCATGACGATCATCCGGCCCCGCAGGGTGAGCAAAGCGATTGCCCGGTCGAAATCCGGCTCGCGCAGCGTCTCCCACCAGACGTTGACACCCTCGGGCGCAAACTCCTTGATGGCCGCAGCCACATCCTGCGTCTTGTAATTGATCGCCAGGTCGGCGCCGAGGTCCCGGCAGGCCGCGACCTTCTGGTCGCTGCTAGCCGTGGCGATCACACGCGCGCCGAGGATCTTGGCCATCTGCACCACGCACGAGCCGACGCCGCCAGTGCCGCCGTTGACGAACAGAATTTCTCCCGCCTTCAGGTTGGCGCTCCGCGCCAGGCCAAGCTGGGCCGTAACGCCCACCAAAGACAGCGCCACGATATCCTCATCGCTGATGCCCTCGGGAACCGGGTGCAGCCAGCGGTGGTCCACGGCGGCGAATTCGGCGAACGTGCCCGTCCGCCCGTCCGTTCCCTGGTTCGTGGCCCAAACCCGGTCGCCCACCTTGAAGCCTTTGACACCGGCGCCGGCTTCGACCACCGTTCCGGCCAGATCACGCCCGAGAATAAAGGGAAACGAGAGCTTGGCCGGGATCGCCCCGCTCCGGATGTAAACATCAATCGGGTTCACATCCACGGCGGCGACCTTAATGAGGCACTGCCGCCGGGTCGGTTTCGGCGCAGGCAGATCGCCGTAGGTGATCACATCCGGTGTGCCGGTTTGGTTGATATACGCAGCTTTCATCAGTTTCGAGGTTCTAGCCCCGCTTACTGTAGGTGCTGGCGTCCAAATCCGCAAGCACGTTGGATTTCTGTTGTTTCCCTTGCCAAATCCTCTGGCCATAGCGAAGTTGACCCGCACGAAATCTGCTGGCTGACCGCCAACGACACCTGCGCGGACGGTTGGTCGCCGGGGGTAGCGCGCTTAGCTCAGTGGAAGAGCACTTCCTTCACACGGAAGGGGTCGCAGGTTCAAGTCCTGCAGCGCGCACCATCCCAATAGATTTTGACACCCTTATCCCCGTCTGGCAGGATGGGGCCGGAATGAGCGAGCCTCGAAACCCATTCTCATTCATGCCGCGGTGTTAATAATCGAGATATGCAAGAGCCGATGAGAACCAACCGCCGGCAATTCCTGAAAGGGGCGGCCTGGGCCACAGGAGCAGCGTGGGTAACGCGTTATCTCCCGATCACAACCTCCGCGCTGGCAGACCCTGTGACCACCACGAGTCAGGTGTCACTGACCGCCGGCAACGACCACGCGGACATCATCTTTCAAGGCCTGCAGCGGTTCAAGAAACAGATCGCTGCGGGCATTGGCAATCGAACCGTCCTCCTCAAGCCAAACAATGTCATCGGCACGCCGAACAACGGTCATGGCGATGTGCTGCTGTCGGACACGCCGGTGGAAAGCCTGGAGGCGATCCTCGAATTTCTGCAATCCATCGGTAAAACCGACGTAATCATCGGCGAAACCTGCGCGACGGACCCGACGATGGTGGCTTTTGACAACTGCGGTTACTTCGAGCTGAGCCGCAAGTACCCGGTGCGCTATGTGGACTTGAGCACCGAGGGGTCAGAGACGATGACGGTGTGGGGTGGGAGCTATCAGCAGAATATCCGCATTTCCCGGGTGATGCTTAGCCCCGATTACTACGTCATCTCCGCCGCAAAGATCAAGACGCACAATTACTTGGTCGCCACCCTTTCGCTGAAGAACATCGTGATGGGCGCGCCGATCGTTGACCCGGGCAAATACCGGAACATTGCCAATTGCGCCACCGACAAGAACCTCATGCACAACAACAGTTGGAACACGGCGCAGGATCTCAACGACAATGTGCACCGCCTGGCCCCGTCCCTGGCGCCGGACCTGGCGGTCATTGACGGTTACCAAAGCATGGAAGGCAATGGGCCCTGCTGGGGAGCCGCCGTCAACCACCGCGTCGCCGTCGTGGGGACTGACTGGCTGGCGGCGGATCGCGTGTGCGTCGAACTGATGGGCATCAACCCAGCCTACCTGGCCTATCTTAACTACTGTTATCAAACCGGTTTGGGCCAGTATGATTTGGGCAAAATCGAGGTGCTGGGAGAGTCTATCGCCGCCCACCAGCGCGCTTACCGGCTCCACGACAGCATTGCTCCGTACTTGGGCACCAAACTGCGGCCGACACCGCGAACCTCGTGAGACTCGGGGCCATGACGGACCACCTTCAGTTCCAGCGGCGCGTTATGAAACCAGGCCCAGCGATGGCGGTGCGCCGGCTCACAGTAATGCCAGCCTGTATCCTGGCGATGGCCTGGTTCGCCGTTCAGGCCCACGAACCGCTGGATGCTCCCGCCTGGCTCCAGGCCGGGCAAGGCGGGGGAGTCACCACCGTAGCCGTCTCGCCCGACGGCGCGTGGATCGCCTCCGGCAGCGAAGATGCCACCGTCAAATTGTGGCGGGCAAGCGACGGCGCGCTGGCGCGGACGCTGGCCGACGGCGCCTTTCAAACGACCGCGCTGGCGTTTTCGCCAACCGGCAGCGTGCTGGCAGCCGGGTGCTACGATGGCTCGATCAAGCTCTGGAATCTGACCAATGGCACGCTGGCTCGCACGATGAGCGTGGTCTGGACGAATACCGAGATTGGCCGCGCCTATACCAACCTGAGCGGCAAGGTCTGCTCCCTGGCTTTTTCTCCCGATGGCCAGCACCTGGTTGCCGGGAGCGCTGACTGGTTCACTCGCGTGTGGCGCGTCTCGAACGGCACGCTCCTGACCAATTGGGTCAAACATCGCGGCGCGGTTCTGAGTGTGGCCTGCTCTCCCAGCGGCTCCACGGTGGCGCTGGGCGGTGATGACAAGGCGCTTGTTCTTCTGCGCACCTCGGATTGGGCTGCGGTCAACACGAATTACGCTCCTTCCAACATTACGGCTTTGGCCTTTTCGCCGGCAGGGACGGTGCTGGCCTCGGCGGGGATGGATCGGGGCATTCGCTTCTGGCGGACCTCCGATTGGGGGCTGGATAGAACCCTGACGAACGCGACGGAATGGGTGACCTGCTTGGCTTTTGCCCCCGATGGGCAGGCGCTTTTTTCCGGCGACAAGCAGGGCGTGCTCAGGACCTGGACTGCGGTGTCCAACTGGAACGCGGTGAACAGTTGGATCGGGCACGTTGGCGCAGTGCTATCGGTTGCCTGTGTTCCCGACGGCAACAGCTTGGTTTCCGGCGGGGCCGATCATCAGGCCAGGATTTGGCAGCCGACGAATGGTGCGCCCCAGAGACCCTTAACGGGCCATGCCGGGGTGGTCACCCGCGTCAGCTACGCCCCCAACGGCTCGCGGGTCGCGTCGGCCAGTCAGGATGGCACGATTAGATTGTGGACCGCCGGAACCGGTGCGCCGGTATATTCCCTGGCTGGGCATACGAATCAAGTGAGCGCCATGACGTTTTCGCCCGATGCCACCGTGCTCGCCTCCGGCGGCGGCTGCCTGGATAACCAGGTCCGGATCTGGCGCTGTTCGGACGGCGTGATGCTGCGCGCCATCCCCGCCGCGACCAACGGGGTCACTGCGCTGGCAATTTCTCCAGACTCAAGGACCCTGGCCTCGGCAGGCGATCGCGACGAGCAAGTGATCAAGCTCTGGAATCTCGCCGATGGCTCGCTGATTCAGACCCTCGCCGGTCACACCAATGGCACCGGGCTGCTGGCCTTCTCGCCAAACGGCGCCGTCCTGGCCTCCGGCGGCCAGTTCAACGACGGCAGCGTGAAACTGTGGAACGTGAGCAACGGCATCCCGATGCTTCTCAGTGGCCATGTCGGCGGGGTGCGCTCGCTGGCTTTCAATGCGACGGGCGGCTTGCTGGCCTCGGCCGGACACAAGGACAACCTGGTCAAAGTGTGGCAGACCACTGGCGGAGCCCTGGCTTGTTCGCTGACGAATCTGTCCCGGGGCGCGCGCTCGGTCGCTTTCTATCCGAGCGGCGCGCTGCTGGCGGCCTGCGGCACGGACCGCATCCAGTTCTGGCAAACCTCAAACTGGCAGCCTTGTTGGAGCTATACCCATGAGACCTTCCGGATCAACGCTCTCGCCTTCTCGCCCAACGGGAGCTTCTTCATCTTCGGGCGTGAAGATGGAACGGTCGGGCGGTTCTGGAACCCACAGGCTGCCCCCGTTGAGCTCACCCTCAGCACCACGCCCACGGCCGGCGAGTTCTCGATCCAGAACCCCGCATACAGCCCGTTCCTCAGCGTGGAGTTTTCACCTGACCTCGAAGGCTGGACCGCGCTGACCAACCTCGTCGCCACCACCAACCAGGTCCGGGTGACAGACTTGGGCGCTGGCGGCGCGCCGATTCGCTTCTATCGTGTCAGCACTCCGGATTGAAGCAGATGAAGACAGAGCATTTATGCACGGGCTTATGGGCCTGGCTCGGCATCCTCCATTTCACCGTCCAGGCCGCCAGCGTGTTCGATGTCCGCATTGCCTCGGAGTTCAACAAGATCGTTGATACGAACCAGACCCTGACCGTGCTCGGCAGCGGGTATGGGTGGATCGAGGGGCCGGTATGGATGCCGCAACAAGGGGGTTACCTCGTCTTCAGCGATCAGACCAACAAGCGGATGTATAAATGGTCGCCGACGAACGGAGTCACGATCTATCGCAACCCCAGCAACAACGCCAACGGCAACACCCTGGACCTGACCGAACGGCTGATCACGTGCGAAACGGACACGCGTCGCATCGTGTTGACCGACACCAACGGCATCATCACTACCCTGGTGGACCGTTACAACACGAAGACGTTTAACTCGCCCAATGATGCGGTGGCCAAGTCCGACGGCACCGTCTGGTTCACCGACCCCAATTATGGCTCCGGCCAGACTCAGCCGGGCCGCTACGTGTACCGGTTCAATCCGACGAACGGTAACGGCACGGTCACCACCGTCGTGACCGATTTCACGAACCCCAATGGCCTCTGCTTTTCGCCCGATGAATCGCTGCTCTATGTCGCCGACTCCGATACCTCAAGACACCACATCCGCGTTTTCGATGTCCTGCCGGACAACACCCTCGCTAACGGCCGCCTTTTCGTCACCATTACCAATGGCGTGCCCGACGGCATTCGCTGCGATGTGGATGGCCGGCTCTACTCCAGCTCAGCCAATGGGGTTCACATTTTCCTGCCCGATGGGCGCCTGGCTGGGAGGATCATTATCACCAACACGGTCGCCAATCTTTGCTTCGGCGGAGCGGATTGGAAGACCCTCTTCATCGTCGCTCAGCCCAAGGCCTATTCCCTCCCCTTGAAAGTGGCCGGAACTCCGGCGATGAAGAAACTTAGGATCTCCCCAGTAGTACCGGGGCGCCTGAATCTCTACTGGCCCGCGCCTTCAACGGGCTTCCAATTGGAGAGCACGGTCGCTTTAGGTCCCAGCGGCGTTTGGGTGGCTGTTCCGGAGTCACCCACTGTCAGCAACGGGCTGAACAGCGTTGTCGTGCACACAACAAACTCCGCCGCCTTCTACCGTTTGTGCAAGGCCGCTCAGTAAAGTCCTAAACCCGGACCCAGGCGCCGTTGCCCCTGGGCCGAGTCCTTGCGAATCTGCCCGTCACTCTTGCCGGCGGCGGGTGCGGATTATTCCTGTCACCTTTTCACTCTCACTGACGACGTATGGGGTGATATGATCACAACCAGCATGATGGCAGCGACGGCATTCAACGATGCGGAGTTGGTGGCAGACACCCTGGCCGGCGACTGTGAGGCGTTCGGCCAGATCGTTGGCCGCTACCAGTCGCTGATCTGCTCGCTGGCCTATAGCGCCACCGGCAGCCTCGGGCAGAGTGAGGATCTGGCCCGGGAAACCTTCATCATCGCCTGGAAAGCCTCCCTCGTCAGTTTCGCGCTGGCCCATGAGTCTGCCCTCGGCGCCGTCGCCTACGCCGCACATTTCAACGACGCCGACGCCCGGGCGTTTGCCCGCGATACACGCTTCTTCCGCGGGGCCCACGTGGTCATGCGCAACCTCTTCTGGATCAACCTGGCCTGGATCATTCCCCTGATCTTCTGGTGGCGCGTGGAAAGACCCCGCAACGCCGCAAGCAAGCAATAGGCTCGAACTCGTAGTCGCCGACGTCAGGGCGTGTTGCCCAAATCCCCCGCGAGCTTGAAGGTGGGGCGCGGTGTCCCCACCGCGCCGCCGGAGGTCGTCCACTTCCGCACGTTTCAAGCACCTTCGGACGCTCGCGGCGCGGTGGGGACACCGCGCCCTACCCCCGACCGGGTTGGGCAACACGCCCGTCAGTCGGCGCCGACGAGTTTGAAATCCTCATTGCCAGTCGGGGTCTGCTGGCGTGATGATCTGCCCCCATGAACGCCAAACCGCTCACTGTTGTCGCACAGATCAAAGCAAAACCGGGCAAGGAAACCCAGGTTCGACAGGAACTGCTGGCACTGGTGGCCCCGAGCCGCAAGGACGCCGGGTGCCTCAACTACGACCTGCACCAGGCGCTGGATAACCCCGCGCTGTTCCTGTTCCACGAAAACTGGACCAGCAAAACGCACCTGGATCAGCACCTCCAAAAGCCCGATTTGCAGGCGGTGCTGGCCCGGCTGGGACAACTGGTCGCCGAACCGCCCCAGATCACCCTCTGGGAAAAGCTCGCCTAAAGTGGGGCAAGGCTGCTAGCGCAAGGCCGTCCCCCTCAACCCTCAACTCTCAACCCCGCGCAGCGCCCTTGTCCCCCGCAACCCATCTCCTGGGCAGTTGGATCATCGCCGCCAAGACCACCGATAACGCGCGCGATTGCCGCCTCGTCACCCTGGCGGGGATTCTGCCGGACGCCGATGGCCTCGGCCTGATCGCGGACATCGCCTCCGGCTTGTCAGACGGCAGGCAAACTCAACTTTACGCGCGCTACCACCACTACCTCCTGCACGGCGCGCTGGGCGGAATCCTGATCGCGGTCTTGTTGGCCTGCTTCGCCCGCCAACGCTGGCGCGTGTTGCTGCTCGCGCCTGCTCGTCTTCCATCTGCATCTGCTGTGCGACTTCGTCGGCTCGCGCGGACCGGCACCAGAAGACCTCTGGCCTGTCTTCTACTTCGGCCCTTTCGACAAGGACCCGATGTGGGTCTGGAAAGGCCAGTTGCGGCTCGACGGGTGGTTCAATCGCGGCCTGAGCGTGGCGTTGTTCCTCTGGGCGCTGTGGCTGCCGGTGCGGCTCGGCCATTCGGTGGTGGGCGTCTTCAACCGGCGCGCGGACCAGGCTTTCGTCGGCATCCTGCGCAAGTGGCACGATGCCTGGACGCAAACAAGACACGTCGCGCGATAGACTGCCTTTCCCGCGGCTTGGGGTCAGCCCTCCGCCATAAGCCTTGTCGGTCTGAGCCAGATGAAGTAGCGTGTTGCCAGGGAAACATTATGAAGGCGCGATGTGAAAAACCGTGCGCGTTTACATTGATTGAGCTGCTGGTGGTCATCGCCATCATTGCGATATTGGCGGCGTTGTTGTTGCCTGCCCTCGCCAAAGCCAAAGAGAAGGCGAAGATGGTCCAGTGCCTCAACAACATGAGACAGACCAGCCTGAGCATGAGGTTGTACGAGGATGATAACCGGGAGCAAATCGTCATGCTGGCCGACCGGGTCCCCGCGCCGGCTGGATCGTTCTTCCCCAACTCCCTCTGCACCTGGTGGCCGGACTTGCTGCGACCGTATCAGAACACAACCAACCTCCTGGCCTGCCCTTCCGTGCGCAGCGGCTTCGGGATCGCCATGAATCATCCGGACATCGGTCGTTGGCTGGTTGACCCGATGAAGATCTCGCGCATCAAACAACCGGTGGACACGCTCGTGCTGGCCGATGCGGGCCTCATTACGAATCCCACGCAAAGCAACCCGGACTTATGGGTGGAGCAACTGAACATGCAGCAGCTCTATTTTCGCACGCCCTTGAATGACTTGTCCGGCGGGTATTGGACCTCGGATCCGCAGCGCGCCTTCAACCGCCATCCCAAGCGCTGCATCGGCGCGTTTGCCGACGGCCATGCCGCCGCCGCGCGGGTCAGCACCTTTGGTTTTCAATACTTCCCCGGCAAAGACCCGTCCGGTGCGACGGCGACGGGTATTCCCGCGCTCGGAGGCAACGGCAGATACGACCCCAGGTGGCTGTGGGACCCGGAGTAGGCTGCTGCCGCCGGTGCAGCTCGGCCGTCCGATAGCAGGTGCCTTCAACGGCGCGCGGACCAGGCCCTCACCAGCATCCTCACACCTCCTGATCTGTGAGCATGGTTTTGGGGGCTGCGAAGAATTGAGTTGGGCCGGTTTTGGCTGGCCGGGCGTGGAAGTAGACGATGGACTGGCCTGGCCCGGGAAGGGCTCAGACGGTCGTGCCACCCGGCTCTCTTTGGCAGCCCGCCGAACTCACCTGGCTCATCCAGCCCGTTTCATCCACCTAGCCGTTGGCGGCAGACGGATCGGGCGGGCAGGTGCGCCCAGCGCACGCCCCCGGCATCTCCAGCATTCTGAGCCTTGCCAGGGCCATCCAACCGCCGTGTACAAGGGGTGTACACCGGATGCTCAACGGATGCCCACGCTTCAGAGGGTTGTGCCGCCCTTGTGCATCCGGTGTACACCCCTTGTACACGCTTCGAAGAGCCGAAGAGGCGGCTCACACCTCCTGGACCCGGCGTGCGGATTCTGAAGATGCCGGGAATCTTCCTGATACCACCACAGGGCATTTTCGGGGTAATGTGGATGTTTTCGGTGACAGCGAGGGCAGTGGGGGTTAGCAGGAACGGCTCACGTCAA
>CAWGGD010000043.1:0-221058 GCA_963822005.1 uncultured Verrucomicrobiae bacterium | reverse complement strand
CGGGCCGACAGGCTGCTGCTTCGGGTGAGCCTGCCAGTCTCGCACATCGAACCCAAAACGAATTGGCATTCCCATCGCCGCCAGTCCGGCTGCATGAAACAGGAATCGGCCAATCTCGGTTCCGTTAGTTGTTCCAAATGACATGCAGGCGGCATGGAGAAAATGAACCTTCTTGCAACGCTGTCCAAGGCGTATGCCGGTGACTTCTTTGGGAAATGGCTGCGACACGGACTTGGCGCAGCACAACTGGACAATTCCACGCACGTCAAACTGAATGTTCCCGAAACGCCTGCACGCCGCGTGGAATAGTCCCGAGCGCGTTCTTCGGATCACCATCAGTCCAACCGGTGGCCGGATCAGCGTTGTAGAAAGCAGAAAGGTCAATCAAAGCCGGCGCGGCCGTTGGATTGCGGGGCGGGAGACGAAAGGGGATTTCGCTTGGATTCAGCAGGATAGGCTTCAGGGACACTGCGGCCTTGTTGATGACATTTGCCCCGGGCTTCGAATCCGAGCTCCCGCGGAGAGAGAGCCCTGCCAGCGCGGGGTTCGTGAGAATATTTGTCCCACCCAGATTTTCACGGATCGCCACCACCTCTGCGGAGCCCGGCGCGAATTGCAGAGCGCATCGGGTCAAAAAGTCCACTTCGGCCGCCGTTGTATTCGTTCCCTCGTTCGCCAGCGCCTTGGCGTAGCGGGCCAGCGCTAGGCCGTTGGTCGGAGACAACCACAGGGCCTCTTGCAGGCTGGCAAAGGTGTTCTCCTGGACTAGGCTGTCGATGTAGTCGGAAACAGGGATTTCAGAGAATGGAGCAGTCTTGCGCCTGCCGCGATCGGCGAAAAACCATTGTGCCCACGCTGCATAAGAATCGTGGCCCGGCCTGGCCATAATCTTCTTCTTCCACTCGACTATTTCGCCGAAAGCAACGGTGACAGTCATGCCGTGGTCGTCCAACCTTTGACCGCCGACGGCCTCGGCCAGGGGCGCGAGCCAGTCGGGCGCAGGGGTGGGGAAACTGCGAGCCTCCCAGATCTTCATGGAGCCGTCAGATGAAACGGTGAGGACCTTCTTCCCATCGGGGGTGAACTGGGCCGTCAGCACCTTGCTTCCGTGGCGCAGGGGCTCGCTCAACGGCAATCCAATGTGGCTATCCCAAAGGCGAGCCGTCCCATCCAGTGATCCAGTCAGCACCCTCTGTCCATCGGGGCTGAACTGGGCTGAGGTGATTCTTCCAGCGTGTCGCAATGGTTCAGTGACCAGATTTCCCGTGCTTGCGTCCCAAATGCGGGCTGCCTCGTCATTGGCAGCGGTGATAATATACTTGCCATCGGGACTGAATTGCACGGCGGTGGGAAGATTTTCGTGGACCAGAGGAGGTGTCACTGGAGCGCCGGAGTCTGCATCCCAGACCCTTGCCGTTCTGTCCTGGGAAATGGTGGCGACTCGCCGGCCATCCGGGCTGAAGCACGCGCTCCACACCCACCATCCGTGTAACAAGGGTTTGCCCGTTGGCTGACCGCTTTTCGCATTCCAAACCCGGGCGGTCTGATCGAATGAGGCAGTGACCACTCTGGACCCATCCGGGCTGAAGTGTGCTGAGATGACCTTGTCACTATGTTGGAGCGGGGCGCCTAAGGCTTTTCCGCTCTGGGAGTCCCACAGACGCGCGCTGCCATCGTATGATGCCGTAAGTACTGTTTTGCCATCGGGACTAAATTCCGCATGTTTAACGATTTTGTCATGAGCTAGCGGTTCCGTGAGCGGCTCTCCGGTCGCGACATCCCAAATCCGCGCCGTCTTATCCATGGAGCCTGTGATCAACCGCCGTCCATCCGGGCTGAATTGGGCCGAGAGCACACGCATCCCATGTTGAAAACCTTTTGACAGCAGGCGTCCGGTCCGCGTCTTGTAAAGCCGGACGGCGGAATCGTCTACCAACACCGCCACTTCTTCCCCGAGCGGATCAAATTGGGAACACTTCGCCCCAGCCTCCCACGGGATGAAATTGACTCCGGTCTCCAGGCTGAACCGCAGCGGTAAAGCTGATCCGGTTCGGATGTCCCAGATCCCGACGGCAACGGGATCACCCAGGTCAAAAGCCTGCTTCCGTCCGGATTAAAAGCCACATCGCGCGCGAATCCGGAATGGCGCAACGGCTCCATCAGAGGTTGGCGGGTGATCAGGTCCCACACTACAACCGTGCAGTCCAGGGAGGCGGTGGCGGCAAGTTGTCCGTTGGGACTGAACTCCGCAGTGGTAACCTCATTGACGTGAGACAAACCCTCCCCCAGAGGTTTGCCGGTCCGAACGTCCCAGATGCGGGCCGTTCGGTACATCGAGGCTGTCAGCAGCTTGTCTCCGGCTGGGCTGAAGCCAACGGCCCAAACCTTGTTTATATGCGCAAGGGATGCGATTAAGTTGCCGGATTGAGCATCCCAGATTCGGGCCGTGCCGTCCTCCGAAGCCGTCACGACCTGCCTGCCATCGGGACTGAATCGCGCGAGGTAAACAGCGCCCGCATGGCGCAAAGGTGTTACAACCGCTACGCCGCTAGCGGAATCCCAAATGCGCGCCGTGCCGTCGCTCGACGCCGTAACAACCTGTTTGCCGTCGCGGCTGAACTCTGCGTGCTCAACGGCTCCTGTATGTTGAAGCACTTTGGCCGCCCCGGCTGGCAGATCCCAGATTCGGGCGGTGTTATCTGGATTCTGAGCGGCCGTGACGAGGCGCCGGCTGTCTTCTGAGAACCGGACCGAACAAATCCAGCTCGAATGTCCTTTGAGTTCTGTCACTAATTCTCCGCTTTGAACGTTCCACAGATGGACGGAACCATAGCCGCCAATGGCGAGCCACTGACCGTTCGAGCTGAAATCAGAGGCAAGGACTTGCGTCTGGTTGGAAAGGACCGGGCTTATTGGGCGGCCGGTTTGACTGTCAATGATTCGAGCAGCGCCTGTTTCAGGCTTTCCCAATGGCTGAAGAAGGCGCAGCCCATCCCTACTAAACCTCAGCTTATGAACGGACCAACTATTGGTGTAAGATTCAAACTGGGGCAGAGCAAAATTGCGGCAAGTCAAAGCCGAGACAATTCGTTCCGCAGCGACTTTGTTGCTGGGATTTTCTTTCAGCACTTTGGCCAGGCAGGCCAGGGCTGCGGAGGTTTTCCTAGCGCTGAAGAGGTTTTCGGCTTTTTCGATTGCCAGGCGGGCCACGGTGTCTTTGGTCTGGACCAGGGCTTCCCGGGACTGAGCAAAAGCCCGCTCCGCTTTGCCGCGCTGGCTCGCCTCGCTGGCTCGCGCTTTCTCGGCCTCCCCGTGCAAGCGGCTCTGTTCAAGCTCGGCCCGCATGGCCCGGACCGCCAGCGAGGCACTTATCACGACGGCCAGCGCCAGCACCCCCACAATGACTGCCGCAGCAGAAAAGGCCAACTTGTTCCGCCGAACCAGCTTTTGGAACCTATAGAGTTGGCTGGGGGGACGGGCCACCACTGGCTCGTTGTTCAGGTGCCGCTCAATGTCCATCGCCAAACCATTGGCCGTCTCGTAACGCCGGTTGCGGTCCTTCTCCAGCGTCTTCATCACGATCCAATCGAGGTCGCCTCGGACCAAGTGTATCAGCTTCGGTGGTTCGGAGTGGCGGCTAGTGGCTATCACCGTCTGCTCGGCGGCGTCGAGCGTGCTCAACTTTGTCGAGGGACGGGGCGGGTCTTCTTCCCTGATGATGCGGCGGATTTCATCGAAACCGGCTTCCACTAGCCGTTTGGCGTCAAACGGCGTCCTCCCGGTGAGCAGTTCGTAGAGCAGCACGCCCAGGCTGTAGATGTCGCTGCGGGTGTCAATGTCCAGCCCGCTCATTTTCGCCTGCTCCGGACTCATGTAGGCCGGTGTGCCGATGAATTGCTCGAAAGCCGTGAAGACCGTCTTGTCGGTCAGGGTCTGTCCGGCGGTGGCTTTGGCGATGCCGAAATCAATGATCTTGGGCACGCCCACCCCATCGTGGTCGGCCACCAGAATGTTCGACGGCTTGATGTCCCGGTGAATGATCCCCTTCTGATGCGCGTGCTGGATCGCCTGGCAGACCTGGATGAACAAATCCAACCGCTGTGTGGTATCGAACTTGTTCTCGTCGCAATAGCGAGTGATGGGAATGCCTTTGACCAGCTCCATTACAAAGTAGGGCCGGCCGTTTTCGGTGGCGCCGGCATCCAGCACCTTGGCGATGTTGGAGTGGTCCATCAGCGCCAGCGCCTGCCGCTCGGCCTCGAACCGGGCAACGACCTCCTTGGTGTCCATCCCCAGCTTGATCACCTTGAGGGCTACTCGCCGCTTGACCGGCTCCTGCTGCTCGGCCATGTACACCACCCCGCACCCGCCCTCGCCAATCTGTTGCAACAGCTTGTAACGGCCAATCCGGTCCCCGGCCTTCTCGGTCAGCGGAAGGTCGAGGGCGATGGTGCCTCTGGGGCTCGATTCCTTGACTGTCTTCCCGTCCCCCAAGCCAGCCTTGAGCAGGCAAGCGACACACGGTCCCGCCGGCGCATCGCTTGGTATCTCTGCGCCGCAGGAAGAACAGGTGCGTTTCTCAGTCATATCCCACTCTCCGGGTTGTCGGGTTCACCTTGGACGATGGGACCTTTGGAAGCAAGGCTCCTGTCAGGAGCGAACCCGCACCCCAGGGCTGCATCAAGCTCGAGGTGGAGCGTGTGTGCAGGGTAGGGACGTTTCGCCGAAACGTCCGCTCCCGCCCAAACCCGGACGGTTCGGCGAAACGTACCTACCCGGCTTGGTTGAAAGGGCGAGCTTGATGCAGCCCTGCCCGCACCTTGCTCGCGCTGAACGTAGTTGTTCAAGATCGCATCCATAGAGGATCACCCCAGCCATTCAAGCGCGTGAGCAGCAGGTCGCGCTGTCTCTTGGTCAGAATGATGTTGTTCGCGAGGACCTGGCGAGCCGAACCCTCGATTTCCTGGGGATGCTTGTCCCGACGCCAGACCAAAGAAAGAAGGGCCGACACCCGGCAGACCGGGCACAGATGCACAACCAGAACAAGCCAGCGGGTCCCAGTGGGATTGCTATCGCCGCGCATGTTGAGGATCGCGTCCACGCCGCCGCTTTGGAGAAGGTCTGCCGCCGTTTGGCTGTTGGCACAGGGGAGGGCGGCCTCACGCTCGGTGGTCCAGCGGCGGCACGGCTCGCAATACGGGGTGTGGCGGAGGCGGTACAGCAAGAACCCCGGGATGCCAACGACCAGCATTGCTTCCACCACCCAGATGAGCGTTGCTCCGAAGGGTGGCCCCGCTCCGCCGGAATAGTCCTTAAAGCTGAAACCCGCCTCCCGCCTCATCGCCAACCACTGCCCAAAGGGCAGCCCCTTGTGCAACGTGGCGTAGGATAAATAGGGCGTCTTCTGCTTGATCTTCCAAAGGGCGATCCCGTAACCCGTGTAGTAAGACGCCAGCAGAGCGCTCCCGGCAATCAACAGGGCCATTAAGACGCTGATTATCCTGCTCCGACAATGACCGAATGCCGCCGCGGCCAATGCCAGGAGCCCAACCCCAAACCCAAACAAGCAGGCCAGGAGCCAATTGATCTGCACAATAGCCACCACTTTAAGCAGTATCTGATATAAGGCTCCCAGCAGCACCCCGGCTCCGCAAGCAGCCAGGAAAACCGGGAGGGCGCGGGATTGACCCTCCCCGAATGTTTGTAGCATAGCAGTCCTCCTGGAGGCGCGGCCCCTCCTGGCGAACTGGTGGACAAATCAGACTGGAGCGGGTAGCCTTCAATGGCGCACACAGTCGCGTCATCTGGGTAAGGCCTTTCGCAGCAGGTGCATGTTTTCATAAGTAGTCAATCAAACCAGTCGCACTCAGGGCTCGGCCTCCTTGCTCCTTAGGTTGCTTCTCACGGTTTCGACAAACTCGGCCCACCCCGGGTTCGCGACCTCCCAATCCTGAATTCGGGTTATCCGGGTCTCCCCACGACGGCAGAAATGCACCGCATGATTGCTTTCGAGCGTAACGGGGTTGCATTTCCAGATCGGCTTGCCGTGATCATCGCCGTGCTCGACCGACCACCGCTCAACCTCAACAAAGCACAACTCGGACTCGCCAAAAGGTGTGCGGGCTTTCACGCCCTCCGGCGTCACCTCGATTCGGCACAGCCACCGGTAGAGGGTCTGGACGAACCCGGCCAGCGCACCGCCGATAAAGATGGTCAAGCCGAGTCCTGCCAGGGTGCCCACGAGAGCAATGCCGCACAGCGCAATCGGGAGGACCATAAGGGCCAGCAGAAGCCGCCAAAGAACAGCACCTGTTCGGGCGCGGAAGATCTTGGAGGCCGAGCCAAAGCCAGGGGCGGACTCTTCCCCGCCACCATTTGAAAACCTGGCGCTCGGCAGGGCGCATCTATTGGACTTGTTCATAATCTCAGGGGTTGATTGTTTGCGTCTCGGTCCTTGCTCAGCCTGTCAGGGCCCAACGCTCAGGATGCGGAGCCCTGTGGGTGCGCTTGGACGGGCGGGTTGAGAACCGCCGGCATCTCTGCTTTGCGAGCTTGGCATGGAGCCGACGTTGGTCGCAGCGCCGCTCTCCTGAATTCGACCCGTGAACGTTGTTCCCGTACTCGTGCCATCGGTCCCGGTTGTGCGGATGGCTGCACCGTATATCTGCAGCGTGGAGGGGGAGATCACCTTGGATGACCCTTCGCCAGGCGCTCTATACATAAACCTCAGCGGCGCGCCGCAGCAGGGCTCCAACGCAAGGAACTCAAAACTGTGCCAGCCCTTCTCCAAAACAACCGGCTTGGCGATCGGGTTGTCGTAGCCCACCCAGATGTCCTGGTCGGTGAAAAAGAGCGGCTTATCATCAACCAGAACACACGACGCGGCTCCGGCATCGTAGGCCAGATCAAAAGTCCACTGGCCGGCCTTGGCGGCGTAGAATTGGAAAGCGACTCTGTAACCGACATTGACATCCTCCTTGCCAAAAACGTTGCCGCGGTTGAGGTCTGCGATTTCGGTCACGCTCCTCGATTCGAAGTTGAGGCTTTTCCGGAAGATAGTTACCAGTTGTTCGATGGTGGTTGGCTTCTCGTTGGTGATGCTGTGCGTCTGGAAGACGATCCCGGGAGGCTTCCCCTCATTCGGCCCCTCGCTCGCACCCAGCCGACCACCGCCGGCGAGCGCGACGATTACCCACAGGAAGAGGTTGGCCCAATTGGCTCGGCTCAGCGGCGGCACTGGCACGATTGATTTGATTGCTCTTCGTGTGCATGCTGCGCGCACGAGGTGGTTCGTTCGGTTTTCCTGTCCGCAATTAGGGCATGTTTTCATAGACTTGTTTTGGTTTCAGTTATTGTCCGTTCACCCTTTCCAAAAGCGAAGTCAGCGAAGTGTTAGGGAGAATCTTGAGGGATCGACTAACCGAGCAGCGAGGAGCGGCGGCTTGAGCGACCGTTACCGCTGCCCGGCCTGCCTGGCACCGGACGGGGGCAGATGGTGGAGAGGGAAAGGGCGCGCACTGAGCTTCGTGCGAAAACGACTCGGGTGGCAGGGCTGTCAAGGGGAGGCGCAGTTCAGACTGGGCGGCGCGAATTCCGCGTTCGACCTTGAGCGAGTCCCCTAAAAAGTCCAGCTCTACCTCCTCAATTGGAAGAACTGATTTCCCGTAACATTCGACAGGGTCAGAGTGTTCTGGCCGTTTACAATCGTTAGAGCCTGGGTTACAGCCTGCCAGCTTGAGGTGGGGATATTGGTGGCGCTCTGCAGGACAAAGCCAGCAGCATTCGTGCTCCAGGCGACCTGGGTTGTGCTGCCGGACTTGGATATTGCGAGCGTCGGAGCCAGGACTTGCAAGGCTAAAGGCGCGGAGACGGCTTGGGCGCCCGAACTGTCCGTCAAACGACAGCGAACCAGGCGGTCGCCGGCGGCAGTGAAGTTCGTGGTGAGCGTTTTGGTCGTGGTCGGGGTGGTCTCAAACACGCTGTCGCCGTTGAGGTCCCACTCAATTTGAACGGTTGCGAGACTGCCATCGGGGTCAGTGGAGGCGGAGGCGTCCAGGATTACAGTTTGCCCCAAGAGCGCCGTGGGGGTCGAAAGCGTGATAAACGGCCGCGGCGCACGATTAAACCCGGTCCGGGGAACGATGTAGGTATCCGTGGATTGCTTGTTGCCTTGGGTGTCCCACACACTGACGCTAAACTGGTTTGTCTGGCCGGGCGTGTAATAGGCCGTGGCGAAAGTCTGCGAAACGCTGGTTCCCGACAGCGGCATTTCGCCGACGGCATCGCCGTTGAGTTGCAGCAGGGCCGCGCTCAATCCACTCGAATCCGAGGCCGTGAAGTTGATCCGCAAGAGTCCGTTGACGGGACTGTTGGTTCCCGTGGTGGAGACGGTGAGCGCCGGCTTTGTGTTGTCCGTGTAGGTTCCACCGGGGTTGAAGTAGCGGCTCACGTTAAGGATTAGCGCTGAGCCATAGGCGGCGCGGGTGTAATCCGAGGGGTAACGAGTCGGGCAGAGAGCGCCTCGGATACCGCGCAATCCGTTGCCCATCAGGTTGCCCTTGAAGTTCTGGTCGTTGCGGAAATCGTGCGGTAATCCGAAGCCATGGGAGGTCTCGTGGATCCCGGCGCCTAAGACCGAGGAACTGACGCTACTGAAGGTCGTGCCCTCAAACCAGGGGAATGAAACATCCTGCTTGAGCGGATACGGCCCAATTTCGAGGATGTACTGGTTGTTATAGGCAAGGTCATTCGTCAGGAAACTCGGTTTGAAACGCGCCAGGGCGTCTCCTCCCAGCATGGCAACACCCGGATCGTCACCTGATCCCCAACTGGCACCAAGTGCAGTGCCGCCAACGATAGAGCCATCCGCGCTTTCCAAGTGGGCCTCTGAAATCAGGAACCATACCTGTTTGGAAGTCCAAAGCGGCACTCCGACATTGGCAGCGGCAGTAAGGGTTCTGCCCCACAAATCGCCGCGGAGATAAGCGTCGGTTTCCGTCACCTTAACGGTGTAGATTTTGGGCGTTTTGCCGTCCGCCTCCGCTTCAAACCGGAACGTCTTAGGCCCAAATCCATTGCGGTCCATTTGATCCCGATACCAGCTTTGATATTGGAGCATAGCATGGCGCAGACTCGCCAACGCTTCCACCTGTGCCGTTCGATTCGTGGGGATGATGTAGGCGACTCGGACCACGTAGCCGGTCACCGATCCGATCTCCAAGCCTCTCGGCCCCGGAAACGGAGCGCCCGGGAGAGGTTTGCCGGGGCTGACGAAATCCGACGGGTTACCTTGTTCCAGCCACAAAGAGTGCCCGGAAGAAGACCCGCTGGGCTGCGGGAGCAATTGATTGTCATCGCCCCCAATGGCAGATATGGAGGGTACCAGGACCAGAGTGGCGACGCCTACTGCTGCCCATGTTCTCGCACAATGATATCGTTTCACAATAATGTTCACTCCTTCCGCACATCATACAGCCGGGACCACGTCGCACCATCGTCCGTGGAAATTCTGGACTCGCCCCCGGCCAGCGGGATTTGGATCGCTCACCCGCCGGCTCGCATCTCGCAACAAAATGACTTGGTCGTCACGCTTCAGTTCCTCGAAGTAATACTTGTCCGTAGTGTTGGTGCTGCCTTCTTTCCACCGGACGGGGTTGTCGCTGGTCAGCTTGCCGAAATAGCCGCGGTCATAAACGTATTTCTCGACGAACGCCTGATCGTTAGAGATTGGTTTGCTCTCTGAAATTTGCTGGTAGAGCCTCGCTGTTTCCGGCCGGCTTGATGCAAGGAGACTGGCTAACTTCGAATAAATGAGAGGATTCGCCGGATCGAAGTCGAGCGCTTCTTCAAGTGCGGGAAGACCCTGCTGGTTCGCCAGTTGCTTTGCATAGTCGCGAATGGTGATTCTTGAGTCCACACTGGTTAGGCGAGTACTCCGGTCGGCTAGATACCACCTGCCCCATTTAACTAATGGTGCGGAGAGGTCGGCGGCAGCCAACATCTGGCGAAGGTGGGCAATGTCCTGCGCCGCGCCATCTAAATACTCAGCCACTGTTTTGTCGGTTAGCCGGTATCCCCTTCGGCTTCCGCGAGGTTCGGCAGCCAATCAGGCGGGGTTTTCGGGAACGTCCAGCCAGGTCATGGATCTTGGCAGTCCCGTCCTTGCCAGCGGTGAGAATCCGAGTGCCATCGGGGCTGAACGCGGCACAAACCAGGCCGCCTTCGTGGCGGTAGGGGTCGCAAAGCGCCCTGCCGCTCTTGACGTCCCACACCATAGCGCCTTCGGCGGTGAAGGTCAGCACCTCGCGGTCCTTGGACTAAACGCCCCGTTCTTGCCAAATTGTCCGGCCTGTGGCAGCGGATCCGTGACGGGCTTGCCGGACTCCCGGTCCCAAACGCGTGCTGTGTGGTCGTAAGCACAGGTTAACAGCAATCTATCGTCCGAGCTAAAAGCGGCGAACTGCACACCGGACCCGTGTGGGTAGGCTTGCAAGGGTTTGTTGGCCGGCACGGATGCATCCCAGAGTTGAGTGGCATTGCCACCCGAGGAGGTCGCCAGCCACCTTCCGTTATGACTAAAACAGGCGTGCCAGACCCAGCCTTGGTTTGCCTGCAAGGGTTCCCCCAGCCTTCGCATTTCCTCTAAGTCCCATATCTCGGCACGGTAACTGCGGTGGGCGATGGCCAGACGCCGGCTGTCTGGACTAACAGCGAGAGACATCACCGAACCATACTGGGAATTGGTCATCTCGCCGAGAAGCCTCCCGGTTTGCGGCTCTAAAACCTTCACTTCCCAGTCCTTCCCTAGCATCGGAGATAGGTAGTATCCAACACCGCTGAACAGGTAGCGGCCGCTGGGACTAAACAGCAACCTGGTAATCCCGCTAGTATGGACCGGCTTCGCCCATAACAGGCGATTGGCCCCAATGTCCCAAAGGCCAACCCGTCCAGCGGCACTCCCGAGAGCGACCAGCAAAGAATCAGGGCTGAAGGCGATGCTTCTTATCTCGTCATCGGGCACGGCTGGTTGCGCTTGCAAAGCGCCATCTCCTGCGCGCCAAATTGTTGCCGTCCCGTTGGTGCAAACCGTCGCAACCAACTCTCCGCTTGGACTAAAGCAGGCATACTTTACTGCGGAAGAATGCCGCAGCCTGATGGGAATAGCTCGACCAGGGCTAACATCCCAGAACTTCTGCTGTTCTTCGCGTTTGCCAAAACGGGTCACATGTTTGGTGAATAGGAAGTCCCCGTGCGAACTGAGGGCAACTTCGGGAATATCGATCGTGCCGGGGCAGGGCTCGCCTGCTGGTAAACTTGTGCGGAGGTCCCACAGTGTGCTTCGCCATTCCGAACCCCTGTCGCCAGCAGGCGGCCATCTACCGAAACAGACATGGCCCAGACCGTCGCTTGATGCGGAAGCCTATTAACAGTATGACTCTGGCTGAGCAGATCCCAGACTTCGACGTCCCCAAACTGATTGCCCCCGGTGATTAAACTCCGACCCTCTGGCGTGAACATAGCAAAAGGGCCATTAGTATCGTACCTGGCCGGCAGCGCAAGGGCTCCGCTTCGACTGAGGAAAACTTCGATCTTGTTAGAACTGGTTACGATAGCCATTTTCTCCCCGTCCCGGCTAAAGCTCGGAGGTCGACGCAATTGGCCGTCGAATTCTACCCGGGAAAGCTCACGGCCAGACCGTCCATCAATGATTGATTTCCCCTTTAGAATGAAGGCCCAATTCCCGGCAAAATCCTTGTTGTCGAAGTTTATCGAATAGGCCGCAGCTCTTTGCCGCTCGTCAAGACCGTCGGGACACTGGAGCAAGGGCAGCGGGAAGCTGTGCTGATTCAGCACCCAGACGATGCGGCTGGCGGCTACACGGTTGCCAGGGTTGAGCCCCAGGGCGCGGGCGAAGTAGGCCAGGGCTTTGGCAGCGGCATCTTCTTTTACCAAGCGATCCCCTTCGACTACCAGGGAGGCAGAAGCGCTTCCTTCGCTCGTCGGGAAGCCTGAACTGCCAGCTCACGCTGTACTTTTTCCTCAGCCGCGTTTCGTTCAGCCCGCATCGCTTCCTCCTCGGCCTTCTCTTGGTCGAAGCGAGCCTGCTGGCGCTGGCGCTCGGCTTCCCGACGCGCATCCTTTTCTTTCAGGAAGAGCCACATTGAGAGGCCCAGCCCAATTACGAGAGCGGCAGCTACCGCGGCGCCAGCGGCGAAGGCCAGCTTGTTCCGCCGGACCAGTCTTCTGGAGCCGGTAGAGCTGTGCTCGGCGGGCGGGCGACGACCGGCTCGTTGTTCAGGTGCCGCTGGATGTCCGCTCGCCAGGCCGTTGGCCGTCTCGTAACGCCGGTTGCGGTCCTTCTCCAGCGTCTTCATCACGATCCAGTCCAGGTCGCCCCGGACCAGGCCGAGCAGCTTCGGCGGCTCGGAGTGGCGGCGATTGGCGACGGCGGTCTGCTCGGCGGCGTCGAGGGTGCTCAGCCGTGTCGAAGGGCGGGGCGGGTCCTCTTCCCGAATGATGCGGCGGATTTCGTCCAAGCCCGCTTCCACCAGCCGCTTGGCGTCGAACGGCGTCCTGCCCGGTGAGCAGTTCGTAGAGCAGGACGCCCAGGCTGTAGATGTCGCTGCGGGTATCAATGTCCAGCCCGCTCATCTTCGCCTGCTCCGGGCTCATGTAGGCCGGCGTGCCGATGAACTGCTCGAAAGCGGTGAAGACCGTCTTGTCGGTCAGGGTCTGGCCGGCGGTGGCTTTGGCGATGCCGAAATCAATGACCTTGGGCACCGCCCACCCCGTCGTGGTCGGCGACCAGGATGTTCGAGGGCTTGATGTCGCGGTGGATGATGCCCTTTTGATGCGCGTGCTGGATGGCCTGGCAGACCTGGATGAACAGCTCCAGCCGTTGCTGGGTATCCAGCTTGTTCTCGTCGCAGTAGCGGGTGATGGGAATGCCCTTGACCAGCTCCATCACAAAGAAGGGCCGGCCGTTCTCGGTCGCCCCGGCATCCAGCACCTTGGCGATGTTGGGATGGTCCATCAGCGCCAGCGCCTGCCGCTCGGCCTCGAACCGGCCAACGACCTCCTTGGTGTCCATGCCCAGCTTGATGACCTTGAGCGCCACCCGCCGCTTGACCGGCTCCTGCTGCTCGGCCATATACACCACCCCGCACCCGCCCTCGCCAATCTGCTGCAGCAGCTTGTAACGGCCAATCCGGTCCCCGGCCTTCTCGGTCGGCGGGCAGGTCAAGGGCGATGGTGCCGCCGGGGCCTGATTCCTTAACTGTCTTCCCGTCCGGCAAGCCCAGCCTTGAGCAGGCAGGCGACACACAGCCCCTCGGGCGCGTTGCCACGCAATTCCCCGCCGCAAACAGAACATGTGCGCTTGTCAGCCATTCTCAGGCCTCTGGTTGATGAGAATCATTAGACCGTTGTTTGGAAAAGGCAAACCTCAAATACGCCCGGTTTTGGGCTGATGTTGCCTGAACCAGGCACGGAGCTGTTCCATCTCTCCCGTCGAGCCGGTCGTTGCAGGGGTTTGGTGGCAAGCGAGTGTGGGTGTGGTGTTCTTCACCGCCCGAACCGGGATGAAGTTCATCACCCTGCGGAGCCAGCGCACGATCCCTTTGGGCCGGTTGGCTCCGTTCAATGGCGGCACCGGCACGGCTGACTTGGTTGCTCCTGGCGCGCACTTCGCGCACACGAGGCGGTTCGTTCGGTTCTCCTGTCCGCAATTAAGGCATGTTTTCATAGGCGTGCTTTAGTTTCGGTTGTTGTCTGTTCACCCCTTCCAAAAGCGGTTTTCTCGATGTGTTACGGAAAATATGGGTGAATCTTGCAGGCGGACCTGCCGGCAGCCAGATGCGACCGCGGCGTTTGGGCAGCTCTTGGTTACCCATGGACGCGGCAGCCAGCCGACCTGCGTTGGGGGGCTGGAAAAGAAGGGTGGGTCTCGGCGCGGACCAGAAGACCACGCTCCTCCGAGACCGTTAAACGGCGCGGTCGCAGGGCATGGAAGCTTTTGGGCTAGTGAAGGGGTATTTTCGGGCGGTGGCGGCGGGCCTGCGGCGAGTCCTCCGGTCGGGCGGCCCGAGTGGCAGGCGACACAATGCCGGACGACTCGGCGCGCAAACAGAAGCCGTGCGCCCTACCTCTATGTTGAGTCCGCGTTAGCGTGCTGAATCTAACTAATACAGCCGCCTGAGGCGGAAGAACCTGCTGGCACCGGAAGGCTTGTTGGTGAACATGACTTCGCCGTCAATGAGTGCCGGAGAATTGGTCACCGTGTTCCACCCGCCGGAGGGCGGCAGCAGGCTAGTCTGCTCCAAGGCATAATCATTCGTAAGGACGGCGGGCCACGCGACAACCACTTGTCCGCCGGATACAAAAAGTCTCAGAGTTGCTGGAGGCCTTTGAGGAACGCCATCTATTTGGGCGGTAAACATCGTGCCGTCGTTGACATCATCGCCTGCCGGATCTATGACCAGATCAACCGCTGAGCCTCTCCGGACATAGGCGCTAACGGAATATGGTGTCTCGGCGGTGTAAAGCACGGGGCTGGCGAGGACCGCCACGCCATCGACGAAGATTTCGGCGAGCATCAACCCACCGTTGCAGGAGAGTCCGGGGGCGTCGCAGCTTGAGGTGACTCCGGAAATAGTGACGGGGCCTTCCACCTGGCTCACCCAGCGGCGCACGGCCACATGCAGCACGCGGTGCGTGTCCCTGATTACCGTTCAGGCTATTCGGATGTCCCGCCCCACTGCCACATGGAGGTCCACACGTTGGAGCCGGTCCACCAATAGTCACCGAGGCCGCAACAATTGGCGATAGCAGTAAATGGCGTGAACCCACTAACTGAGTAACTGTTGCTGCAGTAGCCGTAGAACCAATTCGCTCTGTCCCTGACTTATGGCATAATCGGCTACCGAATCGGCGACGATTTCAGCGGACGCAATTCCTTGCAGGCTGATTAAGACCATAAGCCAAGCCAGACTCGAATAGCGTTTAGCCGTTGCCGATAGTCCGGGAATCGCAGGTCTGGCTATAGCCAAAACCATTGGAACGGTTGAAGACAGTGGACGGGATTTCATGCTTTTTTGATGGGTTATCTGTTTTGCGGGCCGGATACTCCGTCCGGCGCGGAGCCAAGTAGTGAACCGACGAGTTTCTTGAGCCAAGCGAGCGTTAACGGCTGAACGACGTGGGACTGCCGCCTCAGTCAGGCGACTGGCCGGAGCCAAGCTCATCCGGCTTTGAATTTGCCCGAAGAACCACTGTCGCCACCGAGAATAAGGGTCCCCAGCCAGATTCGAGACGGGGCGACGTCTAGCCTCGATCAACCTTTCCAGGCTCACCGGTTCCAGTTGTCCTTGCTCGTTGAGGCGCTGGCCAGCCAGAGCCTCAGCGATGTCAATAAGCCATTCGGGCGCCCGTTCCTTCACCCGGGGCACTGGCCAAATGCGGCGCTGTGACCATCGTCCGAGGCGGTTAGGAGCAGCGTTCCATCCGGTGAGAACCGCGCCACGTTGACCTTCTGTAAGTGGGAGAGCGGTTCAGTCACGGCCAAGCCGGTGAGGGCGTCCCAAACGCGGGCCGTTCGGTCGGCCGACGCAGTGGCCGCGCGGAGGCCGTCGGGTACTGAACTCAGCAGAGAGCACCGGGGCACGATGGCGCAGCGGATCGGCCAGCGGTCGCCCCGAAGTGACGTCCCAAATGCGGGCGGTGGCATCGTAAGAGGCCGTGATGGCTGCCCGGCTGTCCGGGCTGAATTGCACCGTGAACACTGCGCCCTGGTGATGCAGCGGTAGCGTGCGAGACACTCCCGTCAGGGCGTCCCAGACGCGGGCGGTGCCATCCCAGGAGGCCGTCGCCACAGCGTTTCCGTTTGGCGCAAAGCAAACTGCTGAGATCTTTTCCCGGTGTTGCAGGGGCTGGGCCGCGGTGGGTCGGCCTGAGGGCAAGTCGTAAATGCGAGTCGTCAGGCCATCAGAAGCCGCGATGAACCGGCGTTCGTCAGGGCTGAACGCAGCCGAAGCGCTATCCCCAGTTTCCGTCCAGGGAGCCTGCAGCACGTTGCTGGTACCGATCTCCCAGACCTTCACAAAATCCACCGTGCCCGAGGTCAGCAACTCGCGGCTGTCGAGGCTGAATTGGACGGTTAGCACGACCCCGCGGTAAGAGAGTGGAGGCCCTACCCGTTGGCCGGTGTGGGAGTCCCAAACCCGGGCCTGACCTTCACAACCGGTGGCTATCAGCTGGCTGTCCGAACTGAACCGGGCGCACATTACAGCACCCGGGTGTTCAAGTGGGCCAACCAACAGCTTGCCTGACACGGCGTCCCAAATTCGCGCGGTGCCGTCGCGGGAGGCGCTTAGGACGCGTTGGCCGTCCGGGGAAAATGCAGCGTCACTGACGGGATTGGTCTGGTCGTTGGAGTTGTGCGAAAAAGACATCCCTGGCACGCGACGCGAGAGTAGGTCCCACACCTGGGCGGTGCCGTCAGCCGAGGCGCTTGCGACTCGGTCGCCCTTTGGGCCAAAACTCACGAACCGCACTTCATCCTGGTGCGGGAGGGGTTCCGTAACCGGAACCCCAGTGCTTGTCTCCCAAACCCGAGCGGAACCCTGGACCGACGCCGTGACGAACCATTTCGCATCCGGACTGAACTGCGCATGCGCAACCGCGCTGCCCCTCATCGTAATCTCGGCGACGAACTCCCCTGTCTTGGCATCCCAAACCTTGGCTCTTCCATCCATTGCGGCGGTCAGCAACCACCGCCCGTCCGGGCTGAAGCAGACCGACCGCAGCGCAGCGGTGTGTGCTTTGGGTCTGCCGCCTATCCGATAGAGCAGGTTCCCGGTGCTCGTTTCACGAATGCAGGCGTCGTGGTCCCACGAAGCTGTCACGAACTGACGACTGTCCGGACTGAAGTCCGCGGCGACGACCCGGTTGCCATGCTCGAGAGGTTCAGTCAGGGCGGCTCCAGTTGCTACGGTCCAGAGCCGGGCGGTGCTGTCCGCGTAAGAGGCGGTCAAAAGGTAATTGGCTTCAGGCGAAAACTGGGCCAAGAACACCCCTCCATTGTGACGGAAAGGCCCGTGTTTCGCCCGGCCTGTAGCCACGTCCCACACTACCGCCGTGCCATCCTCCGACGCCGTCGCAAGCAGGCGACCGTTTGCGCTGAATCGGGCGCCATGCACGACGTTCGAGTGCTGCAGGGTGACCGGCGATTCCGCGTCGTTCAATTTCCAGAGGCGCGCGGTGCCATCTTTCGACGCGGTGAGCACCCGCGTGCCGTCCGGACTAAACTCCGCAGAGAGGACGGGGCCCTGGTGCCGCAGCGCAGGGCCACGCCGGTCGCCGGTGGACGTGCTCCAGACCTGGGCCGTTCCGTCGTCGGAAGCCGTGACCACAAGGGCACCGTCGGGACTGAAGCGCACCGTATTCACCGGAGCTTGATGCCGAAGCGCCGGGGTGGAAGGAAGGGCAAAGTTGTGATGCGTGAGCGCCGAGAGCAGGCGCTCGCCGGCCACAAAATTGGACGGGTCCGCGCGCAAGACGCAGGCAAGATAAGCCAGCGCAATAGATGTGTTGTCGGTAAAGTATTCCTCAGCCGTGCGAATGCGCATTTGTGCCAGCGCGCGTTGCGCGGAGGCGCGGGCCGCCTTCTCGACCACGACCGCCCCGACGGCAACGCGGTACTGCCAAAACACCGCTCCAAGGCTCAATAAACCGACCACAACCAATGTCCCCGTTAGCGATGCAATGACCGGTTTGCGTTGCACCCATTTCCTCAATTGCCCGAACGCGCCGATGGGCCGTTCCGGGATCGGTTCATGCCGCAGCCATCGCTCAAGCCGGTCTGCCAGAGCCTCTGCGGAGGCGTACCGCCGGGCAGGCTCCTTTTCAAGGCATTTCAAACAGATGGTTTCCAAATCACGGTCGACTGGCCGCCCGAATTCCCGCGGCTTAGGCGGTTCATCCTCGAGCAAGCTCCGCATCACCTTCAAAGGCGTATCTCCGTCAAACGGCAGCCGTCCAGTCAGCAGTTGGTAGAGGATCACCCCCAGGGCATATACATCCACCGCCTTCGTCAATCCGCGGGTCTGGCCCAGGGCCTGCTCCGGAGCCATATAGTGAGGAGTTCCGAGCACGGTGCCGGTGATCGTCAAATCACCTCCGCCATCAACCCGTCGGGCCAGACCGAAGTCGGTTAGGTGCGGTTGGCCCTGCCGGTCCATCAGAATGTTCGAAGGCTTTAAGGTCCCGATGCAGGATGCCCGACTGGTGCGCATGGTGCACGGCCCGCGCGATGGCAGACATCAATTTGGCCGCCGCCCGGTGATTCGCCGTGAATCGGGGAATGAGCCGGGCCAGGCTGGCTCCCTCGACGAGCTTCATGCTGAAGAAATGGCTCCCCTCGTGCTCGCACACCTCGTAGATCGGAACGATGTTCGGATGGTCCAGCCGGGCGGCCGCTTCAGCCTCCGTATGAAATCTCTTTATCTCCTCCTTGCTCGCGAAGGCTCCCGCCAACACCATTTTGATCGCCACCAGTCGGTCCAAGCTGACCTGCCGTGCCCGGTACACGATGCCCATTCCGCCCCTCGCGATCTCCTCCAGCAGCTCGTAGTCTCCGAGCCGCACGGCGGGCTGCTCAGCCATGTACGCCACCTCGTGCCCCCCTTCGCCGATCTGCTGCAACAGCTTGTAGCGGCCGACCCGATCCCGAGCCTTCTCGTTCGGCGGAAGGTCGAGGGCGATGGTGCTCCCCGCGGTGGATTCCTTAACGGTCTTCCCGTCTCCCAAGCCAACCTTCAGCAAGCAGGCCACACACAAACCCTCGGGCGTGTTCCCGGTCAATTCCCCGCCGCAAACAGAACATGTGCGCTTGTCAGCCATTCTCTGGCCTCTTGTTGATGAGAATCATTAGACCGTTGTCTGGAAAAGGCAACCCTCAAATCTGCCTGGCTTTGGGCTGATGCTGCTTGAGCCAGGCACGAAGCTGTTTCATCTCACCCGTTGAGGCAGCCATCGAGCTTACGCCGGGGCAGGGCGGCGACCTGCCCCTCACGATTGAGCTTCTACTGCGTCTGGAAAACACTGAATAGATAACGGATTTCGTCTTCGGCTTCGGACGGGCTTTCGACGGTCCGGCTGACCTCGGCCAGGAGCAGTTGGCGGTAATCCTTGCGCAGGCGGTGGACTGCCTGCCGCACGGCGTTCTCCGTCAGGGCCAGTTTGGCGGCGGCCGCCTTGTTGCCTTGGCCGTGTTGGCCCTCACCGGCGAGGAGAGGCTGCAGGGCCTCGAAGATTTCGCCTTTGCCGGACTCGTGGTAGCGGGCTCTCAACTGGTCAAGGACTTCCCGAATGAGGGTGGAGGCCCATTCCCGCTCGAAGGCGCGTTGGGGGTCGTTCGAGTCGCGAGGCGCCACCCCGTCGCCGGTTTCGGTGTCTGAGGACTTGATCGGGAGGTGTGCTTGTCCGCTGCCGCGCCTCTGGGCGTGTTCTTTGTCCCATTGGTTACGCAGATAATTCGTCAGGCAGGCCAGCAGAAAGCTGCGGAATTTGCCTTTGCTTGGATTTACCTGTGTGAGGCGGTCTTTGGCGAGGAGGTGAACAAAGAAACCCTGGACCAGGTCCTCAGCATCGGCTGGTTGGCGGCCTTGTGCCCGGATGAAGGCGTAGAGCGGCGGGCGATATTTTGCGCACAGACTCTCCAGGGCCTGCGTTGCTCCCGTCGCCTGCTGCCCCGCTGCAACCAGGATTTCAGTCCACTGGGTCTTGTCAAAGCCCGCCTGCGTTGCGCCCCGCGACATCGTGGTCTTGCCGGTCATAACTCTCGGAAGATCGGCCCCAATGAAGCGAATTCTGGCGGGCAAGACAAGGGCAAGTGCATGATAAGCTCGTAGCCTGGGAACTTCTCGGATGTAGAACCTGTTCCCACTCGTCGCGGCTGGGACAGGCGGATGGTTTGTTCCCCATCACCCCGGCCCGCTCCGGGGAAGAAGGTGCCCTTTAGCGTGGAAGAGGGGGTAACCGGCAGGCTCACTGTCCTTCCGCGGAGCAGGATGTTCGAGGCTGTCCATCCGGAAGTCAGCGGCCCGTCGCGTTGGCAGGCTTGGGCGGGAAGAATCCCTGTAGAAGCTGCCGGACCGTGCCGTCGTAGCGGGCCTCTGCCAGGTGCTCGATGCCGGTTTGGTTGCCCCAGCAGTAATACAAAACGACGTGGCCCTCGAACTCGCAGAAAGCGGCATGCTGATCTATTGAGTGATGGTTCTGCCTCAGGTAGCCAGATACTGCTTGGGGAATTTCCAGGGGGCGCGGTATTTGGGCACGGCGAGGCGGGCGGCTTCGGTGTCGCCGACGATTCTCTCGGTGGCAGGGTCGAAGCGGATGGAGCGGCCTAGCCTCAAAGAGAGCAGGCTCAGGAGGATGGGCACATCCACGCGCACGTGATAGAAGACGCTGCAGGAGGGCTGCTGGCGGGATTTGATGCAGTCGAGCCACTCGCGTTCGTGGCCCGGCGAGGGCGGGATGGACTTGGGCGGGGTTTCGAGGCCCTTCATCCGGTCGCCTTCGGGTAGAATCTTCAGGGTGCCGTAATCGGCAGCGATGGTGCCGTTGGCGCCGTGGAAGTAGATGCCGAGGCGGCGCTTGGGTTCGGGGTCGCCCTGGAAGTCGAAGCCGTAGCTGTTGGTCAGGGAGGACATCCAGGTCACCGTGAGGTTGGGATATTGCCAGAGGACTTCGTGGTTGTCGTAGACGTCGCCATCGTCCTTGAGGAAGTAGCGTCCGCCGGAAGCGCTGGTCCGGAGCGGAAAGCCGAGGTCGAGGGCCCAGACGGGGAGGTCGAGGATGTGGGGGGCCATGCCGGGGGTCCAGCCGCCGCTGTAATCCATCCAGGAACAGTGGTTGTAGGAGCTCTTGGCGAGAATGGGGTTAAAGGGGCACAACCGCGCGGGGCCACACCAGAGGTCCCAATCCAGGCCGGGAGGAACCGCCTCCGGCGCGCTGTGGCCGACACCATCGGGCATCTGGTTCATGACATTGAAGGTGCGGGCGGCGGCGACGGGGCCGAGGTTGCCGGAACGGATGAGTTCAACGACGCGCCGGTAGTTTTCGGAGGCATGAATCTGGGTGCCGATCTGGCTAACTCGATTGTGCTTCTTGACTGCATTGCGGACGGCGAAACTCTCTGCCAGGTGCAGCGTCATCGGCTTCTGCAGGTAGATGTCTTTGCCGGCCTCGCAGGCGGTGATGGCGATCAGCGCGTGCCAGTGGGGCGGGGTGGCGATGATGACGGCGTCGAGGTCGGCCTGCTGGAGCATTTCGCGGAAGTCGCGGTAGCCCTTGCAGGTATCCTTAAACTGCTGGACGACGGCGTCGCGGCGGGCTTGCCAGGGATCACAGGCGGCAGTGACGACGACATCGGACTGGCTGGCGCACGCATTGAGGTTGGCGCGGCCCATGCCGCCGCAGCCGATCAGGCCGACGTGGATGCGGCTGTTCGGGCCGGGCTTCGGGCGCGAGGCCGGCTGGGCCGCGGCGACGAGATGGGGCGCAGCGAAGCCGATGGCGGTAATGGTGGCGGCCTTTTCCAGGAAGGCACGGCGCGTAAGAGAGGTGTCCTGATTCATGGGGGTAAATCTAGACACGGATTGCACGGATGACACGGATTTTTCTGCTAAAGTAGTGGCCAACGTGCCTATTGGCCAGGGCGTGGACGCGACCAAGTTTGACCGCGGCACACGGCTTGCGTTTTGTTCCTGCGGCGACGGCACGGTGACCATCGCGCGTCAAGACTCGGCGGACAAGCTGACAGTGGTGCAGACGCTCAAGACCGAGCCGCGCGCGAAGACGATGGCGCTCGACCCCAGAACGCATAAGATTTATCTAGGGAGCGCCAAGTTCGGGGCAGCGTCGGACCAGCCGTCCGGCGGGAAGAAGGGACGCCCGAGCGTAGTGCCGGGCACGTTCAAGGTGCTGGTGTACGGAATGGGGGAGTGAAACGTGATGCGTGATGCGTGAAACGCGGCCCGCGAGGCGGGCCACGGATGGAAGAGGGCTCATCGGAAAAGCCTGAGAGAGGCCGACACCCTCGAACAAGCCATCGAGCCCGCGCGGCTCACGGCACGATAACGCGGAGGCGGTTACGGTGCAGGGAGAAAGTGGCGGGCAGGTGGCCGATGAGTTCGCCGTCGGCCTCCAGCGGGGTGGGAGTGGGGCTGGAGAGGGTGAGCGATTCGGACTGGAAGACCTGCGGGACGGAGGCGGGGAGCGTGCCGCGCAGCAACAGGCTGGGGCCGCAGCGGAGCAGGGTCAGCCAGTTCACGCGGGGGAAGACGCAGACTTCGAGCAGGCCGTCGCAGAGGTTGGCTTGCGGAAAGACGCGGAATTGCCCGCCATAGAGGCGGCCATTGCCGATGAGCACCAGTTCACCTATCGCGGAATGCCCGCCGCCAGCGGCGGTGATCTTGGACTGGGCGCCGATCAAGGCTTTGAGCCCCGCCACGACGTAGGCCAGCGGGCCGATCTTCTTCTTCAGTTGCCATTGGACCAGTTCGATGGCGCGCGCATCGAGGCCGGCGCCGGCCAACTGCGCGAACCAGCGGCGCTGCGGCGTGCCGTTGACCTGGTAGTCCACGACGGGCAGGTCAATGCGCGTTTCGCGCCCCTGGCGAATGGCGGCCCAGGCAGCATCCAGTCTTGTGGGAATAGCCAGCTCGCGGGCAAAGACGTTGACCGTGCCGAGCGGCAGAACGCCGAGGCGCGC
Source organism: uncultured Verrucomicrobiae bacterium (assembly GCA_963822005.1). GTDB lineage: Bacteria > Verrucomicrobiota > Verrucomicrobiia > Limisphaerales > UBA8199 > PALSA-1440. The sequence continues at coordinate 198,287 of CAWGGD010000043.1, read as the reverse complement.
GCGGTCGAATCCATCCGGCACGTCGCCGAAGCCGTTGAGGACTTCGTTGAGGGTGCCGTCGCCGCCGGCGGCGACCACGGTGTCGAAGCCCTCGCGGATCGCCTCGCCGGCGAGCCGGCGCGCATCCCCGGCGGCGGCGGTGGACTTAAGCGCACTCTCGCGTCCGATGGCGTCCAAGTGTCGGCGGAAGCGTCTGGCTTTGTCGCCGCGGGCCGTTGGATTGAAGATGACGCAGGTGCGCACGCCCAATTGTTTGGGTGGTCGGGTGGGGGGAGTCGAGCAGAAACGCGGGGGGCGTGACGAGTGAAACGTGAAACGTGAAACGTGACACGCGACACGTGAAAGGTGGTGCGTGGTGCGTGTTCTCCCGCGTACCCAGCCTTGAAGTTGGGCGAGGGTTGCACTACACCTTGCGGCAATGAGCGATTTGATTGCGCCGAAGCTGTCCAAGTGGCCGTTCTTTGTGGGGGACGCCCTGCTGCTGGGCACGGCTTATTTCATCACCTATCAGAGCAAGTTTGCGCTGGGGCACTGGGAGCTGTGTTTTGTGGTGCTGTGCGTCGTGGGCGGAGCGCTGCTGGGGGTCGCCCCGTTCCTGCTCGAATACGAGGCGCTGGTGAAGGCGACCCAGGCACGCGAGTTGACCTCGGCGGCGTCGCTCCTGAAGAACCTGGAAGGGATTGCGGCCCAAATCAGCGGCGCGACCGGCAAGTGGCAGGACGCGCAGGAGCAGGCGGACAAGACCGCGGCGGCGGCCCGGGAAATCGCGGAGCGGATGACGGGGGAAGTGCAGGCGTTCACGGAATTCATGAAGCGGGCCAACGACAGCGAGCGGGCGAACCTGCGGCTGGAGGTGGAGAAGCTGCGGCGCGCGGAAAGCGACTGGCTGCAGGTGCTGGTGCGGCTGCTCGATCATGTGTACGCGCTGCACCAGGGCGCGAGCCGGTCCGGCCAGCCGAAGTTGATCGAGCATGTGGGCAATTTCCAGAACGCCTGCCGGGATGCGGCACGGCGCGTCGGCCTGACGCCGTTTGCGGCAGGCGAGGGGGAGCCGTTCGATGCGCAGCGACATCAGTTAGCCGAGGAAGGGGCCAAGCCGCCTGCCGACGCGGTCGTCGGTGAAACCGTAGCGACGGGCTACACGTTCCAGGGCAGATTGGTGCGGCCCGCGCTGGTGCGGCTGCGCGGAGACGGGGCGGGGGCCGCCGGCGAGGTTGAGCATGAAAAGCAACCCCGGTTGCCGCTGGAGTCGGCGGAGCCCGGCCCGCAGTAGAGGCCGAAGCTAAACTTCCACTGCTTCCCCCGGTTTCGGGTGAAGGATCTTGATCTTCGGGTGGCGGGCGTGGATCTGCTCGGCGAACCAATGGCACGACTCATCCTCGCCGTGGCTGAGCAGGACGACGCGCGGCTCGACTGCGCCGACGAAATCCAGCAGGTCATCGCGGTTGGCATGAGCGGTGAGGTCGAAGTTCTCCACTTCGCAACGGCGGGTCACTTCGCCGGCGCTGGGGCTGAGAATGAAAGTCTCACCCGGCTGGGCGGCTTTGAGTCGGCCGCCCGGCGTATCGGGGTCGGCGTAGCCAACGAAGAAGATGGCCTGTTTTTCGTCGCCGATCATGCGGAGGGCCAGGTTGTGCGAGGCCGTGTTTTCGCTCATCATGCCGGCGGTGACGACGAAGAGGCGGCCGCCGGTGAGCTTCATTTTCTCCACCTGCCCCTGGTCCAGCACGACGAGATTCAGCGCGTCGCGCAATTGAAGGTTGGGGTACTGGCGATGGGCGCGGTGCGATTCCAGGTCGTAGATCTCCGTGAAGACCCGGCCCAGGCCGCCGATATAGACCGGCTGCGCCTTGAGTTTGCCTTCGCGCATCATGATGGCGAGCAGGGCGAGGATTTCCTGGGTGCGTCCCATAGCGAAGGCGGGAATGAGGACGGAGCCCCGGCGGTGGAGGACGCGTTGGATGGCCTCGCTGAGGCGCTCGATTTCTTTCGCCCGCGAAAAGCCGGGCGGGAGCTGACGGTTGCCGCGGGTGGTTTCCATGATGAGCACGTCGGCTTTGACGTCTTCGAAGCGCGCGCCCCTTAAAATGGTCTGGTCATGAAAACAGACGTCGCCGGTATAGAAGAGGGTTTCCTTGCGGCCGCGGACCATGATCCCGGCGGAGCCGAGCGTATGGCCGGCATCATAGAATTCCAGGGTGGGCGAGAGGAAGCCGGCCCGCGTCTTGTGAAAGGAGGCCCAATCGACCTCGCGGTTGTATTTGAAGCCCTGGATGCGGGGGGCCAGCTCGTCCACCTCGTCGTGGCTGAAGAGGGGGTATTCTTTGAGGCCCAGCTCCTCGCGCTGCCGCTTCATGACGTTGACGGAATTGTGGAGCACGCGTTCGACCAGGAAGTAGCTCAGCTCGGTCATGAGGACATGGGCCTGGGGAGAATAGCGCAGCGCGATGGCCAGTGACCCGACATGATCGTGATGGCAATGGGAGATGGCGATGGCGTCCAGCTCTTTCTTCCCGATCAGATCATAACGCGGCAGGGCGTCCCGGCCTTCGAGGCGGGGATGAGTGCCGGCGTCCATCAGCAGCCGGTGCCCTTCCAAATCCACGAGCCAGGCCGTGGCGCCGATGTCCGTGTCCGGGTTGAGGTTGAGGATCTTCACTTCATCCGGCCGTAGCCGGCCGGGATCTCGAACTGTTTCGCATCGGGCCTAACGAAGCGGACCTGGCTGAAGCTCATGCGGACGGTGTTGACCTTCTCCTTCATCTCGATCCTGAGGGGGAAGTCTTTGAGGTCGGTCGCGTTCCAGGTGAGGGCTTCGAAGACCGGGGCTTTACCGTTGCTGATGATGACCTTGTTCTTCACGCAGGGATGGCCGTCAATGGTTTCCTTGCCGAGCGCGTTCTTCTCCAGCTTGAGGCCCTTCTCGAAGGCCTCGGCTTCGCCTTTGACCAGGACGACCTCCTGGTAGCTCTGGACGCCGGGGTAAATGATATAGGTGGCCTTCTTATCGGGCCGGAAGACATTGACCAATCGGTCCAGGCCCGATTGCTTGAGTTTGGCAAGGGTGGCGGCGGGGAAGTCTTTGCTTTGTATCTGGGCCAGGTTGATTTCCAGGCGCACCTTGCCGTCGAGGGCGGCAAAGTCCATCGGCATCCGCACGAGCTCCTGCCGGTAGGGGTCGATCACCTGGGTCTCGACTTTGGCGGTGAAGGCGGTGACGGCCCCGAAGAGCTTTGTGAACGCGACGTTGATCCCGGTTCCGGAACCGGCAAGGGGCACCTGCGCGCGGGCGGCGTGGCCCGCCAGCGAGACGAGGAGGAGCACAGCCGACAATTGCGCCTTTGTTAAGAATATCTTCATGAGGCCAAGTCTCGTGGAACATACGTGCTACGCCCAATAAAACCAGAAGAAATTGGGGCCTGCATTACAATTTGGCAACTGAACGGGGCTGGCGTAACCTTGTCGGACGAGCATGGGATACCTTAAAGCGGCCCGGCGGGCCAAGACATACATCGGACGCGGGAAACACTGGTTTGCCGCGGGGCTACTTTTTTGCTGGGCGCTGCCACTGCCGGCCCAGAAAGTTCCAGTGGTCGAAAAGCACCTCGCAAATGGGATGCGGCTACTGCTGGTGGAGCGGCATGATGAGCCGACCGTGGCCGGCGGCTGGGTGGCACACGCGGGGAGTTCGAACGAGCGGCTGGGCATCACCGGCATCGCGCACCTGTTCGAGCACATGATGTTCAAGGGGACGCCGACCATCGGCACAAAGGATTACAAGAAGGACCTGGAGATCATCGCCGCGCAGGAGCGCATCCGCGATGAAATGCGCCAGGAGGAGCGGAAGATGCGGGGGGAGTATCGCCGGGGAGCAATTGACGACTTGCTGAAGCCCGAGAACAAGACACCGCGCTACCGCGAGCTGGAGAAGGAGTTCAACCAGTTGATCGCCGCGCAACGCGACGTCCTGGTCAAGAACGAGTTCGACCGGATCTACAGCGGGGCCGGCGGCTCGGGGATGAACGCGTTCACGTCGGAGGACATGACGGCCTATTTCATCACCGTGCCGGCCAACAAGCTGGAGTTGTGGATGTGGATGGAGTCGGACCGGATTCTGAGTCCGGTCTTCCGCGAGTTCTACGCCGAGCGCGACGTGGTGTTCGAGGAGCGGCGGATGCGAACGGAATCCACGCCGCTGGGCAAGTTTCAGGAGGAGTTCGGCGCGATGTTCTGGGAGTCGTCGCCTTACGCCTGGCCGGTCATCGGCTGGCCTTCGGACCTCCCGGCCATTTCCAAGGCACAGGCCGACGAGTTCTACTCGACCTACTACTCGGCGCAGAACATCACGCTGATTCTCGTGGGCGACTTCGAGCCGGGCAAGGCGGAGGCGCTGGCGAAGCGATACTTTGAGCGCATCCCGCGCTGGCCGAAGAACCCGCCGGACGTCGTGACGCTCGAAGTCAAGCAGACGGCGGAAAAGCGCATGTTCGCCGAAGCCGAAGCGAACCCGCAGGTGGACATTCTTTGGCACACGGTGCCGTTCGGGCATCGCGACTCCTATGCGCTGGAAATCCTGGGCCAGGTTCTCTCCACACGGACGGGGCGGCTGTACAAGGGCCTGGTGCTGGGCAAGGAAGTGGCCACGGAAACATTTGCCTACCAGTCCTCGATGAAGTGGGAGGGCTTTTTTAACGCCGGCGGCGAGGCGAAGGAGGGACACAAACCGGAAGAGGTCGAGCAGGGCATTTACGAGAATATTGAGAAGCTGCAGCAGGAACCCGTGCCGCCGGAGGAGCTGCAGAAGGTGAAGAACAACTTCGCCGCCGCGGAGTACCGGCGGCTCTCGTCCAACTACCCGATCCTGATGCACCTGATTCGCAACGACGGCAACGGGGACTGGCGCGAGATCAACGAGGCCGGGCCGAAGGTTCAGGCGGTGACCGCCGCCGACGTGCAGCGCGTGGCCAAGAAGTATTTCACCAAGGAGAACCGGGCGGTAGCTGTTTACACGCGCAAGCCCGGGACGACAGCCAAGGAGAAGCAATGAAAGAGGCGCTCGTGGCAATCCGAACCCCGAAGTCCGAAATCCGAAGCCCGAATAGCCGCCTTCGGTGTTGGGCGGGTTCCGCCTTCGGATTTCGGATTTCCAGCACTATTATAGCAGCCGCGCTGCTGACCACCTTCCGCCCCGCGCCTGCCCTGGCTCAATCGGCCATTCCCAACCGGCCAGAGAAGCTGACCTATCCGCCGCTGGTCTATGAACCGCCGGCGCCGGGGAAGTTCCGCCTGGTCCTGAAGAGCGGCCCGGTCGCCTATGTCGTTCCTGACCGCGAGTTGCCGCTGGTCAACCTCGTCGTGTATGTCCACACGGGCTCGTACCTTGAACCGGCGGGCCAAGAGGGCCTGGCTGATCTCACCGGCTACCTGCTCGCGCGGGGCGGCACGAAATCAAAGACCGCGGAAGCGCTGGAGGAACGCCTGGCGTTCCTGGCCGCTCAACTCAACTCCAGCATTAGCGCCAATCAGGGCAGCGTGAGCCTGAACTTGCTCGCGAAAGACCTGGATGAGGGGCTCGCCATCCTGCGTGAGGTCCTGACCGCACCGCGGTTTCAGGACGACAAGATCGCGCTGCGCAAACAGCAGATGCTGCAGGCGATGAAACAACGCAACGACGACTCCGCAGCCATCGAGGAGCGCGAGCAGGGCTTCCTGGCCTTCGGCGAGAAGTTCTGGGCGAACGATCACTCGACGGCGGCTTCCGTGGAGGCGATCACGCGCGGCGACCTCGAGAAGTTTCACCACCATTGGTTTCATCCCGCCAACCTCGTCGTGGCGGCCAGCGGCGACTTTGACCGCGACCAGATGGTGCAGAAGCTGGAAGCGCTGTTTGCCGATTGGCCGTTCAAGGGCGAGGCACCGCCGTCCATCCCGACGAACACGACTTTCGCCGCGACCGGTGTTTACCTGGTGGAGAAAGACGTGAACCAGGGGCGCGTGGCGATGATGCTCCCGGGCATCTTGCGCGAAAACCCGGACTACTTTGCCGTGGTGATCATGAACGACATTCTCGGCGGCGGCGGCTTCACCTCGCGCATCATGAACCGCGTAAGGTCGGACGAAGGCCTGGCGTATGACGCCCATTCGATCTTCCAGGGCGGGATCTATTACCCGCTCACGTTCACGGCGGGCTTTCAGTCCAAGTCGCGCACGGTTGCGTACGCGGCCTCGATTGTCCTGGATGAGATGAAGAAGATCGCCGCCACGCCGGTCACCGAGAGCGAGTTGAACACCTCGAAACACGGGTTCATAGACCGGTTCCCGCGCGCCTTTGCGACCAAGGCGCAAGTGGCGACGATGTTCGCCCAGGACGAGTTCACCGGCCGCTACGCTCGGCAGCCGGACTACTGGAGAACGTACCGCTCGCGCCTGGAGGCGATCAGCCGGGACGACGTGCTGCGTGTGGCCAAGAAACACCTGACGCCCGACAAGCTTGTCATCCTCGTAGTCGGCCAGAAAGACCAGATCCTGCTCGGCCATCCCGATCACGCGGTGAAACTGACGGAGTTGGTCAGAGGCCCTCTCAGGGATGTCCCGCTCCGCGATCCGCTGACGATGAAGCCGCTCGACCAGTGAGGCGCGGCGCGGCGGGTAGCGTAAGAGCGCAGCCTTCAGGCTGCAGGAACGTGTGAAGTAACGGCGGTTTCGGCTTGTTTCAAGGGCAGTACCACTGGGGAGGCTTCTGCAGCCTTCAGGCTGCGCTCCTGTGCGGAGCGGACGCCTCCCACTCTCCGATTGCACTTTGGACCGCCGGGCTTACACTCCCGCCCCATGCATGACTTTCGTTACGTCGGCAGCAAACTTTACTGCGAAGGTGTCGCTGTCGGAGCGCTCGCGAGGCGTTTCGGCACGCCGCTTTACGTCTATTCGCAGCGAACGCTGACGCGGCATTTCCAGGAGCTGGACGAGGCCCTGGCCGGGGTGGAGCACCTGATCTGCTTTGCGGTCAAGTCCAACTCGAACCAGTCCATCCTGCGGGCGCTGGCCCGGCTTGGCAGCGGTTTCGACATTGTCAGCGGCGGCGAATTGCAGCGAGTGATAGCCGCCGGGGGCGACCCGCGCCTGTGCGCCTTTGCCGGCGTGGGCAAGACAGAGAGCGAAATCGAATTCGCCCTGCGGCAGGGGGTTTATACCTTGAACGCGGAGAGCGAGCCCGAGCTGGAGCGCATCAACCGCGTGGCGGCGCGCCTGAAGAAGACTGCTCCGGTGGCCGTGCGCGTGAACCCGGACGTGGAGGCGCACACGCACAAGAAGATCACCACCGGCACTTACGAGAACAAGTTCGGCATTGCGTTCGAGCAGGTCGAAGGCGTTTATGCGCGGGCGAGCAAGCTGCGACACCTGCGCCTGCGCGGGCTGCAGATGCACATCGGCTCGCAGATCACCGCGGTCGGCCCGTTCGAGCAGGCGGTGCGCAAAGTGCTGCCGCTGGTGACGCGACTGAAAGAGCGGCACGGGCTGGAATTCTTCAGCCTCGGGGGCGGGTTGGGCATTGTGTATCAGCCGGCGCTGGCCAGCGGTTCGGCAGCGTGGTGGCAATCCGCCGAAGGGAGACGGATGCTCACGCCGCAGAAATACGCGGCGCGGCTGCTGCCTTTGCTGAAGCCGCTCGGCCTCCGGATTCTGCTCGAGCCCGGGCGGTTCATCTCGGGCAGTGCCGGCATCCTGGTCACGCGCGTGGAATATGTGAAACGCACGGGGAAGAAGAACTTCCTGATCGTGGATGCCGCCATGAACGACCTGATTCGCCCGGCCTTTTACGAAGCCTATCACGAGATCGTGCCGGCCACCCGGAAACCGGGCGCGCTGGTCCGTTCCGACGTGGTGGGGCCGATCTGCGAGTCGGGCGATTTCTTCTGCCAGGACCGGCCGCTGCCTAAAGCCGTAGCGGGGGATTATCTGGCGCTGATGAGCGCGGGAGCCTATGGCTTCGTCATGGCTTCGAATTACAACACGCGCGGCCTGGCGGCGGAGGTCATGGTCAAGGGCAACCAAGCCGCCCTGGTGCGCGAGCGACAGCCGGTGAAAGAAATCTGGAGTGGCGAAAAGGCTGCACCGTGGCTGAGGTAAGAGCGGCCGACATGGCGGCCAACTGTTTCAACCGGCTGGTCCTCAACTCGCAGGCGCGCCTGGCGCTGCCGATTGCGACCTATCCCGGTCTGGCGCTGACGGGCGCAACCGTGCGGGAGGCGGTCAACAACCCAGCAGGCCCAGTTCGAGGCGGTGGCGGCGCTGCATGCGCGATATCGCACGCCCTTCGTGCTGTCCGCCATGGACCTTAGCGCGGAGGCGGAGGCCTTCGGATGCACGCTGCATGCCTCGGACAACGAGATACCCTCGGTCACGGGACGGCTGGTAACGGATCTGGAGCAGGCCAGGAAACTGCCGGTGCCGCAACCCGGAGACCGGCGCACCGCGGTGTATCTGGAGACCGTCAGGCGGTTGAAGAAACTGCCGTCGCGGCCACTGGTATTGGCGGGCTGCATCGGACCGTTCTCGCTGGCCGCCCGATTGGTGGGTGTCAGCGAGGCGCTGGAATTGACGCTGACGGAGCCGGAGTTAATGGCGGTGGTGCTGGAGAAGATGCGCGGCATTTCTGGCGGCTTACGCGCGCGCCTTCAAGGAAGCCGGGGCCGATGGTTTGATCATGGCCGAGCCGGCGGCGGGGCTCCTGTCGCCACGCGGCGTGTCCACTTACTCCTCCGCCTATGTCAAGGGCATCGCCGCGGCAGTGGGGGACGGCGAATTCGCGCTGATTTTGCACAACTGCGCCGCGCGGCTAGCTGCACCTGCCCGCGATTCTGGAAACCGGTTTGACCACCTTCCACTTTGGCTCGCCCATGGACCTGCCGGCTGCGCTTGGGCAGGTCGTCTCGGACGTGGTGCTGTGCGGCAATCTCGATCCCACGGGCGTGTTCTGCCAACTCGCTCCGGCCGAGGTAACGGCCCGCGCTGCGGACCTGCTGTCTCGCACCGCAGCCTACCGCAACTACGTGCTTTCCTCCGGATGCGACGTTCCGGCCGGCGCCCCGCTGGCAAGCCTGGACGCGTTCTATGCGGGGGTGAAAGGTGGAGCAAGTGCCTGACTTGCGGCTTCGGGAACCGGAACCGCGCTCAGTTTGAGACGGCGGGACACACGCGGAACTGCTATCCGGGAGAGGGACTGCCGCTCCGGAGCCAGGCGTGAGTCATTGCCGCCCTGGCTAGCGAGCCAGCAGCAGCCGCATCAAGGCCAAGATTCCGAAGACCAGGGCCATAACCAACAGGGTTTCCCGCACGCCAAATCGAGGCTCCCGCCTGCAGTTCACAGGGGCCAGCATGGCGCTGATGAACCCGCGCCTCGTTGCGTCGGCCTTATATACAACTTTCGCCACGGCTTGCTCACAGCATACCCCGGGCCACAATGCCGGCGCGAAGGCAGAAAGTGTGGTGGAGGGGGATGCGGGAAGGCTTGGTTGTAAGCACCGCTTACAATATGGGCTTTGCATGACAGCACACATCTATGGCCGAGGACAGATGGTCATTCCAGCCCGAGTGAGGAAAACAGCCCGCATCGGCCGCGGTGACGTGGTTTTGGTCGAGCCAGAGGGGGATGGCCGGATTCTGCTGACCCGGTTGGAACGGCCCAAACCCTGGGGCCCGTCGAGGGCGCGATTGGTGCGTCGCAAAGGGAAGCATCCGGTTATCGTCGGCGGTCCGAAAGTCACCAGCGAACAGATCAGACAAATCCTGAACGACGAGTTTATCAACGGGGAAGAGAAGACCAGGAGGATGAGCGAATGAAGTGCTGCGAGAGCTTCAGTTATATGAAAGCAGTTGCCTTCAGCGCTCTGGCGCTTTGCCTTGCGCTTACGGCCTTGTGCGCGGAATCGCCCGGGTCGGCTGCTCCTCCCCGATTGGCAGGCATTGTGAGTTTGGCAGACCGACCCTGCGTGGTGCTGGACTTTGCCGAGCTTCGGCATTCCCCGGGCATGTTGATTCTTGCGGAGGGGCAAGAAGATGTTGGTGTAGGCGTTCGGGTCAGGAAGATCGCACCTGACAAAGGGAGCATGGAGTTGGTGGGGGGAGAGCCTGCTCCGTTTTCACGGCGCACTGAAATGTCCAGGCTAAACGGTCGGGAGAAAGGAGACTCTGAGCCTGCGGGCTTTGTGCAGCGGCTTTCCCGGCTTCTCGGCGGTGATGAATTCATCACACTTGAGCGCCTTCGCGGCTGCAACATGGATCGCGTCCACCGCCGTCAAGGGAACCGCAACGGCTTCCTTCAGCGCCGCGGCCACCAGACCCTCGTCCGCCTCGCGCCACTCAGCGACCCTTCCGAAGTAACCCTCCAGGAACTCCAACTCCGCCTTGCGTTTGTGGAAGGTGGGTTGGGGCAGTAACTCAAGTTTGAGGAAAGTCGCCGCCACGAACTCGCGCTCCGGGTCTTCCAACAACGCGGCGGTCTTGTCGCCATCCACACCTTGCACGGCCTGGATCAATACCGAACTGTCGAGATAGGTGCGCTTCATCGCTCGCCCCTTCGGCGTGCCACCTCCTGCCGCACTTCGTCCAGGGAAAGGGGTCGCCCGCCGTTCGCCAAATATTCCGCCCGGGCGGCCAGCAACTTGCGCCCCAACGCCGTGCGCGGCTTCACTGCACGCGCCGCCTCGCGCTGCAGCTTCTCGTCAATCGCATTCCTTACCCACGCGCTGCGGTTCGGCTTGGCGCATAGCGCCGAATGTTCCTCCGCCGGCAGCCGGATGGTCAGTGATAACAGTCCCGTCTTACTCATACGGTAAGACTATGCCTTGTTTCTTTCGCCCGCGCAAGGCCAAGCGGAGGCGGGCGGAGGCGGCCAAGCCGCAACCACGCTCAGGGCCAGCGTGAGTCAGGGTTGTAAGCGTCGCGCAAGACCTGGATGGTGTGCCGCACGGGCAGGGAGGAACCCAGCCTGGCAAAGTGTACGCGGAGCTGGGCCAGGCAACCGATGTTGCCAGTGGCGAGGACTTCCGCGCCGGTCGCCAGGACGGCTTTCGCCTTCTTGGCACCGAGGGCCGAGGCGATCTGCGGCTGGTCGAGGTTGTAGGAGCCGGCGCTGCCGCAGCAAAGGTGGGCGTCAGGCAGCTCGCACAACTGGACGCCGGGGATGGCCCGCAGCAGGTCGCGCGGTTCGCGGCGAACGTTCTGCGCGTTGGCGAGATGGCAGGCGTCGTGATACGCGATCCGTTGCGGACGGCCCGGGCCGGCTGGCGTTTCGCGCAGACCAAGCCGGGTGAGAAAGACGGTTACGTCCACGACCCGCTTACGAAATGTTTCGGCGCGGGCCTCGTCGGGCGTGCCGCGCAGCACCAGGTGGTATTCACGCATGGTGGAACCGCACCCGGCGGCGTTGGTGACAATGGCGTCCACGTCGGCCGGGAACGCACCGAGGTTACGGCGCGCGAACCCTTGCGCCGCGGCCCAATCGCCCGCGTGCCAGGCCAGACCGCCGCAACAGCCCTGCGCGGGCGGGATGAGCACCTCGACGCCGTTGCGGGCGAGAACTTCGATGGTGGCGGTGTTGATGTCGGGGTCGAGCACTTGCTGGGCGCAGCCGGTGAGCAGTGCGACCCGGGCGCGACGCTCGCCGCGGGCGGGCGTCACATGCGGCCAGGTTTGCGCGGGAGGCACCGAGGGAGGCGCCAGATCGAGCATCGACTGCAAGGCGCTCGGCACCAGTGGTCGCACGGCGCGGCCCACCGCCGCCCCGTGCAGGGCCAGTCGGAAACGTGAGGGATAGGGAATCGTCTGTCCCGCCAGCCAGCGGCGCAGTTTGTCCGTAGCGGAGCGGTTGAACTTCGAGGCGGCCAGGGCGCGGAAGGGGCTGATGAGGTCGCGATAGGACACGCCGCTGGGGCAAGCGGGCTCGCAGGCCAGGCAGCCCAGGCAGCGGTCAATGTGCAGTTGGGCTGCTTCCCACGACAGGCTGCCTTCCAGGACCTGCTTCATCAGGACGATGCGGCCGCGCGGGCTGTCCATCTCCTGCCCCAGCTCGGCGTAGGTCGGGCAGACCGAGAGGCAGAAGCCGCAATGGACGCAGGCCTGCACGGCGTGGGTCATTGGTTCGCCCAGCGGCCCGTGCTTCGCACTTTGGATGGAATGAAGCATTAGTCCTCGGGGGAAGGGAACCGGTTTTGCGGATCCAACGCCTGCTTGACCGCGGCAGCGATAGCCGGGGTCGTGCGCGCACCCCACCAAAGGGGAGCGTTGCCGCAGAGGGTAACGCCGGGCAGGCCCAGCCCACGGAGCCGCTCCTGCAAGGCGGAGGGCTGCACTGAGGACGGCAGGGAAACAAAGGCCACGTTACCCCCGGCGCTGATGTGAACCCGTGTGCCATCGAGTGAACGCGCGGTTGCATCGAGGGGTGGCACGACCCCCGGCGTGAGGGCCACTTTGACCAGCACGCCGCCGGGGTGCGTCCAGCGGAACTCGCGCACTTCAGACCAGGCAGCGTCCGCCTCGCTGGCAGAGAGAACCTGTCCCGGCCAGCGGGCCAGGATTTCGCGGGAAAGGGCCTCCAGGGCGGGGGCTGGACCCGCTAAACGCAGGCAGACGGTTTTACCGTCGGGCAGGAAATCAAGAGCGTCAGGCTCCCAGCGCGAGTTGGCGGCGTCCATGAGCACCTTGGCGGCGGCTTCGGCGCCGGTGGTCGTCAGCTTCAAGGTGAGGCGCGAGGCGGGAGCGGGAAAGACTTTGAAGGTGATCTCGGCCAGCACCCCGTAGCGCCCAAGGCTGCCGACCATGAACTTAGGCAGGTCGAACCCGGCGCAGTTCTTTACAACCTTGCCGCCCATGCGCAGCAACCGACCGAGGCCGTCCACAAAGCGCACGCCCAGGATGAAATCGCGCACGCCGCCGAAACGGAACCGGCCCGGCCCGCTGACTCCCGAAGCCACCGTGCCGCCCAGCGTCGCGCCGGCCTCCAGCCACATCGGGTCGAAGGGTAAATACTGTCCCTTCTGCGCGAGCGCCTGGCCGATCTCGCGCACGGAGGTGCCGGCGAGCGCGGTGAAGGTGAACTCGTTGGGCTCGTATTCAACGATGCCGCACATGCCGCGCGTGGAGAGCAAGGCGACGCCGTCCGGGACCTGCGACAGGCGGGGCTTGGTCCGCGCGCCGACCGCGAGCACCCGCGGCTGCGAACGGACGACTTCAGCCAGTTCGGCAGGCGTGGTAGGAGTCAACGTGGTGCTCATGGCTATTCCCGAGAGATGACTCCAGCCTTCTCCAGCGGGTGCAGCCCGCGCTGTTGCAAGGCCGGCGCTCCCGCACGCGGAAACTTCTTGCCCGGGTTCGCGATGCACAGCGGATCGAACGCGGCGCGCAGCCGCGTCATGCAGTCCATCTCATCCGCATTGAACATGGCGGGCAGGTATTCGAGCTTCTCGACCCCGACGCCGTGCTCGCCGGTGATCGAACCGCCCATTTCGATGCACAGCTTCAGAATGCGTCCAGCCAGGGCCTCGGCCCGGTCGAGGGCCCCCTTTTCGCGCCCATCAAACAGGATCAGCGGATGCAGGTTGCCGTCGCCGGCATGAAAGACGTTGGCGCACCGCAGGCCGGCTTCACCCGCCATCTGGCCAATATGACGCAGCGCCTCGCCGAGCCGGCGCCGCGGCACCACGCCATCCTGGACAATGAAGTCGGGCGACAGGCGACCAACCGCGCTGAAAGCGCTCTTGCGCCCTTTCCAGATGGCGAGCCGCTCGTCCGCGTCGCGGGCGGGACGCATTTCGACGGGGCCGCTGGCGCGGATAATCTCGTCCAGCCGCACTCGGTCCAAGGCGACGGTTTCCCGCGGGCCTTCGAGTTCGACAATGAGGACCGCCTCACAACCGGGCGGATACTCGGCGTGGACGGCAGCCTTGGCCGCCTCCAGGGCCAGCGCATCCATGATCTCAATCGCGCCGGGCAGCAGGCCGCTGGCGACGACCGCGGAGACGGCGTCTCCGGCTTGCTCCAAAGTACGGTAGCCGGCGAGGACGGTATGAAAGCACTCGGCCCGGGGCAGCAGTTGCAGGGTGATCTCGAGCGCGATGCCGAACAGACCTTCGTTGCCGTTGAACAGGCCGCACCAGTCCGGGCCGATGTGTTCCCGGCTTGGGCTGCCCCACTCGACGACTTCGCCCGTGCCCAGCACGGCCTTGAGCCCGAGCACGTGGTTGGCGGTCATGCCGTACTTGAGGCAGTGGGCGCCTCCGGAGTTGAAGGCGATGTTGCCGCCGATGGTGCAAATCAACGCGCTGGAAGGGTCGGGCGCGTAGTGCAAACGGTGCGGCGCGGCGGCCAGCGATACCTGGGCATTCACGACGCCCGGCTCGACCACCGCAATCCGCTGGGCCGGATCCAGCCGCAGAATGCGGGTCAGGCGGTTGAGCGCGATGACGATGCCGTCCGCGACCGGCAGCGAGCCACCCGACAGACTGGTGCCGCTGCCGCGCGCGACAAACGGGAGCCGCTCCTGGTGGCAGAACCGCACGAGCGCCACCACCTCATCCGTGGTCTCCGGAATGGCCACGGCCAGTGGACGCGTGCGGTAGGCGGTCAGCCCGTCGCTCTCATAGGCGGCCAATTGCTCCGGCCGGCTCAGCAGCCGGTCAGGCGGGAGAAGCGCAGCCAACCGCTGGAGAGCGTCAGACATATTCTAACCCTGCCGAAGCACTTCGCGCAGCGCGGCCAAGACAAGATCCACATTGCGGACGGTGGCGCCGTGGCCCATCAAGCCGATGCGCCAGGCCTTGCCCGCCATCGGCCCCAGCCCGGCCCCGATCTCAATCCCGTACTCCTCCAGCAGCCGGCGGCGGACAGGGGCATCTTCGGCCCCGGAGGGGATATGGATGCAGTTGAGCGTGTGCAGCGAATGCTTGGGCACGTAGTTCAGGCCCATGGCTTCCAATCCTTTGCGCAGCCGCAGGTGCATCTGCTGATGGCGTGCGACGCGGTCTTCGAGGCCCTCCTCGACCACGATCAGCAGCGCCTCGCGCAGCGCGTAAGTCATGTTGATCGGGGCGGTGTGGTGATAGAACCGTCCGCCATCCCCGCCGACGTAATACTTCCGCAGCATGGACACATCGAGATACCACGACTGCGGCTTGGTCTTGCGCGCGTCCATCCGCGCCAGCGCGCGCTCGCCAAAGGTGACCGGCGCCAGGCCGGGCGGGCAGCTCAGGCATTTCTGCGTGCCGCTGTAGCACGCGTCAATGCCCCAGTCGTCCACCCGCACCTCGTGACCGCCGAGGCTGGTCACCGTGTCCACCACGAGCAACGCGCCCCGCGCGTGGACAAGCTCGGCCAGGCCGGCCAGCGGCTGATGCGCGCCGGTGCTGGTCTCGGCATGGACGATGCCGAGGAGCTTGGCGTGCGGGTGCTGCTTCAGCGCGGCGGCAATCTGGTCGAGGGCAAAAATGTCCCCCCAGGTCGCCTCGACCGCATGGACCGTGGCGCCGCAACGCTCCATCACGTCCTTCATCCGGGTGCCGAAGACGCCGTTGATGCAGACGATCACCTCATCGCCCGGCTCGATCAGGTTGGTGGCGAGGCACTCCATGCCCGCCATCCCCGTGCCGCTGACGGGGAACGTGAGCGGGTTCTTCGTGCGGAACACCTGCCGCAGCAACTCGCAGGTCTCGTCCATGATGGCGATATACTGCGGGTCCAGGTGGCCGATCGTCGGCGCCGCCAGCGCGCGCAGCACGCGCTGGGGCACCGGACTGGGGCCGGGCCCCAAAAGGATGCGTTCAGCGGGATGTGCCGTCGGCAGACGGTCGAGTCAATTGCATAAGTGTGGTTACCGATGCCCGCGCGGCAAAGCAAGAAGATTCAGGGCTGATGACCCGTCGCCCTCCTGCGTCATCAATGTTCTCCCATATCACAGCCGCATCTCCAAGACGCTATCCCCTCCGGAGGTATCGGAGCGCGCGTCAGCGTCTTGGACTGCGCCTGCCCGCTGGCGTTTTCCCGGTTCGAGGCCCCATCCCTGCCACCCTCTCGGCACCCCCAGACCCTCTGGAGCACTGGTCCCTTCAGCATCCCTTGTGCATAAGGACTTGTAACGTTACCGCTCCCTCCCCCGCCACTCGCTGCCCTGACGGTTTCTCCGGCACAATTTCGCTCGTCTCTCCGTCAACCCCCCCCAACCATCCTTCTGTTGCCGCATCACAATAAATACCTTCTCCCCCACCCGCGGCTCGCCACGGTCTGGCTAAGAGACCCCACCGCATCGCCACCGACGCCCGGGCTGCCTTTGATCTTGTTTTGCAGGGCCAAACCTGCTTTCATTGGACTCATGCCACTTGCTCCGCGCGCAATCGGAACACGCCTTCTCCGCCTTGCGGTGCTCGCAGCCCTGGTCTCGGCGCCAATGGTGTCGCGGGGGCAAACGCCGGGAAATGTGTACCTCGTCCTCGGCTCCGACACGGCCATCTGGGAGGGGATGGACACCAGCCGATATCACTGCCACTACAACATCGACCTCTACACCAACCAGACCCGCAACGCCTACAAGGTGATGGACCCGGCCTGGCGCAGCCAGATGGTGGACTCCTATGGCCAGGCGATGAAATTCACGTGGTGGATGATGGGCGGCCAAATCTTCCGCTACGCCGACAACGCCGACGTGCCGGTGCCCAACACCATGACGCTGTATCTGATGAAGCGGTACCATGGCGCGGCCATCCAGCAGTTCGGAGACGAATTGACCCTGCACTATCACACTTTTGCCTGGACCAATTACAGCGGCGGCACGCCGGCTTGGGTGCAGGCCAGCAGCTTCCTTGAATGCCGGGACGACTTCGATTTCACGGTCGCCCAGTATCTTCTGGAAGAGGGTGTTTACCCGGTGTCGTTTCGCAGCGGCTGGGAGTGGATGGACAACAACTACCAGAACCACCTCAACCTCCGGCTCCCGTTCAGTCTCGAGGCCAATTGGTGGCCCGTCTGGACGCCCTATCATCCGTCCACGACCAACTACCGCGTGGCGGGCGATGGCAAGGGATGGAACACGCGCTGCATCTACATGGCCAACATCTCCCAGGCCCAGATGAACGGCATGTTCGCGCAGGCCGCAGCGGGCACCGACCAGCTCGCCTGCATCTGGGCGCATCTGCCCGAGACGGATTTCCTGACCAACGCGGCCAACGTCCACGCCAAGGCCCAGCTCGCAGCCGGCAATTATCCCACCGTCAAGTTTCGCTACTGCACTGCCGTCGAGGCCATGCAGCGCTGGTTGAACGCCACCGCCGAAACCGCTCCACAACTGGAGGTCGTTGAGGACGTCCGCGGCGACACGCTGGCGCTCCACCTCTACACCGACAAGCCTATCTTCCAGCCTCAGCCCTTTGTGGCCTACAAAGACATCTACCAACAGACCAGCGTGCTATCGTGCGATTGGGCGGGCTCCAATTCCTGGCGCGTCACCGTGCCCTTCCCCCGCACCGGGATTTGCCGGGTGGGCATCGCGGTCACGGACGACAGTGGGCACTTGACCACCCGCCTTCTGAACTACGCCGAGATTCCCTCACCGCCGCCGCCGCCTGCCCAGGTCGAAATCCTGGTGGACAATAGAAACGCCACTGCTTTTGGCTCGTGGTCCACCGGCACCAGCTCAACCGATAAGTTCGGCCCCGATTATCGCTACAAGCCCCAGGGCGACGGCTCGGCTTATGTCCGGTTCACGCCCACCATCACCAACGCGGGCACTTATGAGGTCTGGGAGTGGCATCCGCAGGGGTCAAATCGTACCACCAACGCGCCCTATGTCATCACTTACAACGCCGGACAACAGACCGTCTATGTCAGCCAGAAGACCGGCGGCGGCCAGTGGAACCTCCTCGGCACCTTCCCGTTCGCTGCCGGCTCCGCCGGCTATGTCGCCATCTCCGACGGTTTCCCCGACGCCGGCCAGGTGGTTCTCGCCGATGCCATCAAACTGGTTTGGCCGAACCCGGCGCCGCCCGTAATTCTCTCGCCGCCGCTCAGCCAGACCATCAACGCCGGTGATCCAGCGGCTTTCTACGTTCTCGGCGCCGGCGCGGAGCCTTTGACCTATCAATGGCAGTTCAACGGCACCGACATCGCCGGCGCGACCGGCACCAGCCACACGGTTGCCCCCGTTCTGGCCGCTCATGCGGGTAATTATACCATCCTACTTTCGAATGCTGCCGGTACCGTTAGCACCCAGGCTGTCCTGACCGTTACCGGCACTGACCTTCCCCCATCCATCACCTCCCAGCCGCAAAGCCAAACCATCGCGCTCGGCGCCCCAGCCACGTTCTCCGTTTCGGCTTCGGGGCCGCCGCCTCTCTCTTACCAGTGGTTCTTCAACACGTCGCCACTGCCGGCTGCAACGGCCGCCAGCTATACGATCCCGCAGGTTCAGGCCTCGGACGCCGGCACCTACACCGTCGCCGTGTCCAATCCCAACGGCACTGCCACCAGCAGCAACGCTGTCCTGACCGTCACCCTCCCACCGCCCCCAACCATCACCTCACAGCCGGAAAGCCAGACCCTGGTCGCGGGAACCACCCTTGCCTTGACGGTCAGTGCCACCAGCCCGTCACCGCTGAGCTACCAATGGCGCCGGGTTGGATCCGCTCTGTTGGCGGCGACCAGATCCAACCTAGTCATCGGCCCGATTCAGCCAGGCGACGCCGGAAGTTACGACGTTGTTGTCTCCAATACCGGCGGCGCAGCGACCAGTGCGACCGCCGTGATAACCATTGTGGTCGTGCCGCCGCCCCAGATCACCCTGCCTGGCCAGACCCCCGACGGCCAGTTCCAAGTCGCCCTGGACGGCGACCCGGGCTACGCTTTCCTCCTCAGAGCCTCGACTAATCTTTCTGACTGGCTCCCGTTAACCACCACCGCCTTCGGCAGCGACAGCCTGTCATTCGCCGACCCGGATTCCTTGACCCAGCCCCGGCGATTCTATCGCGCCCGCGGGATGCTTGTCCACACGCTCACCGATTTCGAAGGTCACAGCCCGGGCATAACCGTGATGTTCCGCTACCCTTCCTACTCAGGAACAACGGCAGCTTTCATTGATACGACCGCGCCCAATTTCGCCCGCGTCACCAACTCATTTCCCGCCGGCCATGCCGGCACTCGGGTCTTGCACGCGGCTTGGACCTTCAGGTCGGGAACCGCCAACTGGCTGCGACTCACGACCGCCGACGGCCCCCTCATCCCCAATCCAACCGTGGATTTCCGGCAGGGCCTGCAATTTGATGTCTTCGCCGACAAATCCGTTTACATTGCCCTCGGCCTGCGCGAGACCAGCACCACCACGGCCTTGGGGGACAACGGCGGCAACAGCGGTCAGCCCATCGAATGGGTCGGCGGCACGACCAGTAACACCTCTTCCCCGCCCAGGGGCCGGCTGGTTCCCGCTGGCCAATGGATCACCCTGCGTTTCTTCTTCCCGCACGAACCGCTTCACGCCTTCACCGGCAACGCTCGCCTCGATTCCACTACCGGCAAAGGCGTCTTCGAGCAACTCGCCATCGTCCCGCTCGACACTGGCGGGGGCCCCTACAATCTGCACCTGGATAACTTCCAGGTCATCTTCATCGCCCCATAGCCCGCCGCCGTTAAACTCTCAGGATTCAAGGTTCGCGGTTCGACGTCTCCCGCTCCCTCCCTTGTCTTCTCCGATTGCCCTGGAGCGACGACGTTCCTCTCGGCTCAGTGCGCTGCTCGCCCAATGCCGTCAGGATTGTACACGCTCCCACCGGCCCAAGGAAGCCTCACCCGGAGACCAGAATCAGGTTGGCATACTGAATCGTGTCGCCGGTCCGCACCAACCCGATGACGCCGGGCACCCGCTTCTTGAACTGCACGTGGGGCTCGAAGGCGGTGGGGATGCCTTTCAGCGCCTTCGCGAACAAGGCGCGCGTGGCGGGCGTATTCTCACGCCTGAACTCGCGCGCCATATAGGCTTGGACGGCGTTGAAGTCCGGTCGGATGGCCGCCAGCACCTGCAAGACCGTCGGGATGTCGTTCATGAGAGAGATGTCCACCGTCTCGACCGGCGGCCAGAACGGAAAACCGCGGTCGGCGATCACCAGCGCATTGGTATGGCGCACCCGCGCCAACAGCGAGAGCAACTGTGGATTGAGGATTCTTGTGTTCAGCATATTACCGTGGCTCGACGTGAGCTAAGTGAGTTGAATGCGCTACCTGCGCCGGCGCCCGCAGCGATCCATTGCCTGCGCTTCGCGGTGAATGTCCGCAACGCGCAGCGCAGTGGCAAGCCGCAAAATCGGATGCCCGCCAGAACCACCCGTGCGTGAATTCAACGCTGCCTGCGTGCGGCAGACACCTGCACGGGCGTGAACCAGAGGAGCAGAAGCTGGTTTCCTC
The DNA here is from genome assembly GCA_963822005.1 of uncultured Verrucomicrobiae bacterium. Lineage (GTDB taxonomy): Bacteria > Verrucomicrobiota > Verrucomicrobiia > Limisphaerales > UBA8199 > PALSA-1440. Next base: position 177,854 of record CAWGGD010000043.1, on the reverse strand, counting down.
AATGATTTACGCGCTGGCATCCGCGATGCTAGCGACCCACTTGGGTTTTTGTCGGGCCAAGCTAGCGCGTGGCGATTGCTTCTATGAGTGACAATTGTCTGGAAGGGCCAGTTCCGGGGTGCGACCGCCCGGCCACCACCAGCGCGCTTGCCGCTCGCAAACGCCACAGGCTGTGCAGTCAGACGCACAGTTGGCAGAATGGCCACAAACTGATACCTGTGCCTTCAGGAAATCTATGAACCGGTGTGCTCAACGTCGGTGTTCGCAACTCTGATGAACCTATGAAAACTCTGTACTCTGCTCTTCACCTCATCCTTCCCGCGGCGGCCCTGCTCCTGCTCGGGCGCACCGCCCAGGCGGTCACCTTCACCAACGATACCGCCATCAGCTTCAACAACACCAACTACGATGGCCTGGACGTTGTCGTCACCAACTGCACCCTGAGGGTGGACGGCGCGCATTCTTTCGCCAGCCTGGAAGTGCTGGCGGGCGGCAACCTCACCCATTCGTTCGCTCCCAACGGCACCCTGGAGAACCGCCGCTCCGTCACGAACGAACTCCAGGTGCTTAGCACCACTCATTGGGTCACCCTGGCTTACTCGAACGTGATCCTCACCTCCATCGTGGTCCAGGACTTGTCCGGGGCCGTGACCTACACGAACAACGCGGATTACGAGATTGGTCTCGACCTCAACGGCCTGACCACGCTCCTGCTCCCCACCAACTCGGCTATCGCCGACGGCAGCACGAACCAGGTCAGCTATGACTTTTTCGACACGCCGGTGGCGGCAGGATTGAACCTGACTGTGACCGGCAACCTTGCGGTCGCCTCGGGGGCAACCATCAATGTGAACGGCAAGGGATATGACGGCGCGCTCGGGTCCGGCGCAGGCCGGTCCGCGGGGAGCCCGCTCAGCGGCAGCGGCGCCGGTCACGGCGGGTATGGCGGCCAAAGCGCGGCCCTCGGCAGCTCCGGGACGACTTACGATACGATTCAGCAACCGATGTCCCTCGGCAGTGGCGGCGGCCGGGGTTACGGCGGCCCGGGCGGCGCCGGTGGCGGCAGCGTGAAACTGGTTGTTGGGGGTACTTTGCGCGTGGATGGCACCGTCTCCGCCAAAGGAGCCGACGGCATCAACAGCCGCTCCGGGGGCGGTTCGGGCGGCAGCCTCTGGCTGAGCGCCCAGAGCTTCACCGGGACCGGCTTGCTCTCAGCCGACGGCGGTGCCGGTGAACCCTCCCAAGGCGGCGGCGCTGGTGGCGGACGCATCTCCATCCAGTACGCGAGCAACACCTTCTTCGGCACGATGGTTGCCCGTGGGGGTGCCGGCTATGCCCGGGGCGGCGCGGGCACGATTTACACCCGACTCGGCAGCCAGGTCGCTGGCCAGGTGCTGGTGGATAACGGCGGCAACGCCGGAACCAATACGCCGCTCTCCACCACCGAGGCAATTGACCTCACTGTGCAAGGCGGGGCCGTGGTTTTCATGTACAACGGCCAAACCTTTGGCAACCTGCTAGTGGCCTCCAATGCCTGGATCACCATGGTCAGGCAGACACTCACGGTCACAGGCAACGCCACGATTCAGGCTGGCGGCGGCATCACCCTCGATGGCACCGGGTCGGCCAGCGGCCAGGGATCGGGAGCCGGCAGATATTCCTCTTCTTCGTACGGCTATACGGGCGGCGGCGCCGGCTTCGGCGGCTTTGGTGCCGCGGGCGGCGGCGCGACAGCCTATGGCGGCTCCACTTATGGTTCCCTGTACACGCCGGTGGACCTTGGCAGTGGCGGCGGTTGTTATCCGAGTTATGGGCTTGGGGGCGCTGGCGGCGGGGCCATCCATTTGAACGTGACCGGTATGCTGCTCCTCGATGGCAGGATCTCAGCCGATGGCGGCCCGGGATTTGGCGAAGGCAGCGGCGGCGGATCCGGCGGCAGCATTTGGCTGACCGTCGGGACCCTGACTGGCGCAGGAACCCTCTCCGCCAATGGTGGGTTGGGCAATGGCACGGGCCTCTGGGGCGGCGGCGGTGGCGGCGGCGGACGCATCTCCATCCAGTACGGGGTGAACTTGTTCTTCGGCGTGGCATCGGCCCGGGGCGGCAACGGCTGCGCCTGGGGCGGTGCGGGCACCATCTACGCCCAGGCCAATAGCCAGTCTTGGGGGCAGGCGATCGTGGACAACGGCGGACAGGCTGGAACGAACACAACTCTGGGCACCTCGTCCACGGGGCCCATTGATCTGACCGTGAGAGGCGGCGCAGTGCTCTACCCGCAGAGTTCGCAGACCATTGGCAATTTGCTGGTCTCCTCCAACGGCTGGCTGATCGTGAGTAATCAGACCATAACGGTGAACGGTAATGCCACCATCCAGGCCGGTGGTGGCCTTCTGGCCAACGGCACCGGTTCCCCCGGCGGTCAGGGACGCGGCGCCGGCGGCTATTATTCGGGAACCTATGGCTACATCGGCGGCGGTGGCGGCTATGGCGGTTATGGTGCCAGGGGCAACGGTCCCACGGACTATCCCTACGGGCCCAACGGCGGCACCCCCTACGGTTCCGTGTCCGCACCAGTGGACCTCGGCAGCGGTGGCGGTGGTTCCAACCCTTATGTCGCAGGCGGCTCGGGCGGGGGCGCGGTGCGCCTCACCGTGACCGGGGTGTTGCAGGTAGATGGCAGGATCTCGGCGGCCGGGAATCCAGGAACATCCGCCAGCGCGGGCGGCGGCTCCGGCGGAACGATTGCCCTAACCGTCGGCACCTTGTCCGGCTCGGGAACCATTGCCGCCGACGGCGGCATGGGCATTTCTCTCGGCGGCGGGGGTGGCGGCGGACGCATCTCAATTCTGTACGGAGCGAATATGTTCTCCGGACTTGTCTCCGCTTACGGCGCAGGCGGGTACGGCCGGGGCGGCGCGGGCACCATCTACGCCAAGGCCAATGGCCAATCGTTGGGCCTGGTGACGATTGATAACGGCGGCCTGTCCGGGACCAATACACCCTGGGGGACAGCCACGATGCCCGTTGATCTGACCGTGAGAGGCGGGGCGGTGTTTGCACCCGCCTATACCCTTACGCCGACCATTGGCACACTGCTCGTGGCCTCAAACGGATGGCTGCTTCTGGCCAGCTCAGGCTATTCATCGCCGTCCCTGACTGTCACTGCCAACGCCACGGTCCAGGCGGGGGGCGGCATCATCGCTGACGGCACTGGCTACCCGGGAGGGCAGGGAACCGGGGCGGGAAAGTACACGAGTTTGGAGTACGGTTATGCCAGCAGCGGCGGCGGTCATGGCGGCTGCGGCGCGCCCAGTGGCGGGACCAAGATCGCAGCCGGTGGAATCACCTATGACTCGCTAACCTCACCAAACATGACTGGCAGCGGGGGGGGACCTACTCCCCGTATGTCGTCGGCGGTGCGGGCGGGGGCAACATCCGTCTGAACGTGACGGGGACACTGGCGGTGGATGGCAAGATCTCGGCGTCCGGCATGGCCGGGACCAACGGGAACGCCGGCGGCGGGTCCGGCGGCAGCATCTGGCTGACGGCGGGAACGCTGGCCGGCTCGGGCACGATCGCCGCCAACGGCGGTATGGGTCTTGGTCTTGGCGGCGGCGGCGGCGGCGGGCGCATTGCCCTCCAGTACTCAGCCAACGCTTTCTCCGGACTGGTGTCCGCTTATGGCGGCGGCGGCTATGCCTGGGGCGGCGCCGGCACCATTTACACTAAGGCGAACAACCAGCCGTGGGGCCAGTTAGTGGTGGACAATGGCGGACAGCCCGGAACGAACACAAGCTGGACGTCGAGCGGAACCATTGACCTGACCGTCAAGGGCGGAGCCGTGGTCACCCCGCCGGGTTCTCAAACCTTCGCCAACCTGCTGGTCGGCGCCAACGGCTGGATCAGTGTGAGCAATCAGACACTGACCATCACCAGCAATGCCACCATCCAAGCCGGCGGCGGCATCGTCGCCGACAGCACGGGATACGCCGGCGGTCAGGGACCAGGCGCGGGCAAGTATGTCTCCACCTCCTCCGGCTATGTCGGGGGTGGCGCCGGCCATGCGGGCTACGGATCGCTCGAGCGGAGGAAGCCAGGCAGCGGCTGGCGGCAGCACCTATGGTTCGGTGACCGCGCCCGTGGACTTCGGCAGCGGCGGTGGTGGACCTTCTCCTTCTTCCCTGGGGGGGCCAGGTGGGGGCGGTGTTCGCCTCAATGTCACCGGTGCGCTGCTCATCAATGGTCGCATCTCAGCCAACGGCGGCGCCGGCATCGGCCAGGGCACGGGTGGCGGGGCCGGCGGCAGCGTTTGGTTGACCGCCGGGACGCTGGCCGGGGCGGGGATCATTTCGGCTAACGGCGGCCCGGGCAACGAGCTGGGCGGCGGCGGCGGCGGCGGTTGTGTTTCTCTCCAGTACGGCGCCAACGCTTTTGCGGGCGTGACCTCGGCTTATGGCGGTGGCGGTTACGCCTGGGGCGGCGCCGGCACGATTTACACGAAGGCCAATAGCCAGACCACCGGCCAGATGGTGGTGGACAACGGCGGACATTACGGCACGAACACCCCGATTACCTACCTGTCACCGTTTGACCTTACCGTCAAAGGCGGGGCCGTGGCGTATCCGTCGAGCTCCTATCTCATATTGAGCAACCTCGTCGTCACTACCGGCGGCTCACTTACCTGCCTCAAGACGCAGACCAACCTCGACTTGGCGGTCTTGCGCAACGCGACGATTGACGCCAATGGGGTTGTGGTTGTTGATGGCAAAGGGTTCGCCGCAGGCACCGGCCCCGGTGCCGGCTTGTCCACCAACAAGTTGGTCGGCAGCGGTGCCGGGTATGGTGGCCTTGGTGGCGCCTCCTCGATGCTGCCGGGCGGCCCGACATACGGCTCCGGCCGACAGCCGGTTGATCGTGGCAGTGGCGGCGGCTCGGGAACGTCAACGGCAGGCTCTGAAGGCGGCGGGGCAATTCGCCTGACCGTGGGCGGCACCCTGCTGGCCAACGGCCGGCTCAGCGCCGGCGGTAACGCCGGTTCGCCGGATGACGGCGGTGGCGGCTCCGGCGGCAGCATCTGGCTGACGGCCGGGGCGCTGGCCGGCAACGGTGCCATCACGGCGAATGGCGGCGCGGGAGAACTGTACCGCGGCGGCGGCGGCGGCGGCGGTCGCATTGCCATTTACACCCCCATCAACCTTTTTGGGGGTGTGGTCTCGGCCGCAGGCGCGCCGGGCGCATCGCCCGGTCAGAATGGCTCCCTCTACTCTGCCTCTGCCCTCGCTGCTCCGCAGGTCATCTCCTGCTCGCCGACTGGCAGCCTCACCGCTGCCGTGGCCAATGCCGATGTGCTCTTTAACACTGTGGTGAACCCCTATTCCGTTTCGGTCCCGGATGTCGGCCTCACTGCACCGGGCAATCTGGCCGTAAGCAACCTGACCGTCACCGCTCTCAGTCCGTACAGCTTCCGGATCAGCTTCCCCCAGCAGACCGCTCAAGGGGACTACACCTTAACCGTGGGACCCCAGATTCAAGACCTCTACGGCCAGCCCATGTCCCAGGTTTACACCAGCACGTTCTCCATAGTCTGGGCGGCGGTCCAAGGCAAAGTCACCGACACCAATGGCCTGCCCGTGCCGGGCGTGCTGCTCCAACCTGACGCAGGGGTAGTTCCGACCACGACTGACATCAACGGCAACTACGTATTGGGTCTGCCCCCGGCCGGCACCATCAACGTCGTGCCCCTAAAGACCGACCTCAGCTTCGTTCCAAGCTCCCGCACCTATACCGATGTGACCGCCTCCATCGCCAATGAGAATTACCTGGCGGTAACCACGGTCGCACCTACGCTGACTGGTCAGGCTCAGGCGAGTAACTATATTCTGAGCTGGTATGGCATTTCCGGCGTGACCTATCAACCGCTCTACTCGACCAACCTCGTCAATTGGCTGCCTTACGATAGCGCGCTGCCGGGAACCAATGGCCCGCTGCAACTACAGGTGCCGATGGGCTCGGCCCCGATCATGTTCTTCCGCGTCGGAACCAGCTATTGAGGCTCTCTGCCAAGTGCCTCACGCCGGCTCGGGAGGGCGAGCGTCCTCGCGAGCCCTGAATTCCTCAGAATTCCAACGATATTTGGGCTCGCGCGGACGCTCGCCCTCCCATTCAAAGGGTTGGGCAACACGCCCATCACGCGGCGCTGATTTGCTGCCATGAACAAAAGGCGCCGACTGACGTCGGCGGCTACGATCCCGCGGTTTCAGGAACGCACCCTGCGTCATGGATTTGGGCGTAAGTATTTGCTCGACAGGCAACGGCTTCTTTGCTGAAATGGCAGCCGAAGAGAATCAAGATCAGCAGTCGTTTAGTGAGCGGCCTGCTTGTTTTGGCGGGCCTGCTCTTTTGGCTGGGGCAGAAATGAAACGGGATTGTGCAAGTTGGGTGGGCAGCACCCATTGGAGCGCCGTGCTGGCGGCGGGCCAGCCGGATTCGCCGCGCGCCGCCGCCGCGATGGAGGAGTTGTGCCGCACCTACTGGTATCCCCTCTATGCGTATGTCCGGCGGCGGGGCTACGAGGTCCCCGAGGCGCAGGACCTGACGCAGGACTTCTTCGCCGGGCTGATCGAGCACCACTGGCTGAAGGACGCAGACCCCGAACGCGGCAAATTCCGTTCTTTTCTGCTGGGAGCGATGAACCATTTCCTGGCCAACGAATGGCGCCGTTCCCACACGGCCAAACGCGGCGGCGGCATCGCCCCGATTCCCCTGGATGACACCGCCGAGAGGCGCTACGCCCAGGAGGCGACCACCGACCTCACACCCGAGAAGCTCTATGAACGGCGCTGGGCCTGGAGCTTGTTCGAGCGCGCCGTGAACCGATTGCGGGAACACTACACCGCCGCCGGCAAAGCCAGGCTCTTTGACGCCTTGAAAAGCGTTCTGGCAGAGGACATTAGCGAGCCCGATTACACGCGCCTGGCGGCCCAATTGGACATGACCCACGCCGCCGTCGCCACGGCGGTCCACCGGTTGCGGGAGCGCTACCGGGAGATGGTGCGCGAGGAAGTCGCCCATACCGTGGCCGACCCGGCGGAAATCGAGGATGAAATACGCTCCCTGCTGGCGGCGTTGAGCTGAACGAGGGCGGTGAGTGATGAGTCATTGCCAGTTGCTAATAATATGTAGATGGGCACGAGTGACTCGAGATGACTCACCGCGGATCACGCGGATTTCACGGATGGATATCCGCGTAATCCCGTAATCCGTGGTCAAAAGTGTCGAGGAATTCATACGCGTCTGTATGGCTAATAAGTGCCGATTCCCTGTAAACCTGGAGCGTTTTTGGTTCAGTAATAAGTAGAGTCCGTTCTGACGAGACTTTATGGCCGAATTACGAAGATGCCCGAAATGCCGCGGGGAAATGCCCCTGGACGCGGCCGAGGGGCTATGTGCGCGGTGCATGGCCCGGGTCGTTTTTGGAAAGGCTGAAGTCCAAAGTCTAAAGTCTAAAGTCCAAAGTCCGCGGAGTCTGAAGTCGAGGAGAGAGGGACGATCAAGGTGGAGCCGGCGGGGGATATGCTGCTGGAACCGACCGGGCTGAGGATCGGGCGCTATAAGCTGTTGGAGAAGATCGGGGAGGGCGGCTTTGGGGTGGTGTATATGGCCGAGCAAATCGAGCCGGTCCACCGCAGGGTCGCCCTCAAGATCATCAAGGCGGGGATGGACACCCACCAGGTGGTCGCCCGGTTCGAGGCCGAGCGGCAGGCGCTGGCACTGATGGATCATCCGAACATCGCCCGGGTGCTGGATGCCGGCACCACCGAAATGGGCCGGCCTTACTTCGTCATGGAGCTGGTCAAGGGCATTCCCATCACCGATTACTGCGACCAGTACCGGCTCTCGCCCGCCGACCGCCTGCCGTTGTTCATCCAGGTCTGCCACGCCGTCCAGCACGCGCACCAGAAGGGCATCATCCACCGCGATCTCAAACCTTCCAACGTGCTGGTCACCCTGCATGATGGCGAGCCGGTGCCCAAGGTGATTGATTTTGGCGTCGCCAAGGCGCTGGGCCAGAAGCTGACCGAGAAAACGCTCTTCACCGGCTTGGCGCAGATGATTGGCACGCCGGCCTACATGAGCCCGGAACAGGCGGAATTGAGCGGGCTGGACGTGGATACGCGCAGCGACGTCTATTCGCTGGGCGTGCTGCTCTATGAACTGCTGACGGGCACGACTCCGTTTGAGAAGGAGACGCTGGCCAAGGCGGCGCTGGATGAGATTCGGCGGATGATCCGCGAGACGGAGCCGCCCAAGCCTTCAACCCGGCTGCACACGCTCGGAGAAAAGGCAACCGAGAGTGCCCAGCACCGGCATACGGAGGCACGTGCGTTGAGCCGTCTGGTGCGAGGCGACCTGGACTGGATCGTGATGAAGTGCCTGGAGAAAGACCGGACGCGGCGTTATGAGACGGCCAACAGCCTGGCCCAGGACATCGAGCACCACCTGAATCAGCAGCCGGTCAGCGCGGTGGCGCCCAGTGCGCTGTATCGGGCCGGCAAGTTTGCCCGGCGGCACAAGGTAGGCTTGGTCATGGCGACGGCCATTGTGCTGCTGCTGGTGGCTGGGGCGGTAGTCAGCACGTGGCAGGCGGTGCGGGCTACGCGGGCTGAGCGTGAGCAGAGCCGGTTGCGCGAACTGGCCCAGCAGGCCGAAGCGAAAGAAGTCCAGTTGCGCCGGCAAGCCGATGAAGCTCGCACCCGCGCGGAGGCCAACGAACAGAAAGCCGTGACGGCGGCGGTCGAAAGCGAGCAAGTGGCGAAGTTTCTTGAGGACATGCTGGAAGGTGTTGGCCCTTCCGTGGCCTTGGGCCGGGATACCAAATTGTTGCAGGAAATCCTCGACAAGACAGCCGACCGCCTGGGTAGAGAACTGACAAACCAACCCGCCGTCGAGGCGAAACTCCGCAGCACGATTGGCGAGGTTTACCGGGCGCTTGGGAAATACAAGGAGGCGGCGGAATTGCATCAGCAGGCGCTTGCAGCGCGGAAACATCTCCTTGGTGCCGAACACCCCGACGTCGCGGATTCGCTGTGCAATGTGGCCTATGTGTTCTACTATTTGGGCAAATACGCCGAGGCGGAGTCAATATACCGTGAGGCGCTCGCCATGCGACGGAGACTCCTGGGTGAAGAGCATGCAGCAGTCGCCACGACTATGAATGGCTTGGCAAATGTCCTCGCCGCTCAACTGAAGGTATCCGAAGCCGAGAAACTCCATCAGGCCGCTTTGGGCATGCAGACAAAGCTCCTCGGCTACGAGAGCCTCAGCGTCGCGATGACTTTGAACAATCTAGGCACTTTGATGCAGTTCAGAGGCAAGATCGATGACGCCGAGAACTTCTTCACTAAGTCGCTCGCCATCAGGAGGAAACTTTGCGGTGATGGGACTCCCGACGTGGCAAGCAGCATCCATAATTTAGGACGCTGTGCGGCCATGAAGGGTGATTTTGCCAAAGCCGAGGCTCGATATGCTGAGGCATTGGCAATGCGCAAAAGGCTGTATGATGGAGAGCACCCAGTGATTGCCTCTAACTTGGAGGGCTTGGCCATGGTGGAGTGGAGACAAGGACACTTGGATAAGGCAGCAGCCACGCATCGTGAGGCTTTGGTGATGCGCAGGAGACTCTTGGGCGCGGAGCATCTGGACATCGCCAGGTCACTGAACAATCTAGCATTGGTCCTGCGTGACCAAGGCAAACTTGGCGAAGCAGAAGAGAACCTTCGCGCTGCGCTGGTGATGCGAAGAAAGTTCCTGGAACCGGATCATGACGATGTGTGCGATTCGAGTCGCCTTCTCGCGCAGGTGCTCATAGCCGAAGGCAAATTGCCGGAGGCGGAGATTGTCGCTCGCGAGAGCCACCTTTTTTTGCGCGAGATTGCCGCCAGGAAGCCCGACAAGTTCTTCAGCAACCTTTCCGTCTTGGCAGACATTTTGATGCGCCAAGGCAAAGAAGCTGAGGTTGTATCCCTTCATCATGAAGCGGCAAATATTGATCTCGTGGGGACGGATGGTGGCAATGCCCAGGTGATGAACACGGTGGCCTGGTTTTTGGCCACATCTCAATACCAGAAGGTTCGAGATGGCCGGAGAGCAGTGGACTTCGCGGAAAAGGCCGTGGCCGCTACAGACCGGAAAGACCCTGCGGCCCTGGACACGCTGGCCGCTGCTTACGCGGAGGCTGGAGAGTTCGACAAGGCAGTCAGAGTTCAACAGGAGGCCATCGCACTCGTGCCGACGAATGGGGCGGATTTGAGAGTGGAGTTTGAATCACGGCTGCGGTTGTTTGAGGCCCATACCCCTTATCACGATCACGCGGCACTGGCCACCATGGCCGATACACTCCTTGCCCAAGGCAAGTTCGCCGAGGCCGACCCCGCGGCCCGCGAGTGTCTTGCGATTCGCGAGAAGCTGATTCCGGATCACTGGTTGACTTTCAACACGCGCAGCCTGCTGGGCGGCAGTTTGTTGGGGCAAAAGAAATACGCCGACGCCGAACCGTTGCTGCGTTCCGCCTACCAGGGCATGAGACAGCGCGAAGCCACCATTCCGGCCGCCGGTAAAGTCCGACTCAAGCAAGCCCTCGAGCGCCTCGTGCAGCTCTACGAAGCCACCGGCCGGCTCGAGCAAGCCGTCGAGTGGAAGAAAAAGCTCGCCGCCTCCGGCCTGTCACAACCTCGAACCAATTCGTTGCCGCCGCCGGCCAACCCCGGCAAAACCAACACCACCGGCGGCGCGCCATGAATTCGACCGGCAGATCGGAAGAGATCATTTTCGAAGCTGTTTCAGCTCTGCTGCCGGAGCAACGCGCTGGGTATCTGCACCAGGACCGGTTTTGGTTCAGTAATAAGTGGAGTCCGTTCTGACGAGACGTTATGGCCGAATTGCGAAGATGCCCGAAATGCCGCGGGGAAATGCCCCTGGACGCCGTGGAGGGGCTATGTGCCCGGTGCATGGCCCGGGTCGTTTTTGGAAAGGCTGAAGTCCAAAGTCTAAAGTCTAAAGTCCAAAGTCCGGAGTCTGAAGTCGAGGAGAGAGGGACGATCAAGGTAGAACCGGAGGGGGATATGGTGCTCGAACCGACCGGGCTGAGGATCGGGCGCTATAAGCTGTTGGAGAAGATCGGCGAGGGCGGCTTTGGGGTGGTCTATATGGCCGAGCAAATCGAGCCGGTCCACCGCAAGGTCGCCCTCAAGATCATCAAAGCGGGAATGGACACCCACCAGGTGGTCGCCCGGTTCGAAGCGGAGCGGCAGGCCCTGGCGCTGATGGATCATCCGAACATCGCCCGGGTGCTGGATGCCGGCACCACCGAAACGGGCCGGCCCTACTTTGTGATGGAACTGGTCAAGGGCATTCCCATCACCGACTACTGCGACCAGTACCGGCTATCTCCCACCGACCGCCTGCGGTTGTTCATCCAGGTCTGCCACGCCGTGCAGCACGCGCACCAGAAAGGGATCATCCACCGCGATCTCAAGCCCTCGAACGTGCTGGTCACCTTGCATGATGGCAAGCCGGTGCCCAAGGTGATTGATTTCGGCATCGCCAAGGCGCTGGGACAGAAGCTAACCGAGAAGACGCTCTTCACCGGCTTGGCGCAGATGATCGGCACGCCGGCCTACATGAGCCCGGAGCAGGCGGAATTGAGCGGGCTGGATGTGGATACGCGCAGCGACATCTATTCGCTGGGCGTTTTGCTTTACGAGCTGCTGACCGGCACAACGCCTTTTGAGAAGGAGACGCTGGCCAAGGCGGCGCTGGATGAGATTCGGCGGATGATCCGCGAGACGGAGCCGCCCAAGCCTTCAACCCGGCTGCACACGCTCGGAGAAAGAGGCAACCGAGATTGCCCAGCATCGGCATACGGAGGCAGTGCGTTGAGCCGTTTGGTGCGGGGCGACCTGGACTGGATCGTGATGAAGTGCCTGGAGAAGGACCGCACCCGCCGCTACGAGACGGCCAACAGCCTGGCCCAGGACATCCAGCACCACCTGAACCACCAGCCGGTCAGCGCGGCGGCGCCCAGCGCGTTCTACCGGGCCGGCAAGTTTGCCCGGCGGCACAAGGTAGGGCTTGGCCATGGCGACGGCCATTGTGCTGCTGCTGGTGGCGGGGGCGGTGGTGAGCACGTGGCAAGCGGTCCGGGCCACGCGAGCCGAAGGGAAGGAAAAAGTCCAACGCCAGCGCGCCGAGCAAGAGCGCGGCCGGGCTGAGGACAACGCCCGCGAGAGCCGAGAGCGCCTGGTCCAAATCAACCTGGCCAATGGACAGCGTCTGCTCGAAGACGGCGAACCGTACCGGTCATTGCTTTGGTTCGCTGAAGCCATGAAATTGGAGGGGGACAACCCGACCCGCCTGGAGCTGCACAATCTGCGGTTTGACGCCATTCTGCACCAGTGTCCGAAACTGGCTCACTGCTTGTTCGCTGGGCGCAGCGCAGATGACGCCGGCTACAGCGCAGACGGGCGCCGCGTGCTGACGGTCAGCAAGCTCGACCGTAGCCTGCGGGTCTGGGACGCTGCCACCGGCCAGCCCATTACCTCGCCGCTCACAAATGACTTTCGAAACCTGGGGGCGGAGTTGAGTCCGGACGGTTCCCGGCTCGTCGCCTATGATATCGCCGGGCGCGCGCCGCAGGTGTGGGACGCGACTACCGGTGCCCTGTTGTTGCCGGCGTTGGCGGACGACCGGGTTGGCTACGCGACCTTCAGTCCTGACAGTCGCTCGATCGCAACGGCGGGCAGGGACGGGACTGCACGGGTGTGGGATGCGGCCACGGGCCAGCCCGTGAGCCCGGCTCTGAAAGACGAAGGGGAGTTGTTGCATGTGGCCTTCAGCCCTGAGGGCGACCGCGTCGTGGCGTGTGGGCAGACCGCAGCCCGGGTCTGGAACAAGCGCACGGGAGAAGCACTGACCTCGCCGCTCAAACCGCCAATGCCAATTTCGTACGCGACTTTCAGCCCGGACGGCCGCCGGGTTTTGACGGCGCAGAAGCGGGCGTATATATACACCAAACCGGCTGAGGCAATTATCTGGGATGCGGCGACCGGCGAGCAGGTGGCTCCGGCCCTCCCGCACGGCAGTGTCACTGCCGCCAGCTTCAGCCCGGACGGTTCGCGCGTGCTCACCGCCAGCCTCGACGGAACCGCCCGTCTTTGGGATGCAACCACCGGGCAGCCAGTCGCACCACCGCTCAAACACAATCGCGACGTGTATCACGCCGCCTTCAGTCCCGACGGCCGCAAGGTCGTCACCGCCAGTATGGACCAGACGGTGCGCATCTGGGACGCAGTTACGGGAAGCCCTCTGACGCCGCTTTTATGGCACCCAGGTAAAATGCCGCACGCCACTTTTAGTCCCAATGGCCAATTTGTATTGAGCGCCTGCGACGATGGCGTTGTTCGGATCTGGGACTTGGCCACCGAGGAGCTGACCACGCGTCTGCTCAAGCACAATGGCTGGGTTCTCACCGCCGCGTTCAGCCCTGATGGCACGAGGGTTATCAGCGGAGGCACGGACCGGACCGCACGGCTTTGGGACGCGGTTTCCGGCAAACCTCTCTGCCCATCGCTGGATCATCGCGGGCAGATCCGCGAGGCTTCGTTTAGTCCGGACGGACGCCTATTGGTTACGGCCAGCGGCGATGGCACGGCCCAGGTCTGGGATGGAACTTCCGGGCAGCGCGTTGGCACGCCGCTCCCACATAAAGCCGAGGTCTATCACGCGGGCTTCAGCCCGGATGGCCGCCGGGTCGTTACCGCCAGCGATGATGGGACCGCCAGAGTCTGGGAAGCCGCGACTGGCCGCCCGATCACCCCGCCGATCGAGCATGGCTACCGCGTTTGGCATGCGTCCTTCAGTCCGGATGGCAGTCGAATTGTCACGGCCAGCGGCCGCGTCGCAAGCAGGGCACAAGCGCGTGTGTGGGATGCCGCTTCCGGCCAGCCAGTTACTCCTCCCCTCAAGCACAACCATGCGGTTCTTCGCGCCTTGTTCAGTCCCGACGGCCGCCTGATCCTGACCGCCAGTTGGGACGCCACCGCTCAACTTTGGAACGCCGCCACCGGCGAGCGAATTGGACCCCCGCTGAGACACGGCAGCACGCTTTTCTGCGCTGGTTTCAGCCCAGACGGCCGCCGCGTCCTGACGGCCAGCAGCGACACGACCGCGAGGGTCTGGGACACGCTCACTGGCCAGCCAGTTTGCCCACCCCTCAAGCACAACGACATCGTCTGGCAGGCCGCTTTCAGCCCCGATGGACGCCTGGTCGTCACCGCCAGCAAGGACCAAACCGCGCGGGTTTGGGACGCCGCCACCGGCGAACCTTTGACCCCGGCCTTGAAGCACGAGGGCCAGGTGCGCCGTGCCGAGTTCAACTCCGACGGCCTCCGGGTATTGACCGCCAGCACCGACGGCGCTGTCCGGATTTGGAACCTGTCGCGCGTCAAGCGTTCGCCGGAGGATTGCCTCGCGTTGGCCCAGGTGCTGACCGGCCATCAGATTGACCGAACGGGAGGCATTTCACCCCTGCCGCCAGCCACGCTTCAGGAGCATTGGCGGAAGCTTGGCCTCGCGGCTGCCGGCGGGCCGGCTGGAAAGGCCGAGAGGGCGCGTCTGTGGCATGACCAGGAAGTGCTGGATTGCGAAAGAGCGCAGAATTGGCTTGGCGCCGCCTTTCATCTGCAGCGCCTCTTGGAGTTGTCGCCGGGCGACCCCGACCTGCGCCAACATCATGAGCTGGTTCAGGCCAGGCTTGAAAGGGAAGACAAAGCCCCCTTCGCGCGCCGCGTCCCCGGGCGCGACCCTCGGGCCAGGCCCGAATTAATTGACCTTTCCCCGCACTACAATGCGCTGCTCACCGAGGGCTGGCTCCCGCCGCTGACCGCCGAGCGGATTCGCGATAGTAGCTTGTCGTCCTTGCCTCGCGGGCTTCAGAGCTTCGCCGAAACCGAGTTTGACGTGCGCGGACTCATTCAGCTTTCGAGCACGGTTCTCGAGAAGCTGGGGGGCAAGTTCCCCGCTGAGGTGAAAGGCATCGCCCTGGGCCGTAGATGCCGGCGGCTTTTCTTCCTCCACGGGACCACCGGGCAGATCGAGGCACCAAACCTGGCGGAGGGGGAGTACCTTGGCAGCTATGTGCTGCATTATGCCAACCGGTGTCAACTGGTTGTCCCCATCATCTACGGCCAAGAGATGCGCCAGCTTTACGCCGACCCGACACCCCTGATCCTGCAACACCGCGCGTTGGCGTGGGTTGGGACCAACGCCCAAGCCCAGACCCTCAAGAAGTCCTTGTTCCTCTACAAACTGGCGTGGGACAACCCCCTGCCGGACCTGGAAATCACCAGCCTCGATTTCAAATCCGCGATGGGCAGTTTCGGGCCGTTTCTGATCGCTCTAACCGTCGAACATACCCTGTGGGCGCAGGCGGAAGCGCTAGAGCGCGCCGGGCGGCTTGGCGAGGCGCTGGAAGCCATGCAGCCAGCCAGCCAGGCACGGCCACAGAACCCGGATTTCTGGGCCGCGTGGGGGGCGATGCTCGAGAAAACAAACCGCTTGGCCGAGGCTTGTGACGCTTACACGAAGGCGATCGCTTTGGCCGCCGACGCGCCCGGGGTTGCTCCTCAACGCCGGGCAGACTTCTTCACCCGGCGGTTCGAGTTGCTCAGTCGCCTGGGACGAACGGATGCAGCGGCGGCCGATCTGGACGCTGCGGTGAAGCTGCTGCCAGCCGACGCCCTTACTCTCAACAACTTCGCCTGGTACCTGGTGGCCGGGCCGGGGGAGCATCCGTACGCAGCCAGGGCGTTGCCCGCGGCCAAAAAGGCGGTGGAACTGAAGCCTGATTATGCCAACCTGGATACGCTGGGGGTGGTCTATTACCGGCTAGGGGAGTCTGACAAGGCGGCGGAAACCATGCTCGCCGCACTTGCAGCCCTCGGCTCACAGGCGCCCAGTTGCAGCACCCTGTTCGTTTTGGCCATGAGCTGCCACCGCCTCGGCCAGACCGCCAAGGCCACTCAGTATTACGATCAAGCCATCACCCGCCGGAACGCCGAGCGTGCACGCAACCCGGAAACCGAGAGCTTCTTCACCGAAGCCCAAGTCCTGCTCAGCCAAGCCGGATACAAACCGCCTGCTCCTTTGCCTCTGGCCCAAAGCGAATTGGCCAAGCAGATTCCCCCGCGCGATTCGCAAGCGGTGCCGGAGATGCTCGACCTGACCCCCCACTACAACGGCTCGCTGACCGAGGGCTGGATTCCCTCTTCAGCCTATGGCACCACGAAAGGGCGGAATCTGGGCGGACTGCCGCGTGGGGTCCAGGAGTTGGCCGGCGTTCGCTTTGATGTGCGCGGGTTGATACAACTGGCAGGCCGATCGCTCAACGGGGTCTTGGGCGCTGCCTATCCTGCGGAAGTGCGGGGGGTTGCCGTCAAACGGAAGTGCCGGCGCCTGCATTTCCTGCACGGCACCGGTTGGCGCGTAGAAGACGGAGTGGCCATCGGGCAGTATGTGATTCATTACGGCGACGGTCAGACCCAGCAGGTAGCTATCATCTACGGCGAGAACGTCCGCGACTGGTGGTTCAATCCCAAGCTCGATCCACCGACCAGCCGGGCGGTAGTCGCTTGGACGGGAAAGAACGCCGCCCTCCGAGATAAGGAGATGCTGGCGCGAGTTTACAGGTTTACTTGGGAGAATCCGCGGCCAGAAGCGGAGATCAGCTCTATGGATTTAATCTCGGCCAATACCAGCAGCAGCCCGTTCGTGATCGCGATCACTGCGGAGCGCTAGCCGCTCGCTTTGGCATCGCCACCGGCCGCGCGCCATGAACTTGGATTCCGCGGTTGGGACGAACAACAAAGGCGCGAAGGCGCGAAGCAGAATGGCATTTGAAAGCAAGCAGCGTTCACCATACGGGTGAGGCAGCCGCGCTGCCGATTGTGCGCACATCGCCTTTTCGCGCAATTTCGTGTCTTTGGGTCTTCGCTGTCCAACCGCTCTTCCTAGGTGAATTCGCCCGGGCAAGCGGCAGAGACTAATTCCGAGGCTGCACTGGCCCTGCCCGCGGAATAGCGCGTTGGGACAGGCGCGTCTGGACGGTATCCCTGGCCCAGTGGGGGCGCCATGCCCCCAGTCACCTTTCAGGCGTCGGGCCTTGCCACTGGCCCGCTTCCAAGAGCGCCCGCCGCACCAGCACCCGGTCAGGCGAATTCAGCCGCAGGAGCTCCACCGTGACACGGCCAATGGGACTCTGGGGCAAGATGAGGCCACGCTGGGGCAGAGGCTTTGCCCCCTCATGCCGCGGCTTGGGAGTACTGCCAAGCCTTGGCCTTGATTAGCGTCACCAGATGGTCCAGCAGGGCCATCTCATCTAACTCCGCCTCCTCTGCCGGCGTGAGCTGGCCCTCCCGGTTTCGCTGCAGCAGTTCTTGCGAGCGCTCCCGGGCCATTTGCGAAGGCCGAAACTCAATGATCTCCTGTGGGCGCGGTCCGCGCGCCAGAAAGCCGACCACCTCTTGCGCCAGCGTCGAAGTGCCGACCCAGTCCCTGAGCCGCAAGCCACTCTCGATGATCTCGGCCAACCGGCCCCGTTCCGGCTCCAACCGTTCAGCTAGAACCTGTCCCCAAAGTGGGCCTTTTCGAGGATTCTGCTTTTCGGCCTGCTGCGGTGGGGCGGATTTGTGGAAAGACTGGGTGCGAATCACCCCGAGATAGGATCAATCGGCGTTTGGATTGGGTGGATGAAGACACTTCCTCCCTGCTGGGTTGCCCCCGCCGTTGCGCGCCGCGCGCTACGCCGCTTTGCGCAGCGGGAGCGCCTGCTGCTTGGTCTTTTGCTTGGGCTTCCGCATCCGCGCCAGCATCCACAAGTTGTGCGTCAACACGCCCCACGCCAGCGCCAGTTCCCGATGGGCAAATCCTTTAGCTCGCAGCGGTCGCCCGAGGAAGCCGTGCTTGAGAATGCTGATCCGGGCTTCCGTTTGCGCCCGCCGGCGTTGCAACCGCGCAAATCTCCAGCCCTGCATCCGCCGCCGCAGTTCCGCCGGCGAGCGGGGGCACAGCGCGTCAAAGGTGCCGGAGTCTTTCAGCGCGCGACTGTTGGCGGCACTGGCGAATCCGCGATCGGTGGCCACGGCATCCACGCAGTGCCCAGTCCCCTCCCACACGCGGACCAAGCTGCCGAAGAGCGTCTGGCTATCCGCTGGCGCGGATTCCCGAAAGATTGCGTAGTCCAGGATGACCCCTTGCCGATTCTCCCCGAAGAGCACCGTGTTGCCGAATTCCACCTCGGCGCCCGCCTTCCCCCGCACAATCACCCGGACGTCCGCATCATACAGACTGAGAATCTTTTCGGCGTTGGCCACCGGGCGCTCGCCGATGATCCGCTCGTGGGCCTGCTTTTGCGCGCGGGGCAAGCATTCCAGCACTCCGTCCAGCCGGCGCAGAATCTGTTCGGCTTGCGCCCGCGTCCATTGCGTTTGCGCCCACTGCTGGTCCAGCAGTTCCCGATGCCGCCGCGCGTGGGCCCGCACGACGCCCACCAGCTTCTTCATCTGGCGGAGCACCCGCTTGCGCCCCTTTTTGCGACCGGCGCGCCGGGCCTGCTGGGTCATCTCAATGCTCAGCCGATTCATGCGCCGCAGAAACTCCTCCGGAGGGATCATGCGTCCGCGCAGTCCGGCCTTGCGGATTAGCAAAGTCGCTTTCATCAAGGTCCGCACCCCGTCCCGCAACAACACCCAGTCCGTCGGGAAATGGATGTTCGCCTTCAGACAGGTGCTATCTAGGAAATACTCCTCCATGTCCAGGGCCTCCTTCAGGCCCAGCTTCCGAGGCTGCTCCACGGCGCCTTTGAGCAGTCCGTCCATCACCTCCCGCATCTCGCCGGCGGGCAACCAATGGGCCAAGCGCTGGAGCTCGCTCTTGGACGGCACCCGGACCTGGTCCAAGGCATCGACCAGACAGAACCACTGGTAGAGTGGATTGCCGGCCAGTTGACAGCTGAAGCCGCGATAATCCTCCTGCAGCAAGGTCCGCAGGATCGTGCAGCGCAGGGCCCGCCGCGACCGCTGCTGGAACTTCAGTTGTTCCAGGGCCGTGACGCCTCGCGCCGCCGCCGCGTTCCAGCGTTCCAAGGCGCGTTGAACGAATTGGCGCTCCACCCCACCGTCGCGCAAAAGGGCATCGATCTGTTCCAAGCGCTGACGTAAGGTCAGATAGTCAACGTTCCCGACGATGGTGGGCAGTTGCGGGCGAAGTTCCTGCGGGAACGGAATAATTTGCGCTGGCATGACGCTAGTGTATAAGCTAGCGTTACGAATGCTAACAAAAACATCAATTCGATCACACAAAATGCCGACTTCCTATCCGTTGCGGGTCCAAGCGATTCGGTCGCGCGGACAGAACCCCCGGCTCTATGTGAGCTTCCCCCTGGCCTTGGCTGCCGCGATCGGCCTGGCACCGGGAGAAGAGGTCCAGTGGGAGTTGCTCGATCGCGGTGAACTCCACCTCCTCCGTCCTCAGACCCCGCCGCCCGCAACCAAATCCAGAGTCCGCAAGTAGAGGCCAATCCCCATCATAACGAGCCGATTTGCCTCTCATGCACGAAATTACCCCCGCTTCCCGAAGACCGAACCGCAGCGCCCATCAATAATCACCGACACCTTCTCCCTCCGGGACAAAATCCAGCTATCCTTCAGGAATTTCTATGGTCACTTGTATCGTCGGCATCCTACCGCGGCATCGGCCATCGGTCAAATTTGATCCGTTTCCCGCGCACTCGCACCCAGGATTCAGCCCCCGTCCCGCCCACCCCTCCCGCCTCCCGCCTCACGTTTCCCGCCCCCTTTCTCTCAACTCTCAACCCTCAACTTTCTTCCACTTTGCCTGTAAACCAAAACCGATTTCCGTTCAGTACCAGGGTGGAACGAATAGCAAACCACCGATGAACACAGATGGACACGGATGCCGAACAAAGACGTGGATGACACGAAAACACGAGAATATCAGAACTATGAAAACATTGATTCTTGCATTGATTGTCCCGCTAAGCGCGCTGAGCGCGCTGGGGCAGACCAATCCTCCCTTCCGCCTCGACTGGTACACCTCTGATGGCGGCGGCGGGTCCAGCACCAACAGCTTCGGCCGGCTCAGCGGCACCATCGGCCAACCGGATGCCGGCCAGATGACCGCCGGCAACTTCACGCTGGTCGGCGGTTTCTGGGCCGCGGTGGCGGCCATTCAGACCCCGGGCGCGCCGTGGCTGACGGTCAGCCGCACAACGACCAACACCGTGCTGGTATCCTGGCCCCTGCCCGACACCGGCTGGAAGCTCCAGGCCACCACCAACCTTGCGGCCACGCCGTGTGTCTGGCGGGAGATCGAGCCGCCTTATCACACCAATGCCACCGACCTTTACTGCGTCGAGCCGTGCTCGCCCGGCCAGACGTATTATCGGCTGCATAAACCGTAACGGAGGAGAAAGCAGAAAACAGAAAGCAAACAGCAGAAAACGGAATGCGGAGTACAAAGCAGAAAGTAGAAAGCAGAAACGTGAAATCGTCCCAGTGAATTTAAACTGAACCATCAACACAGGAGATACAATTATGAAGATCAAGCAAACCGCAGTTACACTCGTGCTGCTCGCTTTGGGCGGCAGTTTCGTCACGGCCGTGCCACTTAGCTCGGCCTTCACCTACCAAGGCCAACTCTACGACGGCACAAATGCCGCCAACGGGATTTACGATTTTCGCTTCAAACTCTACGACGGCGCCGCGGCCGACCCGGCCATTGACGGGCCGATTACGAACGCCGCCGTGAGCGTCGCCAATGGGCTCTTCACCGCGACGCCGGAGTTCGGTTTCACCGCGTTCAACGGGCAGGCCCTCTGGCTGGAGGTGGCGGTGCGCACTAATGGCAGCGCCGCGGACTTCGTGGTCTTCGAGCCGCGCCAACCGCTGACCGCCTCGCCCTACGCCCTGTATGCGGCCAATTCCGGCACGCTCGGCGGCCAACTGCCCAGCTACTATGCGCCCGCGTCCGGCTCGACGGCCTATGTGGCCAAGAGCGGCGACACGATGACGGGCACGTTGAACCTGCCGGCCAATGGCTTGGTAGCGGGCAGCAGCCAACTGGCTCTGTCTGGCGGCAAGGTCGGCATCGGCACGACCAGCCCGTCAAGCACCCTGGACGTGAGAAGCGCAGGTGGCGATAACTACGGCGGCCTCCAGGTATTGGCCAGCGACACCGCGTTTCTTAGGTTGAATCCGAGCTTGGAGGCCGGGGCGTATAATCCGATAACGCGACTGGGCGATGCGGGCTTGATTTACGGCAAGTCAGGCGCCGGCAATGGCCTGGTAATCGCTCCGAACACCGTTTCTGCCAGTGGCATCAGGCTGGATCCAGATGGCAAAGTTGGCATCGGTATGCCCAACCCCAACGCGACGCTCGATGTAGTCGGAAACGTAAGGGCCACCACCTACTACAACTTCAACGGGAACCCGCCGATACCCACAAGCAATGTGAGCACTATCTTTGAGCAGGTCCAATACAGGCCCCACCGTGAGCGGCTTGAATATTGACCTCAGGACCGGAAACCCGCCTTGGTCCGACATGGCCTCCCGCATGCTAATTGACAGCTTAGGCAGAGTCGGCATCGGCACAACCACCCCAGGCGACAAGCTTGTTGTGAACGGACAACTGGGAGTCTTTGGCACGGGGTTGGATGGGTCGCTCTACCAGCGTTTCGTGCTTTACGCGGAGAATAGCGGCCTGAGCTTCGATGCACCCAAGGATAGTGGCGGGAATAAGCTGCCGTACCATTTCAAATGGCGAGGAGATGAACCGGTCGCGATGACAATTCTGGGCAACGGCAACGTCGGCATCGGCACGACCACCCCGACCGTGAAGTTGGACGTGGCCGGCACGGTGAAGGCGACCGCGTTCCAAGGCGACGGTTCCCAGTTAACCGGCATTGTTCCGAACGGCGCCTGGCTGCTGGGCGGGAACAGCGGCACGAGCCCCGGCACGCATTTTTTGGGCACCACGGACGAGCAACCGCTGGAAGTCAAGGTGAGCGGCACCCGCGCGCTTCGCCTGGAGCATGCCGGCACGCTTGCCTGGGTCGGGATGTCGGTGAACGTTGTCGGCGGGTATTCTGGCAACTCAGTTGCGGCTGGGGCTATTGGGGCGACAGTAGCCGGTGGCGGTTATCACCGATATCTTGCAGGCCACTGGATCGAATCGCCCAATACAGTTCAGACGAATTACGGGGCGATCGGCGGCGGATTTAAGAATGAGGTAGGTGGTGTTGCAGGCACGATCAGCGGCGGGAGTGGAAACAGTATCCAATCAGGCGCCGACGACTCGAACATCGCTGGCGGCCTGAAGAACTTCATCGAGACGAACAGTATCAACTCCTCGATTGGGGGTGGTTGCAGCAACGTGGTGGAGGGTTCTTATAACACGATCGGAGCAGGCATGCAGAATAGTGTCTTCGGTGTGAGCTACTATAGCCCTGCCACTTATTCCACGATCGGGGGCGGCCATTCTAATCGTATTTACCTTTGTTCTAACGCGGTGATAAACGGGGGCTCCTTCAACCACATTGAAAGTGATCCTTTAAGTGGCACTTCTGCCCATTATAGCGTGATCGGAGGAGGAAGTCAGAACTCGGTCTATTCAACCTATGCTGCTTTGGCAGGAGGGCAAGGTAACGTGATCGGCTGGGGCGCTATCGGTGCTGCCATCGGAGGGGGGTGGAATAACCAAATCAACGCGAATGCCCGATATTCCAGCATCCCTGGGGGTACCGGGAACCAGGCGTCAGGGTACGGCAGTTTCGCTGCTGGCATGGAGGCTCACGCCCTGCACGGCGCCTGCTTTGTCTGGAATGGCGGGGGGACACATGAGCTCGAAACCACTGGGACGGGCCAGTTCCTTGCGCAGGCTCCTGGAGGAGTGAAATTCCTGTCTAACGGTCCGGGAACAACCGGGGTGCAGTTGGCAGCGGGGGGTGGCAGTTGGTCCTCGATTAGCGACCGGAATCTGAAGGAGAATTTTGCGCAGGTGGACACGCGTGAGGTGCTGGATCGCGTGGTGGCACTCCCCATGCAAACCTGGAACCTCAAGTCGCAGGATCCATCCATCCGGCACATCGGCCCCATGGCGCAAGACTTCTATGCCGCGTTCAACGTCGGCGAGGATGACAAGCATATCAACACGGTGGATGCGGATGGGGTGGCACTGGCGGCAGTTCAGGGCTTAAACCAGAAAGTGGACGAGGCGGTGCGGGAACGGGATGCGAGGATCGAGACGCTCGAGAAGGAAGTGGCGGAGCTGAAAGCACTGGTAACCAAGCTTCTGCGAGAGCAGGACGGACGCGGATTGTGAGGCGGGACTCTGGGGCATGGAGTAAGGTGAAGGCGGCGCCGACAGGCAAAGCATGGCCGGCGCCGCCTACTTCTGCCACGGATACACCCCTGCGATTTCGCCCCCGGTGGCGGGTTTGCTACTGTGGGCAATCAAGTATGTCGAGTTGGTTCTGGGTTGGGCTGGTTGGCCTGCCATGCGCGACGACGCGAGAAGGCTTGAAGACATGAGACTCTTTGCGGGCTGAGCCAGCGCAGTTTTTCTCCTGGTGGGTCGGGACCTCGCGGCGGGGTGTCGCGAGGGCTCGGGGGGTAGCCCACCGGGAGAGCTTCCCGGGCGCGCCGGCATCGTTCGTAGCGCAGACATTCCTGTCTGCCGTATCGCAGGTTTTCCAACCTGCGAGCCGTTTGAGACAACGGAGCGCCCTCCCTTTCCCAACGCTCAGCCGACAAGAATGTCGGCGAAACGGCAGACAGGAATGTCTGCGCTACGTCGGCGCTACGGGCGCGGTGCTCCGCGGCTAACCAAAGAAGGTTTCCCACAGCAAACCGGCCCGCCCCGGTACATCGTGACCCCCCGTCGTGGGAAGAAGAGACTCCAAGGGGATGGGGTGGAGCAAGAATATTTTGGGCGAGATGAGTGGCGCTTTGAGAGCCAGGAGGTCGGCGGGGCTCTTGTAGCCCCGGGAACTATTCTTGCGCGCGGCATTGTACCAGAGCTGGTAGGTGGTGGTTTTGGCGAAGAAATCAGCTTTGGAGGAAAAGACCTGAGCATCGAATAGTTCGGCTTCGATGGTGTTATGGACACTTTCGACATCGGCATTAGCATTGGGGCAGGAGGGCGGGTTGAAGCGGTGCTCGGCCCCGAAGGTCTGCTGGATGGTGAGGTGAAAGCCCTCGGGCCGGTAGTGAAGGGTATCGCCATCGAATTCGCAGCCCAGGTCGGTGGTGAGGATGATCTGGCGTGTATCGACGCCGTAGCGCTGGAGGTGCTTGAGGAAGCGATGGACGCCGAGGGTCGCATAGGTTTTGGAGAGTTCGTTACTGTAGGCCAGGAACTGCGCGCCGCAGGAGAGTTCGCGAATGGTGTATTGGAAGCGGGGCAGGCCGTTGTGCTGCATCTGGGGCCAATAGAAGGGAATATCGGTGAGGTACTTCACGTCCATTTGGAAGCGGGTGAAGGGGGGATAGGCGGCTTTGACGGCGCGGAGGTCGTTTTTACGGTGGTGGCGGCGCTTCGGGGGGCGGGTGAGCTGGTGGGCGTTAATAATGCGCTGGGCGGCATTGTGGCCCAGGGGCAGGTCAAATTCCTCGATGAGGCGGCGAGCGCCAAAGCCGGGTGATTGCTTGCGCAAGGCGACCACTCGGTGCTCCAAGGGGTCTTTGGTTTTGTGCGGGCAGGACTTGGGGGCGCGGCTCTGGGAGCGCAGGCCGGCGTTGCCTTGGTCCTGGAAGCGGCGGAACCATTTGCGGACGGTGTTGCGCAAGCAGCCGAAGTGACGCGCCGCGGCTTTGATGCCTTCGATCCGGGCAAACCGGACGAGCTGGTGGCGCAAGGCAAAATGGGGATCGTCAGCGCAAATCATATCGTAGTAGGGTTGGGAGGTGGACGGCGGAGCAGAAGGTTCATTTAACACGCCTTGGTATCACCTGAGGTGAGACCCCGCTGTCCACTCTTATCGCTTTCTGGGTGAAGTCTTTCGCGCTCGCGCGCGCCCCTTGGCCCCCCTTCCCCCCTGGGGGGCCAAGGGGCGCGCGGGCTCTGTCTGCGCCAGAGACTGGCGCAGCCACACCCTTAAGCCGTTCCACGTGCGTTGCGAGATGCATTGAATCTTGCGCAGCCGGTAAACCGGCTGCGGGGGGTCACGACTTACCGGGGCCGCGCCGTTTCCCACAGCAACTGCCTTGACTTCCGGGGAATCAGGGTTCACGCGGCGCGTTGACTCGGCTGGCGGCGCGCTCGTAGTTTGGCTCTTGATGTTCGAACTCGTCGCGCCCTACCAGCCCGCCGGAGACCAGCCGCAAGCGATTGCGAAGCTGACGGAAGGGCTGCTGGCCGGCGCGAAACACCAGGTGCTGCTGGGCGTCACCGGCTCGGGCAAGACGTTCACCGTCGCCAACGTCATCCGGAACGTGGACCGGCCCACGCTGGTCATCTCGCACAACAAGACGCTGGCCGCCCAGCTCTACGCCGAGTTCAAGGGCTTCTTCCCCAACAACGCCGTCGAGTACTTCGTCAGCTACTTCGATTACTACCAGCCGGAGGCCTACATCCCGCGCACCGACACGTTCATCGAGAAGGATTCGAGCATCAACGAGGAGATCGAGCGGCTGCGGCTCTCGACCATGAGCTCGCTGTTCTCGCGCCGGGACGTGATCGTGGTGGCCAGCGTCTCCTGCATCTACGGCATCGGCAGCAAGGAGGATTACGAGGCGATGGTCATCCCCATCCGCGCCGGGCTGGAGATGACCCGCGACCATTTCCTGCGGCGGCTGGTGGACCTGCAATACACGCGCAACGACATCGAGTTCACGCGCGGCCAGTTCCGGGTGCGGGGCGACACGGTGGAGCTGTGCCCGGCGGGCCGCGAGGACGCGCTTGCGCGTCGAGTTCTTCGGCGACGAGATCGAGCGCATCACCCGGTTCGAGCCGCTGACCGGGCCACAAGACTGGAGGCGCTGGAGGCGGTCACGATCTATCCCGGCAAGCAGTTCGTCACGCCCGCCGAGAAGCTGCGGCCGGCGCTGCTGGCGATCCGCGAGGAGCTGGGCGAGCGCATCGCCTGGTTCGAGAAGCAGCGGCAAGCTGCTCGAAGCCCAGCGCATCAAGATGCGCACCGAATACGACCTGGAGATGATGGAGGAGATGGGCTTCTGCTCCGGCATCGAGAACTACTCGCGGCACCTGGCCGCCCGCCCGCCCGGCTCGCGCCCGTGCACGCTGTTCGACTTCTTCCCGAAGGATTACCTGCTGGTGATTGACGAATCGCACGCCACGGTGCCGCAGATCGGCGGCATGTATGCGGGCGACCGCTCGCGCAAGACGGTGCTGGTGGACTACGGCTTCCGCCTGCCCAGCGCGCTGGACAACCGGCCGCTGAACTTCGAGGAGTTTCAGTCCCTGCAGAACCAGACCCTCTACGTCAGCGCCACGCCCGGGCCGCGGGAGCTGGAGTGGGCCCAGGGCCGGGTCGTCGAGCTGATCGTCCGGCCCACCGGCCTGGTGGACCCGAAGATCACCGTCAAGCCGCTGACGGGCCAGATTGACGACCTGATCGACGAATGCCGCCACCGCGCCGATGCGAAGGAGCGCGTGCTGGTCACCACGCTCACCAAGCGCACCGCCGAGGAACTGACCGATTACCTGCGCGAGATCGGCATCAACGTGCAGTACCTGCACAGCGAGATTGACGCCATCGAGCGGGTGGAGATCCTGCGCGCCCTGCGCAAGGGCGAGTTCGACGTGCTGGTCGGCATCAACCTGCTGCGCGAGGGGCTGGACCTGCCGGAGGTGTCGCTGGTGGCGATTCTCGACGCGGACAAGGAAGGCTATCTTGCGCAGCGCGACGAGCCTGATCCAGACGGCGGGCCGCGCCGCGCGCCATCTGAACGGCGAGGTGATCCTCTACGCCGACGTGAGGACGCAGAGCATCCAGAAGTTCCTGGCGGTCTCGGACTACCGGCGCCAGAAGCAGCTGGCCTACAACGCGGAGCACCACATCACCCCGCGCAGCGTCAGCCGGGCCGTCGAGGAAAGCCTGTCCTCGCACCGCGCAACCAACGAGCAGGCCCACGCGGTCCTGCACGAGTCCGGGGTGGACATCGACGTCAACGAGACCATCAAGGAACTCGAGGAGGAGATGCTCGCGGCGGCGAACAACCTGGAGTTCGAGAAGGCCGCGCTGCTGCGCGACCAGATTCGCGAGCTGAAGCGGGCGATCGGTGAAACCGAACCAGTGAAAGATGCAAAACAGCGGCCGGTGAGCTATGGCAGATCAGGCAAGCGGACACCACCTCGAAGCCAGGGGCGGCGCAGCCGCCGGATTTCGGAGCCGTTTTAACCCGCCAATCACGCAAAAAGACGCTAAAGGGGCCGGGTTTAGGAATGACTTCGGCTCACTTTTCCGCTTAAACATCACTTCTGGTGCATTCGCCTGCTCCGGTTCCGGTTGTTTAGCTTGTTTGGCGGGCAAGTGGGGTCTTGAGGATCAATTCGCCGACAAATCCTCGGGCATCTGCGCCAGCAGTTTATACTTCCACCCTTTTTGGCGCAGGATGGTCTGCCAAAGCTGGTTCCAGGCGGTGTCAAAGACCAGCTCCAGCGACGCGGGGTGCGTGAGCCAGGCCTTGCGTTTCATCTCGTCCTCGAGCTGGCCCGGGCTCCACCCGGCGTAGCCGGCGAACATCTTGATCTTCCGGGTCGGCGAGACCGATTCGCCCATCTCGACCAGGGTATCCAGCGAATGGCCCAGGCTCAGATTCGGAATGACGTTCGCGTCGGGAATGAAGGCGTCCGAGTGGAGGAAGCTCAGCGCGGAAGGCTGCACGGGGCCGCCGAGATACAGCGGGTAGCTCCTTGAGCGCCTCGGGCAGGTCGGCGACGATCATCTGGCCGACGTTGTTGCCCGTCGCGCGGTTGAGCACCAGGCCAAACGCCCCCTCCGCGTCGTGCTGGCAGATGAGCACCACGCTCCGCTGGAAGAACGAGCCGCGCAACTGGCCGCTGTCCAGGAGCAACTGTCCTTTCAGGTATTTTTGCTTCTCCGCCATACCGGTCAGGCTGTGTGACGCTTGCGCCACAGCCAATCTGGATTAAATTCTCCCCATGTCAAAGCTTTGTCTGCTGCTGATCCTGGTGCGATTGACTCAGTTAAAGAGACTAAAAGGGGAAAGGGGGTGTGGGGGGAAGGGGGTCGTTGACTCATAATACTGCTTACCGGAGGCAAAGCAGTAAATTATGGGTAGAAATTCAAAAAGTGAATACCTGCGGGCCATCTGGGATCGTTACCAACGAGCCGGACGGCGTTATAAGACCAAGATTTTGGACGAGTTCTGTGCGGTGTGTGGCTACACCCGCAAGTATGCGATTGGCCTGCTGAGGCGCAAGCCGGGCCGGCGGCGCAGAAGCCCGGACCGCCCGCCGGTATGACGTGCGAGTCTTCGAACCCCTCAAGGCCCTCTGGCTGGCTTGCGAGCAGTTATGCTCCAAACGGCTCAAGGCGGCCCTGCCTTTGTGGTTGCCCTTCTACGAAGCGGAGCAGGGAGCGCTGGAGGAGTCGGTGCGCCGGAAGCTGCTCCGGATCAGCGCGGCCACGATCGACCGGCTGCTTAAGAAGGAACGGGCTCGCTATCGGGGCAAAGGCTTGTGCGGCACTCGTCCGGGACGGCGGCTCAAGCAGCAGATCCCCATCCGCACGGACAATGACGACGTGGACCGGCCAGGTTTTCTCGAAGCCGACACCGTTGCCCATTGCGGCAATTCGCTGGCGGGGGATTTCATCTGGAGCCTGACCTTTACGGACATTTTCTGCCAGTGGACCGAAAACCGCGCCGTTTGGAACAAAGGGGCGGTCGGGGTGCTCGAACAGGTCAAAGATATGGAGGCCAAGCTGCCCTTTGAACTGCTCGGCTTTGACGTGGACAACGGCTCGGAGTTCCTCACGCACCATCTCTGGCGGCCGCCCTCGTCGCGGCGGGATGCTGCTCCTCCTCGGGGAGCCGGGACTATATTCCGGGCAAAGGCTGGGTGCCCAACGACTAAACGTTGCGGCCTCGGCTGACGGCCTGGTGCCGGTCCACGCCCGCCCCGCGCGAGGGCATAATCCCGGGGGGCCTTCCGACTCATAACCGGCGCGTGCCTCTCGCCCGCGCAAAGACCCAAGGCGCCATCGCCTCGGCTTAAATCAGCGCCTTGACCTTATTGACGATGGCGCTGGCATCAATGTGATACTTGGCCAGCAACTCTTCAGCCTTGCCCGAACGTGGTAGTTCACGCACGGCCAGCTTGTGCACTTTGACGCCCTCGGCGCTCAGTTCGCCCGCCACTGCGTCCCCCAGCCCCCCTTCCGCATAGTGGTCCTCGACCGTCACCACGAGGTTCTTCGTTTTCTTCGCGGCGGCTTTGATCACATCCTTCGCCAGCGGCTTGATGCTGTAAGCGTCAATCACCGTGATCCCGATGCCCTCACCCTTGAGCATGTCGGCCGCCTTCAGCGCCTCGTAGAGCGTCACCCCCGCTGCCACGACTGTCACTTTGTCCTCCGCGGACTGCCGCAGCACCTTGGCCCCGCCGATCGGAAATGCCTCGTCATTGTTGTAGAGGACCGCGGTCTTGGGGCGCGACGTGCGCAGGAAGCAAATGCCTTTGTGGGCGGCCATCTGCTCCACCAGCTTCTCCGCGCACACCGCGTCGCTCGCATACAGCACCGTGCTGCCGGCAATCGCCCGCATCATGGCGATGTCCTCCAAACCCATTTGCGACGGGCCGTCCTCGCCGATGCTTACCCCGACGTGCGACCCGACCAGCTTCAGGTTCGCCATCGAGACGCCCGCCACGCGAATCTGGTCGAAGGCGCGTGTCAGGAAACAGGCGAACGTCGAGGCAAAGGGTACCTTGCCGCGGGTCCCGAAGCCGGTCGCCACGCCAACCATGCACTGCTCCGCGATGAAACATTCCGTGAACCGGTCCGGGAACTTCTTGTAGAACTTCTCCGAGAAGGTCGAGTTCTTCGTGTCGCCATCCATCGCCACCACCCGCCGATCCACCCCGCCGATGCGGACCAACGCGTTGCCGTAGGCCTCGCGGGTCGCGACCATGTCGCCAAGCTTGTAAGCCGGCGCCGGGTAACTGGCGGCCGCTTCATTCTTCGGCTCGGGCAGTTGATTCGGAGCCGGGATGGGATGCCCAATGCCGGACCGGGCCATGGGTTGCAGCTCCGCAATCGCGCGCGCGGCCTCTTC
The DNA here is from genome assembly GCA_963822005.1 of uncultured Verrucomicrobiae bacterium. Lineage (GTDB taxonomy): Bacteria > Verrucomicrobiota > Verrucomicrobiia > Limisphaerales > UBA8199 > PALSA-1440. The sequence goes on along the minus strand of CAWGGD010000043.1, from coordinate 147,465 downwards.
CTTGGACAGCGGTTTGCCATGCCAACCTTCCTTGTCCTGCAGGAACGATACCCCGCCACCCTTCAATGTCTTGGCCAGGATCACCAGCGGCTGATGGCCCAGGCCCACCGCGGCCAGCACCTCGATAATCTCCTCGAAATCATGCCCGTCAATCTCTTCCGTCCGCCAGCCGAAGGCTTCAAAACGCTTCTTGTAGGCATTCAGGTCATGGCCGAGCGCGGTCGCCTGGCTTTGGCCCAGCCGGTTCACATCCACCACCGCAATCAGATTATTCAGGTGATGAAAGCCCGCCAGCGCGGCCGCCTCCCACACCGCCCCCTCCGCGCATTCGCCGTCACCCAGCAGCACATAAGTTCGGTAATCCAGGTTGTCCAGCCGCGCGCACAACGCCATCCCGACCCCCACGCTCAGTCCTTGACCCAGCGAGCCCGTCGCCACGTCGGCAAACGGCAGGCGCGGCGTCGGATGCCCTTCCAGATCGTTGCCGAGCTGCCGCAGCTTGAGCAATTCCTCCACCGGGAACAGCCCCGCCTCGGCCCACGCCGCGTACAACAGCGGCGCCGCGTGGCCCTTGGACAGAATGAACCGGTCGTTGTTGTAGTAGTGAGGGTTCTTCGGATCGTAACGCATGTGCCCGAAGAACAGGGCCGCGAGGAGATCCGCCGCGGAACAGCACGAGGTTGGATGCCCGCTGCCCGCCGCCGTCGTCGCCGCTATCGAATGAATCCGCAACTGGTTGGCGATGCCTTTTAAGCTTTCAATATCAATGTCGTTCATGAATGAGATAGACTGTAGCTCGTGAGCCTGAAAGGAAAGGAGAAATACTGGCCCGGCTCATCTCGCCACGGCGTGGCCGGGAAGGTTGCAGAACGGCATCACGCCGACCGGGTTCAGCGTATAGACGCCCCCCGCCGGGCAAACCGGCACCGCATTGCTCTTCAAATAAGGCGCGAGGTCAGCGGCAGTCAGCAAAGCGCCTGCCGGCTTTTGCTTTTCCAGGGCCCACTGCTGCTTCGCCCCGTCAAGCAGCCGCAGATTGGTGACGCAGGCATTGGCTTGGGCCTGCTCGGGATTGGGCGCCGCCAGGCCGTAACGCGCCGCAAAAGCGGCTTGGGCGGCCGCCGTCGCCTGTCCCGGCAATGCCGGCTGTCCGGGGGCAGCCCGCAGCGCCTCCACCTGAGCCTGAGCCCCCTGCACTTGCGCCTGGGCTTTCTGAACTTGCGTAGCAAGCTGCTGCTTGTCCCCGCGCAACTGGCGCACCTCGTTGCGCAAGCGCAGCAGCTCTTCGTTGTCCTTCCGCAGCCGGGCCAACTCATCGCCCTCTGCCTTCGTCCGCGTCGCGCTGGCTTCCTCCTGCTCGGCCCGCAGCTTGTGCAGTTGTTGGCTGTCCTGCCGCAGGGTCACCAACTCGGCCTCCTGCTTCTGGCTGACGGCATACAGCCAGCCCAGCCCGATCAACAGCCCCAACACGCAGACCCACGGCAACAGCGACTTCAGTTTCATCGTTAGACTCCTTCCATCATGCTTCAACCGGCTAAGTAAAATGGTACGCGAGGAGAGGGTCGAACTCTCAACCTTCGGCTCCGGAGGCCGACGCTCTATCCAATTGAGCTACTCGCGCACACCGCCTCGACATTAGGTCAATCCGCCTCCCGCGGCAACCTGTTTTCCAGCCCTGCTTTCCAGCCCGCGCGCAGGGGCGGGGCTCGCAGTCCCCTGCGAGCCGCCGCATTCCCTCCGCGCCTTGCCATTTCACCGCGCAGCGAAAGCGGATCGTGGGGTAAGAAGAAAAGAGGGACGGCTCAAGGCCGTCCCTGTCGAAAGAGGTAATGTGAACGGGACTATTCTGACTTTTTCTCGGCCTTCTTGCCGCCCCTCTTGCCCATGCTCTGCGCCATTTGTTCATACTTCGTGAACTGTTCAGGCGTGAGGATTTCCTTGAACTTCTTCATTTCCTCTTCCCGGATCTTCCGCCCCTTCTCGCGGCGCTCATCCTGGGGCACGTCCTTCATCTTCTTTGCGGTCTCTTCCAAAACCGCTTTCACCTTCGGCTTTTGGTCGTCCGTCAGGTTGAGCTGAGTGCTCATTCTCTCCAGGCGTTGATCAACGCTGAATCCCCCTTTGCCACTCTTCTTGGTGTCTTTGCCAGCCTCCTGCGCCGTGGCTAACATGCTGAAAGCCACCAAGCCGCCGAGTGCCATGGCTGCGATTAAACTAAGTTTTCTCATTTTTGCTGTCCTCTGTGTTTTGTTGTTTTGTTTGGCGACCGCCGCATTACCTGCCGGCGGACTGCTCGTTTGTTACAAGAAGCCCAGACGCTCAACAAGACAATTGGTTACACCCAAATCCACACCCCTCGGCGGACAAACGGTGACCAGGAGTTCCAAAACCAGCCGGAAACCCGCCAGAAACCAGCCTGCTCCTGCATAATAGCCTGATTCCAGGACACTTGTGACCAACTGCCGACCCGGCAGTGACTTTGCCTTGAACCTGGAAATCAAAGCGTGACTTCCCGCCGGTCTCATGGAACATTCCGCGCCGTTATGAAACTAGTCATGTCACTTTGTGCATTGAGTGTGGCGTTGGGGCTGGCGACAGCCCAAGCCCAGGAAACAAACAAACCAACAACAACAACCGAGCCGAAGTCGGCCAAGAAATCTGAATCGAAACAGGAGAAAAGCGCTGTGAATGTAAAGGAAGTTGCGGTCATTAAGACGACGGAAGGCGAAATGGTCATTGAGTTCTGGCCGGAGGTCGCCCCCAAAACGGTCGAAAATTTCAAGACCCTGGCCAAGAAGGGCTTCTACGACGGCACCTGCTTCCACCGGGTCATCAAAGATTTCATGATCCAGGGCGGCGACCCGCTCACCAAAGACCCGAACATGGAACCCCGCTGGGGCACCGGCGATCCCGGCTACAAGATCAAAGCGGAGTTCAACGAGCGGCACCACGACCGCGGCGTGCTCTCGATGGCGCGCTCCAACGATCCGGATTCCGCCGGCAGCCAGTTCTTCATCTGCCACGGCACCCCGCGCTTTCTGGACCGGCAATACACCGCCTTTGGCAAGCTGATCAAGGGGGACGATGTGCTGGAGAAGATTGCCACGACCCCGACGCACCCCCAGGACCGGCCGAACAAGCGCATGGGCGTCGAGAGCATCAAGATCGTGCCGGCGGACTCCGTCAAGTAAGCCGGACGGCCCGAATGACCCTGGATGAGCTGGCGGCCATGCTGGCCGGCATGGGTTGCCCGCCCGACAAATCAGCGGGCATGGCGGTCCAGCTCGACAAGCGTGCCCGGCAATTGGCCGAGCAGAAAGGCCGCAGCTACGAGGACGCGCTGGCGCATCTGCTGGAGCTGATGCGCCAGGGCTGGTCAGCGCAGCAACGCGACGGATGACAGGGGCTTTCCGCGCGGCAGGTTCACCATTGCAGCAAGCGACACCGCCCCCTAGACTTTCCCGGTGCTCGAACAACTCACGCGCCAACTCGCCGCGGGCAATCAGCTCACGGACGCAGAGGTCCGCCTGGCGGTCGAGCAGCTTGTTAACGAGGCGGTCCCCGCGCCGACCAAAGCCGATTTCCTGACCGCCCTCGCCCGGAAGGGGGAGAGCCCCGCCGAGATCGCGGCGTTCGCCCGCGAGTTGCGCAGCCGAGCCCTACAACCGGCGCTCGATGGCGAGACGCGCGCCGGGGTGATCCTCGACGTCGTCGGCACGGGCGGCGACCGCCTCAGCACGTTCAACATCTCCACCACGGTGGCGCTCCTTGCGGCGGCGGCGGGGGTGCGGGTGGCCAAGCACGGCAACCGCGCCAGCACCTCGCCCATCGGCAGCGCGGATGTCATGGAGGCGCTGGGCATCCCCTTCGACCTCGGGCCGGAAGCGGCGGCGCGCTCGCTGCGGGAGCACGGCTTCGCGTTCTTCTTTGCGCCGAAATACCACCCGGCGTTCCGGCACATTGTTCCCGCGCGCAAGCTCTGCGCCGAACGCGGCCAGACCACCATCTTCAACTTCCTCGGCCCGCTGCTCAACCCGGCCCACCCCACCGCGGCGTTGATCGGCGTGCCGCGCCCTGCTCTGTGCGAGCCGCTGGCCTGCGTCCTCCAGTCTCTCGGCATGCGCCGCGCGATGGTCGTTTCCGGCGCTGTCCCGAGCGACGATGGGGCGCTCCGTCACCTGGATGAGCTTTCGCCACTCGGGCCGACCACGATCGCCGAGTTCTACCAGGAACGAGCGCTGACCTGCTCGACGCTGTCGCCGGAATCGTTCCCGATCCAACCGGCGGTGCTGGCCGACCTCCGCGGCGGCGACCGCGACTTCAACGCCACCGCCATCCGCCGCATCCTCCACGGCGAAGAGCACGGCCCGAAGCGTGACGCCGTCCTGCTGAACGCCGCCGCCGCCTTATTCGTCGCCGACCGCACGCGCTCCCTGGCTGACGGGTGGGAACTGGCGGCGGAGACCATTGACAGCGGCAGGGCCCGCGCGAAGCTCGCCGAGTTGCAGCAGGGTGCATAGGACGCTGGCCCCAGACCAGGGAGGGCGAGCGTTCCCGCGAGCCCTGACTCCTTACCCTTTACCCGTATATTTGGGCTCGCGTGGACGCTCGCCCTCCCTGCGCCCCATTACAAAACGCGACCGTTTTTCAACTTGGCGGCCAGCGGGCGCAAGCGTACAAGGACTGCATGTATCGCCTCCTTGGAGCTGACGGCAAAGAATATGGTCCGGTGGGCGTTGAGGTGCTGCGCCGCTGGATCACCGAAGGCCGCGCCAACGCTCAAACCAGGGTCAAAACCGAAGGTGGCGCTGATTGGCAGACGCTGACCACGGTGCCGGATTTTCAAGCACTTTTTGCCGTTGCTCCCAGTGTGCCGCCGTCTCAACCCACGACGCCGGCTGAGGCCAAGACCAGCGGCATGGCGATCGCCTCGCTCGTGCTGGGCATTCTGGGGGTGTGCGGCATCACGGCGCTGGCGGGTTTGATTCTCGGGATCATCAGCCTGGTTAAGATCAACCGTAGCGGCGGGCGATTGTCCGGTCAGGGGCTGGCGATTGGGGGGATCTGCGTGTCAGGTTTCATGCTCCTCTTCTGCATCCCGTTGGTGGCGGGAATGACCCTGCCGGCCCTGGCCCGGGCTAAACAGAAAGCACAGCGTATCAACTGCGTGAACAACTTGAAGCGACTGGACCTGGCAATACGGGTTTACGCCGCCAATCACGACCGCCTCTTTCCACCGGCGGCGACGTGGTGCGATGCCATTCAGGGTGAAGTCGGCTCCCCCAAGGTCTTCCAGTGCCCGTCCGAACCCGGGCAGCGCTGCGCCTATGCGTTTAATGCGAAGCTGGACGGCAAGAAGGAGAATGAGGTTGACCCGGAAACCGTGCTACTGTTCGAGAGTGACGTCGGCTGGAACGGCTCCGGCGACATCGGCGCACTCAAGCGGCACCAGCACTCCAGCTCCCTGGTGAACGTGGCCTTTGTGGACGGCTCAGTGAGCAGCGTCTCCCGCGTGGAACTGGACAGGCTGCGGTGGGAGCCCTGAGCAACCTTGAGCCGCCGTTGCTTAAGAACAACCTTAGGAAAGGACCATATGTATAGAATCGTAGGAAAAGACGGCCAACCATACGGCCCGGTGACCGCGGAGCAACTGCGGAGCTGGATTGCCGAGAACCGCGCCAACGCCCAAACGCCGGCACAAGCCGACGGCACCCAGGAATGGAAGCTGCTGGGTTCGTTCCCGGAGTTCGCCGCCGACCTCAAGCCCCCGACCGTGTCGGCGTCTGCCCCGCCCACGATCACGCTGCCTGCCTCCGTCCCGGTGCCGCGCGCCGCGAACAAGATACCCGCCGGCATCTGCGGCATCCTGCTCGGCTCGCTGGGCATTCATAAGTTCATCCTGGGCTACACCGGCCCCGGGCTGGTTATGCTGCTGGTGACCGTGCTGACCTGCGGCCTGGCGTACCCCGTGATGCACATCATTGGCCTGATCGAGGGCATCATCTACCTCTGCAAGCCCGACGAGGAGTTCGTCCGCGTGTATGTGGATGGGAGGAGAGACTGGTTTTAGCCGCGACTCGCAGGCATAATTGGCTTATGTATCAGATCATCGGTGCCGACGGACGGGAGTACGGTCCGGTCACCGCCGACCAGTTGCGCGAGTGGATCGCCGAAGGCCGGGCTGACGCGCGCACCAGAGCGTTGGCCGAAGGTGCGGCGCAATGGAAGCCGCTCATCGAGTATCTGGAATTCGCCCCCCTGCTCGCCCGCATCGCTCCGCCCGTGCCCGCCCCGGGGACGATTTCGATTGTGCGGACACCCCGGACCAATTCCATGGCCGTGGCCGGCATAGTCATGGGCATCCTTTCGATCACTTGCGGCCTGTGTTGCTGCTATGGAATGCCCTTCAATCTGTTGGGCATCATTTTCTCGCTGGTCGCACTGGCGCAGATCCGGGACGACCCGCAATTCCAGCAAGGCCGGCCCCTCGCCATCGCCGGGCTGGTGCTCTCGCTCTTGAGCATCCTCGTGGCGGTGCTCTTCTTTGCGCTCGGCCTTGCGCTGAACGGGTCGGACATCCTGCGCAAAATCGAAAGGGTCTAGCATGCCCGTCTCTGCCGCCTCGTTCAAAGTTGTCCGCCCAGCCACGTTCGCTCTGTTGGCCCTGCTCGCCGCGGCGGCGGGCCTTGTGCTGTTCTGCTTTGACCCGCGGCAGTATCACTTCTATCCGGTTTGCTTCTTCCACCAGGCCACCGGCTTGCTCTGCCCCGGGTGCGGCGCGCTGCGCGCCCTGCACCAACTCCTGCACGGGCACCTGGCGGCCGCGTTCCGCCTTAACCCGGTGCTGGTCGTTTCCCTGCCCTTGCTCTCATGGCTCGGCGTGGGGTATGTCTTGCGGAAAGCCGCAAACCAGCCCGCATCGCTGCCCCTGCGCCCGCTTTGGCTTTGGCTGCTGCTCGCGGCAGTGCTGGTCGTCAGCGTGCTACGGAATCTCCCCGGCGCGCCCTTTGCCCTGCTGCGACCATGAGCTTGCGCACACATCATCAATGGCATACAACCAAGCCCATTCAGCATCAACGAAAGGCAACAATCTATGTATAAGATCATCGGAGCGGATCAAAAGGAGTACGGCCCCGTCAGCGCCGAACAGTTGCGCCAGTGGCTGGCGGAAGGCCGCGTCAACGCGCAGACCCAGATTCTGCCCGAGGGCGCGACCGTATGGCAGGCGCTAGAGGACCTGCCGGAATTCGCGGCGGCTTCCCCGAGCCCGGTCCCGACGATTGCCGTCGTTCCGCCCTCAGGCCCCGACGCCGCGGCACAGGTTAACGGACCTGCCATCGGCTTGATCGTGGTGGCCGTGCTGGGGGCGGTCGCGCAGATCGCGTCTCTCATCTTCAATGTAGCGGGCGCCTCATTTGTCGCGCGCCACCAGATGGCAAACCAGCCGGCCTGGGCCAATATGTTCTCCGGCACGGTCGGTGTGGTGTCGGGCCTCATCGCCCTGTTGCTGAGCGGCCTCATCTTCTTCGGCGCGACGAGGATGAAGAAGCTGGAGAACTACGGCCTAGCCATGGCCGTCAGCATCATCGCGATGATTCCGTGCTTCTCACCCTGCTGTTTGATCGGCCTGCCGATAGGTATCTGGGCCGTGGTGGTGTTGTCCAAACCGGAAGTGAAGAGCGCCTTCCACTAAGGTATGTACAGGATTATTGGCGGAGATGAGAAAGAGTACGGACCTGTCACCGCCGAGGATTTGCGGCGCTGGGTGGCCGAAGGCCGACTCAACGCCCAGAGCCTAGTCCAAGCCGAGGGCAGCAGCGAATGGAAGCAGCTCTCGACCTTTCCTGAATTCGCCGACCTGTTGCGGGCACAGGCCAGCCCGCCGCCATTACCCACCGCGGCGGGCGCGCCCGGCGGCACCGCCGCTTGGACGGAACAGATTCTGGCGCGGCAGCCGGAAGTGCAAATCGGCCAGTGCCTGGGGCGGTCCTGGAGACTGGTGACGGCGAATTTCGGGGTGCTGTTCGGGGCGACGGCTGTCGCATGGCTCATCACCTTCGCTTGCCAATTCATCCCGCTGGTCGGGGGAATCGTTACCTGGCTCATTCAGGGCGTCCTCTATGGTGGGGTGTACTTAGTGTTTCTCAACCGGATTCGCGGTCGGCCGGCGTCGGTCGGTGAGGTATTTGCCGGCTTTAGCGTGGGCTTCGCGCAACTCATGCTGGCGGGTTTCCTGACCAAGTTACTGACCATTATCGGGCTGGCCTGCTGCCTGGTGCTCCCGGGGCTGTATTTATGGGTCGCCTGGGTTTTCAGTGTGCCGCTGGTAGCGGACCGCCGCCTGGAATTCTGGTCGGCGATGGAGCTGAGCCGCAAGGTGGTGACGCGCGTTTGGTTCGAGATGTTCGCGCTGTTGGTGACAGCCTTCCTGCCGGTGATCCTGGCGTATGTCTTCGTGCAGGTCTATATCTTCTCGACGATCTACCCGACTATCCTCGACCTGGTGGCTGCCGGGCCGCCCGACTTCAACCATCTGCGAGATATGTTTCTGCAGGTCGCCAAGGTCAGCATCCCGCTGACCCTGCTCTTTAAGTTGGTGCTGCTGTTCAACCTGCCGTTTGCCCTAGGCGCGCTGATGCAGGCCTATGAAGATCTCTTTGGCGCTCGGACCGCGCCGACCGCTTAGCCGGCAAACCGCCTGGGGTTGTCTGACCGCCAACCTGGCGATGCCGGGCGCAGGGTCGCTCGCAGCCGGGCATGCTTCCGGTTATCCGCAGTTGGTGTTGGCGATCGCCGGCATGGGCTTAACCACCTTGTTCGGGGTGCGCTTCATCTTCTGGTATGTCGCCAACTGGGCGCGCTTCCACGGTGCCGAGGTTGACCCAATGAACGCGCTGGGCGAAATGTGGTTGGTGTTGCGATGGGCCCTGTTGGGCATCGGGGTCTTTCTGGTCGGCTGGCTGTGGGCGTTGGCAACTGGTTTCCGAATCGTCCTCTCTGCTGGAACGACCAAATCAGCCACCGCGCCACCGCAGTTGGACCGGAACCAGGTCCCCTGAAAAGAAACAGAGCTATGCGCATTTTTGCTGTCCTGGTCTTGAGCCTGGTCTTTCCCGCCGCACCCGCCCTCACGGCACCCCCACCCTTTGTGATTGATGACGAGGCGTATGTAGACAAGGTCATCGAGACGAGCGCAAGGCTGTTGCAGGCGGGCAAACTCAAGTCGGGCGACTTCTTGCGGCGGCAGGTTCGGAACGGCGGCTTTCCTGTGAAACTGGTGCCCCAGTCCCACTCAAAGCTCGCCGCGCCGGATTTGTGCGACCGCTTGCGGCAGAGCACGTTGGCGGTTGGCAGTTTCTACAAGTGCCCCGATTGCCGAGAGTGGCACTTCAACAGCAGCGCTGGGTTTGTCGTGGGCGAAGGGGGCGTCATCTGCACCTGCTGTCACGTCGTCACGGCCGAGGACGAAGAGGTCAAGGAGAGCTACCTCATTGCTGCCGACGACGCCGGCCGCGTCTTCCCGGTGCAATCCGTGCTGGCGGCCGATCCCGAGTCCGACACCTGCTTTGTGCAGATCAACGCCCCCGGCCTGAAACCGCTCCCCCTGCGGCCCGGCGTCCGGGCGGGTGAGCGGGTCTATTGCCTGAGCCATCCCGGCGGCTACTACTTCATGTTTACCCAGGGCGTGGTCGCGCGCGTCAACCGCAAGCGCAACGAGGTCCTGGACGAGCACGGCCACACCAACGGACTGCTCACCCGGCCCATTCTGTTTCTGAACGTCACGGCTGAGTTTGCCCCCGGCTCCAGTGGCGCGCCGGTGGCCGACGACGCCGGCAACGTCGTCGCCCAGGTCGCCAGCATCGCCGACGCCGGCGAACCCGACATCGCCAACACCAACGCTCCCCCCTCACCCAGTGTCCCCGTCCGCTTCTGCACCGCCGCCGAGGAAATCCTCCGCCTGACCCGGCTGGACACCCGGACTCGTAACGAAGTGGCGGGATCAAATGCCCCACCTCCTCGGCCGAGGCTCCGCTCACCTCATTGAACAGATGCTTCGGGCGCGCCGCCCCTTCGACTTGGTGCCACGCGCAAATGGCCTCCTTTCAGGCGGGTTCTAAGGTTGCGCGAGGGGAAGGCGATAACAGGCGGCCTCCTTGTCGTTTCGCACCAACAAGTACTGGCCGGCAAGCGCGGGCGGGTTCCATGTCTTCCCCTTAAGCGCAGCGAAGCGCGTCAACTCGCGGGATGCCTCGGGATTGGGATCCAACAGAATGACCTCCCCCGATTCCGCGGTGACGAGTAACACATCCCCCACCAGGATTTCCTGGCCGTGACCGTAACGGCCTTCTTTCCACCGCTGCTCCCCGGTTGAGGCATCCAGGCAAACCATGATCCCGTCGTCCAGGCCGTAGATAAAGCCGTCGCGATAAATGAGGTTGGTGAACTTGGCTTTGAGCCGGTTCGATTTCCAAATCCGGGCGGTGCTCAATGCTCCGCCAGCATTCTTTTGAATCCGCACCAGCTCACTGCCAAAGCCATAGCCGCTGGACACCAGCAGGCGATCCTCGGGGATCACGACCGGCATCGAAACGTGGGGATGTCCCCCGGGCCAGCGGTATTTCCAAAGGTTGGTCCCGGTCGCGGGGTCGTGCGCCGAGACTCCCCCGGAATTGAAGATCAGGATTTGGACAACGCCGGCCAGGGTTACCAGGCAAGGGGAACTGTAGCCCGCCCCGTCGGCGCCGGCGCCCCAGGCAAACTCGCCCGTGCCCGCGCGATAGGCGACCAACGACCGGTTGTTTCGGCCGCCTGCGCTCACCACCACGAGGTCATCCACCACCAGCGGTGAGCAGCTCATGCCCCACTCGTTGTTCCTGGCTTCATTATCCCGCAGGATGTCCTTCGACCAAAGGAGCTTTCCTGTTTCCAGGTCCAGGCAGCTCAGCACGCCGGTCGAGCCCAGCGCATAAACGCGCTGCCCGGCGACGGTCGGGGTGGCGCGGGGACCTTCGCCGGCGAGCGGGGACCGGAAATGGGCCGGGTAGGCATGCGACCAGAGCGGCGCGCCGGACAGCACGTCGTAGCAAATCACCGTTTCATTCTCCCCGCGCTGTTCCTGGGTGATGGCGCGGCTGCCGACCACAGCGAACCCGGACCATCCGGGGCCCACCGGCTGGAGCCACAGCCGCTGCGGCGGCTGTGCTTTCCAGTCGCGCGCCAGCCGAGGCTGCTCAACCTTGCAGTTTCGATGCGGACCAAGGAATTGAGGCCAGTCGTTGGTGAATTGATCCCCTGGGGCCGGGGCGACACTCAGCACGGGTTTGGTGGGCTCAGCGAGCGAGGTCAGGGAAGGGCGTTCCCAGCGCCATTGCAGGATCGGCACCAGATCGCCGGTCACCCCGTGGAACCGGAACAAGGCCATGACCAGCAAGATCAGCCCGCACACTCCGCCCAACACCCCCAGCCGGACCCGCCAGCGCAGTCTCGAAAGGAAGAGGCACCAGAGCAGCAGCAGGAACAAAGCGAGGATCCCAATGATGGCCGTCGCGATGTTGCGGTCCTGGCGCTGCCGTCCGGAGAACAGCCAGACCCAAATCATCCCGCCCGCTGCCAGTGCCAGAATGACCCGCGCCGGCCACCAGCGGATGGGCCGCCGGGGCGCGCCACTTGCAGAGGGTAGGTCTGAGTTCATAGCCGAACAGGTGTCAGGGGTGACACTTGTTCGGGATACTGGATGCGCAGTTTGCGTGGCACGCCAAACCGATAGCAGAGGCGCCCAGAGTGTCAATAGTGAGCGGTGACACTTATTCGCTCAGGTTTCTACCCAAGGAAGATGCCAACCAGGGATTGCCCGGATGACACGGATGGAGCGGAAGGAATCCGTGAAATCCGTCAAATCGGTGGTCAAACCGTCCGTCCCGGTGCCACCTGGAGCCTTCTTCAAGCTTCCGAGGCTCTTGAAAAGCTCTTGAACGGCTCTTCAAAGAGCATCTCGAGGCTGGGTGATCCGTCCCGAAAGCGTGGATGAGCGAGGCCTCTCCCTCCGCCGCAGACTATCCTCCGCTGACGCGGCCCTTTACTGATTCACATGGACAACTTTGGCCGGGGCAAAGCCGTTGAACCAGGTCGAGGAGGCGTGGCTGTAGGCGCCGATGTTCTCGCTGTAGAGCAAGTCCCCCAGTTGCAGGTTGGCGGGCAGTTGCTCGGCCAGGGAAACCACGTCGAGGGCGTCGCAGGTGGGGCCGAACACCGAGCAGATTTGCGTCGGCCCGCGCTTGAACGCCTTGAGGTGGTAGGTGCAGTGGTCAAAGATCACGCCGGAGTAGGTGTGATAGACTCCGTCGTTGATGTAATAGCAGAGCTTCCCGTCGCGCACGGCCTTGCCGAGAATCTTGGAGACGGCATACGCCGCGGTGGCGACCAGGAACCGGCCCGGCTCGGCCAGGATCTGGATATTCTTCGGGAACAGCCGGTCGAGTTCACGATTGACGAGCGCCGCCAGGTCGCGGAAGGGCTTGACGCTGTCGTCGTAGGGGGCGGGGAAGCCCCCGCCGATGTCGAGCAGGTTCATCTTGGTGTAGCCGCGGTCTCGGGCCTCCTTGAACAGGTTGGCGGCCAGATGCAGTGCGGCAACGTAGTTCTGAAAGTTCGTCGTCTGGCTGCCCACATGGAAACTCAGCCCCTCGACTACCAGCCCCGCCTTGTCGGCGGCGAGGATCAGGTCCACGGCTTCGCCCGGGGCAGCGCCGAATTTTGAGGAGAGCTCGACCATCGCGCCGGTGTTGGGCACCTTGATGCGGAGGGCCAGCCCCGCCAGCGGCGCATGTCTTTTGATCTTCTTGATCTCCTCGTAGTTGTCGTACGTGACCAGCGGCTTGTACGGGTTCAGCTCCCGCAAGGTTTCCTCGGCCTTGGTGGGGTTGGCGTAGATGATCTTGTCCCAGATCCAGTCCTGCCGCTGCTTGGCGGGCAGGTGTTTGATGTACTGATGGACAATCCGGAACTCCGGCATGGAAGCCACGTCGAAGCTCCCCCCGGCGTCGTAGAAGGTCTTCACGATGGCCGGGTCGGAGTTGGCTTTGACCGCGTAGTAGGCCTGGACGCGGGGCAGGTAACGTTTGAACTGGGCGTAGTTGCGGCGCAGTTGGTCGTGGTCCACCACGAACAGCGGGGTGCCGTGTCGCTTCGCCAGTTGCTGGAGCAGGCGGCGGGAAAGCATCTTAGTCTCCGTCGGTGATGAGGAAGTTCTTGAACTGCCAGGGGTCGTCCCGGTCAATCTGCGGGTTGTTGTGGCCCTGGAACGCGTTGGTGTAGTGCTTGAGCGGCGTCCAATCGGCCGGCTTGGAGATCCATTTGCCCAGGTAGGGCTTGGCAACCTTCAGCACATACTCGTGCGGCAGATCGTCCGGCACCCGGACTCCGCGGTCGGGGTGCTCGATCATCCACATCGCGGCGGCGACGACCGAGATGGCGACCTGCATGGTGGTGGCGTTCTGGTGCGGCACCAGCCGGCGGGATTCCTCGATGCTGAGGTCGCTGCCGATCCACCACGAGTTGTAGGCATGGCCCATCAGCAGCGCACCGAGGATGTCCGAGCCGCTGACGATCTCATCGTTGAGGATGCGCTGCTTCTCGACGAGCCTGTAATCGTAGCCGCGCAGCTCATTAAGGGACGCGATGGCCACATCGGCCGGGCAATAAGCGTAATGCACCGTAGGCCGGTAAACCGCTTTACCCTTCTCCCACACCGTCAACCGGTCCGAGATCGTAAACGCTTCGCCGTGGCGCACGACCATGCCGTGGATGCAGTAGTTCGGGACCCAGGAGCAGACCCAGGTGTTGATGCCCATACGGGCCAGGCAGATCTGGTTGCGCGGGCCTTCAGTGTGCTCGTAGGCCAGCGGCGGCAGCTCCTTCTCGTGCGTGCCCCAGCCCATCTCGGCGGTGGTGGTGCCTTCCTCGCGAAAGCCCTCAACGCTCCAGGTGTTGACGAACTCGTCCACCTGTTTCGGCTGGTCGGTGATCTGCGTGTCGCGCTCGCTGCAATGAATCACTTTGACGCCGAGCTTCATCGCCAGTTGGTTGAACCTCTGCTCCGTGATGAGCCGCCGGATTTCGTCAGCGGCCTTGCCCTTGACCTTCCGGTCTTTGAGGGCGCGGTTGCCGATGTCCAGCAAGCCCTGCTTGGTGAAATGCGAGATGAGGCCGGGGTTCGCGCCGTGCTCGAGCACGGCCGTTGGGCCCGGCTTCGACCATTTGGCGGTCATGCGGCGGATGTTCATGTGCCGCCAGTAGAGCGTCATCTTCTGCGGCGGCGCGTTCTGGGCGTTTTCATACGGGTCCCACAGCTCGACCGAGGTGTTGATGTAGAGCACGCCGCGGTCATGGCACCACTGCAGGATTTCGCAGCAGTCAATGTTCCACGCCAGGTCAATCAGCAAGTCGCCCGGACCCAGGTATTGGCCGAGCAGCGCGCCCATGTTCTCGCGCGTCACCCGCTTGCGGGCAAACTTCACCCCGCGCTTGAGCCACGGCGCCAGCGCGCCGCGGCGATCCTCGAAGTCCATCACCGTGATGTCCCGCGCGGGCACCTTGATGTGTTTGACCAAAATGGGCAGCGCGCATTGCGCCACCGCGCCGTAGCCGACAAATAGTATCTTCCGTCCGAATTCAATCATCATGGTTAATCAACTGTGGGTTCGCTACCGTCAATCATCTTCACTGGGTTGTTGGCAAAGTACTCCCGCCTCAGCGCCCGCATCATCTCGGCGCGCCGGTCGTAGAGGCGGCGCAGCTTGCGCGGCTTGCGCCGCGCCAGCGCGTAGTGCGTCAGCAGCGGCATCGCGATCGTGGTGTCCGTGTAGCAGACCACCGCGTCCGGCAGGGTGTTCGGGTCCACCTTCCCCCAGCTTACCGCTTCGCTGGGCGTCGCGCCCGACAGGCCGCCGGTGTCGGGCCGGGCGTCGGTGACCTGGAGGAAGAAATTCTGGCCGTAGCCCTCGATGTGCAACACCTCCTGGATTTGCGGCTCGGTCTGGAGGATGAAGTTCTTCGGGCTGCCGCCACCCCAAAGCACCACGGCGGTTTTCCCCCTAGCCCGCTTGGCGGCCAGCACGATGGCGGTGGTTTCGTTCACGTCCAGGCAGGGGTTGAGGCGGAGCCGGTTGCCGCGCAGCTCGAGGCTGGCGGCGTTCATGCCGATGGCCGAATCGCCGGGCGAGGAGGTGTAGCACGGCACGCCCGCCCGGTAGGCTGCCGCCAGCACGGAGACGTCCTTAAGCCCCGCCGTGCGCTCCCATTCAGCGCAGTAGCGGCCGAGCCGATAGTGCAGCTCGGCTGTGCTCATCTCCTTCTGGAACTCCGGCTGGGCCAGAATGCGGCAGAGAACATCGTCGGTGGCCAGCAGGCCATCGCTGAAGCCGATCAGCACGTCGTAGATGCGCACCAAGTCATTCCGGCGCAGGTCCAGGTCGTCGAACTTAAAGCTGCCGGCGCGCACGGGGTAGTTGAGCGCGAAGTGCAGGTCATGGTAGAGGTTCGCGCCGGTGGAGACGATCCAGTCCACAAACCCCGCCTTGATCAGCGGGACGATGCTGGAGCAGCCGAGACCGGCAGGGGTCAGCGCGCCGGACAGGCTCATGCCGACGGTCACATCGGGCTGGAGCATCTTGTCGGCGAAAAGCTGGCAGGCCTCCTTGAGGCGGGCGCCGTTGTAGGCGAGGAAGGTCTCGTCAATCAGGGCGGCGAGCTTCTCCTTGCCGGTGATATTCCCGGGGCAGGATGCGTTGGCCCGAGAGGTATTCCTTGCGGTGCGGGCAATGTTTCCGTTTGAGCCAGTCCGGCAGGTCGGACTGGCCCTTGCGATGACGGCGTTTGATTTTGCCTGCGCTCATGACATAAGACCCAGCTCAGCTACGCCAAAGACAATACGCGCACGGCTCCACTTGCCAATCCCTAAGTTAATCTTCCACCCCCAAACGCTTCTGCAGTTCTTCGAGTGAGACGCCCTTGGTCTCGGGCAGGAACTTCAACACCAGGACAAACTGCAGCACCATCATGGCCGCGAAGAATCCGAACGCATAGGCCCCCGACTTCGCCGCCACCACCGGGAAGGACCAGCTCACCCCGAGGCAGAGCACCCAGACCAGGCAGGTGACCACGGCCGAACCCGAGGCGCGCACGGCGTTGGGCAGCAGCTCGTTGATGATCACCCAGACCACCGCCCCCTGGGAATAGGCATGCGTGCCGACGACCCCCATCATCGCCGCAATCACGATCCAGCCCTGGGCGTGCGTGGCGAAGACCCACGCCGCCAGCACATGGGACATGACGAACGTCACCGAGCCCACCAGCAGCAGCGCCTTGCGTCCCACGCGGTCAATCAGCGCCATTGCCAGGATCGTCATCACCAGGTTGGTGAAGCCGATAATGACCGATTGCATCAGCGCGCCCGCCTTGTCGGCCCCGGCCATGCGGAAGATGTCGGCCGAGTAATAGAGCACCGCGTTGATGCCATCAAGCTGGTTGAACGCCGCGATCATGCAGGCCAGCAGCAGCGGCCTGAGATACTTGCGCTGGAATAGCCGCTGCTGCGCGCCGCCCATCTCGGCCTTCAGTGACTCGGCAATCTCGCCTGCCTCCTGCGCCGGGCTTTCATGCCCGAACCGGGCCAGCACCACCTCGGCTTGGTCCCGGCGCCCGCGCTTCACCAGCCAGCGCGGGCTTTCCGGAATCATCACCGCCGTCAACAGGAACGCCACCGCCGGCAAAGTCATGATTCCCAGCATCCACCGCCAGGTATTCGGGTGGTCGGCCCCTAGCACGCGGGCGACGAGGTAATTTGAGAAATACGCCGCCAGGATGCCGAGCACGATGTTCAACTGGCTCACGGCCACCAGGATTCCGCGGCGCCGGGCGGGAGCAATTTCCGTGATATACATCGGGCAAACGACGGACGCGCCGCCGACGGCCACGCCGCCCAGCCAGCGGAAAAAGAGCAACGCATACCAGTTCCAAGCCAGCGCACAGCCCACGGCCGAGATCACGAACAGCACGGCCAGCATCGCGAGCACCGGTCGCCGGCCCCACCAATCCGCCGGCCGGCCCACCAGCAGTGAGCCGACCATCGTGCCGAGCAGCGCGCTGGAGACGGTGAACCCAAGGAGGTTGTCGTTGAGCGCGTACACCGACCGCAACGCTTCCGTGGTGCCGGAGATGACAGCAGTGTCGAAGCCAAACAGCAGCGACCCGAGCGCCGCCACAACGGCGCTGATCAACAGGATTCCGCCACCACCGCCGCGGCTGGTCGCGCTTCGGGATTCAGTTGCGAGCGGAGTGTGCATGTTCAGGGCTTTGATCAATGGCCGGCATCGGGCGGCGATTCTATCGAGTGAAGCCAAACGATCAAACACTTATCCAGTCGAATTCCCGCGGACCTGTAGCCGCCAACGGCAGTCGGCGGCACTCTTATCGGCGGACTTTACGGGCCGGGCTGCGAACCTTCACCAGCCAGCTTCAGCCCGAGCACTTGGGCCAAGGTTTGTTCCACCGTCCGCATCTGCTCGGCGTTCAACGCGCCCAGGCGCCGAACGAACTTCACCGCCTGAACCGCCGCCGTTTGCTGCAGGTCCAATGCTCCCGCCTTCAGTGCGGCATGTTCCACCGCCAACTCGAAGCGGGTGCCAATCACCGAAGTCGTGTGCGGTACTACGATGCACAAGGTCCGTTCGTGATCCAGAAAGGGTATGCTGACGATCAGGACCGGGCGCACCTTGCAAATAGCCCAGGTCCACCAGCCACAACTCACCGCGCTGGATGCGTGGGAGGGGCATGGCGCTCATCCTGGTGCCAGATTTCAGCGGCGAGTTGATCCAGGGCTTCGCCCGGCACGTCCCCGTAATCACTTTCCAGCCGGTTGACCCAGGCCACGAAGTCGTGACGCTCTTCCGCGGGCAGCGCCAGCCCACTCTCTTTCAATTCAGCCACACTCATCCTAACATCACATTGCCACCAGCAGGCCCCGATTTCAAGCCCGGTCCCTTGGCGAATGAACACGCAACCCGACGACTCGATCGGAAAGGCGCCTGGCCGAAGGGAAGGAGCAGGTCATGGACTGGGAAAAGGCCAAGAAGGCTCCGCGCAGCAAGTTCGAGTAAGAGTGCAGATACTGACCTCGGCACTCGATGATCCGACCCCCGGGCGTGCGTTCTACGAAAGGCAGGAGGAAGGTTTGGGACACTGCTGGTCAGGTTTTGCTTGTTCGCCGGGCATCAACTGCTAGCCTCTGCTGATGCTAAGAGCCCAGATTCACGCGCTTGGAGCGGCCACACCCGCTCCCCGCCACAATAGGAGAGTTTATGGCTGTTGATGTCGAGAAAATCCTCCGCCCCATTGACAATCCGATCCCGCCCTTTCCGCCCAAATACATGATGCTGGCGGGCGGCGAGGAGATGGTCATCCGCCAGGTGGCTCGGGAGGACATCCCGGATATCCTCTGCCATGTCGAGCCGCTGCTCCACGTCGAGCGCGATTATTACGACGTGGTGGCCGCCCGCCTCATCAGCGAGTTGTTGGCTTATTACCGATATCGCGTGCAGGACGAGTACGTGCTGGTGGCCCAGATCAACGGCGAGCTGGTCGCCGTGGTCAATGGCCGCTTGCTCAACAAAGATGTTGGCATGTCCTACCACACCGTGGCGCTGCGTCGTGGTCTGCGGGTCGGCGCCCACGCGTTCGCGGCCAAGATGGAGTATCACCTGGATATCATCGGCCAGAAGGAGGTGCTGATCGTGGCGGAGTCCCCGATCGGGTTCCGCCGTTGGATGATTGAATACGGCCTGGAGAAACGTTTTAACATGGCGCATGAGCTGGGCGGTGTGCCCTCCTGGGCGCTGACCAAAGAGCTGTTCAACAAGGCGCGGGAGACGCTGGTGGTGGGCCGGCGGCCGGTGCCCAAGCCTCTGCTCGAAAAGGCGCAAGCGGCCATTCTGCCGCCGTCGGACCCACCCAAGGCGCCGGCGGATTTGCTGGCCGCCACCCGCTCGCTCTACGACTCGACCGGCACGGCGCTGATGGCCCAACGCTGGAAGCAGGAAGGGAGGCTTTAGGCTATGCGCGAGGTGTATGCGGTTGGGGTCGGCATCACGAGTTTTACGCGGCTCGAATACCCGCTGAGCGAAATCGCCGCCTACCCGGCGATGATGGCGCTCAAGGATGCCGGGCTGTCGAAGGTGGACCACGTCTATGTGGCCAACATGGGCAGCGCCCGGCTCAATCACCAGAGCGGGCTGGCCAGCGCGGTCGTGGATACGCTCAGTCTCACTCCCGCCGGCGCCGAGGTGATCGAGAACGGCCCCGCCTCCGGCGCCTCGGCGATCAAGCAAGGGTTCATGGCGGTAGCCTCCGGACTGCACGACGTCGTGCTTGTTACCGGCGCCGAGCGGTTGCGCGAGGTAAACAACCTCGAGGCGACTGACTTCGTCGCCACGCTGAGCCATCCCCTGGCCGAGTATATTTACGGCGTCACGCTGCCGTCGTTGGCCGCAATGTTCACCCGCCTCTACATGCAGAAATACGGCGTGACCGAGCGGCACCTCGCGATGGTGGCCGTGAAGAACCACGACAACGCGCTGTTGAACTTCTACGCCCATCTGCACGAGAAGATCACGCTCGAAGGCATCCTCGATTCCCCCGAGGCCATGACCAACAACCCGTTTGTCGCCGAGCCGTTGCGGTTTTTCGACTGCTGCCCGGTATCGGACGGCGGCGCGTGCGTGATCCTCGCGTCAGCAGAGGTCGCGAAGAAGCTGAAGAAGCCGATGGTGCGACTGGCCGGCGTGGGGCAAGCCACCGATTCGCACTGCGTCCACGAGCGGGCCGAACCGACCGACCTCCTGGCCGTGCGCGGCGCCGCGGGGCAGGCCTTCAAGATGGCGGGTGTCGCGCCGGGCGACGTGGATGTCGCCGAGCTGCACGACGCGTTTACCATCCTGGAAATCGTGGAGAGCGAGGAGGTCGGCTTCTTCAAGAAGGGCCAGGGGCACCTGGCGCTGGAGCGCGGCGAGACCCGCCTTGGCGGCAAGCTCCCCATCAACACCTCGGGCGGCCTCAAGGCCAAGGGTCACCCGGTCGGGGCGACCGGCGTCGGCCAGGCCCACGAAATCATCCTGCAACTGCGCGGCGCGGCCGAGAAGCGCCAGGTCAAGGACGCTAAAATCGGCTTCACCTGCAACTTCGGCGGTTTCGGCAACAACGTCGTCTGCCTCGTTTGGAAGAGGGAGGACTAATATGGCTTTGGAAATCTACGCGTATAAGTGCAAGAAGTGCGGGCAACTGCATTACCCCTTCCGCATGGTCTGCCAGAAGTGCGGCC
Organism: uncultured Verrucomicrobiae bacterium; assembly: GCA_963822005.1. Lineage (GTDB taxonomy): Bacteria > Verrucomicrobiota > Verrucomicrobiia > Limisphaerales > UBA8199 > PALSA-1440. Next base: position 127,094 of record CAWGGD010000043.1, on the reverse strand, counting down.
AGAACGACTTCTTCGAGTTCGACACCGTGCCGCTGCCCAAGAAGGGAAAGCTGCTGACGTTCACCACCGTCCACAACCTGCCCCCGGATTTCAACGTGGCCAAGCTGGGGCTTGGGATCGTGGAGCTGGAGAACGGGGTGCGCATCACCGGCCAGCTTAAGGTACCGAACCCGAAGCTGGGCATGGCCGTGACCGGGAAAGTTGAAATCGTTCGCGAAGCCGAATACAGCAAGAACTACGGCATGGTGTTTTACCCGGCGTAATGCTGCGGAGCATCGGGGATCAGGTTAAGCCCGGAACCTACCGTTTCCACTCCCGGTTCAGCCGTGCAGTTAACTTCGAGCAGGAGGACCGGCTCGTCTCCGTCGTGGACGAGACCATCGGCCCCGGCCCGCTGAACATTGTCCTCCGCGACCTCAACCCTGCCCGAACGCAACGCCATGCAGAACGCACTCCCTCAATCCTGAAAGGATTGCATCACTCAGCCCAGCGTTGGATCGCCGGGGGGCGAGGGGGCGATCCAACCCTGGGTAAACATCCAAGTAAGGTGCCCAACCCTGAAAGGGTTGAATCCCGCAGCTCCTTCGACCCGTCTCCACCGCTCCGAATCAGCCGCCGCACCGTCCTCTTCGCCGGCCACCGCTACCATTTCACCTCCCGCCACCGCTACGACTCCACCCTGGAACTGCGAGCCGTGGATTCCCGCCGTTTCCAGCGTAACCTCGCGCTGCTCGGAGAACTGCTCAAAGCCGATGCGCCTCCCAAGAGCCTTGCGTTTCTCGTGGATGACCGGCGGCGTAGGATCTTCCGGACCAGCTTCGAGCAGGCGTTTGCTGAACAAATCACACGGGGCTCGGACCAGATCCTCCACGGTGACTTGCTCGAAGGCGTCCGGCAGCTCAAAGGCTGCGGCCTGGGTCTGACGCCCAGCGGAGACGATTTCATTGCTGGCCTTCTGATCGGCCTGCATGTGTTCCAAAAGCTGCGCGGTCAGAAGCTCCAGCCCGCCATGAACGCGATCTTTCGCGCCGCCCAAGGCGACAACCTCTTCTCGAACACCTTCCTTGATTTGGCGCGCCGAGGTCTGCTGTTCGGGCGAATGAAGGACCTATTCCTGGCGATGCACTCGGGTGGCCAGGGTTCCGTGCGCAAGGCCGCTGTGGCACTCTTCGCGGTGGGCGAAACGTCGGGGGCCGACCTGGCCACCGGCCTATGCATGACCTTGCGCGGCGACCTCGCCAACTGCCGCAAAGAGTAGGGCAGGCGTCTCGCCTGTCCTACACTTATCGCTCGTCCATCAGCACATCCAACTCGGCGATGCTGGCGAAAGGGTTCCCGTTGACTTCGGATCTGGCCACCAGCTTCAGGTAACGCGCGGTGACCGGCTGCTTGAAGGTGACCGTCTGGAGCTGGTCGGTGTCGGGCCATTTAACTTTGGCCGCCGGCGCGGGCCAGGAGTTCGGCTCCGTGCTGCAGTAGATTTCGCCCTGGGCGATGCGTCCGTTGGCCATGTTCTGTCGGGGCAGATACGTGATGCCCTTGAGCGTCACGGCGCGGCCCAGGTCAATGGTAAGATGGTGCGGCAGGGGATCGTTCGCCGGCTGCCAGCGCGTGTGCCAGATGGTGTCGGGGTCGCCGTCAATTGCGTGCGCGGCGACATTGCCATTGGCAGAGTCTTCGCTGTCGTTCTCGATGACTTTGGCCCCGAGCGAGACAAGCCTTGAGGGCGGCGTCCGGTGCAGCAGCCGCGCCAGGTCCTCTTTGCTGATGGCGACCTTCGGGTTGAAGCTCTTGCCGCCCATGTAGTCGAGCAGGCTGCGGAGCATCTGCCGGGCGACAGGGTTTTGGTAGAGGTTATACTTCAAATCAATGCTGCAGACCATGAGCTTGCCTTTCCCGACCTTGCCTTCGAACACCAGGCCAAGCTTGTGATTGGTCACCCAGTCATCAATCACCCGCACGGTCGGGCTCAATTCCTTCGGCAAGTCGTCCAGGATCATCGCTCCCGCCCGATTCACCAGGTACCACCATTGCCAGTTGCTGTGGTGCTCCGTGGGGAAGTTCGCCAGGGCCGGGTGCTTGGGGTCACAGAGGATGCCCAGGGTCGTGGGGGGCTGGCGCCGGGTCCAGGCCGTGTTCCAGAAGATGCTGGAGAACCCGAGCGCGACTTTATTGGGTTGGCCGGACCACACCCGGCTGGGCGGGATGAGCCACAGCACCTTGCCGCCCGAGTCGAGCGACGAGAGCGCCTGGCTATCCAACTCCTCGACCACGGTCACACCCGCCGGGGGTTGGGTATCCACCTTGGACGGATACACCCAGATGTCCCAGTCGTTCTCAAACACCCGGGGGTCGCCTCGCCGGGGCAATGATGCCTGCGAGAGTTGACACACACCAACCACCAGCTTGTATCGCGCAGGCGCAGGAAGCGATTTCAGGTCCACACTCACCTGGCCGAGCGCAGTCCCGTTGCCCACCGGAATGGGCTTGGTGCCCCAACCGCCACTGCTCACCTTCTTGCCTGAGGCGTCCACCAGCTTCCAGTACACGGCGGCAGACGACAGCGGTTCCGGCCCGAAGTGCGCCACCTCGATGTCGGCCTGAAGCGATTCATCGGCGGTGAACACGCGTCTGGCCATCCGCGCCAGCGGGACGGTGCTGTTGCAGAAGCGGCGGTACTCTTCCGCCGTAACGTAGCCCTTCCCCTCCCAGAACGGGTCGAGCACGCCCACCAGCGCGGTGCCCTGGCCCGGGAAGTCGTGGAGATCGAGCAGTTCGAACCCGCCCATGCCGGGCGTGCGCAGGGCCGACTCGATGTCTTCCTTGTAGCAGAGCGTCTGCAGCTTGCCCGACGCCAGCAGAAACTGGCGAGCGAGGGCGCCCATGCCACGAGCATCGAGCGAATCGCGGAATATCTCGAAGTTCTTCGGCTTGAGATAGCCCTTGTACTTGGACATCTCGTCGAAGTTCGGATAGACGCACCACTGGCCGATCTCGTGGCTGATGACGGGGACCGTGCGCTGCTGGATATAATCGCGGTAGTCGGTCTGCGTTTCCGGCGGCCTGGCGTTGATGCGTGACTTCAGCCCGCCGCCCCACGACTGAATGCGCGGGTCGGGGGTTACATGGAATTGGTTCTGCGGAATCTGCGGCCAGCCCGAGCCGCTGGTCCAAAGCCGGCGGGGATCTAGGTTCCGGTAATGATCCACCCATTGGGCGAGGTAGGCGGTGGCATTCCTGCCGCCTGGTTCGTTGCCGTGAGGCATCAGGAGGAACGAGGGATGGTTGCCATAGGCCTTGAGGATGCGGTCGGTTTCGTCATAGACCCACTGGTCCACGGGTTTGCCGTCGCCGAGAGTAGTGGACTGGTTGGGCCAGCAGGTTTCGACCTGGTAATAGAACCCGAGTTCGTCCGCCGCGACAAAGGCCGCTTCCGGCGGGCACCAGGAATGGAAGCGAATCAGGTTCAGCCCGTGGGCCTTGGCGACACGGATGATGCGCTTCCAGGATTCCACGTCGGTGGGCGGATGGCCGGTGAGCGGGAAGATGCAGCATTCGAGCGTGCCGCGAATGAATATCTTGCGCCCGTTCAGAACCAACTGCGTGCCCTCGGTGGCGATTTCCCTGAGGCCGAAGGTGGTATCGTTCGTATCAATCTGCATGTGCCCGCCAAACCGGCCGTCGAGCCGGGCGGAGAGTCGATACACCGAAGGGCTGAACTCGTCCCAGGGATAGACCGTATCGCCGAGCGCGCATTCGGTTTCTACGGTCGAACCTTCCGGGGCGATCCGCGCCTCCAGTCTGTGCTGAGGACACGGTGGAGCGCTGATTACATTGTTGCCGGGAACGGGGCTCAGGCAGATGTCAACTTTGACCGACTGTCCGGTGAGATTGAGCACCTTCATCCGCACTTTAGCGCTCTTGCGGGATAAAGAGGGGAATACCTGCAGGTCACCGAACCGCAGCAACCCATCCGAAGCCACCCACGGCGGCGGATCACAGCGCAGCTCGATCTGTCCGACAATGCCATTCCAATTCCCCTGCGTGTGGTCGCTGATGCAGTGCGAGTTGACACCGACATCCACCACCAGGCTATTATCCACTCGGATCGTGAGCTGATGCTTGCCTGGCGGCAGGTTCGTGCCGAGGTCGTATGCATGGGGAGTGGAAAGGCTATTGTTCGAGCCGGCCTCGCGGCCGTCCACCCACAGGCGCGTCTCCCAATGTGGCTGCTCCAGCTTCAGCAAGACCCGCTTGCCTTTCCAATTCGCCGGGATCTCGATGTCGCGCTGATACCACGCCGCGCCGGCATAGGACTTCTCCGGCTGCAGCCAGAACGGCACTTTGATGTTTCCCGGTTGTCGATACTTCGCGTATTCCGGCGCGGTGAACCAGGACTTGTCCACGATGTCGCCGGTCCACTTGGTCTCGACGGAAATGTCATCTCCAACCCCCTGCGCCGGCAGCGAGCCGGGGAGTTTGATCCTCTGCGTTAATGTGTGCTGGAACCATTCCTCACTGATGCCGGCGTTGGAACGGTCCAACTGGAAACGCCACTGGCCTGCCAGCGAGATGCGGTCGGCCCCGGCTGCCGCGGCCCCCGGGCAAGAGAACTGGATCAACGCGGCGCAGACAACGACTTGAACCGAGAGGAATTCGGCGGAGCCCTTATTCATGCAGCCAAGTCTGAGATGGAGTGCCGCCACTCGAAAGCGAAATGTTTGAAGCCAGGTCGGCTTTCTTCGTCTAAGGGTATGTGGTTGCTGGTCGGTGGCGGGGCGGCAGCCCGACCGCCCGGGCCACCGGCTAACAAACAAAGAACACGAGGAGAATACGAGGAGTACACGAGGAGCACACGAGCGCAGATCGCAAGCTAAGCGCTGCGACCTAGGTCGCCCGAGGCTCGGAACAGGGCTGCGGAACGCGGGCGAGGCCGGGATGGACGGTGGTCAGTCCACGAGTTCCTTCTCGATTTGTTACAAGGTCTTGCCCTTGGTTTCGGGCAGCTTCAGCTTGAAGAGCAGGAAGCCGCAGAGGCAGCTGGCGGCGTAAATCCAGAAGGTCATCGCCGGGCCAAGGCGTTCGTGCGGGAGAAGGGAGGTTCCGGCGAGCACGAAGCAAGCGATCTACAGGGCTATGAGGGAGATGCGCCAGACATATGCGGCGTTGAGTGTGCCTGGGGCTTTGTGGTTGCGGCGGGCGTGTCCGCGGTTGTCGCCATGCTTGTGACTGCAGGTTTGCAAGAACGCGCGCACAAGGAAGCAGCTTTTGCTTGTGCCCCGCCCGGCTTTGTGGGACACTTTGTGGGACAATTACAGCAGCAGCATTTGCATAGGAAGAAAGGCGCTCGGATGAGAAAGCCGATTGGCTACAGAAGAGCCGTCAAGGTCGAGAACCAGGCGCCCGGCGCCGGTCGGACCAGCCGGAGGGGCGGCGGCGCGTCGGGGTTCACCCTGATCGAGTTGCTGGTGGTCATTGCGATCATCGCCATCCTGGCGGCGCTGTTGCTTCCGGCACTAGCCAAGGCCAAACTGAAAGCCAGAGCCATCTCCTGCCTGAATAACCAGCGTCAGATTGGCATCGCCACCGTGATGTACACTGGCGACTTCCACAAGTATCCCGGCTGCCTTTGGATGGCAGGCTCGATGTATTACGTCTGGCCCAACCGCTTGTTCAGCTACATGAGCGGCAATCGCGCCGCCTTCTGGTGCCCGATGTCCAACCCCAACAGCAAGTGGGACACCAACGCCAACAACAGCCTGGGCGCCTCGGGAGTGGACTCCTGGTGCGTCACCCCGTGGTCGCGCTTCTCCTATGGCTACAATGATTGGGGTGCCTACGGCGCCTTCACGATGTATGGCCTGGGGGGCGACGTGAACGAACCGAAGTGGGAGATCAGGGATTCTCAGGTCAAGAAGCCGGCGGACATGATCATGCTGGCGGACAGCAAGGTGAACGCGAACTTTGACGGCAACATTGATCCGACGAACCCCGAGGAATGGCCCTCCAGCCGGCACCAGGGCCGGACTGTGGTGATGTTCTGCGATGGACACACCGAAAAGGCCTGGCGCAAAGACGTGATCAACCCGGCGAAGGAGGCGTGGCAGCGCCGGTGGAACAATGACAACCATACGGATGGTCCCAGCGCGTGGCCCTACAACGCGGCCCAGGCCAGTGTGGTGGACACCCAGTAATCCCGGAAGCAGTTGCGCCCCGAGTGAAGGCGGCGCCGAACAAAGATTGGTCATGCACGGCAGCCGGCTCTATTTTGCCAGGCGATAACCTATGTCTTTGGACCTGATGGCAGGCCGAGCGGCGGAACTGTTCGCCCGCTGTTTCGGTCATCCGCCCCGTTGGCTGGTCGCGGCGCCGGGCCGCGTGAACCTGATCGGGGAGCACACGGATTACAACGACGGCTTTGTGCTGCCCATGGCGATTGAACGCTACATCGTCTTCGCCGCGGACACCAATACCCGCCGGCAAGTAACGTTGCACAGCGTCAGCACGGGAGAAACGGCGCGCTTCAACCTGCGGCCGAAGCTCGAGCGCGGCGAGCCGGGTTGGTCCAACTACGTTCGAGGCGTCCTGGCGGGTTTCCCGCAGTCCGGGAAGAAGCTAACTGGGTTCGACGCCGTCATCGAGTCCAGCCTGCCCTACGGCGGTGGACTGGCGAGCAGCGCCGCGCTGGAAGTCGCGGCGGCGACCTTGCTCGAAGCCATGACCGGCCAAACGCTCGACCCGATTGAGAAGGCCCTGCTGTGTCAGCGGGCCGAACACGATTTTGCCGGCGTGCCGTGCGGGATCATGGACCAGTTTACCTCCATTCTCCCCCGGGAAAACCATGCGCTGCTGCTGGACTGCCGTTCGCGCACGACCACGCCGGTGGCGATGAACGATCCCGCCGTCACGGTGCTCATCATCAACACCAACATCCGGCACAAGCTGGCGGAGAGCGAATACGCCAAACGGCGCTCGCAATGCGAAGCGGCGGCGCGCGCGCTTGGGGTGGCGGCGCTGCGCGACGCAACGCCCGAGACGCTCGAAGCCGCGCGGGGCCGAATGGACGAGGTCGTGTTCCGGCGCGCCCGCCATGTCGTCACCGAGAACGAGCGCACGTTGCAGGCGGCCCAGGCGATCCAGGCATCCGACTGGGACAAGCTGGGCGACCTGATGTATGCCAGCCACGCGTCCCTGCGGGAGGACTACGAGGTGAGCTGTCCCGAACTCGACTCAGTGGTGGAAATCGCCCGGGGCATCGGGAGGGCGGGAGGGGTGATCGGCTGCCGGATGACGGGCGGGGGCTTTGGCGGATGTGCGGTGAGCGTGGTGAAGACCAACGCCGTCCAGCCCATCACCCGCAAGCTGGACGAGCTTTACGAAAAGAAGACCGGCCGCCAGCCGGCCATCTTCTCGTGCCGTCCCGCGGGGGGCGCCAGAATTCTCAAATCACGCTGAGAACGCGGGGCGGCCGCCAACCCCGTGTTTCGGGAAACCTTTGTCGGCTCCTTTGTCGTAACCTTTGTCGCAGCCTTTATCGCGACCTTGATCGCGGAATTGGCCGGTCCCTTGAGCCGCGACCAGCTCTCATTGGACCCCAAGGTTGTCGCGGATGTGAACGATCGGAACCAACGCCAGAGGAAGCGACAAAGGAGCCGACAAAGGTTGGGACAAAGGGCGCGACAAACACCCAGATTGGCACTCACCCCGGCTCCATGGGCCCAGACTCCAGGAGCGCGCACGGAGTGTGCGCCCTACCCAGCGTGGAGGACCGTTGCGGGCGAAACCGTGACCTCGCACGCGGGGAACCGCTCACGCAGGAACTTCACCAGGGAGAGTTCGATCGAACCCGCCAGCCGTCCCTTTGCTTCTGCTTCGGACAGCCCTTCGCCGGCGTTAAGCGTGAAGCCCGCCAGGCGCAGGACACTGTTGGGCAGGAAACCTTCGATTTCGATGTGGCCGGAGCCACGCGCCGTGCCCGGGGCAGCATGCCACAAGCGCATGTGAGGCTTGAGTATCAGGTGCCGCGCATGAGGCTTCAGGAGGCCGTCTTTGCAGAGCGCCTCGAAGTCCTCGACCGACAGCGCAAGGTCCTCGACGGGCGCCAGCGCCGGCTCGGCGACACCGTAAATCGAGGCGTTCACGGGCGACACCGAGGGGCGCATCATCGGAAAGAAGATGACGTCGTCAATGATCTCCTGCTCGGTGAAGATCATGGCCATGCGCTCGATGCCTGGGCCAATGCCGGTGGTTGGCGGCATGCCGTATTCGAGGGCCTCGATGAAATCAAAGTCCAGCGTGTGGAACTTGCCGCTGTCCCGCTCCTCGGCGCGATAGGCCTTCTTCCAGGTGTCCAACAGATGCGCCGGGTCATTCTGCTCGGACCAGTTGTCGCCGCACTCCATGCCGGCGATGAAAATCTCGAAGCGCTCGGCGAAGCGGGGGTCTTCGGCCAGGGGCTTGGCCAGGGGCGAGATTTCGACCGGGTGCCCGTACACGAGCGTGGGCTGGATCAGCGTCGGCTCCACGCCCTCGAACGCCTTCACCAGGGCCTCGCCGACGCTGGGCTGGGGTTCGTTGATGCCCAGGGCTGCCAGCCGGGCGTTGGCCTCGTCCACGGTCTTGATGTCACGGAAATCCACGCCGGTCTTCTCTTTGACGGCGTCGGCCATGGTCACGCGACGCCAAGGTTGGCTGAAGTCAATGACATGGCCGCGGACGTTGAATTGCGTGCGGCCGAAGGCGGCGGTGGCGACGTGGCGGAACATGTCCTCGATGAGGTTCATGTTGTATTCGTAGTTCTCGTAGGCGGTCATGGTCTCGACCATGGAGAACTCGGGATGATGGCTGCGGTCAATGCCCTCGTTGCGGAAGTAGCGGCCGATGGTATAGACCTTGTCGAACCCGGCGACGATGAGTCGCTTGAGGTAAAGCTCGTGCGAGATGGCTAAATACATGTCGCAGCCCAACGCGTTGACATGCGTCTTGAAGGGTTTGGCCGTGCCGCCTCCGTATTGGGCCTGGATGACTGGCGTGTTGAATTCGAAGAAGCCGCGCCCGTCCAGAAAGGAACGGACGGCAGCCACCATGCGGCTGATTGCGGCAAACCGCTCGTGCGGTTTCCGGTCGAGGATGAGGTCCAGGTAACGCTTGCGCAGGACCAGCTCCCGGTCCTTGAGCCCGGACCATTGGTCAGGCAGGGGCCGGATGGCCTTGGTGAGCAGCCGCAGCGTTTCGACGAGGACGGAAATCTCGCCACGCTCCGTCTTGACCACCTTACCGGTAGCTTCGACCACGTCTCCCAGGTCGAGCAGATTCATCTCGGCGTAGCCGAGGATGCCCTCCGGCGCCGCGGTTGGCTGGACGAGCTGGCGCCGCAGGAACAACTGGATCCGGCCGGTCTGATCCTGGACGTGCCCAAAGGCTAAGGCCCCCTGCTTGCGCCAGGACATCAAGCGGCCCGCCACGGTGGCCGTCTGGCCGTCGTGGCCGGGGAAATCGTCGAGGATGGCCTTGGCGTAATGGGTGCGGCGGCTCCGCGACGGGTAGGGGTTGAGCCCCAAGTTGCGTAGGGCGGCGGCTTTGCCCAGGCGCACATTCCTGATCTCCGTTAACGTATTGGTTGACACGCGAGGAGTTGTAGTCGCGTTCGCCACCGCGGGCAAGCTTGGCTTGCGGGAGGAAGGAGGAAGGAAGAATGGTTAACGGCTATTCCTTCAACTCGGCGGCCAGTTGCTGGCCCAGTTCGAGGGCTTTGGTGAGGGGCCGCTTGCCGCGGGCGCGGCGGAGCGGCCCGCCGACGAAGGACAGCGCCCGCATCTGGAGCTGGGTCCCGACGGCCTCGGCATAAGCCGCGACGGGGCTTTGACAGCCACCGCCCATGGCGGCGAGAAAGGCACGCTCGGCGATGACACATTGGCGGGTGTTGAAATGGTTCAGCCGCTCGCAAATGGCAGCGATGCGCTCGTCTTCTTCACGCACCTCGATGCCGACCGCGCCCTGGCCGACGCAGGGGAGCATGACGTCCGTGTCGAGCACCGTGGCGAGCAAGCCGTCGGGCACGGCGTCGCCTTCGAGGCGGCCCTGGGGGGTGACGCGGAAGTTGAGGCGGGTCAGGCCGGCTAGGGCCAGCACGGTCGCATCCAGTTCCGGGCGCTCGGCCAGCTTCCGCAACCGGGTGACGACGTTACCGCGCAGCTCGGTGACTTTGAGGCGAGGATGGAGCGTCAGCAATTGAGCCTGCCGGCGGGTGCTGCTGGTGGCGACGACGGCACCGGGGGGCAAATCCTTCACGGCCAGGCCGGGCTTGAAGCCGCGGCGGGCGGATTGGCCGGGCGACCATTCGGCGGCGGCTCGGTCGGCCTCGGCGGCGCACAGGTAATCGGCGTCACGATAAATCAGCACGTCGCGCACGTCGGCGCGCTTGCCGACAGCGCCGAGTATGAGGCCGGCGGGGAGGTCGGTCGGAAGATCTTTGAGGCTGTGCACCGCCAGGTCAGCGCGATGCTTGAGCAGGGCGACTTCGAGTTCCTTGGTGAAAAGGCCCTTCGGGAGGGTCTTGCCGGACTGCGCGAGGGAGGCGGTCTGGAGCTTGTCGCCGGTGGTCTTGATGATCTTGAGTTCGAACCGCAGCTTCGGGAAAGCGGCGCGGCACTGGGCCAGGACGAGGTTCGCTTGGGCGAGAGCCAGGGCGCTGCCGCGAGTGGCGAGGGTGATGGGTTTGTCGGCAGGCATGGAGGCGTTAAGGCGTGGGAACGTTGAGAGGTTAAGAGGTTGAAGCGGCTAAATGGGTTACATGAGTTACATGAAAGCGGCAGTCGAGAATTGCTGAGGGCACGCTGTGAGGCTTGAGTTTCATTCAGGGTTCAGCGCGGGACGGGCCGTGGAGGTGGACGGCGGAGCATGGGGACGGCCCAGCAGCGCCTGGGCTTTGTCGCGGATGATTTGTTCGCAGCGGGCGATTTCCTCCTGGCGCTGCCGGAGGTAGTCGGCGGCGATGGCCTGCAGGTCGTCAATGTTGTAGAGGTAAACGTCTTCCAGGAAGTTGACTTCGGGCTCGATGTTGCGGGGCACGGCGATGTCAATGAGCAGGAGGGGGCGGTGGCGGCGCAGCTTCATCAGGGATTCCAGTTTGGCGCGGTCGAGGAGGTAGTGCGGCGCCGAGGTGCTGGTGATGAGGACATCCACGCTCGCTAGTGCGCCGGCCCAGTCCTCGAACGGCACGGCGCGTCCGCCCAACTCACCGGCCAAAGCGATGGCCTTTTCGTGCGAGCGATTGGCGACAAGGATGCTGCGGGCGCCGCGGGAAAGCAGGGCGCGCGCGGTCTTCTCGCCGGTGTCGCCCGCGCCGAGGATCATGACGTCGCGGTCGCCCAGGTGGCTGAAGATCTTCTCGGCTAACTCGACCGCGACCGAGCCGACAGAGACGCTGCCGCGCTGGATGTTGGTTTCGGTGCGGATATGCTTGGCGACATTGAAAGCGCGCTGGAAAGCCTTGTTGAGGCGGCCTCCCGTGTGGCCATTCTGGAGCGCGAGGTCGTAGGCCTTCTTGAGCTGGCCCAGAATTTCAGTTTCGCCCAGCACCATCGAGTCGAGGCCGCAGGCAACTTTGAAAAGGTGGTAAAGGCTGTGCGGCTCGCCCAGGGTGTAAATCTCGTCGGTGAGTGGCTCGCGATAGTCGCGGCAGTTGACGAGGAAGTCGCGGAGCGCGGCGAAGGCGCGGGGCGGCTCCAGTTGGGAGACAACGTAAATCTCGACGCGGTTGCAGGTGGAGAGGATGACTGCCTCGTCGCCGATGCCGGAGTCGCGGAGCAACTGCAGGGCGACTGGCACCTGGGCCTCGGCAAAAGCAAAACGCTCGCGGACGGTCACCGGCGCGGAGCGATGGCTGAGGCCGAGGAGGAGGAGCATCTTAGGAAGCCCGAAGTCCGAAGTCCGAAGTCCGAGATTCAAAGGCCGTGATGTAGGGGGCGGTCATGGGTTGTGCAGCGGGGACAACACATTCGTGCCCCAGAAGGTCAGGAGCACGAAGACGAAGCTGCCGAGGGCGCTCAGCGCAAAGCGGCGCCCGCCCTGCGCAAATCGCCAGCGCATGATAATGCAGTCCGAAGTAGAGCAGCCAGACCCCGACGGACCAGACGATCTTGGGATCGCCGCGGTACTGGTGCGGGTTGTTGAGATGGGTCAGGTCAACGACGCCCGAGGCCAGCCCGACGGTTAGCAGGATGAATCCGGCGGTCAGCAGGCGCCCGACCGCGGCCTCCAGGCGCTGGATGGGCGGCATGAGGGAGAAGATGGCTTGGAGCTTGTGAAACTTGAGGTTGCGCTCCTGCGTAAGAAACATCAAGGCTGCCACGGCGCTGAGGCCGAACGCGCCGTAGGCCAGCGCCATGAGGGCGGCGTGCAGGCTCGTCCAGGCCGCCGGGAGTTCGGGCTGCGAGTTGTGGGTGGCATCGAGGCTGGGCATCAACGCAAACACGCCAATGCCAAAGAGGACCGGGGAAGCAAAGGCGCCCAGAAACCGGAGCCGCGCCCACAGCCCCATCACAAGGTAGAGCGCCACGATGGTCCACATCACGAAGGCGGTGGTTTCGTAGAGATTGTGGACCGGGCAATGGTTCAGGCGCAGCCCGCGCGCGAACATCGCCCCGGTGTGGAGGCCGAACCCCGCCAAAAGCAGCAGGTAACTGACGCGGTTATCCCGGCGGAAACCGTTGCGCCAGAGGAACACGGAGTAAACCATGCTCAATCCGTAAACGGCCACGGCCAGCAGGAAAAGGTGTCGGTCAGTAAACCAATCCACGGTGAAAGGTTAAGCCGAAGGGCAGCCGGCGCAAGTGGCAATTGAGACGCAATTGAGACGCTGGCGGGCGCCCCTCAAAGGCGTGTTGCCCAAACGGGCTCGTTGGTAGGGCGAGCACTCCGTGCGCGCCGCGAGTGCTCAGAGAGGCTCAGAATACGGCTGGTTTGGCGTCGGCAGCGGCGCGCACGGAGTGCTCGCCCTACCGTCTTCCGCGCCCGCCCGACTGCACGTGGGCGCTGCGAGCCAAGGACGGCTCGCGGTCCGTTGGCGGTGGGGATTCCCCGCTACGGCGCCACGATGCGGTAGAAGCGGACGGGTGGGAGGGGTTTGTTGGTATCGGTCATGGAGGTGCTGCTGCTGGTGGCGACCACCGTGCCCAACAAGCTCCAGGTGGAGGTGCTGAGACTGTTCTTGTATTGCACCTGGTAGGTCACCGTGCTGAGGGAGCCCCACGTGATGACCGCATTCGACTTTCCGGCCCCGGGAATCGCCCGGCTGATCATCGGCCGCGGCGGATTCGTGGCCACGATGTAGTTCTGGTTGGTCACGGAACTCGAGCCGCCCGGCCCCACCGCCGTAAGCGACACCGTGTAAACACCGGCGTTGGTGTACGTCTTGGCCGGGTTCTGGTTCGTGGCGGTATTGCCATCGCCAAATCTCCAACTGTAGCTGGTCGCCCCCGTGCTCAGGTTGGTGAAATAGACCGTCAGGGGCCTGAGCCCGGTGGTCGGCGCCGCAGTGAAGCTGGCCACGGGCAACGCCTGGTTGGTCCCGATGACCGTAACCGTCAGCCAGTTGCCGACAGCGTCGTAGGTATAAGTGATCCTGTTGTTGTTGGCATAGGTCACCTGCGTGACCTGGCCCAGGGCATCGTAGCTGTAGTTGACCGTGGCGGCCCGGGGCGAGCCGAGCCGCCTCAGGAGCGCGACCAGGCACCAGACCGCCCTCGGTTTTGGCGACGGTGCGGCACGCTAATCGGGTGCTTTTGGGAGATCTCTTTCATACCAACCTCACTTCGGTTTTCGATCAGCCTTGTCATGGTTTCAACGCGGACCCCGTTTCTCCAAATCAACGGCTGTTTAAGTCTATCTGCCTTTGTTCATCTCCTATTCGTTCACGAGAGACCAGTAATTCAGCTGATTCCGGGAGTAGTACCAAGTCCAAAAACTATTGCCGTGAGGAAGGTCTCCGGCTCCTTTACCGCATGTGTGCCTTCTTCGCTCTCCCGCTTATAGGCGTCGATAGTCTTCGAGACCCTGTGTCCATCCCGCGCGAAGCACTGAGCAACCGATCCCACCAATGCCGATGACTTGATGGGATCCAGCACCGCGACGGGTTTTTCCTTTCCACCCTCTGTGGCCATGATCGCCGACCGCATTGGTGCCGTAGGAGCCCGGGCTGCTAGTATCTCCGACTCCAGCTCTCTTGAGTTTGAGGTCCCGTTGGAGCCTGCCCCCACGATTCCGCTCCACCCTTTTCGGCAGCTCCCGCAGGAGGTCTGTGGCTAGAATTCCCCGTGTGGCATCGCGGCGTTGGTCTGCCGCCGGCCGGTTTGACGTATTTCTTGTCTTCTTCCCCTCCAAATGCCAGGTTTTCCCTCGTAAATAACGCCTTCAATTCCTCGGGTCCCCAATGCGGCCTTGCGCTTCCCATGCCATACAACCAAGGGGCGGCCTTCCAGAACCAATTCCCCTTACACTGCCAATCCCACGGATCCGTGGCATTCAGGGGCGTATTATTACATAGGCATACAGGTTCATCCCCCCTCATACCGCCGACGGGATCAACCTGCAAGAACCGCCCGATGCCGGGGGCATAAAACCGGGCGCGGTAATTGTACAGAGCCGGCTTCCGGATCGTATTCCCGGCCCGTGTAAAGGTACGGATTGCCGACAGAACTGATCTGACTGGGCTTGCCGAACGGCGTCGTAAGTGTATTTCTCGGCCACCGCGCCCGACCCGCTCGAAAGCGCGATCACCGAACCGAGGCCATCGAAGTGGTAATAGTAATGAGCGTTGGTGGTGAACAGGCAGATCGGCTCATCAATGCCAGCGCCGTACACGTACCGGCGCAGCGCCTGGCCCGAGGTGTTATACTCCATGATCACCTGGTCCCCATCATACACGTAGCGTGGTAGAGACGCCGTTGACGGTCTTGGCGACTCGGCGGCCAAGCCGTCGTAGGTATTGGTGACGGTCTCTGAACCGTTCACCACCATGGTGAGGCGATTCTCCGCGTTGTAGGTGCAGATGTTGACGCCGTCGGAGAGGAGGTTGCCGTTGAGATCATAGGTGTAGGTGACGCCGTTGACCTGGGAGTATTGGTTGAGGTTGTTGTTGGTGTAGGTGTTGTTGGCGTTGTTGGTTGGCTCGTACAGGTAGCCGGCGTCATTGACACTCAGGCTGAGGCGGTTGCCGACGTTGTTGTAGCCATACGTGAACCAGACGCTGCTGCCATTGAATTGGTTGGTCAGCCCGATGAGGTTGTTGTCCAGGTCGTACTTATAGCTGGCACGCGTCGCCGTTGCCGTAGATGGCTGGCGGTCGGTCGGGAGAGCGCGTCGTAGCTGTACCGGGCCAACGACGGTGGTGCCGTTGGCCAGAACATTGGTCAGCCGGTTCAAGGCGTCATAGCCGTAGGTGACAAAGTAGCCGTCCGGATACGTCAGCCGGGTCGCGGTTGCCGGCGGCGTCGTATTGGTAGGAGACCGTTCGCGCGCCGGGATAAGTCACCGAGTCAGCCGGCCCGCGCTGTCGTAGGCTGTGGTGGGTCGTTCCGGTGGCATCAGTCAGGTCCACCAGGTCGTCGGCCAGATCATAGGTGTACTGGACGGTCGCACCGGGCAAGGTGTTGGTCCGCAAACGGTCGAGATTGTCGTAGGCAAAGTCGATGACCTGACCAGCCCGGGTGCGTTTTTGCAGAAGGCGGTTGGCGGCATCCAGGTGTATTGCTCGTAGCTGCCGTCGGGGTAGATGACCTTGGACGGGCGATCCAAGCCGTCATATTCGTAGCCTGGTCATTGCCCTTGGCATCTTTGACGCTTAGCGTTTTGCCGTTCGGGGTATAGCGGTGCTCCTCGCGGACGTTGCCCGGGCATCAATGACCCGGAACACCGCGCCCCAGGGGTCATACCGGTACTGGGTGGTATGGTGTTTCGGCATCGGTGATGGCGGACAGCCGGTCGTCCGGGTCGTATTGTGCTGGTCGCGACACGGCCCAATGGGCTGATCCGAGTGTTGCTCCTGTCGGTGAGCGAATACGTGAATCGCCACGTCTGCCAGGGCGTGAACGGATCGCCGGTTTCCTATCAATCCAGTCGGCTTGCCATTGGCATCGTAGGCGTAATTGCCAGCACGTAGTTGAGCGGACTGGGAGCCGTGCGTTGGGTCACGTCGCCGCATGAAGTCGTAGACGAAGGTGGTGGTCCGGCCCAGGGGATCGGTCTTATGCCGGAGATTGCCCACGTTGTCGTAATCGAATTGGGTGGTGAGATTCAAGCCGCCGGGATCTACCGTGGCGGTGAGCCGGTCACCGTTGGAGTCATAGGTGTAAGAATGTTTACGGCCGGCTGGGTCGGTGACCTGGAGAATCTGGCCGCGGCTGTTGTGGAGGTACGTGGTTTGCGGCGTGAAACCATCCACTGGCGGCCCCGTATTCGAGATGAGGTTGCCGTTGGCGTCGTAGGCGAAGGTGTTGGTTCGGCCTAAAGCGATCAACGGCCACTCGTGCACTGGTTGAATACCGGCTCATAACTATACCGTGGACGACCAGGGCGTTGGTGGAATCCGGGTTTGGGATAAGTGGTAGTCGCGGTCAAGTTGTGTTGGGCGTCGTAGGCAAACTGCTGGCTGTTGCCTTCGGGTTCGGTGCGGCTGACCAGGCGTTTCTGGCCGTCAAAAACAAACAGCGTTCGATTACTCAGCGCATCAAGGTAGATCGTGGTCTGGCCCTGGGAGTCGAAATACCGCACCACCGAATTCGTCAGCGGATCAACTTCTTCTGTGCGACTGCCCGCATAGAAATACTGGTAGAGATTGGTCCGCGCGTCGCCTGCGCCATCACCCGGCCCAGCGCATCATAGGTGTTGATCGACGCTCGGCTTGGTGGGTGCGGCCGGGTAGAAAACGCTCAGCAGCCGGCCGGGTAAATCGTAGGTGAACCTGGTTTGGTTGTCCTGCGGCATTCGTGACGCTCACCAAGTTGTTGTTGGTATCGTAGCCATAGCTGACCGTGCGTCCGGCGCTGTCGGAAAGCTGCGTGAGGTGCGAGCCAGTATAGGTGAATGTAAGCGAGCGACCCAGCCCGTTGGTGACGCTTTGAAGTCTGCCCCCGCTGTACGTGAAGCTGACCGTGTTACTGTTGCGGTCAGCCCACTGGGTGAGTTTGCCGGTGGCATCAAAGCTCGCCGTCTCTCCGGTCTTCGTCCGCAGGCTAAGACTGCCGCCAGGGTTCTTGGTGAGGCAACTGGCCACTCCGGGTGGTGGATTGTAGCTGCCGTCGGGCAACTTCACGTGCTGCTGTGAATTGCCCGGCTGGCTGACGGAAACCACATTGGTGATCAGTTGGTCCATGAACCAACGGTTGGCGAGGGAGGAGATGACCAGCCGCTCCTTGGCCGTGGTGCCCTTGAGGATATCGGTGGCGACATAGATTTCGGCAATGGCCGCCGCCGCGTCAATCGGGGAATCGGCGCCCAGGCCCTGGAAACCATCGCTGGACTCGCTGGCGCCGAGGTTGAAGCTGTGCGACCAGCCCAAGCCCAGCGGACCATCCACCAGCCGCGAGCCGGAATTGTAAGAACGAACGAGCTGCAAACCGAATGGGTACGGCGCGCTGCCAATGTCCAGGTCGGTGTGACTGTAGGTGAAATCGCCCGTCACCAGATCGATCGGTTCCCTGCTCTTGTCGTGGCCATCCGAATCATCATTCACGGTGATGGGAATCCCCGTGACCCACCGGCGATAGATGCCGTAGCCGCCGTGCAAGCCGCCGTAAATCATCTCGGCCATGTTCGACGCCGTCGGGCGTGATGGCCAAAAAGCCGATGCCTGACCATAGGCCTTCGCCGATGTTGCCGTTCTGGTGGAGGATGAGCCGGTAACCGGCGTCAATGTATGACTCGATGTAGGCAAACTTGGCGCTGCTGTAATTGACGAGTTGAGGCTTGACCGTGGTGTAGTAATTGGTGCTGGTGGCGTCATAGAAGCGATTGGTCAGGGCATTGGCGATATCCAGCAATTTGATGGTGCAAATGGCCGGCTCGGACGGCTGGTTCTGGTGGATGGCCCCCCACTCGAAGGCGCTGCTGTGTCCTATCTCGCTGACAGAGGTCGCCAGCTCGTTGGCGGCGTTGCCATCCAAAGAGACACTGCTGTCGGTGCCGAGGGGAATATCCATGTTCGGCGCGTCGTTCTGAGCGCAGACCCCCAGGATGTGGTGGTTGATGGTGCAAGTATTGAACAGCCGGTCGGACAAATCCTCCGCCCGGCCGCGTTCGGCCGCGTACTGGCTGCCAATGATGGCGAGGGAGCCGCCCAGCACCGGTTCGGAGGTCGAGCTGTTACCGGCGAACGTGTCCTGCTGCACCTGCTTGCGGAACTGCGCGACCACGCCTGGACCGGTCCCGCCCCAGCTATTGACGATGTAATAGCCGTAGCCGTTGAGGGCGATGAGGTACTGGACTGCGCCGTCATCCCCGTAGGTGCCGCCACCGGCTGCATAGGGGTGGTCCACGATCAAGGTCAGCGGCTGGTAGCTGTACGAGGGGACGTTGGTGCCGGTGGCCAGTATCGTGCCGTCCAGGCGCAGCACCGGGCGGTTGGTGGTTTCGTAAAAGAGCGTCAGGCGTTGGCCGTAGATGTCGTCGGAGAAGAGCGTGGCATTGATCCCGACGTGCTGGATCTGGAGCGTCGTGCGGTAATAGGCCGGAACGTTGGTCCACACGTATTTGACCGATTGCTGGTAGGGCAACGCTGTTTGGCGCAGCCGACCCGCCACAGGCACGATGGTCCGGCCGCCGATGACCTGGTCCAGGCTGGCGGCGGGGGAATTGGTCTTGATGTAGTTGATGAGGTTAAGGCTGTAGTTGGCCAGCGCGGTGCGCATTCCCGCCGCGTTGACGTTTTGCAGGTAGGTGGCGTTGTTGGTGGCGCCCGTCAACGCCGTCGTTAAGAATGTGCTCTGGTTGTACCCCATGGCAGCAGGCACGTTGATGCCCGCGGTGACGACATTGGTTTTGAAGCTCGGGTCGAACACGAAGTTGGTGCCGCCGATCGTGACTTGCACCCAGACGTGGTCTATGTCCACGTACGCGAGGCTGCCATCGCCATAGGTGTAGAGGGTGCCCGGGATGCCGGCGGTGCCTAACAGCCTCGCCACCACGGAGGGATTGTTCGTCACACCCAGCCAGTTGCCGAGCTGCGCCGGCACCAGGCGAATCTGACCGTAAATGAAGTTGGCGGTAAAGCCCGCCTGACGCAGCAGCGCGATCATCAGGGCGGCCTGGTCGAAATCGTTGCCTCGGCCTTCGACGAGCGTTCCGGCAGCCCCTTTGACCGAGCCGTAAATCAGGACGTACTGGATCTGATCGTGGACGTACTGGTAGATCAAATCCGGATCGTTTCGCAAACCTCGCGCCTGTGCCTGAAGCATCGAGGTGCCCGCGAACCCGGCAGACCAATCCTTCGGAGTCACCCCTTCCGCCTGTTCCGGCACCTGCCGGGTGCTCAGCACGCGGCTGGCCTCGTCCGGGGAGACCAGGGGCGCGTGGATGTTAACCTCCCCGGGCGGGCGGAGGGCGGCCAGGCTCGACGCCGCAGGGCAAACCAACAGACACACGAGGCCGAACACCACGAGGCACCTGGGGCGCGTGGGGGAATATTGACTGTTGGGCGGGTTCAAAGGACGCCAGGGAAATGATGGGGGTGTAGTCATAGTCCACCTGCGAGGTTTTCACGTAGCCGAGCCGGATTGCTCATGCTTGCCTTTCTTTGGCCGATCGGGTCTGCAGCACCCTGGCCAGACTGCGGGAGCGGCGGGCTGGGAGCCAAAAGTGCCTGCGCTACACCGGCCTGAAGATTACCACCCCGAACCACCCGCTTCACCAGGCCGCCGCTGCAACAACCGACCATTGTTAGCGTACATTATACACGAGCGCCGCAGCATTTGTCTGTCAGGAAGAACCCTAATGTTCTTGTAGTCCTTTGCCCTACAAGGTAGAGAGGTCCGCCGCCCCCCAAACGGCGGGGCGGTTCAGCGAGCGGGGACGATTTTCAGTCCGAAGTTGCTGCGGAGGAAGGCCTGCATCTGGCTGACGCTGTTGCCGGTAGAGTCCCGGTAGCCGGCGGCGATGCCGCTGGTGAACGCGGCGGCGGCCGAGGTGCCGGTGACGTAGTAGGGCTGGTCGTTGAAGTAGATGACACTGGTGCCGGGCGCGCCGAGGGAGACGAAGCTGCCGCGGTTGGCATAGCTGGCGATCTGGCCTTTGTCAACGGCCGTCACCGCCAGGACCTCGGGGTAGGCCGCCGGGTAAAAGGGCGTGGTCACGGGCGTATTGCCCGCCGCGCCGATGAAGACGATGTTCTTGGCGCTGGCCTCCTGAATGACGCTGTGGAGGAACGGGCTGTCGCCGTCGCTGCCGAGGCTGAGGTTGATGGGGTTGGCGCCTGCGTTCACGGCCCGCGCAATGCCGTCGGCGACATCAAAGGTGCTGGTGGAGGCACTCGGGCCATAGACATCCACCGGCAGGATTTGGACGGAGGAGCTGCCCTTGGTCATGGCGGCGAGGCTGCGCAGGATGGTTTCCGCCATCGAGGTGCCGTGGGTGGGGTTGTTCGGGTCCGGCTTGGCCTCGCCGGCGACGGAGATGGGCTTGAGCAGGAAGGGATCGAGGTTGTTGCCCAAGGGCTGGACGGCGGTATCCACCAGGCCGACGATGATCTGGCCAGTATCGGGCGGCGGCCTGAGCTGCAACCGTGGCGGCGGCGGGAGACCGGAGGATTGCGCCCCAGCCGGGCCCGGCGGCCGATCAATCGAGTAGTTGCTGTCCACGGATGAAACATCGGGATTCGCGGCGAGTTCCTTGCGCGCGGCGTCGGCGGCGGCCTGGTCGTTGAACTGGAGGCGGTAGGCGTTGAGGCTGTCAATGCGGCCGACGACCTTGGCGCCCAACGCGCGCGCCAGCTCGTCAATCTTTGCTCCCGGCTTGAGCCGGACGATCAGCTCGTTGGGAATGAGCTTGCCCCGCGGGCCAGATCTCGCGGCTTTGACGGGACGGACAACCTGCGTCGCGTTTTCCCTCACGGTGCGAAAGACAAAGAGCTTCGGGCTGGCATTGGTTTCGGGGACCAGGGCGAAGTTCAAATCGCCGAGAAGCAAGTGCAGGGCGTCCCCCGGCGGCAGGTTGCTGAACTTGGCGGAAACGATGCGCGAGGTGTCCGGTTCGATGAAGACCTGCCAGCCGGTGACGGAGGCGATTTGCTCCAGCAGCGGGAGGAGCTTGCCGGATTTGATGTCGGCGGTGACCTGGTTGCGGCTGGCCTCCCAATTGAGGGTGTCGGCGGCCCAGGCGGGAGCGGCGGTGAGCAGGGCGACGGCCAGCAATAGTGCGGCTGAAAACCTATCCGCGCCAGACTTTGGGCCTGAATGTCGCTGGATAAGGTTCGTCATGCTTGCTTAATCAGACTGAATTCCATCATTGGCCATTCAAACGGCGGCATCGCCGGGGCACAATATACACTCAACTGGAGGTACGGACACGGTAAAACCGCCGTGGCACAGCGGGGTTGGTGTCGGTCCATTGGGCGGCGGAGTTGGAAAGTGCCAGAGTGGCGCTGAGCTGGAAGACATTCGTGAGGTTGGTCGCGGTCAGGATGTCGTAGCTCTGCCCAGCGGTGGCGGCCCAGGCCAGCACGGGCGCCGGCGTGATCAGGGAGATCCGGAAAGGTGATTGGGCGGCGGCGGAGGTGCGCACGCGGTAAAAGCGGCGCGGCCCGGCAGGGTCGGTGTCCGTCCAAAACGCGGCCGCGCTGGCCGGCGTCACCGTGGCACTGAGCTGGAAGGCATTCGTGAGGTTGGTCGCGGTCAGGATGTCGTAGCTCCGCCCGGGGGTGGCGGTCCAGG
This sequence comes from uncultured Verrucomicrobiae bacterium, assembly GCA_963822005.1. GTDB lineage: Bacteria > Verrucomicrobiota > Verrucomicrobiia > Limisphaerales > UBA8199 > PALSA-1440. The sequence continues at coordinate 105,174 of CAWGGD010000043.1, read as the reverse complement.
CCAACACGCGCGCCGGCTTGATCAGGGAGATTCGGAAGGGCGCTTGGGCGGCGACCAGCCGAATCCACTGTGTCTCGGTGCGATACTGCTTGCCGCTGGTGGTAGTGATGATGGCGTAGAAGGGATGCAAGCCCACGCCCAGGTTGTTGCCGGGGACGGAGAAGGTGGCATTGGTCTGGTTGAGGACGCTGCCCAGCGAGCCGCCGGTGCTGAACAGCTCGATCCTGCTAATGTTGTTGGTGTTGGCGACGACGGAGAATTGGAGGGTGACGCCGAGCAAGGTGTTGGAGCCGCCCAGCAGCGTGGTGAACGCGGCGGCGAGTGGGCTGTTTTGGATACGCACAGTTTGCGCGACGCGCTTTTGAGTGCGGACGTGGCTGCCTTCATAAGCGACTGCGGTCAGCTCGTGATAACCGTCGGCCTGGGTGGTAGTGTTGAGCGCGAAGGTCAGCGGCAGGTTGGTCAGACCGGCGGTGAGGTAGAGGTGATTGCGCGGCTGCAAATCCGGCAGGTTTTGATCGAGCCTCTGGGCTCCGGAGGGCTGAACGGTAAACGACGGCGAACTGGAGAAGTTGGCCTGAAGCTGGGCGGCGTCCCAGCCGATGGATCGCGCGCGCAGGTTGAACCGGGGATATTGCTGGCCGGTCCAGGGATCGTAAGACATGAAGTCTTCCGCCACCACGCCGTCACTGCCTTGCAGGCCCGCATTGGTGTTGATCATGTTCACCAGCCCCTGGGTGAGCGCCGGCAGCGTGTTGCCGCCGGCATTGTTGGTGATGCCCAGCGTAACGACCGTGCCGTTGGTCTTGGTGACGGTCAGTTGCAGGTACTCGCCGATGGCCGGCGCGCCGCCGATGTTGGTGTAGCCGCGCACGCCATAGGCGATCGTATCGAGGAAGGAGCCAGTGTTGGCGGCCAGGAAGGTGGCGAGCACCGAGGCGGAGCCGACCGAGTTGCTGACCACCAGGCTGGTCTGCGAGCCCGGCTTCGCGCGGTCGAGCGACCGCAGCTCGATCCGGTCACCATAGGCGAAGGCCTGGACTTTGGTGGCGTTGCTATAGGAAGTTTGATTCAGGCGGAGGGTGAGATTGGAAACAACGGATTGGAGCGTTGCAGCCGCCGGCACCGTGTAGTTGGTCGGATACCCGTTCAGAGTGAGGTGAAGGACATTGTTGGTTCGCGGAGGAATATTGGTGAGGGTCTGGGCAAAGGTGCCGTCCACGAACAGGTCCACTTGTTGCACGGGATGATTGGCGTCGGCGGCATTGAACTGTAGCGCGAGATTGGTGGTGCCGACCAGGAGGGCGTTGGCGGGCAGATTGCTCCACGCGCCGGCGGGGTACAGCGCGAAAGGCGCGGCCAGGGGATCACCCAGCAGCAGGCCCTGGTAGGGGCTGGTCACACTTTGGTAGTAGCACTCCGCCATACTGAAGCCGCGGGCCTGGTAGAAATGGCTCTGCGGCGAGGGGAATTTGGCGCGATAAGCGCACGGCTCGATGACCGTGCCATAGCAGCCGGCGGCGCCGGCGTTCAACAGCACGATGATGCTGAGCTGGCCGCTATACTCGAAGATGCTGCCGCCCCACGAGGTGAGATTATCGGCCAGGGCGCCGGGGACAAACGTGGTGCTGCCAAGGACGTAGGGGTTGCCCCACCCGCTCTGGAGGCCGAGGGCGTTGCCGAAGGAGTAACTCGGGTCGGCGGTGATCCGCTGCATCGAGTAATTACCGCGCAGGCGCGCATTGAAGACCGCGTTGTCGAACAGGGGGTAGCGGATATTCCGACTCAGATCCGAGCTCTTGGCCAGGTAAACCGTCTGCGCGGGGAACGTTCCGTCACCCGCCACCGCGCGGTCAATCACCAGCTTAGCCTGGGCCAGGTTGCTCGCGGTCAACATCACCGCCAGGAAATTGGTTTTGCTGGTGCCCGGGCCAACGGTGCGGAAGAGGCCTTCGCTGGCGGCGTAGGAATTGGAATTGGCGTCCGGCAGCGAGCAGGAACCGGGGCTGACCAGGGGCGGGTAATCGGTCTTGAAGCCATAGAACAGTGCCGAGGTTGTGCTGTTGGTGCCGCTGGTCGTCTGCGAGCCGCCATTTTCAACGCGATAGGGAAAATCCATGGACAACAGGACGTAGTCAATCTGGCTGGTCAACTGCCGGGCCGAGAGCATGGCCAGCAGGGGGTTGAGGATGACCGATTCAAAGTCGGATTTCTGCCAGGAGATATTGCCGCCCGCCCAGGCGGCGCGCAGGAGGTTTTGCGGGGGGACCTGCCGTTTCTCGCAGTAGTAATTGCCCGCCTGGACGGAGTTGGTGCTGTTCTGGTTGACGACGACCACGACATTGAGGCCGCTGCCGCCGGCCCGGAGCCGGGCGGCGAGCGCGCAGAACAGGAGGATGCTGGCCAGCCGGCGCCAGTGGGTGCTCACAGCCTAACCGTGGCACAGAACCGAAGGACAGTAAAGCCAGAGCGACGCCCAGTGGGGTTCCATGAGTGCCCGGGCTGGAAATTGGTCCCCTCGTTGCCAAACGAAGTTGCGCGGCAGCGGGTTTGGGCCGGGAGGGAGATGCTGCTGGAGCCGCCAGAGGGGGAGGCAGAGATCGCAAAGGGCAGAAGTGGGCTTGACGAGAAGGTTCGGGTGGAGAATCGGCGCTTGGGGCTCTCCCTCGGGAAGAGAACGCCCCGACATTTTGACGCGCTTTGCGCCCCTGAACCGCAAGGCAAAGACGGCCCACTCACCCCGACCCCCTCCGCTGCGACGGCGCGACAGCGCGGCGAGTCGGAAAGGGAGAGGGGGAATTGCGGTCGGTTCTCTGGCAAACCGAGGTTCAGGGGCAGGGGGAAACGCCCGAGCGGTCGGCTGGTTCAAGAGCCGGGTGTTATCCGGGCCACCCGGTAAAACCGCACAGGGAAGTGGGTCACCTCGGTATCCAGAAACTCGAACACCACGGTGTTAGGAGAGACATTGTTGGTGGTCAGAATACTCGTCCAGGGAGGCATCAAATTAGTAGAAGCTTGGATCTGGTAAGTGAATTCCGGGGCAACCAAGAAAGAGAGCCGCACCGGACCGTTGGCGGTGCGCGCGATCGCAGGGCCCGCAAGGAATTCGGCGAGGCGGTAGAATCGCCTGGGCAAGGTCGTCGCGTCAGGGTCCGTGAACTGGAACAGCGTGAAGTTTGTGGAAGTATTGTTGGTGGTGAAAATGAGCTGCCAGTAAGCCAGATTGGTGGAAGCCTTGGCCACCAAGTTGGTCGAAGCCAGGATTTGATAGGTCAGCCCCGGAGTGGCAGCAAACGAAAGCAGCACAGAACCGTTGGTGCCGCGGCTGATCATGAACCCCGGCAGCGCCGCGAAGTCCACTCCATTCGTATCTGACTGGAGGGTGACCGGCACGACGGGAGGATAGAACTTGAAGCCCACTCGAGTTGGGGTAATCGAGTAAGTGCCGGGGCAGAGGCCCGCCAAGACGTAATTTCCACTGGCGTTGTTGGTGGCCGTGAGTACGGTCGAGGCGTTGCTGGCCTGGAGGAACACACCGCCCAATCCCTCGCCGCTTTGCGTGACTTGCCCGCGAATGGCGAATGCATCGCGGAAGGCGACGAAATTCAGGTTCGTGGTGTCCGGGCCGAGCGGAACGGAGGTCTGGGATGGGTTAAAGTGGTAACAGCTTGGCGGCGACGGGGTGACGGAATAAACGGCAGGGCAGAGGCCGGGGATCGTGAATTGCCCGTTGGTGACAGGTGCAGTGTTGGTGCGGCCGGCCCCGACGACGGTTACGGTGAGAGCGCCGATCCCATTGGTGTCGCCCGTGATACTTCCGCCGATCGTGTAGCTCTGGCTGGCGACGAAGTCCACCCCGTTGGCATTCCCGGTCACCGGCCCAACGGTTACCTGCAACGAATTGGTAGTTAAGGCAGGGGAGGGAAGGGGTTAGGCGGTAGGTTCCCGGGCAGAGCTGGGAAAACTGATAGTAACCATAGGTTTGGGTAGATGTGATGTTCGTGGTGGAGCCGCTAGCCGCCTGCACGGTCACCCCCGACCGGCCGTTGGCGCCATCAGTGATCCGGCCCTGGATGAGATACACATTGTTGGTGTAGGCGACGAAATCCACGGCATCAATGTCCGACGCAATCGGCATCGTGAGGGAAGGCGGATTGAACAGGGAGCAGGCCTGGGTTGGGGTGAGGGTATAACTGCCCGGGCAGACACCCGAAAGCACATAGTAGCCGTTAAGGTCGCTGGTTGCGGTGATGGTATTGGTGCCGCGGGTCGCCCGCACCGTCACATTGCCGACGCCGCCCCCGGCATCGGTAATGCGCCCGCTGACGGTGTAAACAAGCGGGGCGGCTCCGAAGTCCACGCCGTTAGTGTCGCCTGGTCCTACCGGGACGGTGCGGGAGGTTGGGGTGAGCTGGTAACAGGTCACGGAAGACGTGACGGTATACGAGCCGGCGCAGAGGTTGGAGAACCCATACGAGCCGTCGGGAGCTGTCACCGTCGAATTGGTGCCGCCCGCGCTCATGGTGATACCGCCAACACCCGCGGCACCGTTGGTGACGCGACCGCTGATGGTGTAGGCGTCACGGAGTGCGACGAAATCGGTATTGTCAGCATCGGTCGGTCCCAGGGTCACCGCGCGGGTTGGCAGGTTGAAATGATAACAACTGGGTGCGGCCGGAGTTACCGCATAGGTGCCGGGCGGTAGTCCGCCCAGCAGGTAGTGTCCGTCGGGGCCGGTGACCGCATTGGTTGAAACCGGTCCGGTGACGGCGACGGTGAACCCGATCAAGCGCGGGCCGTTGGTGCCCAGGGTGAGCCCCCCGCTGATGCTGAAGACCCGGACGGCGGTGAAGTTGACCGTGTTGGTGTCGGGAGGAAGGAGGATCGAGTTGGTGGGCGGCTGGAACCGATACCCGGCCAGTGAAGGCACGACGAAATAGAAGCCGGCGCAGAGGTTAGAAACGCCATAAACACCAGCGTCGCTGGTTGCGGTGCGCGTGCCGTTGGTGCCGGAGACCGTGATGCTGACCCCAGCAGGCCCGTTAGTGATCGTGCCGCTGACGATACCAAAGCTGTTATTGGTCGCGAAGAAGTTCACCCCAAAGGCGTTGGTGGGCCCGACGCTAACCGCAATGCTGGCGGGGCCGAAGACGTAACAGTCAGACGCAGGAATGACCGTGTAGGAGGTGGAGGAGAGGCTGGAGAAGAAGTAGATGCCGTCGGGGTCGGTGACGGCGGAGTTAGTACCGGCGGACAGCCTGATGCCAGGCAAACCGTTGGTGCCGCTCGGGTCAAAGACCTGGCCGGAAATCGTGAAGGGAGAGACGACCGTCAGGGTGGCGGCGCGACTGGTGGTTGAGCCAAAGCCGTTGGTGACGATGACATCGTAGGAGCCGGCATTAGTGGCTTGGACGCCGGTTAACGCGTAGGCGGAGGAGGTGGCGTTGCTGGCGATTGGGGTTTGGTTGAACCGCCATTGGTACTTGAGCGGGGGCGTGCCCAAGGCGACCACACTGAAAGTGGCGTTGCTGCCGAGGATCACCGTCTGGCTTGCCGGCGGCATCGTAACAGAGGGTGGAAGGTTCACCGTGAGGATGGCCGGTGCGCTGGTGACGCTGCCGTAGCTATTGGCGATCAGGACCGTGTAGGCGCCCGCGTCGGCAGCTTGGGCGCCGGTTACGGTGTAGGTTAGGCTGGCGTCCCCGGCGGTCCTGGTGCCCGCGGCGGACGGGATGTCGGTGTTGTTGAACTGCCATTGGTAGGCCAACGGCACCACACTGGAGGCGGTTGCTGTGAAGAGAGCGTTACTACCCTGAAGCACGGACAAGTTCGTCGGCTGGGAGGTGATGGTGGGCGGGAAGATGATGGTCAGCGTCGCCGGCGCGCTTGTGACCGCGCCGAAGCCGTTGGTGATGACGACATCGTAGGTGCCGGCGTTGTTTGTGGCCGCGCTGGCAATGGTGTAGCTGGCAGCCGAGGCATTGGTGATGGCGGCGGCGTTGAAACGCCACCGGTAACTCAACGAATCGCCCAGAGCAGAGACCGTGAAGGTCACCGGAGTGCCGTTGGCGTTGGTCTGGCTCTGGGGCTGGGCCAGGATGGCCGGCACGGTCACCAGCTCGTAGGCACCGACGTCGCAAGCTGCACCCTGGGGACGCGGCGCGGCGCGCTGGTCTGTCGGTGGGCTCAGGCCCGGCGGGACCCGATCAATGGCGGGGCTGCCGGGCTGCAGCGCCATGGTCTGGGTGGGGCCGCCGTTGCTGGCCAGTGGACCGAGCTTCGGGTCGGTGTTCTTGAGGCTGGTGCCGCTCAGATTGAGGCTGGCGTCGGAGCTGATGTTGAAGCCGGCATCGGTGATTCGGCTGGCGCTGGTATCGTAGGCGTTGGTGCCGGCGGAACTCGCGGCGAGGATGGAGTTCCGCAGGGAGAACGAGCCATTGACATTGGCGATGTCGCCACCACGCCCGTGGCCCGGCGTGCCATCCTGAGCCGGCCAGACTGAGCTGCCGGCGACGCCGTTGCTGCCGCCGACGGCGCCGCAACCCGAGAAAGTGCAGTTTGCCACCGCCACGTTGCCAGAATTGTAAAGGCCGCCGCCGCTGCCATTACCGCCGTCTCCGCCATCGCCGGCAGTGTACCCGCTGATGGGATGGGCATCGCCGCCGTTGCCGCCGTCTCCGCCGGTAGCGGTGTTGTTGTTGAAGGTGCAGTTACCCAATGCGCCGCTGCCTTGGAGATAGACCGCGCCGCCGAGACTGTCAGGCCCGCGCGGGCCGTCCACGCCGTCGCCCGTGGACGAGTCGGTGCCGCCCGCGGCGCTGTTGCCACTTTGGGCGCTGTTACCGGAGAAAGTGCAGGAGGAAATGTCAACACCTAGTGTGCTGTAAACGGCCGCGCCGCAGCCGGCGGCTCCAGCGGCGCCACGACCCGCGTTGCCCGGGAATGGCGCGGCGCCGGCGGTGCCACCCTCACCGCCACTGCCGCCGGCTGCGGTATTGCCGGAAAACGTGCAAGTCGTCAGCACAAGCGTTCCCAGGTTATAGATGGCCCCGCCGTGACCGAGGGCCCCGGCGCCACCCCTACCGCCGTTGCCGCCCCGCCAATCGCCGTTGCCGCCGCTGCCGCCGTTGCCGCCGCTGCCGCCGGCGGCGCGATTGGTGGCGAACTGGGAGTTTAAGACCGTCAAGGCACCGAGATTGTAGATCGCGCCCCCCAGAGCCTGGCTGGCCGTGGTCCCATTACCACCGGATTGCCCGTCCGCGCCATCTGCGCCATCGTTTCCGGCAGTGCCACTGGCACCCACCGCGCTGTTCCCTACAACAAGGCAATTGGTCAGCCACACCTGGGCGCCCGGAGAGATGTAGATGGCCCCGCCGGTGGCACTCTGCCCACCGGACAAGGTCAGCCCCTTGAGCGTGAAATTCGTGACGCCCGGCAGCACGGTGAAAAGCCGGGCGTGACCCGTGCCGGAAATCGTTACGTTGTTTGGGCCGGCGTCGAGGGTGACGCTGTTGCCGATCGTCAGCGCGCTCGACAGGGCAATGGTGGTGCAATTGGAGAGCATGAAATAGCCACCCTGCTGGATGGCCGCCAGCAACTCGTCAAGCTGCGCGCAGTTGTTGGTCCGCGTCACGGTTACCTGGAAATCCTGGTAGTTGCTTGCGGAGGTCCCCTGCTCGGTAACGATCTCGCGGATCGTATAGATGGGGTTCGCGGCCTGGGCCGAGGTCGGCCTCCAGGCGAAGACGCCGCTGGTCGGGCTATTGTTGGTGAGGGTGGCTCCGCTGGGCGCGTTGAGGAGGCTGAACACCAAAGGGTGGGTGGGGTCGTCGGTAGCCCGGGCTTGGTTGGTGAAGATGAGCGTCGCCCCTTCCACCACGGTCTGGGGCGGGATGGGGTCGATCACAACCTCGCCCACGGAGGTGCTGGTGTTGGTAACGGTCACGGTGAAGTTGGTGCTCGTTTGGTAGAGCGTAACGAGGCTCGTGGCCGTCACCCGGAAGATCACTACCTGCGCTTGGGTGGGCGTCCAGGTGAAGACGCCATAATTTAGTGAGAGGCTGGCATTGCCCGCATCTGTGTTGGGGCGGTTGGAAGCGAGGGTAAAATTGAGCTGGCTGGGGGGAATGTTAGAGTCTGTGACTGCGACTTGGATAACGATTGGCGTATTAACTGAAACAGTTCTGTCGTCAATGTGCCTGATTGCAAAGGACTGACCCTCGGCGCGCACCACCGGCCACAACCACAAGCCCAGGGCCAGGAGCCCGGGGAGCCACGTGGCTGCGGGGAGCCCTCGCTCCCAGCGTGCGTAAACCGAGTTCATCATACGCTGGTAGCCTCGGCTAACCGATCTGAAGGTTGTTACGGATAAGCCTGTTTTCGTTGTTGCTCTGCCGCGCTGAACTCCGCCTCCTCCTCACGGCTTCGGCACCGCTTCGGGAGGATTGGCTGCGTCAGCCTTGCCCGCCTTTTTTAGCCTTTGGGTATACTCCTCCCGGAGTTCCTTTTCCGCCGCGCGGACGCCGGGCATTCTGTTCTTTTCGGCCGTCGCCGCGAGGGCGGCGATTTCCGGCGTGGGGAGCACAGTCGGTCGGATCAGCACGATGAGTTCCTTCCGGACACTGTCCGAGTGAGTGCTGCGAAACAGATAGCCCAGCAGCGGAATATCTTTCAGGTACGGGACGCCCGAGGCGTTGTCGTTCTTGTCGGTCTCGATCAGCCCGCCCAAGATAATGGTGTCGTGGTCCCGCACGGACACCTTGGCCTGGGCATTCTTGACACTGGTCACGGGCACCTCGCCCACGTTTGCGATCACCACGTTGCCGACGAAGCTCTGGATCTCCTGCGCGATTTCCAGGACGACCAGCCCGTCCGGATTGATCAAGGGGGTTACGTCGAGCGACACGCCGATATTCAGTTGCTGAATGGAAGAATAGCCGCCGTACGCTCCGCCGCCATAATAGCTGGAGGTTGGGTAGGGTCGCGTTTCACCGACGAACAGGTGGGCCGGCTCGTTGTGCGAGGTCTGGATGCGGGGCCGCTGGAGGATCTTGGCACGGCTGTCGGAGGCCAGCGCCGTCATCGTCACATCCAAGTCCTGGTTAAAGGACATCAGGTAACTGAAGCCCTGAACCAGGAGATTGTTGGTGCCTCCAGCAGCCGCGAAGTCGTTACGGTTGAGGATGTTGTTGTTGTTGATGGCACCCACTCCCCTGTATTCGCCCGAGGTCTGTCGGCTTCCTCTGCAGGTAGCTAAAGCCAAGGTCGAACCTGTTGTTCAGCGTCACCTCGAGAATCACCGCCTCGATCAGGACTTGGGCCAGGACGACGTCCAGCTTGGCGACGATGTCCTTGATCGTTTTCATGTCCTCCTTCGAGGCGTAGATCAGCAGCGAATTGGTGCGCTCGTCGGAGATGATCTTGGTCTGGCCCAGGACCTGAATATCGCCGGTGGCCGAGGCACGCTGAATAATGTTCTGGAGGCGTTGGGTGAAGGTGCTCTGACCGGGAGCGGGGGTGGGCATGCCGGCACCGCCGGGCGGGGTGGCCATGCCCGGCATGTTTTGCCCGGGATAGCCGCCCATGCCGCCGGTTCGGCTTCCCCCCAGCCCGGTGCCGCGGGTGCCGCGGGAGGTGGGGGCGCCGCCGCCGACGGCGGTGCCACCGCCGCCGGAACTCAAGCTGTTTAGGGCGCTGGCGATCTCGGTCGCCTTGGCATATTTGATCGGGATCACCTCCGAAACGAATTCGGAGGGGACGGCGACGTCAATTTGAGCGACCAGCTCCAGCATGCGTTTGACGTTTTCGGCATAATCGCGGAGCACCAGGATCTGGCTGGTGTCAATCGGTAGAATGGCGTTGGGGATCTTTACGAAGGGCTGCAATACCGGCACCATTTCGCTGGGTTTGGCGTATTTCAACTGCACCACGTGGGTGATGTACTGGCCGAGTTCGGGGAGGCTGGCGGCGGCGTTGGTGTGGAATCGGGCGCCGGCCTGGTTGCCCTGCGCCTCGGGCAACGCCTTCACGAACTTGTCGCCCACGTTAATCATGGTGATGCCATTCAAGGCGAGCACCGCATCCAGCGCCTGGATGGCTTCCTTCTTGGTCAGCAGCGTCTGTGTCTTGAGGGTGACGGTGGGGGCCGGCAAAGTGGCCGGGCGGAGGATGGTGCGATTGACCAGGAGGCTGTAGATGTCCAACACCTGGTTCAAATCCGCCTGGCGGAAATCAATCATGCCGGGGGCGATTGTTTCTTCGGCGGGCGCATTAGTGGCGGCAGCCGGACCCGGAACAGCCGCCGGCTGGGGCACAGTCACCAGTGGGGCAGGAGCCGGGGTCACTGTCCCGGTCGGAACGGCGGGCGCCGGGGCCGGCGTAACCGCCGCCGCCGGAACGCTGGGGACGGCAACGCTTTCCGGTTTCGGCGCCGGGAGCGAGCGAGGCAGTTTCGGCTCCGTCGGCGGAGCTGCTGGCGCGGCTGGGGCCGGAACGGTCTTGGCGGGGGCGGGCGGGTTCGTGCCCGGCGCGGGCTTGGCGGGACTACCAGCGATGAGGGGAGCAGGAACGTTGGTGCGGCTTTCGAGGGCGCGTTGCCGTATCCGCTTCAGCATTTCCTGCCGATTTGTATCCACGGCGACCTTGAGGGCGTCGTCGGGCGGCACGGACTGGAAGACTGGCGCTTGGGGAGAAGTTTGGGCCCACAGACCGACGGCGGTCAGGAGCAGGGCGAAGAGTGAGGTTTTCACGGTGACTTGGCAGTTAACGTTACGATTTTGGCTTGGCCGTTGGGGCGCTGGCCGCCGGCGCGGGCTTCTTGGGCGGGTTCTTCTGGTAGCTGGCGATCAAGGTAATATCAGCGACGAGTTGGTGCCGCGGCGGATTTGGCTTCAAAGTCAACCCGCGGACACGGATCAACGAATTGCTGCCGCCCAGATTATACAGGAAATCTACAAGTTGCGGCTCGGCGCTTTCAACCTGGATGGTCTGGGACAACTCCAGGAAAAACTCGTTGGTTCGGACGGCTGGGTTTCGGCCACCGCCGCGGCCCGTTACCCCGCTCTGGACCTGTTTGTCGAGAATAGTTTTCGAGAACTCGTTCTGTTGATCTTCGGGCGGCACCTCCGAGGTGCCGCCGATCAGGCGGGCAATCGCGGCCCGGTATTTCGGAAGCTGGTCAGCCTCGATCTGCCAGCGCTGGAGTTTCTTCTGCGCCTCAGCCTGGCGCTCCTGCGCCCGGGACAGATCGGAGAAATGCGGAAACACAAACCAAGCATTGAGCACCACAAACAGCACCACCGCGACAACGACGACCAGGCGCTTTTCGAACGGGCGCAAGTTAAGGCGGTCCAGGTAACCCGTCATAGCGCCTCCGTCCGTTTGAGCTTAAAAGCGCAACGCCATTCCACTATGCTTCCCCGCGGGGGGTCCCACCTCATCTGGTCCGCCGGCTCCGCGAAGGCCTCGAATATGGGCTGGCCATCGAGGACCGCCTTGCGAAGAATCTTCTCGAATTCAAGGAGTTGCTTCTCCTGGCCCACGGGCGCCGTGCCATTAATGGTGAGCCGCTTGCCATCGCTGAAATGAAACTGCTCGAGCGTCAGGCCATCGGGCAACCGTTCGGCGACGGTTTTCCAGCAATCCAGCGCCGCGTACTTGAGGTCCTCCCGGTCTTTGAGGATCTGCATCCGCGCCTTAAGCTGGAGGGCGTTGGTGTAGGTCGGGCCGAGGTTGGCTACTTGGTCCTCCACTTTGCCGGTGCCCCTCATCGCGAACAGGAGGACGGCGAAGTAGATGAGGACACCCACCAGATAGAGCGCCACCATCGCGCCCAGACCACGCATCCACAGCCGATCCACGAATTGCTGATGATAACGGGTCGAGAACTCGGCAGGGAGCAGGTTTCCCTCCGACCCCGCCTGTGCGGCACGGGTGGCGGTCAGGGCGGCCAGTTCTGCGGCCGGCGCCGGTGCGCTGACCTCGACGGGCTGTTCCAGTCCCGCGCGCAGGGCCGGCTCCCATTCGGCGGCGGTGGACGCATCGGCCACCAGGTGCCAGGTGGGCGGAGCGGTCAGCCAGCCTTCCAACTCACCCGCCCAAGCCATTTGCAGCAACTGTTCTTTCAGGCTCTCGGGGCGGTTGGCCGCCGGCAGGGTGGTCAAGTCAAGGTTGTGCAGCACGCCGCCGTACCACCAGGCCACCAACGCGGCATTTCGCCCGCCCGGCGCTTCCGGGTAAATCCAGGCGCCATCCCGCGTGACGGTCGTGGCCTGCAATTGATCGAGCTGCGGCAGGTCGAGCCGGTCGGCCAGGTAGCCCTGCCCTTCAAGTTGGCCGAGGAATTCCTCGACGTCGTTCCGCGCGACGATCAGCACGATCACGGTCTGCAGGTTGCCCTCGGCCTGAGGCAACACCTGGATGCTCCAGACGATCTGCGTGACGGGCATCGGGGAGAGTTTCTCCAGTTGCAGTTCAACCATGGCCAGGGTTTCGTCGAAATCGCTGGCCGGGAATTGCGCCACGCGCAGGAAGACGCGTTCCGGCGGCAGCCAGGCGACGTTGAGCTTGCGCTGCCACAACGAACTCACCCCCTTGGCGATGAGTTTGGCCGGCAACGCTTCCCCGGCAAAACTGGTCTGCTCGCGGTTCAGCACAAACCCCCGGCCCCGGGCGTCAAATTGCCAGAGCTGCCGCGACTGCGGGCCGACCTGGAGCACGTTGCAGGAATGAATGGAGACTTTACCCGCCTTTCGTTTGGCTGGCCGGGCTGCCACTTTGGGCGCTGTTTCCATTTGCGCCCCTTTGTCAGCCTTCGCGGCCTTCGCCTTAAGCAATCTGACGACCAGAACCCCGGCCAGGCAGAGGCAGAGGAACACGACACCCAGTACCGGGTAAAATGCGGGGTTGGCCTGGAGATTGCGTATCTTCTCGGAGATCCAGGCCTTTGCGACCGCAGCCGGGGCGGCGTTTGTGCCGGCACCGGTCCGCGCCAGGGCTGGGGCGGCGTTTGTTTTGGCGGCCGTCCGCACTGTGGCGGGAAGGGGGGCTGCCTTGGCGACAGGTCGCTTAACGGCCGGAGGGGCTTTGGCCTTGGCGGCGGTGGGCGCCGCGGCGGGAGGGAGGTTTGTCCTGACGCCGGGCCGCGAGAACGCGGCTTGGTTCGTCTTCGCCAGGGCTCGCGACGCGGCTGCGTTGGTCGCGGACTGTTTCCCGGGCTTGCTGGAAGAGGGGCCGCAACCGGTCAGCGTGAGGGCAAGCAGGGCCACGCCGAGGGGCAACAGCCCGGCCAAGCGGGAGGCGAGAGACGGAGAAATGGATTGGTGGATTGGTGGATTGATGGGGTGGTGGCGTGGTGGGACGTTGCGATCCTCCAGCACTCCAGCACTCCAGAACCCCGTTTCTCTTTGCTTGGTCTTCACTGCTTCACGTGCCCTTACCTCTTGGTATCCTCGCCCAGCGCGTCGAGGTGCTCCTCGATCTGCGTCACGCGCAGCACCTCCTCGATGGTGGTCTGCCCGGCCCGGACCTTGTTCCAGCCGTCAACCCGCAGTGTGCGCATGCCAAACTCGATGGCCTTTTGGGCAATGGTCGAGGCCGCCGAGCGGTTCAGAACCAGCGGGCGCAGTGACTCGTTCAGGATCAGCAGTTCATAGATGCCCATGCGGCCCTGGTAACCCAGTTGCCGGCACTCCTCGCACCCGACGCCGTGCCAGAACTTAGCCGTCTCGATTTCGTCCCCCGGAAAACCGATCCGGCGCAGGTAATCCCGCTCGACCTTCTGCTCCTCCTTGCAATGGGGACAAATGGTGCGGACCAGGCGCTGGGCCATGACCGACTCAACCGAGGAGGCGATGAGGAAGGGCTCGATGCCCATGTCAATCAGGCGCGTGAAGGCGCTCGGGGCGTCGTTGGTGTGCAGGGTGCTGAAGACCAAGTGGCCGGTCAGCGCGGCGCGAACGGCGATCTCCGCCGTCTCCAGGTCGCGAATCTCGCCAACCATGATCACGTTCGGGTCCTGGCGCAGGATATGGCGCAGCCCCATGGCGAAGGTCAGGCCGATATCCGGGCGCACGGCGATCTGGTTGATGCCTTTGAGTTCGTATTCGACGGGTTCCTCGATGGTGATAATGCGCTTGTGCACCGAGTTAATGGTGCTCAGAAACGCGTAGAGCGAAGTGGACTTGCCCGACCCGGTCGGGCCGGTGACGAGGAAGATGCCGTGCGGCTTGACGATGATTTCGCGGATGGCCTTCTCTTCCAGCGGGGAAAAGCCGAGCTTGTCCAGGCTCAGGAAGATCTTGCCGCGCGTGAGCAGACGCAACGAGACGCTCTCGCCGTACACGGTCGGCACCGTGGAGACGCGGATGTCAATTTCCTCGCCCTTGATCCGCACATTGATGCGGCCGTCCTGCGGCAGGCGCTTCTCGGAGATGTTCATGCCCGACATCACCTTGATGCGGGAGATCAAAGCCGCCTGGTAGCGCTTGAGCTGCGGCGGCATGGGGGTCTGGTGCAGAATGCCGTCAATGCGGTAGCGGATCCGCAGCTCGTCTTCCGCCGGCTCGAAATGGATATCGGTCGAGCGGTCTTTGAACGCCTCCCAGATAACCTGGTTGACGAACTTGATCACGCTCGCCTCCTGGTCGCCCTCGGTGATTTCCTTGTCCTCGCCCACCAGCAATTCGAGCGGCTCGTCTTCGGCCATCTCGTCGAGCGTTTCGGCGCCAACGCCATAATACTTCTTGAGCGCCTTCTCGATCTCGACCTTGGTCGCCAGGGCAAACCGCACCGGGCCGCGCGCGTCAAAGCGGACCGAGTTGAGCATCGCTGTGTCGAACGGGTTGCTCACCGCCACCTGCAAGGTGCCGTCCGTGACCTGGGTCGGCAGCACCGAGTATTGGAAGGCGACTTTGGTCGAGATGCGGTTCCGCGCTTCGGCGGGGACGTTCAGTTTGGGCAGATCGAGATAAGGCCAGTTGAGCGCCTGGGCCAATTGCTGGAGGAAAACGTCCTCGGCCAGTCCGCGTTCACGGCAGATAAAGGCCAGCAGCGTCTCTTGCGAGCCGCTGGCGACGGCCACTTTCCAAGCCTTGTTCCATTCGTCGAACTGCTCGGGAGTGGCCAGGCCCATCCGGGCCAGGAACTGTTTCAGCGATAAAAAAGCCATCTGTCAGGAGGCAAACTGCCCCATCATTATTCCTCTGAATACACGTCAAACTAAGGAAAGTTGCGTGTGGGGTCAAAGGATTTAGCGGGCGGGACAGGAGGGAGGAGTCAGGAACTTGGCGGCGTGGGGCTGGGGTTATCACCAGGATGCCAGGTACGACAGCCCCCACTCGCTTTCCGGGTACTGCCCCATCTGGCGTATGGGCCGCCATACCACCGCGCCGTCCAGGAAGCCAACGTTGCCGCCCGCCGCGCCGATTGATTGGGGCGGCCCGCCCGCCGACGTGGTCCCGTAGGGCCAGCCACAAAGAGTTGCGCCGCGGCTGCAGTGGGGGGCTGCGGTCCATTGTCCAGCCGGGCACCAGAGATTCAAGTCGGCAATCAGGCCCATCCGGCTGTCACCGGTGATCTTCTGCGGCGAGACCCAGTTTGAGTAGCCTCCCGACACGGGCGACCAGGCCTTGTGCCCGCCCAGGTAGAGGTAACCCGGCACATACCCATACGGTGATTGGTACAATCCGCCGGGCTTCCCCCACAGGGAGGGCAGGTTGAGGTTGGGGCACACCAGGAACTTGTCATTCTTGCCGGCATACTCCACCAAGGCTTTCCTCGTGGCTGAAGATGCCCGGAGGCGCGCTCGACAGAGCGCGGCCACGATGGAAGACCAAAAAATCCCTTACAATTGTGAGGACGCAGGCTAACCTGACTCCATCACGATGAAACTTTTTGCCACGATCACCGTCATCGGCCGGGACAAAACCGGCGTGGTGGCCCGCATCACCAACTTCCTTTTTCTGCAGAAGGCGAATATCGAGGCCCTGGAAGAACAAGTCACCCGCGGCCAGTTCAGCATGACGGTGCAGACTTCCTGGAAGGAGCGGGAGTTGGACCGCCAAGCGGTCGGCCGCGGTCTGGAGAAGCTGGCGACCGAGCTGGAGATGGAGATCAAGGCGCGTTTCACCGAGCCGCGCCGGCGGCAACGCATGGCCCTGATGGTGACGCGGGAGCCACATTGCTTTGAGAAGATCCTGGGAGCGGTCAAGTCGGGCGGGCTTAGGAAGGCAGAGCCGGCGTTGGTGCTGTCCAACCGGCACGAGCTGGAGCCGCTGGCACGGAAGCACCGGTTGCCGTTCGTGCATGTGCCCTGGGAGGACCGGCTGAAGGCGGAGCGGCAGGCGCTGGGGGCCCTGGACGAGCACGGGATTGATTTCATCGTGCTGGCGCGTTTCATGAAGATTCTCTCGCCCAACTTCGTGTGGCGGTTCAAGAATAAGATCATTAACATCCATCCCTCCCTCCTGCCGAGCTTTCCAGGCCCGCAGGCCTACCGCCAGGCGTATGAGCAGGGCGTCAAGATCATCGGCGTCTCCGCGCACTTCGTGACGATGAACCTCGATGAAGGGCCGATCATCGCGCAGACCTGTTTCCCAGTTCGCCCCGAGATGACCCTGAAACAGATCGTCGCCGCCGGCCAGAAACTCGAAGCCGCCACTCTGCTCAAGGCGGTGAAGTTGTACCTGGACAAGCGGCTTGACGTGTATTGGGGGATCGTCAAGGAGGTGTGAAAGCTAATTCTGCTCTCTAAGATCACACGCGCTATGTCCCCGCTGACGAAGTGCCAGCCGTGCAGGAGGCCTTGGCGGAGCACCATCGCTTCCAGAGGTTGGCGGAGGAATTCGCGGAACTGACCGTGGCCCTGACCCGGGCGGAGCAGGCGGCCGGTGCTAAAATAAACTCTACGAAGTCCAAACCGAACGCTACCACGAAGCCGAAGCGTTCCTGAAGCTCTTCCAACAGCGGTTGGAGCAGGGCGAAGCACTGCCCACTGAATGGATCGAAGCGACGTTGCGTGCCGCCCTGCTGGAGGATGGCCGCCGGCTATTGGAGGGCCTGTTGGCCCAAGTGCCGGTGCCGGTGGTGTCGCCTCAACCCGGCCAGCGCTGTTATCATGAGCGCGCCTGTGAAGTGCTCAGCGTCTTTTGTCCGCTTACCTTGCGGCGGGACTATTATCATCCCGCAGTACCGGAGGGTGGCTTCCCCTTGGACCGGGCTTTGGGAATCATCGGCCGTTGCACGCCGGTTGCCGCCCGGATGCTGGGCCGCACGGCCGCCCAATTGCCGTATGTGTAGAGCAGCCAGCAGCTACAGGCACTAGCTGGCTTGACCGTTGATCCCTCGCAGATCCAGCGCGTGGTGCAACTATTAGGGCCACCGGCGTAGGCCTGCTTAGTCACGTTACCCGGGCCAGCCCCCAAATCCGGGCTGCAGTTTTATGTCAGTATCGACGGGACGGGCGTACCCATGGTTCGCCCGGAACTGGAGAGCCGCAGCGGACGGGGGCCTGACGGTCAAGCCAAGACCCGCGAGGTTAAGTTGGCGGCGTTCTTCACTCAGACGACCACCGATGCCCAAGGTCATCCCTTGCGCGATCCGGAGAGCACGACGTATCTGGCCAGCTTTGTTTCCTCAGACCAGTTCTGCGGGCAGGCGCTCCTGGCGTCCCGCCAGCGCGACATGTCGCATTCTAGCCAAGTCATCTACTTGGGCGATGGCGCGGCTTGGGTGTGGGAGATCGCCCGGACTTGCTTCTCTCTCTTTCTGCTCTCTTTCCCGCTTGCATTCCCGTGGCGGTAACACGCAGAGTCCCCGCCAATGCAGACGCTCCAGCGCTCTGTGAATCACTCGCGAACATCCGACCTTCACCCGGTCATGGCGGCAGGGTGTCGTTCGACGTCGGATGAGGCCGCGCAGTGCCTGTTAGTCAACTGCAACGAAAGGACTCCCCCTGAACCGTCATATGCGAATCACCTCGCTGGCCTTCGCTTCGGCGTTGGCCTGGACGGCTACCGCGGCTGACCCCGCCGGCAGCTCGTCCCAAACCTCGTCCGCTTCTCTCACTTCCCCCAACAAACAGCCCATCGCGGCTGACTGCCCCTCTGCTCAGCCCGGTAGCCGCCCAGACAGCCAACGGCGTGTGGGGCATTACCACGAAGTACGAGTTCTGAGAAACCAACAAAACAACACGGAAAGCACCATAGTATGAAATCAATTGCGAATATCGGACTGGAGAACGTGCAGGCGGTCTATAGCGGGCCGGAAGGAGATTTGTGGGAGCTGGTCATGGGGGAACAAATTCACATCGGCGGCTTCCAATCCTCCATGGATTTGGCCAAGCGCGCGGGCATCGGGGCGGGCATGCGGGGGATTGACCTTTGTTGCTGCACGGGCGCCGGCATGCGCTTTCTGGTGAAGTTCTGCGGCGTGGGGTCTATGCGGGGCGTGGATGCCACCCCCAAAGTCGTCGAGCGCGGACGCCAGCGCTGCCAGGCCCTGGGGCTGGATAAGCAAATCAGCTTCACCCTCGCCAATGTCTGCGACACCGGCCTGCCCGCTGCCAGCGCCGACTTCGTTTGGGGCGAGGACGCCTGGTGCTATGTGGTGGACAAGGCCAAGCTGATCGCCGAGGCGGCGCGGCTGGCGAAGCCGGGCGGCCTAATTGCCTTCACCGACTGGATCGAGGGGCCCGCCGGGTTGTCTCAGCCAGAGGTGAAACGGTTCCTCGCCTTCATGAAGTTCCCGAATATCCAGGATCTAAAGGGCTACCAAGACCTGCTGGTGGCCAATGGCTGCCAGGTGCAGGTGGCCGAGGATACCGGGCGGTTTGCTCCCTACGCGGACCTCTACCTCGACATGCTCAACAAGCAGCTCACTTACGACGCCCTGCGGATTATCGGCTTCGACATGGCGATGATGCAGGCGATGGGCGAGGAGATGCTGTTCATGCAGCAACTGGCTCACGCGGGCAAGATCGCCCAGGGCCTCATCGTCGCCAGAAAAGCCTGATGCAGGTCTTCTGCACCAGCCCGTGGCTGCCGCCGGAGTTTATCAAAGCCCACGGGCTGGAGCCCCGCGGGGTCTGGTTTGCCAGCGAACCGAGCCAGCTCCCTGTCGCCGCGGGAGTTTGCGCCTTCGCGCAAAAGGTAATTCGACTGGCGGAAACACACACCGACTCGGCGTTCATCTTCTCGACCCACTGTGATCAACTGCGGCGTGGGTTTGATGTCGCAGCCCTTGCGGCGCGCGCGCGTGTTTTCTTATTCAATCTGCCGGCGACCTGGCAAACGGCGGTGGCCGAACGCATCTTTCGTTCCGAGCTGGAACGATTGGCCCGCTTTCTCGTGGAACTCGGTGGCCAGCCGCCCACAGCCAAAGAGTTAGCGGAAGCCATGGCCCAGTACCGCCTCGCTCGGAGCCGCTTGCTTCAGGCGGCCGCACACCTCTCTGCCCGCCAATACTGCGAAGCCCTCGCTCGCTTTCACTGGGACGGCACGGTCAACCTGGGCCAGGAGGTGCCCAGCCTCTTAGCCGGTTCCATTCCCCTGGCCCTGGTCGGCGGCCCGCTGCCACCCTGGCAAATGCACGTGCTGGACGCGATCGAAAACGCCGGCGGCCGCGTGGTATTGAACGCGACCGAGACAGGCGAACGGAGCCTCGGGCCGGCTTCCCGCCCCGACCAGGGCCACACCCCAGACCGTACCCTGCCGGACCTGCTACAAGTGGTCACCCGTTCCTGCCTCGAGCGTTGCGTTGATGTCTTTCAGCGGCCCAACACGCGCCTCTTCCTTTGGCTCAAGGAGCGGCTGGCTGCCCGCCGGGCGCGCGGCATCCTGCTTTGGACGTTTGTGGGCTGCGACCTCTGGCGCGCTGAAGCGCAGCCGTTGCGCGAAGCCTTTTGTTTGCCGGTGCTCCTCCTCGATGCGACCGAGGCGGCGGGTGATACGTTGCGGCGGTCTGGGCGCATTCAAGCGTTCTTGGAATCTCTGAGATGAAATCCGCCCCGCGCAAACTCACCCTCGACGAATGGGATGCCCGCTATGCCGAACTCCGGCGCGCCGGCCTCCGTGAGGCGTCCTACGGCGGACCGCTGCGCCGCCACGTTTTGCAGGACCGCAACCTCCGTCTGCGTCATCTGCGCTTTGATAATTCCCCAGCCTCGCTCGGGCTCTGGAATTTCCTGCTGACCGAAAACGAGCGCCTGGCGCACGCCCGCGCTCAGGGGAACAAGATTGTCGGCGCGATGAAAGACCTCGGCACCGTGCCGGTAATGGCCTACTCGCTGCCGGGTGTGCGGGCGTTCTACCCCGATGGCGCCTGGTGGACACCGTGCCTCATGGAGTGCAGCGACGGCCTCCTCCAGCAGGCGGAAACCTTTGGCATCGACGCCTCTTTCTGTCCAGTCCGGGCCATGCTCGCCGCCTTTCAAGACGGCGAGCATTTTCCCCGGCCCGACCTCCTCATCTGCAGCACTGGTGCTGTTTGCGACGACTTCTCGGCTATTGCCCAGCGGCTGGAGAAGATGGGCTTCCCCATTCTGTGGTGGGAAATGCCGCGCCGCCGCGCCCCCGAGCCGCCCGAAACGGCTTGCGCCCTTCCCGGCAACCTGAACGCGCCGCAAGTCCAGGTCGAATGCGTCCACGAAGAGCTGGCGCGGCTGGGAAAGGTGCTCGGCGATCTGGCGGGTCAGGCGCTCGATTCCGACGCGCTGGCCGAGGGCATTCACCAGGCCAACCGGGTCCGGCGCCTGCTCGCGGCTCTGCGCCACGCCGTCTATGGCTCGCCGGGCGTCCCGCTGCCCGCCTTGGAAATGCTCATCGCCGAAATGCTCGCCATTCACTTCTGCTCTGATCGCGAGGAAACGATACACGTCCTGAAGGCGCTACTGGCTGAAGTCCAGGAACGCCTTCGCCGCGGCCAATCCCTCCTCTCCGAGGACGCCGTCCGTGTCTTCTGGGTCAACCCGGTCGCCGACCTGCGCGCTATGAACCAACTGGAGGACTGGGGCGGACGAATTGCTGGGTCGGATTACATGTTCACCCACGCCCTCGATTTGATTCCCGAAGACCTGCCGCCCTTGGAGGCGCTGGCCCGAACCGCGCTGGCGGACCCGATGGTCGGCTCGACCGCGGACCGCGCCCGCCGCATCGTCGCCGATTGCCGCGCCTGCCGTGCCGAGGCGGTCGTTGTCTCCCGTATTCCCGGCGCGAGTCACTGCGCTCAGGAAGGAGCCATTATCCGTCAGTTTGTCCGTGAGGAACTGGGGCTGCCGAGCACCGAGCTGGAAATCCCGCCGATTTGCGACGCCCTGCTGCCGACGCTTAGCTCGCGCGTGCAAGGATTACTGGAAACAGCCAGGGCCAATAGACAAGGAGCTAACGCCAACTTCCGGCCGGGCGCATCCGCCTCTGCCCGGGCAGGCCCACCGCGCACGGCGCCCCGATAGCCCCCCATCCCGCTCCCGCCAGGTAACGATGCGAGTCGCAGCGGGCGCGGCTACCTATCGGATTGGGCCGTTTGCGCCAGATTTGGACGCAGCTCGCGCTGAACGTAATCGGGCCACAGCGGGCAGTTCAGATCCGTCCAGCATTTCACCCGATGCATCTCGTCGCGCGTCAGCCTGACGTCGTGGTGACCCGCCTGGAGCACCTTCCACAGTTTGCTCTGCATCGTGCCGAAGGTAAACGGCTCGGCCTTGTTGTGCTCGCGGCCCCAGGTGTAGTCGAAGTAGTGAACCCAGCCCTGGGCGATGAGAGTCCGGTAGGAGGCCGGAACGCGGTCGGGCCCGAGAGTGCCGGTCAGGTCGAGCTTGCGCTCGTGCTTGGCGTCGTGGCAGCGCACACAGTGGGCGTCCCACACCGGCTGGACCACTTTCTCGTAGGCAAACGGCACCGCGCCCCAGGGCGGCGGCTCGAGCCGCCGCGGCTCCCTCCGCAGGGCTAGCGCCGGGCGCACCGGCGCTACCGTGGCGCGATCCTCGTGGCAGCCGATACAGCCGCGTCGTTCGCCGGGCTGAAGCTGGACCACACTGCGCATCCGCTGCACCTCATTCAATTGCTCGTCCAGCGCCTGGAAATACAAGACCTTGCCGGCAGGAGCATAAAAGGAGGCTGAGCCATCCTGTTCGACTGGAGCCAGGCCCAGGGACGCCTTGGCCACGTAGCTTGGCCACCCGTGCGGACCTCGTACCAGGTGTGTTGGTGAGGCGTAGAAGTCCTCGAAAGCCGGATGGTCCTGGCGGTAATCCCCGCTGGGCAATCTCTGCAGCTCCGCCCGGATCTCCTGGCAAACGCGCAAATACTTAATGCTGCCGCGCGGCACCTTGGGCTCGAGTCCACGGTAAACATCTGCCACAAAGAACTGGCCCCTCGCGTCGTCGCTGCCGGGGTCCGGGCCGGCAGCCAGCACTGGCGGCACCGGCTTGGGCCGCAGCGGCGTCGGACACATGCTGCTGATTTTCGGATCCAGGTAAAGCAGTTCGCGGTTCCCGAAGCGGTCGATGGCGTAGAGCGCGAAATGCTTCTGCGGCGCGTGACTTACCAGGAAGTAATCGCGGGCGATGGGCACCGGGTCGCGGAAACACTCGCGCTGCGCCCAGTCCATGTGGTAACGGGGCTTTGAATCCGGGGTGATGTTAGTGATGGCCGCCGGGTTATAACGACCCTTGGCCGGATCGATCAGGGCAATCGGGCCATTGAGATCGCCGCCATGGGAAATGAGGGTGCAGCACAACTCGCCGGTGCCCGGCACCTCGTGTGCATTCACATAGCAGTTGAGCGTGTTGTTGCCGAAAATCAGCTCGGGATGCGAGCCGTCAGGCCGGATGGCCCACAGCGTGTGCCCGAAATCGGCGCCTTTATCTAGGTACTCTGAGCGGGTCCAAAGGATCCGGCCATCGCTCATCACCGACGGCGCCCACTCGCTCAAGTTCGCGAAGGAGAGCGGCGTGATCTCGGCGCCGTCGGCCTCCATGCGGAACAGCACGAACGCCTGCGGCCTCCAGCAAAGAAAACGCGCCTTGCATCTTGTGGAAATGCACGCAATGCCCCCGTCGGGCAGCGGGCATGGGTAATAATCATGGAAGGGCCCGTCTGTAAGCTGTCGCGACCCGCTTCCGTCGGCGTTGACCGCGTGGATGTGGAAGTATCCGTCCGGCGAGGCGCGGTAGCCGAAGTAAATCCGTCCGGCATCGAAGCTCGCCACCGGGTCGCGCGCCACACCGTCGCGCGCGTCGAACAATCTGGTCACCCTGCCGGCGGAGGGGTCCAGCCTTCCTTCGCGTCGCGGAATCTCCAGCACGCAGATGCCGCCGCCCGGCCGCCACTGCGCGTCCAGGATGTCGCTGTAGTTATGCGACGGCTCGTAGGGATGCCGCGCCACAAACAGAATCCGCTGAACCGCCGACAAGTCGGGATCGCGCAGAAAGAGCCTCCTCTTCGCCATGCGAGCTTCCAAATACTCCACCTCGCTTGCTTCCGGTTTGTGGGCGGGCTTTTCAGCCGATTGTGCTCTTCGACGCTGCAGCTTTGCCCACTCCTGCCGTTCCGCCGTGACATCAACCCCCTTGGCGGCGATTCGATCGAGCAGCGCCTCCATTTGTTTGAGCACCCGGTCAACGGGGGCATCCGTGTCCACGCGCGACCAGGTCTCCTGCTCACAGAGGAAGGCGTAGCGGAGCAGGGCATCCCAATCAGCAGCCGCCGGCAGCGAAATGCCCGCGCCGGCCACACACACAGTCTTCCACTGCCGGCCGTCCAAAGACACCTGGATTTCAAACCGGGCGGGCAGGCGGTCGCGGTAGCGTCCTTCCCGGTCACGCGAGAACACCAACCTCTCCACCAACGCCGGCGCGGGCAGTTCGATCTGCGCCCACTCACCACTTGCGCCGGCGGCGATCCAGCTATGGCTGTTCCCATACAGACCATCGTTGAGATGCGGGACCTGGTGAATGGCATGGCCCGGCAGACACGAGGACGCGCTGGCTTTGGCCCCCTTGCTCGCGAGCGCCAGGTTCTCTCCGTTGGCTCCGTACACCTCCAACTCGTCGATGCAGGGCTGACTATCTTCGGCCTCGTGAATGAAAAACCGGATGAAGCGCGCTGAGCTTGGCGCGAACCTCAGAATGTTCGGCTGGTCGGGGCGCACACGAAATGACGGCGGCACCCTGGTAGGCGCACGCGCGGTGTCCTGAGCCGGTCCTGCGACGGCCGAAACCCCGATCGCGATCAACCAGGCCATTCGTCCGACGCTCCTGGTCCCGCGGAATGACCAGCGCCGGTTCATCTTTGTGTTTGCCGACACTGCTCATGTCAGTTTAGGCGGCTTGGCCACCAACTCAAGCGGGAACTCCGGGTTCAACCGCATCGCGCGTTGCTGACCGGATCGCTAATA
This sequence comes from uncultured Verrucomicrobiae bacterium, assembly GCA_963822005.1. GTDB lineage: Bacteria > Verrucomicrobiota > Verrucomicrobiia > Limisphaerales > UBA8199 > PALSA-1440. The sequence goes on along the minus strand of CAWGGD010000043.1, from coordinate 80,784 downwards.
TCTCCCGGCACGACCGCCTCGCCGCGTCCGTTCTGCACCTGCCCCCTGACCTGTGCCCTCTCTGCTCAGGCCGTTACTTGCGTGTGGCCAGCAACCCAACCAACAACCCGACTCCGAAGGCGATGCCAATTGATTGATACGGGTGGTCCCGGATCACGGTATCGGCTCTTCTTGCCGCCGCCTTGGCGGAGGCGATCGTCTGCTCCTGCAGTTCGGCGCACGTTGCCCTGGCGCGTTCCAGCGCGTCAGCCAGGCGCGCCCGGGCTCCCCTGGCTTTCTCACTTAGGTCGCCAGCGGTGGCCATCAGCAAGGCTTCGGAATCGCGGGCCAGCGTCTTCAGGTCCTGCAGTACCCGTTCGCGGGCCATTACGCTCTGAGCCTGCACCAGGTTGTCGAAGTACGTCTCCATAGTTCAGTCCTATCTTCTTTGCTGGCATCTATTAGTTTTCGGGGCCGTGCGCAAGATGGAAACCACGCAACGACTGCGGCCACACCGCCCCTTCGGGTTGCTTGCACTTCTCCAGTCAGGCCGCGAGGGTCGGCGGCATCGCCACCAGCCGCCGTACCGCCGAGATGTGGTCATGGACGAAATTGTCGCAGACCCTGTTGGCGCCGTCATCATCAAATGCAGCCTGGTGGGGCTGGCGAGGCAAGGTCAGGGCGCCGGGATGCTTGCCTGATAAAGCTCGTTTCCCTTGTCGTCAATGAACCTCGCCTCGGCCGCCGTGGCGGTCAGCGTCATGGAGAGGAAGCCAGCGGAAGCGGCTCCGAAACGGACGTCAGCGCGCGGCTTCACCGTGCGATGGGAAGATCCTCCGCCGCAAACGAAGAGGTTGAGCTCCCCGTGGACCAGGTGCTGCAGCACATGATCGTGGCCGCAGAAGAAAATCTGCACTCCATGTTTCTGCAGCACGGGCAGAACGTCGGCAATCAGTTCCTTGGTGTCGCCGTGGCCGAGCGCCGAGGAATAAATGGGATGATGCCCCGCGACGATCTTCCAGCGCGCCGGCGATTGAGAGAGGGTTGACTCCAGCCAGCGCAGTTGCACCTTCGGGTCCTGGTCCTGGACGCGGTAGGCCGAGTCCTTCTTGTGGTAAGCCGCCACAAAGGGGGAGGTATCCAGATGAACGAACAATGCCGCGTTCCGGTCATCAATCTTCTCCGTGTGCGCATAGAAACGAGCGGGGAGCTTCCAGCGGGAGCTGATCTTCGAGTAGGCAATCTCAGCTTCGACCTTGCCGCGGTTGTCGTGATTCCCCAGGGAGGGATACCAGGGAATCATCAGGGAAGGGGCGGTGTAGATATCCTCGAATTCCGTCCTCCAGCGAGGGCTATCCGCGCTGGCGATGCCGCTGCCGTGGTAATTGTCACCGCACGTCACGACAAAGCTGCTTTTCTGTGCCTCCGCCGTGCGCCCCATCTGGTTGGCGACGGCAACCTGGGTGGTCCCGCCTCTGCCGCCCCAGTCGCTAATCACGAGGAAGTTGAGGCTGCCGGCGCTTGGCCGCGGCGTGGCGCTCTGCCCCAGGAGCTGAAGGGGCAAGGCCAGCGCGAGCGTCAGGGCCAGAGCAGAGAGCGGCTTACCACTGTGGGGGCGGACCGAACAAGCGTGATAAGGTGACTGTGTCATGCGCGCAATAGACGGATGCTGGCTTGTGGTTGTTACAGAAACCCGCCCGGAGTCAGGGCTCGCGGGGACGCTCCCTCAACTCAGCGCCCTCTCGTAGCACTCGGTCACCCAATCCCAATGGATGACGTTGAAGAAGGCCGCGATGTATTCCGGCCGGCGGTTTTGGTACTTGAGATAGTAGGCATGTTCCCACACGTCAATACCGAGCAGCGGCTGCTTGTGCTGGCTGATGGGCGTGTCCTGATTGGGGGTTGACTCGATAGCCAATTGCCGGTTCGCATCCAAAACCAACCAGGCCCAGCCGCTGCCGAATTGGCCCAACGCGTTCTTGCTGAGTTCGTCCTTGAAACCGGCAAAGCTGCCAAACTTCTTCTCCAGCGCCGGGAGCAGTTTCCCCGAAGGCTGGCCGCCACTGGTCTGGTGCATCATCTGCCAGAAGAGTGTATGGTTGTAATGGCCTCCACCGTGGTTACGGACGGCCGCGCGGATCTTCTCCGGCACCGCGTTCAGGTCCATGAGCAGCGCCTCGACCGGCTTCTTCCCCAGATCGGGAAACTCGGTCACTGCCTTGTTCAAATTCGCCACGTAAGCCGCATGATGCTTGTCGTGGTGGATTTGCATGGTGAGTGCGTCTATATGCGGCTCCAGCGCGTCGAAGGCGTAGGGCAGCGGCGGCAGAGTAAATGGTCCGGTCGGCGCCGCTGTCGTTGCCGGTGCGGGGGCGGCGGGGGTGGTTGTGGCGGGGAGGAGCCCAGCCGAGGCGCAAGCGGCCGAGGCCAGGACGGTTGTTTTCAATGCTTGTCTGCGAGTGATCATAGTCAACATCCTTGCATTATAGCATAAGAGTGGCCGGGGCGGTGAGATTCGAACTCTTTTGGGGTAGCTCCCCACCTGCCCAATCAAAACGCGCAGCAGCGTGCGTAGCGCGTTCCCTAACGTGGGTATTAGCTCAAAGTTCGCGCGCGGGGGTGAAAGTGCCGGGATCAGCAATCCGCTCCTGCGCGTTGAGTTCCGGCTATTGGGGGGACATCCGCCAGCCGTCTCATCTGGTCTTTGCGCTGCATCCGGCTGTCCACCTCAGTTCCGGATCGAGGTGGGAGAGGGATCCAGGCACCGGCGCACCATCTGGGCCAGTTGTTGCGGATTGTAGGGCTTGGCAAGGAACCAGGCCCGTTCGAGGGCAAAATCGTTGCCGATAACCTCTTCACTGTAACCGCTGCTGAAGATGACCTTGAGGTCGGCGCGATGCTTCCGAAGCTGGATGGCAAGCTCCCAGCCACTGACGCCGTTCGGCATCACCATGTCCGTCAACAGCAAGTCCACCTGGCCCTTCATCCGGTCCCAGGTCTGGAGCGCCTCAGCGCCGGAAGCCGCTTCCACCACGCGATACTGATGGCTGAGCAGCACCTCGCGCACAAACGCCCGCAGGACCGCGTCGTCCTCGACCAGGAAGACGGTTTCGCAGCGGCCGGATTTGATTTCGGCCAAGTCCTGGGCCGTAGCCGGCACAGACTTGGGTTCGGCGGCGGTTGGGAAATAGATCTTGAAGGTCGTGCCCTGGCCCGGTTGGCTGGCGACTTCCAGCCAGCCCTTGTGCTGTTTCACGATGCCGTAGACCGTGGCCAAGCCGAGGCCGGTGCCTTTGCCGATGGCTTTGGTGGTGAAGAAAGGCTCGAAGATTCTCTCGAGCGTCCTGGCATCCATACCGCAGCCGGTATCGGATACCGTGAGGCAGACAAAGGAACCAGGGAGCGCTTCCGGGTTCCGGCTGACGTGCTCGGTATCGAACTGTGCGGTCGAGGTCGAAATCCGCAACGTGCCGCCATTGGGCATGGCATCGCGGGAGTTGACGACCAGGTTCATCGCCACCTGCTCGATCATGCCGGTATCGGCTTCGATGCAAGGGAGATCGGGGGCGTACTGGTTCTCAATCTGGATATGCTCGCCCACGACCCGGCTGATCATCTTGAGCAGGTTCTTCAAGAGGGCGTTCAGGTCCAGCACCTGCGGCTGGAGGACCTGCTTGCGGCTGAAAGTGAGCAGTTGCCGGGTGAGGCCCGCGGCGCGTTGCGAGGCCAGCGAGATTTGCTTGAGGGCGGAGTGGGTGAAGGCGTCCTGCTGCTTCTGGTTCAGGAGGCATTCGGCGTAACCCTGGATGACGGTCAGGAGGTTGTTGAAATCGTGGGCGACGCCGGCGGCGAGCTGGCCGACGGACTCGAGTTTCTGGGCGTGCCGCAGTTGCGCCTCCAGGCTAAGCATCTCGGTCACGTCGGCCCCGTAACAATGCACCACGCGACCGGAACTAATCGGGAAGAAGGACCAGGAGAGAATCCGATTGGCGAGAGTGACCTTCTGGCGGAGGTTGGGCTGGTTGGTGGCCAGGCACTCCTGCACCTTCTGACTGGTCTGGCTCGGCAGAATCGCGGACACGTCTTCTTTCCCGAGCGCCTTGGCCAACTCGCGCGCTGCCTCGTTCACGTAGGTTAATGAGCCATCGGCCGCAAATTCCAGAACCGGGTTCGGGTTCACCCGCGGAAATGCCGCCAGCTTTCGGATCTGGATGTCGGCGGCTTTGCGGTCGTGGATGTCGGACAGCGAACCCGAGACGCCGACCAGCTTGTCGTCGGCATCGAACAGCGTCTGTAGATATATCTCGACCCAGCGGACCTGGCCGCTCCTGGTGCGGAGGCGAGTTTCGTGACGGCAAGAGCACAACCTCCGCTCCATCAGCTTGTGGAATTCCCGGCGGTTGTGCTCCTGATCCTCCGGGAGAATGTAATCCAGGAAGAAGGTCTTGATGGTCGTGTTGACCTCGAACCCGCTCACCGCTGTCCAAGCCGAATTGATCATGACCCACTTGCCGGACTCATCGAGCTGGAAAATGACTTCCTTGATGCTCTCGACCACGGTGCGGTATTTGACTTCGCTCCGGTCAAGGGCTTGCTGGGATTGCTTGCGATGGATGCAGAGGGCGATGCCGCCGGCCACGGAACCCATTTCCTGGAGGATTCGCTCCGAGAGCGGCTGTTGCGAGAATACCGACATCAAACCGGCGAGCTTCTCTTCGATCACCAGCGGGTAGGCCGCACAGGCACAGACCTCATGGCGTTGGAGCCAATCCAGGCCCGCCACGAGGCGCTCATCCTGCAGACGGTTCAACACCAGCGGGCCCACCGCCGGGAGCGCTTCAACTTCCACCTTGACGGTCGGTGCCCCGGACGGCGATTGAAGGCCCTCAGCCAGCGGGCCAGCGATCGCCCGCGTGGTCATTTGTTTGTGTTCCCAATCGAAGGTGGCGATTTCGGCCAGGCCCACGTTCAGATGTTTGGCCATCGCCGTCGCGCAACGGCCCAGCAAAGCGTCCAGGGGCTCGCGGCCCGCGACCGCCCGGCCCACATCGGCGCCGAACGCCGCCAGCCGGGCCTGGTCGGCAGCCGCCAGGGCGGCGGCCCGCTTCCGCTGCAACGCGTAGCGAATGCTCCGATCGAGCGAATCCGTGCGCAGCTCCGCCTTGACCAGGTAATCAGCCGCCCCGGCCCGCATCGCCTCCAGGTCGAGCGCATGCTCGCCCAAACCGGTTAGCAGAATGATCGGCGACTGACACCCACGCTCGGCCGCCACTCGCAGCAGTTCGATGCCGTTCTGGGCGCCCAGCCGGTAGTCCACCAGGCAGATGTCGTGCTGGTTGCGCACCAGCGTCTCGAGGCCCTCCTCGTAGGTCTTGGCCCAATCAAGCGCAAATGTGCTTCCGCGAATCTCCGCCAATAAGCCCCGCGCAATGAGGAAATCGTCCTCATCATCCTCGACTAGAAGAATCTTGATAGGTGCGTCGTGTGCCATATTATTCCGCCTTCTCGGTTTATTTGATCGCCGGCAATTCCACCGTGTCGAACCAATACTGGCCCAGCAGACGCATGACATTCACCAGGTCCTCGAACTGGACCGGCTTGGAAATGAATGAACTGGCGCCCAAATCGTACAAGTTGCCGATATCGGTATCCGCCCGCGAAGTCGTGAGAATTACCACCGGGATCCGCCGCAGCACAGGGTCGGCTTTGATTTCGCGCAGCGCCTGGCGGCCGTCTTTGCGCGGCATGTTCAAGTCCAGCAGGATGAGTCCCGGCCGCGGCGGGTCGGCGCCTTGGTAGGCGCCGCGGTGCCGGAGGTAATCGAGGAGCTCCTCGCCGTTCTCCACACAGCGCAGGTCTCCGCGCCACCGGCATTCATCGAGCGCGTCTTTGACCAGGAGGCGGTCGTCGGGATCATCGTCCGCCAGCAGCAGCACATTAGGCCCTTCGGTGAGCTTCATAGGGCGGGCTTGGGCGCGGATTGACGAACGGGCAGCGTAACCGTGAAAGTGGCGCCCTGACCGGGCTGGCTCTTGGCGCTGATCGAGCCCTGGTGGCGGTCGGTAATGCGGCGGCAGATGGCCAGGCCGACGCCGGTACCTTCATACTCGCCGCGGCCGTGGAGTCGCTGGAACACCGCAAAGATTTTCTCCGAATACTGCTCCTCGAAGCCGATGCCGTTGTCCTGGACGGCGAGTTCACAGTATGGCTCGCCGGCGATCGAGGCGAAGGTGCGAGCGGAGACCTTCACCACGGGGTGGCCTCCTGGCGGCTGAAACTTGAGAGCGTTACCGATCAGGTTAAGCAGGAGCTGGCGCATCTGGGTCGCATCGGCCTCGATGCACGGCAGTTCGCCGACCTCCACCCGGCCGCCGCTGCGTTCGATGCGCACTTCCAGGTCGCCCAGCGCTTCGCGCGCAACTTGCGCCAGCTCAACGGGCGCAAACGGCTGGGAATCGCGAATGACGCGGGAGAAAGTCAGGAGGTCGTCAATCAGGGTGCGCATTCGGGCGGAGGCCCCTTGCATGCGGTCCAGGTAGTCGAGGGTCTCGGGCGGCAGCAACCCGTTGCACTTGGTTCGGAGCCGGTCGCCAAACGCCTGAATCTTGCGGAGCGGCTCTTGGAGGTCGTGCGACGCCACGAAAGCAAACTGCTCGAGCTCGTCGTTGGAGCGCGACAACTCGGCCATTTTCTGGGACAGCGTCGCCGCCGCTCGTCTGCGTTCGGTGATGTCTTTGAAAATCAGCACCTCGCCGCTTTTTCGCCCCCCCTCCTCGATCGGCGTGCGCACCAGCTCGACCGGGAACCGGCTGCCGTCTTTGCGACAGAAAACCGGCGATTCGGAAGCGCCCGGGGGAGTGGCTTGCGCCGCGGAGTTATTGCCGTGGAAAACCTCCTTCTCGGTCTTGCCGATCAACTCTTCGCGCGACCAGCCCGTCAGGCGGGCGACCGCCGGGTTGACAAAAGCCACCCTGCCGTTCAGGTCCAGGCCGCAGATGCCGTCGCCGGCGCAATTCAAGATCAGTTCATGCCGTTGCTGGAGCTGCTGCACCGCCCGCGTGCGCTCCTGCACGTGCAGTTCCAGCACCGTCTTCGAGCTTTCCAGGGACAGGCGCTGTTCCGAAAGGTTCTTTTCGTACTTCTTCCGCTGGTCCAATTCCGATTCCAAAGTCGCCAGCTTTCGCGTCAGATCGGCCAGCCGGTCCTGAAATTGCGCCTCGGCTTCCCACAACGACCGCCCGGCTTGGTGCTTTTCGGCGGCCAGTTGCTGCTGCAGGACGTCCACTTCGCCCGCCCGTTTCTCCACGGCCTGCCGGCTTTCGGTCAGTTGCCGTTGCAGGGCTTTCACTTCGCCCGCCGCTCTCGCTTCGGTGATCCGCCATCGGTGGTGCAGGTTGCGTCGCCAGCGCATGACACCGATGGCACTGGCGAGCCACACCACGATCCCGCTCGCGGCAGTGATGAGCACCCGGTGCCGGATCCCCTTGTTCAGTTCCTCTTGCTGCGCTGAATTACCCTGCTCGGTCTGAGCCTGGTGTCGGCTGGCACCGGAGTGTTCACGCCGAGGTACAGCCAGGCGGCCACCATAAGCCACAACACCAGGATCACGGCCACCGACCAAATGATCGGCTTGGACGGCTTAAAGAACTGTGCCGCCCCGTCCGTCGGGATAGCGTTAATTGAACCGACTACGTTGCTCATGTCATCGCTCGCCGCCCACCTCGGTTCAGGTTCGCAGCCAGGACCCGCGGCCGGACCCTGTCTCCAGGTTTCGAAAGACCCGATCAGGAACCTGTAATTCCGCACTTTGCGAGAGCACAAAATGGACCAAGACCCGCGAGGCAGTCACCCTTGCGAAGGAGGCGGGGGTCGCGCCCTGAAGCCTGTCCTAATTATGGGCAATGCCCCCTATTACATTGAGGTCGCACCGGCTGCGACAGTTCTCCTCTTGGTATTGGAAATCCTGGCGGTGATTCCTGGGATGCCTCTGACGGCGACTGTCTCCGGGAAACTCGCTTCGCCTCCAATATTCAGTGAGCGCCAAGGAAAGTCAGCTGTCCGCTCACTTTCTAAAGAAAAATGGTCGGGGCGGTGAGATTCGAACTCACGACCTCTTGTACCCGAAACAAGCGCGCTACCAGGCTACGCTACGCCCCGACCCAGAGATGGAGAAGATGCCGTCTGCGGCGCCAAATTGCAACCTGTAAATTGCACCTGCAAATTGGACGGCAGGGAGGGCGGCTGTTTGGCCAGCCCAGAACCCCTTTGGTTGGCAGGCTCGTGGCGCTACCGGCTGACGGGCGGTTTCATGGCGGCGACGGCTTCGTCCACGGCTTCGCCCAAGACTGCCAGGCCTTCCCGGAGCGCTTCCTCGCTGATGGTCAGCGGCGGCGCGATCTTCACGGTCTGTCCCCACGCGCCCACCGGCGCGAAAAAGAGCAGCCCTTTGTGGAAACAGCGCTCGATCACGTTGTGCGCGAGGTCATGGTTCGGCTCCTTCTTGCCCGGCCGGGTCATCTGCAAGCCGGCGACCAATCCCCGGCACGTGTAATGGCCGATGACCTGTGGGTGGCGCAGCTGAATGGCCCGCAAGCCCGCGTCGAGGATTTCGCCGAGGCGGGCGGCGTTGGCGGTGAGGTTCTCGGCCACGATCTTCTTCACGCTGGCCACGGCCGCGGCGCAGCAGACCGGGTTGCCCGTGTGCGTGCTGGTCATCGAGCCCGGCGCAAACTGGTCCATGATCTCCGCCCGGCCAATGACGGCCGAAAGCGGCAGCGAACTGCTGATGCCTTTGCCGCAGCAAATCACATCCGGCGTGACGCCGTAATGCTCGAAGGCCCAGAACTTGCCCGTGCGGCCAAAACCGGCCTGGACTTCGTCGAATATCAGCAAGGCATCCTGCGCTTTGCACCATTTGGCGAGCTGCTGAATGTATTCCACCGGGGCGAAGTCCGGTCCCACGCCCTGGTACGTCTCGAACATCACCCCCGCAACATCCTCCGGCCGCAGACCCTTCTTCGCCACGGTGTCCAGGAACAGATTGAAGCTGGTGTCCTCCGTCCAATAGCCGTCGGGGAAGGGGACCTGCACGATCGCCGGGTCCTCGTTGACGATCCAGCCTTTCTGACCCGGGATGCCGCCGGCCTGTTGGGCGCCGAGCGTCCGGCCGTGGAAGCCTCGCTCCGCGCCGACGATGCCGATCTTCTTGTTGCCGCCTTTGCGAATGCCGTAGGAGCGGGCCAGCTTGATGGCGCACTCCGTCGCCTCCGAGCCCGTCGTGAGCAGAAAAACCTTGTCCAGGCCCTTGGGGGCGATCTTGACAAGCTGCTCGACGAGGGCGGCGCGCTCCTCGCTGGGAAACACGTAGTTGTGGAGCAGGCCGCTGTTCACCTGGTCGAGAATGGCCTGGCGCACTTCGGGGGCGCAGTGGCCCGCGTTGGTGACGAGCACGCCGCTGCTCCAATCCAGCCAGCGGTTCCCGTACTTGTCATAGACAAACACATCCTCGGCGCGGTCCCAAACGACCGGCGGCTGGCCGCGCATGGATTGCGGCTCGAACTGGCGCAGCTTCTCCAGCGTCGGCACCGAATCGGGGTGCGGCAACGCTGTCACAATGCGGCGATACTTGGTTTCGACCCGCGGCACGGCGCGCGGGGTGATACTGAACTCTTTGCCCATAAGCGAACTACAGATGAACACGGATAGCCACGGATGAAAAGGCCGAAGTGCAATCTCAACCGCGCTCGACCGAGACTTTGGACTTCAGACTTTAGACTTTAGACCTTGGCCCTTGGACTTTACCTTGCCGCCGATGATCGGCACAGCGCTGAACGTGGCGGGGATCCTGATTGGCGGCGTGGCCGGCTTGGTGCGGCGGAAGCCGCTGTCGCCGGCGAACGAATCCTTCTTCAAGGTTGCGCTGGGCGTTTTTACGGTTTTCTACGGGCTGCGGCTGACGTGGATGAGCATGAACGGGACCTTCCTGCAAATACTGAAGCAGCTTCTCATCGTCGTGCTCGCGCTGATGCTCGGGAAGCTGACCGGGCAACTGCTGCGGCTGCAGAAGATGTCCAACCGCCTGGGCCGGCAGGCGCGGGAACGCATTGCCGGGATCAAGCCCGGCGACCCGCGCCGGCTGAGCGAGGGCTTCAAGACGTGTGCCACGCTGTTTTGCGCCGCCCCGCTGGCAATGCTCGGATCGGTCCAGGACGGTTTAGCGGGGTATTATTATCCGCTGGCGGTGAAGGCGGTGATGGATGGCCTGGCCACGCTGGGCTTTGTGCTGCTATTCAGGTGGGGGGTGATGCTGGCGGCGCTGCCGGTGCTGGTATTTCAGGGCACGTTGACGCTGGTGTGCGCGCAGTTTCTCAAGCCGTTTCTCGAAGCGCAGGGTCTGGTTGATCCGGTGAATGCCGCGGGCGGCCTGCTGGTGTTCTGCGTGGCGCTGGTGATCCTGGAATTGAAGAAGATCGAACTAGCCGATTACCTGCCCAGCCTCATCTTCGCGCCGCTGATAAGCTGGCTGTGCCGGTAAGTGGCCGGCTCCGGCGGAGCAGCTGCATCTTCATACTGCTGCCATCCGCAGGTAGGGTCGTTTCGCCGAAACGGCCGCCTCGGCGAGGCGTCCCCACCTTGGTTGGCATGTGGGACATGGCGGCAGTCCCAAGATCCCCCTCGGAGCCGCGGATGTATTTTCGTCTGGGCAGAGGGCAAGGGCCGATTAGACTGCGGCGCATGAACAAAGTGCGCTTAGGGCTCATCGGGCTGGGCAATATCGGACAGCATCACTTCGGCTACCTCAGCGCCGGCAAGGTCAGTCGGGCGGAATTGGTGGCGGTGTCGGATGCCGTGCCAGCCAAGCTGGAGAAGTATAAACCGCTGAAGACTTTCACTGATGCCGAGGAGTTGATCCGCTCCGGGCTGGTGGACGCGGTCATCATCGCCACGCCGCATTATCAGCACACCACGCTCGGTATCGCGGCGCTGAAACAGGGGCTGCACGTGATGGTGGAGAAGCCGATCTCGGCCCACAAAGCGGACGCCGAGCGGCTGATTGCGGCGCACCACCAGCATCCTAAAGTGGTCTTCGCGGGCATGTTCCAACTGCGGGCGGAGCCGCGGTATTTGAAGATCCAGAAGCTGATCCAAGGCGGCGAGATGGGCGAAATCGTGCGGATGAGCTGGATCATGACCGACTGGTTTCGCACCGAGGCGTACTACGCGAGCGGCGGCTGGCGCGCGACCTGGAAGGGCGAGGGGGGCGGGGTGCTGCTCAACCAATGCCTGCACAACCTGGATGCCATGCAGTGGTTGCTGGGGATGCCCGCGCGGGTACGGGGCTTCTGCCAGCTCGGGCGGTTCCACAACATCGAGGTGGAGGACCAGGTGTCGGCTTACCTTGAATACCCCAACGGCGCCACCGGCACGTTCGCCTCCTCCACTGGCGAGGCACCCGGGACCAACCGGTTCGAGATCGTCGGCACGCGCGGCAAGCTGTTGTTGGAAGCGGACAAGCTCACGCTCACGCGCAACGAGTCGGACATGCTGGAGTTCAGCCGCACCTGCAAGGTCGGCTTCGCCAAGCCGGAGGTCTGGAACGTCGAGATTCCCTTCGGCGCCGCCGCGAATCCCCATGCCACGTTGATGCAGAACTTCGTCAACGCCATCCTCGACGGCGAGCCGCTGATCGCGCCGGGCGCAGAAGGCATCCACTCGGTGGAACTGGCGAACGTGATGCTCTATTCGTCGCTGATCAACGCGACGGTGGAGCTGCCGATGGATAGCGCGGCGTATGAGAAGAAGCTCAACGAGTTGATCGCCGCCTCGAAGATCGAGAAGAAGGTGGTGGAGGTCGTAGGTGAGGATTTTACGAAGTCGTTTCGGAGGTAATTATGAAATTCATGGGCATCGGCGACGAAGGCGCCAACACCATTGACGGCCAAATCCTGGCCACGCAGGAACTCGGCTGGAAATTCCTTGAGCCGCGGGGCGTCGAGGTCCCAGGCTTTGCCAAGGCCAATTTCCACGACATCCCGGACCAGGCCTTCGACCTGGCCGTCCGCAAGCTGGAGACAGCAGGCATTGCCGCGTATTGCTTCGGCTCCACCATCATGAACTGGGCCAAGAAGCTGGGCGATCCGTTTGACATCACGCTGGCCGAGGTCAAGCGGGCCATTCCGCGAATGCAGCGGGTGGGCGCCAAATACGTCCGCATCATGAGCTTCAAGCCCGGGGATGACGAATACACCATCCCGGCCGAGGTATTCCGCCGGGTGAAGGATGTGACGAACCGGTTTCTGGACGCCGGCCTGCAGCCGGTCCACGAGAACTGCATGAACTACGGCGGCATGAGCTGGCAGCACGCCCTCGAACTGCTCGACAAGTGCCCCGGCCTCAAGTGGGTGTTCGACACCGCCAACCCCATCTTCAATCCCGACCGCTCGAAGCCCAAGCCCTGGCCCAAGCAGGACCCCTGGGAATTCTGGACGCACGTGCGCGACCATGTCGTCCACATTCACATCAAGGACGCCACGTGGAACCCGGCGAAGAATGACGCGGACTACAATTGGCCGGGCGAAGGGCAGGGCCGGGTGCGCGACATCCTGAAGGACGCCATGACGCGGGGTTACGACGCCGGCCTCTCCATCGAACCCCACATGGTGGTCGTGTTCCACGATGCGCAATCCAAAGCCACCAGCGAGGACGCCATGCGCCAGAACTACGTCGAATACGGCCGCCGGGTGGAGAAGATCGTCCGCGAGGCCGGGAAGTAATCTAAGGCGGTATCCTCAGACCCAGCCTGGGGAGGGTGAGCGTTCTCGCAAGCCCTGATTCCCTCGCCCTTGGCCCAACGCTGGCACTCTCTTTTTCTTGGCGCAACTCATACGCATCAACCCTCAACTTCGGGTCCAGCCAACGGTGAAACCAGTTAAACATGGCGATGCGCCGACGATGCTGGTCAGGCACGGTACGGCGAGAGCGTTCGACTTGGAACAGAGCCGCACTCGCGCGGTTGCCTGAAGCAGGTGGGTTGAAGCGGCGTTCTTATTTGGAGTCCAGTTTTCGAATGTTGCTGTCGTTAAAGGTGGCAAAAAGGTGCGCGGAGCGGTGCTCGCGCTCGCTGAACACTGCGGCCAGCCACGGAATCACATCAGACCTAACATCAAAGTCCAGGCGTACGAATGGCCCGCGGCCGCCAGCCTTCTCAATGTAGGTGTAGGCGGTGTTGCGGTGGAGCAACAAGCCCCCGTGCGTAGTGCAGATCGTATGTGCGGACAAATCGATCTTGTGGCAGAGAACAACCTCGAATTGAGCTGGAAACCTCAGACGCAGCTGCCGCCAATTGGACTTGAGAGTCCCCATCACTTCGTCCTCCAGTGCCTTCTCGCTTGTGCTCTCGGGCAACAAGTGCCAACAAAACAGTGCGGCGGTAAGACATATGCGACCATCCTGCATCGACTGAGGAATGTCGCTTGCTGTCGCGTCCCGATACCAACGTGGGTAGAGCTGTGCGAAGGCGTCTCTCGCCGTTGCCCGGAAGGTAATGCCCTCACCGTTCGTGGTCATCGTGGACACCATAAACGGACCAAAAACCTCGTCCGGCTGCAGGCCAGTCTTCAGACGGTCGCCCGCAAGAGCAATCAAAGTGTCAAAGCAGGTGAAGTCGTAGGGATGCTGCGTATCGCACAGTCTGTGGGGCAAAGCCGCGACCAGGTCACGGGGTGTAGCAAATGAGTAAAACCCGCCCGCCGACTTCGGAAACTTGCTGAAGTCCAAGGTGAACTCACTCGCGTAGTAGCGTCCCACGACCTGCTGGACCAATCGAGCGGCTTGTTCGCCGCAGCCGCTCTTCTTCAAGACCTCCACTGTGTCACCTAAGGCGCCGCTGTTCCGCAGGAACGAGACGCGAACCGCCCCAGCTTGTAGCAGCTGCGGGAAGAACAGAGCACTCAAGGCGAGTATCTGTAACGTCCTGTTAACCGGGAGGAACATGGGTTCGTAAAACCGCTTAACAGTATGGCCGGGACAAAGTCATTGCCGAAACGAGAAAGCGGGAAGACGAAGCTGCCCCGGCAGCGAGAGGGCATCCGTGGTATGGGCTCGGGGAGCGGGTTGAAGGCCTTGTGGTTTGGCCGGTCCAACCGGTTTGTTCTTTGGCGGAAGCCAACGGCTGCGCAAAGACAGGGTGAGCAGGTGGCGGGTGTGGGGCCTCGTGCGGTTGGCCTTGGACTGACGTGCAGCGCATGGCGGCATGCTTGCGCCTCCGTGGAAGAGCCGTCAACAGAGATTTCACAAAGGGCGAGCGTCCTCGCCGGCTCTGATTACAAGTATGGTGCCTCGCAACTGGTAGTCCCTTTCACGGTGTGTCAACAGCGCCAGAGGACAGGCGCGGTCCAAGACGCTTCGCGTTTTCTGGTGCGTGGGAGGGCGCGATAGCGTCTTGGAGAGTGCGGTGGGTGAGGGGTGAGGGCACACACCGCTTTCGGTTCAGCCCGCCGCGCGTTTGCCAAAGCGGTGTCAGCCCCATTCCCCGCCAGCCACCGCACTCCAAAACCTCGCGGTAACCTGGACGGTTCAGGGACAGGAATTCTTAGGCACTTTCTAAGAAATCTTCGGCCCCGGTGTCATGCAAGGAAGGGCCGTGGTGCCGATCATTCTGTAGTTCGCGTGGCACGAACTGCGGGCACCGCTGTCTGACAGATAGGGTGCCGGGTGCCGCGGATCATCGCGACACCCGCACCCGTGAAAGGAATTGATTATGAGAATGTGTGTCGTGTCAGCGCAGGTAACATCCGCAATGCTGCTGTTGGCCTTCCAGGTTGGGATAACGGGAATTAGCGATTCGCAGGCAGCTCAGCCTCAAGGTGGCCAGGAGGCGTCGGCCGCGGAGAAAGTGACCAAGCTGGCGCACGTGCAAGTGACGGCCACGGGACTCAGCGATGCTTACGCCAAGGCGATTGCACGAACGGTGGAGGCGGCGCGCGCGGTGGCCATTGAGCAGTTTGGCTTCGACATGCCGGAAACCATCCAGGTGTCCGTCGTCGCCAGCCCGACCAGCGCGACGCGCCTGTTCAACGACGGCGAGGACCATATCAACCTGACTGTGCCCGCGGAGGAAAAACTCCTCCGACCGGCTGTAACCGGCACATTTCACCTATACGGCTTTTGCCACGAAGTTGGGCACATGGCGATGTATCGGGTGATCCACCAACGGCGGTGGTTGAGTTCGGCCGGCGCCGAGGGCTGGGCGCATTGCGCGGGATCGCGCATACTGGACGCCGTCTATGCCCGCGAGGGCGAGAAGCTCTGGCCCGATAGCTACAACTACCTGGAAGATGGCATGGCGCGCCTGCGCAAACAGTTGGCTGCGGCCAAGCCCGATCCGACTACCCAGGCAGCCGGCTTGTGGCTATCGCTGGGGGAGCTTATCGGCGACAAAGGATTCGCGCCGCTGTTTGCCGCCTGGGCCAAAATGCGCCTGGATGAAAGCCAGCCGGGAATCGAGTTGCGCAAGGCACTGGTCGCCCGCGGCGATGAGCAGAAGCTCACTGCCTGGTGGCAGAAGGCCGAGCCGGTGCTGATCGTCGCCAGCCCCAGGAGCGGTTTCGCGGCCCAGACCAAGACAGCGGCCCAACTCAAGATGCCGGCGAAGGAGCTGGCGAAGGATAACGGCGTCTCCGCCGGGATGGAAAGCGTAGCTGGCAGTGGCCATGTCGTCCGGTTCGAGGCGCCGGGCAAGGATTACTACCTCACGGCGGTGCGACTCTTCGGCTCGCGCTATGGCTATCCCCAGCCGCCGCGGGAAAACGCTTCCGTCTGGCTCTGCGATACGAGCTACAAGAAGATAGCGGAATTCCCCGCCCCTTACTCGCACTTCGCGCGAGGCGATGCGAAATGGGTCACTATCCCGGTCAGGCCGACCCGGGTGCCGCAGGAGTTCATTGTCTGCGTTGGATTCAACCCCACTGCCACCAAAGGTGTATATGTTCATCACGACAGTGGTGGCAGCGGCAGCTCGTTCCTCGCCCTGCCCGGCGGCAAGGGGCAACCGTTCGACAAGGGCGATTGGCTGATCCGCGCCGTCGTGCAGGAGGCTAAGGACTGAAACGGGACCTCTTTGCCGCGCCAGCAGTCTGACCCTGGAGGAGTTGGACGCGGCGCCGAATACAATTCGGCGAAACAGCAGATTACATGTCTGCGCTACACGAGTTGCCCGCCGCCGACGATCTCGTGGCAGTGTCCAGATCCGCCCCCGTGGTGCGGGGCGCATCTCGGATGCACCACCGAGTCTGATTCGTTGCGGCCAGGGTGGACGAATGGTTTGTTTCCCCTCACCCCGACCCTCTCCCCTGGGGAGAGGGAGGAAACCACCGCGCGCGCCGGAAGCGCTCTGGCGCTCCGGCAGGTCGGTAGTGGTGGCAATGTTGGTACTCACCAGATACGTGCGATCAAAACTGGAATTGATGCTCGTTAGGCTGGGCGAGGAGTTCCTGGAGACGGGGATGGGTGCCCCATAATTCGAGGACTTGGTTGGCGGTCGCGAGCGGGGGCAGGCGTTCTTGCCGGTAGTCGCGGCGGCCGTTGGACCTGGCCTTCGGCCTGGAGGGCGGGGGCGTCGCGCGGGGCGACGGGAGAGCATCGCTTCCGTATGTCCCTCCGTGTCCCCACGGTAGCACGCCATGCTCATGTGGATCCCTGCGCGAATCAAGGCCGCAGCAGCGGCCCTCCACCCCAACGCTCTCGCGCCCATAGGGATCCAGGATACCTCCGATGTACCTCCGCAGGTACCTCCGTCTGTACCTCGGCAGTCACCTCCGTTAACTATACGGAGGTACTACGGAGGGCTACGGAAGGTACTACCGAGATACTATGTGGGGTGGCTGGTGGAGGTCGTCCTGGCTGCTGGGCGGGCCCTGGTTACCGAGTCAAAGGTAGGGATGCAGCCGTTAAGGCTTGGAGAGCCGTGAGATACTCCTTACGAAGTTGATCAGGGATACAAACCGCAAGCCTAACGAGGGCCCCTCCGGGTGGCGTCCGGTCCACAGGTATTCCACCGAAACAGCGAAGAACCTGGGTTGCGGCTTGGCCATGGTGCGCTTTAGCCGGGTGGGCAAACCGCTGGACTGGGCAAGGGCGCGGCGGATCGGCAGTGGGGATGGGCTGCCGAATACCCTTCGGCCAAACGGTACATTCCAGAATCTATGCACGACTTGTTCGCCAACACCGGGCTGGTGGCAGTGTCCAGATCCGTCCTCGAAAGCCTCTCCGCGCGGGAAAGCATTGCATCGCGGATGAAGCCGACGGATATTTGGCGTCGCAGCATGAATGCCTTCACCTATCGCTGTAAGAATTTCCGTCGCACCCTGGCTCACGCCGATCCGGTGAACGCCGCAGGTGCGCTCCTGCTCTTACTGTGCCTTGGAGCAGGGCCACTGGAGGCGGCGGCTCCGGCGGAGGCGGCCGAGGGGCTCCAGGTGGCGCGCTTGCGGTGCGAATATGCTGACAATCCGCTGGGCATTGATCGTCCGCAGCCCCGTTTGTGCTGGCAGGTCGAAAGCGGCGAGCGCGGGCAGCGGCAGACTGCTTACCAGGTCCTGGTTGCCTCTTCGGCGGATCTGCTCGCCAGCGCCCGGGGTGATCTGTGGGACAGCGGCAGAGTCGGTTCGGACGAAACAACGCACATCAGCTACCAGGGCAAGGCGTTGGCTACATCCCAACGAGTTTTCTGGAAGGTCCGGGTGTGGGACCAGGCCGATAAGGCTTCCGCATGGAGTGCCCCGACCACTTGGACCATGGGCCTCCTCGAGCCGAACGACTGGCAGGCAACCTGGATTTGCGGGCGCGGCGCCAGCGAGACGCTGCTCCTGCGCAAGGAATTCGAAGTGCGGCCGGGTTTGGTGCGGGCAATCGCTCACGTCTGCGGTCTCGGCCAATACGAGATGACGCTCAACGGGGTGAAGGCTGGCGACGACCTGCTCTCACCGGGTTGGACGGCCTACAACCAGACGGTGCTCTATGACACCAGAGAGGTCACCTCTCTGCTCCAGGCCGGTCGCAACGCCATCGGCCTCACGCTTGGGAACGGCATGTATAACGTCGTCCGCCGCAACCGCTTCGTTAAGTTCACCGGCTCTTTTGGCGCCCTCCGCGCCATCCTCCACTTGCGCCTCGAGTATGCTGACGGTTCGACTCAAATTCTTGGCACCGATGAAACCTGGCGCACGTGCGCCGGCCCAATCACGTTTTCCTGCATTTACGGGGGAGAGGATTACGACGCGCGCCTTAACCCGGCGGGATGGGACCGGCCGGGCTTCGACGACCACGCCTGGCCGCCCGCAGTTCAAGTCATCCGCGCGCCCGGCAAACTGCGCGGGCACACTTTCGCTGCCAGCCCGCTACGGGTCATCGAAACGCGTGCGCCCGTCGCGGTGCTGTCCCTGACCAACGGGGAAACCATTTACGATCTGGGCCAGAACGCGTCTTACATGCCTCGGTTGCGCGTCACCGGGCCGGCGGGAAGCACCGTGCGCCTCACCCCGGCGGAGATCCTTGGTCCAGACGGCCAGATTGACCGTGGCACGATGGGCGGCAGTGCCCGGGGCAGTTCCTGGTGGGAATACACTAAGGGCACGGCCGCAGAGGAGACGTGGTCTCCGAAATTCTGTTACATCGGCTGCCGATATTTGCAGGCCCGCCTCACGCCGGCCCAGCCCGGCGGCGAGGCGCCGCGCATCGGATCCCTCGAGGGTGTAATCGTTCATTCCGGCGCCTCGCCCGCCGGGGAATTCGCCTGCTCCAACGAGCTGCTCAACCGCATCCGCACCCTGGTCCGGTGGGCCCAGCGCGCCAACATGGTTTCCGTCCTTACCGATTGTCCGCACCGGGAAAAGCTAGGCTGGCTCGAACAGTATCATCTCAATGGCCCGGCGATCCGCTACGAATTCGATCTCTGCCGCCTGTTCACCAAAGGCATGAACGACATGGCGAACGCCCAACTGGAGAACGGGCTGGTGCCGAACATCGCGCCCGAATACACCCAGTTCAAAGGCACGTTTCGCGCCGCAGCCGAGTGGGGCAGCGCCTTCATCATCGTTCCCTGGCAGCAGTATCAGTTCAGCGCCGATCTTGAACCGCTCCGCACCCATTACGACGCTATGAAACGCTACTTCGCTTACCTGGAGGCTCAGGCGAAAGAGGATATCGTCTCTGAGGGCCTGGGCGATTGGTATGATCTTGGCCCGAAGAAACCGGGCTTTGCTCAACTGACGCCGCCCCCGGTCACCGCCACGGCGTTTTATTATTACGACGCCTGGATTCTCTCGCGGGCCGCGGCGCTGCTGAACCGCCCCGACGAGGCGAAAGACTACGCCGCCCGTGCCGAGCGCATCCGCGCCAGCTATAACCGCCGCTTCTTCCAGGCTGCCAACGGCAATCGCACCTACGCCACTGGCTCGCAATGCGCTAACGCCCTTCCGCTGGTGCTCGGCATGGTCGCCGACGACGACCGGGACGCGGTCCTCGCCTCCCTGGTTCGGGATGTGGAATCCCGCGGTTGGGCCATGACAGCAGGCGACGTCGGTTTTCGGTTCCTCTTGCAGGCGCTCGCCCAGGGAAGCCGCTCCGATGTGATCTACCAGATGATCAACCAGGACGAGAAACCGGGTTACGGTTATCAGCTCAGGATGGGTGCAACCAGCCTGACCGAATCCTGGGATGCCAATCGCAGTTCCTCGCACAACCACTTCATGCTCGGCCACATTACCGAGTGGTTCTACAAAGACCTGGCGGGCATCGACACCGACCCGGCCGGCCCTGGCTTCAAGAAGATCCTCATCCGCCCGCAACCCGTCGGCGACCTGACCTGGGTCCGGGCCAGCTACGACTCGATACGGGGCCGGATCGTCAGCCATTGGAAGCGCGAGGGCGGCAAGTTCACCCTTGAAATAACCGTCCCTCCCAACACGACGGCAACCGTGTTTGTGCCCGCTAACGGCGGAAGCCTTGTCCTGGAAAGCGGCAGAGTGGCTGAGCAAAGCGAGGGCGTAAGACTCGTCCTTCGCGAAACCAAGCAGGCCGTTTATGCGGTCGCTTCAGGCCGATACACTTTCCAGTCCGCTTTCTAGCGCGTTCTTATGGCGTTCCAGTTGGCTGCAGCGCACGCCGGAGAGGCAGCTCTTGAATTCCGGTTAGATACAACCCCGATGGCCGGCGATGGTGTCGTTGCAGTCGTTTTCCCACAGGCCAAGGCTCACACCGCGCAGGCGGTTCCGCCAAACGCGGAACGGGCCATCGCCCAGCCAGCGCGTTCATTTCACCTGCTTCTCCGGGCAGTCAAATAGCACGCCCAGGAAGTCTTGCGGACTGGATGCGGCGTATCGGAACTGGCATTGCATTCGGAAGATACGTTTACGCCGTCGGCGGCAACGAGCCTCTTCCGATCCAGGGGAATTCTCAACCGTTGCCGGGAGCAATTACACCATCATTCCTGCGAACATCGCCGAAACCGAGCTGCTGTCCGCTGCGACCAGCGTCGGCGATGCGCATCAGGTCACGACCAACCTGGCTTTCAGCAGCCTGCGGGGCACGCGACTGAACGCGAACGCGGCAGCGGATTTCGTCACCTACACCCTCACCAACCTCAGCGCGGGAGACTATCAAGTCCAGGTCGTGGCTGACGCGGGCACGAACCGCGCGAGGTTCCAATTGTCGGTGGGGCCCAGCGGCGGCACTCTCACAAACCTCGGACCCGTGCACGACACCTGTTCCCCGACCAACGTGGTTTATCTCCTGGCGACCAACTCGCATCCAACCAATCACCTGGTGACCAACATGCTCCAGGAGTTTGCCTGCGGAACCTGGCAGGCAGCGTCGAGCGGCAACTACGATTTCAGGTTCACCGTCGTGTCGAACACCGTGGGCGGTGAAGAGACATTTTACCGGCTCAGGGAGAATTTCTAGATCTACTTCGCAAATCGCCAAAGTAGAAGCTCACCGAGCCGGAATACTCGCCACCGGCCACGTTCATCCGGCCTTGCGGACCGCCCTGGGCAGCCGGCTTGAACTTGGTGCCGATGGCGGGGATGCCGTGCAAAAAGCCCAATCCGCACTGCGGCAAGTTCACTTTCGTATTGGCCACGAGATGGTCAGGCGGTTGATCGGGCGAAAGCACCTGCACATACGGGATTCCTTCACCAGGAACGAAGGTGATCAGACCCTCATCCGTATCCAGTTGCATCCAGCGCACGCCGGAGAAGCAGCCCTTGAATTCCGGATAGATCCAACCTCGATGGCCGGTGATGGTGTCGTTGCAGTCGTTTTCCCACAGGCCAAGGGTCACACCGCGCAGGCGGTTCTTCCAAACGCGGAAGGGGCCATCGCCCAGCCAGCGCTTTCGTTTCACAAGCTTCTCCGGGTAGTCAAACAGCACGCCCAGGAAGTCTTGCGAACCGGATGCGGCGTATCGGAAGTGGCATTGCAGCCAGCCGTCGGCGCGCAGTCGCCAGACGGCCTCCCGCAAGTCGCCGTCGAACGTCGCGGTCACCAGCACGTCTCCGCCAATGGTGTTGGTCGCAATGCTTTTGAGCGTGGCGTCGCCCGCACTGAGCCGCGGGCCGTTGCGGAGCGAGAACCTGGCGCCGTTTCGGTCCACGCTGGCCAGCAGTCCCGTCTGCTTGCTGATGCCTACCGTGAGGCTTTGACAGTTCAACCGGATCGTGTCGCCCATCTCGCCGGCGAAGTGCGCCTGGCGCGACGATACACTCACGAGCTCCCGCAATGCCTCCAACCGCGGCAGGGGCCAGGTCCACGTCCACAACTCACGCCCGCCTGGATCGTCTACGCGCAACGCCAGCACATCAGCCTCCTGCCAGACCTCCGGCAACTGGATGGGGAACGTGGCCTGGCCGCCGGGCGGAATCGGCGGCGCAGCAATGGTCGCTTGGGCGAGGACCGCATTTATCGCTCGTGCCTCGGCGGGCCACGGGTGCCGGCGCAGTTGCCAGGCGAACTTGCACTGGCTCGCGTCCGTAAAGCTGTAGTGATTCTTCACCGTGAACGTGCCGTCCGACTCGCGGCGCACCTGGATCGGCGACCAGAGTTCCTTGATCGTGTGGAAGCTGCCTTCGCGTTCGCGATACGGGCCGACGATGCCATCGGGCGCTTGATTGCCGGCGGTGTCCAGTTCGCCCGTGTCGGGCCGTCGCACGGTGTCGTCGCAGAACACCCAGAGGAAGCCGCCTCCGAGGTATTGACTGGCGGTCATCAGCCGCCAGTAATCCTCCAAACCCGCGCCCGCGCCGCCGTCGTAAAGGCCGTGCAGAAACTCCGTAGGCAGGTAGATGTAGCGGGTCGCATCGTTTGAAGCCACATGCTCCTTGCCTTCGGCGTAGTAGGTCTTGAATCCGGCGCACGCCGCTTCGGCCTTGTCGTAAGCCAGATAGTGCGTCGTGTTGATGCCGCTGAAGGTCGCCCACGGATGCAGCACGCGGCGCTGCTGCGGATCAAACTCCAGAAACACGCGGTCAAGGTTTGTGTTGAAGCCCCCTTCGTTGCCGTTGTTCCAGAACAGAATGCTCGGATGGTTGACATCGCGGGTGACCATTTCCTCGACCAGCTTGCGCCCGACGGCGTCGTCGTAATGATTGTGCCAGCCGGCAAGTTCATCGAGCACGTAGAGGCCGAGTTCGTCGCACAGGTCCAGAAACTGTGCGTCCGGCGGATAGTGCGACATCCGCACCGCGTTCATGTTCATGTCCTTCATGATCCCGATGTCCAGCCGGTGGACGGCCTCGCTCAAGCAACGGCCCGAATCCGGCCAGAAAGAGTGGCGGTTGACGCCTTTGAGAAACACGCGCCGGCCGTTGAGGTAAAGGCCCTCTCCGTCGCGCACTTCCATCGTGCGGAAGCCGAAGCGCTGGGAGTGGCGATGGAGCAACTGGCGGCCATGCAGAAGCCGCACCTCGACGCGGTACAGATGAGGCGTCTCTGCCGTCCAGGCCCGGGGCGCGGGAATTTGCGCTTTGAGCGTGGCTTTGTTGCCGCTGAGTCGGACGCGGAACGGCGGGCCGGTTGCGGTCGTCTTGCCGTCCAAATCTGTCACCTGCGCTTCGAGGACCATCTCTGCGTCGGCGCTCGTGATGCCGTTGGCGAACACGTCCATGACCAACGCGCCGTCGTGCCGCGCGTCAATCGCCACGCGTTCGATGAACTGCGGCGGGACGGCCTCGAGATACACGGGGCGGTAGATGCCGCCGAAGACCCAGTAGTCCGCCAACCGCTCAGCTTTGTTCACCGACTCGTTGGCCGAGTGCTTGGCCACCGCCGCCTCCAGCCTGTTCGTGGCGCCGGGTTTCACCAGGCGCGTCACCTCGTACCTGAACCGGTAAAATCCGCCTTGATGCGTTGGCCCGACGGGCTTCCCGTTGAGCTTCGCGCTCGTGTCGGTCATCGCCCCTTCAAACACGAGGAAGATGCGCCTACCCGACCAGTCGGCCGGCACGGTGAAGTCGTGTTCGTACAGGCCGCACTCCGTCCAGGCGTTGGTCGAGTCCTTCCTGTAATTCAAATGGCCGAAGCCGTGCAGCTCCCAGTTCGCCGGCACGGCGATGTTCGTCCAGAAACCGGAGCGCGGGCCGGTGGTGCACAGGAACCGCCACGGCACGGCATCATCCTTGCCGCGGCCGGAAAGGTATTGGCGCTCGGTTTCGAGGCTGATTGCGTGCAGCGCACTCAGAACGCCGAGCATCGAGGCCAACCCTTTCAGACGGTGCAAAACCCGACCGTTCATCGGTGAAAATGTTAGGGAGAGCCGGTGGGCGTGGCGAATCTATTTTCAATTGTGAACCGCTCCGCCGGGACTTACGATGCTGCCTGGCGTGTCCGGTTCACGGCATTGGCCGGAGTTTGGACGGTGGTTGCCCTCTCCGCGCGCCGCTGACCTCGGGTGGCAGAACGTGACCGATGGCCGGGTGACGGAGCGCAGGAAGCTATGAAGCCCACGATTTCAAGAAACGTCATCACATTCAAATGCACGAAGTCGCCGGTCCGGGAGATTATGGACCTGGCGAAACCGGAGTTCTTCCGGCAAGCCGGGCTTGACCCCGCGGAGGTGATCTCTTTTTCGGGCGGGTGGGTGAACCACAACTCGCCGGAGCAGCTCCGCGAAGCCTATGCGGAGATCATCAGCGACCGGAAGCGATTCCATTTCTGCGGAGGTTACTCGCCCACGATCGGCATGCCCGAGTGCCGGAACGCGATCGTTCAGTACCGAGAAGCACCTGTTCGGTGAGGAAATGAAGCTCTCGGCGGAGAACATCGCGTTCGGCTGCAGCTCCACCCAGCTCACCTTCAACCTGATGCAGATCATGCTCAGTCCCGGCGACAAGCTGTTGCTGCTGGATCCATCCTACTGCAACTTCCCGTCGCAAGTGATGGCTCTGGAAGGAGTGAAGATGGTGCGGTTTCCAGTGCTGGACGTGGCGAGCTGGCGCTACCTCGCAGATGAAAAAGCGGTTGAATTGGGCCGTTTCATCCGGAAGGAAGGACCCAGGATGATCCTGCTGGTGGCTCCGGACAATCCGACATCGCAGGTGCCTTCCACCGGGTTCGTCACAGCAGCGCTCGAGGCGGCGGTGGAAGTCGGCAGCTTCCTGGTGATCGATTTTGCATACAAGGAGTTGGTCTGGGGCGACAAAGTTCCGGATTACTACTCCTGGGGTCCCACGGAAAACTTCGTGTCCATCCATTCCAACTCGAAGTGGTGCCGCGGGCTGGGCCGGCGGCTCGGCTGGGTCGAGGGCCCCGTTGAGATCGTCGAGGCCCTTGAAGCGGTGCAGGGTTCGAGCATCCTCTGCCCCGATTCGCTGCACCAGATGGCACTCACGGATTACGTGCGGAAGGGCATCGAGACCAACAGCATCCGGCCCTATGTGCGCCGGACGGCCAGGCTCTATGAGCGGGCAGCGCAGCGAACCGTCCAGGCCATAGACGAATACTTAGAGCTGCCGTGCCTAAAACCACAAGGGGGGCTTTATACCGTTATTCGCACAGGGGTCGAGAGTTCGGAGTTCACGAGAATGCTGCTCGAGCACACCGGAGTGGTGGTCGTGCCCGGCTGGGGCTTTGGAAACACCCTGAATCAAGCGGTCCGCGTTTCGTACGGGCCGCTGGTCCACAACTTGGATAAGATAGATGTTGCGATGAAACGGATCGGCGCCTTCTTAAGGAAGAGACGCGGCTGGGTCTATTCCAGCGAGAGTTTTAGGTGATGGCTTCCTGCTTTAGCTGACGGCTTCGTTTGCGCGCAATCACCTGGCGCACCGCTTCGATTACGTGGGGCGTACCCATCTGGAAATGGTCGAATAGCAGCTCTGCTTCACCCGACTCCGCAAAGACGTCCTGCAAACCCAGCCGAATGAGGCTGGCCGGCTCGCGTTCGGCCATCACTTCCGCCACCGCGCTGCCCAGCCCGCCATGAATGTTGTGGTCCTCGAGCGTCACGGCAGCCCGGGTCCGGCGTAGCACTTCAGAAATGGTCGTCACATCCAGCGGCTTGAGGGTGTGGACTTCAACCAGAGTGGTCTTGATGCCCTCCTTAGCCAGGGCCTCGGCCGCCAGGATTGCCCGCTTTAGAATCGGGCCAATGGCAAAGATGGCGGCGTCGCTTCCGTATTCGCGGAGCACCCGGGCTTGGCCGAACTCGAACCCCATCGAATCGTCAAAGATGACCGGTTCCCGTCCGCTGCCGAGGCGCATGTAGGCCGGCCCCTCGCGTTGGGCCAGCGCGCGCGTCGCCTTCCGCGCCTGGCCGGCATCGGCCGGCACGACGATCTCCATGCCGGCGATCGCGCGCAGGATGCTGAAGTCTTCAAAGACCATGTGCGTGACACCCGCGCGTTCGCCGCCGTAAATGCCGCCATTGAGCCCGACGAGTTTTACATTGAGGTGCGGGTAAGCCACGAACGACCGCACTTGCTCGCAGGCGCGCATGGTGATAAAGCCGGCGTAGGTATTGAAGAAGGGTTTCAATCCCGTCGAAGCCAGGCCGGCGGCGAAACAGACGGCGTTCTGCTCGCAAATTCCGACCTCGAACCATCGCTTGGGGAATTTCTCCACGAACGGCGTCGCCCGCGCTGCCTTGAGCGAATCGGCGAATACAAGGCAAATCTTCGGGTCATCCGGCACCACGTCCATCAGCCCCGCGATAAAACCCTCGCGCGTGCTCGCGATGCGATCCATAGCAGTGATCTTGTCCATATTATTTCCCCAGGTAATCCAAGGCGGCTTCGAGCTCGTCTTTCGTGGGGACACGCTTGTGCCAACTGTTGTCATTCTCCGTAAACGGGATCCCCTTGCCCTTGATCGTCTTTGCGACAATCACCGACGGCCGCTCGGTGTCGGCTTGGGCCTTTTCCACCGCCTCGAGGATCTGGTCGAAGTCGTGGCCGTCAATCTGTTGCGTGTGCCACCCGAAGGCTGCGAACCGCGGGCCGATGTTGATCATGCCACTGACATCTCTGACGAGCCCGCCGCTCTGCCAGCCGTTGTTGTCGATGAAGGCGATCAGCCGGCTCAGCCGCATGTGCGCGGCGCTCTGGGCGGCTTCCCACACCAGGCCCTCATTCAACTCGCCGTCCCCGGCAATCACGTAAACAAAATAATCCAATCCCGCCAGCCGGCCCGCCGCCGCCATGCCCGCCCCGATCGGAATGCCGTGGCCAAGGGAACCGGTTGTCATGTCCACACCCGGGGGTTTTTTCATGACCGGATGGCCCTGGAGTGGGGAGCCCAGGCGCCGGAGCGTGGGCAGCCATTCCGCGGGAAAGAAACCTCGCTCTGCCAGCGCCGCATAGTAGGCCGGGCACGCATGGCCTTTGGAAAGGATGAAACGATCGCGCTGCGGCCATTCAGGATTCTTTGGGTCCACCCGCAGGATATGGAAGTACAGGGCGGCGAGCAGGTCCGCGATCGAGAGCGCGGCCCCGGGGTGGCCGTCGCCGCAGTGGTAAATCATCGAGAACAGGTCCCGGCGAATCAAGCGGGCTTTCTCGAGCAGCCGGGGCACTTCAGGTCTCATAACCAAACCGGTGCGTGGTCATTTTCAAAATACTTTCATAACCCGCCAGCTCGTTCAAGAATAGAGGGACAGACCCGGTGCGACTGGCCTTGCCTTTACCAACGGTTTTGGCAGGGTTTGTCTCGTTCTTCAGGATATGAAACGAAAGAAACTGGGGCTGTTGCACACTTCGGCGACGCTCGTGCCGGTGTTCCAAACTCTGTGCAGCGCGAAGCTGCCGGGGGTGGAGGTTTTCAACATCGCTGACGACAGCCTGATCAAGGACGTCATTGCGCGCGGCAAGCTGACACCGAAGACGGCCCGGCGCGTGGTCGAGCATATTGCCTCGGCCGAGGCGGCGGGAGCGGATTTCATCATGGTGACCTGCTCGACGGTCGGAGCGGCCGTCGAAGCCGCCGCCCCCTTGATTGGGGTGCCGGTGCTGCGGGTGGATCTGCCAATGGCGGACAAAGCAGTCGAGACCGGCAAGCGCATCGGGGTGATCGCGACCCTGCCGACGACCCTCGAACCGACCGCCGATCTCATCCGGCGGCGGGCCGTAAAGGCCGGTAAGGAAATCGACCTCACCTCGCGCCTGTGCGAAGGGGCCTTTGACGCGCTGATGGGCGGCGATGCGCCAAAGCACGACGCAATGGTTGCCGGGGCTCTAAGAGAGCTGGCCGCAAGCGTGGACGTGATCGTCCTGGCACAGGCCTCGATGGCGCGCGTAGTCGAAAGCCTGGCGAACGCGGACCGGCGGGTGCCGATCCTCTCCAGCCCACCGCTGGCGGTCGAGTACCTCGCGCGGGTGCTGTGAATGGGGAACAAAACGTATCGCAGCTTAAGTCTCTACGCCGCAGGGGTCGGTCTGCTTGCGCTCCTGGCTGGATTAGCCGCAGGGAACTCTGTCGTCTGGCAGCCGGCCGCAGTGATTGCGTCCGTGGGACTGGCTTTCGGGCTCGGAGCGGTGCCGGCGTTGAAAGGTTACCAATTCACCGGTTGGATTATCGCGGCGGTAACCTGTGCCATGATTTATCCAACGGGGTTTCTGAAATGGGGCGATTTCGACCTGCGGAGCAAGTGGTTGATTCTGCTCATCGTGCAAACCGTCATGTTCGGCATGGGAACGCAGATGAGCTTGAAAGATTTTGCCGGCGTCGCCCGGTCCCCGCGCGGCGTCCTGGTGGGCATCGTGTGCCACTTCTCGGTGATGCCGCTGGTAGGGCTGGCGCTCACCAAGGTATTCCAGTTCCCGAACGAAATTGCGGCCGGAATCATTCTAATTGGATCCTGCTCCAGCGGGCTCGCGTCCAACGTCATGGCCTACCTGGCGCGGGCGAACCTCCCCTTGTCGGTTACCGTGACGGCGGTCACGACCATGATCGCACCGGTGATGACGCCACTGTGGATGAAATTGCTCGCGGACACGTTGGTGGAGGTAAGGTTCATCAACATGATGCTGGAGATCGTGAAGATTGTGATCGTGCCCATCGGGGCTGCCCTGTTGCACGATTATTTGAAGCACGCTCCCGCGCGTGGCCGGCAAGTCGTGCTCGCCAGCGCGGCGATAGGCGCGACGTGGCTCGTGCTCCTGCCGCTGGGAGGCTGGGGTCTGGTCAAGGCAAACGCGACTGAACCGGTGGCCACAGGCATTGGGTTGCTCGGGTTTCTCCTGGGTGCAGTCGTCGTGGGCGTAGTGTATCACCGGCTCACGTTATGGTTTGTCAGGCTGGACAGTTCCATGCCGCTCGCCTCGATGGCCGGCATCGTCTATTTCACGACGGTCACAACGGCCGCCGGCCGCGACAACCTGCTCGCAGTTGGCGCACTGCTGTTCTTTGCCTCGGCGCTGCACAATGCGGCAGGATACTTCTTCGGCTACTGGCTGAGCCGGGGCAGCGGCCTGGACAGAAACTCGGCAAGGTCTGTCGCCTTCGAGGTGGGCCTGCAGAATGGCGGCATGGCCTCGGGCCTGGCCGGCGCAATGGGCAAACTGGGGACCGTAGGGCTGGCAGCAGCGGTTTTTAGCCCCTGGATGAACGTCTCAGGCTCCGTCCTGGCGAACTATTGGCGGAAGCGGCCGGCGCGGCCCGCCGAGGCGACGGCAACAGGCGCTTGAGCCCATCGTCGCCGTGTCGCTACCCTCAAGCCTTCAGATACTGGCGGAACTCAGACGGGCTCATGCCGGCGCCGTGGCGGAAGAAGTGGCTGAAATAGAACTCGCTCGAGAAATTCAGTTGGGCGGCGACATCCTTGACTGAAAGCCGTTCGTCCGCCAGCAGGAGACGCGCCTGGTCAAGGCGAGCGCGCTGGATGTGCTGGTGAATAGTGCCCTGGTTGATGCTGTGGAACAGCGCGCGCAGCCCCGAGTAACTCACCTTCGCGACGACGGCCAGCTCCTTGGCTTTCCAATCGCGAAAGGGATTGGCTGCGATGGCGTTGAGCGCCCGCACGACCGGCACTGGCAGTTCTGCGTGTGGGGAATCGAGGAGGTTCCGTGCCATGAGCAACTTGCCCAGCATGTTGGTCACCACCACGTGGATCTGCCATTCCCAGCCTGTCGGCCGTCGTCGCACCAGGCGCAGCAATTCGGTGTACGTGCGCTTCACGAAACCAAAGTCGTCCAGAATGAACTCGGAAGTGGCGTCGTCGCGCAGTTCCTCGTGCCAGAACTCCAGCGCCGGGCCGCCAAACCGAAAGCCGGCGATGGTGAGGTGCTTGTTCGCCGCCGGCGCGTAGGTTCGCGGTTTGCTCATGTCCACCAGCCACACGTTGTGGCCGCGGCGAAGTGCAACACGCCGCCCTTCATATTCCAGGCTGCCTTCCCCGGACTGAATCCAGAAGAGGTGCGCCCCGGCTTTCTCGAAGGGGCCATGGTCATCCGGCGCGGTCAGCCGCTGCGAACCTATCGAAAAGAGAAACCAAAGCAGCCTTCGCGCCACCCGAGAAGGCTCAGCGAAGACCAAATTGCCCGCTGGGCCAAGCAGTCTAGACATCCCCCGTCCTCTAGCAGATCAGGTCGCGCCCTGTCAAATTTTCCGGTTGGCGTTCGCGGTGGTCGAAGACATGATTCAGGAGTTTGAACCTGCACCAGAATGGACGCTCTATGGCGAATATTCAGCCAACGCTGGTGATGCTGGACCTGGATGGGACACTTATTGATTCGATTGGCATTTTCCTTTCGGGTTTGCCGGCCGCAGCCGCGCGGCATGGAGTTTCCATCACCCCGGCAGACGTGCTTCAAAACTGGGGTGAGTTTGTAGGTGATGTCATTCGACGCAAAGCTGGCGATGAGGAACGCGCACGGAGAGTTTATGCGGACTTCGAGAGGTTTTTCTTCGAAGAGCACGACCATCTTGCCCTTGCCTTTCCAGGAGTTGCAGAGGGCTTGCTTCGCCTGCGAACCGCGGTTCAGTCATTGGGGGTGGTTACCTCCCGCCCACGAGCGAGGGCGGACATGATTTTCAGCTTCCCTTGGTCAAAGGCGCTGGATTTCGTCATCTCGGGGGATGACGCCCCGCGGAAAAAGCCTTTCCCGGATGCGCTGGACGCGGCCATCCAAAGACACGGGGCGGGCTGCAGCCGCTTTATCTACCTTGGCGATTCGTGGGTGGACATCGAGGCGGCCCGCCAGAGCCGCACGCGCATCTTCGCGGCGGCGGCATGTTGGGGACAGCAAGAAAGGGCGAAGCTCATGGCGAATCGGCCCGATGGCTGCTTTGCTGATTTCCTTTCGTTTGCCGAGTGGCTTGAGAGCTTTGAGGGCCTGCAATCGATCCCCTTGACCTCCCGCCGAAGGGGCAAGGCTCGTTGAGCAGGGCATTAACCGGGGCTGGGGCACTGGCGCTACGAGGGTCAGGGCGAGGGTCAGATGCCGTTGCGAGCGCAGTTGGTTCATTGCGGAAGCAAGGCTTTAATTCAAGCACGGCGCGGAGCAGTTCCTCGACGACTACTTTCTGGGGCAGGGTCAACTCCCGGGTCCGGTGTCGCCTTTTCGGCGCTTGCAATTCGGTAACAGCTTATGGCACAGTGTCCGCGTGTTCGAGATGAACGCGAGTTATATGACTGCCGGCCCGGATCTGAGCGTAATAGATATGGTTACGCACCCAGAGTCCAGGCACGCGTTTTGCGCCGGGATCGCAAACTCGGATCAACGTGTTCAACGGGTTCCTTGGCGGTCCAATGTCCACCAGGATGCTCTCCGTTTCTTTGCGTTTCATACGGCAAGAGGAGAACACAGGGGCGAGCACGATCCCTTGGCTACAGGGGTTAAGTCTCGTGTCTACAGTGGTTTGGCTGGGTAGCTCAGTTGGTAGAGCAGAGGACTGAAAATCCTTGTGTCGGCGGTTCAATTCCGCCCCCAGCCACCACCCCAACAAAACCCTGTAGAATCAGGGTTTTTCATTTACAGCCCCGCCCGAAAGTCGCAAACGCATAACAAGTGCATACCCAGGTATGTGGTTTGTCAACGGGTGCCATTAAATTCGTCGGTCAATCCTCCCACTGTTGGCACTGGCGGGAATCGCAGTGAGACAGCTTGGGTGGTGAGTAGGGCACAGTTGGCAGGTGAGACAATTTGGCACTTGTACTTTTGGGGAATGTGTATAGTTAACGCGGTTCATGAATACTGAACTGCCGCCCCCGAATCAACAGGGTGCCGAAGAAAGTCTGGACCAACGCTTTTCCAATCGGCCGCATGTGCGCCACCGGTTGCTGAGCCTTGCAGATATGATCGACTCCGCCGTGGCTGAGGGATGCACGGCGCATGAAGCCGAAGCCCGGGCGATCGAGCAAATCCGCCAGTTGGGGAATGCCGTGCTGGCCGATGGGGCCGAGAAGTCCGAGCAGGACGCCGTGGTCAAAGCCCAACAGAACAATTCCAAGCTGCGGCCGTACCGAAGAAGAAGGCTCCTGACCTGGCATTCAACTTATGGGGATATTCGCCTGGAGGAACAGCGTCTGCGCCAGGGGCGGCGCGGGGTCCAAGTAAGGCCTTTTTGCCAGCGGGCCAAGATCAAGCACAAAGCTTACTCGTTGCCCTTGCAACGGGCCCTGACGGACTTTGGCGCCGATGAGTCTTTTGCCAGCGCGACCCGGAAGATGCGCGAGCATTATGGCATCGAACTTCCGGCCAGTGGGGCGCGCCAACAGACTCTGACTCATGCCCGGGCCATCGGCGGACTGGAACATGAGGCACCCAAGCCGTCGGTCAAGACGCTGGTGACGCAGATGGATGGGTGCATGTTACCGATCGTGGAGACGGTGGCGGACCCGCAGGTGGATCGGCGCAAAGGCAAGCAACTATCGTGGCGGGAGGCACGTCTGGGCTGCGCCCGCTCCCAAGACGCGGTGGACTGCATTTACGGAGCGACCTTTGGCAGCGTGAAGCTGGCGGGTTGGCTGTGGCGCCAGACGGCGTGCGCCGCCGGTCTAGGTCCTGACACTCAGGTACATGGCTTGGGCGACGGGGCGCGCTGGATTGTCAGTACCTTTGAGGAACAGTTTGGGTCGGGCCCAGATTCGCGGGCGACCTACACGGTGGATTTCCATCACGTCAGCGATTACTTGGCGGCGGCGGCACTGACTGTGGCTCCCGCGCGGAACAAGGACTGGCTTCACCAACAGCAAGAACAGCTGCTGGGCAATCGGGTCGGGCAGGTACTGAGCACACTGGCAAAGAACTTGGAGGCTCCGGGGCAGACCGAGACGCCGGTGCGCAGCGCCCACAGCTATATGAGCGAGCGCCAGCAGTATATGAACTATGCGGCAGCCCGAGCGGCGGGGTTGCCAATTGGCTCCGGGGAAGTCGAAAGCGGACATCGGCATGTGCTCCAGAAACGACTCAAGATCGCAGGCGCTTGGTGGCTGGAGCCCAACGCTGAGGCGATGCTCCATCTCAGAACAGCTCGTGCCAATCAAGACTGGGACAAATACTGGTCCCAAATGGAGAAAAACTGACCGACAGGTCTAAACGCACCCATCCTCAACCTTTCACCTTCACGTGGTAAGCCCGCCTCCTGAGATTACAGCACACCCTGCGGGAATGCTCGCGCTCCACTCCAAACCACAGCTCACAGGCCGTTCAAGTCAGCGCGCAGCCTTCCCGGTGTCACGGCGGGCGCTTTGGTCCAATTGGTCCAGCAAAGCCAGGCCCCGCTGGGCGCTGCCCCGTGCCGCCCGCACCAGAAAACGCGTCTCGGCGTCAAACTGCGCCAGCGCCATGCTCGCCCATTCGTCCACCAGCTTGTTCAGGCTGACGCCGTGGCGCTCCGCGAGCCGCCGCAACCGTTCATGTTTCGCGTCAGGAAGCCGAATCGTCATCGTTGCCATACTCTTTTCTCCATCGTTTCAAAAACTCTGCCGGGGTCTCTATGCCAAGCTGCGGAAAACGCAACTCGCCCCCGCGCAAGTCTCGGACATTCTGCGTTACCACCGTCGCCGCCGTCCCCGCCACCGCCAGTTCAATCAAGTGGTTGTCGCCTTCGTCAGGCAAATTGGGCCGCCACAGGAAAAATACCGGCACCCACTCGCAGACGCTCAGCAGAGCGTCCAGCAATGCTTCCCGCTCCCGCGCCGCCAGTGCGCAGCCGTGGAAAAGCTCCCCCCGGCCCATTACCGACTCAAACTCGTTGAACAGCTTCTCGCCCATTAGCGGCCGGCACCGACCCTGCAAACAAAGCCGTAACACCTCGCGACTGGCTCCCCCGTCGCTTTTTAGCGCGGCGACCAGCACGCTCGTATCCACAACGAGTCTTTCGCTCATCCGGGTAATGATAGCACGGGTGCTGTCATGCGGGCAAACTGTTTTTTACACGCTCATTGCGGATATCATTCCTATTTCCTGTCACCGGGGGATGACACGAGTTTCTTTGCGCAAGTGAAGGCAGGCAGCTACCCCGGCTGGAAATCCGGGTTGATGCAGGCGATTGCCTCAACACCCGCCACTCCTCCGACTCCAGGGACCGTTCACCACGCCGCAGCTGCGGGCGACCCCGGGCGGGTCAGGCAGGCCGACATCGCTCATAGATAAGTTTTGTGAATAATGTGTTGGACATCCACATAGATAAGCTCTACTGTTTGTGTAGATGAATATCACGCAAGTCATTTCTCCGCGCGGCTGCGCCAGTGGCGCCTGCCCGTCGCTGCTGTTGACCGATGCCGGCACGGTCATCATCCAGGGGGCCAAACTTCCCGCCGGCCGCCGTGAGTCCCTGCGCGTTCCTGGTCATGAAGAGATCGTCAGCATCCCCCGCGAGGTCTTTGAAGACCTCCTGAGCCAATACCGCTCCCAGTCCTGACCGGGCCGAAAGCGACGCAGAAGCTAAAGCGCCCGGTTGAATCGCTCGATTTTCCCCGGGAGCCGGCGGCCAGTTTCCTGTGCCGCCGTGGGGGAGGCATTGGGGAGACGATGGGCGGGGAATTCGAGGCGTTAGCGCAGTGGCTGCGGGCGGTGGGGGCGGTGGATGTCGCCAACGTGGGCGGGCTGTTTGCGGCGTTGGCCGGCATTTGCTTCACCCTGCTTCAATTGTTGATGTTGCGCCGGCAACTCAAATTGGACGCCCTCATCCGGATTATGGACTCGAATCGGGCCATTGTGACCCTGGGCTTCGAGCATCCGGCGGTTTGGGCGGCGATGGGGGAGGAAACGCCAACTGTATTCGGGGATGAGGCAGTGTTGCATCGGCGCTATCGGCAACTCTGGATGAACCACATGCAAATCATGTGGTCGGCCTGGCGGCTGGGTTTGGTGTCAGGTTTCGAGTGGGAGGCCTACCGGCAGGACATGGCGGACTTCCTGCGGTCGCGGAGTCTGCGGGAGCATTGGCAGGTGGTATCACGCTTTTATCCTCGGGGCTTCCGACGGTTGGTTTCCGAGCTTTCCCAGCGACCCGGCGAAGGCAGCGCTGCCGGCCGGAAGGGAAGCTGAGGCGGACAGGTGGGAATTGCCCGGCTCAGACGTGGAGCGATCCGGACAGTTTCTCCACGCCTGGTAACGCCACCACTTCAATGTCCTCGTCCAGGCTGTAGTCCTTTTCGCCCGGATAGATGACAAAGAGGCGTTGCAGTTTCAAATCCTCCTTCGCCACATGCATGGACTTGGTGGCGCGCGGCGCGTCGCCAAATTTGAACTCGAATCCCCAGCGCTGGCCGCCGCGAACAAGCATCAAATCCAATTCCGCGCCGCCGTGGGTGGCCCAGTAGAACGCCTCGCCCGGCTCGGCGCGCAAGACGCGCAACACGTGGTCGAGCGCCAACCCCTCCCACGACGCCCCGAGTTTGGGGTGGGCCTGGAGCTCAGGCATGGAACGAATGTTTTGCAGGCTGTGAAAGAGCCCGCTGTCGCGCAGATAGATCTTAGGCGCTTTGCGCACCCGCTTGCCAAGATTCTCGGTCCAGGACGGCAGGGACCGAATCATGAAGGCGCCGGTCAGAATGTCGAGGTAGTGCTGGGCGGTCTTGTAGTTGATGCCGAGGGAGCCGGCAATTTCCGAGGCATTCCAGGTTTGCGCGTGATAATGGGCAATCATGAGCCAGAACCGGCGCAGTTGTTCGGCGGGAATGGTGATGCCGAGTTGGGGGATGTCGCGGGTGAGGAACGTGCGAATGAATTGCTGGCGCCAGTGAAAGCTGGCCTCGTCGGAGGCGCTCAGGAATGACTCCGGGAATCCGCCCCGGAGCCAGAGGGCGTCCAAACTGCTCGAAGCCGACTTCGGTGCCATCGAATCCGCTCAGATCAACAAAGCCGACGCGCCCCGCCAGCGACTCGGACACACCCTTGACCAAGTCGGGCGAGGCGCTGCCCAGGATGAGAAAGCGGGCGGGCGTGCCGGGGCGATCCGCCAGCACACGCAGCAACGGGAACAAGTCGGGCCGGCGTTGAATCTCGTCCATGACAACCAGGCCCGTGAGTTTGCCGAGCGTTTGCCGGGGCGCTTCCAAACGGGCCAGATCCACCGGGTCTTCGAGGTCAAAATAGGACTGCGAGTCGGTGGCGAGGTCCCTGGCCAGGGTGGTCTTGCCGCACTGGCGCGGGCCAAGCAGGGCGGTAACCCGGAAACGAGCCAGAGAATCCTGGATTTGCTGGCGATAGGCCTTTCGGTCAACAAGCGTCATGGTTGAAGAATAGTGTATAGGATACTATCTTTCAAGTATTGTGTGGGCGGGCGGCATGGCGGGGCAACGCAGAAATGGGCGGACTTCCTCTGCTTGCGGAGTCGGCGGCGGTGTGGTCGGACGGTACCACGCCTTTTGGTCGGGCTTTCCAGCGGTTTGGAAAAGATGGGGACTGTTTAGAGGCACAATCCACGAAGCCTTGTAACCTTGGGCAATAACCTCAGCGCTCGTCGCCTTTTCTGGGACGCGGAGGCCTTGGCTGCATTCTGCTCCTCCTGATTCTGCGCGCAGATCCAGGAGTGGGTTTGGTCCGCCACTTTGGCCAGCAACAGCAGGTCATCCCGGCCGAAACTTTCGGTCGAGCCCCACTGGTCGCCGTCCTTGTAGAGGCGGCTGAAGGTGACGTTGTAACGGACGCCAGCTTCGGTTTCGTTCTTCCAGACAGCGGCTTTGATGTAGCCGAGCCGGACCTCATTTATTGGTTTTGTTTTATTTGTTGCGTTCATAACAGTTGCAGGTAACGCCGTCGCGTAATCCATTTAGCCTCCTATGCGGAAAACAGATTCCGAGCATCGAAACCTGTATCTTCCTTGATACCATGTTTTGCAGGGCTAAACAACCAGGCGGAACACACGGGCTAATGGCCTGAAACGACGAGGGAAATCCATTCATGCAAAGCGCCGTTGGAGATCAGTAATCCTCCGGCAGCATCACCCGCGTGAGCCGCTCGCTGGGTTCGGAGATGATCCAGAAGTCGGTTCCGTTGCTGGTGCGGTAGGCGGTCAGCAGGCGGCAGCCTTCAAACGAAGTCCGCTTGACGTATCGTCCTTCCGATTGGCTGGCATCCTCACAGACGCTTCGCGCGTGGCGGAGCAACGCGGTGGCGATTTCATTCCGGGGCACTTTGGCTTTGGCCTTGGAGGTCGTGACAATGCGGCCGAGACGTTCGAGCGGTTCAAAGTTCAGCATGGCAATCTCCTTGTGAAGAATAAAACAGCGTACTGAATTCGCCTTCCTGTTCTATATCACATTCGCAGCCACTACTGAAGTGGACCGACCGGCCTTAGTCCGCAGCATCGTGACCACCAGGTGGAACCTGAATGGTATTGGGCAGTTGGCGTCTTGGGGCATCCGCGGCGCCGTCGAAGGTTGCGGGCGGGCGAGCGGCAGCGACGGGCTGCGAGCCATCCAGCTCGCGTCGTTGCCGGTCGCCACGCGTAACGGACTCGCCCGCCCGCACGATGAGGCGCCGGGATGATCATTCACGCCGGTCAAACTGTTCATCCGTTTCGGGCTTCTCCGCGTGAACTACCAGGATCTGTGGAATCGGTCCCTGCGTCACCGAGAGAAGGATGAGCCAGGTGAACTTGGCCAGCCGATCCTGCATTTCCTGGGAATCGGCCAGCCAGCGCGTGCCCGGTTGGTCTTGAATTTGAACGAGAAATTTCTGAACCATAAACCTTGCAGAGTTATTGGTTGCACTCAGTTATGAATTACCGGCGCCCGCATGCGATCAGGGCGTCGCCTTCTTGCTGGCCGCGGCAGCCGGCGACGGCGGGCTCGCCTTCACCCCGCCAGCCACATCCCTGGTGTTGTGCTCCTGGTGCTGCGCCACAATCCACGAATGCGTTTGGTCGGCCACTTTGCCCAGCAGCAACAGGTCGTCGCGGCCGAAGCTATCGGTGGTCTTCCACTGGTCGCCGTCTTTGTAAAGGCGTCTGAACGTGGCGTTGTAGCGAGCGCCGGTTTCGGTTTCGTTCTTCCAGACAGCGGCTTTGATGCAGCCGAGCCGGACCTCATGAATAGGTTTTGTTTTAGTCATATTCACGGACATGATGCCCCGCTATCAGGGGCAACGGTTAGCTGGCAGGCTGCGAGTTACTTTGAATTGTGCCGGTGCGGTCCGGGAATCACCCTGGCTCGGCAGGGCTTTCGGTCTCCGGTCCGCCATCGGAAGCGGCATCCAGTTGGCTCGGTGCCTGGCTCCGGGTCAGGTCCAGCGCCTCTTCGATCTCCTGCTGCCGCTGGACCAGCGAGGCGAGACGGGCTTCATACTCGAATGGGTTTCAACGGGCTGAAAGATGTTCGACGGCAGCGAAACGATGGCCCGCGCCAGCGCTTCCGCCAGGTCCTGCCCGTTTCGGACCAGCGTGGGTTCGTTGCGGGCGTACATCTTCCCTTCCAACCGCATTTCCCCCAGCATCATCTGGGGATAGGCGGCAAAGTATTCGTTGACCGGGATGGTTTCGCCAAAGCTATTGGTTATCTCAACCACCGTCTTCCATGCCGGACCCCCGGGCCGTTCGCCGAGCATTCGTTTGCGCAGAACTACCAGGTCCGTAGTCACCTCGGTATGAGCATTCTTCTTAAAGGCATCGTTGGGCAGCCGGATGGCCCCGATCAGGTCGGCCTGGTGAGACACATATTCGCGCAGTGAGGCGTCGAGCTTGTCGAGCGTGCCTTTGGACGTGATGAACACCACCAATCCGCCCGGTCGCACCTTGTCCAAGGCTTTGGCGAAGAAGTAATCGTGAATGACGAAATGCCACGCCTTGAAGCGTGGGTCGAACGGTTTGTAATCGCCAAAGGGAATGTTGGAGATGGCCACGTCGTAGAAGCCATCGGCCAGCCTGGCATCCTCGAAGGGCTGATGCCGGATGTCGGCATCGGGATAGAGCGCTTTGGTGAGCCGGGCGGTGATCGAATCAATCTCGATGCCTGTGATGCGAGAGCGCCCGTGCATTTCATCGGGCATCAGACCGATGAAATGGCCCAGCCCGCAAGCCGGCTCCAGAATCCGTCCGTGTTGAAACCCCAACCGTTGCAGCAGGACATACATCGCCCGGATGATGGCCGGCGCAGTATAGTGCGCGTTGAGGGTTGTTGCGCGGGCGGATTCGAGCTCGTCGGATGCCAGTAACGACTCCAGCCGTTCTCGTTCTTCGCTCCATTCGTCGTTGTAGGGGTCAAACACCTGGGGCAATCCGCCCCAGCCAACATAACGGACCAGAATCCGCTTTTCCTCTTCCGTTGGAGGCCGCGCCTCGGTTTCAAGCCGTTGGAGCAGTTCGATGGCGGCCAGGTTGTGCCGGCATTTCTGTTTCAGGGAGCCAACTCCCACCCGGTCGGCATCCGTGATGCGGTAGTTGCCCTGATTGCGCAGGGGTTCGGGCTCATCCGGTTCCTCGGCAGACACTATGACTCCGGCGGCAGGAACAGATAACGCTCCCGGACCATCTCCCAAGCCCGGTCGTGGGCTTGCTGCGCCGTCAACCCCTGCTCCAGGAAATGCCGGCGAAGCTGGTCCAATTCCGCGTCCGTCCTCTCCTCCGCCTCCAGCAAGGCCGATTGCAACACCCCCGCTGTCTCCAGCCGCGACACCATCTGCGGCAGGAACTCCCGCCAATGTCGTTCGGCCATCCGGCCATATTGCGTCAGTGGTTTCAATGGTTTCATAGTTCGGTGACCTGAATTGAAAGAATTCCAGTTGTAGAACATTGTTTCCGTTTCTCGACTTGGTTCGCTCAAACACCCCGCTTTTCGGCATACGCCTCCCTGATCCTAGACAAACGCTATTTTGCGGCCAAACGCGTTGGCTAGTCAACGGCACCACGTAAATGCGCACAACTGTGCGATAGGATTGGACAAAGGCTTTAAGCCGCCGGAGTCCTCCCGGTCACCGGACGATTGGATTTCGTTCGGCATCAAAACGGTAGTGCGGGAACGATCCCCTTGAGTGACGATCCAGAACGTGCGAGCCAAGCTGCTGCGGTAGGCTGCAAGAACCGGCCGACCCTTCAGGGCATTGCGAAAATGGAGAGTAGGGTCATCGGGAATAGTGGCCTCCGACTCGCCGCGCAGGTGATACTCCAGAGTCAATATCCAGTCAAAGTCACGGAGGGCGGCTCTGGCGGCGGGCGTAATAACGACCTGACCCAAAGCGTATCGCCCTCGCGGAGTTGCTCACCCCCGAGAGCCTCAGCTATTGTCGGCTTCCGGGGGACGGGCCAGCGGGCCGTATCTCCAGGGTGGCGATTCAGCTATGAGTGGCTCCACCATGAACAAAATGCGGTGGGGTTTTAGAACGCCATTTGATACTGGATGCCAAGAAAAGGGTCCTTTTGGGTCCCCTTGGGTTCCTTGGAAATGCTGCGGAAGTACCTGACAGATAATGAGTTGTCCCTGAGAGTCCGGGTGGTTCAAAATGGGACTATTAGCCGTTCTTCAATTATGAGGCACCAAGCCTGACCGGCACCGAACTACGCGTCAGGAGCCTGCATTTCCGTGAAGACGATGGGGTTGAGCATGGTCAGCCCTTTGGTGGACGCCGGTTGATCTCCGCTTCCAATTGCCGCAGTCGCTCCACGACTTGCGACCAGGGCGGCGGCGCCTCGAAGAACATCTCCCGCATGTCCCGATAATCACGTTCCAAGTCGGGCATCCGATAATCGTCTGGCACGAGTCGGAACGTGCCGGGCACCGCGGTTTCGTAGTGGGCGAACTTGTCGGAGAAGAACACCTGCTTGTGGGCGACCACTCGCGCACGGAGGTCGCCTCGCTCCAACGCGCGCCGGGCCGATTCGTGATCCGCCAGCGCCGCGAGGTCGGCGTAGTGCCGGGAATAGCGCGCCGGCGTCGGCTTCTGCTTCCGGCGATGCGCCTCAGCGTGAAGGATCGTCGCTTTTTCCCAGAACGTCCGTTCGATGGAAAGCACCCGCACCGACCCGTCGGCGTCCGGCACGCCGGCGGGAAACACCTCCGCTACGTAGGGCCGAAGCAACTTGTCCTCCGTGGGCCAGGCGTCCGCTCGCGCGCCGCCTTCGATTTTCACGTTGCGACGGATGTAGGACGCTTCGCCTGTTTCCGCGAACGCCGAGGGATAATGGAAGATGAGGCTCTGCGCGTCCGCTGAGTCAGATTCCACTGCCCAGCCACTGGCACCCAGCGCGTTGGCCACGCGGGCCGCCAGCGCCGGTCGCAACTCCTCGCGCACCTTCGCCTCGCACGCAGCCACGAGCGCCTCCAACCGCTTCTTGCGCTGGCTCGCGCTCGTCGCCCGCTCCGGGTCCTGCGGCCCGGCGAAACCCAGCCACTCACGGCTGAGCGACACGTCAACGTCTTCGGAAAACCGCCGGACGGCGCGCCAAATCTTCGCCAACGCCGTGCCGCCTTTGAAAATCAAATGCTCCCGCGCGCCCGGCAGCGCGAACAATTCCCGTAGCGTCCAGCACACCCAGAAGTCCTTCTCGACTACCGCCGCGCCAAAGCCGAGCTGCTGCGCCGCAGCCACGAACAGTTCGCGCCGCTGGCTCGGTGTCATTGCCAAAACTCGCTTCATGGTTTGGCTTTCCCGGTCAGCCGCTGCACGATGGGCTGCATCCACGCCGGCAATTTGGGCGCCAGCACGGCCAGTTCTGACTGCGTTGCCGCGTCCAGCCGCGTCCGCAATTGCTCCAGTCGCGCTGGCTCCAGCCCGCGTTCCCGCAAATGCCGGATCGCTTGGATAACCAATCCAGCCGGACGACCCGCGCCCAGCAGATTACGCGGCGCGGTGCGGCGGAATATGAGCGTCAACTTCCCGAGCGCCAGGCAGCGCGGCACGCCGCTGGTCAAGATCACGATCTGGGCTGGCACCTGTTCCGAAAGTCCCAGCAGGTTCGCCGCGTAGGCGCCGGACACCTGCCATTCCGCGCTGCTCCCTTCCATCAAGGCGCGCACCGCCGACATTGGGTCCGGGGCTGTCTGGCCGGCCACGGGATGCGCGCGAGGCAGGTCGTAGAGACCCTGGCGAATGCGCCGGATTTTTCCCGCCCTTACCAGCCGGCTGAGTGCCTGGCGCACGGCGGCTGGGTTGCCGAACTCTTGAAAATGCTTTGGCGCGAACGCGGCAGCACTCCGCCTGGCCCTCATCGAGCGAAGAATAGCTGTTTCAATGGTTTGAGCTGTGTTTGCCATTCAAGTTCTGTCACAAATAGTGCCTAGTTTTCGTGACAAATACAAGCCTGTTTTTGCTGGGCAAGAAGCTCAACCGCAACGCGCCTTCGGTGTAAACGAGGTGGGCTAGAATTTCACCTTCTCCGCCATTACGACAGAATGCTGATCGCGGAGGTGGCCATACACTCGCATTGCGAGTGCTCCTCCATCCTTGTGGCCCAACCACCGGGAAACCGTTGGAATATCAACGCCGGATTCGA
Organism: uncultured Verrucomicrobiae bacterium; assembly: GCA_963822005.1. Classification (GTDB taxonomy): domain Bacteria; phylum Verrucomicrobiota; class Verrucomicrobiia; order Limisphaerales; family UBA8199; genus PALSA-1440. Next base: position 38,445 of record CAWGGD010000043.1, on the reverse strand, counting down.
TGCATCGCGTCGCAAATAGGTGGCGCAAGTCGTGATGCGTAATTCGTGGCATTTGGGCCACTCTTGCCGCCCGGTCCATAGCCTTTTGGCATTCCCGAACCCGCATGACGGGGGTTTCCGGAGGTTCGATGCCACGTTCCTGGCGAAGTCGCTCCAACAAATGTCGCATATCAGGCACCATCGGCACTTCTCTAATCTCGTTGTTCTTGGTTCCGGTAACAGGATCACCGCGCACCGCGATTTTACCGCGCGTGAAATCGCAGTCAGCCCAAGTAATGTTTGCCGCCTCAGTCTTCCGGAAGCCACCATAGGCGAGGAAACGAACGAGTTCCGCGCACGACTTGGAAAACCCTCCACCTGCGTTTTCCATTTCGGCCACAAAAGTGTCGAATTGCTTCTTCTCGGGCAACTGCGGCTTCCTGGACCGCTCGCTGAGACGCTTCACAAAACGCGCCGGATTGTCATAGCGGACGCCAGCTTCCACTCCGATCTCCAGGATTCCTTTGAGAATGCCAACAGTGTGATTGAAGGCGGTTGCACTGCAATCCTTGCCGAATCTCGCGGCCCAGTTCAGGCAATCCGACTTGGTAATGCCCCGGACCTCTCCGTCCTTGAGTTCGGGCCAGGATTTCAGCAACGCCTTGATTCGCTGCTCATGGTATTCCCGGGTGCGTGGCTTCAGTGACGCATCCCCCTCCAACCGTTGCTTGTAGATGCCGAGCGCCTCATTGAAAGTCATCCGACCGTTCACAGCAGCGGCTTGGTGCTCGGCGAGTTGCCGCTCCTTTTTCTCCAAGTCACCAAGGCGCAACTTGGCGACAGAGAGGACGGTCGTCTTCAGGCTCCGGCGAATCAGCTTGCCGTTAATACGGATTCGTGCGAAGTACGTTCCCGATGATTTGTAGCGAAGCAGATTTGCATACTGCGTCTTCTGCCACGATCTCTCGTGGGCCTCGGACTCATTTTTCACGAAGTAGTATCATATCGCAGTATCAGATTGTCAAATTGGAATATTTTTTGCATTCGCAAGTCGTTTATTTATAATTGGTTGCGCCCGTAGCTCAGTTGGATAGAGCATCTGCCTTCTAAGCAGAGGGTCCTGGGTTCGAGTCCCAGCGGGCGCGCCAATTTCAGGCCGGTAAATCAGGCATTTGGTGCGTTCCGTGATGTTCAGGCCCCCGGGCAAAGAGTGGTTTTAGACCATTTTTTAGACCACGCCGATTTCGGCAAAACGGCGACAGCAGGCACTAAAATGGAAGAGCCTGCTATGCTTGATCAATTAGCGCCGACTGAAAAAGAAGCTCCCCCTCTGTGGACACAAGTCCTCGATGGCATCTACAAGAACCGGGATTCCGGGATGCTGTACGAACGTCCGTTCCTCCCAAACGGCATACGGACATGGCGTTCCCTCAAAACCAGAAACCAGAAACACGCGCAGGAAGAACTGCACCGGCGCAGAACCAACGGGAACGTGGCTTTGAGCCAAATGACCGTCGGCGAAGTCATCACGCGCTACGAAGCCGATGGATACCTCGACCGGGACCTGGCCATCCGGACGGCAAAAACCGAGGCTGACGAAAAGCGACACTGCAAGACACTTCGGCTGTTCTGGGGCGCCATCAAGGTGGCCAATGTAAGTGACATTACCTGTGACGATTACGCTCGATGGCGCAAGGATCCCAAGCGCCTCAAGCAGGGCACCGGCGACCGCATAACAGACCGTGAATTGAACACCTTGAACAATGCCTTCCGTTATGCAAAGCGCCGGGGGTTGATCCGACTTAACCCGCTCGCAAACCGCCCCAAATATCAGCCAACAAACGCCGTCCACCATTGCCGCGAGTTCATGCCCGGGGATGCCGAACAGTTGCACGCGTGTGCCGCCTTGCTTTTTGGACACCCCCATTCCGCAGTCCTCGGTTTCCAGATGTTGTTCGAGGCTTACACTGGGTTGCGGACTTGTGAGGTGCTGAAATGGCGGACCGATTCTGGCGCTGACGGCTTCGGTTACGTGATGGGCCAGTTCCTGCGTGTCTGGCGCTGCAAGAATCAACATCTGGTTAACCCTTACGTGAACATCCACGACGGCCTGGTGGAACTGTTGGCAGCTCACAAAGCCTGGAAAGAAGAGCACTACCCCCAAAGCCCGTGGTTTTTTCCATCGCACTTTGGCGGCGACTGCGTTAACAAGAGCGCGTTAGCCCATGCGCTTCGTAGGTTGCACCGCAAGGGTGGCAAGAAATTCACTTCACATGCGATGCGGGCGTTTTACGTAACCGTCAGGAGGAGTCAGGGAGCGACTGACGCCCTGATAGCGCACGAGATTGGACACCAGAGCGGAGGAGCCACTCTGGCCGGCACCTATGGCGGAGTCCCGCCGAATTGGCTGAATGGCGGCGGCCCAAATTTGAAGTGGTTGCCGGCCAGCAAGCGGGCGTGGTCAGTCCTTAACGATCGGGCGGAATCGGCGGCAGCCAAGGCGGGGTCTTTGTCGACGAGCAACCCCAGCATCTGATTGTGTTGCGCCCTCTCCCTGGCAGCTGCCTTCGCTGAAGCCGTTGTCGTCCGCCATGGCTTTGCTCTGGACTGCATCGCCGTGTGTCAAGGAGAACGTTCCATCGCCGTGGCATAGAGTGGATGCCTCTTTGCCCGCCATATTCTTCTCAGTCATTCCCGCCTAAGTACGAGTTCCCACCGCAATTATTTTCGAAGCTTTGTCGGAGCGATGAAAATATTTTGGGAAAGAAGCTCTACAATTGTTTATGAATGTGCTCTCACGAAACTGGCTCTCACGAAAGGGCGCGGCTGAAAAGCTAGACGTATCGGTTGACACCATTGAAAGACGGGCGATTCCCTGGCAGGACGAGCCTGTACCGGGGAAACTTCGTTACAAGTACCCTGAAACTCGGGGAGGAAACGCGGCAGGACCGCCGGTACTGCGAGGAAGATGTGGAGGCTCTACTGGTTCCAAGTTGATGCTCTGGGTGCTCGTCAAAGGGAGGCAAGTGCCCCCACGACAAGGCCATCCCCGATTCAGAATCCGACCTGATGGAAAGCATTGGGAAATAGAGCGCCAAACAGAAAGCGGACGAACGACAACCCATGGAATCCACCGAAGCACTTCGAGTTTTCAGCAAGGCCGGCATCGACCCCTTTGATGAAATCAAGTGGGAGGAACGCACGGCGGAAATCACCGACGAGAAGAACGAAGTCATCTTCCGGCAAACCGGGGTGCTGGTCCCGGAATTCTGGTCGGCACTGGCCACGAAAGTCGTCGTCTCCAAATACTTTTACGGCGAACAGGGCGCAAGCGAACGTGAGAATAGCGTCCGCCAACTGATCCACCGGGTCTGCCGCACCATCGCCGACTGGGGAGTCAAGGACGGCTATTTCAGCAAAGAGGCTGGCGACGTCTTTTATGCCGAACTGGTCTGGCTGTGCGTCAACCAGTATGGCGCTTTCAACTCGCCGGTGTGGTTCAATGTTGGCCTCCACCATATTTACGGCGTCGGCCGCAATTCCACGCGCGGCAACTGGCACTACAACCCGAAGACGCAGAAGGCCGAGCGCGCTGCCACGCAGTATGAACACCCACAATGCAGCGCCTGCTTCATCCAATCGGTCAAGGACGACATGGAATCCATCATGGATCTGGCCAAGAGCGAGGCGATGCTCTTCAAGTTCGGCTCCGGCACCGGGACCGATTTGACCCCTCTGCGATCGAGCCGGGAGATGCTTTCCGGCGGCGGCCGTCCCAGCGGCCCCCTTTCGTTCCTTCAGGTTTACGACCGGGTCGCCGCCATCGTGAAGTCGGGCGGCAAGACCCGCCGCGCGGCCAAGATGAATACCCTGCGTGACTGGCACGGGGACATCGAGGAGTTCATCGACGCCAAACACCTGGAAGAGAAAAAAGCCTGGGCCTTGATCGATCAAGGCTACGACGGGTCGTTCAACGGGGAGGCGTATGCGAGCGTCAGGTTCCAGAATGAGAACCTGTCCGTGCGCGTGAGCGACGAATTCATGCAGGCCGCGGTGTCCGGCCGGGAGTGGTGGACCAGGGCCGTCACCACGGGCAAGCCGCTGGAAAAGAAAGACGCCGCCAAACTGCTCCTGAAGATCGCGGAAAGCACGTGGAACTGCGGCGATCCCGGATTGCAGTACGACAGCACGATTCAGAAATGGCACACCTGCAAGGGCACAGAGCCGATCCATTCCACCAACCCCTGCTCCGAGTACGTGTTTCTCAACAACACCGCCTGCAACCTCGCGTCCCTGAACCTGATGAAATTCAAAGGCGAGGACGGGACCTTCGATGTGGACCGTTTCAAGGCCGCGGTGCGCCTCTTCATCACGGCGCAGGAAATCCTGGTGGACAACTCGAGCTATCCTATCCGGGAAATCGCCGAGAACTCTCACATCTTCCGCAGCCTCGGGCTGGGTTACGCCAACCTCGGGTCGCTCATCATGAGCTACGGGCTGGCCTATGACTCGGACGATGCCCGCGCCCTGACCGGGGCCATCACCGCCGTCATGACCGGCGAAGCCTACAAGCAATCGGCGCGCATGGCCGAGCAGCTCGGCCCGTTCGCAGGCTATAAAGACGCGCGCTGCGTGGACGTGGCGGAACCTCTGGCCAAGGACAACGTGGGGTCCATGCTCGGCGTCGTCGAACTGCACCGCGCGGCGGTGAAGGACATCCGCACCTCCCAGAAATTCGATTACATACGGCAAGCCGCCGAGCACTGCTGGGATGAGGCGCTTGAACTGGGAAAACAACACGGATACCGCAACGCGCAGGTGACCGTGCTGGCCCCCACGGGGACCATCTCCTTCCTGATGGACAGCGATACCACTGGCATCGAACCGGACATTGCGCTGGTCAAATACAAGCTGCTCGCCGGCGGGGGCATGCTGAAGATCGTCAACCGGACGGTGGGCGAAGCGCTGCGCAACCTGGGTTACGCACCTGAACAGCTTGAGCACATCATCGCGCATATCGAAAAACACGACACCATCGAGGACGTCGCGCTGAACAAGGGCGACGAAGCTGTCAAGCAGGGCCTATCGCAAGAGGGCGATATCGCCAAGAGCGGACTCAAGCCGGAACACCTGCCGGTCTTCGATTGCGCCTTCAAACCCGCGCGAGGCAAACGCAGCCTGCACCCTCTGGCCCACCTGAAGATCATGGGGGCCGCGCAGCCCTTCCTTTCGGGGGCCATCTCCAAGACAGTGAACGTGCCCAACGCGGCCACCATCGAGGAAATCCGCGACATCTACGTGGAAGCCTGGAAGATGGGCCTGAAGTGCGTCGCCATCTACCGCGATGGATCCAAACGCTCACAACCGCTCAACACGAGGAAGCAGGACCAGGCGGGCGAAGAACAGGCCATCCAGAGCCAGCTTGCTGCACTCAAGCGGGAAGTTGAACAGCTCCGCAAGCAGGTGGGCCAGCCGGTGCGCCGCCGCATGCCCGAAACGCGCGCGTCCTTCACCCACAAATTCAGCATCGCCGGCCACGAAGGGTACTTCACGGTCGGCCTCTTTGAAGATGGCCAGCCGGGCGAACTTTTCATCACGATGGCCAAGGAGGGTTCGACTATCGGCGGCCTGATGGACACGATCGCTACTCTGGTCAGCCTCTCGCTGCAATACGGAGTGCCGCTGCAGGACCTCGTGCGGAAATTCGCCCACCAACGCTTCGAGCCATCGGGTTACACTGCGAATCCGCAGATCCGCATGGCCAAATCAATCGTCGATTACATCTTCCGTTGGCTCGGCATCACTTTCATCCCCAGCTACGAAAGTGGGGATCTCGAGGCTATCCCCGTGAACCGCCTCAAACACACCTATCCGCGGGCGGCGACACCGGCCATGGAACCGGCCTTGGTCGCCAGCGCCGTCGATGCCGGGAACAATGGCCATCAAACCGAGGCCAAAACCAAAGGAGTCCGAGCACTGAACGCCGCGATGGCTCATTTCCAATCCGACGCACCGCCCTGCCAGAACTGCGGCACAATTATGGTACGCAGCGGGGCGTGCTACCAATGCCCGGGTTGCGCTGAAAGTTCCGGTTGTGGCTAGCAGCGTTTTACGTTCTCTTGCGAATAAACAAGACCCCGCCCCGCGCCGGCGCTTCGCCGCGAAAACTTGGGTGAAAGGCCAACAACATCCCACCATGGAAAGCCCTGACCAACTGCACGAAATGTTCCACATGCAGAAAGCGCTCAACGAACGCATCGGCGTGCGTGTGGAGGGTATGAGCGAGAAAGAGAAGACCAAATGGATCTTGAACTACTCCCGTGCCGTGACCCAGGAAATCGCCGAACTCATCGACACTGTTCCGTGGAAATGGTGGGCCAACTACCAGAAGTTTGACGCGCAAAATGCGCGGGTTGAGGTCGTGGACCTTTTCCATTTCGTGATCAGCTTGGCGCAGGTGCTTGGCATGAAGGCCGATGACGTGTTTGAGGCTTACGTCAAAAAGAACACGGTGAACTTCAGGCGGCAGGCGAGTGGCTACCGCGTGAAAGACGAACACGATTCAAGACACATTTGACCCGAAAAAAACAACACGGACGGCTCTATAATGGGGAAACGGCCCACCCGTGGCAACGTGCGACGGGGTGCCGGAGTCGGAAAGAAAGACGCCATGACTCTCGCCATTGCCCAACCTCCAGTAGTGACTGGAGCCAGCCTCGTCAACGCCGCCTGCCGGAAATACCAGGAAGCCGTCGATAAATTCAAACGGGTCGAGGCTGAGTGGCAGACACTCCCCACGCAGGAAGCCGTCATGCTGGTGGTGGAGACCCAAGGGATCCTCCGCGAAACACGGCAACTCCTCGACCAAGGCACTTCCCAAATGACGGGCATGAACAGTCCAGAGTGGGGAGAAGCGACCGGCCAAACCACCCGCGATGAGGTTGCCGAGTGCCTGCAGGATGCTCACGACTTGGGTAATCGTGTGGACGACCTGCTGGCCGGCTGCGACCGCTTAATTCAGACCTGCCTGGCTCACCAGGAGGCCTACGAACGTTACCAAACGGGGAAGGCTCTTTGCATCGTCCTTGTGGGCGCAATCCTTACGATTGGAGTGGCGCTGTACTTCCTATTGCGCTGACGCGCCAGAGACCGGCGTGGGACCGGCGCATCGCTTGGCGTTAAAACGCCGTCACAGAAATTTGCTGATGACGACGCAGGCCCAACGCCACAGGGCATCGGAAATCGCGGGTGAAATCACAAAACTGCAAGGGATAAAGAGCGCGGTTGTTGATGACGATAACGGGTATGGCAGCTTCAACCTCTTCATCGAATTGCGCAACCGCTTGGAGGGGCACCACTACCTCAGCCGGCGCATTGAGTTTGAAATCCCGCTGCACGGGCTCATGGCCCGAATCACCAGGATCATCGAGCGGCATGGCGCAAGGCTGGAATGGCACGAGCCGCCCAGGCGCCAGTACGCGAGACCGGGTCACGGAAAGAAACTGTTCGAGGGTTACAGCACAGACAGCTACAAGGTCAGCGTTCATATCCCGCAGCCTGCGGAGGAGGTGCAACGGCAGCGGGAGACACAACTCGCCTTTGCCTAGCCCATCCTCCCATGGCGCAACCGCGATGAAGAGCTTCGCTGAACAATGGAAAGGGAACAGATCACTCGGGCGGATTTCAACTTAAGCCACGCGGCTCAGCACACCGAGCATGGACCGCAGCTTTTTGGCGCAGGCCTTGAGGATGTTCAGCAGCGTTTTACTCATACCCCATTATAAGGCCGTGAAACAACGTTCCCAATGACCACAGTCGCCAGTTACCACATCCCCGGCTTCGGGACGGTCGAAGTCGTCCAACAAAACGACGGGAGGAATCGCTTTTGGGACCTGTTTGCAGCGTCGGGCGAATGTCTGAACGAGGGACACCCGTTTTGGAGTAAACCGCGGCGCAAGCAGGTCGAAACATTTCTCGCTCATGACCTGAAGGAGGCGCTCGCCCGCATCGAAAAGGAGTGCGAGAGACTCAAGATCACGCAGGAAGACCTGGACGAAGTCATCCATGAAGCGGCTCAGGCAGGCAACCGGAGGCTGAATCAGGTGTCCGAAGAAAAGCAGCAGGAGCGCCTGATCACCACAGCGGAAGAACAGGCTGCCCGGGTCAACAACGGAGGTCGCGCCAGCCAGCTCATTTACTTGCTTGAGGCCTATGGGGAGGCTGGGGCCGTGAAGGCGCTGCAAGGCCGACATGAGACCAACGGCTGACGAAACAATCCGCTTCTATCGGGAGGACGGGGCTTATGTTCTCGTTCACGATGGGACGCTGGATGGCGGATCAAACCTCCACTACATCATCCGGCTGATCGAGCGGGAAATGCGGCTCAAGCTGAAATCGTTCGGTTACTTTGGGCAGGGCACCCACAGCCAGGAACGCTTCCGTAGCGGCCAGCCGATTGATGAGCACGCTTTCGCCCGGAGAACACGTCAACTGCTCCGTTTGCCTCTTGCGGAGCTGGCCGCCTGCCTGATGGCCAAGGGCGTCCTCGGCCCAAAACCGGGCGAACCTGTTTTTGGGGACCTCAATGAAAAGACCGGTGCGGCCGCGCTGAAAGAATGGGCAATTTCGTATTACGAAGCGAACGAGATTACTTGTCCAGGGAGCCTGAACACCCTCGAACGCAACCGGCTTTTCCGCTGGCGGCGGATACCGTTCGAATACCTGCGGCACAACCTGCAGGGCAGTTATGAAATACCCGTCAAAGTGGAGTGTTACCGCCAGCTCTTGGGGAAAGGGCATCCCCTGCCGCCGCTCATCTGCCGGCGCCGAGGCTGGGATTTGCTCGAGGGCTACCACCGGCTGAGCGCGCATGAGAAGGTGGGAAGCGAGACGATACCGTGCGTGATTATCGGCAGGAGCTAGCAGAAACTTTTTCACCCGAAAGCTCCGGCGGTGTTCGGGGCACAAGCCAAACACAAGTGAACAAAACAAGAGCATGAGGGACTGGTTTACAGTGGATAAAGATGGCCTGGCCAAAGTCCTTGGCCGCCGCGGCAAGGCGTTTGCCATGTTGGAGCTGATCCAAAACGCATGGGACGCGCCAGGCGCCACCCAGGTTGAAGTCACTTTGAAGCCGGCGGCGCGCGGCAGGACCTTGCTCATCGTCGAGGACAACGCACCAAATGGATTCAGCGACTTGGCCCACGCCTACACACTGTTCAAGGAATCAGACAAGAAGGCGGATCCAACGAAACGCGGCCGCTTCGACGTCGGGGAAAAGCTGGTGCTCGCCCTTTGCGACTGTGCGCGCATCTGCACTACCCGGGGGACGCTGATGTTCGATCAGGCCGGCCGCCGTGAACTGCCGGAAAAGCGAGACCAGGGTTCGTTAATCCGCTGCGTGGTGCAAATGACCAAGGCGGAGATGGAAGAGGCCCTCGCCTGGACCAGGAAGCTCTTGCCGCCTGCCGGCATTCTGACCCGGGTCAATGGCGAAAGCATCGCGGCCCGTCCGCCCATGGCCACTTTCCAAGCCCGGCTTCAAACGGAGAAATCCAATGCCGCAGGATTCCTCCGGCGGGTGGAACGCCAAACCGAGGTCAAACTGCACGAGCCGTTGCCCGGCGAGCCCGCAATGCTCTATGAAATGGGCATCCCCATCGTGCAGACCGGCGACAAATGGCATTACGACGTCGCGCAGAAAATCCCACTGACACTCGACCGCGAGGGTGTGGCCCCCTCGTTCCTGCGGGATCTCCGGCTGGCCGTGTTCAACCACCTGCACGAACAAATCACGGCCGAGGACATCAACAGCCCGTGGATAGAACAAGTCGTGGCTGAAAAAGACTGCACGCCCGGCGCCGTAAAGACATACCTGGATCGGCGTTTCTCCGAGAAACGAGTGGCGTACGACCCCTCGGATCCTGAAGCCAACAAATTGGCCGTTTCCAAGGGCTACACCGTCGTCACCGGCTCAATGATGAGCTCGGGGGCCTGGAAAAATTCCAAGAGCGCTCAGGCCATCCTGCCGGCCGGCCAGGTCACCCCGTCACCCAAGCCCTACAGCCCCGAGGGGCCGCCGCTGAATCTGTTCAAGGAGATCACACTCGAGATGCGGGAGGTGGAACAGCACGCGATGGCCATCGCCCGGGAGGTTCTGAAGCGCGAGATCAGCGTGACCTTCGCCAACGACGCTGCCTGGCCATTTTCGGCCACCTACGGACCCGGGCGGCTCACCTTCAACGTCGGCCGGCTTGGGCGCAAATGGTTCTCCTTGGCGCGCAACCGCAAGGGAATCAATACGCTCCTCATTCATGAGTTCGGCCACGAATACTCCTCGGACCATCTGAGCGAGGACTATCACAATGCGCTCTGCCGCATCGGGGCGGACTTGGTGGAAATGGCCGCAAAACAGGAACCTCGCCACACCCTCCAAAGCCCTACAATGGAGCGACCATGAGGGGACTCCTCATTACGTTCGAAGGAACCGAAGCCACCGGCAAAGGCGCGCAGGTTCAGCGCCTGGTTCCCTGGCTGCAGGAGCGCGGCTGCACGGTTTGCAGCCTGCGCGAGCCCGGCGGCACTCCGACCGGCGAGGAACTTCGTCGTGTTTTGAAGCACCAGCCCGATTGCATGGGCATGGATCCGGTTACGGAACTGCTCCTCATGAACGCCAGCCGCGCCGAGTTGGTGCGGAAGATCATCCGCCCTTCACTGGCGCATGGCGAAATCGTCCTGTGCGACCGCTTCTACGATTCGACCTGCGCTTATCAGGGCTACGGGCGCGGTTTAGATCTTTCATTGGTGCGGCAGGTTGTTGATGCCGCAGTAGGCGATACCAAGCCCGATTTAACCTTCCTGCTCCGGATTCCCGTGGAGGTCAGCGAAGAGCGCCGCAGGCGGCGCAATGCTGCACTCCCTTTCAAGTTCGATCGCTTCGAAGCTGCCGAGAGGGAGTTCTTCCTCCGCGTCCAGGAAGGCTACGATGAGATCGCCGCCGGGGAACCGGAACGGTTCCGCGTCATCGACGGCACCCAAACACTTGAAGAGGTGCAAGCGCAGATACGCCAGCACGTTCTTGCGCTGATAGATGGCGACCCGCGACAGGCTTTCAACGAAACTGTGCCGGCAGCCAACTCTCCACGGGACGATGTGAGATTTTCCGCGCTGCCAGACCCCCAAAAGAACCTCAGCACGTGTTTGTCAAATAAGGGCGTTATGCGTGCCGGGTTGCAGCGTTTTGCTTAGATCGCGTTTCGTTGCCCGTGCGCGCTGGCACTCCTCGCGCCGTCATTCGCCTCGCTGACCCGGTTCGCTTTCCTCCCCAAGGGGGCTGCGCGGCAAAACCCCAAATCCGGTTGTCACCACACTGGGCCAGGCGTACCATCCGCGCCGAACCGATCGCCGGCCAATTGAAAACGAGCATCATCCTTATCGACTTCGAGAACGTTCAGCCCAAGGACCTGACTTCGCTGCGCGGACGCCCCTTCAAGACCAAGGTCTTTTGCGGAGCCAACCAGACCAAAATCCCATTTGACCTCGCCGCCGAGCTTCAACCCCTCGGGCCGGATGCCGAATACGTCCGCATCCAGGGCACCGGCCGCAACGCCCTCGATTTCCACATCGCCTACTACATCGGCCGCCTCGCCGCCGAGTCCCCTGGCGCTACGTTCCTTATCGTTTCTAAAGACACCGGGTTCGACCCACTGATCAAGCACCTCAAGACCCAGAACATCACCTGCCACCGGTTGCCATCACTCAGCGACATTCCAGGGCTTGCATCACCGCAGGCCCCTTCATCCCCGGATCGCATCCAAAAAGTCGCCGACAGCCTCCTCAACCGAAAAGACTCCAGGCCCCGCAAACTCAAAACCTTGACCGCCTTCATCAAGGGCCAACTGAACGCCCGGGCAACCGACGCGGCGGTCAACGACGTCGTCGCACGCCTGACACAGGCCGGCATGTCAACTCAGCCCGACGGCAAGCTGACCTGGCCCTCCGCATAGGCCCCCGGTCCATGTGTCTTTAATGGCACGAATGAACATTTTCGCGACAGACCATCCCATGGCCTCACAGTCGTCCTGGTCCGACGCGAAAGAGCATCCAGTGCTGTCCATCCTCTGCAGCGTTTTTCTGCTGGGCCCAATCCTAATGCCTGTGGTCATTTGGCGCCTCTATGTGTATTTCACGAGCGACATCGGCGCAGACAACCCCTTCCCAGACCCCTGGCGGGCTCTTGCTTGGATGATCATCCTGGCGTTTGCAATCAGCCTCGTCTGCGCGTTCCCGCTCGTGCTGCTGTATCGGATGTTTGCACGGTGTTGGAAGAGGTGCTACGCCAGCTAGTGGACGAGCGCCGAAATCCAGATCGTTGCCCGACGCAGTGTGGTCCTGCCCAACCGAGCATTGCCGATGACCCAGCCGCCCTCGCCACTACCGCACGGTAGTTCTCTCTAACGTTTTCTCTTGGCCTGCCGTTTCCCGGGTTCGGGCTTGGCCTTTGAGGCGGCAAACGGTTTGCGGGGGCGAGTCCGGGGCAAGGGAGCCGGGGCCAGCAATTCATGAATCCCAAGCCCGAAGCCCCTGGCAATCTTCTCGAGCGTGGCCAAACCGGGGTTTCTTTTGATCCCGAGCTCGTAGAGCTGATAGAGTTTATATCCGATGCCGCAAGCTTCCGCGGCCTTTTCCTGCGTCCACCGGCAGGCTTGCCGCAGCTCTCGCAATCGTTTTCCGAACGTGATCGATGCCGATTCTTGTTCCACTCATAGCAGGGTGAGATTCGATGGTTGACAGCAACACTCACTAAAGGTAGTTCAAAAATGTGAACTTACGGAACTCGATGCCGGATTCGTCTTCCGGATTGGTTGCCTTGCCGTTTGGCGGCGCAGAAAGGGAAGCCCCGGAGCCTCCGGAGCCGCGCCCGGCTTCGGCGGCCGAGGCCGCAGCGGGCGTCAAGGGGTTGGATCTCGGAACGGATTCGATTCGGAGCGCCGGCAGGGAAAGCCCGCGCTCCCGGGCATCAGCCGCCGCTCCCCTGCCTGGTCCGCAGCTTGTCCCGCTCTTTGCGCATGTCGGACGGGAACAAATCGTCGGTGGAAACGTTCAGCACCGCGGAGAGCCGGAAGAGCTCCGAATCCGCCACGCGACGAAGCCGGGCTTCAATTTGGGAGAGAGTCCCCCGGCTGATATCCAGGCCGTGCAACTGGCAGCGAGCGGCCAGTTCCTCCTGGGTCAAATCCAGTTTGTTGCGCAATTTCCTGACTTGCGGTCCTACGACGTTGGCAGGTGTTTTGGTTCGGGCCATGCGCGAGTGTGCGCGTGACCCTATTGGGAAAAGGAACTTGCCTTGCTACGAATTCCTAGCAACCTCTGCGGACTGGATCCGCCGCAAGGCGCGACCCGGAAACGGACGCTGTGATGCGGGACTTCCTGGAAAATCTCCCAGGGGCGACGGCCCGAACGGCGCGAAACAAAAAGGCAGGAAATGGCCTGCCGCAAAAAGAGACTTACGCGTGTGGAAGTTGAGAAATGCGAGTTCAACGGACAGCAGCTGCGCTTCGTCACCGGACGGACCCGCGACCAGGCGGGCAGCCGCAAGCTCGCCCGACTGACGTTCCTGCCTTTGCCGGCCGGCACCTACGAAAAACGAATCCCGCGCGAAATCACCAGACTTTTGATCCCGTGAAGAGCCAAGTTTACCTGGTCCAAGACTGTGGCGGAGTATCGCTGGAGGTGGTGGCCGGCCCCTTTGACTCGGAGGCAGCCGCGGAAATCGAGGAGGCGATCATCCAGCGGGTAAAAGCGGATTCGGGTCTCCGCCACGGGGGAGACGATACGCTGCACACGCTGGAGATCGCTCCCGACCGGAAACCGGAATTTAGCGGTTTCTCCGGGGGCTACATGGAGAACATCCGCTGGGTGGCGGCCGGCTGCCCTCCTCCAGGAAAGCCGGACACCTGGGACCAACCGGATTTTTCGCTGACGACCAAGGAAGAACGCAAATGAATAGCACTGGCTTCCGATTTTACAACCGCCAGAGAAACCACTATTGCTGTGAGGGTACCGTCAGAGCTAAAATGCCGCAGGAACCAGAGCGCTATATCGAGAGAATGCTTCCGTCAATGGCTGCACGAAACAAAATGGAAAACCGGTTAAGAGAACCTATCGAGGCGCCAACATTCTGGCGAAAGCTCAGCCTGCAACAGGGGAAAAAAGTCATCCTGGTTGAGCAGTTGGTCGAGGATTTCGCGCCGAGCCGGACCACCGTGCGCGAGGAAGGCAAGCGGAGCGACATCGAACCCCATCTGACCCTCGGCTCCATCCGGGAAAAACACCTCCCTCCGGGAGCCGCAACCTGCATTGTGCATCTTAAAGAGGACGTGGACATCATCTTTCCCGACATGGACGCTCCGGGGAAACTCAAGATCCATGACCACCGTTACCGGCAGGAATTCGAGGTCAACGAGCAGATTGTCTCGCTGGCCGACATGCAAATCGAGGGCGTGCTGCAAACGGCGGAAGAGGCTTATCTGAAGAACAACGCGCCTTCTTCTGATCCTTACCAGCGCGAAGACCCTCGCACCGTTCCCATCGCTTTCAAGACGGGCTCCGAGGAGGCGCTGCGCTCGCAACTCACGGATCTGCTGCACGCCTTTCCGAAAATATTCGAAGCCGTGCCGGAGCCGCGCGTGTTTGTCCATACGGAGTTCGACAGCCATCCCGCGAGTTTCAACATTCATCTCTACCACCGGGGCCAAACCTGGCAGGCCGAAAACTTCTTCCTGGCGCTGGTGAAGCCGATCATCCGGGAAAACACCCCTTCCGGCTATTGTTACCGTAACGGGACAGGAGCACTCGAACGACGCTCGGATTTTCACAAGGACTCGCTGTTCCTGAGCATCGCACCCGAGACCCCGACTCAAGAGCAGGTTCAAAAGGCGCGGCAGAACACCACCGCCAGGTTCGAAAAATACGGGCTGACGCTGAATCCGGAAATCTTCGAACAAAACCCCTTGCGACGAGACAAGAGCAAGCCGCCGGGCGGAAGGTTCGCTCTGGTGACGCTCCTGGTTGGCTTGGGCTTGCTCGTCCAAAACGCGGCAGTGAGCTGCGCGTAAGACCAAGCCTGCGCGAGGGCTTTCAGGCTATTCCCGCAGAGCCTCCCACCGGGTTAAAGCGAACCCTTTTCAGGAAAGATCGAGGGGAAACATCCCAACCGCCGCTGGAGCGCAAGCCTCCGGGTCCAGCGTGTGCCCTTGGTCATCGTTGGTCGGGGACTCGGCGCTCAGTTGCCGGGAGAAGCGCGCTGCGCGGACCGGGTCGAACGGGCCATAGGCATCCGCGCCGCGACAGACAATCCGCTCCTCGGGCGCGAGCACGATCATCCCGTTGTGGAAACGCAAGGCCAGTTCCCCCTTCAAACGCTGCGGGTCAACCTCGGAGGGCAACGGCCGGAACTGCAACGGCTTCAGTCCGGTGGAGACGTAAAGCCGCGCAAACGTGCGCAACTGATCAAAGTTCCTCAGTCCAGGGAAGGTCGCCTGCAGCATCTGGAACGTCCGGGCAGCGTGTTCGCCGGCAACCTGCGACACCATGTACTGCACGTTGCGGGTGAAGACGTCCATGCGCGCCGGTTCGGCCGCCGAGCCCGGTCCAGCTTTCACGGGGACTGAATCACACCGCTGCATTACCTCAGTATAAAGCGGGCGGCATGGTTTACGTCCGGCCGGGCCGTTTTTATCCCCCCTGGCTTGCCGGACAAATCCCCTGCGAATCCAATGCCCTGAGCCGCCGATTCAGGTCGCGCCCTATAATGGGGCAGGACCTGCACAAATGTGGGACAGAAGACCTGGATATGAAACTGCAAGAGACAATGCTGACGGTGCTCAAGTCGGTGGCGGGGGTGTATGCGGTGCGGCCAATCATCCGCGGCAAGGCGCTGGCCCTGCGCCAGGGCCGTGACGGCCATGAGTTGGCACAAGACGAAGGCCAAGCCGTGCGAGTTGTGGCCGTGAGCGACGTCAAACCGAGCTTGCTCTCGTTTGCGGCGATCAACGGGATTCCGGTCAAAAATTACACCGACATGGCGGTCCCAAAACCCAAAGCCCCCTCTGCTCCCAAACCGGCCGAAATTCCAGAGTTAGTGATGTAACCGCGCTCAGCCCGCCCGGAGAGGCCCGTGGCGCCTTTTTTGTCGGGGTTATGAAGAACCAGCCGGTATGGCGGATGCTGGTTGCGCCGCAGGCACCGGTTTGATAGCCAAACACACAATGCGATGAAGGAACGCTACCTCGTCATCGGCTTCCAGCCGCCGACCCGGCGAATCAGCCTGGATAGTGAATGGGCCGAAAGCGCAACGGACGCTATGAAGGCCGTGGCCGGGATGCGGAAGGCCGCCGACGTGCTGCTTGCCTGGACACCCGGCCAGATGCGCCTGATGGCGGACTTGTTGGCCGCGATGACCCCGCAGCAAATTGCATTCAACCGCCGAACGGCCGAGCTCGAAGAAAGAGCATTCCGCGCCAGTCAAACGGCTCCGCCACAGGTTCGCACCGCCGGCCCGCAACGGCAGCCTTTTTTGGTCATCAGCTATGACCCGGTCACCGAAGCTGTGCATCTCGACCCCGAATTGAATGACAGTTCCGATGCCGCCCTGAGGTCAGTGGCCGGCATCCGAGGCCGCGCGCACGTCATACTGGCGTTCACGCCCGAGCAACTGAGGGAGATGGCAGCCAACCTGGAGGGTTTGACTGCCGAACAGATGGCCCGCAACCGCAGGGCAGCCGAGCAGGAAGAGAAGACCTTTTACGCCGAACTCGCAGCGCGGCAGTAGAAACAGAAGCACGTTAGCCCAAGGGACCCCTAACTCATCGACATGGCCGGCGAAGGGGCGGCCGGCCGGTCCAGACCCAAATCCCGTGCTTGATGCCGAATCGCCCGCGCGAAAGTTTCCAGCAACGAGGACTGAACCACGACCGCATGGCTTTGGCTCGTGGAAGCGGCAATCCCGTCCAGAAAGCTCGCCAGCGCCCTTTGAAACGCGTCCCCTTGCCCGGTTCAAGCGGCCAAGCGCCGGAGAGACGTTGGGCCAGCCGCAAATATCCGGCATCGCTGGGCTTGTTGCGGAAGAGATCCCGCTGGGATTCAACCCAGCGCTTGGCCCATTCATGCGGTTGAATGCCGATCAGCGCCGTGCGTTGCGCGAACGCCGAATAAGCGTTGCCCGGTTTCACGTCCGAAAGGCAGATGAGCTTGCTTTCATCCGGAATGCGCAAAGCCGATCCCATGTTGCGGGCAAATTGGTTGGCTACCACACGGACCAAGGTGGCCTCCAAACGGGACGCTCCCTCAGGCCCCTGGATTTTGTTGATGTCGTCCATCAACCGCAGGTGTTCTTCGGCCAGCGCAGTCTCGGGTTTGACGCGCTGCGCGGGGTCTGCCGCCCATTTGCCCAACACCGCCGTAAGCTGATTCAGCAGTTCCTCGGGTGAAGCGGGCTGGGCCGGGACCGCTGCGGCATAGGTCCTGATGAGCTGGTGAAGGGGAGCCCCCTGCTGCGCCAGCCGCTGGTCGAGCAAGTTGTAAATGTGCGGGCTGACGGCTCTGTCCGGCGTCGAGTTATTCAGTCGCATACCCCATTATAGAATGGATACCCGGCTCCCCGCCAAAAAATGGGGCGAACACTTCAAAAACGCGGGAACGACTCCAGAGGCTTGTGCAGTACCCGGAATACCTTTGCTTGGTCCACCAGAATCTATCCGCGAAGCCGGGTTCCCGGACCTAAAATGGAATTGATATGCCGGCGGCAGCAAAGTGGATGTTTATCCTGGTGCTCAATGCGGTCCTCTGCGGGTTCTTTGGCCTGGGGATAGCCGTGGTGCACTTTCTTTGGCTCGAATACGCCACGGTGCGCTGGCCCAAAGTCCGTTACACGGACGATTACCAGACATCGTTCGCGTTGGCGTGCGCCGCCGTCGTTTTCGTGCTCACCACGCTCCGGCAAATCAAGACCCGTCTGGAGAGCAAGAGCCTGCGACCAGGCGAAATCGGTTTCATCCTGATCTTCGCCGCGATCGTCATGGTGGGCCTGACGCCTGTGCCGGGCAGCAATTTCCCCCAGTACCTCTACGAAATGAACTATCCGGGCAACAAGGACACCAGCAAGCAGGAGCCCAAGAGCGAGGAAGAAGCCAAGCCGCTCAAGCTGAAACGAGACTACCCGTGAAACCCCGCCTGTCCCCATCACAGCAAGGCTTCGCCCTGGTCGGGGCTTTGGTGCTGGCCGTCCTGGTCTGCGTGGCGGCGTCCCTCGCCATCCACAGCGCGCAGCATCGGCTCTCCGAGGCGCGGGCCAAAGAAGGCAATATCGAGGCCCGCCTGGCCCTCGATTCCGCCGCCTCGAGGGTATTAAGCCAGTTGGATCGGGTGTTCGAAACCAAAGGCGCTTACGGAGGGGCAGATCTCCAGCAATGGCTCCAGGGCCAGGCGCCGTCGGTCTCCGGCCCTTACACGGTGACGCTCTCGGCCACCAACGACGTGCTCCCGGAGAACAACACCATTTCCACCCGCCAGGTGGCTGCCAACGGGCTGAGCAAGAACCCCATGGACCCGCTTTACCCGGATTTCTGGACGGACCGCACCAACTTCTACATCGACATCACGGCGCGGGCCACGCTCGCCGGCTACCCGGATTATCGCGCCCGTTACACGGTCCAGATCCGCGCCATACCGGTCACGGAATGGGCCGTGTTCAACCCGGGCCAACATCGGGAAAGCGTCCAGCTCACACGCGACGCTGCCGATACCGATCATCAAGGGGTGTACGCCTATGTGGGCAGCCTCTATTCCGGAGGATTTACCGCCGCCGGCGGGGCCACAGCCTTCTTGACCGACGCCAGCACCGCCGACTCCAACCAGCGGCTGTGGCGCACAACGGGCGGGGGCGTTGCCAAGTACTCCAATTCGGCATCGCAAGCCGCGCTCACTTTCAACGGGGATTACCCCGATGCAGAGCCGGATTGGAACAGCTACGAGGTGTGGGGCAGCTTGCACGACTCCACCGACACGGCCCTCAACAGCAGCTCCGAAGACCAGTATGCCAACTTCCTGCGCACGATGGACTGGTCGCCGGACTGGACCACCCCCTCCTATCGGCCGGTGCAGATCTCGCAGAACAACCCGTTGTACGACCCGGACCCTCAACTGGCCGGAAACTTGGTCGCTGTCCTGGACCTGGCCGGATACCTGGCGGAGCGGCCGGCGAGGAACTGCTACGCGATCCAGACCCCCTATTCGGGCGCGTTGCCGATCCCGACCCTCGTCGTGACCAACGCGGAAGTCCTCGCCGCCCCGGGCGCGCCCCTGAACCTAACCTTTCCGCCAACCGTTCGCGTCTTCTTCACCGGCGACGTGAACACCAATCTGGCCCGGTTGAAGGTCGAGGGAAACATTGGGTTCGTCCCTCCAGACGCAAATGTTCTGGCGATCACCAACTATGCCGGCAGCCAGCGGATCGTGGCCCCGGCCATTCTTGCCACGAACGAGTTTCGGTTGGTCACCCGGTCCGATGTGACCTTGGACGCCACCAACCAGGTGTTCGTGGAGCATCAGCGATACGCATTGCTGCACCAGCAACTTTACCAATGGGCCAGCAACATTCAGGCGAGTGCGCTCTCCGATCCCTTGAGCCCGCTGTACGCGCCGAATGCGGCGGGCGAAAACTATTTTCTCGATTATCTGGCCATCTCCAATCTCAACAGCACCGTCAAGCCGCTGGTTTCGTTCCTCACCGACAGCGCGACAAACCTCACGCAGAACATCTACACGAACATGCTCAGCCGCTACAATTACGCCGGGTTTTACGAGGAGCAGGTATGCGGCCTGGGCGACGCGGAGCAAATGACGGCTTTGGATGCCAGCTGGGGCGACGATCACATGCCCAATCCCGTGTCAGCCATTCCGGGCAACTTCGTTTTGAGCGCACTGCAGGTCATCACGAACCAGACCCAGATCGTCCAACCCTTCACCCAGGACCCAATCCCGCAGTTGAACAGTCTGCTCCCGGCTTTGACCGGCAGTTACGCGATTGGGGCGCTGCTCATTGAGTGGACGCCGACCAACCTGCCCGTGCCGTTCCCGCAGGTCACGGAGGCTAACATCCAAACTCTGCCCTTCGCCAAGGCGTTCATCAGCATCCGAACCAATTACGTGGAGAAATACCGCGAGGCGATCGACCTGTTTCAGGCGACAGGCGACCGCATTTGCCTGGGCACGAACGGACCCGCTTTGAGCAGCGTGGATCCTTCCGAAATGCACCCGCTGGGCGGCACTTGGCGGGATTACCTGTGGCTCAACTGGAGCAATGGCATCAACTATGAGCCCTATCTCGGCCTGCAGATCCGGGACGGCCAGAGCGCCAACAGCGATCGCTACGACGCCAGCGGAAACTGGAACCCGAACAACTTCGGGGCGTGGAAGTCCACCACCTGTTCCGCGCTGCAGGAGCAGTATGAAGCAACGCCGACCGACAACCGAAGCGACGCGGACATTCAACTGGCCGATCCAATATTCTACAACAACACCTTTGTGCAGCGCACCATCCAGTTCAACTACCAGACGCTGGGCTGGACGAAAACCAACGCCCCGGCGCCCCCGGAACCGGCCCCGGTTTTCAACGGCCGCCTCGTCGTGGAAGACGGCATCAAACGGCCGCCCGGTCTGCTGCCCGCGGGGCTCGTCATTAACGGGCAACTCACCTACTCGCACCGGATCAAGTGGTTTTCCGTCACCGACCCCCGGATCACCCAATTCACTGTCAACCGAAACCCGACCACCATCCCTCCAGGACCGGACCGTGTTTACGACATTCGCATATCGCACGTTGAGCTTAATCGGCTGTAGCCTCGCCCTGGGTGCCGCCGCCAGTCCCGTGACGGTCGGGGACGTTCGCACCGAACGAGACAGCATCCCGCGAGCATTGGCCCGGGACAAAGCCGAAGCCATCGCGATCTTTCGCGCCAGCCAGCAGCCGCTGCTGTGGCTACGGGCCATGTCCGGCATTTCCTGCATCGAGAACAAGCTGCAGAGCACCCCAACCAACGCGGTCGCCGAAACCAGCGCGATCTTGCTCACTTTGGGAGAGAAGAAGCTGACCCTGCACGCCGATGTCTTGAAGAAGAGCTACACCGCTTGCCAGCCCACCAACGGCCTGCCGCTTTATGTGGACAGGAACAGGCGGCGGGCGCCGGAGACTTATGTGGATCCCGAAATCCTAAAAGGCGGCGTCAACATCCTGACGCCCAAGGGGACGAATCAAGTCCCGGCCTGTTTGAGCGGTGAGGCGCTTGAAAATTATCTCCAGCTGCGCTGCGATCAAAAGCTTCAGCCCGGAGATTACTGGAGGGAGCTGCACGCTCGAAAACTCGACGACGAACAACTGGCGCGACTTCGCTACTATGACTACCTGGACACGCATGTGGCTTTGCGTTCTGTGCCTGTTTACCAGTGCATGGAAATCCGAAGCCGAAATCATTGACCACTTGAACGCCCGCTGGCAGGGGTGCGCCTGGCAGGCCAATCGCCTGGAGCTATCCGGGTTAACCTACCAGGGCGCGCTTTTTCCCCTGATAACACAGGGGCCCGGGGCCTTTTCACTGCCGTCCGGCGCGTTTGTGCTGCGTCTCCATGTGCTACCGCTGAACGCTCGGGACAACGAGCCAGTATTGGTGCTTTGGGGCCGGATCGCCGATCCCCGCGACAAGCCTCTGGCCAGGCTCTTTCTGAGAAAGGGGCGGCTGGTTTGGGTTTGCCCAATCGATGCGAAAGCAGATTCCCTCTTCGACGCCCCGAAAGAGGTGGAGCTGGAAACCCGGGAGCTGACCCCGGGCCTCTGGGCCACGGTCGATGTCTTCATCAATCCATTGCCGTATCAGCAGACCTTCGGGTGGAACCTGGAGATGAACCATCCCCAAGACCCGGCCAAGCCATCCGGCAGACCGCTGCATCTGGCGCGGCAGCTGACCTCTGCCGACTGGACTCTGCAGAAGATCGAAATGCCCCGGCTGCATGCCGCCTGGCTGGGGCAGATGGAACTGCTTCCGGCCGATACCCCCCCGGCGCAACTGCGGCCCAACATCCTCCGCCAATGAAATTGTTGCTCAAGCTGCTGTTCATACTTCCGGCATTGGCCGCCACCGGGTCCTCTATCCGGGAGGTCTACCTGCCGCCTTGGTACGACAATGCCTTTTTTCAGACCTTCGAGCTCGAGATCAAAGATTTGCCGGCGCACTGCGTCCAACTGGACCACCCCTGCACCCTCTTCTGCACCAACCAGGTCGTCATGGTCAGCAACGGGATTGCCCGAGCCAGGCTGCTCATCGATCTGAAGAAAACGCCCGCGACCTTCCCGATCATTGTCATGGCGCCTGACGCCAATGGCCGGATGACGCCCCGCCAAAAGCTGATATGCCATCTGTCGCTGGTGCCCCTGCCCATCCAGGTCGAGGTTCGGGGCGACACCTTCACGGTGACCAACCTTACCGAGGAGCCCTTTGAACTCGAACGCACTGAAGCCGTCAACATCACGTCGCAGGACGACCGGCACATCGCCGGAACCTTAAACGGCAGCGGACGGCTGAAACTGAAGGGAAGGGCTGAAATACGGCTGAACCCGAAACCGGGCTCGGGAGGGCCGGGATGAGCGCCCGCCAAATGCCAGAACTGCGCGCTTGACCAATGAAGACATTAAGACAAAAGGGCTATTCCCTGGTGGAGGTTGTGATCGTGGTGGCCATCCTGAGCGTGATCGCCGTCACCGGCTACCGCTGCCTCATGTACCTCACCAAAGAAGCGACCCAGACCTCTCGCGCGGTCACCAATCCGCAGCGCGCGCAATACGACCGTTTCGTGGGAGTCCTGAACGACCGGCTAGGGCAGACCTGGGCTTTCACCGCTGAAACGGCCAGCCTCCCAGGAATCAACGGAAACCTGATCCGCCTCTATAATGCGGACGGGCAGGAATTCGCGGACTTCGGAATTTACACTGACGGCACGGTTTACCAGTACGAGATCGCCGATGCGGGCGGACCCGCACCGCTGGATTTCACCTATGCCTTCACCAACCAGGACAGCACCTGGGATTACTCACTGCAACTGACCACCAACGCCACCGTTCCCAGCCTGGACGTTACGGCCTCGTGGAAAGTGCCGCCGCCCTTGTACTACCGCGCCGCCACTGCGGCCTTCCGCGGCCTGTTCATCAGCGCCGACGACGCGGATTTGGAGCGACAGGTGTCTGTGCATCGGACCAACAAGACGGGTTTGCTCCAGCACGACCTTCGGGAATACAACTTCAACCCGCGCCACGAAGCTTTTCGCTAGAATAAGGACATGAAAATCATTTTCCACCGGAGACAACGAACCAGCGGCGCGACGCTGGTGGAGATGGTCGCCGCGATCATTATCTTGGGCCTGGTGGTCACCGGGGTCGCTCAATTCCTCCTCGTCAGCAAGATAAACGTCTACACGGACAACGTGAAAACCGGCGTGCTGCAGGCGCTCTCAGACACGATCGTAAAATGCCAAACCATGAGCGTGGGTGAAACGAACGTTCCCGTTAGCGACGATCTGCTGCCGCACATACCGAGCGGGACGATGCGTCTGGAGAAAAACGGGCCGGCCAATGGCGTCTACACCCTGCAAGGCAGCGTCACCTGGCGGGCCTTCCCCCACGGTGACGACAGCTTTCTGTTCCACGAGCAGCTGACACTGGCAGTGCCGGAATAGCCGCGCCCGGGCCAGGCATTATTCCACAACCACGCACGCAACGCGTCTCGCATCATGGTAACGCGCCGCCCGGGTTTCTTCCGAGCCGCTCTCGTCAATGGCCTGGTCGAGCACCGTCATGAAATAGGCCCGGGCGCGGTCCACCACGAAGGAGTCCTGCTCCATGGCCTTCTGCCAGGACTGGGTGTTCTGCGTCAGAATTCGCAGCAACTCTTCAAGCAGCACCTGGTCGCGCACGAGCGCGGCCTTGGGGTCGCTCCTGGATATGCGGGCGGCTTTGCCTTCCACATACGCCATCAGGTGGATTTTGGCGCCTTCGGGCGTCTGCAGCAACGGGTTCCACTGCCGGCACAGGGAAACCAGGGTCTTTTGCGCGACCTCGCCCAGGGCGGGATCAACAATCCCGCGATACAGTCTTTGGCGCACCAGTCCGAATGCCGTGCGGGGCTGGTCCAAGAACGCACGCAACCGCGGCAGGCGCCCGATCTTCTCGGCGAAGAAGGCGACCGTTTCCGGACTCAGAGGCAGGAAGCGGAGCCGGACGAAAAAGTCCGGCTTCATCCCCGATTCCCGCAGGAACGCCTCGTCCACCGCGGGCTGCGGCGGGTGACTCATCTCTCGCAGACGCCCCGGCAGATAAATGCGGTAGAAAACTTCGGCCATGAGGTTGAAATTCAAGTCGCCAGCCGCCAAGGAGATAAACGGACAAAGCTTCTTTTGAATGGCGCTGGTCAGGTCCAGGCATTTGATGCAATCCAGGTAAAGACTGAGCTGGTCCAGCGTGGGTTTGAGGTAGTAAACGTGGTCAACCAAGCCGAAGCGCAACGCTATTCGGTTGCCGCGCAGGCTGGCGCCCTCGGCGGCATGGCCCAGTTGATCTGCCAGCGGACCGCCCAGCTTGAACGACTCGAAGGCATAGGAGCCGGCCCAGGTCTCCTTCGCGCCCGAGAAAAACACAAACAGCTTCCGGCAGGCGGCCAGAAACGACAGACGGTAAAGCCGCCGCGCCGGCTCCGACAGAGACGAGCCGCGAGACGACAGGAACCGCTGCACTTCCTGGTCCGCCGCGCCAAACGGGTTGACGGAAGCGTCCCGCAGCGATTCGCAAAACTGCTCCCACTCCTTGAGCAGCTCCTCTTCCCTGTGCAGATAAGGAACCGAGTTTTCAAACCCGCCCACCGTCCTTTCATGGAGCCACTCCACCCGCAGCCGGTGCATCACCGCGGGCCGGCGAAGGGTTTCCACCACGCCTTGCAGCCGCGGATGGACCTCAACCTGGTCGAGCAAACGGTTGACGGCCGAGTGCGTGTGCGGGTTCTCCAGCAAATCCTCCCAGTGCAGGTCGGCCAGGCCGCGCAAGGTCTCCAGGGGATGAGTGTTTCCCAGCAAGGAAATGCGGATCAAATCGAGGGCCACGGGGACCAACTGCTGCTTGATTTCCGCGAGCAAGCCGTCCCCGCAAAGAAACCGGAGCCCATCCAAGAACTCGGTTTTCACGGGCAAAATGAGACGCGGGGAAGGCACGGTCATTGGGTCAGGGACGAGAACAGGCCGGCGAGCCCTACGTCCTCGGCCAAATCCTGAGATTGCCGCGCCAAGGCCAGAGCGTCCTCCTCCAGGCGATGATACCAGGGAGGAGTTGGCAGTTGGAAGATCTCCACTACCTGGTCGCCCGGCAGGGTCATGGCGTCCACTTTCAGGGCGTAATCACAGGGGACCGGGCAATCCAGGAGAAAGGTCTTGGCCCGGCAATTGAAGAGCTGGAGCGACCGTCCCGCGAGCATGCCGTAATCGCAGAAGATCGAGCCCAACTCCTGCTGCCGGCCGACCAGCTGGAAGCGCGCCAACAGGATGCACCCGCGGCGGGGCCCAATAACAGAAGGACCGTCCAGCTTGAACTCAATCTTTTCCATGTTGCTTTGGTCGGGCAGTCACGCTGGAGGCAAAAGAGCGCCCCCAAAATCATTATAGGCTTGGCCCTGCAGCGGCGCGACGCAAAGCCGGTGCCTCCATCAAAACTGCCGCACCGCGCCATATAATGGGAGAGCACCCACCGCGGTGCTGCAAGCAATGCTAGGAAACGCACAAGAAGAAGCGAGCCTTGAGGTCGCGGACCCGAAGGCGGTCAAGCCCGCCAGAAAGGTCGGAGCGCTGAAGATGCTCCTGCGCCAGTTCGAGGCCACGGGCAACCCTCCGTTGCAGGGGGAAGAGGTGCTGCCCACCAAGCTCGTCGGAGACGGCAATTACCATTGGTACCCGTTGGCCTGGCTGCGGTGGCTGGCGCAATGGGAAAGGCTCAAGACCCTGGTCTTGGTGATCATCCTGCTTGCGTTGCTGGCGGTTTACGGATTGATCCGCCAGCGCCGGAGTTGCCAGGTGACCCTGCCCGAACCCTCGACCGAGATGCTGCTCAAGGCCAAAGGGTTCGATGCCTTCAACCAGAACCAGGCTGAAGCCTTCATCCTTTTCGTTGCCAATGCCGCCAACGAGGCGTCCTCCGAAGGGATGCCCAACCTGAACCTGCTGGAGGGGAGCATTGATTCGGCCATCTATCTCCGGCTTCAACAAAAGGGGATGAGCCAGCAGTTGAAGAACGTCCTGCCGTCCGAGTTTCCTATTTACACGCTCTACATCTCGGAGGTCACCCGCTGGCGTTACAACCCGGCGACCCGGATTGTCTCGGCCTGCGTCAAAGGCTTCCGCATGTCCCACACCTTCTCCGGGAAAAGCGGCATGGAGCCGTATCGCGCCCAGATGGAAATCTTCTGGGAACCGATGTCCAACCGCAACAAATGGGGCTATTACGTGCAGCGCCTGGACGAATTTTACGGAGCGGCGGCCGAGGCCTACGACGCTGAACTCAAGACACGGGATCGCACCGGCGCTTAATCATGGACCCCATACCCTACACCCATTTCTGGTCCGAAGAGCCCGAAACCCAGCGCCGCGCCTGGCGCCCGACGGACGAAGTTCGCCGCCGGCTGATGCGCCTGTGGATCATCCAGGCGCTGCTGCTGGGAGCCATCGTCCTGGTTGCGGGCGTGCTCACCCGGGAAAGCAAGCGCGTGCCCCCGATTTACGCCAAGCTGCCCAACGGGGTGATCTTTGAGACCACGACCGGCAATCTGCAAATGGACCGGCTCGCGCGAACCGAGCTGGTCAACAACGTGCTCCAGATTCTCTATTACCAGGAGGGGAGCTTCAATTATCTCGAGACCGTCCGGCAGAACGTCAAGCCGCAGCTGCTCGGACGGTTCCGGGCCGAAATGCAGAATGCGTCCAAGCAAACCAACTCGACCGTTTACCTGAACGTGGTCGAGACATTCGAGGCGCTCAACGTGCCGGCCAAAGGGTTCGACGCGGTCACCAAGGGAGTGCTCAGCAAGCGCAGCAACCAGGAAAGCGCCAGCGCACCCATCTACATCCGCACCCGCTGGCTGCTCGCCGGCGACCGCTACCTGTTGTCGCGCGTGGAGGAGATCCGGCCGGGAGACTACTACGAGCTGTTCCTGGCCGAGAAGGAACGGCTGAAGAAACTCTCCAAACCGGAACTGGAGCGCGAGTTGGGCGTGCGCAAGAACCAGGAAATCCCGTTGCCCAACCGTAACCACCTATTTTAGCCAAAAAAAGGAAACCGTGAAAAAACCCGCTCCTTTCATCCTCTCACTCCTCGCTGCCGGGACCGTGCTAGCCGGCGACCCGTTCTCGGGCCCGGACGCGAACCAATCCGGCCTCGCCGACGGCGTGCGGCTGTCCGCTCGCGTTGTGGAGAACGTGTATCTGATGCCCGAGCAGATCACCAAGCTCATCTTCCCCAAAGCGGTGGAAGAAGTCAGCGTCAACACGCAAGTCATCAACATCGGCCGCAACCCGCCGGACAGCAAAGAGTACTACCTCCTGCTTTCCCCGAAAGTCGCCCAGGGCGACGTGGACATGCACGTTGTCCTGGAGGGCAAGACCTACACGTTCCGGCTGATCGTCGGCCGGGACAAAGTCAATTACCGGAAGACCTACACGGCCGAGGGAGGCGGCTCCGGCCGCAGCTTGCGCAAGGTGCCGCCGCTGGCGCCCACCGAGATTAACACGACGCGCCTCATTCACATCATCAACCAGAGCATGCGGGACCCGAATTACGCGAGCGTGGTGGCCAAGGACATCGGCAGCAGCCCCCAAGGGGCCACGTATTTATGGAACGGCGCCGAGGTGGTCCTGCAGAGCGCCTGGCACTATTACCCGCAAGATGTGGTCATCCTGCAGGTGGAAGTTCATAACCCCACCAGCCGGGCCGTTTATCTGTCCGCAACCCAGCTCGAGCCCTTCATCGCCAACACCACGTTCCACTATCTTTTGACGCAGCAAGGCACCAAAGTGCTGCTGCCGGGACAGACCGACATCAAATACATCTTCCTTCAGGGCTGCGGCATCGACATCGAAGGCGCCCGCTTCGAATTGCGGCTGCCAGCCACCGGGACGCAGTTAAACGCGCAACCCCAGCAGAACCCGTGAACAGCATTTTCTCACTCACGAGAACCAATGCCCAAGGCAAACCGGCCTTGGGGTTCGGGGTGATCCTGATTGCCATGGGCGCCGTTATCCTCGGCGGGCTCTATGTGCTCCATGTGATTCGCCTGCCCCAGAAAAAGGATCCTACCGTCAAAGTGGTCACGCCCAGCAGCCAGAGCACGCGCCGAGGGGCGGGGTCCCCCGTTGAGCAGCCCTTGCTGTTGAAAGATGAGCTGCCTGAAACCCACCGCCGCCCCGGCAAGAGCCTGGAGGGCCTTTATCAGAAGTACGAACAGGAACAGGCCACCAACCAGGCCGCAGCCGCCAACGCCGAGAAGAGGACCAAGCCCGCAGCAACGGGATTGGAGGACTGGATACCCAGGGTCGATCCCAAGCACATGCCGGCACTTCACAGCCCCAATGGAAAGCCGACCACAAACCCCGTTCGCCACGGCACCATCGAGGACAGCAGCGCCAGCTCGAAAGCGGATCAGGAGACTTACCACTACGTCGACCAGCTCTTGCTCTTCACCAATGTTCCGGCAGCCGCCAAAGCCAAGAAGACCGGCTACGAGGTCAAGAAATTCCTTCCGCGCGGACAGAAGATTCCCGTCATCCTCCTGAGCAAAATCAACACCTCCGTAGGCTCGATGCCGGTCGAAATGGCCGTGGCCAAAGACGTGGAGTTTAACGGGAAGCTCCAACTGCCGTTCGGGTGGCACCTGATGGGCACCGCCAATCAAGGCCCCAACCACAAGGTCAACGTCCGAGTCAATACCATCATCGACCCGCAAGGGAAGGAATACCCCATCACCGCCATGGTTCTGAGCCTGGAGCAGGAACCCGGCTTCGACGGCTATGCGACCGAATCGCCGCTGATGCTGGAGTTGCTCCCGCTGGCCTCCACCACCGTCAAGACTTTCATGGACGCCCTGAAAGACGTGACGACCCAGCAGTCCATCATTCCCACCGGCAACACCACCGTGGTCGGCAGCCAGCAAACCTATGCCTTGAACGCCAAGAGCAAGCTGCTCGACGGCACCGCACAGGTGTTAAGCGGGATCATGGCCGATAAAGCCAAGGAGCTGAACAATCTCTACCCTCAGGGAACCATTGTGCCTCGCGGCACGCTCGGTTGGGCGCTGCTCACCGCCCCCCTCGACCTGACCTTGGGCAAAGAGGGCGGCAGCACGGACTTCCTCGACAAACTCGAGGCCAACCCCGTGCCCAACATCATCACCTTGAGCCAGCAGCAGGGCGCGGCTTTCAATCCGGCGCCGGCGTCGCGCACTGAAACGGGAACGACGGCCTTTTCACCGGCGATACAGCTACCGGCCGGCGTGCAGGCCCCGCCGAGTCTGTCTGCCAGCCAGAGCCCGCCACCCAGCACATCAGCCACGAAACCTTTGGAGTAAACCGAGAATATTATGAACAAGACACTTATCTTCCTGATCGCGGCAGCTATCCTGTGGACCACCGGTTGCGCGACTCACCAGGCAAAGACGCCGAGCTTGAAGCCGGCCGAGCCGATGGTGCAGGTGATTCCGCCCCAAGGCGCCCGTGAACCGCGAGTGGCCGAGGTGCCGTCCCGGCCCGAGCCGATCTACATCAACCCCGTCATCGATGAGGTGGAGTCGGCTTCGTACATCAACGATGACGGCAATCTCGTCTTTCCCGGAAAAGTCCTGGTGATCCGCGAACCCGGCCACTGGAACCTCGCCGGCGCCCAGAAGAACAGCAGGTATTACGTGCCGGCGGACAATCAGCCGCCGCAATTGGCGCCGCCCTCCAAAGGATACTACGACTACATCCAGTCCAAAAGGAACGGGCACGTGACGGCCCACCTGGACGTCAGCCGCGTGCGGGTGCTGGGATATGCCCAGAAAGAGGAGCAGAAAGAAGCCGAATCAAAACTCCTTCCCGGCGAAACGACCGCCTACGACCCTTACCTGGGCTGGCTGGCCATACCGGACAGCCCTGAGGCGGAGGAGTTGGCCCCCGCTTCACCACAAACCCCGGCGCCGGCGGCTTCTCCGGAAAAGCGCAGGGAAGCTGCCGCGAAGGCAGTCCCCGCCCTGGAGCAGCCGCCAGAGAAACCGGGAGAGACGAACGCCCCGACCACCAGTGTCCGGCCCGAAAACGCCGACTTCGCCAAGGAACAGCAGAAAAAATTGCGCGGCATGGTGGAGGATGCCTTCAGGAAAGCCGAGCAGGCACACGATCAAGGCACCAATCAAACCAATCAACCAATCAACCATAACTATCTCATGGCAGAAACACTATCCTTCACATTGGAGCTCCCCAAGGAGCTGGTCGCGCGCGTCAAAGCGGTGAAGCCTTCCTGGCTCGCCGAGTTGACGGACGAGGAATATCTCAGCCACGTCATTGCCAAGGGCAATTTCGACGCCTACCTCCAGCAGCTCGAAAACGCCAACGCGGCGGTGAAGAAGCTGGCGGCCGACCTCAACCTGAGCAAGAGAGGGGGCCCCGCGCAGTCCAAGAACAATAAAGCGGGCCAACGCCCTGGCAACAAGGCCGGCCCAAACCAACCCGGAGAAAAACCCGCAACGGCACCCGTCACATGAAGATTCCGATCACACTCGCATTAACCGCGGCCGTTGGCCTAATGGCCGCCGGCTGTTACTACCCTCAACCGGCACAGACCGGCCAGACCTCGGCTTTCAACGGCACTACGGTTATGGCAGGCGCCCTCGGCGGCGCCGGCGGCGCCTTCGCCGGCCAGGCCATCAACAAAGATTACGGAGCTCCCGTGGGTGCGGCGGTCGGAACCGTTGCGGCCGGAGGGATTACTTACGCCCTGCAGGAGCGCAAACAACGCGAGATCCAGGAGTCCTATGCCGAGGGGCAACGGCAGGGGCGGGCGCAGGTCCTGGACGAGTGGTGGACCGAAAATGCGGTCCTGAACAACCCTGCCGATAAAGACGGCAAGAAAGGGCCCAGAACCCGGCAGATCCCATTGCCGGAGGGAACTTACGAAAGCGTCCCCTACCACAACCGCAGCTACGAGTACATCGTGAAGCCCTGAACCGAGCCGCGCAGGGTTAGACACCCCCCGGAGACCGTAAACTGGAAGAAGGACTGAATAACAACAACAACGACCTATGAAAAAGACCATCCTTGCCTTAATCGCTGGCGCCAGCCTGCTCACCCCGGCTTTGGCGCAGATTCCCACCATTGATATCAGCTCGCTCCAGCAGCTCTATCAGCAGTACCAAACGATGCAGCAGCAGTTGGACACCTCCAAAAACATCCTCGGCCAAGCCACCCAGATGTACGACCAGGAGGTGAAAACCTACCAGACCGCGCTGGGCAACATCGACATGATCAAGAACAAAGCCCAAGCGTGGCTCAACTCCTTCACGCGGCTGAGCAGCACCGACTTCTTCGCCGGCCGCGCGGCGCCCATTCAGAGCTTTGACAACAACGTCAACTACTGGGCCAACCAGATGGCTTACGGCCAGCGGGACGTGACTTCCATGGAACAGCGCTGGGAGACGGCGCTGACCCGGGTCAGCAACGGAACGGCCACCGACTGGGAACAGCGGATGGCGCTGGGGGGCTACAATTCAAGGATCATCGACAACGCCAATGCCTCGCGCAGTTACGGCAGCAACGTTCTGGCCCAATCCCAGTCCGTCCTCGATGACACGCAGGACGGCACTCTCATCGAGCAGGCCGGCGCTCAGAACGCGCTGTTGTACGAGCAAACCGCCTTGCTGGACAAAATGAAGAACGACGTCAACGACGCCAATGTGGCCGAAGCCGCGCAACGGGAGCAACAGCTGAAAAAGCAGCGGGACCAGGCGGCCATCCGCAAGGCCATGTCCAACATTCCGGTGGATTAAGACCATGAAGAGAGCCATCGCAATATGCTTGTCGCTGGTTTTGCCCGGCGTGGGCCTGGCTCAAAACAACCCGAGCCCGGTCTTCAACCAAACAGCGCTGGACGCCCAGGAGATGCTGGGCCCGATCGCCGGCTACCGGGCGCAACGGGACCAGCAGCCGGCGCTGGCCACGGTCATCTCCTCCTCGCAAGCCCGGCAGATATTCGAGGCGCAGGTCGGAAACATGCAGCTGACCGACATCCCCCTGATCAGCATCGCCGCTTACGCCTTATGGGCTTATGTGGGACCGCCCTGGGCCAATATTCCGTGCTGGCCCACCACGTTCGGCTGCATCGACAACCCGCTTTACAACACGATTACCGCCCAACTGGTCCGCGGGCTTGAAGGAACCGGCGGCGCGGTTTCCCCCGGCAGCCAGCAGGCCCAGAACATGCTCAAAAACCAGGCGCAGCAGGAGGAGGCCATCACCGCCATCCAGGACTTGGAAACCAAAAAGGCGGACCTGCAGACCCAACAGGCGGAATACGAGGAGGCTTATGGGGACAGCTCCTACCATGTCCGCCTGGACCAGTCGGTCCCTGGCACCTCCTCTCTGCCCACGCTCAGCGGCCGCCTGGATCCGCTCACGCAAGCGGCGATGTTGAGCGCGGCACAAGCCCGCCAGAACTCGAGCGACATCCAGCTGCAAAACCAGTTGTTCTACGCCGCGCTGACCAACGACGGAACCATGCTGGACCGCGCCAGCCTGCGCAACGCCCAGGAGGCGGGCAAAACCCGGGCGCTTAACGAGATGCGCGAGGTGATCAACAACCGCCAGACGCTGCGGGCCGCGCAGCGGAACGAAGCCGCCCGGAAGCAATACGATCAGGAAAAAATCGACCAGGCCCGCAACAACATACCCCAGCAGTAGCCCGTGAAACGGTTTGCAGCCATCTTGTTTGCGGCGGCCCTGTATGGCGCACCGGCGTTCGCCTCCACCTTGGAGGCCAACGACAAAGGCATCACGCCCGAGCTGGCCAACGAAGTAGCCCAGATCATCCGGGGGGAGTACCAGATGAACACTCCCACGGATGACCAGTTCGCCCTCGATCCGAACCGCGACTACACGACACTGGAGGGCATGCTGGGGAGCGACCCCAACAACGAGTTCGGCTCCTCCCAGCGGCTGATGGTGCGTTCCTTGTTCGCGTTCGGCGCTTCCATGGACAATGCCGCGCTGTCGTCGATCAAGAACATGTTCAGCGGCGTGCCCCTGCTCAAGGACATTGATATCAACAACACCAACCCCAAAGTCGGACTCTTGTCCGGGTATGTCATCGTTCCGGTCCTGGTCCGGGTGTTTGCCACCATGGACATCTACATCACCAACTTTTTTGGCGGGGCCATGTACTATGTCCTGTTTCTGCTGCTCATCATCATGATGGGGGCGGCCCTCATCCGCCAACTGCACGAGGGGCGGCTGGATTACGTGTCCTGGCTCGGCAAAGTCGTCTTTGCCGTCCTGTGCATGCTCAAAGCCAATGTGCTGTGCAACTATGTGCTGGCGGCCGCGATCGGCATCGCCGCGTGCATCAACGGGGCCATCGTCAATGGGATGGTCAGCCAGGACGGCTTGAACGATTGGTACCTGAGAGTCTATGGCCCCCAACTGACGCGCAACTGTTACGCCATTATCACCGGGCCTGAGAAAGCAGCGCTGGCCACAGCCTTTTCCGAACAGCGGGACATGTACAACATCTCCCGCTACATCCTGTTTGAAAACGGCAGCCAAACCGCCACCACGCTGGCCAAGTATCTGGGCGGCTCCCAAGGTTACAACGCCACCGCGGGAGGGACGGACCCGCAAATCAACGGCACTTCCCTGAAAGAGGCCGCCTCCATGTATTGCCTGATGACCGTTTACAACGTGGGGATGCAAAACCTGGAGGCCCATCGCAACATGGGCATGGACAACGTGGACGCCGACGAAGCCGCTTTCAAGCTGGCGATCGCCCAGATCTATTACAATAACGATGGGCTCACCGCCGGAGACCAATCCCTGATTGACGCGGCGGGTGACACCCTAACCATCCCCGGAGGGACAACCACCTGGGCTTACCTGGCCAATAACACCCTGGACCCGCAGGCCGCGCAATGGAGCTCCTGGTACCAACAACCCGCCGTGCTGCAACTGGCGACGGTGGCGCAGGTGGCCGGCGGCCGCAGCCCAACCGGAACGGGCAGTTCGCTCTGGTCCACCATCACAAGCTGGATCGGCAAAGCCGGCGCCGCAGTTTACAACGTCGTGTCCTGGCTCCCGGCCAAAGTGGCCACTTTTCTCACCCAAGGCGCGCTGCAAGCCTTGCTCCTGGGCGGCATGTTGATCTGGATGATGCTGGGCATTGCGCTGTGCAAGCTGGGCGTGATTCTGGTGGTCATGACCAGCCCCTTCATCCTGCTGCCCAGCACGTCGAAAATCTTCTGGAGCGCCGTCAAGACCATGATCTACCCGTCCATCTACCCGGCGATGCTGATCGTCATCATGCAGATGCTGGGCGCGCTGACTTCGTGGATCGGGACCATCGCCGGCCTGACCGGCGGGATGGCGCTGATTCTAAGCCAGCTCCCGCTGCTCTTCGGGTTGGTGACCATCATTGCCCTGCCCAAGATCGTCAAGGTCATGCTTGGCGGGGGCAACATTTTCATGGCCCAAATGAACGTCGCCAAGGGAGTCGCCATGCTGGCGGCAGCCGCAGCTACGGGCGGCATCGCCGCCGTCGGGCTGGGCGGAGCAGCCGCGGCGGGCGCTGCTGCCAAAGGAGCCGGGGCGGCCGCGTCGGCAGCCGGCGGAGCGGCGGGAGGGGGATCCGGCGGCGCACCGCCTGTGATTGCCGGTGGAGGCGCTGTTCCATCCGGCCCCAAGGAACGCGCGCTCGTCAACACCGCCCGGAGCGTTGGAAGAGTTTTTGGGGTGACCGACCGAAAATCCGCCGGGAAAGCGGCGCTGTGGGGCGCGATCGGGGGAGCGCCTGGGCTGGCCGTCTTTGCCGCCAGGAGCGCCCTCAAGGATTACCGAGAGCGCAAACAAGCCAAAGCAAATGAAACGTAAAGGTTTCACCCTGGTTGAAATGGTCCTGATATTGACGGTCGTCTTCATCCTCGCCGCGATTGGCGCCTGGAAAGTGGCCGGCCTCAGGGACGAAGCCAACGGTGTGGCCCAGAACGACGCCCTGGCCGCCGTCCTGCGGATGCAACAACTGGCTGACATGGAGGGGCTGCAGGAAACCGCCACCGACACGCTGGGCCGCATCCTGGAGCTGCAGAGCAACCTCGCGGCCAAGGGCCACTATTACTTTCAAGTCAACCCGACAAACCTCGCCCAAAGGGTAATCTACGATCCTGCGGCGCAACAGTGGCGCAACCCATGAGAGAAGTGATTGTGGCCATGATGAATTGGCTCGCCCGCCCGTTTCCATCCACCAACGCGGTGGTCCTGAGCATCTTCGCGAGCGTGCTGTTTCTGGCGGGGGTGGCCGTGGCCTGGCACCCGGAAATCACCGAGCTCTTCGACGTGCTTCAGGCGCCCAAGTTGCGAATCGCTTTGCGCATCCTGGCGTTCGGTTTCTTTTCCTGCTACTGCACCCTGGGGTCCCTCTGCCGCATCCTCATCCAATTCTTTCCGGAAAAGTTCGGACAGGATCAAGGGCACATCTAGCGACGGATATTGGATTCTTTTTGAACTTTTAATGGGCTGAGGCGGAAAAACAGGACTCGAGCGACCTACAATGTAAGAAACGGGCCTCGCGCTGAAACGGAAGGCTCTGAACACAAACGCAAAACACGAACGAGACGAACATGAAAACTTTAATGCCTAAACTTCTAATCGGGCTGTGCGCCCTGATACTCCTGGCCAGCCCCCATCTGGCCCTGGCCCAAACGCAAGGCGGGCTGACCGTCGACAATTTCAACGATGCAGCCAACGAAAGCTCCGGCTTAACCAGCACGTTTTACACGGTGACGCATTACGCCCTCTACGTATTTTATCTGTTTGGGCATAATTTTTATGGGAATTGCCGCCCTCAAATTTAAGTCAGGAGACATGGAGGCCATGGGCAAGAACCTCGGCGGCTCCGTCATGCTGTTCTTGGTCCCAAAGATCGTGGAGACGATTATCACCTGGGCCGCCAAATAGCGGATCCCTGAGCGAAGGCGGACCGGAATCGAAACACCGGTTCAATTCCGCTGACCAGAAAAGGGCACTTCGTTCGATTGATTCGCGCGCCACCTCTCGGGGAGAGCAGCGAAGTTCCGGGTACGGTGCCCCCGGCGATAATCGTTCTCAGCCCTTCGAACACGTAGGATACAGGCAGCAGCTTCCCGGCAAATTGCATCCACGCAGGCAAGATCGCGATCGGGTAGCCGTGGCGCCAGTTGGGGGGATGGTCAACACAGGGGCGGCCTTGCTGCCACCGGCTTCGAGGAAGTTGAACAAGATCATGACGGCGGCCAGGGTTGTTTTCGCGGGCAGATCGGCTTCTTCAATCCAGAACCAATGGCCCCGGTAGGGCACAGACACAAACGGTTGCCTGGGTTGCTCCTTGCCGCTATGCACGGTGACGGGGTGCGGCTATTCACGCCACCTTCGCGGCGTGGCTGAGGGTGCGACTCCACTCTCATTTTGCGCGGCATGGCGAGAAGAGTTGCATCCTAAAACTGCCCTAATCACCACGCTACATTAAGCTGGAGCTGGAAGACCAGCGCATGGTCCGCGTTCGGATTGTTGGCCGGGTTCCAAACGCATTGCAGGTCCGGTTGCAGCTTGGCGAAGGGGGTTATCTGCAAGACATAGCCGGCCTCCAGCACATACTCGTTGCGGTAGGCCGTGGGACTGGCACTCGAGGAAGGCTGGCTCCAGACAAAGCCGATCCCGGCGATGTCGGTTTCCCGGGAGGGGAGCAGGCCGGCATACGCCAGGGGCCCCCGCATGCCGAAGCCGGTGCCAACTTGCGCAGCGGCACCGGCGGAAACTTCTTCCCCGCCAAAACCGAAGCGGCCGAACCAGCCGAACGGCGCGTCCTTCCCTAGTTGCTGTTGGAGGTTGAAACATAGTCCCGCCTGCGTGGGGCCGCCGGCCTGCGCCAGGAACGGCTGGATGCGATAGACCCCCGGCCCGAGGCCAAGCACGTCCTTGGGCGCGAAGCCAAACTCGGAGAGGAGCGACCAGTTGTTCCAATTGAAATCGGTCCAGGGGACCTGACCGGCGGGGGCCTTACCGACGGAGCCGCCGAGCATCGCGTACCAGTCCGGCCGGGGTTGCCATTGCAGGTTGGCACCGAAGTTGTAGGCCGGCAGGGGCAACACCATGCTATTGATGAGGGCGGAATTGAGGTATTGGCCACGGCCACTGTTGGCGTAGGTGTTGGCGTCGAAATAGTTGCCTTGGTTGACCATGCCGGCTACCGCGACCAGGTGGCCATCAAACAAGGATTGCTGCCACGCCAGTTCCTGCACCCGAATACCGTTCACACCGGACCAGATTCCGGTGGGATCGGTCAGGGTGCCGAGGTTTGATTTGGCGTCCTGGGAGCCGCCAGCATAGCCTAGCCCGCTCTTGAGCCCCAATTGAGAACTAATCCAGCCGGCGCTGCCGCCCCCGGCGGTGCTGAACACCGCCCACTTGGCCGGGAAATTGAGCGTATAATAGGCCAGGGTGTTGTCCCCCTGCTTCACATCCGTCATGGTGACGAAGGTGGCCGTTTGCTGGAGGGCGTAGGACAGGCCGTATTGGGAGATCCGGTATTTGGCCGACTGCGCCAGGGCGTCCCAGGGCGTCGTGGCGATCAGCGCACCCGGGCGGATGGCGGTGTTGCCAAGCACGTCCAGGGAGCCGAGGTAAGGCATGAGCTTGGGCTGGGCCGCCGGGAAGAACTCGAAAGCGGCCTGCCGGTCCTGGGCCTCCTGCTGGCGCTGCAATACCGGATCGGCAACCTGGGCGCCACGCGCCGGTTGGGGAACTTGACTCTCCACTCCGATGTCGGACGGCGGGAGGAGGTTGGCGGGCACGGCGTTGGTAGGCACCTTGACGAGTTGGCCCAGGCTGCCGTTAAGAAGCATTTGGCCTGCTGCAGCGTTGGTGGAGGCCGGCTCAGCTGCCACGACCGTTGAGGGCAACCCCGCCATAATAATGGCGCCGGAAACGACCAGACCGATTGTCCGAGAATCGTGCTTCCGCAAGTGGCTCAAGTTTTCGGTGCGTTGGCGTGGCTAACGACCTTACGAACTCTCGCGACTGCCAACAGGCAGGGAGGAGGGGCGCTGGTCAGTCCTCGCTCTTGAG
>CAWGGD010000042.1:0-265183 GCA_963822005.1 uncultured Verrucomicrobiae bacterium | reverse complement strand
AACCATCGACCCCATCTCGTCGTCAAAGGTCGAGTTGATCACAGCCCCCAGCCGGCGGCACTCCGCAGCCAACTCCGCCATCGGCTGGCCGCGCCAGTACCACGCATCCACGCGGCGGATGCCCAACTCCACCATCGGTTCCACCCGTTCAACCATGGGCCGGTCGGTAAACCAGAAATCGAGATAACTTCGGTTGTATCCATAGAACAGCTCCTTCATAACAGTGATGGGCAGGACGGGCCTGCGTGCTTTGTGACAAACCGCCTGATCTGTGGCATAATTGCAGCGAAATCAGACTCGAGGACAGGCCATACATGAACGATTTTTCGACGGACAACCTCAGGTTCGGCGAGCAGATCAAAGTCCGCCGCCTGGAACTGACGCTCAGCCTGCGCGACCTCGCTGAGATGACCGACCTCAGCGCAACTTTCCTCACGCGCTGGAACGTGGTCAGGCGAATCCACATTGGCTTCAGCGCGGAGGATCGCCAACGCTCTGGGCGTGCCCCTGCATCGCTTGCTTACCGACTCGGCTGAAGACAGCCTGATCGTCGCCAAGGACCAGCGGCGCCAGATGACCTTCCCCGACAGCCATGTCAAGTACGAAATCCTCACACCACAAATCACACGCAAAATGGTGCTCTTCCAGGTGGCCGCCGCCCGAGGCGGGCAACATCATGCAGCAGCCGCTGGCTGAACCCACCGAAGAGTGCATTGTGGTACTGGCTGGACAGATCGAAATCCAGCTTTCAGGCCAGACCTACGAACTGAAAACCGGTGACACGATCTACTTCGAAAACCGCTACATGGAAAGCATCCGTGCGCTTGGTACAGGGTGTGCGGAGTACATCTCGGCTGTGGCGACGGCCCACCTAATCATTGACCTCGCCTACTCAGACCAGCCGATACCGCAAATCCCCGCCTTTCAGGATCGCCACAATATTGGCATAGTCGCCCGCGCGCAAAGCACCGGTGATGGTGACGGCGCCTGCTGCGACGTGCGGTGTA
Organism: uncultured Verrucomicrobiae bacterium; assembly: GCA_963822005.1. GTDB lineage: Bacteria > Verrucomicrobiota > Verrucomicrobiia > Limisphaerales > UBA8199 > PALSA-1440. The sequence goes on along the minus strand of CAWGGD010000042.1, from coordinate 264,176 downwards.
AGGATCAGGTTGCACATCGGATCGCGCCCCAGTGCAAGGAGCGGGTTATCGGGCTGCACGGGCTCCCAGGTGAAGCCATCGACTGCTGCTCCGCCGAGATGCCCCGAACGAAGCGCATCCGCCAGCGCGATTTCATCGACAGTGCCGCTGCCGCCCGACTGCACAAATAGCGCCACCTGGTCGCATCGCGGCAAAAAACGCCGTGCTCAGCCCCTGCTCTGTTTCAGGACCGAGGGAGGAGCGCGACCACGACGTCACTTGCCGCCGCGATCTCATCTTGCGATGCGTAGCGCAAATTGTACCCAGCTTCCACGGGCGGCGGAAGGCGTTTACGCTTCTGGTAAAGCACCGTGCAGTCGAACGCTTTCAGGCGCCGGGCCAGTTCGACGCCGATTTCGCCGAAGCCCAGGATGCCCACCGTCTTGCCCATCAGCCCCTGGATGTTCTGCCGTCGTGACCAGTTGTAGGCAAAATGATCTTCATCGCAGCGACGCGGCGCTTGGCCCCAGTCATCGCCATCCTCAGAGACCTTCATCAGCTCGCGGACACGTTTGATCAGACCCAGCATCTGCATCATCACGTGCTCGGCGACCAGGACGCAGGAGTCGATGGGCAGATAGCACACGGGGATCCCTGCGACGCGCGGCGGCATCGAGATCGATATCCCACGTCTGGACACCGAGCCGCTGGATCAACCGCAGATTCTTTCCAGCGGCGATCATGTCGGCATCCACCACACCCGATCGCTCCGAGATGAAAAACTCCATCTCCGGAAGCAAGGAGAGGACCTCCTCCTTGCCTGGCGCCCGACGCATGACGATGTCCAATTCCGATGGCGCACCCTCCAGCGCCCACTGCTGCTGCTGAAGACCACGATCGGTGACAAACAGAGTCCGGTGTCTCTTGCTCATGATGCCTCCCTTTTTCGATTCTCAACCACACTTGCCGTGGCAATCATTCAACGCTTCAGTTGTTCGATTTGGCCGACACCACGCCGGCCAACCCTACCCGCTCTAGTGTTTCCGTCGTCGGCACACCATCGAGCGACCATCCACGGAGGGTATAGTAGCGATCAAGCATGGCGTCGAAGTCGTGCAACAGCCCGTAACGGATCGGCTCCGCTGAACGGCGCATCTCGCCGGTGATCGGGTCTTCCTCGAACTCGTAAAGCGGCGCCGGCTCCTCGGTGAAGCGCTTCGGCAACCGGTCATCGGCACGGGAGAGGCCCAGGCGCACATTGTACATGCGCTCCAGATTGACGATCCGCTCCCCCACCACCATTAAGTCGGCGCCCGTCACCGGCTTGCCCCATAGCGCCGCCACCCCGGGAGCAAGATCCTCGGGGAAGAGCGCGTACTCTTCGATGGTGCTGAACTTGCAGATGCCCAAGGAGTCGGTCACCGCGCAGAAGTGCTCGCCGTAGACCAGCATGTCGGGCTTGTACTTCTCGTTGGTCGGGTCCATCAGCTCCGGCACGATCTCGGCCGGGAAGAGCCGGCGGGCGACGTCCCATGCGCCGGCCAGGTCGATGGCGGGCAAGCCGTAAAGGTGGTCGGCGCCGCGGTTTGAGGTGGCGTGGCCCAAACCGAACCCCTTGGCAAAGCGGGCTCCTGGCGAGGCAGCTCCATACCTTTCACCTGCATGGCGTATCGCTCGGCGCCGCCGCCGATGCGTTCCGCGGCGCGCCGGGTCCCCTCGGCCAGGATGTCGCCGATCCCGCGACGCAGAGCGATGCGCTCGATGAGACCGTGCAGCGCGGCCGGGCTGCCCCACACCAGTGGCAAGTCCGGTTCATCGTCCAACAGCCCCTTCTCGCGCAGCTCGAGAGCAAACGCAACGACCACGCCTGTGGAGATCGTGTCTAGGCCGTACTCGTTGCACAGCCGGTTGGCAAACAGGATTGCCTCTGGATCGCTCACCCAACACATCGGACCGAGCGCGTTGGTCGATTCGTACTCTGGGCCTTCCACCTGCACGGCGAACGGGCCATCCTGAACCGCGGAATCTCGACTGCAACGTATCGGGCAGGCATAGCACCCGCGGTGCTCCTCGACGTACTTGTCGAAGGCATGCGCGTTGACCTGGTTGATGAACGGCACCTGGACAAACTGATGATTCTTGGCCGGCTGGTCACCGCCGATATTCTTGCTATCCATTAGCAATAAGGTTCCCCAGCGGCGCAAGCCATCCAGGTGCTGATCGACGCGCAGTTTCTCCACGGCCGCCTTGGCAGCGCTCCGCAGCTCTGGCGATGTCGCGGGCCGACTGGTGGCCATTGCGAAAACTGCCTTCAGATTTTTGCTTCCCATCACCGCACCCGGGCCTCCGCGTGCGGCCGCCCGGCCGCGGTCGTTAATGATCGCGGCAATACGCACCAGGTTCTCGCCCGCGGGACCGATGCAGGCCACGCAACCCTTGCTCTTGCCGCCTTCCGGTCCGAGCAGAATGTCGTGGACCTCGCCCGTCTGCTTACCCCACAGCGCGAGTGCCGGCTCAATGGTGATCTGATCATCGACGATGCGGATGATCGAGGGCACGGGTGCACGGCCAGTGACAACCAACGCGTCATACCCCGCGTGGCGCAGTTCAGCCACGAACTGACCGCCCGCGTTAGCATAGCCGTATGCACCGGTAAGGGGAGACTTGAAGGTGACGTGCAGGCGTGCCGAGGTGGGCCAGGGGGTGCCAGCTAGTGGTGCAGCGGTAAAGATCAGGCAGTTGCAGGGGTCAAACGGATCTACCTCGGGGCCGACCAAGTCGTAGAGCAGCCGCGCACCGAGCCCTCGTCCGCCGATGAAGTCACGCATATTGTCCGGGTTCGTCTCTCCGTTCCGAATATCTCCACTCGAAAGGTTCACGAAAGTAGTTCTTGCCATGTCCCCTCCGTTGCAAGAAATGCCGGTCATTGGTTCCGGTCCGACAGGCTATAGATTTGAGCTCGCCGCATGGGCCAGGACGGATAGCGGTAGCGGGTGAATAGGTGGGCGAGCGGTGAATTGGCCTGCCATTTCCAGACCTGTGGGATCATCCTCAACCCAACCGCCCTCGTGGGCGATCAGGCGAGCCGCCAGTTCACCACAGATGCGCCCTTGACAATTGCCCATGCCGATCCGGGTGAGTCCCTTCAGTTCGTTGACAGATCGGACACCATCAGCCACAGCCGCACGGATCTCGCCGAGCGTCACCTCTTCGCAGCGACAGATGATCGTATCATCATCTGCGAGTCTGTAGAGCTCTGGACCCGGGGTAAAGAGCTGACCAAGCAAGCAAGCGAAGCGCTGCCCGCGTCAGTCTTGGCTGCAACCTGGCGATCCGCTTCCTCGCGACTTCATCCGTCAGATGTCCCAGGCGTTGAGCGGCGGCGACGGCCGCTATCTGTCCTTCGATCCCAGCGAGTTCCGCGCCGCCGATCCCGGCACCGTCGCCAACGGCGTATACACCAGGCAAAGAAGTCTGCATCAGCGCATCCCGCCGCGGCACGTATCCACCCAGTTGCGGGCGATACGCATGCGCGCACCCCAAGAGTCGGCTGAGCTCAGTGGCAGGGGTGAGGCCGTAGCCGATCACGACCGTATCGGCTGCCACCGTCTGCTCTGTACCGCAAATCGGCCTCCACGCCCTGTCGAGTTGTGCGATCAACGCCTCCTGTACCTCACCATCGCCTCGCGCTTCCACCACCGACCAGCCGATTCGATAGGGCACACGGGCGGAACGTAGCGTGCGCCAGTAATCCCAGCCCTCCCGGACGCGCGCCCAATGCCTCCACATAGCGGGTGCCTGGCGCAGTGCCGCCATGCCAAGCGATGCCCCTTCCAACACACCGATCACTTCGGCGCCGGCTCGAACGAGTGAAGCGGCCACTGCAAGCTGCAACGGCCCAGTACCCGAGAGCAGCACCCGGCGCCCAGGCAGCACTCGCTGGCGTTTGACCAGAGACTGGACTGCACCCGCAGTCAATACCCCCGGCAGCGTCCAGCCGGGAAAAGGGATCGGACGGTCAGAGGCGCCCGGAGCGAGGATGAGTACCTGGGCGATCAGGGAGGATGGTGCCCCAGGGCCGCGAAGCGCAAGCTCCCAACCTGCGCCGCTTGAAGTCGCGGAACGTGCCCCAAACGAGGGTATCGTTGATGACGCGTGCACGCGATGCCTCCAACTGGGCGAACAAGGAGCGCGGCAGCAGTCTGATGCGATGAATGGTCGTCGGTCTGAAAAGCCGAAGGAAGTTGGCCGAAGTACTGCCCTCCCGGCCCGGGATACCCGTCAAGAACCACGACGGAGACGCCGGCCTGCCGGGCAGCGATGGCGGCGTGCAGACCTGCCGGTCCTGCGCCCACGATAGCCAGCTCGACGTGCTCCGTCACGATGTCACCCCGAATGCGTTTCGATCGCCATGCCCGGTGTCACCGGTGTCATGCACGCCCGAACATTCGGCATGCCGTCTGCGGTGACCAGACAATCGTAGCAGATGCCCATGCCGCAGAAGATGCCACGACCCTCTTCGGTCTTGGAGGAATGCCGAAAGACGCGAAGCCCTTGAGCTAGTAGGACAGCGACGATCGTTTCGCCCTCGAAAGCGACCGCAGCTCGTCCGTCGATAGTGATCGCGATCTGGCGCCCTCGCGTGACCTGAGGAAGGGTGGAATCTGAACGACTGATGCGCACAAGACACCCTCTGTGAGAGCACTACGTCACGCCTGGGCAGAGTCGAGTTTGGGGCGCTGCTGCCGAATGCGCGACATTCTGTGTCGTCCTAACGGGCCGTAAATGGAACGCAGATGACGCGCATGATCCTTCTTCATGGGCCGTGGCACTGCCGCGCCATGAGCAACTAACCGGGTAACAAAACGCTGATTACGCAGATGAGCGCTAATCGACGCTGATAGCGGCATTTTCATCCCTGATCGTGCCCGGGCTGAACATAGGCGCCGTTCGATGAATGACGGTTCGCCGGAGGCTGACTACAGCCTATCATACCTCGGCATCCTTGTCAATTCGCAGTAGACAATGTAAACCCTGACAGGAACTTCTTCAGTATCGGGGGGCGAGGTGGAGACTCACGGTTCGCGCATTTTGGGAGCGGTTTTCAAGAATTGACCTTTGAAAGCGCTGGATCGTTGCCCTCAGCGCACTTCGGTCAGTGCGAAGGCAGTAATTTTGCCAGGCATGGAACCATGACTGAGTTCGGACCCTCCGAACGGGCCGGAACTGCACGGTGGTTTGCGGGATTGTCGCTCACCTTGAAGGCGGGTGTTTTTGTCAACCGTTGTACGCCACCGGACGAAGAGCTCTGCCCGCGCTGTGCTCAATTGTTCGAGGAGGAGTCTCGTCGCAGACTGGGTGCGGCTTATAGCCTGCTGATCGATCTGGCAAGGCGCCGCGCCGCGGAGAAGCGGGCCGAGGACGGAGAGACCACAGCGGGCTGAATGCCACTTTGCGAACGGAGGCGTGGCTCGCACGTGTGTTGGTGGGAGTCCCAGGGTATAATGGGGGTGCGGAGTCGCCGCGGCAGGGTGAACTGCTCCTGAGCACTCGGCGAGCTGCACGGCCCCGATGGGTACCGCTTCCGGCGCCCGGATGGTGTCACGCGTCGCGTTCGCCTTTCCTGGCGAACGGCCACTGTAGTGTGAATGGACGGCCAGCGCGCTGGTCGCGGGTGGCGTGTTGGTACGCGCAATCAAACGGTGAGGCTCTCATCTGATTCAAGAAAGGATACTCGCATGGACAGACGCGCACTGGGCAAAACCGGACTGCAAATCGCACCGCTGGTACTCGGCGGCAACGTGTTCGGCTGGACGGCTGACGAAAAGACCTCCTTTGAGCTGCTGGATGGCTTCGTCGCGGCCGGCCTCAACGCGGTGGATACGGCCGACATCTACTCCGCCTGGGCCAAGGGCAACCAGGGCGGCGAATCGGAGACCACCCACTACCAACCTCTTGACCGCGGTCACCGGCTGGACCTGCCTGACCAATAGCCTCACCCTGACCAACGGAATTATCGAAGTAAACCTGGAAGTTTCCGGCTTGCAGCGCTACTATATTGCCACGGAACAACCATGAAAGCTGCGGCGATCATCCAGATGGCGACTCCCTCGCCCCGCAGGGAGCCCCCGGCGGACTTCTGCCCGGCGCTAGCCCACCTTTGCTATGGAGACGACTCCGGCAATCAAATGGTGTGGCTGGCGACGACAGCTTGCCTTCACCCTCATCGAGCTGCTGGTGGTCATCGCCATCATTGCCATCCTGGCGGCCCTGTTGTTGCCCGCGTTGGCCGGCGCCAAGGAACGCGCCAAGCGCGTCGCCTGTCTGAATAACATGCGCCAGTTTCTCTTCGCCATCCACATGTATGCCAACGACAACGACCAGCGTTGCCCCAGCGGTGCTTCCGACAGCCACACGCCCAACGGCGTGCTGGACGACTCGATCCCGGTGCTCTCGGGCAACATCCGCACCCAGATGATCCAGTATGCGGGCAGCTACAAGATGCTCGGCTGTCCCAGCCTCGGCGCGCCTTTCAACACGGCGACGGGCTGGTATGAGTCGGGGTATGGGTTTGTGATTGGCTACAACTACCTGGGCGGGCACGCCAACACCCCTTGGACGCTGCTGCCGGGTGGGGAGGCCTGGTTCTCGCCGCAGAAGACTGACCGAGACCAGCACGAACGTCGGCCCCACTTCGCCGTTACTGACAGACATGAACGACTGGTCGCCCGGGTATGGGGGCTCGATTGTGCCGCATGGGCGCAACGGGGCGGTGCAGACGGGGACCGATTTCAGCAACGTGGATCTGGGCGGCGCCTCTTCGGTGACCTTGGGCGCTGTCGGCGGCCACGTGGGCACCCTGGACGGGGCCGTGACCTGGCGGGCGATCAGGCACATGAAACTCCGCCGGGGTTCGCAGCAGTATGGCTCGGACGGCTGCTGGGCCATGTGGTAGCCAGCCGGGGGTTATTTCAGGCCACTGGCTGGCGGTGACGGCCTAGCGAACCGATTGCTCGACCAGGGCCAACCGCGCCTGCCGGCCGCACAGGTCCTGCAGCGTTGGCACGAAGACTTCCGCGCAACGCTGACCCTCATCCTTCGTCTGCACGCCAATCCGCGCCTCGATGAGCGAGGTGCTTGGGAGCGGTTTGAGGGTCATCCTCTGGGCTAACCCCGGCTTCAGCCCGGACTGCTTGCCCATCAGGTATTTGAACTGGGCGGAATTCGCCCGGCCCAGCACAAAGTCCACCTGCTCGGCGGGGGTGACCGATATGCGGAGGGTCATGGTCACGGGGGGCTGCGAGCGCTGCTTGAGCCTGAACACCGCCACGCCCGCTAGCGCGGCTGCCACGAGCAACAGAATGCAGGTTGTGATCTTCCAGTTCATCGTCTGGTGCGCCGGCCTTCGACAGGCCGGCACAAGATTGCATGGCCCTGGCCCCCGAGGCGAGCGCAAACAAACGAGCGCGAACCGCGACGGTTCGCGGTCCGGTGGTCCTCGCAAGTTGCGCCCCCTCCGAGCACAAATCGGTTGCAGTCCCGACTAAAGCCCGGCATCACTCATGCATGTGGAATTGCAAACGCCTCTGCGCCTGGTCGGGGTTGACGACAGCGATTCTCCTGAACGGCTGCGCATTCAACGGTTCGCACCCGGCCCGCGAGCGTCAATCCGGCGAATCGGTCGTGCTGGTCGGAGAAGCGCCGGCAAACCTGGCCTTCGCACCGCTGGTTTCCGAACCCGTCACCGCGCGCAGCACCTATCGCGACGGGTTGCCGCAGACGGTGCATTACCTGCCGGGGCGGGATTACCTGCTGGAGGCCTCCGGCAAGATCCGCCGGACGCCGGGCTCGCGCATTCCGGATTTCGGCACCAACATCCTCTATGGCAAAGAGGACTTTCGGCATGACCAGTTCCCCGGCTTTGGCAACGGCCCCTTCTTCGTCTATGTGGATTACGCGCATCGGGAGAAGTGGGAGCGGCCGCCGGTGAACGCTGCACTCGGCGTGGGGCGGCTGCCGCAGACCCGGCAGAAACTGCGGGCGGGCCAGCCGGTGCGCATCGTGGCCTTCGGGGACAGCATCACGGCCGGCGGCGACGCCTCGGAGCCGGCGCTGATCTTCTGGGAACGCTGGGCGGCCGCACTGCGGGCAGAAGTATCCGCGCGCCAGCATCACAACGACCAACGGCGCGACCGGCGGCGACACCACCGTGCAGGGTTTGCAGCGCTTGCAGGAGAAAGTGCTCCGCCAAAAGCCCGACCTGGTCCTGATCGGGTTCGGTATGAACGACCACAACCGCGAAGGCTTCGGCGTGCCGCTGGACGCCTTTGCCGCCAACCTGCGCACGATGATTGACCGCATTCGGGCCGAAACCGGCGCGGAGATTGTCCTGTTCTCCGCCTTCCCGCCCAACCCGAAATGGCATTACGGCTCGCATAACATGGAAGCTTACGCGGACGCAACCGAGCGGGTGGCCCGGGAACAGCGCTGCGCCTTTGCGGATGTCTATCACCTCTGGATGTCCCTTGCCGCGCGGAAAAAGCCGGAAGACCTCCTGGCCAACAACATCAATCATCCCAACGATTTCGGGCACTGGATCTACTTCGAAGCGCTCCAGGCGATCGGATTCTAACCCGGGCAACTGACACTTGCGGACCCGGAGCGCCGGCGTGTTGCCGGCTTACACGGTTCGAGTGCCCTAAGCCGGCAACATGCCGGCGTTCCGCGCTACTCCTTCTCGCTGAGCCTCACCACCCGCCGGTAGCCTCTGATCGGCCGGCCGTCCTCCACCGCGATGTCGAAATCCTCGCCCTTCCGGAAGCATTCCTGCACCGCGTTGAGCGTGCGGCGCATGAGGCGTTGATGCTGCTGCGATTCCTCGTTCTTGCCCTCCTTGTCCAGGCCATGCAACCACGCCGGGTTCGCGTAGGTCGCAAAAGCCCCGTTCGGGAGCAGGATGACCTTGTCCGTCTTCGCCTTCGGCGCATAGATTGAAGGCCGCGGGTGCTCGCGGGCATATTCCTTCAGCCTGCGCGCCAGGGCCAGTTGCTCCGGCCACGGCACGTGATGCCCGTGATCGGAAGTCCAGAACCAGAAATAGCGGGCGCCCATCTCATAGGCCGTGGTGAAGGCCTCCGGCGCGATGGCCGGATCGCACTGGCCATAAATGGCGGTGCCCCAGAACTTGCCGAAGGGCCGGGTCCCGCCGCGCAGGAACGCATAATGCCACTGCAACATCTCCCGCACCGTGTGCCGCCGCTGCTCGCCGGTGAATCGCGCCACCATGTCATCGAAATCCTTCAGCTGGTACCGGCCCTCATGCACGATGCCCGAGCCGCCGCCTTTCATCTCATAGAAGGCGGTGTCGTAGTAGGTCTCCCAAACCGGCAGTTCGACTTGGGCCAGGCGCAGGTCGCCCAGGTTGACGCCCAGGCCCCGCAACTGCGCTGCCAACCAGTACCGGCTGTAATGGGGAGACTCCGAATCGAAGGTTGCGTGCGTGCGTTTCTCGATCAGCGTCGCCGCGTCGGAGAAGTGCGTCAGCACGCCGGCCGTGTATTTGTCCCAGGTCAGGATGGAGGCCGGCTCGTCCATGAACATCGCCGGGCCGAGGTAGTTCGCGCGGTAAAGGTCCGCCGGGTAAAGCAAAGGCGGTTGGCCTGGCGCGTTGCGCAGGTAGAACACCGGCTCGGCGCGCACCCATGGCTCCTGTTCGGGTGCGATGGTGAACATATTCATCCCTGCCTCGATCATGGTGCGGTAGTCCGCCGCGGTAAAGTTGGTGTAGGTGTAATTCCGCGGCTGCGGTGTTTGCGCCAGCCGCTGGCCTTCGATGTCCTTGAAGTTCCGGCCCGTGCCGACCAGCACCTCGCGGTCGAGTTCAAGCCGTTTCAGTTCAGGCCACGGCGTCCACGCAGCGTCGTGCCCGACATGGTGCAGGCTCAGCACGTGGCCCAGAAACACGCACGTCTCCGGCGCGCCGCTCTGCCGCCGGCTCGCCTCGGCCGGGCTCGGGACGAACTGCGTCTCGAAATCCACCCACGCCGGCAGCAAGGCCGCGCCCGAGTGCCGGTCCACATACTCGAGCGCCTCGCCCGTCCCGGGCAACCGCAGTTGATACCGGCAGAACTGCAGTGTCTGCCGCCCGGCCAGCGGGTCGGTGGAAGTCAAGCCGCGCACGATGCACTGGGGCGGTGTGCCGGCCTCGGCGTTGGTGCGAATCTCAAGCTGCCACCACTGGCCGCAGGCGTTGCGGCGGCCAATCAGTTCCGTGGGCCCGTAAACGAAGTCCACTCCGGCAAACGGCGGCGCTGTTTCCACCCGCGCGCTCAGCACCCGAAAGCTCAGCCGTGTGCCTGGGGCCGGCGCCGGCAAAGCCTTGAATCACCATGAGTGCCGAAAGGAAGCCGACCCCTGATAAATCCGTCGCTGAAGTTTCATCGCGCCCTTTTGCCACCTTTGCGACGCAGAAGCGAGCGAATCCGCTCCGACTCACCAACGGCTGCCCGTCCCGGGCCCGGCGATCAGGCCGGGCGTTTCGCGCGGTGCATCGAGCGGAGAATCTTCAGGCCGAAGCGCTCGTCGGGCGCCAGCACGCGGCCGTGGGCCTTGAGCTCGCGGAGGGCCGCGAGCGTCATGCAGAAGTCCACGGCGGTCAGGGGCCGGCCGCGCACGACACGCTCCTGCCAGCGCTTCTCGTCGGCGACCTCTTCGATCTCCTCGTTGGCGCCCGGGAAGAAAGACACCAGCCAGTCATCCTGGCGGACATAACCCTCGGCTTCGTGTCCTGGCCTCGAACCACGCGTCGCAGAGCAGCAGGCAGACCGAGCGGCCGGCGCTGGCGCCGAGGCGATAGAACACCAGCCGGGCGTCCAGCTCCGCAAAATGATGGTAGATGACTTTAGCCGCGTCGGGTGGGTGGGGGGTAAACCGGGTCTGGAAGCCGAGCTTGACGCGGGCCGGGGTGCCGGGGTCTTGCTCGAAACAGAGGTTCTCCTCAAGGATCCAAAGGAGATCGGTGGAGAAGCCGCGCTGGGCCAGGAGGCTCTTCCAGGCGGCCAGGGCGTTTTCAAAGGGCGGGCGCTGATAACGACGAGTCGGTTCCATAAACTGCATTAGACCGTGTTCTGCCTGAACCAGTCAACAAAAAGAGGGATGCCACTCTCGATGGTCACCCCGGGGTTGTAGCCGAGCCGGGCCCGGGCTTTGGAGATGTCGGCGCAGGTGATGGGCACGTCGCCGGGCTGCGGCGGCAGGCGGTTGATGACCGCCTTCCTGCCTAGAGCGCTTTCCAGCAGCTCGATCAGCCGGTCAAGCCGGACGGTTTGCGACTCGCCCAGGTTGAAGATTTCGAAACCAAAGTCCTGCTGCGTGCAGGCCAGGACGCCCTCGAGGATGTCGCTGATGTAGGTGTGATCCCGAGCGGCGGAGCCGTCGCCAAATACGGGAATCGGCGCCCCCGCGCTGATGAGCCGCGCGAACTTGTGGATCGCCAGGTCCGGCCGCTGGCGCGGGCCATAGACCGTGAAGAAGCGCAGCATCACGACGTCCAGGCCATAGACGTGGTGATACACATGGCCCAGCGCCTCGCACGCCAGCTTGCTGGCGGCGTAAGGCGAAATGGCGCAGAACATCGGGTCGCTCTCGGTAAAGGGCACCTTCGAGTTAACGCCATACACCGAGGAGGAGGAGGCCATGATGATCTTCCGGACGCGGTTGAGCCGCACCGCCTCCAGCAGGTTCACCGTGCCCTCGACGTTGACCCGCTGGTAAAGGGCGGGCTCCTCGAGGCTCGGCCGCACCCCGGCCCGCGCAGCCAGGTGAATCACCTGGTCGAACTGAACGCTGCCGAGCAGTTCGTCCAGGGCGGCCCGGTAGGTCAAGTCGCCCTGCACGAACTCGAACGGCCGGGCCAGGGCCCGGAGGTCGCGGAGGTTGCGATGCTTGAGGCGCAGGTCGTAAAAGGCATCGAGGTTATCGAACGCCCAGACCGCGTGGCCGGAAAGCAGCAGGCGCTCGCAAACATGCGAGCCGATAAAGCCGGCGCCACCCGTGACCAGAAACTTCACGGCGAGAGGCTAGCAGAGAAGGGCAAGGGCTGTCGAGCGTATCGCGACTTGCCCGCCTTGCGAGTGACTTTACCGCTACGTCTCGACAAGCCCCGTTCACTATGGCAGGCTACAATGACCTAGTTGCAACCATCGGGCTAAAGAACTTTGACTGACAACATGAAACCTCGCTCCTGGCTACGCTGCCGATGCGCGTGGTGGGGCCTGCTTGCCGCCGGGCTGACGGTCGCATCCGGCGTGGCGGCCAGCGACTGCTATCCCACCCCGGCGGGCCTGGTTGGCTGGTGGCCGGGCGAGGGCAACGCCGGAGATGTTGCGGGCACCAACAACGGCACTTTGCAGGGGGGCGCCACGGCCAACGTCACGGGAGTCGTCGGCACCGCCTTTGCCTTCGATGGTACGAACGGCTATGTGCGGATCCCCGACGCTCCGGCGCTCCGGCCCACCAACCTCACGGTGGAAGCCTGGGTGCGGTTTAATTCACTGGACTCTCCAGGTTTGGGCGGCGCCTTTCCGGGGGAGCAGTATATCGTGTTTAAGCAAAACTCCCGCAGCACTGCCTTCGAAGGCTTCTTTCTGGGCAAAGGCCGCCTCAGCAACCGGGATCTTCTTGTCTTTGCCGTCAGTTCCGCTTCCGGCGTCACCGCCGAGCTGGACTCGGTAGCCACGGTCACCACCGGCGCATGGTATCACGTGGCCGGCGTGCGCGGCTCGAATTATATCCAGATCTATGTGAACGGTCAGCTCGATAGCCAAACCAATGTCAGCTTTCCCCAGGACTACGGCACCAACTCCCTCTATTTCGCGACTTCAGGCCAGGCGTACTGGGACCGCAAGCTCAATGGCAGCCTGGACGAGGTCTCCCTTTACAACCGCGCGTTGGCGCCGGCCGAGATTGCCGGAATCTACGCTGCGGGCAGTCTGGGCAAGTGCCGACCGCCGGGCGTCCTGGTGCAGCCACAGAACCAGGTCGGCTACTGGGGCGGCAGCGTGACTTTCACTTCGGTGACCACTAACGTTCTTCCGTTGACCTACCAGTGGCAGAAAGACGGGCTGACGGTCGCCGGCGCGACGGCTTCGTCGCTCACGCTCACCAACTTGGAGTTGACCAACGCAGGCAACTACAGCGTATGGGTCACCAGCGTTACCGGCAATGCCACCAGCCCCCCGGCCAGGTTGGGCATCAAGGTGGCTGACCTCTCGGTCGCGCTTTTGGCAACCGCTGGTCCGAGCGTGGTGCGCCTGACGGTTGGCGGCGTGGTGAGTCAGACCTATGGCATCCAGGGCGTCGCCAACCTGAGCCCCGTCAGCAGTTGGGTGGGGTTGACGAACCTGACGCTCAACGCCCCGACCAACGTCTGGCAGGATCCCATTCCGGCCACACTGCCCCGGCGCTTTTACCGGGTCCTGCCGGGACCCATACCCATCCCCTGACGTTGTCACTTCGGTCGGGTAGTGTACGGAAGAGGGTATCCGTAAAAGATGGGACCCCATAACCTTTAATAACTCTTTCATTCAACATCCTTTGTGGTAGATAGGGAGTGATTCGATCGCAAAACGGTAGCGCGTTAGCATGCTCGGATTGGGCCCAACCCTGCTCCCAGGACGTCGCAACGCGTTAAGGCGAAGCGGGAGCACGTGGGACCGAGCGACTGAGAAAAACGGATGAACCTTGCTATCCGGTCATACCGCCCGTGGCTGACCGCGCTATGCCTGCTCGCGACCCTGCTGGCTGGGCGTCGTGCGGCCGCGGCGGACTGCTTCGCCGCACCCGCCGGCTTGGTCGGCTGGTGGCCGGGTGACGGCAATGCGACCGATATCGCCGGCGGCAATAACGGCACCCTGCAAGGGGGCGCCACCGCCAATGGCTCGGGCCTTGTTGGGCCCGCCTTCGCCTTGGATGGCACCAGTGGATATGTGCAGATCCCCGACTCGCCGGTGCTCCGGCCCACCAATCTTACGATCGAGGCTTGGGTGCGCTTCAATTCGTTGGATTCAGCCGTTAGTGGTGCGCCCGCGGGCCAGCAATACATCGTGTTCAAGCAGAATACTCGGACCGCCGACTTCGAAGGCTACGACCTGGGCAAGTTGCGGATCAGCGGCCAGGACTTGTTCATCTTCCGAGTTGGCTCATCCTCCGCTGTCGTGGGTGCGGTTCTCTCGACAACTCTCGTAACAACCGGCCCCTGGTATCATGTGGCCGGCGTCCGCGGGACCAACTTTCTCCAACTCTATGTCAACGGCCAGCTCCAGGGCCAAACCAATGTGAATTTTGCCCAGGATTACGGGAACTCCCCGCTCTATTTCGGCACCTCGGGGCAAGCCTATTGGGACGGGAAACTCAATGGCCAGCTCGACGAGGTGTCCCTTTACAACCGCGCATTGTCGTCGAATGAGGTTGCCGCCATTTACGCGGCGGGCGCGGCGGGCAAGTGCAAAGCGCCGGTCATCATGTCCCAACCCGAGAGCCAGACCGTCGTGATCAGTAGCAACGCGATGTTCACGACCACGGCCACAGGCTTTGGTGCGCTGAGCTACCAGTGGCGTCTTAACGGGACGAGTATTGCGGGTGCCACCGGCGCCAATCTCACGCTCGCCAATGTGCAGCCGGCCCACGCCGGCAGCTACACGGTGGTCGTGACCAATTCGCTCGGCTCGGTAACCAGCAGCGTGGCGACCTTGACCGTGGTTTGCCCGTCGGTGACCGTTAGCCCGGCCACCCTCTCCGGTGCTGTGGTGGGCAACGTGTATAACCAGAGCCTGACAGCCGGCGGCGGTTTTGGGCCTTACACCTTTGCGGTAACGGCGGGGACCTTGCCGGCGGGCTTGAACCTGTCCAGCGTTGGACTCTTGAACGGCATGCCTTTGGCGGCCGGGACCAACAGCTTTACGGTGATGGCGACGGACGCCAACGGTTGCTCCGGCACCCGGGACTTTACGCTGGCGGTGACGGGGGCGGCGCCGGCCATCGCGCTGCAACCGCAAAGCCGCGCCAATGTGCCGGGCACGGTAGCGACGTTCAGTGTCCTGGCCACGGGCACCGGCCCCTTGGGTTATCAATGGCAGTACGGAGGGGTCAATCTGGCCAACAGCGGGCGCATCACCGGTGCCACGACGGACGTGTTGCAGATCGCCGGCGTGCAGGCCGGCGACGCCGGCGTTTACGGGGTGATCGTCAGCAACGCGGTCGGCGTGGTGACCAGCGCAGTGGCCACTCTGACGGTCGTGCTGCCGGGAGCGTGTGTTCCGGCGGTGGCCGGCCTGGTCGGCTGGTGGCCGGGTGATGGTGATGCGAACGATCTCGCAAGCGGCAATAACGGCACCCTCCAAGGGGGTATGACCGCCAGCGGCTCGGGCATCGTGGGGTCCGCCTTCACCTTGGATGGCACCAGTGGATATGTGCAGATTCCTGACTCGCCGGTGCTTCGGCCCACTAATCTCACCGTCGAGGCCTGGGTGCTATTCAGCTCGCTGGACTCCACCGGGTCGGGCGGGACGCCGGCGGGCCAGCAATACATTGTCTTCAAACAGAACACCCGCACCAGCTACTTTGAGGGTTACAGCTTGATCAAGGTGCGCATCACCGGCGGGGATGTTTTCGCCTTCTCTGTTTCCTCGGCGCTCGGCCAACTCGTCGACGTGCGCTCGACGAGCCTGATCGCCACCGGCGTTTGGTACCATATCGCGGGGGTGCGCGGGTCTGACTTCGCCCAGCTTTATGTGAATGGGAATTTAGAGAACCAGGCTTACGTCGGCTTTGCGCAGGATTACGGGAATCTCCCGCTGTATTTCGGCACCTCGGGGCAAACCTCCTGGGACCGGAAACTTAATGGCCAGCTCGACGAGGTTTCCCTCTACAACCGGGCTTTGTCCTCCAATGAAATCGCCGCCATTTACGTGGCCACCACTGCTGGCAAGTGCAAAGCGCCGAACATCACCTTCCAGCCGCAGAGTCAGGCGGTAACGGCCGGGAGCAGCGCGGTGTTCACGGTCGCGGCGACCGGTTTTGGGGCGTTGAGCTACCAGTGGCAGTTTAACGGGGCGAGTATTGCGGGTGCCACCGGCGCCAGTCTCACGCTCGCCAATGTGCAGCCGGCCAACGCCGGCAGCTACACGGTCGTCGTGACCAATTCGCTCGGCTCGGTAACCAGCACCGTGGCGACGTTGACGGTGTGGGTGCCGCCGGTTATTGCCGCCCAACCGCAGAGCCGCACCAATGGGGTGGGCACGGTGGCGACGTTCAGTGTCCTGGCTACGGGCACCGGACCCTTGGGTTACCAATGGCAGTATGGAGGAGTCAATCTGGCCAACAACGGCCGTATCACCGGTGCCACGACGGACGTGTTGCAGATCGCCGACGTACAGACCGGCGACGCCGGTGCTTACCGGGTGGTCGTCAGCAACGCGGGCGGCGTCGCGACCAGCACGGCCGCTAGCCTCACCGTGACAGCAGCTCAGACCACGCCGGTCATCACGGGGCAACCAACCAGCTTGATGGTGTCGCCCGGCGCGAATGTGAGCTTCGGTGTTACCGCTTCCGGCGCCGCACCACTGAGTTACCAGTGGCGGTTCAACGGCACCAACCTCGCCAACGGCGGCTCGTTCAGCGGCGCGACCAGCCCGACGCTGGCGATTCATTCCGTGTTGCCGGCCCATTCCGGCGCCTATTCTGTCGTCGTTGCCAACGACGCCGGGGCCGTGACCAGCGCCGTCGCCACCCTCACGGTCAGCGTGCCAACGGAGTGCCTGCCGGCGCCGGCTGGTCTGGTGGGTTGGTGGCCGGGCGATGGCAACGCCAACGACATTGTCGGGGGTAATAACGGCGCACTCCAGGACGGAGCCACTGCCGATGCCCCAGCCGTGGTCGGCACCGGTTTCAGCCTGGATGGCACGAACATGTACGTTGAGATTCCCGATGCCCCGGCGCTCCGGCCCGCCGAACTGACCGTCGAATGCTGGGTGAAGTGGAACGATCTGAGCACACCCGGCACCAGCGTCTATCCGGGCCAGCAATACATCGTCTTCAAGCAGAATTCGCGCATGACTGACTTCGAAGGCTACGTGCTCAGCAAAGACCGCACCTGGGACGACATCATTCTTTGGGAGGTCACCTCCGCCTCCGGCCAACTGGTCCGGATTGACTCCACCTCACCCGTCACGACCAACGTCTGGTATCACCTGGCGGGTGTGCGCGGCTCAAATTACATCCAGATTTACTTCAACGGGCGGCTCGAGGCCCAGACCAATGTCAACTTCCCGCAGGACTACGGCGATTGGCCGCTCTACTTCGGAACCTCGGGCCAGTCCTACTACGATCGCAAGCTGAACGGCGTCATAGACGAGGTCGCCCTCTACAATCGGGCGTTGTCCGGCGGCGAAATCGCCGCCCTCTATGCCTCGGGCGCCGCCGGCAAGTGCAAAGGCACCAACGACATTCTCATCACCGCCCAACCCCAGAGCCAGGTCGCCGCGCCCGGCAGCAACGTCGCCTTCACCGTCACCGCGACGGGCGTTGCCCCCATGACGTATCAATGGCAGTTCAACGGCAGTCCAATCACCGGCGCAACGGACGCCACCCTCGCGTTACCCGCCGTTCAAATCGGCAACGCCGGCACCTACAGGGTTCTCATCAGTAATCCGACGGGCACCAAGGCCAGCGCGGATGCCATCCTAATGGTGACCGGCGCGCCGCCGTTCCTGGTCAACCCGCGGACGACTCCGGAAGGGGCCTTTGCCTTCACGCTGATCGGCACGCCCGGGCACGCGTATGTGATCGAGATTACGACCAACCTGTATCAGTGGACCCCGCTGGCGTTGGTAACCAATTTGACCGGCCAGTTCGATTTCACCGACACGGCCTCGCCCGCCAGCGCGTCACGATCCTATCGCGCACGGCCAGCCGACTGATCTTATCCCCTGACCTTGTCACTTCGGTCCGGTAGTGTACGGACAGGGCATCCGTAATCTAAGGCGCCCGCCGGGCGTTGATAACCGTTTCATTCTCCGCGAGTTATGGTAAATCAGAGCTGGTTGAGAAACCATGCAAGTAGCGCTAGATAGTTTGTCTCGGTTGGTTTCGGCGATGCTCCTTCGAAGTCACTTAGAGTGGACACGGAGCGGAAGCACGAACGACTGAAGGACTGAAGAGCTGTACATGAACTTCGGTATCTGGTCAGTCCGTCATCGGCTGATTGCGCTTTGCGCTCTAGCGGCTCTGGTTCCTGCCTTTGACGCCCTCGCACCGCCGAAGACGCCCCCCACCATCACCAGCCAACCGCAGAGTGATACGGTGGTCGCCGGCGACGCGGCGTCGTTTAGCGTCACCGCCACGGGCAGCACGCCTTTGTATTACCAATGGCGGAAGAACGGCACCCCGATCTCAGGCGCCACGGCTGCAACCTACAGCCTGGCCGCAGTCACAATTAATGATGCGGCGGGCTATGATGTGGTGGTGAGCAACGCGTATGGGACGGCGACCAGTTCCACGGCGACACTGACGGTTTGGGTGCCGCCCGCTATTGTCACCCAACCGCAGAGCCGTACCAACGTGTTCGGCACCGACGCCAGTTTCACTGTGACCGCTTCCGGCACGCCGCCCCCAACCTGCCAATGGCAGTTCAACGGCGCAGCCATTCCCGGGGCCACCGGAACCACTTTGCTGCGGAGTGCGGTTTCATTCGCCGACGCCGGCGGGTATCGCGCAGTGCTGAACAACGTGGCCGGGACAGTCACTAGCGCGGTGGCCACGCTGACCGTAGTTTGTCCTGCCGTAACCGTCAGTCCAGCTACCCTGCCCGATGGTCAGGTGGGGAGTGCCTATAACCAGAGCCTGACGGCCAGCGGCGGTTTGGGGACTTACACCTTCACGGTAGCGGAGGGGAGCTTGCCGGCGGGCTTGACCCTGTCCAGCGCAGGAGTCTTGAGCGGCACCCCAGGCGCGGTTGGGACCAGCAGCTTCACCGTGAGAGCGACCGACACTTATGGCTGCTTCGGCAGTCAAGCCTACAGCCTGGTGGTGAAGGGAGTGCCGCCGGCGATCACGCTCCAGCCGCAAAGCCGCACCAACGTCGTGGGCACGGACGCCAGTTTCAGCGTGACGGCTTCGGGCACGCCGCCCCCGGCTTACCAGTGGCAGTTCAACGGCGCAGCCATTCCTGGAGCTACGGGGAGCAGTCTGACACGGAGCGCGGTTTCATTCGCCGACGCCGGCAGCTATACCGCGGTAGCCAGCAACGTGGCGGGTTCAGCGACCAGCGCGGTGGCCACCCTAACCGTGGTCTGCCCCGCGGTGACTCTCAGCCCGTCCTCCCTGCCCGGGGGCACAGTCGGCTCTCCTTACAGCCAAAGCCTGAGCGCCGGCGGCGGCGCAGCCCCATACACGTACTCGGTCACGAGCGGCAGCCTGCCCCCAGGTCTCGCCCTCTCCGGTGCAGGCCTTCTGTCCGGAACGCCGACGACGGCTGACAATTTTAGCTTTGTTGTCCGAGCGACGGATGCCAGCGGCTGCTCCGGCAGCCAAGCCTACAGCCTGGGCGTGACGGTGATTCAGACACCGCCGGCCATCACGGCGCAACCAATGAGTCTGGTGGTGTCGGTCGGGGCGAATGTGAGTTTCGGCGTCAGCGCTTCCGGCACCGCGCCATTGAGCTACCAGTGGCGGTTCAACGGGACGGACCTCGCCAGCGGGGGGCAGTACAGCGGCGCAACGGCCACGACGCTTTCCATCAGCAATGTCCAGCTCGCCAACGCGGGCAGCTACGTGGTCGTGGTCACCAACGCGTTGGGTTCAGTCGCCAGCGCAGTCGCCACCCTGACGGTAATTCCGCCGCCAGCGTGCGTTGCGAATGCCCAGGGGTTGGTTGGCTGGTGGCCAGGCGATGGCAATGCGAACGATATCGCCGGCGGCAATGCCGCCACGTTGCAGGGCACTGCGACCGCCAGCGGCTCGGGCATTGTGGGGTCCGCCTTCACCTTTGATGGCACCAATGGGTATGCGCAGATCCCTGATTCACCGGTGCTCCGGCCCACCAATCTCACCGTCGAGGCTTGGGTGCTATTCCGCTCACTGGAATCTGCCGGGTCTGGTGGCACACCGGTGGGCCAGCAATACATTGTCTTTAAGCAGAACACGCGCACCAGCTTCTTTGAAGGTTACAGCTTGACCAAGATGCGCACAGCCAGCGGGGATGTTTTCGCATTCGCGGCTTCCTCTGCGCTGGGCCAAATCGCCGAAGTGCGCTCGACCAGCCTGGTCGCCACTGGCGTTTGGTACCACGTCGCCGGGGTGCGCGGCTCTAACTTTGTTCAGCTTTATGTGAACGGAACACCGGAGAGCCAGACGGCTGCGACCTTTGCGCAGGATTACGGGAATCTCCCGCTTTATTTCGGGACCTCCGGCCAAACCAGTTGGGACCGGAAACTCAACGGCCGGCTGGACGAGGTGTCCCTTTACAGCCGCGCTCTGTCCTCCGATGAGATCGCCGCCGTCTACCAAATCGGCGCCGGGGGCAAGTGCAAGGCGGCAAGCATCACCCTGCAACCGCAGAGTCAGGCGGTAGCGGCCGGGAGCAGCGCGGTGTTCACCGTGGCGGCGACCGGCTTTGGGTCGTTGAGCTACCAGTGGCGATTTAACGGAGTGAACCTGGCGGGTGCCACCGGCACCAGTCTCACGCTCGCCAATGTCCAGCCGGCCAACGTCGGCAGCTACACGGTCGTCGTGACCAATTCGCTCGGCTCGGCAACCAGCACCGCGGCGACGTTGACGGTGTGGGTGCCGCCGGTTATTGCCACCCAACCGCAGAGCCGCACCAATGGGGTGGGCACGGTGGCGACGTTCAGTGTCCTGGCTACCGGCACCGAACCCTTGGGTTACCAATGGCAGTATGGGGGAGTCAATTTGGCCAACAACGGGCGTATCACCGGTGCCACGACCGACGTGTTGCAGATCGCCGACGTGCAGACCGGCGACGCCGGCGCTTACCGGGTGGTCGTCAGTAACGCGGGCGGCGTCGTGACCAGCACGGCGGCCAGTCTCACGGTGACAGCGTCTCAGACCACGCCGGTCATCACGGCGCAACCAGCCAGCCTGATGGTGTCGGCCGGTGCGAATGTGAACTTCACTGTCGCAGCTTCCGGCGCCGAGCCACTGAGTTACCAGTGGCGGTTTAACGGCATGAACCTTGCCAACGGGGGAGCGTACAGTGGCGCGACAACCCCGACTCTATCCATCGGCAATGTCCAGCCGGCCAACGCGGGCAGCTATACCGTGGTCGTCACCAACCTGGCGGGCGCAGTGACCAGCGCGACGGCCACGCTGGTGGTCATTCCGCCGGCAGTGTGCGTTCCGCCGGTGGAGGGATTGGTCGGTTGGTGGCCGGGCGAGGGCAATGCGAATGACCTCGCGGGCGTCAACAATGGCGCACTGCAGGGCGGCGCCACGGCCAGCGCCCCAGGCGTCGTCGGCTCTGCTTTCAGTTTCAACGGCAGCACGGCCTACGTGCAAATCCCCGACGCCGCGGCCCTGCGGCCCGCTCAGCTTACCATCGAGACCTGGGTCCGCGTTGATGCGCTGGATACTCCGGCCTGGGGTGGTTCGCCCGCCGGCGACCAGTACCTGGTCTTCAAGCAGAATACCCACGCCGCGAGCTTCGAGGGGTTCGCCCTGATCAAGACCCGTGTGGGCAGCAGCGATTTCTTTGACTTCCTGGTCAGCGCGGCGGGCGGCCAGTCAGCCGAAGTGACCTCGGTGAGCACGATTGCCACCGGGGTCTGGTACCACGTCGCGGCGGTGCGCGGCTCGGATTACCTCCAGCTCTACGTCAACGGTCAGCTCGAAGCCCAGACCGGCGTCAGCTTCCCGCAGGATTACGGCGCCTACCCGCTTTACCTCGGCTCCTCCGGCCAGCCCAGTTGGGATCATCGGCTCGCCGGAGCGCTCGACGAGGTGTCCCTCTACAACCGCGCCTTGTCTTCCGGCGAGATCGCTGCCATCTACGCGGCGCACGCGGGAGGCAAATGCCGGGCGCCGACCATTACCGCGCAGCCCCAGGGCCGCACGCTGCCCCCTGGCTCCAATGTCAGCTTCACGGTTTCCGCCACCGGGTCGCTGCCGCTGGTTTACCAATGGCAGCGCGACGGGCTAAATTTGGCCGATGGCGGCAACATCTCCGGGGCCTTCTCCCCCACGTTGAGCCTGGTGAACGTCGCGCCCGATGATGCTGGCAGCTACCGGGTCATCATCACCAATACGGCCGGTGCCGCCACCAGTGCCGTCGCGGTTCTGGCAGTGGCGTCGGAGTTGGTTCCCCCGAGCATTATCGGTCAGCCAGTCAGCCAGACCGCGGCCACCGGAGCCAAGGTGAACTTCACCGTGGTCGTCTCCGGCACCGCACCGTTCAGCTACCAATGGCGGTTCAACGGCACCAACCTGCCCAACGGCGGAGCGTTCAGCGGCGCGACCAGCGCGACGCTGGCGATTAACTCCGTTTTGCCGGCCGATTCCGGCGCCTACTCTGTCGTTGTCGCCAACGACTCCGGGGCCGTGACCAGCGCGGTGGCCACCCTCACGGTCAGCGCGCCCACCGAATGCCTGTCGCCCCTGCCCGGTCTGGTGGGTTGGTGGCCGGGCGACGGCAACGGCAACGACATTGTCGGCGCTAACAACGGCACCCTCCAAGGCGGGGCCACCGCCAATGCCCCAGCCGTCGTCGGCACCGGTTTCAGCCTGGATGGCACGAACATGTACGTTGAGATTCCCGATGCCCCGGCGCTCCGGCCCGCCGAACTCACCGTCGAATGCTGGGCGAAGTGGAACGATCTGAGCACACCTGGCACCAGCGTCTATCCCGGCCAGCAATACCTCGTCTTCAAGCAGAATTCGCGTATGAGTGACTTCGAAGGCTACGTGCTCAGCAAAGACCGCACCTGGAACGACATCATTCTTTGGGAGGTCACCTCTGCCTCCGGCCAATTGGTGAGGATTGACTCCACCTCACCCGTCACGACCAACGTCTGGTATCACCTGGCTGGTGTGCGCGGCTCAAATTACATCCAGATTTACTTCAATGGGCGGCTCGAGGCCCAGACCAATGTTTACTTCCCGCAGGACTACGGCGATTGGCCGCTCTACTTCGGAACCTCGGGCCAGTCCTACTACGATCGCAAGCTGAACGGCGTCATGGACGAGGTTGCTCTCTACAACCGGGCGTTGTCCGCCAGCGAGATTGCGACCCTCTACGCCACGGGCGCCGCCGGCAAGTGCAAAGGCACCAACGACATCCTCATCACCGCCCAACCCCAGAGCCAGGTCGCCGCCCCCGGCAACAACGTCGCCTTCACCGTCACCGCGACCGGCGTTGCCCCGATGACGTATCAATGGCACTTCAACGGCAGTCCAATCACCGGCGCAACGGACGCCACCCTCGCGTTACCCGCCGTTCAGATCGGCAACGCCGGCACCTACAAGGTTGTCATCAGTAATCCGACGGGCACCAAGGCCAGCGCGGATGCCATCCTAATGGTGACCGGCGCGCCGTTGCTGGTCCACCCACGGACGACTCCGGAAGGGGCCTTTGCCTTCACGCTGATCGGCACGCCCGGGCACGCGTATGTGATCGAGGTCACCACCAACCTGCAGCAGTGGGCCCCCCTGGCTTCGCTGACCAACTCGAGCGGTCAGACCGATTTCACCGATACCTCCTCCGCCACCAACCCGTCACGATTCTATCGCGCCCGGCAGGCCGACTGACGCCCCCGGATCTCGACACCGCCCGCCGGACCACGAGCCGCCCTCGGCTCGCAGCGGTCACCCGGGCGCAGCAGTAATGAGGCTTCTTACCAGCACCCCGCCTGTTCAAACGCGGTGCCAGGAACGGCTCCCGGTCCGTCACGATTAGCCGTTCTCACTTTCGGGTGGCCGGGTCGAGGAACGCCCTCTGACCGGGCGTATCCCGCCCCCCCCTCCGCTCTGGCCTGTTCGCAGCTATCTCTCGTCTCCATAACCATTTAGCACTGCGCCAATTACCAAAGTCTCCCACCCGCCACCCGGATTACATCCATAGTACCCCTGCAGCACCTCCGTTATACCTCCGTCAGTACCTCCGTATAGCATACTTAGGTACTACTGAGGTACTGACGGAGGTATAACGGAGGTACTACGGAGGTATACTGGATACTCTGTGGGGCGGGTGGGGGTCGTTACCAGGGAGAACTGGCCTGGGCGCATTCGCGAGTGGGGGACGCCCTCGGCGAGGCGTCCTGCCCACCTTGCCAAGGACTCGCGAATGCGCCCCTGGCAGTGTCGAGGGGGCCCCCACTGACCCGCCACCTCACTTTGCGCTTTGCTCGCGGCGCGGCTCCTTCCATATTGGCCGGCCATGGCAAATGAACCCTTGCTCCAACTCGACCTGCCCGGCATCCGCAAGCTCAAGAGCGGCAAAGTCCGCGAAATCTTCGACCTGGGCGACCGCCTGCTCATCGTCGCCACCGACCGCATCTCCGCCTTCGACTGCATCATGCCCAACGGCATCCCGCGCAAGGGCGAGGTGCTGACGCAGATCTCGTACTTCTGGTTCGCGCAGACCGAAGCCTTCCAGCCCAACCACCTCCTCTCGCGCGGCGACGATCCCTTGCCGCCCAGCCTCCAGCCCTACGCCGCCCAACTGGCGCGCCGCAGCATGATCGTCAAGAAGGCCCAGCCGCTCGCCATCGAATGCGTCGTGCGCGGCTACCTCGCCGGCTCCGGCTGGAAGGAATACCGCGAGCAGCAAACCGTCTGCGGCATCAAGCTCCCGCCCGGCCTGTAGGAATCGTCCGAACTGCCCGAGCCCATCTTCACCCCGGCCACCAAGGCCGAGACCGGCCACGACGAGAACATCTCGTTCGAGCGAGGCGGCGCAGATCGTCGGCGCGGAGACCGCCGAGCAGGTCCGCGCCGCCAGCCTCAAGCTCTACCGCTTCGCCCGCGATTACGCCCGCCAGCGCGGCATCATCATCGCCGACACCAAGTTCGAGTTCGGCCTGCTCGACGGCGAACTGATCCTGATCGACGAAGTGCTGACGCCCGACTCCTCGCGGTTCTGGCCGGCCGACCAGTACCAGCCCGGCAAGCCGCCAGCCGAGCTTCGACAAGCAGTTCGTCCGCGACTACCTGGAGACGCTCGACTGGAACAAGACCCCGCCCGCGCCCGCGCTGCCGCCCGACGTCGTCGCCCGCACCCAGGCCAAGTACCTCGAGGCCTACGAGCGGCTTACCGGCAAAAAGCTGTAGCCGCCGACGTCAGTCGGCGCCATCTGTGTAGCGGGAGGCGCGCCGACCAACGACCGTTGATGCAGACTCTGTCGAAGACTTCCTCCAATACCTCCGCCACGAACGCGGCCAGGCCGAGCACACGCAACGCACCTACGCCGCGCTGCTGGGCAAGTTCGTCGCCTGGGCCGAGCAAGCAGGGGCTCTCGGACTGGAAGGCGGTTGAGCTGCGCCACCTCATGTCTTTCCTCCAGCACGAGCGCGAGCGGGCGCTGGCCAACCAGCCCAAGGATTCGCCCCGCCGGCTCAGCAGCGAGAGCCTTTACCTCGAGATCGCCGCCCTGCGCGCCTTCTACCGCTTCGCCGAGAACGAAAAGCTCCTGCCGGCCAACGTCGCCGAGAACCTCTCCCTGCCCCGCCGCTGGAAACGCCTGCCCAAAGCCCTCACCAACCAGGAAATCGAGAAGCTCCTCGCGCCCGAAACCCCCGAAACGCCGCAGAGCCTGTGCGACCAGGCCGTCCTGGAGCTGGCCTACGCCTCGGGCCTGCGCCTCGCCGAACTGCGCGGCCTCCGGCTCGAGCAACTCCACCTCGACGCCGGCTTCATCAACGTCATCGGCAAAGGCAACAAAGAGCGCGTGGTGCCGGTCGGACGCAAGGCCGTCGCCGCCCTGGAACGCTACCTCACCGCGGGCCGGCCCCGGCTCGTCACCGCGCGCTCGCCGGCCAACGTGTTCCTCACCCGGCGCGGCACGCCCGTTCGCGCCCGTGACCCTCTGGCTGCGGATCAAACAGCGCGTGCGCCGCGCCGGCATCGCCCGCAACGTCACCCCGCACATGCTGCGCCACAGCTTCGCCACCCACCTGCTCGAACACGGCGCCGACCTCCGCGTCATCCAGGAACTGCTCGGCCACGCCAGCATCAGCACCACCGAAGTCTATACCCACGTCGCCGGCAGCCGCCTCCGCGAAGTCCACCGCAAATTCCACCCGCGCCCATAACGAAGCAAGCCCGGGAGGGCGAGCGTCCTCGCCACCCGTTCAGAGTGCCGGCCTCTCATGGTCAAGCGATTCATGCCAGGCTTGGGAGCGCTTTTGACTTCCGCGCCGCCGCTCTGGCATATTCCGCCCGATGGAACGGACCCAAGCGGAGTTGATAGCCGCGGTGCTGAAAGGCGACGCCGCCAGCTTCGAACCTTTGGTCGAGAAGTATTCCCCGCGCCTCTTTGCCATGGCCCGCCGCTATGCGCGCCGCCAGAGCGAAGTCGAGGACATTGTCCAGGACATCTGGCTCAAGGCCTTTGAAAAGCTGCGCAGCTACCGCGCCGAGGCCCCGTTCGAACACTGGCTCATGCGCCTGGCGGTTCACACCTGTTACGATTCCCTCCGCCGCCACCAGCGCAATCGCGAAACCACCTTCGCCGAGCTGACGGAACCGGAAGAAGACTGGCTGGACCGCTTTGTCAGCCAGCCCGAGGCCGCCGATGAAAACGCCGAAGCCGCGCGCCTGTTGGTCGAGCGGGTGCTGGAGCGGCTTTCCCCGGCAGCTCGGCTGGTCATCACCTTGCTGGAAATCGAGGAGCGACCGGTCAAGGAAATCGCCAAGCTCACCGGCTGGTCCGTGCCCCTCGTCAAGGTGCGCGCCTTCCGCGCCCGCGCTGAAATGCGCCGCGTCCTGTCCCGCATCCCAAAAGAGAAGTACCTGTAACCATGCGTTGCCCCGAACCGTCTGTGAAAATGCGAGCCTTATGAACCTTGCTCAATTGGAACGAAAACTGATCGCCGCCGCCCGTGCCCACCCGCCGGGCGATCAGGTGCCCTATGCCTTCGAGAAGCGCATCCTCGCGCGCCTCGCCGCCCCGCCCTGCCGCGATGGCGGCGAGCTGTGGGCCCGCGCCTTGTGGCGCGCCGCCGCCGCTTGCGCCGCGATCACGCTCTTGCTCGGCGCTTGGTCGTTCTTCGCGCTCCAGGGCAGCACGTCAGCCGGCGATCTGTCCCAGGACCTCGAGCAGACCCTCCTGGCGGCTGTGGATCAAGATCAAGCCGCTGATTCAACCTGGTGAACAACTGGAAGGTCATCCTCGCCACGATGGTCATCTTCGGCACGGGGGTGGTCACCGGCGGCTTGCTGGTGCATCACGCCCAACGCGGGCGGGATCGTCACCCGCAACGTGTCGGGACCGCGGTCCGCTTTGCCCAGCCCCCCTCTCCGGGCGTCCTGCGCATCGAGTTCCTGCGGCGTATGGAGGGCGAGCTCAACCTCGCGCCCGACCAACGCGAGCCCATTGACAGAATCCTCAAGGACGGCCAGGAACGGATGAAGAAGCTCATGGAAACCGTCGAGCCGCGCCGGCGCGAGGAATACAAGAGGACCCTGGAGGAATTCCGGACCGTGCTGACGCCCGAGCAGCGCCAACGTTTCGACACCGTCCTCAAGCAGCAACAACGCAGCCGCGACCAGCGTAAAGCCGCCCCGCCGCGCGAGCATCCCCTCTCCAACTCGCCGCCCGCCAATCTTCCGGCGGGGACCAAACCCTAGCCCGCCCGCCACCGCTGCAACCGCAGCGCGTTCCCAATCACCACCAGGTCCGACAGGCCCATCGCCACCGCGCATAGGATCGGGCTCAGGAACCCCAGCGCCGCCAGCGGCACGCCGATGACGTTGTAGAAGAACGCCCAAAACAGGTTTTGATGGATGGTGCGCAAGGTCGCCCGCGCCAGCCCGAGGCTCTCCGGCACCGCCTCGATCTCTGACTTGAGCAGGATAATGTCCGCCGCTTCCCGCGCGACGTCGCTCGCCCGGCTCACTGCCACGCCCAGGTCCGCCTGCTCCAGCGCCGGCGCATCATTGATGCCATCCCCGACAAACGCCACTCGCTGCCCTTGCTGCTGCAGCTTCCTGACCAGCTCCGCCTTCTGCTCGGGGCGCACTTGGGCGAAGACATTCTCCGGCCGGATGCCCGTTTGCCGGGCGATGCTCTCGGCCGTCAGCACGTTGTCGCCTGTGACCAGGTAGATGCTCAGTCCTTGCCGTTCAAGCTCCTGCACCACCTTGCGGGCGCCGGCCTTGACGGCATCCTTCACGGCGAATAGTCCACGCAGCGAACTCCCCGTCGCCAGGCCCACCACAGTTGCCCCTTGCCCGGCCCATTCCGCGATGAATCTTCGCCCAGCCGCCAGGTCCACACCGCACTCCTCGAGCCATCGAATAGACCCCAGCCGGGCCTCAAACGGTTGCGACCGATTGGCAATGGGCGATTGGCTATTGGCCACGACTGTGGCCTGCACCCCCGCCCCCCGCACCTCCTGCCACCCCCCCAGTTCAGGCCCCTCCGCCGAAAGCCTCGCCACCGCCTGGCTGATTGGATGCCCCGAATGCCGGGCCAGCGCCGCCGCCAAACGCAAATCGGCATTCTGCCCTTCGGATTTCGGGCCTTCGGACTTGTTCTCGCCGCGCTGCCGCGCCGTCGCACTCGCCGCGCTTCGCGCCTGTCGCAGCGGGGCGGGTCGGACTTCGGACTTCGGACTTCGCCCCTCCCCCCTCTCCCACACCCGAACCACCTCCGGCTTGCCTGTCGTCAGCGTCCCCGTCTTGTCGAACAGCACCGCAGTGATCCGGCCCGCTTTCTCCAGGGCCACGCCGTCGCGAATCAAAATACCGCGTCGCGCCGCCGCATTCGAGCCGGCCATGATGGCTGCGGGCGTCGCCAGGCCCATCGCGCAAGGACAGGCGATGATCAGTACGCCCGCCGCAATGATGAACGCGGCCGCCAGCGGTCCTTCGGGCGGGTGCGCCGCCCACAGGAACCGGCCCAGCGCCTCGTGGACTTGCCGGGCGCCTTCAGGCGCCAGTCCCCACCACAGGCCCGCCGCCAGTGCCACCACCACCACCACCGGCACGAAGACGCTGCTGACGCGGTCGCCCAGCCGCTGGATGTTCGCGCGGCTGCTTTGCGCCCGCTGCACCGCCGCAATGATATGCGCCAGCGCCGTCTCCTCGCCCGTCGCCGTCACTCGCATCAACAGCCGCCCATTGATGTTCACCGTGCCCGCGTAAAGCTGGCTGCCGACAGTTTTGTCCACGGGCACGGATTCACCCGTCAGCAGGGACTCATCCACCGCCGAAGCGCCTTCCACGACTGCACCATCCGTCGGCACACGGTCCCCGGGACGCAACACAACGCTATCCCCTGTTTGCAGCTCCGCGACGCGAACCTCAGTCTCCTTGCCGCTGGCATCGCGCCGCCGCGCCAGAGCGGGCGCCAGGTCCAGCAGTTGCCGCAACGCGCTGGACGCCCGCGCGCCGACCCGCGCCTCCAGCCAATGCCCGAGGCTGATCAGCGTGATGATTCCCGCAGCCTCCATGAAATAGACGTGGCCGCCGACGCCGCCAAACAAGGCCCACGCGCTGTAGCCAAACGCGGCCGTCGAGCCTAGCGCCACCAGCGTGTCCATGTTCGACCGGCCCGCCCTGAGCTGACCCCACGCGCCGCGATAGAACCTTGCCCCCGCGACCACCTGCACGACGCCGGCCAGCATCAGCGAACACCACTGGAACCACCGGGTCATGCCGAGCCCGAAGACCCATTCCCCCAGCATCAGCGGCGCGGTCCCCAGCGCGCCCACCCACAAGTTGAGTTGCCAGCCCCCCACCTTGTGCTCGCCGTGTTCGTGCGCCGAGGCTTCGGCCACATTGGCTCCGAAGCCCGCTTCCTCGACCGCCTGGATGACGGCCGCCACATTCTGCTCCGCGCCCGCGGCCCACCGCACCGTGGCCTGGTTCGCCTCCAGGCGCACTGAGGCCGTCCGGACCCCGGGCACGCCCTGGATTGCCTCCGTCACGTGCCGCGCGCAGTTCGAGCACGTCATGCCGCTGATGACCATCTCCGTCACGGACGGCGCTGACGTCTGCGCCTCGCCGACCGCTCCGGAATCGTGTGCCTGTTCCATCGTCATAGTTCGTCGCTGGGATTACAATCTACCCGAACAACGAGCGGTGTCTAACGCGGCGCGTTTCAGCTTCGCGTCAGTTGCAGCCCTGTTTCTGAGAGGCTGAAATCTACAAACCGGGCGCGGGCGTTCGGGGGATGCTGCGTCAGCCGCTGCTTGATTCTGGCCGCCGCCGTCTCGTCCTTGCCGAACAGCAGCAGGTAGCCCCCCCCGCCGGCGCCCAGCAGCTTCGCCGCGCCAACATAGTCGCCCGCCCGGTCGAGAATTTGCTGCACCTCCGGCGGGTTCGTGCCTGCATCCAGCCGCTGGTTCAGGCTCCAACTATTGCGGATGGCGGCCAGCAGCAGGTCGTAATCACATTTCTGAATCGCCGCTCTGGCAAAATCGGCATTCGCCCCAATGTCCGCAATGATCCCCAGGTGCGATGGGGAATTAAGGAAGATCCCCCGCACGATCTCGGCCAGGATGTTCTTCGCCAGGCGCGTGATGCCCGTGTAATAAAGCAGGATCGAGCGATTAGCATAATCGTGATCGAAGAGGTGGTGCGGCAGCCAGCCGATGGCCGGCTTCTGTGCGAGGCCCGCCCCCGTCTCGATCAGTTTGATGCCGCGGAAGATCGCCCCCGCCTGATCCTGCCACCCGCCGCCGGTGGTCAGCATCTGCTCCAGTGCCAGTGTCCGCGTGAACAGCGTGTTCCGGTCCCAACCCAATCCGCACAGGTCGCCCAGCGCCGCCAGCACCGTTGCCGCCAGGATGCTGCTGGTGCCCAGACCCGACCCTTTCGGCACGGCGGCCAGCAGCGAAACCTCGATGCCGGCCCCAAACTCCCGAAGCTGCTGCTCCAGGGACGCAAAGCCGCCCCCAGCATGGAACCGCGGCAGGAACCCGGCCAGCGCGAACGCCGCCTTGGCCAGCGCAAACGGGCTGTCGGGCCGCGCGAAGGTATCCAGCTCCGCATACGTGCGCACCCGCTCCTCGACCCCGAGATCAATCGAGCGCATCACCAGCTCCGGACGCTCGGACAGCTTGGCGAAAACCTGGATGGGCGGCTGGCCGTTGAGGTCGGCCCCCACGTTCAGCACCTTGCCGCCGTGCTCGATGCAGTATGGCGGCGTATCCGTCCACCCGCCGGCCAGATCGAACCGGATCGGGCTGCGCGCCCACACGATCTGGTCCTCTATCACGTTCCGATGCGGGCTCGCCGCCGAAAGCCGTGCCTCGTGCACGATCATCTCCCGCAGCCGCGCGAACGCCCCCGCCTCGAAGTTCTCCCAACCCGCCGCGCCCCGATGCCGCAACACCGCCGACCGGAACATCTGGTCGTGCACCAACTGCATCGGATCGTCGTGGTCCTCGAACCGCAGTTCGGGCAGCGCGCCGTCGCCTGCCGCAAACGCCCGCGCCGTCGCCTCCAGGTCCAGCCGGAAGAATACGCTCCACCGGAAATTCTTGAGCATCGGCGCCAGGCAACCCTCGCGCAGCCGCCCCCGCTGCTCATACAGACGCCGCAAATTCACCCGCTCCGGTATCTGCTGGGCCGACAGCCGCGTCGTCTCCCGCCACCGGCGCGTCCAGGCCTCCGCTCGCCCCGGCGCCGGCGCATAGAGCCATTCCACAAACGCCGCCGCCAGTTCGCCCGCCGCCAGCACCGGAAACAGTGGGCAGGAATGAATGTCCGCCTGCGCATCAATGCCGCACTCCTCCGGTCGCAGACCGCGCGCGCTGAACCACTCGCCCGCCGCCCGCCCCAACCACCGCGTCGAACCGTCGCCCAACCGCCCCTGAAACGTGTCGCTGAACCCGTAGGCCCGCACGCAGACCTGGTCCTCGCCCACCGGCACGAAATCCAGGCATACCCCCGGCTCGAGCCGCAGGGTCCAGTCGTTCTCCGGCACGCCCGTCAGCACGTGCTGCGAGGCTAACCCCCAGCCCGCCGGCACCACGCTGTTCTCCACCCACAGCGTGTGGTTCCCGTCCCGGCGCAGCGTCACATCAAAGCGCGAGTTCTGCGTCACCTGGTCCGGCTGCTGCCGCGCCCCCGTCCGCCCCACCTTCGCCTCATCCAGCACCAGGTTCTGCAAAGCCGACACCGACTCGATCATCTGCCCGTTCGCGCCGAAATGGTAAAACTCCGCCTCCGGCAGCGGCACCACCGCACACGTCAGCCCATTGGCCGCCGCGTCGTGCACCGTTGGGGTCTTGCCCAGCGCCAGGCCGAACTCCGCATAGAGCTCGTAGCGCCGCGCCGCCCCGCCGGTGAACCGGCCCCCCTCCCAGCCGCAGCGTTCCATCAGCACCCCCACCGCCCGCTCGCTCAACAGCCACATCCCCGTGTCCACCACGCAAAGATAATCCTCCGCCAACTCCCGGATCTTCTTTGCCGTCGGCTTCTGCAAGAAGAACGCCAGCTCCGTCGGCTGGCCCCGCGGCGAGAAGAATACCCCGAAGTCCTTCGCCTTCTCCGCCGCCACCCGCATCCCCAGTCCGAGCACATCCACCTCCGGGAACGGCGGCAGCTCGCGCGCAAACCGCAGCAGCACATCCCCGCTGGTGAGCAGGGCCGCCGTGCCCGGCCCGGCGTGCGCCAGCACCCGCTGGTAATCGGCCAGTTGCAGGTCCAGCAGCGATTGGTCCAGCCGCTGCCCGCGCGACCACCGGAACACCGGGATCGGCATCAGCAGCTTGCCCACCGGCGCGTAAGCGGGCAGGCGCCGGCTCAAGCCGCCCGCATGCAGAATCAGCTTCCGGCTTTGCCCCAGCCAGCCGGCAAACGTCTCGCCGGCACCCGTCGCCCGCCACCCTTCTGCCAGCAGGTTCGCCGTGCCGCCCCCCGACCCCAGCGGCTGGCCGGGCGGATCGGACGCGGCGAACCACTCGGGCCGCTGCCGCCCTTCGAGCGCTTCAAACTCCGCCGCCATTCGCGGCGGGAGGGTTAGCAGGTATTGAACGGGAACTTCGGTGCCAGGCATAGCTCTGGCCCGGATCATGAAAACGAACCGCCACACTGTCGAGCCGATTCGCAGAACTCCCGTCCGCATGGGGCCTGTCCAGTGAGTGCCGCCACTGTCAGGACGGTGGACCTGCCGCAACGCCTGTTCCGGAGCACCTACCTCCCACGGCTTTGTTAGCTGGCCGCTTTCGGAGCAGCGTCGGCCAGGCGCAGAAGCTCCTTCAGCCGTTCACGGTAGAAGGCGTTGGCACAGGAGAGGAGCAGGAACGGCAGCAAAGAGCCGAAGGTGACGGCGGAGATAATTGCGAAAGCGGTTCCCATGTCCAGCAGCGGGCCCGGCCCCTCGATCAATGACATCACCGCGAAGACGGCGAGCCAGCCGGCCATAATCCAGAGAATGAGCCAGAGCAAAAGGCGGCGCCGATCAAACTGTCTCCGGCAACTCCAGCCGGCCAGGTTGATGGCCAGGGTGAGCACCAGCCCAACCACTGCCACGCCAATCAATATTTCCCCGGGGCCCCAGTCTCCGTCTCGCGGCCGGCCGACCGCGCAAGCGAACAGGCTGACGGCTTCCATGATTGCCAAGAATCCCAGGAAAGTGACGAAGCGCCCCCGCCCCTTGAGGTAAGGCGACAGGAGCCAAACGGCAGCCAGCCCGAATGGTAGCGCGCTGAAGATTTCGAACGTCCCGGGCGGCGCATCGGATCCAATTCCCGGTATGGCCCAGATCAGTGATTCGAAGGCAAGAGTCAATGCCAGCGGCACTGCAATCCAGAACGCCTGCAAGCAACGATTCCGCTTCGGGAGCAGCAGCAGCAGCAGGGCAAGCGCCGGGAGGAATTGCGGCAGCCGGCTGGGCGGCGACCATTGCCAGGCAATCTCCGGGCCGGCCTTGGCCCCCAAGCCCCCCAAGTCGGCCGTCGCCTTGAACTTCAACTCGCCCGCCGCAACCGTTGGTGGTACTCGCCATGAGTACGCGCAGGTGCTGCCTCAGCCATACTCTAACTTGCCCGCGCCGACGGGCTTGCCGTTCTGGTGGATGGCCAACTGCGGCGGCTTGCTCCGGTCCACCGGCCCGGCCAGCCGGTAGCGCCCGCCTGCCCCTCGCAACTCATAATCGAAAGCCAAGGTGCGGCCACGCTGTTCGACCGTCACCCAGTTCGTGAGCGGGCCGCCCATGTTCAGAATGGTCAGATTGCTCGCCGTAATGGTCACCGGCTTCGGGTTCAACCAATCCCTGTAGCCGCAGACGGCTTCCGTGTCCTTCTCTTTCAGGGCGAGCCGGTATTTGTTGTAGGTGCCGACCGGGATGCTGACCTTTGGCTCAGGCCGGTCCAGGACAACGCTATAGGGCACTTTGGCCTGGTGCTCGCGGAGGAACACGCGTTGAATGAACTTGCCGGTGAACTCGACTTCACCCAGCTCGGCCTGCTGCTCGCTGAGCTCGAGCTTGAACTTGGGGATGTCTCCCGGCAGGTAAGCACAGGTCAGGCGATAGGCCTGGCCGCAAGCGAAAAGGTTGGTGCAATACTGTAATCCGGTCAGCAGGCCATCTTCCAAACTGAAGGACTTCTCGCGCTGCTCCCAGGGGCGCAGAAGCAAGGAGCCTTCGGCGGTTGACCCCAGGTGGTTGGGATGCTCGACCAGCCCCACCTGGCACTCCCGGCCTTGCAACACCGCCTTGCCCTGCCAGAACGAGCGCCACGTCAGGTTGCCGCCGGAAATGCTCTTCCCCTTGTGGGCGTACAGGGCGATGTCCACCAGCACCCGGTGCGATTGCGCGTCGCCGGCAAAGGCGAGGTGGAGGTTGGTGAAGGTCTGGTAGAAATAGTCCCCCGCATCGGGTTTGATGGAATGGACAGGATCGTCCGTGAGATCGCCGTTGCGGTTGAGATCAAGGTAGAGTTTGCCCTGGAGGTAGTCCCAGGCGAAAGGAAGGTTGATGGTATGGCCGGGAGGCGCGCCGGGTTTTTCCACGCCACTAAAGGCTGAGTTGATGGTGCCGCGGCAGATGTGTCTTCCTCCCCAATTAGGTTCCTGCTTGAAGGGCTCAGCCCGAGGCGTGAGGTTGAGCCGCCAGCCGCTGATGCGCGAGCCGAGTTCGTGGTACTCAAGATAAACCGTTTGGTTGGAACCCGCCGAGCGCTCCGCCGCGCCAGCCCTGGCGCCGGCGAAGACAAGGAGCCCGAGAATCGCCAGAACCGCCGCCAGCGATGCCAAGCCCGCCCGAGGCCCCGCATTGGGATTCCTTGCCATACGTCCGTCCACGCTACGCTTAAGCCCAAGGCACGCAATAGGAATTGTTGCAGCCCTGAAACGACACCCTTGGCGCCGCCACCGGAGCGCGGCTGTCCTCAGCCGCGGCGGCACCGACCACCGAACGCTTTCCGAGTATTCCGAAACTCAAACCCCTGCGGACGCGCTCCGGCTAAGACGCCCGCGTTCTGCGGCCGGGTGCGGCGCGGGGCACGAGGTCGGGGGCCTTGCCAGCCATGTGCGCGCTGAGATAACACTCCCCGTCCATTACCGCCTGAATCGCCTCCAGGACCCGCTCGGTCCCTTCCTCTTTGATGACATAACCGTGCGCGCCCGCGGCGAAGGCGGCCATGGCAAAGTGCGCCTCCTGGTGCATGGAGAAGACCAGGATCTTGAGCGCGGGACGAAGCTTATGGAGCTGTTTGATCAATACCAATCCGTCGCCGAGCTTTAAGGTCAGGTCCACGACCGCCAGGTCAGGTCGCAACGCCAGAATCCCCTCCAGCGCGTCGTGTTCGCTCTCGGCCTCGCCGCAAACCGCCAGGCCCGGCTTCACCCCCAGCAGGAGCCGCAACCCCTTGCGGACAATCGGCTCATCGTCCACCAGGAACACCCGGATCAGCGAAGGGGGATTACTTTGCATGCGTGCCATGACCACGGCATAGGCCTCTGCTCATAGCGGAACCGGACCACTGCGCGAGCGCCGAGGCGCCGTCTAGCGTTGGCAATTCTACCACACCGAGATAAGTAGGCGCCCGGCGCAGCTTTGGCTATCGGGGTTATTCCTAACTTGCGTCAGAAGAAATCGCAGTCGGCGGTTCGCCCCCGCGAACCCGGACTACGTCCGTTTGCCTCGCGACGGAACTTCCTCACCGCGGACCCAATTGAAGGCATAACTGACCAGCTCGGGAGCGCGGGCCAGGCCCAGCTTGGTCTTGATGTGTTCCCGATGGGATTCGATGGTCTTGATGCTTAGCTGGAGCTTCTGGGCAATCGCGCGCGACCCCAGGCCGTTGCCGAGCAGCTCCAGGACCTCCAGCTCCCGATCGCTGAGCAACTCGACCGCGGTCTCGGCACCCGAGGGGTTGCCCACCAGTTTCTGCATCATCTTTTCGGCCAGCTTCTCGCTCACGTAACGCTTGCCCTGCAGGAGCCGGCGGATGGCCTCGACCGCCTTTTCCGTGCCTTCTTCCTTGGTGAGATAACCATCCGCGCCTGCCCGCAACGCTCGCTCGGCAAAAATCCCCTCGTCCCGCATCGTGAAGACCAACAGCTTCAGTTTCAGGGACTGTGCCCGGAGCTGTTTGATCAGCTCCAGGCCGCTGCTGCCTTTGAGCGAGAGGTCCACAATCGCCACGTCGGGCTTGAGCGCCAGGATCTTCTGCAGCGCGCCGGGTCCGCTGTCGGCCTCGCCGCAGACCATCAGGTCGGGCTCCATCCCGAGCAGCAACTGAAACCCGCGGCGCACGATGGGGTGGTCGTCCACGAGAAAGACGCGAACCTTGGAGGAGGGTGCGGCTTGTTTCGGCGGCATAGGGCGGTCCTTAACCGGACTTTGGCAGCAGCGGTTTTCTGAGCGGTACCAGGCAGGAAACCACCGTGCCGTGGCCTTTGGCGGACTCCAAGGCGAACTGCGCGCCGATGATACCGGCGCGGTACTTCATCGTGCGAAGGCCCAGCCCTCTGCCGACCACCTGGCGGGCTGGCAGACCCTTGCCGTCGTCGCGGATCTCGAGCCGGATCTGGTCGCCCGTCCGGCCCAGATGGATGGAAACGTGGCGGGCTTCACCGTGGCGAATGGCGTTGTTGACGGCCTCCTGGACGATGCGGAATAAGTGCGAGGCCACGGAGGCGTCGGAGATCAGCAGTTCTTTGGCGGCCTTGAGGCGGCAGGGGATTCCCGATCGTTTAGTCGTCTCGGCGGCGAATTCCCGCAGCCCGGCCACCAGTCCGCCCGCGTTCAGTTCCACCGGGAAGAGGCCGTGGGCAGCGGCGCGGGCCTGGCCGATGGAATCGTTGATGCAGCGGACGATTTCCTCGGCGAGCGCGGCTTCGGCGGTCGCTTTGGTCGCCAGCCGGTGCGCCAGCGCCTTGCTCAGCAGGGCCGCCCCCGTCAGCATCCCGCCCAGCGAATCATGCAGGTCCCGCCCGATCCGCTGCCGCTCGGTTTCGCTGATGTCGAGAATCTCCCGCTCCAGCATCTTCCGCTCGGTGATGTCATGAATGATCGCGAATAGAAGCGGGCGGCCTTTGACCTGAACGGGGCTGGAGTGGACCTCCACGGTGCGGAGCGCACCGCTGGCCAACCGGTGGGGGAAAGTCTCTTGCGTCCGGCCTTGCCGGTGGGCCCGCTGACGCAGTTCGGTGGCGGTCCGCCGCGGCAGGGCCGTCAGGTCCTCGACGCTCATGGTCCGCAAAAGCTCCTGGGAGTAGCCGTAGAAAGCCGCTGCCGCCGGATTGGCGTCCTCGATAGCCCCGGAGTCCGGTTCGACCAGCAACATCGCGGCGTCGTGGCGCTCGAACATGGTCCGGAAGCGCTGTTCGCTTTCGACCAGAGACTCCTCGATCTGGAAGCGGTGGAGGGCCTCCCCAATCAGCGGCGCCACCGTCTCAATAAATGAAATGGTGTCCGGGGGGAACCGGTCCTTGCGCGGGTCGGCCAGATGAATCGTCCCGAACAGCCGGCCCTGGTAGAGAATCGGCGCGTGGGCGAGGCTGTCGTAACCGGCCTGGAGACAGGCTACCTGGGCCCGCTTGGACGGGTCCGCGCAGAAGTGCTCGGCGAGACCACGGGCATGGTTGCAGAAAAAGGAACCCTTCTGGCTCGTGAATTGCCCGTCGCTGGCCAGCGACCGGCCCCGGAGGATGCGGCTGCACGGACAATCGCCCGTCTCCAGGGAAAGACAGTTTTCCAGCTTGAGGAAGGCCCGGCGGTAACCAACGCAGGCGACGTAGGGGATGCGCCCGTGGTTGGTCAGCAGGCGGATGCCGGCGCAGCGGCAGCCCGACCAATCCCGCAGAAAGCGCACGACGGACTCGACGTAGTCCTGGCGGGAGGTCTTGGTCACAAACAGCTCCAGCAACTCCCGCACGCCCTCGACGCGCCACTCGTCCTGTTTTTGCTGGGTGATATCCTGCACAATCGTGAGCAGGACTTTCTGCTGGCCCAGGCGGACCTCCTCCATGTGCACCTGGCCGAGGAACGTTGAGCCGTCCTTTCGCCTCAATAAGGCCTCGTGCCGCTCGACTCGGCCGTGCTTCCGCACCTGGGCCAGCAACTGGCGGCGCTGGCCGGCAAGCGCATGGACCGCTTGAGCCCGCAGGGCGCCCGCTTCTCCGGGACTAAAGCCGTGCAGGGCGCACAACCAAGGATTAACGGCGATCACCTCGCCCTGGTAATTCGTAATCGCGATCCCCACCGGCGCGGATTCAAACAGTGTCCGGTATCGTTCCTCCGATTCCCGGAGCGACTGTTCCGCCTGCTGCCGATGGTTGATTTCCTTCTGGAGCGCCTCCACGCTCTGCTTGAGGTCTGCGGTGCGCTCGGCCACGCGCAGTTCCAGCTCGTCCCGCGCGCGGCGAAGCTCGACCTCCGCCCGCTGCCGCTCGATGGCGTAGCGGATCGCGCGGGCCGTTTGCGCTCCATCCGCCGGGCCTTTGGGAAGATAGTCCTGGATGCCCTGCCGCACGGCTTCGAGCCCGAGGGCCTCATCCGCTGCGCCCGTCAGCACCACGATCGGCAACTGGGGCGCCCCGGCGCGCGCCCGGAGGAAGGTCTCGCGCCCAAGGCTGTCGGGCAGTGACAAATCGAGCATCAGCGCGTCGAAGCGTCTCTGATTCACCTGCGCCAGCCCTTCCGCCAGCGTCTCGACGTGGGTGAATTGAAATTGGCCGGGTTCGCACTCGTTCAGAGACTCCTGCAACAGCGCCGCGTCCGAGGGGCTGTCCTCGACCAGCAGGATACTCAGGGGCGCGGTGCTCATGGTGTCGCGGCCTGGGTGGGAGTGCGCCACGACTCGCCCCGCCTGCGTTCCGGGCGGAGAGCAGCATTGCCGGCGGTCGCGGTCGCCCATCCGGACCCGGATGAACGGCTCGACCACCCGCCTGCGGTCCCTCGATTGGCCACCGTGAAACTCGTCATGCTTCTGGTACCCCTCCACTCTAACAGATGTCGGGACAAGCGTGAGTCAGCCGTTTACGGAGAGAAGGTCCGGGAAACTACGGAGACGCGGAAGGGCAACCCTGCCAGAAAAGCCAGCCGAGGGCAGGTTTTTGGCTTCGACTGGTGCCAGCGCCCGGTTGAACCATTCCTGGGGGAATTCTTGGCCGGCCCCGGCGGTCACCGAAGACGAAACTGCTTTGTCACCACATCGTAGCGCTGGCAGAATTCCTCAACCGAGGCCGGGAAGGACCAGGCCGCCAAGAGCGCGTCCACCTCCGGGTCATTCAGGGCGAGCCCTTGTTCCGCACATAGCAACGCGCGATGCTTGATGACCTGATACGCCCCTGCCAGGGGCGCTGTTGTCTCAATGGCAACGACGCTCCAGCCCCCGCCGCGCCGTTGGAACACCAAATCGGCGCAGTCCCCTGAGGGAAAAACGTATTCGGCGGTTGCGTGAATCGCGTCGGTGATGCCGATGTCCTCAGGATGTTGCTGCAACCACTCCTTCAACCTCCGATGGTGCTGGCCTTCGCCGCCCGCCCCATATTTTCGCAGCTTGGGCTATCTCGCCCTTGCGCCGGAGGCTTTTGTCGCGCAGGCATCCGGAGGCCGGCGGCGCGGGGCCCGACCCAAAGGCCCTTTGAACCAGGACCTCGACCTCGGCCCTAGTGCCCTCGTCCCGGACGGTTTCGGCGACATCCACCAGGATTCGATGGACCTGGCCATCGTCAAGATCACGAAACAAGCCGCTATGCCATTCCGGCCGGTGGGACTCGGTATCGCAGTACGCCCAGAAGAAAAGCTGCCGCGCCTCTTCTAACGGAAGCCGAACGCGTCCTGTCGGCGCGGCGATCACTCGCACCGCCCGGCCTACTTCGGTCACGTGGCCGATTTGGAATACACCGACTATGGTTCGTTCGCTCTCCAGGGCGCCCAGGAACGTCGTGGTCAGCACGGCAAACCGGCCCGGCGCAGTGCCGGCGAGGTGCCCGGAGGTCCCCGTTGCCTGATTCCCGGCCCTCGCCGACCCCAATTTCCCAATCGCGAAACAGCCGGCTTTCCATGCAAGGGAAGGCAGGTCGCTCGCCTTGCAGGCGGTCCTGGAAGTAATACGTCGTGGCAAGGACAGCGCCCGCTGCCGCAGTAAAGCTGCGGGCTCTTCACATACTTCTGCATCAGGTCCAGCGAGCAGGCGCCCTCGAAGCCGACCAGGAAGCCCTCGCCGCCATCGTTGTAAATACACTTCACTGCGATTGAATGCGCATAGCTAAACCTCCACTGGGCTGAAGCTCAGGCACGGCGGTTTCTTTCGCCCCGCAGGCCGGCTTCAGCTCAAAATGCCACTTCCAGATCTGGTAAATGCCCGGATAGACCAGCAGCTCCAGCAGGAACGAGGTGAAAATGCCGCCGATCATCGGCGCCGCAATGCGTTTCATCGTGTCGGCCCCGGCGCCCACTGACCACATGATCGGCACCAGCCCCAGGAACGTGGTCGCCACGGTCATGAACTTGGGCCGCAGGCGCTGGACGGCGCCGTAACGGATGGCGCTCTGCAGCTCGGCGAGGCTTCGCAAGCGCCCTTCCTTCTTCGCCTGCTCGTAGGCCAGGTCCAGGTACATCAGCATGAAGACGCCCGTCTCGGCGTCCACCCCGAGCGAGCGCGATCAGCCCCACCCAGACGCCAATGCTCATGTGGTAGCCGAGCAGGTAGAGGAACCAGATGGCGCCCACGGCCGAGAAGGGCACCGCCAGCAGCACGATCATCGTTTTCACCGCCGAGCGCGTGTTGATGTACAGCAGCATCAGGATCAGGAACAGGGTCAGCGGCACGATGAGCAGCAGGCGCTGCTTGACCCGCTGCATCGCCTCGAATTGCCCGCTCCACAGCAGGGCGTAGCCGGCCGGAAGCTGGACTTGCTCGCGCAGCACAGGGTCGGCTGTGTTGATGTAGCCCTGCAAATCGCTCCCCGCCACGTCCACATACACGTACCCGGTCAGCAGCCCGTCTTCATCGCGGATCATCGCCGGTCCATTGGTAGCCGTGACCCGGGCCAGTTGATCCAGCGGCACCTGGGTTCCCCCATCCGGCGTCGCGACCAGCACGCGCTTGACGGCGCTGAGGTCGGTCCGGAAATCGCGCAGGTAGCGGACGTTGATGGGATAACGCTCCTGTCCCTGCACCACGGTCGCGACGTTGTCGCCGCCGATGGCGTTTTCCACCGTGGACTGGGCTTCCTCGATGCTCAACCCGTAGCGGCTGAGCGCTTCGCGGTCCCATTCGATGTCGAGGAAGAAGCCGCTGCCGGTGCGCTCGGCGAACACACTGCGCGTGCCCGGCACCTTCCCCAGCACGGTCTCAACCCGCGCGCCGATCTCCTCGATCACCTTCAGATCCGACCCCGCAATCTTGAGGCCCAGTGGCGTGCGGATGCCCGTGCTGAGCATCTCGATGCGGCCCTTGATCGGCATGGTCCAGCCGTTGGCCAGGCCCGGGATTTGCAGCGCGGCGTTCATCCGGTTGATGAGGTCCTCCTGCGAAATGCGGTCGGGCGTGACGCGGCGCAGGGCCGGCTGCAGCCACCCCGGCGCCCAGGCCGAGTACCACGTGTCCACGTGGCGCCATTGCGTCTTGGGCTTGAGGATGATGACGGTTTCCAGCATCGAGAGC
This sequence comes from uncultured Verrucomicrobiae bacterium, assembly GCA_963822005.1. Taxonomy (GTDB): domain Bacteria; phylum Verrucomicrobiota; class Verrucomicrobiia; order Limisphaerales; family UBA8199; genus PALSA-1440. Next base: position 221,897 of record CAWGGD010000042.1, on the reverse strand, counting down.
GGCGCCGGGTCGGTCGGCGTTTCGGCGCGGCCCGCCTTCCCCAGCACCCGGTCCACTTCGGGAAACTGCCGGATGATGCGGTCGGTGACCTGCAACAGCCGCTGCGCTTCGGCGATCGAAATGCCCGGCATGGTCGAGGGCATGTACAGGATCGAGCCTTCCTCCAGCGGCGGCATGAATTCCGAGCCCAGCCGGAAGAACACCGGCACGGTCGTGAGCACCAGGGCCAGCGCGCCCCCAACGACCCACCACTTCCGGCGCAGGGCCCACGTCAGCGCCGGGTCGTAAAGCCGGATCAGCCTCCGGCTGACCGGGTGTTCCGCCTCGGAGTGGATGCGCCCGCGGAACAGGTAGTTGGCCAGGCGGCAGAGCCATCCCGGCCGGAACTGGAAATGCTTAAGATGGGTGAAGGTCATCCGCAGCGCCGGGTCGAGCGTGATGGCCAGGAACGCGGCCACCACCAGGGCGAGGGTCTTGGTGTAGGCCAGCGGCTTGAACAGGCGCCCTTCCTGGGCCTCGAGCGTCAGCACCGGCAGAAACGACACGGCCATGACCAGCAGCGCGTAGAAGCTCGGGCCTGCCACCTGCTTGATCGCGTGCACCACGACCTCCTGATAGTCCCCGCGGCGGCCTTCCCGTTCCCATTGTTCCAGGTTCTTGTGCACTTGTTCCACCACGACAATCGCCGCGTCCACCAGCGCCCCGATGGCAATCGCGATCCCGCCCAGCGACATGATGTTCGCCGTGACCCCCAGCATCCGGAACGGGATGAAGGCGACCAGCACCGCGATGGGGATGGTGATCGCCGGGATGATCGCGCTGGGGGGATGCCGCAGGAAAACAAACACCACGATCACCACCGTCAGAATCACCTCGATGAGCGTGGACTTGAGATTGGCGATGGCGCGGTAAATGAGATCGGAGCGGTCATAAACCGGAACGATCTTCACCCCCCTGGGCAGGCCCGGCTCGATCTCGCGGATCTTGGCCTTCACCCGCTTGATTACGTCCAGCGCATTCTGGCCGTGACGCATGACGATGATCCCCGAAACTGTGTCGCCCGTGCCGTCCAGATCGCACACCCCCCGCCGCAGGTCGGGGCCGAGGGCAACCTCACCGACATCCTTGATGCGGATGGGCGTGCCGCCCTTCATGTCGAGCGCAATATTGGCAATGTCCTGCACCGAGCGGATATAGCCGTGGCCGCGCACCATGTATTCCGTCCCGCCGAACTCGATGAGCCGCCCGCCCGACTCGACGTTGCCGCTGCGCACCGCCTCCACGACCCGGCGGATGGGAATCCCGAAGGCCTGCAGCCGGTTCGGGTCGAGGTTGACCTGGAACTGCTTGCCGAACCCGCCGACGGGCGCGACCTCCGCCACGCCCGGCACGGCCTTCAAGTGATAGCGGAGATACCAATCCTGCAGCGAACGCAAATCCGCCAGGCTGCGCGTGCCGGATTCATCCACCAGCGCATATTGAAATACCCAGCCCAGCGCGGTGGCGTCCGGCCCCATCTCCGTCCGCACCCCCGGCGGCAGGCGCGGCACCACCGCCGACAGATATTCCTGCGTGCGCGCCCGCGCCCAGTACATGTCCGTGCCCTCTTCGAAGATGAGATAGACGAAGGAATAGCCGAAGTCCGAAAAGCCGCGCACGGATTTGACGCGCGGCGCGCCGAGCATGGCGGTGACGATGGGATAGGTGACCTGGGCTTCGACCAGGTCCGGGCTCCGGTCCCAGCGCGAGTAGATGATCACCTGCGTGTCGCTCAGGTCGGGGATGGCGTCCAGCGGCAGGTGCCGCATGGACCACCAGCCCGCCACGCACGCCGCCCCCACCAGGCAGAACATCGCCAGCCGGTTCCGGACCGAGAAGTCTACGATGCGGTTAATCATGCCATCTCCAAAACCTGGCGGCATTTCGGACGGTCCATGTCCTACTTCGGTTTAACGTTCGCCAGGTACTTTGCCGGGTCGGCGTCGAACTCCTGCTTGCAACTATCGTTGCAGAAGAAATAGGTCTTGCCCTGGTATTCGCTGAAGCGATTGGCCGCGCGCGCCTTGGCCTCAGTCACCGCCATCCCGCACACCGGGTCCGTCGAGCGTGCCGACTGCGCCTCCGGCGGCGCCGCCGGTTTGGCGTTCGCCCCGCCGAGGTGCTTCCCGGGGTTCGGCATCAAATTCCTTCTTGCAGCCATCGTTGCAGAAATAGTAGGTCTGACCCTGGTATTGGCTCAGGCGGCTGGCCGCTTTGGCTTTCCCTTCGTCCACCGTCATGCCGCAGACCGGGTCTATGGCTGAGGCCCCGTGCACGCCCGCAGCGGCGAGTTTCATCCGGCTTTCCGAATCGAGCAGGAAATTGCCCGAGACGACGATCCGCTCGCCCGGCATCAGCCCTTGCGCCACCTGCACCTGGTCGCCCACCCGCGAGCCGAGGTAAACCCGCCGCGGCTCGAAATAACCGTTGCCCCGATCCACGAACACCGTCTGGCGCAGGCCCGCATCCAGCACCGCCTCGGCCGGCACCACCACCGCCTCCGCCAGGCTCAGCGGCAGTTCCACGTCCACGAACATGTCCGGCTTGAGGGTGAAGTCGGGGTTGTCCGCCTCCAGCCGCAGCTTGAGCGTGCGGGTGATGTTGTCAAACTGTGGCAGCGTCTTGCTGACCGTCGCCGTAAACGTCTTGCCCTGGGTCGGGCAGCTCGACTTTGACGGGTTGATCGGCGTGGACCAGGCTCGCGTCCCGCTCGAACACATCCACCACAATCCACACCCGGCTCAGGTCTGCGATGCGGAACAGCTCGGTGCCCTTGTCGAAGCGCTGCCCGTCGGAGACATTGCGCACCAGGATGAACCCATCGGCGGGAGAAGTGATGTTGACGTTCTCCATGCGTTTCCGGGTGCGGACCAACTCCTCGATCTGGAGTTCGCCCATGCCGAGGTTCCGCAGGGCATCGCGGTACTGTTTGAGGTTGAGGTCGAAATTGGCCATCTGGCTGCGCTGCACTTCGGTTTCCTGACCGGTCGGCTTCGCGCGGTCGGCCGAGCCGAGCGCGAAAATCAGTGCTTGGCCAGCCGCAAGAAACTCCGGGCTGTAGAATTCGGCCAGCGTCTCGTCCTTCCTGACCCGGCTGCCCGCGGAGAACGGCAAGGCCTTGGTGATCCACCCGTCAACGGTGGCGTTGATCCGGTAGATGCGGGTTTCGTCCGTTGCCACCTTTCCCAGCAGGCGAAGGTTGTGCACCAATGCTTTCTTTTCCGCTGCGGCGATCCGGACACCGATGAGCTGCTGCTTCTCCGGCGACACTTTGATGGTTCCCGCCGGGAGCGAGGCCAGCTCGGAACGGGAGGCCGTTCCCAGCGTCGCGTCGGCATACACCGGCTCCATGTCCATCCCGCAGGGCGCCTTCCCGGGCTTGTCCGACGTGTGCGCCGGGTTCATCGGGTCCACGTAATAGAGGACCTTGCGCGTGTCCCGCGACGCATGGGCGGCGGTGTTCTGCTGGCCGCGGCGGCTGCCGGCCCAGTAAGCCCCGGCAATCAGGGCGAGAACGACGGCGAGGTAAAGCAATCGTTTCATTGGGAGGATAGTCTAGTTGGAAGATGGCTCAGGCTGTCAAGGAATTGCGGGAGTTACTGGCTGATAAGACAAACCCCGGCGCGGGGCGCCGGGGTTTGGATGTTCTAAACTGTCAGCCGAAAGGGCTTGCGTTTTACGTCACGACCAGCGGCCGCATCATGTCGTGCTCTTCGTGTTCGAGGATGTGGCAGTGCCAGACATACTCGTTGCCGCCAGTCCGCGGGCTGGGCGGCACAACGAACGGCAGGCCCGTGGGCAGGTCGAACTTCATCAGGATGCTGGTGACCTCTCCCGGGTGCATCTTGACCGTTTCCTTCCACCCGAGTTCGTTCGCCTCGGGCCCCCGCGCCGCGCCGGAGAGGGTGGGCACTCCGTTGACCAGCCTGAACGGCTGGCGCGACAAGACTTGCGCGTTCACCAGGTGGAAGTGCATCGGGTGCGTATCCGCCGTGGTGTTGTAGATCTGCCACACCTCCATCGCGCCGTTCGCGACGATCTCCGTCGGCGGGGCGATGTATTCTATGCCAAAGCCGCCTGCTGGTTGAGGAGTGGTAGTGCCGAGCAGTTGGATCAACCGGCCATACCGGTCGAACGCCTCGTTCAGCGTCAGCGGTCTGGGCGTGGCTCCTGGCGGAGCCGTCAGCACCGGGATCACCGTCGCCGGCGTCAGCGGACCCGCGGGCAGCGGCGGAATCGTCGCCAGCGCAGGCGGATCCAGCACCGTAGTGGCTTGCAGGAACGGGCCATTGTTTGCTGGTGCGGGGGCAGTGTTGGCAACGCTGATCCGCAGGAGCTGCCGCGTATCCGGACCGAATCCAGCGACCGGAACGATGGGGTTCTTCGCATTGCCCAGGTAGTAATCATTGGCGGGTGAACCGCCGGGGAACGGGGATGGCGCGTCATTGTAGATGATGATGTCCCGCCCCGCAAAGGCGGAGAAGTCAATCACCACGTCGGCGCGTTCGGCTGGACCCAGGATCAGGTTCCCCTTTATCGTGGCGGGGTTGAACGCGGTCGCGGCTGAGGTGACATAACGCACCTCCTTGGCGAGATATCCGCCTTCCGTGCCGATCTGGGTGATGGCCGGCCCGACGGGGTTCGCCGGGAACTGGGTCTTGGTATTGAGGGTGATGCCATCGGCAGTGGCATCAGCCACAAACGTGTTGATATTCAAGAAGCGGGCGTTGGTGGCGTTCAGCAACGTGAACCGATACGCTTTAGGACTGACCGTCGCTTTTGGATAGACGCTCCCATTGCACAGCATCGTGTCCCCGAAGAACTCGGGGATGATCGATGGATCGGTAACGGGAAGTCCGGCTTTAAGAGTATATATCCTCGGATTGTAGGTATGCTCGTACCACAGGCTCCCGATGGACTGCACGTCAGGCCGCGTAACGTCAACCCACGTCGGGTCGGTCACCGGTGTAGTGGCACTGACGAACGTCTTTTCCTGCCAGACCAGCGGGATGAGGTCGGCGTACGGCGGCACTTTGGCCGTGATCCGGACCGCATCATTCAACAGGTCAACACAGAGGTAGCCGGAAGCAATGCCGGCGTAAGCATTGAGCCGCGTGATACCCCAGGCATGATCGTGATACCACATCAAGCGGGTGCTCTGGTTGTTGGGATAGTAGTAGTCTGCCTGGCCGGGCACCATCAGGTTGCCCGGGATGTTGTCCAGGACGCTGCCTGGCCCGTTCAGGAAACTCATGCCATTGGCGTAATCGGGACAGCCCGGCGTGAACCAATCAAACGGACCGCCGTCGCTGATCCAAGGCACCAATCCGCCGTGGATGTGAGTGGCAATCCGGTTCTGCGCCATGGTGGAGCCGGGAATGGTGATGTCCACCGGGAGGATGTGGCGCGCCGGCAAGTTGTTGGTGAAACGAATCCGAGCGGCTGACCCCAAGGGACTGCCTGCCCGACCCGTCACAATGAGTCCGCCCAGGTGGCGTGGGACCGGATTCGTCAGATCCACGTAGCCCCAAAGCTTGGTCGGATTAGGAAGCGCCGGGTGAAGCAGATCACTGAATTCCTGGACGCCGATGTTGTACATCGTGGTGCCTGCGAATACTGGATCCGCAACGCCATTGGCGACGGGAATCCCGTTTGGATCATTCGGGTAGCCGACGGCCGTCAGAATCGGGTGGCCCGAATACCTAAGGCCGCGGAGCGGTTGGATCCACTTTTGCAGACCGGGACTGTTGTTGATCGCCCGTGCTGAGGGCACGGCGAATTTGGAGAGCAGAGCGACTCCCGCGCCCGCGACGGCGGTGCGTTTGACGAACTCTCTGCGTGTGAACTTGTTGGTTTGTTTCATACTTATCTCCTGTTAACAGGTTGTGCTGGTTATCGTTTCTCTCTATTCAATCAAAGACTGAACCCATCATTTCCCGTGATCGTAAGCCCTCCACGCTCTTTTCTTCAATCGGGGTTCCGCTGAACTTGTATCGGGGAAAATCCTAGACTCCGCGTCGAATAATCGAGCACCCCGGAGGGGCAGACATGACCGCAGCCTGTCCCGCAGTCCTCACAGCAAGTACTTGGGGTCGTATTGGACCCCGTGCTTTTCCAGAAGCTCCCGGAGTTCCTGTTCGAAGGTCCGCTGGCGGTGATGCTCCTCCTGCTCGGCGATATACTGCCTCACCGCCTCAATCATGCTGGGGCTGACCGTGAATACCGAATAACCCTCCTGCCACTCAAACTGACGCTCGTGGTGCGTCGCCGCCCACACCGAGGACGCTTTCTTGAGTTCGCGCACAAAATCCGAGAAGCAATGCGTTGGCTTGAGCCCGATGAGGGCGTGGACGTGATCCGTGACGCCGCCGACCTTGAGGGGCACGCCCATCAGTCCGCGGATAGTGCCGCCCAGGTATTCGTGGAGGCGTGGACGCCAGTCCGGTTGAATGAAGGGCCGCCGTTCTTTGGTGGAGCAGACCCAGTGGTAATGCAGGCTGTAATAAGTGGAGCCCATGGCAAAAGGGTGCCAGCTTGCCTTTTTGGGGCAACGCCAAATCTTCGGCACCAACCCGGAGGGTTGGCAGATGGTAGCCGGTGGTCGTTCAGGGCAGGGGGGGACGACCACCGGAAAGCCGCGTCGAATAATCGAGCACCCCGGAGGGGTGCCAGACGCAGCCCCGACGTGTAGGCCCTCCGCTCGAGGCTCCGCGGCGACGGGTCTGGCACCCCTGCCGGGGTGCATAACATCTCCTACGCGGTGACCCGGAGGTCGCCCCCAAAACCCTGGCGACCTCCGGCTACCGTCTGGCAACCCTTCGGGTTGACCGATCCAGAGCGCCCGAACTCCAGGACCAACCCGGGAGGGTTGGTAGATGGTAGCCGGTGGTCGTTCAGGGCAGGGGGGGACGACCACCGGAAAGCCGCGTCGAATAATCGAGCACCCCGGAGGGGTGCCAGACGCAGCCCCGACGTGTAGGCCCTCCGCTCGAGGCTCCGCAGCGACGAGTCTGGCACCCCTGCCGGGGTGCAGGAAATCTCCTGCGCGGTTACGCGGAGGTCGCCGCCCCAGAACCCCCCGACGACCTCCGTCTACCTTCGGGTTGACCGATCCAATCAGAGTGCGGCGTGTCCGCCCTTCAGCGCTTCGGGGTCTGGCCCGGCGATTTGGCGGGCGCACTCTGCGGCGTCTTATCCAGCAGCGCCTGGACGGCGTACTTCTGCTGGTAGTTCAGTTGGGCGTTGGTGACGAGGTCCCGGAGTTCGGCCGCCGCAACTTCGTAGTTGCCAATGTCGTAAGCCGCCTTGGCACGCGCAAAAGTCTCCTTGACGGCGGGATCAGCGGTCGAGAAGGGGCTTTCCGGCAGGTTTTGGGGCGACTGCGCCGCGTCCGGGGTCACGAGCGGGAATACGGGAGGCGCATCGGGCTTTGCGCTGCCGGGACCGGCGGCCGCTGAGTTCGTCGCCGCCAGCGCAGGCGCCGCTTTGAAGGTTTCCGTCAACAGGTCCTGGACGGCCCGCTTCTGCTCGGGGGTCAGCTCAGGGGTCTTGGCAAGGTCCTGCAGTTCGCTGACCGCGCGAGGATAGTCGCCGATTTGGAAGGCGATGAGGGCGCGGTTGTAACTCTCCTTGAGAGCCAGGTCAGCCTGGACGAAGGGACTGGCCAGCGACTTGCTTTGAAAGGCGGCTGCCCCCGTGAGGGCATCATTCGTCTCCACCGCTGGGGCAGCGGGTTCGGCCGGGGTTGGCGGTTGCGGGGCCTCTGCCGCGGCGGGCGCCGCGGGCTCGCTGACGCTGGGTTGCGGCTCAGTCTGCGGTTTGCCGCAGCCGGCCAGCGCCAGTGCTCCAGCTAACGTAACTGCCAGTGTCCGCTTGTCTGATAACATCATAATTTCATTCGTCAGATTGGCCTCTCGGCAGCCAATCATCGCTCACAGTTGCCTGCAACTTAGCCCCGCCCGCTCCTCCCGTGAATAGGAAATTCTCGTAAACGCGTTCAGCGTTTCCCTGATTGCCCGCCGCCGGCCTTTGACCTAAGCTCAACACTGATGCGGAGCCATGATGAATAAAGCCCTCAAAATGGCGGGGTTCGCGGCATGCCTCGTTGCCGTCCTGGCAATGTGTGGCGGGCATTGGCTCGCGCTGCAGTCCGTCGCCTGGGGCCGCATGATCGCAGATTTCTCGCACCGGGACTCGATCGGCACGGCCATCGCCAAAACTTTCAGCGGCAAGCATCCCTGTTCCATGTGCCTCCAGATCCGCAAAGGCTGGCATGAGGAAAAACAGCGCGAGGAAAAGCTGCCCTGGGTCAAGACCGAAAAAATGCCGGAGGTTCTCTGGCAACTGCGCTGTGTGACCGTTCCGGCGGCGCCAACCGTTGCCCTGCACGAGCGGCCGTTTGTGCCCACCCTTCATACCGATTTCCTAGACTCCCCGCCCACCCCTCCGCCCCGCGCCTGCTTCCGCGTGCTGTAGCTCGGGTGTCCGGCCTCGCCGAGACCACTGGAGCCTCTCGCACACGCTGGAGATTCTCCGGACGACATCCCGTGGCAGCACCTCGCCCTGACGCGCCTGGCGGCAGCCCGTGTGACCTGCCGCGCTCGTTCCCAAGTTTTTTATCCTAACCCGGTTCGGACCGCTCGTTCGGCATGGCCTTTTAAGGCGCGGCCAAAATGCCCGGGAGGCCCGGCCAACTAGAAAGTGAATTTATGAAGAGAAAGATTGTTCGACGCTTTATTGCGGCGCATCGGCTTACTGCAGCGCAGGTTTCCCAGACTGCCGTATCGCGGGTTTCCAAACCCGCAAGCCCATGTGCCGCCCAGCCGACCTGGAGGTCGGCGTTACGACAGGCCTGGCTGGCCGCGCTGCCGCGCGGCGGCACAAGCCCGCTTACCAAGTATGTCACGGCGGCCTGCGTCGTGTGGTGGGTGGCGGCTGCCGTCCCGGCTTCCGCTGCCATCCTCACCCAGGTGCCCATGCAGGGCATGATGATCATGCCGAAGCTCTACTACCACGCCAGCACCGGGACCTTGACCGTCAGCCTGAACCCGAAGGTGCCGCAGCTCACCCCGCTGTTGGTCAGCAATCCCGGCGATTACTTCAACCCCGCCGACCCGTGGTATGACTGCCTGGACCCGACGCGGCAGGGCCAGGCCTTCAGCCGCCGCTACGGCTTTGTGATGGACGGCAACAGCGACACCGTACCTGTCGGCACCGCCATCTGGATCCGCAAGCTTTCCAGCTCGCCGGGGCTGGGGGCCTACCGCTACGGCGACGTCGATCCCAAGGAGTGGGAGCCGATTTTCGGCACCGCCGGCTCGACCAATGCGCTCGAGTGGGATCAAGTCATGTTCCATCCCTGCTTCACCGCCCCGCCTGGAACCCAAACCTACACCGCGACCTTCGAAGCCTTCCTCATGGACACCGCCACGGGAACATCGCTGCCCGGTGGCAGCACCGGCCCTTTCGTGCTTAACTGGACGGATGTGCCGGATGGCCGCCCAACGTTATGCGCCGGCCCGAACGTGGTCCTCTCCTGGCCGGCCTCGATGACGAACTACGTCCTCGTAGCGGCGGACAGCGCGTCCGCCGCGAGCTGGACCCCTGTCACCAATGCACCCATCGTGCAGAACGGCCAGCGGGTGGTAATCGTGGACCCCTGCGAGGCCCGCAAGTTCTTCCGCATGCGGCTGGGACCATGAACACCGACTCGCCTCCAGGTAGGGCGCGCAGTCCCCTGCGCGCCGCCAAAGTGGGAGGAGCTGCCTTGGTTTCAAGACGGCGCGCAGGGGACTGCGCGCCCCACCTGGCTTGTGCTTTCACGCTCATTGAGCTGCTGCTGGTTATCGCGATCATCGCCATCCTGGCGGCGCTGCTCCTGCCCGCCCTGGCTCGCGCCAAAGAGTCGGCGCGCGCGACCCAGTGCCTGAGCCAGATGCACCAGCTCACGCTGGCCGTGCGGCTTTATGCCGACGAGCACGAAGACCAGTTCCCGCGCAGCCAGCACTCCGCCTTCGCCTACCGCCAATTGCCCTGGGGCCGCGCGATCGCCCCGCAGTTGGGGCGGACCGATCAAACCTGGACCAATCTCCTGACCGGGGTTTACCATTGCCCCGCCGACCGCCGCACCGAGCCCTGGAGCTATGGCCAGAACGTGTACTTCGAACTCAATCCCAGGAACGACGACTACACCGGCACCCCGCAAACCTGGCGGCGCCTCGCTTGCGTCCCTCATCCGGCCACCACCATCCTGCATGCCGAATTGTCCGACGACGGGAATTCCATGTCCGACACCGCCGACCACATCATGGCGCATTTCTGGATCACGCCTGAGGACGCCGCCGAGGTGAATGGCACCCGGCACAAAGCCCGCTCCAACTACAACTTCGTGGACGGCCACGCCGCCCCCTTCAAGCTCTCCGCGACCTTCGACCCCGCCAAAAAGCTCGATTGGTGGAACCCCGCCCTGGCTCCGTGAGCAAGGTCGCCTCGCTGGCGGCGCGAGCTTGACGCTTTCCCGAGCGCCCCGCAGCATGAGTTGATGAACAGGTTCAAGAATGGGGTGATGAGGCGCGGGCGGCGTTGTGCCTGGAAGTCCGCAGGCGCTGACGGCGCTGCTCTTGTTGGCGGCCCTTGCGCCTTTGTGGCGGCGCGGGACAAGGCCGCAGCGGTCCCCGACTTTACCTTCATCCAGGTCAGCGATGTCCACGCCCCCCGGCCGGAGAGCCAGGCTACCATCTCCCGAATCGCAGGCCTCGGGGACATTGACCTCGCGCCGTTCGGTGTCAAGGTGCCGCGGCCCGGGTTCGTGATCGCGACCGGCGACTTGACCGAGTTCGGCGGCGGCAGCGGCTGGTGGGCGGAGTATTTGTCCTACTGGAAGAGCTGCCGGATCCCCGTGTACCACGCGCTGGGCAACCACGATAACACCTGGCGCGCCAACCTGAAATCCTTGCGCGACCTGGGCCTGGGCCCCTGTTACTCGTTCGACAAGTACCGGCTGCCACTTCGTCTGCCTCATGACCGCCACCCTCCAGGACCCGCGGCCTTCCATCGGCGAGGAGCAAATCGCCTGGCTCAAGCGGGACCTCGCGCCGGTCGGCCCCGCCCGGCCCGTTTTCGTCTTCTTCCACCATCCCTTGCCGGGCAGTGAATTCGCCAGCCGCTACGATTGCGACCGTTTGCTCGACGTCCTGCGCCCCTGCAACACCGTCCTGCTGATGGCCGGGCATTCTCATGGGCACGCCTACCGCCCGGTCGAGGGAATAGACCAAACCACCGGCGGTTCCACCTTCGGCCCAAACGCCGGGTTTGCCGTCATTTCGGTCAAGGACGGCATCCTGCGCGAGGCCTACTGGAGCGCCGGCCAGCCTGCCCCGGACTTGAAGGTCTTCGAGAAACCGATCCCGGCCAGGTCATCCCGTCCCGACCTCGAGATTCGTTCCCCCGCCTTCCGCGAGTCGGGCGGCAGCACGCTGAACATCTCCGCCCGCCTCGCCGGACCGGTGGCCGTCGAGAAGGCGACCTACACTGTGGATGACGAAATCGAGGGCGAACTCAAGCTCTCGGGCCAGGCGCCGGGCTGGACCGCTTCGGGGAGTGCTGACTTGAGTAAACTGCTTCCCGGCGCCCACTACCTGCGCGTCACTTTCACCAGCGCCGACCAACCTTACAGCCGGAGCACGCAGTTCTTTTTCGAGCCGCCCCACCAGCCGACCGCTTGGCGCGCCTACCTGGCGCGCGTCCAGCAAAGTGAAGCCCGCGATTGCCGACGGTGTCGTCTATGTCGGGGCGAACGACGGCAAACTGCGCGCCTTCAACGCCAAGAGCGGCAAGGAGTTGTGGTCGGTGGCTACGGGCGCCGAGATTCTCGCCGAACCGCTGGTGGCCGCCGGTAAGGTCTATAGCGCTAACGGTCTCGGGGTTGTTTCAGCTTATACCACGGCGGGGAAGCAGCTCTGGTCATTCACTGCCGGCGATGCGGTCTATTCCTCGCCCGTGCTGGCGGACGGCAAAGTGGTTTTCGGGTGCAACAATGGCTGGCTCTACGCCCTCGACGCGGCCACCGGCAAACTGGCCTGGCTGAACAAAGACGGCACCTATGCCATCGAGTCCAAACCCTTCGTCTGGAACGGCAAGGTCTATTACGGGGCCTGGGACGAATACATCCGCTGCGTGAACATCAAGGACGGCAAGCTGGTCTGGCAGCAGCTCGGCGAGGGCTCGCGAGTCGCCCAGGGTGCCAAGCGTTACTACAGCCCCGCAGATGCCATGCCGGTGGTCGCCGAAGGCAAGCTGATGATCGCCGACCGTAACATGATGCTCAGCATCCTCAACGCGGAAACCGGCGAGCTGGTCGGCTCCCTGAAGGGCGTTTCCGCCACCGGCCTCTCCGAGGACGGCAAGTTCGTTTACCTGCGCAAGACAAACGGCGACCTCGCCAGGATTGACAGCTCCGGCAAGCAGATCTGGGGCGCCCCGGCCCATGTCGGGGCTATACCGACCGCGCCGACGGAGAAGAACGGGGTCGTCTATGTGTGCAGCGGTAAGGGCACCGTCTCTGCCGTTGCCGCTGACAGTGGCACGCTCCTTTGGCAATACCAGGCATCCCCCCAACTCTTCGTGATGTGCTCGGTGGCCTGCGACGGGGCCAACGCCTACCTGACCGGCTTCGACGGCTCCCTCACCGCGATCAAGTGCCGGCCGCAGTAACCTTTGCAAGTCCTTCAACTGCCGCAAGTTGTATCCTTGGCGGTCTCAGCCGCTCGTCCGCATGGCTGACGTTCTCGTAACCGCCCCCTACCCTCGATCGCGGAAACACGTTAGTGGATTTGCGGAACCGACTCATCGGCCTGCTGCTGTTGGCGGCCGCGCTGGCCTATGCGCCGGTCCTCAACCATGAGTTCGTCCTCCTCAAGTCCGCGGACGTCACCGCCCCGCTGAGCGGCTGGTCGCGGTAGGCCACCAACACCGTTACGCCGGGCACGTTCACCCTCCCGGCGGTGGGCACCGGGTCTCCGGTGTTCTATAGCATCAAGAGCGAGTAAACCGCTCCTTCGGCAACCCAATATCCTTCAAGGGGCTGGGTCGTAAGCCCCGGCCCTTCTCTGTACGCCACGGCTGCCGGCAGGTCTGCTTTCGGACCACATGTAGCCGGGAATGCTTGCGCTGACCCGGGGAAGGCGGATTATGCTTCGCCGACGCTAATTGTTATGACGATGAACGTGGACGAGAAACTTGGATTTATCTTCGGCCGAAGAAGCATTCGCTTGTATTCGTCGGCCCCCGTGAGCGAAGCGGCTATCCAGCAACTTCTGGAGGCCGCCATGGCCGCCCCTTCCGCTGCCGCCAAAGATCCCTGGCGGTTCGTGGTGGTTCGCCACCGGCCAACGCTCGCAGCCATCGCCGCCGCCTTGCCCAACGGTCAGATGCTTGCCGGCGCCGCGCTGGGTATCACCGTCTGCGGCGACCTCCAGGCCGCACATGACCAGCAGCTCAGCTACCTGCTCCAGGATTGTTCGGCCGCCATCGAGAACCTGCTCTTGTGCGCCCATGTCCTCGGCCTAGGGGCGTGCTGGCTGGGGGTTCATCCCCGCGAACAACGGGTCAACGCGCTCAAGCAGATTCTGTCGCTGCCGCCTTCCGTGATTCCGGTGGCCTGCATCGCCATCGGTCACCCGGCGGAGACGAAGGAACCGCGCACCCGATTCAACCGGGACTACGTGCACTTCGAGAAGTGGTGAAGGCCGGGCGGCAACCGCCGGGCGCGACTCCGCTCTACGCCGCCTGTCGCTGCATCCAGGTGCTTCCCAGCTCCGAAAGTGTTTCCTCCCGGAGCGACCGCTCCAGCAACGGGAACACGCTGCGTTCTTCCCCACGGAAATGCTCGCGCGACGCCAGGATGGCCGCCTTCAGCAGGCGCCGCGCTTCGGCGCAGGTCTTCGCCGTGCGCACCTTGCGCAGACGATCATCAATTTCATGGTGCTCCTGGTGCATGCGCTTAAGCTCGCCGTTCTGTTCCAGCACGTGATCCAACGCCAGGTACGCCAGGTCGGTCTCCGTCTTGGCGTGACCTTCCAGCAACCCTTGCACAATGCTGGCCATCGTCCGCACCTCCGCCGGCGTCGCCAGGCTGGGCAGCGCGCGTTCGATCTGATCGAACACGCCCAGGAAGATGGTATGTTCCGCTACCAGGACTTCGGTAATTTTCATGTTACGCATCACCTTAACTGAAGATCGCCGCAGCCGCAACCGATGAGTTGCAGCCACGCGAATTCGGGAGGGCGAGCGTCCGCGCGAGCCCAGGAATCTTCAGAACCTCCAGGAATCAGGGCTCGCGCGGACGCTCGCCCTCCCCGGGCTGGGTCTGGCGCACACCGCCCTCAGCCAAACAGATCCATCTGCGGCGGCGGCGCGAGTTGCTTGAGCTTATCGCGGTCCTGCTGCCGGCGCGTCGCCTGGCGCACATTGCCCTCGGGCGTGAGCTCGGACTCCTCCAGGTTGCCCAGAATCTCCTTCGCCCGCTCCAAAACGCTCTTGGGCACCCCCGCCAGCCGCGCCACCTGGATGCCGTAGCTCTTGTCCGTGCCGCCCGCCACAATCTTGCGCAGAAACACAATCTGCTCGTGCCACTCGCGCACCGCCACGTTGAAGTTCTTCAGCCGCGGCAGCCGCCCCGCCAATTCGGTCAGCTCGTGGTAATGCGTCGCAAAGAGCGTCTTCGCGCCCACCTGGTTGTGCAGGTGCTCGACGATGCCCCACGCCAGGCTCAGGCCGTCGAACGTGCTCGTGCCGCGGCCAATCTCGTCCAGGATAATCAGGCTGCGGGGCGTCGCGTTGTTCAGGATGTTGGCCGTCTCGCACATCTCCACCATGAACGTGGACTGCCCGCGCGCCAGGTCATCGCTCGCCCCGATGCGCGTAAAGATGCGGTCCACCAGGTCAATCCGCGCCTCCGCCGCGGGAATGAACGACCCCGTCTGCGCCAGCAACACCAGCAGCGCCACCTGCCGGATGTAAGTGCTCTTGCCCGCCATGTTCGGCCCGGTGATCAGCGCAATTTGCGTCTCGCCGTCCAACTGCGCGTCGTTCGGCACAAACCGCTCCTCGCTCAGGTTCTGCTCCAGCACCGGATGCCGGCCGTCCCGGATGAAGAGGCGGCCCTCGCTGCCGATCTCGGGGCGGCAGTAGCTATGGAGCCGCGCGGCTTCGGCAAACGAGCCCAGCACGTCCAGTTGCGCCAGCGCCGCCGCCGTCTGCTGGATTTCCGCCAGCCGCCCGAGCACGGCCTCCCGCACGCGCTGGAACAGCTCATATTCCAGCTTCACGCTCCGCTCTTCCGCCCCCAGGATCTTGCCCTCCATCTCCTTCAGTTCCGGCGTGATGAACCGCTCGCCATTGGCAATCGTCTGCTTGCGGATGTAATCCGCCGGCACCTTCTCGAGGTTCGCCTTCGTAACCTCGATGTAGTAGCCGAACACCGAATTGAATCGCACCTTGAGGGATTGGATGCCCGTGCGCGTGATTTCGTCCTGTTGCAGCTTCGCAATCCAGTCCTTGCCTCCGCGCATCGCGGTACGCAGCTCGTCCAGCGCCGGATCGAAGCCGTCGCGGATCAAGCCGCCTTCCTTCACCGCCAGCGGCGGCTCCTCCACCATCGCCCGCCCAATCAACTCCACCAGGTCCGGCAGTTCGGTCACTTGCCCGGCCAACTCCTCCAGTAAGGTAGGGCGTGTCACTCCGTGCGCGCCGTCAACGACCAGGCCCAGCCCAGTCGCGGTGGGTTCAGCGGCGCGCACGGAGTGACGCGCCCTCCCTTCCTCCGTAGCAGCCGACGTAAGGAGGCTCTGATCCAATTCCGCACTCCGCACTCCGCACTCCGCACTCGGTCCGCGCTCCTTGGCGCCGCCGGCCACGACTTCGCGCACCGTTTGCTTCAGGGCCGGCATCTGCTCCAACGCCAGTCGCAGCGCGACCAAGTCCCGTCCATTGCCGGTCCCGGCGCTGAGCCGCCCCAGCGTCCGCTCCAGGTCCCGCACTTGGGCAAGCTGAGCCCGGAGTGCCTCCAAACCGGCGGCATCCCCCACAAAGGTTTGCACCGCCTCCTGCCGCTGCCGGATCGGCTCCACCGTTGCCAGCGGTTGCGAGAGCCAGTCGCGCAGCCGCCGCGCCCCCATGGGCGTGACCGTGCGATTCAGGGCGCCGTAGAGCGACGCATTCCGCGGCGCGTCATGGTGCAAAGGTTCCAGGATTTCCAGGTGCCGCAGCGTCGTGAAGTCCAGCGCCAGGTAATCGCTCCTTTGGTAAAAGGAAATGCGCGTCAGATTCCCCACGTCGCGGCGCAGATGTTGCGTGAGGTAATGCAACACCGCCCCCGCAGCCCCGATGGCTGCCGTGCGGTCCTTCAGCCCGAAGCCATCCAGCGAGGCGACTTTGAAATGCTCGCGCACCGTGAACAACGCCGTCTCCGGCGCGAAGACCCAGTCCTCGTAGCCATTCAGGATCCAGCCATACCCCGTGGCCGCCGAGCTGACGTGTCGGCTGCTCTCCTCCCTGGGCTTGCTGGTCCCCCTCTCCCCGTCCGACTCGCCGCGCTGCCACGCCGTCGCAGCGGGTGGGGAGAGGGTTTTCTTCTCTTCCCCCGTCCTGCCACTCCCTCCCCGCAACAAATCCCTCACCGCGCCTGCTTCCGCCGGGTAGATCAGCTCGGCCGGCCGCAGCCGCTGTAACTCGGTCAGCATCTCGGCGTCGCCCTCGACTTCCGTAGTCATGAAGTCGCCCGTGGTCAGGTCCACGAACGCCAGCCCGAACGCTCTCCCGCTGGGATGCACTGCGGCCAGAAAGTTGTTCCGCTCCGCTTTGAGCATGCGCTCATCGAAATGCGTGCCGGGACTCAGGATTTGCGTCACCTCGCGCTTCACCAGTTGGCCGGGCCGCGCGTCTTCCATCTGGTCGCAAATGGCCACCTTACGCCCGGCCTTGAGCAGGCGGCCGACGTAGGCATTGGCAGCGTGGAAGGGGATGCCGCACATCGGCACCACCCCGCGCTTGGTCAGCGCCACGTTGAGCAATTGCGCCCCCGCCTGGGCGTCCTCGAAGAACATCTCGTAGAAATCCCCCAGCCGGAACAGCAGCAGCGCGTCCTTGGGCAGTTCGCTCTTGATCCGGCGATACTGCGCCATCATCGGCGTGAGTTGGGCGTTGCTGGCCATCGCCCAAAACGTTAGAGGGGATTCACCGGCGCGTCGAAACGAAATTTAGCTCCTGCCGGCCATCCGGCCATCACCGGCGTGCTCGGAAGACAGCGCTGCTTATGTACTCCCATGGACCCCCAGGTGTTCATGGAAGTACATGGCTAGCACGGTCGTAGCACATAGCCAGCAGTCCGGGGGAGACCCGCTTTTCAAAAAGCTGAAATTCTGAAAGCTGAAAGTCGGAGTCCAGAGGTGGCGAGCCTTTGGCGCGTGGCTGGTGACGTCCGATATGTAAACAAAGCTTGCGCCCGGCGTCGCGTGCGGCGCGATGGTTATCTTTCGGGCTTGGGTTTTCCATGTCCGGGCGGAGGGGAGTTGAGGCCGGCGATGGCTCTTGCGATAGCCCCGCCCGCGAGCAAGACCGCTCCGGCGATCATCATGCCGCTGACTTGGGTCGGACGGAATTCAAGAAGGCCGGCCGCAAAGACAAGTCCCCCGATGACGACAAGAATTACGCTTCCAGTTTTCATATAAGTTCAAATTCCTCGCAAATGACGGCAAAGTGAGCGAAGGCGGCGGCGCCCCAGACTCGATGCGGCGAAAGACGCCCGCCAGCCGTGGTTGGCTGCATTGACTGCTTAGCTCGGTGGCTGAGGGTCATCGGTCGCCTTCTTATCCTTGGCCGGCTCGAACAGTCGGCGTGTTGGTGGCGGCTCTTTAGGCTTCTTCGGTCCCCAGATCATGAACAAGACCAGCCCGAGGACGTTCAAGGTGCAGAGAACCACAACCCAGCAGATCTTTGTGGTGCCATCGAGCTCTGTCGATCTCAATAGCCGCACCAAGGTTGCGAGCCACAGGAGAAGGAAAAGGGCCAGGAGCAGCAGGGGCCAGGAACCATCGCTTTTAGGGCCGGTAAGGTGGATAAAGGCACACATGAGTCGTAAGGGCTACGAGTGTTGTTTGCACAGCGTGAGTTTGCGCATGACGGATAGTGGACGTGTGAAGGCGGAGGGACAACTGAATAGGGAGAGGCGAAACGGGTGGGGATGACGGACTGATAGATTTGCTTTCTGCGACCCCGTATGTACCGAGCGCTGCTCAGGTGAGTAAGGGTTGGTCGGCCTGAAAGGTTTTGGATTGGCAGCTGAACGGTCGCTGCCGGGCTCAGAGCTTGCCTTCGCGTAGCATCTGTTTGGCTTTCGCCAATGGCAGGGGGTCGTGTTTCTCGATATCGGAGACCACCTTCAATTGTTTTTCATCCAGTCTGAACGCGCCAAGCAGTGGGGCGGTTACATCCACTTTTTCGGCGGACTTGAACGGCTTGAGGCCGGCTTCGTCCCACTTGGAAATCAATCGGGAGACGCCAGCCTGCTTTTGAACGAGTTCCACGCGATCTTTGATGGTTGCCAGGACGTCGTCCACAGGAGCGGTGCTGAAGACCTGGAGATGATTCTTCTCCTGCCGCTTCTTCATGACGGCCTTTAGCTCGCTCAGACGGTTTGTATCGCCTTTGGCTTTGGCCTCCTTGGCTGCGGCAACGATTTTGTTCTGGTCGCTTTGCTCGGCCTCGGACCAGAAGTGAGCATAAGCCAGAACCCGGGAATCATAAACCCCGATGCGTTCGGATTTGGCGGTGAGGGTTGCGTCTGTGGCAACTGTGTAAGGTGGAGCGATACACGAGAATGCGATCGGTACGATCAAGGATAAGGTTTGTTTCGTATTCATGGACCAATATTGCGCCTGCCACAGAACAAGCGGTAATCGAAAATATGGGCGGCAGCATTGATTGGCTCGATGCTCTCAGCGGGCGCGGCGCGCGTGTCCTGCTGGTCACAAAGAGAGAAGCCGAAGCCACGCGAAGCCACCTCAAAGGCATCTGATCGCCAACGGAGTGCGGCCCCCAAAAGTGTCCGAACCTGATGATAGGCGCGGGGGCAGAGTGCTGGATGGAGATAAAGTGGCGGGTCCAGGGCTGCCAGGTCCTGGCGGGTCGAGGGGGGCAGCCCTCAGGTCAGTGGACGACCTCGGTGCCCACGCCTTCGTCGGTGAAGATTTCCAGCAGGACAGCTGTGGGGGACGCGGCCATCCACGAAGGAGACTTTCTCCACGCCGGCCTCGATGGCGGCCACGGCGCTATCCACCTTGGGAATCATGCCTTTGTCAATGACGCCGCGCTGTCTAAGACTGTCCACCTCGCTGGTCTTGAGGCGGGAGATGACGCTGTCCGGCTGGTTCGGATCCTGCAGCAGGCCGGGCACGTCGCTCATGAACACCAGGCGCCTGGCTTTGAGGGCAATGGCGGCCTGCGCCGCGGCGACGTCGGCGTTGCAGTTGTAGATTCTGCCGTCCTCGCCGCGGGCGGTGGGGCTGATGACGGGGGTGATGCCTTTCGCGATGCATTCGAGCAGCGGGCCGGTGTTGACGCCGATGACCTCGCCCACGTACCCGAGGTCGAGGGGTCTGGCCGTCGGACCCTTTCACCCGGGCCTTGCGGCACCGGAAGATGTCGGGGCCGGCGAACCCCTTGGCGAGGCCGCCGAGGGAGTTGATGGCGGCAACCACTTCGGGATTGATCTCGCGGGAGAGGACTTCGTCGGCGATCCGCACGGTGGCTTCGTCGGTCACGCGCTGGCCCTGGAGGAAGCTGGCTTTGAGGCCGGCTTTCTCCATGGCGCGGGTAATGGCTTTGCCGCCGCCGTGGACGACGACGGGGTTGATCTCGACGGCCTCGAGGAAGACGATGTCGCGGGCGACGCCGTTGCGGACGTCCGGGTCCGGCGAGTCCATGAAGCTGCCGCCGTATTTGATGACGAAGGTGGCCCCGCTGAAGCGCTGGATGTAGGGCAGGGCTTCGAGGAGGGTTTCGGCTTTGGCGATGAGATTCTGCATGTGAACAGTAATCCGGTTACCAGCTTTGCCGCAAATAGGCGGAGTAGAGCCGGTCAATGTTTTCGCGCATGAGGCCGGTCCCAATGACCAGCCGAGCCCGGGCGCGCGCGCTTTCACCGGCTTTCAGGTCCTTGCCGAACAGCGCGAGATACATCGAGCGATGGCCTTCGGCCTCAAAGGGCGTGAGCACGGCAAAGCAATCCTGAGGCGAAGACATGATCACGGCTTGCAGGTTGTGCGCCGGGCAGCGCCGAATGCCCAGCGGGTTGGCCAGGCGAGGCCGGATGACCCAGTCCACCGGGCTGGGCGGGATGGTTCCAGCGTCCATCCTTGATGATGGCCACCGCCTGGTCGTCGCGCGGAAATGCCTGCCAGATGCCGTAACTCGGGTCCGCCGTCGCGAGGCAGGGCTGACCGTTGGACCGCACCAGGACGCAGGAGTTCGTGAAGCCTTCCGCGAAGTAGGAGGCCAGGAAGGACTCGAACTTCGCGAGGTTCGTCCTGGCCAGCACGCTGGTTTCCAGGTCGAGGGTGTCGGGCGCGGCCCAGCGATAGACCGCGCGCAGCTCGAACGGGCGATCTGCGGCTGAGGGCCAGCGGACTTCCACGCTGCCGTCCGGGCGCAGACTGGCGTCGCTCGGCCAATCCCAGGCCGCGGTGCCGTAGCGTTGGTTGGCGCTGAAGACGCGGTAATGGCCGAACAGCCCCATGCTCGAGTCCAGGGTGACGCCGGTCGGCAGGTGGACGACCGCAGACAGCCCCTTGGATTTGCCACCCGCGCGCAGCTTGCCTTTGAGCACCCCCGTGTCGAAGGTGAACTCATTCGTGCCGGAGGCACGAAAGGCCAGGCTGCCATTGCCGGGTTGCTGCGCCTGCGCCTGGGCGAGGGACACGCCACATATCCCAAGCGCAACGGTCAAAGTAATCGAAATGTGCATCTTCATTGGTCTGTGCCTTTTGGCCTCGGTTTTCGGAGTTGGCCCTTTATCCGCCGAGCGAACCAGGATCGCTCACATCGCCCTTGTTGAAGTCCACGTACTCCTCGGTCAGGTCGGCGGCATAAATGACCGCGCTGGCCGAGCCCAGGTTGAGGTTCACGTGCAGGTCGAATTCCCTCGGTGCCACCGCGGCGCAGAGGGCCTTGAAGGTGGCTGCCGTGGGCTGGCCCCGCCTCAGGCTCCACAGGATTCTGCGGCTGCCGGGCGCGCTGTAGCCAATGTCCACCTTCTCCTCAACGATGGTGGCGGGGCTGTAGCCGAGCGCGGCGATGATGCGGCCCCAGTTCGGGTCGCCGCCGTGCCAACTGGTCTTGACCAGCGCGCTGTTTGCCACGGCCCGCGCCGCGGCATCGGCATCGGCGAAGGTCTTCGCCCCGCTGACCCGCACAGTGACGAAGCGAGACACGCCCTCGCCGTCGCGCACGATCATCTTCGCGAGTTCGAGGCAGACGTGGGTCAGGGCGGACTGGAAAAGTCCGAAGTCCGGAAGTTCGAAGTCCGAAGTCCCGGTTGCCGGCGAGGCCGTTGGCCAGGACCAAGCACGGTGTCGTTGGTGCTCATGTCGCCGTCCACGGTGATGCGGTTGAAGCTGTTGGCGACGGCTTCGCGCAACGCAGCCTGCAGGACCTTCGCCTCGACCGCGGCGTCGGTGGTGATGAAGCACAGCATGGTGGCATGGAGGGGCGTGGCGCCGGGGCGCTGGCCGGTGGCGCTCATGCCGGGCTGAATCATGCCGGCGCCTTTGCAGATGCCGCCGATGCGGACGGCCTTGCCGCCGAGCTTGAACTCCACGGCGACCTGCTTTGACCGCGTGTCGCTGGTCATGATGGCTTCGGCCGCCTGGGCGGCGTGACCCGCGGTGGAACCCAGAACGACGGCAGCTTCGACGATTCCGGCGCGGACATTGTCCATGGGCAGGGTGACGCCGATCCGGCCAGTGGAGCCGACGAGGACCGAGCCTTGTGGCAAGCACGAGCGCCTGTTCCGTGAAGCGTGCCATCTCCCGGGCGTCCTTCAAACCCTGCCGGCCGGTGCAGGCATTGGCGTTGCCGGAATTGACGACGACCGCCTGCGCCCGGCCCCGGGCGACGCGTTCGAGGCAGACTTTGACCGGCGCGGCGCAGACCTGGTTGGTCGTGAACATGCCGGCCACCGTGGCCGGCACTTCGGAAACGATCAGGGCCAGGTCGCGTTTCTTGCCTTTGTCCGAGCCTTTGCCGGTGCCGAGGCGTTTGATGTCGCAGAACACGCCGGAGGCACGAAAGCCCCTGGGGGCGACGATGGAGCCTGGGATTGCAGTCAGTTTGTTTTTCATGGGTTCACATCAAACCCGCCGTTTCCGGGAATCCGCACATCAGGTTCATGCTTTGCACGGCCTGGCCGCTGGCGCCTTTGACCAGGTTGTCCTCGGCGCTCATCACGATCAGCCGGCCGGTGCGCGGGTCCAGGCGCCAGGCGATCTCGATCACGTTGGTGCCCACAACATTCTTCGTGTCGGGCAGGGCCTTGCCCTCCAGCAGCCGCACAAACGGCTCGTTAGCATAAGCTGCCTGATAGCAGGCTCCGACCTGGTCGAGAGTCGAGGGTTGAGGGTCGAGGAGCGGCTGGCTGGAGGTAAAGGGTGGTGAGGATGCCGCGATTCACCGGGATCAAGTGCGGGGTGAACTGAATCGTGACCTGCGTGCCAGCCGCCAGCGACAGCTCCTGCTCGATCTCCGACAGGTGCCGGTGTTTGGGGATGCCATAGGGCCGGACGCTTTCGTTGCACTCGACGAAGAGATAATCGAGCTCGGCTTTGCGGCCCGCGCCGCTGACGCCGCTCAGCGAGTCGGCGATGATGCCGGCAGACTGAACCAGGCCCGCTTTCAGCAGCGGCACCGTCGGCAACAGGATGCTGGTCGGGTAACAGCCCGGCGACGCGACCAGCGAGGCATTTCTGATCTGGTCGCGATAGACTTCCGGCAAGCCGTAAACCGCCTGGGCGAGCAACTCCGGCGCAGGATGGTCGTGGGCGTAAAAGTCCTTATAAACGGCGGCGCTCTTGACGCGGAAATCCGCGCTCAGGTCAATGACCTGGCAGCCGAGCTGGAGCAAGGGCACGGCGAACTCGGCGGCGACGCCGTGCGGCAGCGCCAGGAACACAATCTGGGCCTGTTTGGCCAGCAGTTCGGCCTTGGGCTCGCTGAAGCGGAGCGTTCGGGCGCGCGGATGATGGGCGAACTTCGGGAAGACCTGCGCCAGCGTCTGCCCGGCGTATTGCCGGGAGGTGACGGCGGCGAGTTCCGCGTGCGGGTGCGCCAGGAGCAGCCGGACGAGTTCCTCGCCGGAGTAGCCCGAGGCGCCCACGATTGCGACTTGTTTCATATTCAGTAGTCAGCAGTCCGTAGTCAGCGGCGATGGCGGAGCCGCGGCCGCTACGGACTGCCAGCCAATGGCCGCGGGCTCCCTAACAAAAAACCCCGCCGGATTGAACCAGCGGGGCGGGGAAATTTCCAGCGCGATTAACGTTTGCTGTACTGGAAGCGTTTGCGCGCGCCCGGCTGGCCGTACTTCTTGCGCTCTTTCATGCGCGGGTCGCGGGTCAGCAGCCCTTCGGCCTTCAACACCGGCCGCAGGTTGGCGTCCACCGTGAGCAGCGCCCGGGCGAGGCCATGCCGCACCGCGCCGGCCTGCCCGGTCGGGCCGCCGCCGGAGACGGTGATCTGCGCGTCGAACTTGTCGGCCGAGCCGGTGACGGTCAACGGCTGGGCGGCCACGCCGCGCAGGGATTCCATCGGGAAATAGTTCTCGAACGGCCGGCCATTGACCAGGATCTTGCCGGTGCCGGCGGCCAGCCGCACCCGCGCCACCGCGGACTTGCGGCGGCCGGTGCCGAGATGTTGAGGAGCTTTAATGTCGGACATGCCTGAGGGAA
The DNA here is from genome assembly GCA_963822005.1 of uncultured Verrucomicrobiae bacterium. GTDB lineage: Bacteria > Verrucomicrobiota > Verrucomicrobiia > Limisphaerales > UBA8199 > PALSA-1440. Next base: position 197,865 of record CAWGGD010000042.1, on the reverse strand, counting down.
GTTGAGGGTGGATGGTTGATGGTGGATGGACCTATTTGGCCACAGCCAGAGGCTGCGGCTGCTGCGCCGCATGGGGATGCTGGTCGCCTTTGTAAACCTTCAGTTTGGTCATCAGCACCCGGCCCAGGCGGTTCTTGGGCACCATGCCCCGCACGGCGTGGGTGATGAGTTTCTCGGGCTGTCGCGCGCGAACCTGCTCGACCGACCGGTATTTCTCGCCGCCTTTCCAGCCGGAGTAGCTCATGTACTTCTTCTGGGTTTCCTTCTTGCCGGTGAGGAGGACTTTCTCCGCGTTGATGACGACCACAAAGTCGCCGGCGTCGAGGTGCGGCGTATAAATGGGCTTGTTTTTGCCTCGCAAAACGTTGGCGACCTGCGTCGCCAGACGCCCGAGGACGGCGCCATTGGCGTCAACCACGTGCCACTTGCGCTGGTCCACATTGACTTTCGGTAGATGCGTTTTCATCTCAAATCCTGATCAAAAGAGGAGGGAAGGTAGCAAACGAAGGGCCCAAGTCAACAGGCATTTCGTCCCATTTCGTTCCATTTCATTCCTGAATCTCTGAATGCGCTTGCGCCGGAAATCGGCTTTCCCTACAACAAGCCCGCATGTCCGCCACCGTCAAGAGTCCCCGCTCCGCCTGGCCAAGGCCGTTTCCTTTGCAGGAGTTTCTGACCGCTCGCACCGCCGCCGTCAATCGGGCCCTCGACCACTTCCTGCCCCCCGCCACCGCCAAACCGGCCACCATCCACCGCGCCATGCGCTACTCGCTGTTTGCCGGCGGCAAACGCATCCGCCCGGCCTTGTGCCTGGCGGCCGCCGCGGCCTGCGGCGGGGAGGAAGCCGACGCCCTCCCGCTGGCTTGCGCCGTCGAGTGCATCCATACCTACTCGCTGGTCCACGACGACCTGCCCGCCATGGACAACGACGATTACCGGCGCGGCAAACTGACGAATCACAAGGTCTTCGGTGAAGGAATCGCGGTGCTGGCCGGCGACGCCCTGCTCACCCAGGCCTTCGAGATCGCCGCGCAGTGCCAGGGCTGGCCTCGCTATTCCCACCAGGCCATCATCCTCGAGCTGGCTCAGGCCGCCGGTTCCTTGCAGTTGATTGCCGGCCAGGTCGCTGATCTGGAAGGCGAAGGAAAAAGGCTCTCGGCCCCGCACCTCCGCTACATCCACGAGCGCAAGACCTCGGCCCTGCTGTGCTGCTCGGTTCGACTTGGTGGCATGAGCGCCAACTGCACGGCTGGCCAGCTCAAGGCGCTCACCGACTTCGGCTACAACGTCGGCCTGGCGTTTCAGGTGATTGACGACATCCTGGATGTCACGCAGACCAGCGAGAAGCTCGGCAAGACCGCCGGCAAAGATACCCGGGCGCAAAAGGCCACCTACCCCTCCATCGTCGGGCTCGAGGCGTCACGCCGGATCGCCGCGCAGTTGACCCAACGCGCCTTCCACTCGCTTAAGCCGTTCAAAGCCAAAGCCGAGGCGCTGGAAGCCTTGGCCGATTTCCTCCTGCGCCGCGATCGCTAGGTTTCCGCCTACGTCTGTCCGCCGGTGTAAAAGGCATCCACTTTCGCCGCCACGTCCCGGTAAGCAATATCCACCTCGTAGATGAGTTCGAACTGCTTGATCGCTTCGTCCTTCTTGCCCATGCTCTCCAGCACGCAGCCGAGGTTGTAGATCAATTCCTTCTTCTCCTCGTCGAAAACCACCTTCTCCTTCAGGGCGTTCTGGAGCGTGCGTATGGCCAGGTCAAACATCCTGCGCTTGGCGAAACATTGCGCCAGGTAATTCATCGCCGCCACGCGCCGGTGAGGGTTGCCCTGCGCCTTCTGGAATTCCTGGATCGCCTCCCCGATCTTCCCCGCCTGGAAGCAGAGCTGCCCCAGCTCGAACCGGATTTGCAGGTCCGTCGGGAACCGCTCCGCGCGCTTCTGGCATTCCGCCAACTGGTAAGCCTGCTTCTCGGCCTGGAGCTTCGCGGCTTGCTCGGCGTGGTCCGGCGCGCCCGGATCCAGCAGCGAGGCCTGATGATCGAACTTCCGAACCATCGTGTCGGCCATGCTGCGGTCCAGCGACGCGTCCGCCCCGATCTCCGACGACTTGATCTGCTCGTAGTAGGACAACGCGCGGTCGAACTGCTGCTTCTGCGTGTACAACTCCGCCAGCGAACGCAGCAGCTTCGCGTTCTTGGGCTCGGTCTTCAGCCGCGTCTCGTATTCGTTGATCAGCCGTTCGACCACGTCTTCCGTTTTCACCTGGCGATTCTGCTGCTCCAGCGACACCGCCTCCTCCTTGTTCTTCAGAATGTCGCGATAGGAGCCCGAGCCGTCCGCCAGCGCGTCGTAGCCGCCCTCATCCATTGTCTGGCGCGCGGAGATGTCCTTGTGGGCCTGCGCCAGCTCGTTGTCCTGCGGAAACATGGAGGAAAGATGCGCCAGGAGTTTCTCCGCCCGCCCCACCTGCCCCGCGTCCGCCAGCGAATGGGCCAACTGAATCGCCACATCCCGGTCTTTGGGTGAGTTGGAGACCAGGATCTCCAGCGACAGCACCGCCGTCTTCGGCAGCTCCAGGGCGGCGGCGGCCTCCACCACCAATTTGTGCGCGCCGGAGCTGGTCGGATCGCCATTGAGGATTTGTTCGGCAATCCGCAGCGCCTCGGCGGGGTCTTTGCTCAGGGCCATGCGGCCCTTCGCGAGCAGCGGAGACGAGCTGGCGCTGCTCAGCATTTTCTTGAAGAAGCCGCTGCCTCCGCCGGCTTTCCGCGTCTGCGCCGTCCGCAGCGCCTTGCGGCAATCAAACACCGCCGGCTCCTTCGCCAGCACCTGGTTGAAGAGGTCAATCGCGTAATCGAAGTTGTCCCGCTGCATGGCGTCATTGCCCTTGGTAAAGAGCAGGCGGAGCTCGCGCGGCAGGTCGTTCAAACTCTTTTCTGCCATGGCCCAGTGTTGACAGATTCCGCGGAGTAAATCCAGCCTAATTCCGGCTCGCCGTCCGGTGGGGGGCGCTTCTTGCCATCACCACCACGAGTTCGGCCGGACTCCCTCTCCTCCTTTGGAGGAGAGGGTCGGGGAGAGGAGGCCCACGCTTCCCGTTCAACGGAATCCACGAGTCCTCCAGTGTACGAACCCCTCTCCCTGACCCTCTCCCCGCAAGCGGGGAGAGGGAAATACCCGATAACGCGTGGTGGGAGTGCCAAGATGCCCCCGTCCGGTGGCAGTCTTGCCCCGCTTCACGTTTCACGTTTCACGCCTCCAACCTCGCCCGCAGCCCGGAAAACCGCTCCTCCGTCCGGTTGTTCCGCACCGCCACCGCCAGCGCCTTCCTCTGGCCGACCAGCACCACCAACCGCTTGCCTCGCGTGACGCCGGTATAAATCAGGTTCCGCTGCAACAGCAGGTAATGCTGCATCGCCAGCGGGATGACCACCGCCGGAAACTCCGAACCCTGCGATTTGTGGATGGTGATCGCGTAGGCCAGCGCCAGCTCGTCCAGCTCCCCGAAATCATAGACCACCTCGCGGGAGGCGAAACTCACCGTCATCTCGCGCTCGAGCGGATCAAGCTTCACCACCTGCCCGATGTCGCCGTTGAACACCTCCTTGTCATAGTCGTTCTCGGTCTGGATCACCTTGTCCCGGAGGCGGAACTGCCAGCCGAACTTCTCCACGCTCGGCTCGTCTGGCCGGGCGGGATTCAGTTCCGCCTGCAAGCGCGCGTTCAGTTCCCGGATGCCGAGCGAGCCGCGGTTCATCGGGCTGAGCACCTGGATGTCGCGGATGGGATCGAGCTTGAACCTGGCCGGGATGCGGCGCTTGACGAGCTCCACCAGCGTATCGGCAATCCGCTCCGGCTCTTCACGTTCGACGAAGTAGAAGTCCTGCTCGCTGTCCCGGGCCGGCAGTTCGGGCAAGTGCCCCTGGTTGATGCGATGCGCGCTGGTAATGATCCGGCTCCCGGCGGCCTGCCGGAATACCTCCGTCAACCGCGCCACCGGCACCACCCCGCTTTCAATCAGGTTGCGCAGCACCAGCCCCGGGCCCACCGACGGCAATTGGTCCACGTCGCCCACCAGCAGCAGGCTCCCCTCTGCCGGCAGGGCCCGCAGTAGGTGGCTCATCAGTGGCACATCCACCATCGAGGTCTCATCCACCACCAGCAGGTCACACTCCAATGGCCGGCTCTCGTTGCGGGTGAACGCGCCCGTGCCCGGCTGGACCTCCAGCAACCGATGAATCGTCCTGGCCTCCAGCCCGGTCGTCTCGGAAAGCCGCTTCGCCGCCCGCCCGGTTGGCGCGCACAACTGGCAGCGCACCTGCTTGGCGCGCAGGATGAGCAGGATGGCGTTCACCAGCGTTGTCTTGCCCACCCCCGGCCCGCCCGTGATGATCAGCGCGCGCCGGGTGAGCGCCTGCCGCAACGCCTCGCGTTGGCTGGAGGCCAGCTCTTTGCCGGTCTTCTGCTGGCACCAGGCCGTTGCCTTCTCCAGATCAATGGGCGGATAGCCAGCCGGCGACGCACACAGGTCCCGGATGCGCCGGGCGATGTTCTCCTCAGCTCGTTGCAGCGATGGCAGGAGAATCAGTTCCCGCCCGCCGATCCCCGCCGTCAACCGCCCATCCCAGGAGCGCTGCGGACGATTCCCCCTCTCCCCTTCGGAAGGGGAGAGGGCCGGGGTGAGGGGTCCGTTCTCTTGCGTGGGTTCATGGTCGTTGCGCGCGCGGGAACTATCGTCTTGGCTCCGGATCAACCTCGGCTCGACGGACGGCCCCCTCTCCCTTTCCCTCTCCCCCTCGGAGGGGGAGAGGGTGCTCTCCAGGGCGGGGGCGGCAATCAGGGGCGCGAAGCGCGAGCCGCCGGTTGGCGGAATTTTCTCCCGGACCAGCGCCCCGCCGGCCAGGCTGCGCTCCAGGGCCGCCGTGATGTTCTTCTCCTCCACCGACAGCAGCTTGCCCGCCTGTTCCTGCAGTAACCCCAGCGGCAAGCCGCAATGCCCGTCGTTGGTCGCCTCCAGCAGCACATGATCCAACCCCGCGCATGCCCGCAGAATTGAATCGCGCGGGATGCCGATGTTTTGCGCGATCCGGTCCGCTGTCGAAAAGCCGATGCCGGGGATGTCTCGGGCCAGCGTGTAAGGATCGCACCGAACCCGCTCGATGGCCTGCTCCCCGTACGTCTTGTGGATGCGGACAGCCCGGCTGGTGCTGACGCCCTGCGAATGCAGAAACACCATGATCTCGCGGACGACCTTTTGCTCCGCCCAGGCGGATTTGATTCGGCGGCGCCGCTGCGGGCCGATACCCTCCACCTCCTCCAGGCGCGCGGAGTGCTGCTCGATAACGTTGAAGATCTTCTCCCCGAACCTGTGCACCAGCTTCCGGGCATAGACCGGCCCGATGCCCTTGACCATGCCGCTGCCGAGGTACTTCGTGATGCCCTCCTTCGTGGTCGGCGCCGCGCTCTGCAGCAACTCCGCGCGGAACTGCAGCCCGAAATCGCGCTCGCGCACCCACCGGCCCTCAGCCGTCACCCATTCACCCGCATTGACGGAGGGCAGGTTCCCCACCACCGTGACCTCGTCGCGATGCCCCTTGGCCTTGACCTTCAGCACCGCAAAGCCGTTCTCCTCGTTGAAGAACGCCACCCGCTCGATCAGACCGGACAGACTCTCAGGCGGAGCAGGCAATCAGATATCTTTGCCGGCCGAAAACACCTTTCCCTTGAAGCTGCCGATCCCGTAGTAATCCTGCGTGTCGGTCGTGAACACCAGCGGATTGAGCTTCTTGATGTCAATCGCCCCGCAGTCGCCGATGATGCTCTCGTCGGCCTTCGCGTCCAGCACTTCGCCTACGAACTGCGTGTGCAGGCCCAGTTCGACCACCTGCACCAGCTTGCACTCCAGCACCAGCGGAAACTCCTTCACGTAGGGCGCATCCACCAGCTTGCTCTTCACCGGCGTCAGCTTCGTTGCCGCAAACTTGTCGGTGGTCCGCCCCGTCACCAACCCGAAGTAGTCAACCTCTTTGACATATTTCTCCGGTGGAATGCTGATCGTAAAGGCCCCCCGCGCCACAATGTTGCCATGAGTATAGGTCGCTGCGCGCAGCGAAACCGCCACACACGGTGGCTGGGAACAGCAGATGCCGCCCCACGAAGCGGTCATCACATTGGCTTTGCCGGCTTTGTCGTAGGTGCCCACCACCAGTACCGGTGCCGGATAGATTAGAGTCTTCGGCCCGAGAGATTTATTCATAGCACGCACCATTCTACCTGCTCCCCCTAATGCTTCCAAGCCCTGAAAAATGCTCCCCGCCGGTGCCGCCCCTAGCCTCGGCCCTTCACCAGCTTTGACCGCGCCTTGAGCTTCTCATCCAGTGACAGCGGACCGACCGGCGCCGACCCATACCTGCCTGGTCGCAGCCGGCCCAGACGCCGCACCGCCAGCGGCAACAGGATGCCCAACAACGCAATCCCCACCACGCGCGCCGCGCCGGGAGAGCTCTGCGCCAGCAGGGCATAGCCGAACACCGCGGGGAGGACGCTCATAAAGAGCACCCCCAGCATCCGCTCGCGTTCCTGAATTCTCAGCTTTTCCCACATAACCTAAGTCAGCCGACCATATTGCACCGATGGGTTAGACCAGGCTGCTCCCAAACCGTCACGGCCAATTTCCCGGCTAATTTGCACGATAGACAGAGCGGTGCCTTTCTGATATGAGCTGAACAGCCAGAAGTGCTGGACCATGCGAACCTCATTGACACCCCGCCAACCGGTATTTCCAGATATGGAACTCCACCTCAAACGCCTTTTCTCTCCTGCAACCTCCGCTATGCGGCGATTGGTCGTCTGGACGCTGGCCGGCCCGTGGTTCTTCTCCCTGTGGGCCGCCCAGGCCACCGCCGCCGTCCAGACCCCGGCTGCCTCCGCCCTGATGCCTCCGGCGCCGCCTTATCGCGAAGACCGGATCTTGATTCAGCCAAAGCCGGGCGTTGCTCCGGAGACGCTGGCTGGCTTCCACTCGTCGCAAAACTGCGTGGTGCTGCAAACGTTCGAGACCATGGGCGGTATGCAGATTCTGTCCCTGCCCGAGGGGGAAACCGTCGAGCATTGCCTGGCTCGGTATGAACAGAGCGGCCTAGTCCAGGTCGCCGAGCGGGACAACTTCCGCCATTTGGCCGCCACCCCCAATGATCCGGCCTACACGAATGGCACGCTCTGGGGCCTGAACAACTTGGGCCAGGGCGGCGGAACGCCCGGCGCGGACATAGACGCCCCGGAAGGCTGGGACGTGCTTACTTCGGCCAGCAACATCGTTGTGGCCGTCTTGGATTCAGGGGTGCGTGCCACCCATGAGGATCTGGCCACGAACATGTGGGTGAATCCGGCCGACGGCGGCCATGGTTGGAATGCATTGACTTGGGCCAATAATCCGGCCGACGACGAAGGGCATGGGACGCTGATCGCGGGAATCCTGGGGGCGGCGGCCAACAACGGCAAAGGTGTGGTCGGGGTGGCCTGGCGGGTGCAGATCATGGCGTGCAAGTGCCTCGACAGCAGCGGCAAGGGCAGCGACTCGGATGTCATCATCTGCATTGAATACGCCCGCTCCCACGGCGCCCGGATCATCAATGCAAGCTGGGGCGGCTATACCAATTCCTATTGCCTGTCCAATGCCATCTATAGCGCCCGCAACGCCGGCATCATCCTGGTGGCGGCTTGTGGCAATGACGGGAGGAATATTGACACCAATCCCCTATATCCGGCCAGTTACACGATTGATAACATCGTTTCCGTTGCCGCCAGCACCCGGAACGATGCCCTCGCCAGCTTCTCGAATTACGGCGCCACCAACGTCCACCTCGCCGCGCCCGGTACCGACATGTATTCGACTTTCTTCACCGCTGACAACATGTATCTGGGCGGCAGCTACCTCAAAGGCACTTCGCTGGCCGCGCCCTACGTCACCGGCGCCCTGGCCCTGATGCTCGCCAAGTATCCCACCGAGACCCACCAACAGATCATCAGCCGCCTGCTCAGCGCCACCGATCCCGTGCCCGCCCTGGCCGGCAAATGCGTCACCGGCGGCCGGCTCAACCTGCGCAAGGCGCTCAGCCCGCCGATTCAGTTGCTCCTCCTATCCGGTGCCACCAACGCCCCGGTGCAACTGCGCGTCTCCGCCGGCCCAAACCGTATTTGCGTCGTTCAGGCTGCGCCTGATTTGGCGGGCTGGTCACCCGTCTTCACCAACACCACTTCGAGTGCCGGCACCTTTGATTACACTGACAACCAGTCCACCAACCTCGCCCGCCGCTTCTACCGCGTAGTCTCCTCCCTTTAGCGCACCAGGCGCCCACAACTCACGCCTCGCTTTTCACGCTTCCCTCCTGCTGCAGCCGCACTCGGAAAAACCGTTGGGCACGGAACCACTTTTTCTTGCCTTGCTTGCAGCTTAATGTTTTCTTAATCTTCGCTCTGGCAGAATGGCGTTGTAAGCTAAATCTATGTTCTGGCCCGGGCGCGCTGTCGCGCGGGGTCAGGCGAGACACTGATAAAACACGAACACAGTAATTATATGAAAAAGAACAGTCTGGTCGCATTACTGGTTGCACTGGGCGCGTTGCTTTGTGTAACCGTCCTTGCCTTCACTCCACGACCTCGTCCGGGCCCGCCTCCGGGAGGAACTAATTGCCCACCGCCACCGACGTGGACTAACGCCCCGCCGCCGCGCTGGCCGACCAACCTGCCCCCGCCGTGGCCAACTAACTTTCCGCCGCCGTGCCCAACGAACCACCCGCCCCCTTGGCCGACGAACCCACCTCCGCCGTGGCCAACTAATCCACCACCGCCTTGTCCCACTAATCATCCGCCGCCGTGGCCGACCAACCCTCCACCACCTTGGCCGACGAATCATCCGCCGCCTTGGCCGACCAATCCGCCTCCGCCGTGGCCAACTAATCCATCCACCGCCTTGGCCCACCAACCATCCGCCGCCTTGGCCGACCAACCCACCCCCTCCGTGCCCGACTAATCCGCCGCCGCATCGCTAGTCAGCACCCGTATGTCGGCAGCAGGTTCTGCTGCTTTCAGTTGGGCGCCCCCGACGGGGCGCCCAACGCCCTAGTAAGAGGAGTTCCCCACCCCTGGGTCAGTCTTGCAAGCCGTTTATGGAAGCCGTCCGCTCGCCGTCTTGCCGCTGAGGGAGGAACTCCGCACCGACCCGCACGGGCGGCACCCGGCAGAAGCGGCAGCGTTGGAGCCTTCACCCTGGTCGAGCTGCTGGTCGTCATTGCCGTCATTGCCATTTTGGCCGCGCTGTTGCTACCCGCCTTGTCCCAGGCAAAAGAGCGCGCCCTGACAATCGCCTGCCGCAACAATCTTAAGCAACAGCAGGTTGCCTGGCACCTTTACGCTGATGACCACAACGACACCGTCGTGCCAAACAATTCCTTTTACAGTCTGTCCGGCCCAGGCTCCACTGCACCGCCCGAACTCACCGGGACTGGCCCCTCGTGGTGTCCGGGGGTCGCCCCGCTCGACACCAGCAGTGCCAATATCCAGCGGGGTCTGCTCTTTCCCTACAACCGGACCGCCGCCCTTTATCACTGCCCTGGAGACAGGTCCACGGTGACCGACCGCCCCGATCTCCTGCGCACCCGCAGCTATTCCATGAACATCAGCCTCTACTGCGACGATGCGATCGGCTCCTTTCGCAAGCTCACGGAAATCCTCGCCCCACCGCCGACCCGGCTTTTTGTGCTCATGGACACGCACGAGCAGGACATTTGGGACTCGACGTTCGGCATTTTCTCGGCGGACAGCGCCTACGCCAACTACTGGCTGGACCTGCCGGCTGACCGGCATCAGCGCGGGGCGAATCTCTCTTTTGCCGACGGCCACACCGAATACTGGCGCTGGAAAGCGCCCAAGCAATTCGTCACTCGCTGGGAACTCAATAACGGTCCAGCCGACCTGGCGGACCTCCAACGACTGCAACAGAGTGCCAAATTGGGTATGGATTAGTGGGGCAGGCGTCTCGCCTGACGTAAGCTCTTGGTGCGACCTGACCGCGGCCAGAGCCGGCCAGAACAAACTATGAAGAATCGAAGAGACCTTATCCGCCTCACCGCAGGCGTGCTCGCCCTGGGGGCGGGCCTGACCGCGCCCGCCGCGGCACCGACCATCACCGGCATCGCCACGGCGCTCAGGCTGACGATCCAGAGCGATACCAACGTCATCAATCAAATCGTGTTCACCAACAGTCTGAGCCAGAGCAACTGGGCAACGCTGACCAACCTGGTGGTGACGCAAAGTCCGTACTGGTTTACCCACCCGACGACTCCGCCCGCCCAGGCCTACTACCGCGTCGTGAGCATTCCTGCCCCGACCGGCATGGCGCTTGTTCCGGCCGGCTTGGCCATCATGGGCGATGCCTTCGGCGAAGGTGGCACCAACGAGTTCCCGGTGCATCCGGTGGCCGTGAGCAGCTTCTACATGGACACCAACCTGGTCACCTACGCGCTCTGGCAGCAGGTCTATCAGTGGGCCACCAACCACAGCTACAGCTTTGACAACGCTGGTTGCACCTGGAGCGGCTATAACTATAGCAAAGGCTCCACGCATCCGGTGCACCTGGTCAATTGGCACGACGCCGTCAAGTGGTGCAATGCGCGATCGGAAATGCAAAGCCTGGCCCCATGTTACTACACCTCGGCGGCCCAGACGACGGTGTATCGGACCGGGGACCTCGACCTGAGCAACGCCTGCGTGAACGTGAGCGCCAACGGCTATCGCCTGCCCACCGAGGCGGAATGGGAGAAAGCGGCTCGCGGGGGCGCCCTCTGCCACCGTTTCCCCTGGGCGGATACCAACGTGATCACTTGGAGCCGCGCCAATTACGTCGGCGACCCCACTAACCTGGACTATGATTTGAGCTTGGCCAACACGTATCACCCGGATTTCAGCGCCGGCGGCATTCAGCCCTACACCAGTCCGGCGGGCTACTTCCCCCCCAACGGCTACGGCATCTGCGACATGGCCGGCAACGTGTGGCAGTGGTGTTGGGACTGGTATGACCCCGCCTGGTATGCCGGCGTCGGGGCGACGCAGAGTGACCCCCGCGGCCCGGAGGCGGCCTCGGGTTCGAGAGTATTGAAGGGGGGGTCCTGGTACGACTATGCCGACTATGCCCGCTGCTCCTATCGCGGCTACAACATCCCGCCGACCGACGCTTATAGCAACGTCGGTTTCCGCTGCGTGCGGGGGCTCTAGAAAGCAGAAGGCAGAAGGCAGCCAATAGCCGACAGCCGCTGGCCGAAGCCGCCCAATCCCGTCCGTTTTATAAACATCTTACGGCGCGCCCGGAGTGACGCCCCCTACCATCCGGCAACCGCAACCGCAAACCCATTTACCTTTTGCCACCCCCAGACTAGACTGAGCCCACAATCGAATACTATTGATGAAAAGATTATCGGCTTCCGCACTCGCTCTCCTCGCTTGCCTTCAGCTCGACATGCCGCTCGCCCGCGCCTGGGATTATGAGGGTCACCGCGCTGTCAACCAGCTCGCCCTCGCCTCCCTGCCCACCAACTTCCCTGCCTTTGTCCGCGAACCGGCCGCCGCTGAGCGGATCGCGTTCCTTGCCGGCGAAATGGACCGCTGGCGGAACACGCCGGACCTGCCCCTCAAACACTATAGTTTCCCCGACCACTACATGGACCTGGAGGAGCTTAACGATTATGGCTTGCAGCCCGAACTGCTGCCGGTTTTCCGCTACGACTTCGTCGCCCGGCTCGCCCTCATCCGCAAGGCCCACCCGGAGAACTTCCCCGAGTCCGCGGCGTCCTCCAACGAGGACCACACGCATGGGCTGGTCGGGTTCCTCCCGTGGGGTATCGCCGAATCCGTGGGCAAGCTCAAATCCGGCTTTTCCTACCTCAAGGCCCTGGAGGAGGCTGGCACGCCCGAGGAAGTGGCCAATGCCCGGGCGAACATCATTTACGTCATGGGTGTGATGGGCCACCTGGTCGCGGACGCCTCGCAGCCGCTCCACACCACCATCCATCACCACGGCTGGGTGGGTGACAACCCGCACCACTACACCACCAACCGCAGCATTCACAGTTGGATTGACGGGGGCTACCTGGGCAAGACCGGCGGCGCCAACTTAAGCGGGTTGAAGAGCCGATTGCGCACCGCTCAAACGCCGACCATCGATGGCCGACCCGCCAAACCCGAGGAAACCTTCCAGGTCGCCATGCTTTTTCTGATCGAGCAGCACAAGCTGGTCGAGCCGCTTTACCGGCTGGACAAGGAACGCAAGCTTTCCGGGGAAGGTGAAACAGGACTGGAAGGCAAGGCGTTCCTCGAGGGCCAACTGCTTAAGTCCGGCCAGTTGCTCGGCGACTTCTGGTACTCCGCCTGGCACGAAGCCCCGCCCGATACCTTCCTCAAGGGCCAGCTCGCCAAGCGCCAGAAAGCCGCCGCCAGCAACAAGAGTCAGTAGCCCGCACCCCACGCCGGCCTCTCGGATCCGCTTGACCCCGGCAATTTTCTCCAGGAAGCGCCGGGAGTCCGGTTCCAAGGCGCATAAGGCCCTGGCTGAGGCCTACCGCGGTCTGAACTTGCGCGATCTGGCGGCCGAACATGAGCGGCGGGCGAATGGGCCGGCGGGCGAAAAAGCCAGGCTATAGATACCCGCCAGCCGGGAACGGAACTACTGCCGGACCGTCTCCCCGCCGGACGAGCCTGGGGGCCGGCCGGACGCGGGAAGTGATCCATTGACCACGGACCCGCGCTGCCCGCGGTTCTTTGGCCGGGAGCTCTGGGTGGCAAATGCGAGCGGAGCTTGATCTCCGTGCTGCAAGGTGCGGACGGCTTTGACCCACCCTTCCGCCAGCAACTCGCTCACGATCTCGAACACCTTGCCATCCGACACGCACGGGCAGAAGGGCTCCTCGCATTCGGGCCGCCGTTGGGCCGCGTCCGCGCCGAGGTTGCACGATGGGGCTCTCAGTTCCAGGATGCCCGCCCGCCCGCCTTGAAGCACCTCAACGGCCGAACGGCTGGGTTGGCAGGCGCCGGGCCGTTCCCAAACCCGCTGCCCATCCGCCAACACCAGCTTGACGGAGCTGTAGCCAAGTCGCTGCGCGGCGAACACCAAATCCGACCAGAGTTCTTCCGCGGAATGGTGCCGGCCGCCCTCTAGTGTCAGCCAGCGCGCGAGGGCCAGGGCGTACTGGATTTCCTGGCGCATCTCCAGTGAACTGCCGACCACGCGGCCCACCGCGAACCAGTTGCGGCTGAAACGGAGCTTGCCCGCGCACAGCAACAGGATCAGCGCTCCCACACCCAGCAGCATAGGCACCAGGTTTCCCCGCGACCAGTAGGCCGCGAAACCCATCGCCAGGAAGACCAGGCTCACGGCGTAGAAAGACAGCACGACTCTCCGGCGCGACATCCCCATGCCCAGCAGATGATGGTGAAGATGCCTGCGGTCGGGGCGGAAAACCGGCAGCCCGCGCAACCCGCGCCGCAGGATGGCCAGCGCGGTATCCACAATGGGCAGGGCCAGCACGAACAACGGCGCCACCAGCGCCGCAAAGACCGTTCCTTTGTGCGAGCTGAGGATAGCGAACAGGCCGATCTGGAAGCCCAGAAAATAGGCGCCGCCGTCGCCCAGGTAGATGCGTGCAGGTGGGAAATTGAACCAGAGGAAGCCGAGCAGGGCGCCAGCCATCCCGGCCACGAGGAGCTCAACACCACCGCTTTTGTGACCGACATAGGCCAGCAAGGCCATCAACATCAGGCTGATTCCTCCCGCCAGGCCGTCCACACCATCAATCAGATTGATCAGGTTGGCCATCCCCACCAGCCATGCCACCGTAATCAACACCCCCCACCCGCCGAGCGCGATGATGCCTTCGGTAAACGGAATCTTGAAATGCGTAATTCCAATCCCGAAAGCAGAGACACTGAGCGCGATCAGAACCTGGCCCACCAGCTTTCGTTTTGCGCCCAGGGGCTTGAGATCGTCCCAAAACCCAAGCCCGAACATGGCCAGTGAACTCAGCAGCACAACCGCCCGGCCCGGGATCTTTGCCCTTTGTTCCGGCCAGAGGGCGGCAATATAAAGCTCGACCCCGACAAACGCCGCCGCCAGCACCAGCCCGCCCAAACGCGGGACTTCTTTCTGGTGGGTGTGATGCAGATCGTGCCGGCGCTGAAACAGGTTTCTGGCTCGCGCTACTCGCAGGGCCAGTGGGGTCGTCAGGAACACAATGCCCAGGCCCAGCAAACCGCAACTGATCAGTCCCCAATAACTCATGCCACTAAGCGCGACGCTTCGACGCCCTTAATGCCGAAAGCCCGATTACGCATAGGCCTTACTCCGTTCAACCTAGTGCGGGCAGACATTGTCGGCTGGCCTCGCCGTTTGAGGATTTCCTCTCCAGCTCCTTCCGGGTGGCAGGCTTCGCCGCCCCCCTAATTGCCTGGCAAACCCCCGGCGCCTCATCAGATCAGCAAGCGCAAGATATGTCGCATTTGTCGCCATCTGGCGCCCATGGTAGGTGAGGCTGAAGGGCAGGCAAGTCAATTCATTGCCAATTCAAAGAAGAAGGGACATTGGCGGGAGGTGTGGCACGGGGTTTAGGGCGGCGGTTTACAACTGTGAAAACGGTCCTTGGCGAGAGGGGAGGCGTGGTTTAGAGTCAGCGGCCATGCAGGGGCTGGGAACGCTTGCCGACTCAGTTCGGGGCTGGCTGAATGCCGGGCTGGGGTTGGTCTATCCGGAGGTGTGCCAGGTTTGCGGCGCGGCGCGGGCGACGCCGGCAGAGGGGTATCTTTGCGGCGGTTGCCGGGCCAAGGTGCGGTTCATCCGGGAGCCGTACTGCGAGCGGTGCGGGCGGCCGTTCGAGGGGGACATCACTCAACGCTTTGCGTGCGCGAATTGCCGGGAGATGGAGTGGCACTTCGAGCGGGCGCGCTCGGCGGTGGTGGCGCGCGACCCGGTGTTGGAGGTGATTCACCGTTACAAGTACCAGCGGGCGCTGTGGTTCGAGCCCTTTCTGGCCGAGCTGCTGATTCGGGCGGCGGGGTCTTTTCTGGCGGGGCAGAGCGGGATGTTGATCGTGCCGGTGCCGCTGCATCCGACCAAGGAGCGGGAGCGCGAGTTCAACCAGGCGGAGCGGCTGGCGCACCGGCTGGGGGCGGCGACGGGGATTGCCGTGAACAAACGACTGCTCCGCCGCGTGCTGCCCACCCGGACGCAGACGCAATTGAGCCGACAGGAACGGCTGGCGAACGTCCGGAACGCCTTTGCGATGCGGGGCGGCCAACGGCTGAACGGCCAGCGCATCGTGCTGGTGGACGACGTGTTGACGACGGGCGCAACGACCGACGCCTGCGCCCGGGTGCTGATAGGCGCCGGGGCGGGCGAAGTTTGCGTCTGGACAGTTGCCCGGGGAGTTTGAATAATGAGGCCGAAGCTTGGAATGAAACCGTTTGTGAACATGCAAAGCGCAAGGCTGGCAGGGGGGCGGCAACGCTCGCGCGCCAACCCTCCGTCTGCTTAGGGATGGCAACGACTTCCTTCAATAAGAAGTCGCTGGGCTTGGAATCGGCGGAGCCAGCGGTGACGCCGCCGCCGGCGACGTCCAGCCCGACGTTCATCAAGAAGCCCAAGCCGCCGAGCCGCAAATCGCGCAAGCGGGACATTCCGGAGGGGCTCTGGACGAAGTGCCCGAAGTGCGCGACGATGGTGTTCGACAAGGAACTGGATGAAAACCTGAAGGTCTGCTCGCATTGCCAGCATCATTTTCCGATTGGCGCGCGCGAGCGAATCCATTCGCTGGTCGAGACGTGCACGTTCGAGGAGATGGATGCCGACATGACGAGCGTGGACGTGCTCAACTTCACCGGGGTGGCCTCCTACACTTCGAAGCTGGAAGGTTATCAGAAGTCAACCGGCCTGAAGGACGCGGTGATTACCGGGATCGGCAAGATCGGCGAACACCGGGCGGGGCTGGGGGTGATGGATTTCAGTTTCCTGGGCGGCTCAATGGGATCGGTGGTGGGCGAGAAGCTGGCGCGGCTGATCGAGAAGGCGACAGAGAAGACGCTGCCACTAATCATCATTTCGACCAGCGGCGGGGCGCGGATGTATGAGGGGATGTTCAGCCTGATGCAGATGGCGAAGACGTGCGGGGCGCTGGCATATCATGCGAAGGCGCGGCTGGCGT
Source organism: uncultured Verrucomicrobiae bacterium (assembly GCA_963822005.1). Classification (GTDB taxonomy): domain Bacteria; phylum Verrucomicrobiota; class Verrucomicrobiia; order Limisphaerales; family UBA8199; genus PALSA-1440. The sequence goes on along the minus strand of CAWGGD010000042.1, from coordinate 181,622 downwards.
ATATCAGCGTGCTCACCAACCCCGACTATGCCGGGGTGATGGCCAGCTACGCCAGTGTGGGGGACCTGATCATTGCCGAGCCCGGGGCGCTGATCGGTTTCGCGGGTCCGCGGGTGATCAAAGACACGACGCAGGCGGAATTGCCGCCCGGTTTTCAGACAGCCGAATTCCTGCTCGACCACGGGCTGATTGATGCGATCGTGCCGCGCAAGGAGATGAAGGCACGGCTGATCGAGTATCTGAACTTCCTGTCGAACGGGCAGAAGTGAGATCTGCAATCCGAGGTTTGAGGTCCTGACGCGGAGCAAGTTTATGAAGAGCCTTTTTGCCCCCGCCGTTGCCCTGTGCCTGGTTTGCCTGGGTCGGCCCGCTGAGTCGGCCGAGCCGCAAGCGGGCCCGACAGAGAAGAAGCCGGCCGTCAGGGACCTTAACACGCCGCGCGAGTTTCCCAGCATTGCGTCGCGGGAGCAATGGCAAGCACGGGCGAAGGAGATTCGCCAGAACATCCTGGTGAGTTGCGGTCTGTGGCCGATGCCGGAGAGGACCGCGCTCCAGGCGCGGGTTTTCGGCAGAATCGAGCGCGAGGGTTACAGCGTGGAGAAGGTCTATTTCCAGCCGCTGCCCGGCTTCTACCTGGCGGGAAATTTGTATCGTCCGCTCGGGCGTGGGAAGGGGCCGTTTCCAGCCGTTCTGAACCCGCACGGGCATTGGAAGGAAGGGCGGTTGGTGGACAGCAAGGAAGGAAGTGTGGCGGCACGCTGCATCAGTTTCGCGCGGCAGGGGATGATCGCGTTTTCGTATGACATGGTGGGCTACAATGACACGTTCTTTCCCGAACAAGGCGATGTGCCCGCGGCGCAGTTTCCCCAGCGGCACCGGCACTTCGCGACGAACCGGGTGGATCAGCTCTGGAATGTCAGCCTGATGGGGCTGCAAACCTGGAACAGCATCCGCGCGCTGGATTTCCTGGAGTCGCTGCCGGAGGTGGACCGGAAGCGGCTGGCCTGCACGGGAGCATCCGGCGGGGGGACGCAGACGTTCATGCTCGGGGCGGTGGATGACCGGCTGGCGGCGCAGGCGCCGGCGGTGATGGTTTCGCACACGATGCAGGGGGGCTGCCTGTGCGAAAACGCGCCCGGGCTGCGCGTGGAATTCTCAAACATGGAAATCGCCGCCGCGGCGGCGCCGCGCCCGCAGATCCTGATCGCGGCCACGGGCGATTGGACCAAGATGACACTGACGGTCGAAGGCCCGGCGATTGAGCACATTTACCAGCTTTTCGATGCGCCCGACAGATTCCACTATGTGCGTTACGACTTCGGCCATAACTACAACCAGACCAGCCGGGAGGCGGTCTATGACTGGTTCGGGAAATGGCTGCTGAAGCAGCCTGATCCGGCGTTGCTCAGCGAAAGACCGTATCAGAAGGAGCCGGACGCTGATTTGCGGGTATTTCCCGACGGCAAGCTGCCGGAAGACGCGAGAAGCGAAGCGCGGGTGATTGAATGGCTGAAGAACCAACACCAGGCCCAGTGGGAATCGCTCGCGGTCCGGGACGAGGCCGGCTGGGAGAAGTTCAAACGGATCATGCAACCCGCTTGGCAGCACACGCTACAGGTCGAGTGGCTGGCCAGCACGGTGCGGGGCCGCGCGGAGAAAGTCAGACAATCGGGCGAGTTCGCTGCGGCCACGCTGAAGATCAGCCGCGTAGAGGGGGGGGCGACCATTCTATGCAGTTACTGGGCTCCGCCCAGCAGCCCTGGCCAACCGGCGTCGAAGGTGGCGGTCATTTGCAGTGACAAGGATGCGCCGGGGGTGCCGGACGCCGAGGCCAAGCCGGCGGGGCTGGTGCTACTCCTGCTCCAGCGCGGTCTGGCGGTGGTCACGGTGGACCGGTTCAGCGCCAGCGACCCACCCGACCCATTCGCCAATTTCTATCCGACCTACAATCGGACCAAGCTCCAGGAGCGTGTGCGAGACCTGTTCACGGTTTGCGCGGCGGCCGGCTCGGTGGCGGACCCGCGCGGGCCGCGCTTCTGTGAGGTGATTCTCGTGGGGAGCGGTTCTGCGGGCCTCTGGGCCTTATTGGCTGCGCCTGGGGCAGCGGCCGTTATCGCCGATTGCAGTCAATTGGATGTTACGCGCGAGGAAACTCTGCTAGCACCGGACCTGTTCTGCCCCGGGCTGCGGAATATCGGCACCTTTGAAGGCGGCGCGATGCTGGCGGCACCGCATCCGTTGCTGCTGCACAATACCGGCACGGCTTTTCCAACCGCCGCGCTCCGCTCGACTTACCGGGCGACAGGCGCGCGCGAAAAACTGCGCGTGGTCGCTTCCCGTCTGCCCGATGAGGAGCTGGCGAGATGGGTGGTGGAGCCAGGCCAGTAATCGTCCCAGCGGCCAAAGGTCGCCGACCATTCCGCCGAACAGGGGCAGGCGGCGGCAGGGGCAGCGAGGAAATGGTTCCGAGGCAGTACGGAAACGGCGGCTCGGGGCAAGAACGGACAGGGGTCGGGCAAGTTTGCGCGTTGCAAACCGGGGCGGCTCACTTATCCTGAAGTGTTGATGAAAGGCATAATCCTAGCCGGTGGGGCCGGTTCGAGGCTGTTTCCACTTACCCTGGTAGGGAGCAAGCAGCTTCAGCCGGTCTATGACAAGCCGATGGTCTATTACCCGCTGACGACGCTGATAGAAGGCGGAATCCGCGAGCTGTGTCTCATTTCCACGCCCCAGGACCTGCCTCGGTTTCGCCAGTTGCTCGGCGATGGCAGGGCTTGGGGATTGTCCATCGACTATCGCGAACAAGCGAAGCCGGAAGGCATCGCCCAGGCCTTTCTGATTGCCGAGAGCTTCATCGGCAAGGACGCCGTCACGCTGATTCTCGGCGATAATGTTTTCTACGGCGGAGACGGCTTCTACCGGGCCTTCGCTGACTTCAAGGGCGGCGCGACGATTTTCGGCTACCACGTCAACGACCCGGAGCGGTATGGGGTGGTGCAATTCGACCGCAAGGGCCAGGCGATTTCCATCGAGGAGAAACCCAAGCAACCCAAGAGCAGCTACGCTGTTCCCGGCTTGTACCTTTACGACAACAACGTGGTGACGATCACCCGGAATCTCAAGCCATCGGCGCGCGGCGAGCTGGAAATAACCGATGTGAACGTCGAGTACATGCAGCGCAGGCAACTGCATGTGCACCGGCTCAGCCGGGGGTTCGCGTGGCTGGATGCGGGCACGAGCAGCAGCCTGCACGAAGCTTCGGCTTACGTGCAAACGATCGAGAAGCGCGCCGGCATCAAGATCGGCTGTCCGGAAGAGGCGGCCTTTCACCGCGGCTTCCTGTCGCTGGCAAGCCTCGAAGCCCTCACGGCGAGGATGCCCAAGTGCGAGTATCGCGAGTACTTGGCCGAAGTGGTCGCGGAGGCAAAGCGGTTGGCCCCTCAAGCGTGATGAACGTCCTGACCTGCTCCATCTCGGGCTTGCTGATCATCGAACCCAAGGTCTTCGGTGACGCGCGCGGCTTCTTCCTGGAAACCTGGAACCGGCGCCGCTACGGCGCGGCCGGGCTGGACGCGGACTTTGTGCAGGACAACATCTCGTTCTCACGCCGCGGCATTTTGCGAGGATTGCATTTTCAGAACCCGAACCCGCAAGGCAAACTGCTGCAGGTGCTGGCGGGGGAGGTGTTCGATGTGGCGGTGGACATCCGGCGCAGCTCGCCCACGTTTGGAAAGTGGCACGGCCTCGTGTTGTCCGGCGAGAACAAGCGCCAGTTCTACATTCCTCCCGGCTTTGCGCACGGCTTTGTCGTGTTGAGCGATACTGCGCTCTTCCAGTACAAGTGCACGGAGATCTATTCGCCGAAGGACGAGCTGGCCATCCGCTGGGATGACCCGGATATCGGCATCGAGTGGCCATTAAGAGAACCGCTGCTTTCCGAGCGGGATGCCAAGGGCCTGCGCTTGCGAGACACGCCGCCGGACCGGCTCTTTGCATGAGCCGGGGACTGTCCAGCGTCGGACTTGCGGGATAGCTATGGAACCGCCCCGCATCCTGCTCATCGGGAGAATCGGCCAGGTGGGCTGGGAGTTGCGCCGCACCCTGGCCCCGATGGCGCAGGTTGTGTGCGTGGATTTTCCCGACATTGACCTGACCAGCGGGGATTCGATTCGGGAGTGGGTGCGCGGTGCGCGGCCCAACGTCGTCATCAATGCCGCCGCTTACACCGCGGTGGACAAGGCGGAGTCAGAGCTGGATAAGGCGATGCAAATCAATGGTGTGGCCCCAGGCATCCTGGCGGAAGAGGCCAGGAAAGCGAGTGCGTTGCTGGTGCACTACTCGACAGACTATGTCTTCGACGGCACCAAGACCACGCCCTACGTCGAGACGGATGCCCCGAACCCGCTGGGCGCCTACGGCTGCTCCAAACTGGCGGGTGACGAGGCGGTGCGCGCGGTCGGCGGCGCGCATCTGATCTTCCGGCTATGCTGGGTCTATGGCGCGCGCGGGCAGAATTTCATGCTTACGGTAATGCGGCTGGCGCGCGAGCGCGAGAAACTGCGGGTGGTGGCTGACCAGGTAGGCTGCCCAACGTGGTCACGGATGATCGCGGAGACCACGGCGCTGGCGTTGCGGCAGGCTGTCGCGGCGGCTGATTGGGATGCCTTCACCGGCGCTTACCATCTCGCGTCGTCAGGCATCACGAGCTGGCAGGGCTTTGCGCAAGCCATCGTCAACCGGATGCCGGCGGAAGGAAGGAAATGCTCAGTGGTGGAGGCCATCTCCACGCCGGAGTATCCGACCCCGGCCAAGCGCCCGGCTTACTCCGTGCTGGCGTGCGACAAGCTGCAACGCGTGTTTGGCCTCCACCTGCCGCACTGGGAGGAAAGCCTGAGCCAAGTTTTGGAGAGCTAGGTAACGACGAAGACATAAGGAAAGCGATGAATCTTCTTATCACGGGCGGGGCCGGCTTCATCGGCTCGAACCTCATTCAGCATGTCATCGAGCGGTCCGAGGTCGGCAAGCTCGTCAACCTCGATTGCCTGACCTACGCTGGACGCCTCGAGAACCTGGCGGGCGTGACGCAGCATCCCAAGTACGTCTTCGAGCAGGTGGATTTGCGGGACAAAACTGCGGTGCTCGACGTCGTGCAACGGCACGGCATCACCCACGTCATGCACCTGGCGGCCGAGTCGCACGTGGACCGTTCGATCACCGGCCCCGGGGATTTCGTGCACACGAATGTCGTCGGCACTTTCAACCTCCTGGAGGCCTGCCGCGCGGCGTGGCCGAGCCCAGCCTCCGGTCACCGCTTCCACCATGTGTCCACCGACGAAGTTTATGGCAGCCTGGGTCCGACCGGCCTGTTCACCGAAACGACGCCTTACGCTCCCAACTCGCCTTACTCGGCCAGCAAAGCCTCCAGCGACATGCTCGTGCGGGCATATCACCATACCTACGGCTTGACCACGGTCATCACCAACTGTTCGAACAACTACGGGCCCTATCAGTTTCCAGAGAAGCTCATCCCGGTGGTGATTCAAAGCGTGCTGGCGCGCAAACCGGTTCCCGTCTATGGCGACGGCATGAACGTCCGCGACTGGCTCTACGTCCGCGACCACGCCGAGGCGCTGTGGCTGGTGTTGAACCGCGGGCGCGCGGGCGAGACGTACAACATCGGCGGCCGCAACGAGTGGGCCAACCTCCCCATCGTGCAACTCATTTGCGACCTGATTGATGAAATGGCACCGCAACTGGGGGGCAATTCCCGCAAGCTGATCACGTTTGTGAAAGACCGCCCGGGTCACGACCGCCGCTACGCGATTGACGCCACGAAGATGGAGAAGGAACTGGGCTGGCTCCCCGCCCACAAATTCGAACAGGGCATCCGCGAGACGGTGCGCTGGTACCTGGATAACCAGGAGTGGGTGCGCTCGGTGCTGGGGCGTTGAATGAGCTGATCGGGGTTTGCACAGCGCGGTTCTGGCCCGCGCTCCGGGCCGAACTCCGGTCACCGTAGTGGGAGAAACCTGGCCAAGGGGGCGAATAACCCAGGTGGCATCAAGTTCTGGCGGTCGCGCGGCCCGCCTGTTAGTCTGGTGGCGGCTATGAATGCTCGGGGCAACAAATGGATTACCGAATGGCTAGAGGGCTTGGGCCGCATCACCCTGCTGGCAAGAGAGGCCTTCGCGTCACTGTTCACCTTCAAGGTCGCGTGGCGCGACTTGCTCTACCAGATCTATTTCATCGGGGTGAAATCCCAATCGGTGGTCCTGATCACCGGCGCTTTCACCGGGATGGTGCTGGGTGCCCAAACCTACTTCCAATTCCACAAAGTCAAGATGGACACCGCCACGCTGGCGGTGGTGGGCATCTCCATGTGCAGCGAACTCGGGCCGGTGCTGACCGGGCTGATGGTCGCGGGCCGCGTCGGCGCCGCCATCGCGGCGGAGCTGGGCACCATGCGCGTCACCGAGCAGATTGACGCGCTACGCACGCTGGCCACCCATCCGGTGGACTACCTGGTTGTGCCGCGCCTGCTGGCCCTGCACATTGCCTTGCCGCTGTTGACCGCGGAGGCCATCGCCGTCGGCATCGGTGCGGGCTACCTCGTGGGCGTTTACCTGCTGGGCATTGATCCGACCTATTCGTGGTATAACATGCTCCGGTACACCAACACTGCCGACGTGGTCGTCGGCCTGATCAAGGCGATCATCTTCGGCGGCATCGTGGCGCTGATTGGCTGTTACAAAGGCTTGTGCTGCGGCGAGGGCGCCGAGGGCGTGGGCCGGGCCACCACCGAGGCGGTCGTGTATTCCTCGATCACCATCCTGGTCTCCAACTTCTTCCTCACGCTGACGCTGAGCCAGATATTTCAGACGCTATGATCGAGGTCCGCGAGTTGAAGAAGCGCTTTGGCGCGCATTCCATCCTGGACGGCGTGAGCTTCCGGATTGAAAAGGGCGAGTCGGTGGTCATCATTGGGCGCAGCGGCGGCGGGAAAAGCGTGTTGCTCAAGCACCTGATCGGCCTGCTTAAACCCGACGCGGGCCAGGTGCTGATCGAGGGCGAGGACATCGTGCCGATGAACGAACGCGGGCTGCTGCGGGTGCGGCACAAGTTCGGCATGTTATTTCAGAGCGCCGCCCTGTTCGATTCGCTGACGGTGGCCGAGAATGTCGCCTTCGCCTTCCGCCGCGACCGTTCGCTGCCCGAGAAGGAAATCCGCCGGCGGGTGGCCGAGGTGCTCGAGATGGTGGATCTGCCCGGCACCGAAGACAAGAAGCCGTCCGAGTTGTCGGGCGGCATGAGCAAACGGGTCGGCCTGGCGCGCGCGATTATTTACCAGCCGCAGATCGTCCTGTATGACGAGCCGACCACTGGCCTTGACCCCATTGTGTCCGACAGCATTGACCAGCTCATCCTGCGCGTGCGCGACCGGCTGGAGGTGACGACGGTGGTGGTGACGCATGACATGCGCAGCACGCGCCGGTTGGGCCAGCGCATCCTGATGCTGCACAACCAGAAGATTTACGCCACCGGCACCCCGGACGAGATCTTCAACTCGCCGGACCCGGTGGTGCGCCGGTTTATCGAGGGCGTTTCCGATCCGAAAGAACTCTATTTCTGACATGAACCAATCTCGTCTTGAGGGCAAAGTCGGCTTGTTTGTTTTCATCGGCCTGGTGCTGCTGGCGGTCCTGCTGATCCAGTTCAGCAAAGGCACCACGTTCTTCCGTCCTACCTACGACCTCCGGCTTCGCGCCTCCACCGTGGGCGGGCTGAAGCCGCGCGCCCAGGTGCTCATGTCCGGCGTCCAGGTGGGCACGGTTGCCGGCATCCAGCTTGCCCCGGACGGCCGTAGCGTTACCATCACCCTCCGGATCTACCGCCCTTACCAGATTCACAAGGACGCCCGGTTCGCGATCGAGCAATCCGGCTTTCTCGGCGACCAATACGTTGGCGATCCTGCCGACCAAGAACCAGGGAGACACCTTTGGGCCTGGCGACGAGGCCAAGGCCGAAGCGCCGCTGGACATCCAGGAAGCCGCGCGCTCGGCCGTGGGCTTCATCCAGCACCTGGACTCCGCCGCCACCAATATCAACGACGCCATGGTCGAGGCCCGCCGCACAGTTCTCAGCGCGCGCGCACTTACCAACCTGTCAGTGACGTTCGCCAACTTCCACGCCGTTTCCGAGCGCTCCCTATCCGTCGTGGATGATGTCAAGCCCTGGTGGGAGACCAACCGCCCGACCATCGCCGCCTCGGTCAGCAACCTTCTCTTCTTCTCCGAGCAGATCAACCAGTCCGCCGCTGTCGTGCGCGACCTCTTGGCAACCAACTCGCCGGAGATCGAAACGGCGGTGAGGAATCTCGAGTCCTCCTCCGCAACGTTGAAAGATATGCTGGAGGATGTGCGGGCGGGCAAGGGTTTGGCCGGGAAGTTGCTTGAAAATGGGGAAATTGCGGCGAATGTGTCGCAGATTGTCAGCAACTTGACGCATCACCACCAGCAATCTGAACCGCCTGGGCCTCTGGGGCATCCTGTGGAAACACAAGCCGGCCCGGACCAACGGATTTCCCACGGCCCGTGGGCCTTTGACCGCCCCCAAGAACCCGTTTGACTGATCTATGGCGCTCTGGGTTATCCGCATCCTGTTCCTGAGCCTCTGCACCGTCGGCGGCTACGCCGTCAGCCAGGTCCGCCCCGAGTTTGTCGGCACATCCTACAGCGGGTTCATCGGCATGGTCATCGGCTTCGGCTTCGGCTGGCTGATGATTGCCATCGACGAAATGCTCAAGGGCTTTTCGCTGCGCGCCTTCTCCGCCACGACCTTCGGCCTGCTGCTCGGCACGGTGGTCGCCCTGCTCATCGACCGCTCCGGCCTGTTCGACGAACGTCGACGAGAAGCCGACCCGCTGGCTGATCCGCCTCGGCCTGTTTCTCGGCTTCAGCTACATCGGCATGGTCCTGGCCATGCGCAGCAACAAGGAGGATTTCTCGCTCATCATCCCCTACGTCCGCTTCGCGCCGCAGAACAAGCCGGACAACCTGCTGCTGCTCGACACCAGCGTCATCATTGACGGCCGCATTGCCGACCTGATCGAAGCCAACTTCCTCGAGGGCATGATCGTCGTGCCGCGCTTCGTGCTGAAGGAACTGCAGCAGATCGCCGATTCCAACGACCCCATCAAGCGCGCCCGCGGCCGGCGCGGCCTGGAAATGCTCAACCGCATCCAGCGCAACACGCGCAACGAAGTCAAGATCCACGACGGCGATTTCCCGGACGAAAAGGAAGTGGACGCCAAGCTCGTCCGCCTGGCGCGCAACCTCGGCGCCAAGCTCTACACCAACGACTACAACCTGGGCAAGATCGCCGAGCTGCAGAAGGTCAACTACGTCAACCTCCACGACCTGGCCAAGTCGCTGCGAGCGTCCTGCTGCCCGGGCGAAATGCTCTCCCTGCGCATCGTGCGCGAAGGCAAGGACAAGGGCCAGGGCGTCGGCTACCTGCCCGACGGCACGATGGTGGTGGTCAACAACGGCCAGACGCCATCGGCCAGCAGGTCGAGGTCCAGGTCCAGAGCCTGCTCCAGACCGGCGCCGGCGTCATCGTCTTCGCCGACCTGAAGACCGCCAGTCGCGGCGTGACTTTTGCGGCAAGACGCGCAAGCTTGCGGTTATATGGCACTCGTCACTGTCTTTCAGCGCCTTCAACCCCGCCGACGCCCAACTGGTCCGCTCGCGGCTCGAAGCCGCCGGCTTTCACGCGGTCGTCACCCATGAACTCTCCGCGCTGAGCCTGGACGGCTACGCGCTGGCCGCCGGCGGCATCCTCGTGCAGGTGCCCGACGATGAAGCCGCCGACGCCAAGGAATTCCTCGCCGCCCCTGCCTCTCCTGATGAAACCCCAAGCAAGTTAAGCTCCTCGCCCAACTGAAACGCATTCTGCCCGCCGGGCGAAGTCAGCTTCGCGCCCGCCGTCCTGGCCGAACACGCCGGCGACAAATGGTTCGCCGCCCACCTGCCCGACGCCGTCGCCCTGCCCCGCAGCACGCAGTCCGTTGCCGCAGTGCTGCGCTTCGCCAACCGCCACCGCATCCCCGTGACGCCGCGCGGCGCGGGCCACGGCTACGTCGGCGGCTGCGTGCCCGTGCGCGGCGGCATCGTGCTCTCGCTGGCGCGCATGAACCGCATCAAGGAAATCAACGCCGCCGATTTCGTGGCCGTCGTCCAGCCCGGCGTCATCACCGGCAAGCTGCAGCAGGCGGTCGAGAAGCGGGGCCTGTTCTATCCGCCCGACCCCGCCAGCCGCGCCGACAATGCCATCGGCGGCAACATCGTCACCAACGCCGGCGGCCCGCGCTGCCTCAAATACGGCGTCACCCGCGATTACGTGCTCGGCCTGGAAGTCGTCCTGGCCGACGGCACCGTCCTGCGCCTCGGCGGCCGCACCCACAAGAACAAGACCGGCTTTGAGCTGCACCGGCTGTTCGTCGGCTCCGAGGGCCTGCTGGGCGTCGTCACCGAAGCCACCCTGAAGCTGCTGCCGCTGCCGCCGTACCGCGCCTGCCTCGCCGTCGGCTTCGGCTCCATGCGCGACGCCGTCCGCTCGCTGCACGCCATCCTCGCCGCCGGTTTCCTGCCCGCCGCGCTCGAACTGGCCGATTCCTTCACGCTCGCCGCCGCCTACAAGCGCACCGGCAGCGAGCGGCTGCGCGGCTGCCGCGCCCACCTCATCGTCGAACTGGACGGCCAGGAACGCTCCGTCCGCGGCGAAATCCGGCAGCTCCAGCAGATCGTTCGCGCCGCAGAAGCCGCTGTTCGTCGAGACCGGCCTCGGCGCCGGACCAATGCGAAGCCGTCTGGCAAATCCGCCGCGAGTTCTCCTACGCCCTGCGCGACACCGGCCTCACCAAGCTCAACGAAGACATCGTCGTGCCCCGCGGCCGCCTGGAAGACCTGTTCGCCTTCGCCGCCCGGCTGCAGAAGAAGCACGACCTTCGCCGTCGCCTGCTTCGGCCACGCCGGCGACGGCAACATCCACACCAACGTCATGGTGGATTTCAACCAGCCCGGCGCCAAACGCCGCAGCCGAGGCCGCGCTGGACGAACTCTTCCGCCAGGTCCTCGCCTGGGGCGGCTCGATCACCGGCGAACACGGCATCGGCCTCGCCAAGCAACGCTGGTGGCCGCTGGCCGTCTCCAAGGAAGTCCGCGCCCTGCACCGCACCATCAAGCGCGCCCTCGACCCCCGCGGCATCCTCAACCCCGGCAAGTTCGTTTAGCCTCGAGATTCCGTTACCCCGTTGCGCTTTCGCACGGTTGGTTGGTCGGCGCGTCCGCTGGCCGATCCGTGGGCTCCACCAAGCCCTGCGCCAGCAGGTAGGCTTCCAATTCCGAGCCGCTCACATCCGCCAGCATGTGGCCGTTGATCTGGACGCACGGGCTGAGCGGCTGCCCACTCTTCTCCACCATCTCCTCCCGCTGGGCCGGTTCGTTGATGATGTCCCGGTCTTCGAACGGCAAGTCGTAATTGCGCAGTACCGCCCGCACCCCCTGGCTCCAGCCGCAGGTCGGCTTCAAATAAGCTATCACTTTCGGTTTATTCATAATTCAACTCTTCTACTACTCTGCCACACTCCGCCCCAAGTTCAAATTCCCATGCTGCCTTCCCACTTCGTTCTTCGAACCCCGGACTTTAGACTTTAGACTCTAGACTTTAGACCCTAGACTTTGTCCCGTCACATGCCGCCGCGCGTCCTCATCATCCCGGACAAGTTCAAAGGCACCCTCACGGCCCCCGCCGCCGCCCATGCCATCGCCAGTGGCTGGCGTCGAATACGCCCCCACGATTCCCTCGACCTGCTGCCCATGAGCGACGGCGGCGACGGCTTCGGCGAAGTCACGAGTGCTTTGCTTCAGGCCAGGAGCCGGTGGGTCAAGACCGTGGACGCGGCCCATCGCCCCTGCGTTACCAGGTGGTGGTGGGAACCCAGAACCCGGACCGCCATCATCGAGTCCGCGGCCATCATCGGGCTGGCGATGCTGCCGCCGGGACGGTTCCACCCATTCCAGTTGGACACCCGTGGCCTGGGGACCGTGATGCGCGCCGCGGCAAAGCACGGCGCCACGCGCTGCCTCATGGGCATCGGCGGCAGCGCCACCAACGATGGCGGGTTCGGACTGGCGCGAGTCTTGGGCTGGCATTTCCTCGACCGCAACGGCCAGTTGATTGAGCGCTGGACCGACCTGCACCGACTGAAACACATCTGCGCCCCGCGGCGGCGGCGCTGGTTTGCCCGGGCCCTGGTCGCCACCGACGTGCAGAATCTGCTCCTCGGCTCACAGGGGGCGACCCGCGTTTACGGGCCGCAGAAGGGCTTGCCCCGTCGGGATTTCGCGCTCGCCGAGCGGTGCCTGGCTCACCTGGCGCACGTCGTCCAACAGCAGTTCGGGCGCGACCTCGCACACGTGCCGGGGGCCGGCGCCGCCGGCGGGCTGGGCTTCGGGTTGTCGGCGTTCCTGGGAGCCGAGCTCAAGCCGGGATTTGACTTATTTGCCCGGCACGCCGCCCTCGCACGTCGGCTCCGCGCTGCAGACCTAGTGATTACCGGCGAGGGGGCCATTGATCGCTCGACGCTCATGGGCAAGGGCGTCGGCCAGATTGCGCAGCGCTGTCGCCAGTTGAACATCCCCTGCATCGGTTTGGCCGGCACCCTCAGCGCCTCCCGCAGAAAAGCGGACTTCTTTACCCGGGCCCATGCCCTGACCGAACTGACTACCGTCAAGCAAGCGAAAGCGCAGCCGGCGCTCTGGCTGGAGCGACTGGCGCGGCAGGTGGCGCGGTCGGCGCACAAAGTAGAGCCGCTCCATGGTGTTTCTCCATCTCGCTTGAACTCCCCTCGCCGCCGGTTAACTTCCTACGCATGAACCTCGAGGATCACGTCGGCGACATCATCCGCAAAGCGCGCTCGATGTCGAAGGTCTCAGCGGCGGTCGCCGCCCGGGCGGCCGGCCTCGCAGAGACCGAACTGGCCGCGTTGGAGGAATCCGGTCAGGCGCCGAAGAAACCCAACCTGGCCGCGCTGGCCGGCTTGATCGGGCTGCATCCGGGCAAGTTGGAAGCCATCGCCTGCGGCTGGCTGCCCGCCGAAAGGACTTGAGCGCCTGGCGCGAGTTGCGCTGCATCACCACCGACACCGGCGGCATGGCGGTCAATTGCTATCTCATCTGGGACGAGGTCTCGCGCGAAGCCGCCCTCTTTGACACCGGCTGGGACGCTCGCCCCGTAACCGACCTGGTCGCGGAGAATCAGCTCCAGCTTCGCCACATCTTTATCACCCACGGCCATGAGGACCATGTCGCCGCCCTGGACGAACTCCGCGGGCAGTTTCCCAAAGCCCGCCTCCATTCCGGATCGAAGAGCGCTCCCGTGGACCAGCGCAACCGCCCGAACGACTTCATTCACCTCGGCAGCTTGCGCCTCACCCACCGTGACACCCCGGGCCACGCCGAAGACGGCACTACCTACATCATTGGCACTTGGCCTGAGGATGCCCCGCACGTGGCCATCGTGGGCGACGCGCTGTTCGCGGGTTCCATCGGCCGCGGCAACCAGTCCTGGGACCTGGCCCGCCAGAAAGTGCGCGAGCAGGTCCTCACCCTCCCGCCTGAGACCCTCCTCTGCCCAGGGCACGGGCCGCTAACCACGGTTGCGGAAGAGAAGGCGCACAATCCCTTCTTCTGAGCCTGGGCTGGCTGGCGGAATGCGTTGCCGTGTTCGCGCAGGCTTCGGGGAGCCGCGCTACCGCGAAGCCGGGTCGAGCGGACGAACGGCGCGGTCATAGCGCCGGGCAGGCGGGGCGGTAGCCGTTGGTGCTCTATTGTTCCTCTATTGCTCCTCTATTGTTCCTCTATTGCTACGAGCGATGCTCTGGGGCTTCCGCCAGTGCTTTGGCGGGGTGCGCCGGGCCTCGAAGGCAGGCGCAAGACCGCCGGGTTTCGCCGGGTCGCGGGTTTCGCCGGGTTTGCGGTTGACCCTGCCCGGTGCGGGTTGCTAGCTTTTGCGCCCCGTTGAAACGGGGAATTATGCGACACACAATCTCAGTTCTGGTGGAGAATAAATTCGGCGTGCTGACGCGCGTGGCCGGCCTGTTCAGCGGCCGGGGTTACAACATTGACTCGCTCAACGTCGCGCCCACGCAAGACCCGACGGCCTCGCGCATGACCATTGTCACGCGCGGGGACGATGCCACCGTGGACCAGATCGTCAAGCAGCTCAACAAGCTGGTCAACGTCATGCAGGTCCATGACTTTCGCGAGGGCGAATATGTGGACCGCGAACTGGCGCTGGTGAAGGTCGCCGTGGACTCCAAGACCCGCGCCGAGGTGATGCAGATCACCGACATCTTCCGCGCCAAGATCGTGGATGTGCAGCCCAAGAGCCTGACCATCGAGGTGACGGGCGACGAAGGCAAAGTCGAGAAGCTGCTCGGCCTGCTGAAGAATTTCGGGATTATGGATTTGACGCGGACGGGAAAGGTGGCGCTGCCGCGCAAGTAGCCGGGGCCAATCACCTTGACCAGCGGCGAAAGCCGATTAGCATAACACCAATACAAACATTAGCTTAATACAATTATGGCAATCATTAATTTCGGCGGGACGAAGGAAAAGGTCATTACTCGCAAAGAGTTCCCAATGGCCAAGGCGCGCAAGGTCCTGAAGGGCGAGACGATCGCCATCATCGGCTACGGCGTGCAGGGGCCGGCGCAGTCGCTCAACCTGCGGGACAACGGTTTCAAGGTCATCATTGGCCAGGCCAGCGCCTTCAAGCGGGACTGGGATCGCGCGGTCAAGGACGGCTGGGTGCCGGGCAAGACGTTGTTCGAGATTGATGAGGCCGTGCGCCGGGGCACCATCATCCAGATGCTGGTGTCGGACGCCGCCCAGCGCGCCATCTGGCCGGTCGTGAAGAAGAATTTGAAGCCCGGCGACGCGCTGTATTTCTCGCACGGGTTCTCGATTGCCTACCGGAAACAGACCGGCGTGGTGCCACCCAAGAACGTGGATGTGATCATGGTCGCCCCCAAGGGTTCCGGCACGTCGGTGCGCCGCAATTTCCTGACCGGCGCGGGCATCAATTCGAGCTTCGCGGTCGAGCAGGATGCGACCGGCCACGCCAAGGAACGCTGCCTGGCCGTCGGCATTGGCATCGGCTCCGGCTACCTGTTCCCGACGACGTTCCGGCACGAGGTGTTCAGCGATCTGACCGGCGAACGCGGCGTGTTGATGGGCGCCTTGGCCGGCATCATGGAGGCGCAGTACGACGTGCTGCGCGCCCATAAGCACAGCCCCAGCGAGGCGTTCAACGAGACGGTTGAGGAACTCACGCAGAGCCTCATCCGCCTGGTGGATGAGAACGGCATGGACTGGATGTATTCGAACTGCTCCGCCACGGCCCAGCGCGGCGCGCTGGACTGGAAGCCCCGCTTCAAGAAGGCCGTGCTGCCCGTCTTCAAGGAACTCTACGAGCGCGTCAAGAGCGGCAAGGAATGCGCCCGCGTCCTCTCCGCCTGCGGCAAGCCCGATTACCAGAAGGGGTTGAGCAAAGAACTCGCGGTGATCGGCAACTCGGAAATGTGGCAGGCCGGCAAAGCCGTCCGCGCGCTGCGCCCCAAAGAAGCCGCGCGGCTGATCGCCGCCGGCACCAAGGGCATCGGCGGACGCGCGGCCAATTAGGGCCTGGCAGTCCCGCGATCTCGTGGGGCGCGGGGGCGACGCGCGACAGCCACGTCACTGCTTCCGGTCAGGCGAAGGCGGCGGCGCTTCCTCTTTCAGGGCCAGGGTGGCTTGGTGCCGGTGCTCCTGTTCCGCCACATAACTGCGCAGCTCGTCCGCCGTCCGGATCAGCGGCCCCGGCTGCCGGGCTTCAGCCGCACGCAGTTCGGCGAAGATGCGGTCAAGGTCATAGCCCGCTTCGCGCGCCAGGTCGTCCTTCACCTGCCAAAGCTCTTCAAGCAGCGGATTCGTTGTCATAAGGGTAATCTCCCATCAATTCCAGCGGGGTGCAAACCTGCGGCAGCAGGCGTCCGGCGCGGCGGGCTTCGGAGCAGGGGTCAAACCGGAGGTTGGAACTGGAGTGGTGCGGATCGGGTGCTGCTGTTGACATTTTCATGGGCCTGTCGCCAATGCAGCAGCATGGGTTTGAGGCTTTTGGAGGTGCCCATTTGCAGGCGGGCGGCAATCCACTTGATGGGCAAGGTCGTTTCCTTCCTCCCCTAAAGATGACCAACTCCCCGCTAACCGCGGGCACCATCCGGACTGTGCGGACCAACCTCCGGTTTGCCCCCTTTCACGTTCAAACGTCGTCGGATTGCCGGTGGAGCGATTGGAGGACGAATTGGAAGGGTTCGTTGAAGGGTTCAAGGGAGGCTCGAGACCCTGTCCGCCGCAGCGCTCCCGAGGTCCGCGCTCGCGGGGTCAGGTGAACCATGCCCGCGATTTCACGGCTCAATCCTCAGCCTGTAGAACCGCGAGCCAGTGGTGCTGACGGCATCCAGGTAGGCGTTGCGGGGCGGCTGTGCAGGGATGTTGCTGGCCAGAACCGAGAACGGCACCGAAAGATTGGAGGACTGGAGCAAGGTGTAAAGCTTGCCGCTGACACTCGGCCACTGCAGGACGATTCCACCCGATCGGAGCGAAGCCGTGATCGTAAGTGGCTCGACGTTGGCAAACACTGCCGTGGGCACACCCCAATTACCGGCGGCAGTTCTCGCCTCGACGAAGACCGTGTGCCTTCCCGGCGACCACCCGGAGGTGTCAATGGTGGCAGTGATAACCTCGTTCGACGAGTTGAAGCTGCCATCCGCCGCGCTCATGGCGTACGCCACAGTGCCCGTCACCCACGACGGATTGTCCACGCTGCAGCGGGCCGCGGTGATATTGGGCGCGGGCGGCAGCGGTGTGTAGCCGTAGGTGCGGCCACTGACGGCAAGGGCCCCCAGACTGATCGGTGCGCCGAATCCGTTAGTGGCCGGGGAGACCGCTGCTTGCAGCACGTCCGGTCCGGCCGGATCGAGGTAGGGCTGCCGGCAGGCTTTGCACGCGTACAGCAGCGCCAGGCGGTTGGAAGGATAGATCGTGTTCTGGAAAGTCGTGCAAGACTCGAAGAACGCCGTCCCCATTTCAATGGTGTAGGCCGCCACGCCCAGTTCGCCATAAATCCAATCGTCCAGCCCGCCGCTGGCCACATACAGCGACGTGATTGGTTGCACCGTGTAGCGATTGAAGTAGCCGAACCTGCCCCCGAGCGTCTGGAGCGCGGCCGAGTTTGGCGCGCGGGTGTAGGTCCAGCCCCAGGGATAAAGCACCAGTTGGGCGTAACTGTGCAAGCTGACCGCTAGGCCGGTCGCATTGGTGGGCGCCGCGTCCGTGTCGTTCGGGCCGCGCTGGTCGGGGAACAGTGAACGGACATAATCCCGGATCGCCTGATTCTCCGGCTCCGAGACCGGCGTCGGGCCGCGGTAGGTCAAGTCGCACGGGAGCGTGCTGCTGCCGCCCAGGCCCCATTTGAAGCCGCAATTTCGATTCAGGTCGGTGCCGTAATCGGGGAAGGTCGCGCAGCCGTCGTCGTTGTCGGTGTTCTTGCGCCACAACTGCCCCTGTTCGGCCCACTTGCGTCCGTCCGGGTTCGCGACCGGAAGGATGTGGACCTCGTGGTAATCCAATATCCACGTCACGTCCGGGTTAATCCCGTACGCCGCTACCAACTCCTCGGCGAAGCGCACGGCTGTTTCCGCGGTGGTGAGTTCCCGGGCGTGATGTTCCGCCATGAGAAAGAACTTGGGCTTGGGGCCGGGGCGGGATTGATTCGAGAGCAACAGCACGAGCAGATCGTAACCAGCCGCCCCGCCGGGCGTGACCTTGTCCCAACTGTTGCCGATGTCCACCAGCGAAGCCAGTCCGGGATGGTTGGTGACGATCTGCGCCAGGGTCGCATACGTCTCTTCGACGGTTCGGTAACAGGCGTAACCTGGTATGCCCGCAAACTGACCGGGAGAATGCTCCAGCGCACGGTTGGCCAGAGCAGTTTGCTCGTGATCAAGCTCCAACCGATATCCCGATTGAACCAGTTCCTCGGTACTCGGCGGGACGCAACCGCGCCGCCACGTAGCCTGCGTCATGGTCGGCAAACTCAAAAATGTCATACTGCCCGACGAGTTGATCCAGTCGTGAGCGGTCCCCGTAGTAAAGCCGGACGATGAGGTTGGTGCCGCTCCTGTTGGCAGCGGGCGGCATCGCTTGCGTCACCGGAGCCGGTGCCGGGCGCGAGGGTCCGCTGCCGTCCCCCAGGATTTGCGAGACAGCGGTGAAGGCGGTCAGGAGGCTGAAGTGGATCAGCGAGGCGGACAATCCCGACTGCCATCGCCACCGGCCCCGTGTTGACAGCGCTCCCTGTGTTGCACCAACGGACAACTTCGCTTTCATGTAACTGAAACTGATAACTGTTAGGAGTTTGCTTTTTGCGGGCCCGCCGGTACGCAGCGCTGCGCGGGTGAAGGAGAATTGCTTTTCGCTCTCATTCATTGCGGTCCCGTCCTGCCAGACCTGGCGGAGGGCGTCAAGAGGCAAGTTTTGCCGTTTTCTGGCGGTGTTCGCCCACCGCAAGGTTGCGTTGGCGGGCGGTGGCGGCTCTGGCGGGCGGTGCGGGTGGAAATTGCGCCGCCGCGAAGCCGGCTCGAAAACAGGGTCAAACCGGAGGTTGGAACCCTTTCTGATGCGGGTGTATTCGTCGCGCAAGCGGCAGCGTCGGTGAGGACCACCGACTGGAAGTGTCAATAGTGAGAACCGACACTTGCCTGCCCTTGCCGGTGGCACCCGCAAGCTGCGTCGGAGCGCGTATTCCGGGGATAACCAGACTTGCACCGTTCTTGTTATTCATGCTACCTTGCCATCAGTTGATGATTTTGATCGGACTGCGCTTATGAACGTATCCCTGACGCCGGAACTTGAGCGGTTCGTCGAAACCGAGGTTGGAAGCGGCCTGTACCAAACCGCGAGTGAGGTGATTCGTGCGGGGCTGCGCCGCCTCAAAGAGGATAGGCAGCGGCTCCCGGCGGTGCCGCAAACGCTGGCAGAACTGGAAAAGGCATTGCTCAGCAGCATCGACCGCCTCGACCGCGGGGAAGGGGTGGACGGGGCAACCGTGCTCCGCCGCTTACAGAAGCGGATAAAGGGGCATCGTTCTCGTGGCTAAGTTCATCCTCGACCCTGGCGTTGAGGATGAACTCTGGGCAATTTGGACGTTCATTGCCGAGGACAATCCTGGCGCGGCAACTCGTCTGGTGGAGGCGGCGCACGAGACGTTTAGTATGCTCGCCGCCAATCCTGAGTTGGGCCGCCGCCGAAAGTTACGGAACCCGCGTCTGCGCGGGGTGCGGTCTTTCCGAGTGTCAGGCTTCGACAACTACCTCATCTTCTATCGCGCTGTAAGCGAGTGCATCCAAGTGCTGCATGTCTATCACGGCGCGCGGGACCTCGATGCTCTTTTCGGGGACCGCTAAGCATCAACCGCCTGTCTTTCCGGTTTGAACACCCGGAGAAACTGCGTGCCAAAGGGGCGGGAGTACGCTAACAGATTAGTATGACTGGCGCGCGTTCCATCCAGAATCTTGCCCTGATCGGGTTCATGGGTACCGGCAAGTCGTGCGTGGGCCGGCTGGCGGCCGATGTGATGCACTTCACCTTTCTGGATACCGACCACGTCATCGAGGCGCGCGCCGGCAAGTCCATCAGCGACATCTTCGCCCAGGACGGCGAGCCGGCCTTCCGGGAGTGGGAGCGGCGGATTGTCGAAGAGTTGACCCGGCGCCACAAGACGGTTATTGCCACCGGGGGTGGGTTGCCGGCCGACCCGACCAACCTCGCCAGCCTCAAGACCCATGCGCTGGTGATTTGCCTCTGGGCCTCGCCGGAGAGCATCTGGGACCGCGTCCGCGCGCACGACCACCGGCCCCTGTTGAACGAACCCGATCCGCTGGCCAAGATTCGCGAGCTGCTGGCGGCCCGAGAGCCTTATTACCGGCAGGCTGATGTGCTGGTGAATACCGAGATGCGGTCCCTGCGCGAGGTCGCCCAGCACGTGATTCATCAGTTCCACATGGCGCAATCGGCCCACCGATGAAGTCGGCCCTTCGGCAGCGGGCGCGGGAACTGGGCTTCGACGACTGCCGGGTCACCAGCGCCGACGCGCCGGAATCCGCCGCGCAGTTCCAACAATGGCTGGCCGACGGGCGGCACGGCGAAATGGCCTGGCTCGAACGCAACG
This sequence comes from uncultured Verrucomicrobiae bacterium, assembly GCA_963822005.1. GTDB lineage: Bacteria > Verrucomicrobiota > Verrucomicrobiia > Limisphaerales > UBA8199 > PALSA-1440. Next base: position 161,291 of record CAWGGD010000042.1, on the reverse strand, counting down.
GGGCGAAGCGAGTAAATCCGCAGCAAGTCCTCCCCGGCGCCCGGAGCATCATCACCCTCGCGGCCAGCTACCACAATTCCAATTGCCAATTGCCAATTGCCGATGGAAAATCCGGCCTGATCGCCCGCTACGCCCGCTTCGGCGACTACCACGACCTCCTGGGGGAACGGCTGAAGCAGCTCACGCTATTCGTGGACCACTTGGGCGGCCCCGGCACGCGTTCGCTCTGGTATGCGGATACCGGGCCGCTGCTCGAACGCGACCTGGCCGAGCGGGCCGGCTTGGGCTTCATCGGCAAGCACACCAACCTCATCAGCCGTCGGCTCGGCAACTGGGTCTTTCTCTCCGAAATCATCACCACGCTCGGACTGGAGCCCGACGCACCGGAGAAGAACCACTGCGGCTCCTGCACCCGCTGTATCACCGCCTGTCCGACGGCGGCGATTACCGGCCCGTTCCAGCTCGATGCCCGGCGCTGCATTTCCTATCTCACCATCGAGCTGCGAGGCAGCATTCCCCTGGAGCTGCGCCCCGCGATGGGCAACCGCATCCTCGGCTGCGACGATTGCCTGGAAGTCTGCCCCTGGAACCGGTTCGCCCGCGCAGGGCAACTGATGAAGGCGCACGCGCGTCCGGACGTTGCCCAGCCGGACTTGCTCGAGCTGCTGGCTTTGGATGAAACCGGTTTTAACCGCCGTTTCGCCGGCACCCCAATAGCGCGCGCCCGGCGGCGCGGCCTGCGGCGCAACGTGTGCGTGGCGCTGGGGAACACCGGCGATGATCGTGCCCTGCCGGCCTTGCAGAGAGCGGCCGATGAGGCGGAACCTTTGGTATCGGAGCACGCGCGGTGGGCGATTGAGCAGATCGAAGCCGGATGCCACCGGGGCTGCTGAACCTTGAAACGGCAGTTGCCCTCGCTAAACAAGCGAAAGGAACGCAAGCAGATGTGCCGGAAGAGATGGTCACCCCAAGGATGGTTTGGGAATCCTCGGGATGTGCCTCTCTTTGGCGTCATTCCACGTGTTTAGCGGGTTGAACTGCTCTTTCGAGTTTGAACGGAATCCGGGTTTAACGGTCAGAACCAGCAGAGGTTAGTGTTATCATTGGAGTTGAGGGGCGACTCACCTAAGAGTCGCCCCTTTGCTTCTCTTGGGTCCGGCCGAGCATCACAGGGCGAGATGGGCCAAGATGGGGCCTTCACGCCAGAGTTGCGACTCGACTTTCGCCGCTCGCGCAATTCGCGCAGTGGCTCTTCGCCGTTGCCGCGGTCACACCGGCCAGGCAAGCTCCCGGTTGCGTATGAGATTACCAATCGTGCCACGCACCGTAATGCTCGTCGTCGCGCTGAGCTGCCGTGCGGCGGTCTGCGCGGAGCCTCAACCCGCACAGATCGGTGCCTCGGATGTGGAGGAGACCAGTGACGCCTTCGTGACCGACGTGTTCTCCTACCGGTACGGATGCTACCGGCCCCAGGTCGGGCTGGACGGCGAGTGGCAGTTCCGGCAAGACAAGGAGAACAAAGGAGTGGAGCTCGGCTTTCACCAGGGCCGCGGCGAGTTTACCCAAACCATCAAGTTACCTGGAGTCCCGCAAGCTCAGGGATTGGGTGAGTCGAACAACTTCCAGAAATGGTTCCTCAACGAGCCGTTCTGGGTCAGGCGCGGTTTCCGGCTGCCGGCTGTGCCTTCGGGCAAACGCGTGTGGCTGCGCATTGGGGGCATATTGCCGGCCGGCGAGATATACGTGAATGGGGTCCGCGTGGGTTACACCAAGAGTTCGCGCACGCAGCAGCGGGTTGACGTAACCAGGCTGGTCCACTCGGCGGGCGAGAACCTGATTGCCCTCAAGGTCTGCGACTGGCCCAAGGTCAAACTCGAAGGCATCTGGGAAATGGCCGAGCTGCAGCGCGTCTGGACCGGCGTCTATCGCTCCCTGCGGCTGGAGATAACAGACCAGGTGTCCGTGGTGGACGCGTACGTGCAACCCCAACTCGCCACCGGCTCGGCCGCGGTGAGCCTCAAGCTGACCGATCCCGCACCCGCCGACCTCACCGCCAGGCTCAGCGTGCGCGATGGCAGGAAAGAAGTCGGCAGCGCGCGCATTGAAATCCCGAAGGGGGCGATGACGGCCACCGGTGCGGTGCAACTGGCGAAGTTCACTCCGTGGTCGCCCAATCACCCGAAACTCTACCTGCTGGATATCGCGCTGCACCGCGAACAGCAGCGGGCGGCGTTTGACAAGGTCGGCGTGCGCTTCGGGATGCGCGAGATCGCGACGAAGGGCGCCAAGTTCTTCCTGAACGGCCAGCCGATTTACATCCGCTGCTTTGGCGACGACCAGCTCTATCCCGAGACCCTCGCGCCGCCAACCGACCTGAACTGGTATCTGCCGCGCCTCAAACGGGCACGGCAATACGGCCTCAACGCCGCCAAGAGCTGCGAAGAGATCTTCAGCCAGGATTACCTCGAAGCCGCTGACGAGGCCGGCCTCATGATCATCCAGGAGATGCCGTTCGGTCTCAGCGGCTATGTCCGGACCACCCAGCACAAGCTGGAGGAGCCCTGGCGGAAGCTCTACGCCAGGGAATTCGTCGGGCTGTGCCAGGAGAGCCGCAATCACGCCTCGGTCATCGCCTACAGCATGTGCAGCGAGGTCCCGCTGGACAGCGGCTCGCGGGAGGCATTCAACCTCTTTGTGCGGGAACTGCCCGCCAGGTCCAAGGAACTGGCGCCGCACGCGCTGGTCATTGACAACACCGGCTGGGTGGGAAAGACCAAGACCGCCAAGGGTAACCGCATGAGCGACTTCTACGCCGTGGTCATACCCACGTGGAAGAAGGAAGTGCTCAACGAGACGCCCATCCTAACCGACGGGCTCCGGCCGAACCTCCTGCACGAGTATAACTGGTGGAGCTGCTATCCGGACCCCGCCAGCCGCCAGAAATACAAGGACACGGCCATCCTCCCGTGGTGGCTGGATGTCCTCGAGACCAGCGCCCGGGAGAAAGGGCAGTTGGACCTGGTGCCGACCTATGTCAGGAACTCCCTCACGCTGCAAGCGCTTTGCCGCAAAGACGGCCTGGAATACGCCCGGCGCTGCCCCAACGTCGAGGGCTTTATCCTCTGGCTGCTCATTGACTTCGGTCAATACACCGAGGGCCTGCTGGACGACTTCTGGATGCCCAAGAACGTCACGCCTGACGAGATGCTCAAGTCCACCGGTGACACCAGCCTCCTCCTCGCCCAGGAGGGCAACCGCAGCCTGAAACAGGGCTTCGAGGCGGCGATTCCGCTCGCAGTCTCCCACTACGGCGAGCGGAGGCTCAAGGACTGCAAGCTCAAGTGGCAAGTCAAGGGTCCGTCTTTCACCTGCCAGGGCCACATACCCGTGCCCAGCCTGATGCAGGGGGAACTGACTCAGGCGGGCACGGCCCGTTTCGTCCCGCCGATCTCGCCCAACGGTTACAAACTCGAACTGCACGTGGCCCTCTATGATGGCAGCAAGCTGGTCAACCGGAACAACTGGTCGTTCTGGGCCTTCCCGGAGCCGCCGAGCTTGTCGGCGGAGGGCAGAGTCCTTGTGCGAGTGGACCCGAAGCAGCCGGCGTCCATACCCGCGGGCACACCGCTGGTGGCTGCTGGCTTTGTGGACCAGGCGCTCGTGGACTACGTGAGTGCCGGCGGGAAATGCCTGCTGCTTTCACGCGGAACGCAGATCGAGAACACCAACAAGTACTCGGGCTCGACGACATTCTACACCACCTATCGGACCATCCCGTGGAACGCCGGCCCCGGCAACTCCGGGACCGTCGTGGCCAACCATCCCGCGCTGGCCTCATTCCCGCATGATGAGCTGTGCGACCTGCAATTCGTTTACCTGATTCGCGATGCGCTGCCGATGGAGTTCACTCCGCTGAAACCGTATGGGGTCAAGCCCATCGTGCGGGGCATTGACTGGTACCGGTCCAACCGGGACAACGCCTACCTGGTCGAGTTCGGCGTGGGCCAAGGGAAGGTGCTGGCCTCCAGCTTCAACATCCTGCCGCAGATGAAAGACCACCTGGAGGTGCGCGACTTCGTTAGGCGGTTGCTGGAATACGGCCTCGGCGACCAGTTCCGCCCGAGCGCGAAGGTGCCAGCAGCGGAGTTTTTGAAGCTCTTCAGCGCCAGGTCAGAGTGAATCTGCCTCGATCGGCGCCCAGCATCTCCCGCCCGCGAAGGCTACCACTGCCGCAGCCGATAAAAGCGCTGTGGGTCAGTGGCCGTCGAGTCCGTAAGCACCCGCAGCCCGCCGTTGCCGGCGTTGGTGGAAACCCCGATCCAGTTCGTATTCGTTACTGCCTCCACGTATTCCAGAGCGTAGGTCTTCCGGTAGAGCGTCTGGGCCAGCGCACTGAACTGGATGCCTTTCCGGGTTGGATTGAGCAACTGCGGCGGCAGCGGCGGATTGCCTTCCAACAGCACCAGGGTGTGGTAGCTCCCGGCTGCAACCCCCAGCGCGGGCGGCAATGTTGGCGGCAGGTCGCACTGCCCGCTCCAGTTCGCCCCCCAGGCTGCTACGGTGCCGTCGGCTCGCAGCGCCAGGCTGTGCCCGCCTCCACCAGCCGCGGCGACCACGTTGCCCAGCCCCGGCGGCACGACGCACTGGCCCTGCGAGTTGTCCCCCCAGGCCACTACGGTGCCATCCCCCTTCACCGCCAGGCTGTGGTATTCCCCGGCTGCAATGGCTACGACGTTGGCCAATCCCAGCGGCACGAGCGATTGCCCCACCGCGTTCCCCGCCGCATCGGTGTTTTCGCCCCACGCCGCCACCGTGCCGTCAGCCCTCAACGCCAGGGCATGATTGCCCCCCGCCGCGACCGCGACCACGTTTGTCAGCCCCGCCGGCTGATTGGTTTGCCCAAAGCTGTTGTCACCCCAGACCCTCACCCGGCCATCGGCCTGCAGCGCCACACTATGCCAGGTACCAGCGGCAATCCCGATCACTCCGCTCAAACCCGCAGGCACATTGGTCTGGCCATAGTCATTGGCGCCCCACGCCACGACCGTGCCGTTGAGCCGGATCGCCAAATTGTGATAACCGCCGGCGGCGATGGCAATGGCGTCGGTCAGTGTCGCAGGCACATCGCGTTGGCCGTAGGAGTTGTCCCCCCACGCCAGCACGCGGCCCTCGGCCTGCAAGCCGAGGCTATGCAAGCCGCCCGCCGCGATCGCAATCGTGGTCTGGGCCTCCATCGGCACGCCGCATTGGTCAAAGCTGCTATCGCCGGACGCCGCCACATTGGGCGGCAGATTCGTGACCACAATGACCGCCCTGCCTGTCAGGTCCTCAGGTCTCGCCGCGCAATTGGTGTCGGTCAGGTCCGTGACCAGGTAGGTCGTCGTCACGGACGGGCGCACCGTGCGCGTGGCCGGGCTGGAAAGAACGTTGGTTTGGTCTACGCCGTCCGACCAACGGAGATTCCAAGGCGGGATGCCGCTCAGCACATTAGAGATCGTCGTCGATTGGCCATTGCGAATGGTCGTGCTGCCGCTCACCTCCGAGGTCGGCCGGGGGATGATCACCACCGCCGCGCTGCCGCCCATCTCGGCCCAGCAACCACTGCCCACATTGGTAGCCATCACCGTGTAGATGCCCGCATTGGTCTGCAGGCCGAAGCCGATCGGAAAGCCCGTGCCCGGCAGCGACTGAACATCGTTCCCGTTGCACTTCAGGTAGTAATTCACACTCACTTGGGAATTGGCCAACCCCACCGCCGCACCGGCTCCTCCGGCGCATGACTCGCCCCCTCCGGTCACATCGTATGCCGCCGGGGCCGGGTAGGCGATCACCTGCGCGCTGCCCGCCACGTCGCCGGCCGTCGCCGCGCAGTTGGCGTCCGTCAGGTTGGTGATCGTGTAGAAGGTCGTCAGCGCGGTGGGGCTGACGCTCCGCAAAAGCGGGCTGGCCATGACACCCACCTGGTTTGTCCCATCCGACCAGTACACATTCCACGGCGGGCTCCCATTGAGCGCAGCCGAGATCGTTGCCGAACCGCCAAAGCAGATCGTGGCCGTCAGGTTGCTGACTTGCGCGGTCGGCCGCGGGTTGATCGCGACCACCGTGCCGCCAATCATATCCGACCAGCAACCCGTGCTGGCATTGGTGCCCATCACGGTGTAGGTGCCCACGTTGGTCTGGGGGCCGAAACTGAGGGCCGAACCGGTGCCGACCACTGAGGCGCTTACTATCCCATTCAGTTTCAGGCGATAAACAATGCCGGCTTCGGAACCGTCCAGGCCGACCGGCACGCCCCCACTCCCGGTGCAATAGGGTCCCCCGCCGGTCACGGAGAAAACCCCGACCTCGCAGGGACTCACACTGAGCGTGACGGGGCGGTTGGTGCTGCCATAGCCATCAGTTGCATTCGTAAACGTGACCGTTGCGTAGTACGTACCATCCGCCAAGCCATTGGCATTCGTATTGATGGAAGCCGTCACTGTTCGGCTGCTGCCCGGGTTCAATCCGCCGCTGGCAGGCGAAAGGCTCACCCAATTGGGGTTCGCGCTCGCTGTCCACGACAGCGTCGCACAGCCGCTGTTGCTCAACGTGTAAGTATTCTGGGACAAGGCCCGGAACGGACCGCCACGGGCCCCGCTGAAGTTCATTCCCGAGCCCGGCGTAACCACCAGCCTCGCCCCGGGAACGACGTTGAGCGTGACCGCGCGAATCTGCCTGGCGTCGCTGGTAACATCGTTGAAGGTGACGGAGTTGGTCCAGGCCCCCACCGCCAGGCTGTTGGCGTTCGAGTTGATGGACACGCTCACATCGATGCTGGCTCCCGCAGCCAGGTTGCCGCTGCCGGGCAAAACGCTGACCCAATTCGAGTCGGCGCTGGCGGTCCAGGCCAAACTCGCGCTGCTGGCGTTGGTCAAGGTATAAATCTTCGTCGGCGGGCTGAAGCCCCCGCCGCAGGGTCCGCTGGCGGCCAGTCCAGCCGCAGGGGTGACCTGCAGGTTCATGGTACTGGCCGGCACCACGAGGTAAATCCGAACGTCGTCAATGAACCACCCATAATCCCCCGCCGTGCTATCCGTCCCGATGAGGAAGCGGAAACGCGCGTAGCTGCCGGCGAGGTTGGTCAAGGTGAGTTGCGAGGCGGTGTAACCCCAACTCTCGCGCACGAAGCCGCTTCTGCCCGCCAGCGGATTACCGAAGCCCGTCTTGATAATGCCCCCATACTTGGCGCCATCAATGATCAGCGCCCCGGCATCAGACCAGGTGGCGCCGGCGTTGGTGCTGTATTCCAGGACACCCCCGTCATAGTACGTAATGCCGGAGTTCTCAAAGCCGTACGAGTGATTGAACTGCATGCGGACATCCCCTGTCGGGATGGGCACATCCAGAGCCAGTTGGACCGCCGAACTGCCCGCTCTTGATGCGTCATAACCCCAAAAGCTCTCCGTCCCGCTGGTCGCAAAGACATCCCAATAGAGGCCGTAGTCCCCGGCGCCGCCAATCCAGTGATTGTAAGTGCCCGCGGTGACGGTCGTTTGCCAATTGCCTGAGGTCGTGTTCTCCAGGTCGTCGAAGAAGATATTGCTGACCGTTGCCCCGGGCGGGCAGAGGTCCGGCACTAAAGGCTGCAAGGGCGAGCAGGGCCAGCGGAAGTTCATCTGCACGGCATTGAGCGCGTTGCTCACCTGGATGCAGTCATCGGCGGTTATCCCGTAGGTTCCCACCAAATCGTTGGCCGACTGGATGAGTGCGTTGTAGTTGTCCAGGAAATCGGATCCCGAAAGCAGGTAGTGGGTGAGTGCCCGATACTCGATACGGCCCCCCTTATCCAGGCCGATGCCGGTGATCGTGACGCCGTTGTAGGTGCCGCCATCTACCAACAGGGCGTAAGCGTGGTTGGGAACGCCGCTATTATAGTGTACTCCGCCGCCATCGGTGCCGGAGTCCCAGCAGCGAAACTGGGCGCTGTCGGTCATTTTGCCCGGCTGGCCGAAGTGGTTGGGATTCGTCATGTCGCGAATCGCGCCTCCGGGGGCGTCCTCCCCCAGCAACCACCGGACCGCGGGTGTGTCGGTTCCTGCTCCGTTCAGCAAATCTACCGTTTCACCGAAGAGGTCGGAATAAGACTCGTTCAACGCGCCCGATTGCATGTAATAGAACAGGTTCGCCGCATGCTCGGTAACGGCGTGCGTCAACTCGTGGGCCACCACGTCGTCGGCCGCGGAAAACCCATCACAATACACCATTTGTTGACCGGTCCACGCCGCGTTGGGACAGCCAACCGCGGTGGAGTGCACCGTGGATATGATCGTTGCGCCGGCGCCATCGTAACTGTCCCTCCCGAAGGTGTTGAAGTAGTAGTTGTAGGTATCCCCCGCGTAGTTGTACGCCAGGTCCGCGTCCACATCACCCGTTGCTGGCCCCCCTTCGCTGCGAACCAAGGTTCCGGGCAGATTGCCCGTGCCGTTGCCATTGTAAACCAGCCGGTTCAACAGCGGCGTCAGTTGACTGAAATTGAGCAGCACGCCTCCCCCCCGGTGGGCAGCCACCCAGATATACTGGCGGAAACCGGGCCCAGCCGCCTCGACGAACCACGCCAAGTGGGTTGGGGATCGAGTTCCTTCAAAGAGGCCGCGATTGAAGATTTCGAGCCGGGGTTGGCTTAGCTGAGCATCCTGCGTCCCCAGATGCTTCACCAGCATCTCCCGCACAAGCTGCAAAGCCTGCTCGGGCTCAACCGTTGGGACGGTATCAATGGCATCCAAACCCGAGAGGGTCTTGCCACTTGCCGAAGCGACGTTAGCCCCGCGCAGGTGCACCATGAGCTCGCCCGCTGTGACCGGCACGCCCTTATGTACCTGCTGCAAGCGAACGTGATCCATGCCGACCTCATCGGAGCGCTGCACCCGCCTGACTTGAACATCGGACCTGCCCTTCAAGCCAAAGGCGGCACCATGGGCCGTGAGGAACATCAGAGCCCTTTCTTCGGGCTTCGCATCGGGGGAAGAGGCCACCGGAATGAGTCGGCCTTGCTCCGCGGCAATGAAGGTTGCCAAACCGGTGATGGGCGATCGGGTTGCCGTGATCTTTCCGCCGGCTGCCGCTTCCATGCCCTGCAAGGCTTGGTTGACTCGGGCACCCACCTCTTGGGCCGCAACGAGCAACGGCGTTTGCACCGTTAGCCAGAGCGCGAAAAGGAGAATGAAATCACCCCCGGGAATGCCAGACCGCTTGCGGCCGCTCTTGTCGCTCTTGCAGCTTCTCATCATATGCTTCATTCTTTGGTAAACACCTCGCCTCTTAACGCGAATTGTCAAAGAGTCCCCTCCTCGAAGGCGCGCGCGGGCGAAAAGGTTGGTTAGTGATGGCCGTCCAGGTGCAGGAAATCTCTCCCCCCGACAGTGTGTCTTTCCATTTCGCCTCCGCCGGGCGTCTTGCCTCATCAATTTCCACTGCCGCTTTCATATTCGCTACACCGAGAGCGTGCCCTTCTACAGAACAGGCTCGGATGGACAATTTCGTATGTTGATTTCCGGACCGGCCGATTAGAGCAAACGCCCTGGAGGTTGTCCAGACCTCAATTGTTCCTCCGCCGCGGTTGACCGCCAACTTGCCAGGTGGGAGGCAAGTGGGTAGACTGGCATCCGTGTTCCCGCTCATGGCACGCTGGGAAGAGATGAGTCGCGCCGGGTTGCTGCTGGCGAGCCTATGGCTTTGCGCGCAGACCGGTGGCCCCGGGCTGGCGACCGCCTATGGCGGGGACAGTTCAAGCCTTCCTTTTGATGTCTGGGAGGTGGGAGAGGGTCTGGAGCAGGATGCGGTCACGGCGGTGGTCCAGACGCGGGATGGCTATTTGTGGCTGGGAACCTATACCGGCTTGATGCGGTTCGACGGGGTACACGTCACGGTCTTCGATTCGGCCAACACGCGGGGACTCGAGAACGGTCGGATCACCAGCTTGTATGAAGACCCGGCGGCGGTGCTCTGGATCGGCCACGAGACCGGCGAGGTGACCCGGTACGGCGCGGGCAAGTTCGAACCGGCCGGGCGGGTCGCGGGCTGGCCGGGCGGCACGCTTGAGTCCATGACCTCAGACGAAAACGGAGACTTGTGGTTGTTGAACGACGCCGGGCTGTTATTCCGGATGCGAGACGGCCACACCCTGGAATCTCCCGGCGGCGCCTCGGCCAGCCGCAAGGCCGCCCTGAGCCGCGAACGCAACGGCAAGGTCTGGCTGGTGGCGAACGGGAAGGCCGCGACGCTGGTGCGCGGCGAGCTGGCGCCCTTCGAGTTCGATGACGCTGGCGGCACGAATTTCCTCCAGCGAGTGGTGCCGGCGCAGGACGGCGGGCTGTGGGTCATGGGCAATGGCCGGCTGAGAAAATGGCAGGAAGGTCGGTGGGTGATGGACTTGGGCCAGTGTCCCTGTGAATGGGGGTATGTGACGGAGTTGCTGGAGACGCGGTCGGGCAAACTGCTGGCCGGCACGCAACGGGATGGGCTTTACCTGCTGACGCCGGGTGCCACACCCTTGCACTTCACCCGAACCAACGGCCTGTCTCATGTTTGGGTTCGCTCCCTGTGCGAGGACCATGAGGGCAACATTTGGGTCGCCACCGCGGCTGGCCTGAATGCCCTGCGCCCGCGCAAGGTGAAGATGCTCGACCCGCCGGATGCCTGGCAGGGACGGGCGGTGCTGTCCTTTGTGGTGGGGCGGGGGGATGAGGCCTGGGTCGGCACCGAAGGCGCCGGTTTATACCATCACCAGGGCAGCCAGTGGACCCGCTTCACTGAGACCAACGGCCTGGCCAACCTGTTTGTCTGGTCCGTCCTGGAAACCAAGGCCGATGAGCTTTTTGTCGGCACGTGGGGTGGAGGGTTGATGGTGAAGACCGGAGACCGGTTTGAAGCCCGGGGCGACCTGAGCCAGGTGACCAACCCAGTGGTGGCCTTGTATGAAGGCCGGAAGGGCGAGCTGTGGATTGGAACAACGGTGGGTTTGCACCGCTACGAGGCGGGCAAACTGACCTGGTTCGCGGGCCAGGAGAAACTGGTTTCGCCGAATGTGCGAGCCATCACGGAATCACCGGACGGCACGCTCTGGTTCGGCATGTTGGGCGGCGGGCTGGGCTGTTTGAAGGACGGCACGCTCAAGCAGTTCCGGAAGCGGGACGGGCTGAGCAGCGATTGCGTGCTCGCGTTATATCCCGAGGCGGATGGGACACTCTGGATCGGCACCTCGGACAACGGCCTGTGCCGGCTGCGGGGGGGCCAGTTTGCGACCATCAGCACTCGACAAGGGCTGCTGGCCAGCATTGTCAGCCAGATCGCGGACGACGGCGTCGGCAACCTCTGGCTGGGATCCCACCACGGCATCCTGCGGGTGAGCAAGGCGGACCTGAACCGTTGCGCGAACGGAGAGACCAGATCGGTGCGTTGCCTGAGCTATGGCAAGGCCGAAGGACTGGCTTCGCAGAAGTGTTCCGGCGGCTTCCAGCCGGCGGTCTGCCAAACCCCCGACGGACGGTTGTGGTTTCCGACGCCCAAGGGCCTGGCCGTCATTGACCCGCGCGGTTTCACCACCAACACCGTTCCGCCGCCGGTGGTGATCGAGGAGCTGTTTGTGGAGGGCCAGCCCGTGAAGTTTCAGCCCGATACAGCCGCCGATCGCCCGGCGGGCCCCCGGTCCGATATACGCATACCGGCCGGCAAACAGCGATTTGAACTGCGTTACACCGCCCTGAGTTTCGTCGCTCCGGACAAGGTCCGATTCAAGTATAAGCTGGAGGGACTGGAGAAAGAGTGGGTGGACGCGGGAACAAAACGCTTCGCCCAGTACAGCTACCTGCCGCCGGGCACCTACACCTTCCGGGTGATGGCCTGCAACAACGACGACGTGTGGAACGAAGAGGGCGCTTCTCTGTCGTTCACGGTCTTGCCTCAGGTTTGGCAAACCTGGTGGTTCAGGGCCGCCCTGCTGGCGGCGGCAGGGGGGGCGGTGGTGGCGTTGGTGATGCCCGTGGCGCGCCAGCGCGTGCGCCGGCGCCTGGAGCAATTGGAGCGCCAACGCGCGGTGGAACGAGAGCGCACCCGCATTGCCCGCGACATCCACGATGACCTGGGGGCGAGCCTGACCCGGATCAGCCTCTTGAGCCAGAGCGCGCGGGCGGAGCTGAACGACGGGCAAGCGGCAGCGGCCGACGTGGACCGAATCTACGCCACCGCGCGCGAACTGACGCGGGCGATGGATGAAATTGTCTGGGCGGTCAACCCCCAACACGACACCCTGGACAGCCTGGTGGCGTATCTGGGGCGCTTTGCGCAAAACTTCCTGAGCCCCGCGGGAATCCGCTGTCGCCTGGATCTGCCGCTGCATTTGCCGTCCTGGCCTTTAACGTCGGAGATCCGGCACAACACTTTCCTGGCCTTTAAGGAGGCCCTGAACAACGTGGTCAAGCACGCCCACGCGTCCGAGGTCCGCATCTCCATGGAACTGAGGCCGGAGGGTTTCATGCTGGTCGTCGCGGACAACGGTCGCGGGTTTGCGTGGGACCCGCAGAAGGGCCAGCCGGTGCTTGCGGCGGACGGATCGCGCACGGCTGCCGGGAATGGGCTCGTCAACATGCAGAAACGGCTCGAGGAAATCGGGGGCTGCTGCGGTTGGGACACCGCGCCGGGGGAGGGAACGCGCGCGAAGCTGGTGATCGTGCTCAAGACGTGAGTGTCATCAAAACACAGGACATCCCCTTCTTGGGTTTTGCGTGTATAAGATAGGCATGGCTATAGCGGTCTCCATAGTCGAAGACGACGCCCAGACGCGAAAGATATTCGCGAACTGGATCAGCGGCGCGTCCGGCTTTCGGCTGGCGGGGGACTGGGGCGACGCGGAGAAGGCGCTGGAGGCGCTCCCGTCCCGGAAGCCGAACGTGGTGTTGATGGACATCAACCTGCCCGGCATGAGCGGCGTGGATGCGGTCAAGCGCTTGAAGCCGCTGCTGCCCGAGACGCAGTTCGTGATGCTGACCGTCTATGAGGACGCCGATCACATCTACAACGCGCTGTCCGCCGGCGCGACCGGCTACCTCCTCAAACAAACGCCGCGGGCCGAATTGCTCGGGGCCGTGGAAGATGTCCACCGCGGCGGCTCGCCGATGACCAGCAACATCGCCCGCAAAGTCGTCCAGTCCTTCAAGCAGACCGCTGCGCTCAGCGGCCAGGACGAGCTGTCGCCCCGAGAACAGGAAGTCCTGGAATTGCTCGCCCGCGGCTATCTCTACAAGGAAATCGCCGAGCGGCTCAACATCAGCGTGCCCACCGTCAACACCTACGTCCGCCGCATGTATGAGAAACTCCAGGTGCGGTCCCGCGCCCAGGCGGTCGCCAAGTACGCCCACCTGGCCGAGGGACAAAGCCGCTCCCGGACCCAGGCCCGGGATTGAGCGGGCGGCTCGGTTGAGCGCGCCGGCTGTGCGTCCAAACGCACAGTTCCCAACGGACACGATGGCCGTAAGTTGATCTAGGATTGAATGCTATGAACAAGCGCTGGCAAATCACGATGGTCCCGCCAGCCGCCCGCCCGGGGCGGAGGCGGAGAGGCGCGGGTGCCTGGTCCCGCGGGTTCACTTTGATCGAACTCTTGGTCGTCATCGCGATCATCGCGATTCTGGCCGCCCTGCTGCTGCCCGCGCTGGCCAAAGCCAAAGCCAAAGCGGAGGGCATCATGTGCCTCAGCAACGGCAAGCAGATCATGCTCGCCTGGAAAATGTACCCGGACGACAACAGCGATAAGCTCGCGGGCAATTTCGGCGTCAACGAAACCACCGCCAACGTGAACGGTCCGGCCCTGGAAAAGGACACCTGGATCGCCAACGTGATGAGTTGGGACCTTAACCCGATGAACACGAACCTGGCCTTGATCAAGCGCTCGCTGCTCTCGCCCTATATGAGCGGCAACGTCAACATTTACAAATGCCCGGCCGACCGGGAGCTGAGCCCAGTGTCAACGCACGGCTGGCTGGAGCGGCCGGGTGCGGAGCATTTCCATGAATGCGTTCTTCGGTCCGTACAACACCCAGCCCGACGGGACTTGGGACAAGGGGAAGAACGAGCACTTCTCGAGCCTATCGCCTCTGGCTGAAGATGTCTCAGGTCGCCCGGCCGGCGGATTACTTCGTCACCATTGATGAACACCCCGACTCGATCAACGACGGGTATTTTCTCAACAACCCCGGCGGCGCGAGCCAATGGGGAGACGGCCCGGCCTGGTATCACAACGGCGCGGGCGGAATTTCCTTCGCGGACGGCCATTCGGCGATTCACAAATGGTCCAGCGCCACGACCAGGATTCCGGTCCGGTTTTCCTGGAACCCGCCCACGTTCGATGCCGCCGGGCAGCGAGACTATCGGTGGTTGATTGAGCGCACGGCGGTGCTCTACCCGAAATTCTAGCCCGGCGCGCCGGGCACGCCCTCAGACAAAACCGGCACGCCCGTCGGTCAAGCCGTCGGCGCCCCCTTGCCCGTAACAGTCAATGCGGTGGATAATATCCGGATGGTCATAACCAGCGGGTCCGACCTGGTCCGTCTCACCCGCACTGATTCCTGTCTCGGCGAACGGCCGGTCGGCGCCGGGCAAAAGACGGTCGGGAGCTGCGCAGCCTTGGGGCAGGAGTTAATAAGCTGTGTCATCTGTTTTAATGACATGCCATGTTCCGGCAAACTGGTAATATGGGCTGTAGTTGGCCGATTGTATTTATGAATACCCAATCCGCCGGGCAAAGAAACAGTAGCCGGTCGCAATCTGCCGTGCGCGTAGGCAAAGACTCCCAGCCTTGCGTTCTCGCGCTGCGGTGGCGCGTCCGCTAACTCCACCAAGCCGAACAAACCTAAACCCCGTAGAAAGAACAAAACAATGAAACAAAACCGAAACCTGCAGCAATGGATCCCCTCCGCCCTGGTTGGTCTGGCCCTGGCCGCCTCGACCAGCCTGGGTTTGGCCGCGGACATCACCTACAACTTTAACTCCGACGTCCAAGGTTGGTACGCCGCCGATGGCCACGGCAGCGTCGTCTGGAGCGGCACTAACGGCCGCGGCGGCAACGGCTGCCTCAAATGCACGATAGTCGGTGGCACCGACACCGAAATTGACCCGCGGGTTGACGTAGCCTACGACACCCTCGGTTACTTCAGCGTCGAGTATGATATGATGGTTGATGCGGCTTCGGGCACGGATGGCGCCGGGAGCTATGGCAACCTGCAAATGGTTGACTTGGACGCTGCGTGGACTTGGCACGCCCAGTGGTATGGCAGCCTGGGCGGGCCGACGGGCAAGTTCACCAACTGGGTGCACGTGACCCAGTGTTTCACGGCGACCTACGGGGCCAGGGTCCGCCTCGCATTCCAGATTGCAGCCGGCACTGCTCCCTACACCGGTGATGTCATCGTCTTTATTGACAACGTCGTGATCCGCGACGGCACGCCGCCGAACAAGGCGATGGTGTAGGACTTCGACTGGCCGGAGACATGCGTGCCCGACACTATCGTGGGGCGCTGGCCAGCCGTGTTTAGTCAGGACACCACTCTCCACGCTGATGGTTCGTTGAAAGAGGTGGTGAACTATGGCTACGGCATACACGGGTTGGCAGGATGCTCCGGCCGAGTTCGAAAGCTCCCGCATTTGATCCCGCCAAGTTTACCTATATTGATTTTGACCTTTACCTCGATGCTCCGACAGGCCAGCCAAGCTATGGCCATACGCGTTGCACTATTGGTGGTCTTGGGCCGGGATCCGCACTGTGAACTTGAGCGCGGCCAACATCGGGAACCTGGACTCACTACAGTCTCCCGCTTCCCGCGTGGGACCCCCAACGGCCTTGTCCTCCACCCCGGTGGCAACAACCTGTCGAATGTGTTCACCTACTACCTTGACAACGTCACGCTGTGGAAACCGGCAAGTCCGCCAAAGATCAAGAAACTGGCGAAGGGCTCAGGCAAGGGGGGCGTGCAAATCACGATGGACCAGAATGGACAGCAGTGACCAGCGCGAGGCCATCGTCACCCCCACCGGCGGCGGGCCTTACTCCTGGGCGGTGCAAGGCCAGTACCCGGTAAGCTATTCGTTCACGATCACCAACTTCCCGCCTGAGGTCGCCAACCACGGTTTCGAGGCGCACATGTACCTGGTCAACGGTGACACCGACGGCAGTCAACCGACCTGGAACTCGACCTACGGCGGCGTGGACTGGAACGTGCCCGACATCCTCAAGTTCTCGGTCGAAAACAACGCCGCGGGCGGTGCGATCGCCCGGATTTCCTGGAAAACCAACCTCCCCAACGGCAACCCGCCGGGCGACGAGCTTCATAACCCAGTGATCGCGAACGGGCCGACCGCGCATCGGAACCTGGACGCTGACCTTCAGCGACGCCACGAGTGGCAAAGTGACCGGCCCGGGCGGCGTCTCAACGAACTTCAGCCTGCCAGCCGAGGCGGTGACGGGCAGCTTCAGTCCGACCATTGACTATCTGCAGTTCGGCATGTTCAAGAACGATGGCGCCAACGACGGCCACAACAACCAGGCGCAGGGCACCTTCGGTGCAGTGGAGATAATCGTCAACGGCGTCCCGCTCGTACAGGACAACTTCCCCGGCCCAGGTCTGACGGCTAATTACGCCTGGCGCAAGACCACCAGCAGCGGCGGCGCGACCGCGGTCCAATGGGTGCCGCCGGACATCGCCTACTGGCTGACCTGGACGCTGCCCGACGACAGTTATGAGGCGTTCGGGTGCGGCACAGTCAACGGGACATACAGTGATGCGGGGGTTGGCTCGGCGACTGGGTTTAGCATCCTGCAGGGTGCGACAAAGATCGGTGGGGTTCCGGCCGCCAACGCGCCGGCGGGCGACGCCGCCTTCTTCTTCCTTAAGAAGCCGTAAGGGAAGGGCGAACAGATGTTCATCAGGGGCGCCGGGCAACCGGCGCCCTTTTTTCTCTGCCTGATCTGTTATGAGATCTGATACCAGTTCCCACAGCTTCTTGCTGCGCATCGGAACCATGAACCAGCCGCTCTCCCGCCTTCGGCACCCTCTCCCCCTTCGAGGGGGAGAGGGAAAGGGAGAGGGGGCCGTCTCTGTCCCATTCAGGTTCATGGAAAGGGTGTGGATAACGGCGGCACTGCTGGTCTGGGCCGCGGCGGGCGCGCTGGCGCAAGCGCCGCTGCCGGTCTATACGGATTCCCTCGTCAACGGCTTCCAGGATTGGGGCTGGGCGACGCGCAATTACGCGAACACTTCGCCGGTTCACTCCGGGAGCAAGTCCGTCGCTGTGACCTTCACCTCCGGCTGGCAGGGGCTGCAGATCTACCACCCGGACCTCAACAGCGGCCTTTACACCAGCCTCAGCCTTTGGCTCAGCGGAGGTACCAACGGCGGGCAAAGGCTCCAGGTCTATGGCCTGCTCCACCTCGGCACGACCAACAACTTCGGCCAAGGCCAATACTTCTCACTGGGCACCTTGCCCACCAACGCCTGGCAGCAGTTCATTGTCCCGTTGTCTGCGATCGGGGTCGCCAACTGTACCAACTTCACCGGCTTTGTCATCCAGGACCGAACCGGCGCCGCCCAGCCCACCTTTTACGTGGATGACATGCAATTGGTTGCCGCCCCGGCCCCGGCGGTGGTTCACCTCAGCCTGAATGCGACCCAGGCCGTGCGCGGTGTGGACACCCGCTGGTTTGCAGTCAATACCGCCATTTGGGACAGCAACTTTGACACCCCCTCGACCATTGCGTTGCTCCAGGAGATGGGGACACGCGCGCTACGAGCACCCGGCGGCTCACTCTCGGACAATTATCACTGGGTCACCGATTTGACCGTGGGCACCGACTGGCCGGGGCCTTGGCCGACCTCGTTCCCCAAGTTCATCCATGTCGCCACCAACGTCGGCGCCCAGGCGGTCATCACGGTCAATTACGGCACCGGCTCGACCAACGAGGCGGCCGCGTGGGTCGCTTACGCGAACGGCTCGCCGACCAATACCCTGTCGCTGGGCGTGGACCAGTTCGGCATCAACTGGCAGACGGTCGGTTACTGGGCCTCGCTCCGGGCCGCCGCGCCCCTCGGGACCGACGACGGCAAGAATTTCCTCCGCATCTCGCGCTCCGCGCCCCTGGGCTTCAAGTATTGGGAGATCGGCAACGAATGTTACGGCACCTGGGAAACCGACAGCAACGCTGTGCCGCATGATCCCTGGACCTACGCCACCCGCGCCCGGGATTACCTCAACCTGATGAAAGCGGTGGATAGCACGATCAAGGTCGGCGTGGTGTTGGCGCCCGGCGAAGGCAGTTACAGCAACAACGCCAATCATTTCGCCGTCAATCCCCGCACCGGCACCACCAACTACGGCTGGACCCCCGTCATGCTCGCCCGGCTCAACAACCTCGGCGTGACGCCGGACTTTGCCGTCCACCATTACTACGCTGAGTGGACGGACAAGAACCACCCGGCGGGAGCCGATAGCGACCCCTACCTGCTGCAGTGTTCGACGCAGTGGGCGGTGGATGCGGCGGACCTCCGCCAGCAGCTCACGGATTACTTCAGCCCGGCGGGGACGACGGTCGAGCTGGTTTGCACCGAGAACAACAGTGACTCCGGCGCCCAGGGCAAGCAATCCACCAGCCTGGTCAACGGCGTGTACTACGCCGACAGCCTCGGCCAGCTCATGAAAACCGAGTTCAACGCGTTCGATCTGGTGGGACCTGCGCAATGGCACCGACACCAACGGCTGCTTTGACAGCACGCTCTATGGCTGGCGCAATTACGGTGACCTGGGCATGGTGAACGGTCTCAACACCAGGCATCCCACCTTCTACGCGGCCAAGCTCATGCAGTACTTCGCCCGGCCGGGAGACACCATCCTGAACGCCTCCAGCGATTACCTCTGGCTCTCAGCCTACGCCGCGCGCACCACCAATGGTGCGCTCTCGTTGCTGATCCTGAACAAGGACACGACCAGCAATTTCAACGCGCAGATCAACCTGACCGGGTTTGTGCCCGGCCCGAAGGCGGCCGTGCGCTCTTACGGCATTCCGCAGGACGAGGCCACGCGCACGAACGCCCCGGCGGCGGCGCAGGATATCGCCACCAACAACTTCACCGGTGCCGGCGCCAGCTTCAGCTACAGCTTCCCGCCCTTGTCGCTCACGCTCTTCACCTTTGCCCCGGCGGCCCCCTACCTCGCCCTGCTGCCGCCGGCACCGCAACCCGGAGGCCAGTTTGTCTTCCAACTCCAGGGCCAGCCGGGCGTGCGTTACTACGTCCAGAACTCCACGAACCTCAGCGCCTGGACGACGGTTTCAACCCATTGGCTCACCGGCAACGCGCTCAACCTCACCAACCCCGTGCCGGCTGACGCGGTCAACAGCTTCTGGCGCGCCGTCTGGCAACCTTAATAGCTTCGCCCTTCTCCCTGGCGCCACCCTCTGCCAACCAATCATGCAACCCCGCCGCTTGGCTGTTTTCCTTGACCTGGTGATAGCTGCCTTTAGACTGCTCAAATGAAGTTGTTTGCCCTGGTGCGAGGCAGCCGCCTCCGGAGTCTTCTCCTCGGCGCTCTTGGGGTCCTTCTCTCCTGTCCCCCAAGTCCCGCGGCACGGTCCGAATTGGACCTGGGGGGCACCTGGCAATACCAGAAGGTCACCCAGCTTGCCTACCCGCCCACCAACACCTGGCAGACCATGACGGTCCCCGGTTATCTGACCGGCTGGAATTACGAGCGGGCGTGGTTTCGGCGAGTGTTCACGCTGCCTGGCGCCATGGCGGGGCAGCAGCTCAAGCTGAAATTCGGCGGCGTGAAATTCAACGCCCAGGTCTGGCTGAACGGCGCGTTCCTCGGCAGCTATCTCAACGGCTACGAACCGTTCGCTCTGGACATCACTTCCGCCGCGCTCAACGGCCAAACCAACGAGCTGATCGTCGGTGTCACGGATTGGACGGCGACGTTCCTGAACCCGGTTAACTTCAGCGCGATGCCGGCGGGCACGGGGGCGCGCGACTACGTCAAGACCAACCTCCTGGCGCCGATCGGCGGTCGTTATGATCTCTACGGCGTGTGGCAGCCGGTGAAAGTTGTCGCCGCGCCGGCCGTCTCGATCGCCGATGTGTTTGTGATGTCCTCGGTGCGGACGCAACAACTGACCGTCCGGCTCACGCTGCGCAACGACACCGGGTCACCCCAAAGCGTGGGGATCACCAACCGCGTGCTGGAGGGCGCGGCGGTGGCTCTGACGCTCCCGGGTCAGGTGTTTACGGTGCCCGCCAGCTCGACGGCGCAAATTGACCTTCCAGCTGCCTGGACCACGGCGCGCTGCTGGAGTCACCTCGATCCTTACCTTTACCAGCTCGAAACCACCGTCAGCGGCGCCGCCGGCACCGATCAGCTCAACACCCGGTTCGGCTTTCGCGAATTCTGGGCCAGCGGCGGCAAATTCTACTTGAACGGCATCCCCATTAACCTCCTCGCCACCGCCACCTGGCCGGCGGACAATCTCCAGACCACCAACCAGATTGCGCAGGTCCTGCAGGACGTCAAAAACGGGAACAACGTCGCGATCCGGTTCCACACTCAACCCTGGGATGAGCCGTGGTACGACGTGGCCGATCAACTGGGCCTGCTCGTGGTGGAAGAAGCCGCGGTGTGGTGCGATCCCGGGGCGTATCGGCTCAGCGATGCGGCTTTTTGGAACAATTACTCCAATCACCTCGTGGCCGCCGTGATGCGCGATCGCAACCACCCTTCCATCGTCCTGTGGAGTCTGGAGAACGAGATCCTGCATTGCGGCGGGCAAAAGCTCTACTCCGCCACGGATGCGCAACTCGCCGCGATGGGACGGGTCGTCAAAGCCACCGATCCCACCCGGCCCATCACGTACGAGGCGGATCTTGATCCGGGCGGCGAGGCCAACGCGCTCGGCCTCCATTACCCCCATGAGTTTCCCGATTTTCAAGTCTGGCCCAACGCGGCCTGGTGGATGAACCAGCCCATCGCGCGCGACTGGGTTCCCGGCGGGCAATGGATTTGGGATCACTCGAAGCCTTTGTACATTGGCGAATTTCTCTGGGTGCCTTCGACCTCCGCTGCGGATTTCACCATTCTGTTCGGCGACGATGCGTATGCCGACCCGGGCTACTACCGCAACCTGGCAAAGGGCCTGACGTGGAAAATGCAAGTCGAGGCCTACCGCGCCTACGGCGTCAATGGCATAGGACCCTGGACCATGTTCGAGGATCCCACCGTCGTCTGGGGCCAGTTCGATCTGCACCCGGACTCGAACTTCCTCTACCAGGTGCAGAAACGGGTGTATGAGCCGAACCTGGTGTTTGCCGAGGAATACAACACCCGCTTTTTCGCCGGTGAAACCGCTACCCGCACCGCACACACTTTCAACGACCGCATGTTTTCGGGCGATCTGAACCTGCGCTGGCGCGCCGGCGCCGGCGCGTGGCAAAGCCTGGCCTTCACTTTGCCCGCTGCAGGACAACGGCAGGATAGCATTACTTTCACCGCCCCCGCGGCGGCGGGCGGTTTCGACCTGCAGTATGAACTGAGCAATTCGAACCGCGTCGTTTACACCAACACCGTGGCCTGCTCCGCCTTGCCGCGCACAACTTTGACCCTGCCGGTGGGCGTAACGGCCGGCCTCTACGATCCGAAAGGCACCACCGCCGGTTTGCTGAGCCGGTTCGGCATTTCTTTTGCCCCCGTCACTGACTTGCGGACCAACTCGTTCAGCCAGTTCAACCTGCTGATCATCGGTCGCGACGCCCTGACTACCGATACCATCGCCGAGGCGGGCAACGGCACTGTTGCCAGCCGTTGGAAAGATTTCGCGCGCGCCGGCGGCTGGGTCCTGGTGCTGGAGCAGACCAATTATCCCTCGTGGATGCCCGCGGAGCTGGCGCTGCAGGCTTACGACGCCAGCTTCTCGTTCCCCAGTCCGGATCATCCGGTCATGCAGGACGTAACCGCCGCGGACCTGCGCTGGTGGGCCGGCGACCACCGGGTCATGGCGAGGGCGATTCAATTGCCCAGCCGCTACAATGTCCGCGCGCTCGCCAGCATCGGCTCGCACCAGGGATTGAATCTGGCCGCGGCGGCGGAAGTGCCGCTCGACTCGGGCGGCATCCTCTGCTCGCAATGGCTGCTGACGCAGCGCTTCGATCAAGAGCCCATGGCCGGGCTGCTGCTGCAACGGCTGCTGAACTATTGCGCGCCAGGTTATCCGCACCCGGTCCTGAAACCGATCGCTTTCGCCGGTGAAACCAATGCCGTCGCGGCGGCCAAGCTGGCTGAGCTTAGTGTGCTGGCCGAAAATGTTTCCGGCCGGCTAGGCGGCTTGAGCCCGGCCCTTTACCCGGTGCTGATGATCGTCGGCGGCAGCAACGCGTGGCTGGAAGCCGGCGCCCACATCACGGACCTGGCCGCCTACGTCAGCGCCGGCGGCAAGCTGGTGCTGCATAAACCCACCGCCGCCTTCCTCTCGGCCGCGCAGCCTACGCTTTTTCCCGAACTGAACTACACGGATGCGCAGCTCGGCTCAGTGCTGCGGCGCGACGTCACTAACCCAGCTGTGCGCTTGGCAAGCGACGACCTTTATTGGATCGACCAGGCGGGCGATTGGAACCACACCGAGACGCTCTCCACCAATGTTGCCAGCCGCTACTACCGCAAGAAATTCAACCTAGCCATCTACAGCACGATCCAGGTTGAGAACATGCCGATCCACACCAGCGGCGGGGCAAGTTCAGGTGGCTGGCTCTTGTGGGCCAACGGCTACGTCGCGCAAAACATCAACGTCACGCAGGCCGGGACTTACCTGTTTAACGTATTCGCCAGCGGCACTCCCGTCCAGGGCGGTTGGCCCATCATGACGCTCAAGGTCAATGGCGCGCCCCAGGACTCCATCACCGTTCCCACCAGCCAGGTCGCCGCGTACACCCTCATGGCTGATCTCACGGCTGGGACGCATCAGCTTGCGATCTCCTTTGACAACGATGCTTATGCCCCGCCGGAGGATCGCAACCTGTTTCTGGACCAAATTCAGTGGGGGCGCGATGCCGACAATAGCCCAACGTCGCTCCTGACGCGGCCGGGAGCCGTCGCGCAGGTGCGGCGCGGCGCCGGAGCGATGATCCTGGACGAAATCGCGTGGGAAACGGAAACCAAGAGCGCGGCTAAGGCGGGCCGCTACGCCAGCCGACTTTTGACCGCCTTGGGCGGAGCCTGCCAGTTGCCGAGCTCGCTGACCCTCGAGGCCGAGACCATGACCAACGTAAACGTGAACGCCTATTATGTTTCGGGCGGAATCGCCTGGCTCAACAGCAACGGCCGCATTGAAAGCCAGGTCCGCATCACCAGCGCCGGGAACTACACCTTCGAGGTGATCGCCGGCGGCACCACCGCCCAGGGGGTCTATCCCCAAGTGGCTATCACGGTGAACGGGGCCAACCGCACCAATTGGTTTCTGACCACCACTGCCATGACCCGTTACGCGTTCAGTATCTACCTCGGCGTGGGCACCTACAGCCTCGGCTTGGCGTTTCTGAACGACGCCAATCCCGCCGGGGAGGACCGCAACGCTGCCTTCGACCGTCTCACCCTCACGCCCGACACCGTCTTCCGCATCGTCAATTGCAACGCCGATCCCGTTTCGCACACCGTTGCCGTACAATGGGAATGTTTCCCCTTCAAACCCTATGAGGTGCAGATCTGCGCGAACCTCTCCGGCGCTCCGTGGCAGGCCGCCACCAATTTCACCGTCCCCGGAAACGTCGGAAGCTGGACCGACACCGGCTTTGCCGGTGTGCCGCCCCTGAGCCCCGCTGCTCCGCAGCGGCTTTATCGCGTCCGCCAAAGCGGGCCTTGAAGGAGTTGGTGCCAACCATCGGCTCGATTTGCCGGACCCAGCCCAGCCCCTGCCCAGGCCGGCCCCTTGCCCTCGGCCCGGCTTCACTGCGTGCTGCTCTTGTCGCGATGAAACCTGATCTCTTTCAACTGAACCCAGCATGCGCCTTGCTCGGCCTGGTATTTAACCTCGCCGTGCATGGCCAGGAAACCCCGCTGCCAGCCACGCCGACCTCCAGCCAGCGGACGGCTTCCCTGCGGCAGACATTCGCCAGCCAATTCCTCGTCGGCGTAGCCTTGGACGGTTATTTGCCGGGCGACTACAACCCAGGTGAACTGGGGCTAATCCGCGCTCAATTCGCCGCCCTCACCCCGGCGAATTGCTTGAAAATGACTCATCTCCAGCCCGAGCCGGGGCGGTTCGATTTCCGGACGGCTGATGCCTTCGTCGCCTTCGCTGCTACCAATCAACTCAAGGTTTGCGGCCATTGCCTGGTATGGGCCAAAGACGAGCGCACGCCGGAATGGTTTTTCCGGGACGGCGCCAAGCCCGCCGCCCGCGAACTGCTGTTGGAGCGCATGCAAACCCATATCAAGACCGTGGCCGGCCGCTACCGGGGCAGAGTCATTTCCTGGGATGTGGTCAACGAAGCGCTCGATGATGGCACCAACTTCATTCGGCCCTCGACCTGGTTCAGCACTTTGGGCGAGGAGTTCATCGTGAAGGCCTTTCAGTATGCCCGGCAAGCCGACTCGGACGCTGTCCTCGTTTACAACGACTACAACGTCGAATCGCCGGCCAAGCGCGCCAAGCTGCTGCGCCTGCTCCGCCTGCTCCAGGAACGGCAGGCGCCGATCCAGGCGGTCGGCATCCAGGGCCATTACGAGCTGGATGCCGTGCCCTACCAGGACCTGGGGGAAACCATTTCTGCCATCCACAGTCTTGGGCTGAAGGTCATGATGACGGAATTCGACCTGGACGCCATCCCCCGGGCCAGGTGGTGGGCGGACGGCGGCAAGCATCGCCCGGAGCTGGCCCGGCTCAATCCTTATACCAATGGCTGCCCGGCCGACGTGCTGCAAAGACAGGCCGAGCAATACGGCAAGCTATTCGGTCTGTTCCGCCGGCACACCCATGCCATCACGCGCGTCACCTTCTGGGACCTGCACGACGGACGCAGTTGGCTGAATCATTTTCCTTGGGAGCGAGTCAATTACCCCCTCCTGTTTGACCGGGACGCCCGGCCCAAGCCGGCCTTCAACGCCGTATTGCGTGGCCAATGAAAACGTGAGACATTATTGTCGTGCTATGAGCCGCCCGACGTTATCCCTGCTCCTGATGGGCGTGCTTTTCCTTGCGGCGGGCATTGGTGCCCTGGCCCAGTCGAGCCAGTTGATCTACGACGACAGCCTCCGGAATAGCTGGGAGGACTGGAGCTGGTCCACGAATAACCTGGCTAATGCCACGCCTGTCCACTCCGGCACAGAATCGATCAGCGTGGCCTGCGGCGCGTGGCAAGCCGTAAGCCTCCACCACAGCGCCTTCGGCACGGCGCCCTACACGAACTTGGTCTTTTGGGCCCACGGCGGCACGAACGGCGGCCAGAGCCTGCGTATTTCGGCGCTGCGAAGTTCGGGCAATCCCACTAGTTACGCTTTGGTTGGCCCACTGGCGGCGGCGGCGTGGCAGCGCTTAACGGTGCCGCTCAGCGGCCTGGGGGTGGCGAGCGTGTCCGATTGCACGGGTTTCTGGATCAAGAACGAGAGTGACAGTGCTATTCCCACCTTCTACCTCGATGACATTTCGCTTGAGTCCTCCACCTCGCCCGTCACAAACCCGCCACCTGGCTCGACCATTTCTCTGGAAGCGGAGGACGGCACGCTGACCGGCACGACCGTCTCGACCGCGGTCCCTGGCTACTCCGGGACGGGCTATGTCACGGGTTTCGATGCGGCGGGCGATTCGGTGAGTTGGACATTCGGCGGCAACGCGGAGCTCTATCGCTTATGGATTCGTTTTCGCACACCCAACGGGCCGAAAGGCTTCGACGCCACGCTCAATGGGGTGGGGCTGTCCGGCAATTTCCCGGAGACCAATCTATTCACTCTGTTCGATGCCGGCCTGGTCGAACTCCTGTCCGACGCGAACACCCTCCAAATCGGCGGTGGGTGGAACTGGTATGAGATTGATGCGGTCACGCTCACTCCGGTCGCCGCCCCGCCGCCGCCGGCTCCGGTGCCCGCCACGTTGACGGATACACAAGCGACCTTTGCGGCGCGCGCACTCATGGCCAGCCTGGTTGCCGATTACGGGAAATACACCTGGGCCGGCCAGCATGAGACGACGGCGCTGGCCTTCATTCAAAACACGTGCGGACGCCAGCCGGTTTTCGTGGAAGGCGACTTCATTGATTACTCCCCCACCCGAGTGCAGTACGGCGGGATGCCGGCCAATTACACGGAGAGCTACATCGCGCTCGACCGGACGGGTTACGTGCTGGGCTTCTGCTGGCACTGGAATGCGCCCACCAACCTCATGAATACCACGGGCCACGAGTGGTGGCGGGGATTCTACACCGACTCGACCACCTTCGACGTCGCCGCCGCGTTGGCCAATACCAACTCGGCTGAATACGCCCTCCTGCTGCGCGACATTGACGCCATCGCCGTGCAACTGAAGAAGGTGTTGAGCAACAACATCCCGGTGCTGTGGCGTCCTTTGCACGAGGCCTCGGGCGGGTGGTTTTGGTGGGGTGCCAAAGGCGCGGACCCTTTCAAGGCGCTCTGGCGGCTGCTTTACAGCCGCCTCACTACCTACCACCATCTGCACAATCTGATCTGGGTGCTGACCAATGAGGACCCCGCCTGGTATCCGGGCCATGATGTGGTGGATATTGTTGGCGTTGACGCCTACCCACCCGACCCTGGCTCCTCGTTGTCAACGCAGTGGGAGCCGCTCAAAGCCCAGTTCGATGGGGTGAAACTGTTGACCCTGAGCGAGTTTGGCGGCGTGCCGGACACCGAGCGCATGCACCAGTTGGGTGTCTGGTGGTCCTACTTTGCGCCCTGGACCGGCACGTATATTTCGAACGCGCCACCGGCCACCATCAACCGAATCTACCAGTCGTCGGAGGTGCTCACCTTGGATGAAATCAACGCCCGGCCGCCGCTGATTACGGCGAGCGGCAAGCCGAGCGGCGGTGCCTTCCAGTTGAGCGGGACGGGCCCACACGGCGCTGCCTACCGTGTTCTGGCTGCCACCAACTTGAATCTGCCCGCGGGCCAGTGGACGCAGGTTAGCACAGGGCGCTTGGCGGGGGGCGTTTTCACGGTCAGCGACACGCAGGCCCCCAATCAGCCGATCCGTTTCTACCGGGTCTTAAAACCCTGATATCCAGTCCGCCGGCTTGATGTTATCCATAGGCGTACTCCGCCACGAGATACATGAGTCCGTCCTCAGTGATGATCAGGTAGAAGTATTCGAACTGCCCGCCATTCCTGAGTTTGAACTGGGCCGGCCTTCCGGTAGCGCCCCACAACTCCTTCACTGAGCCCACCCCTCCCGCTCGGTCAATCACCCGGCTCCACTGCCGGTCGTCGGGCTGAATCCGCTGCAGCTTGAAGGTAACCACAAGATGGGTGGCTATCTCGGGGGCATACCGTGCGACCACGTAACCGTTACGGGAGGACCAAGGGGCATGGACCCGCAAGGGTGTGATCTTAATGCCTTGCTGCGCCAGGTGACTCGTCAAGTCGGAGGGCAGTCCGTTGCTGCGTCCGCAGCCAGTCAGAAGTGACGCGGTCGTGAGCATCAGTGCCAGGGCAAAAGAAGTTCGTCTCAGCATAGGACCACCGTGGTAATTTGGCGCCGGTGTCCACAGCGTCCCGGCTGAGGCACGCCGGGCCTCCGGTTTGGGATAGACAGGTTGGCGCAACCCAGCGTCGCCCGCAACGACGTTGTTCGATCCGGCGCTGCTGCGACGCGCAAAAGCGCTTGTGAACCGAGCATCAACTGCCATCTCAATGGCATAACGCGTCGCGCAGGTTCAGTACCGCTCCGATCATCACCACGACAAAGGGAAGAAACACGACAAGGGACAGCACTAGGCCGGCCCAGGCAAGCGCCCGCTGCGGCGCCTTGCGCCTGGCATGGAAGCCGTAAACTACCGCCAGCGGCGCCGTAAAACAAACGATACTCCCCATGAGCATCACCATGGGATCATGTCAGCTCCGCCCAATCGCGAGCCAGATGGCCGCTCCCGAAACCACCGGCAGCGTCAGGGCGATGCCGCCGGAGGCGCGGGCTCGCTGTGAGAGAGCACCGGCGATTGAGCCGAGAATGGCCATGAAAAGAAATGCAGCGGGTTGATTCATAGAGGTAGGGGTTTGTGCGTCGAACAATGCGGCTCAGAGGTGGCGGGCCACGGAGCTAGGAACAACAGGAGGACGCTCCCCGGCGTCGCCTGAAACGATGTGTCGATGCGGGCGTCCCTTTCATTTGGCCTCGTCGGCCTTTCGAGTCAGGGCGAAATAGATGACGTAAAGCCAGGAGAAAATACCCGCAAGGATCGCCCACAGAATCGAACGATTGCGTTGCCAGGAGCATACGACAGCGATTGCCGAACCAAGTCCGATCCCGGTCTGGGCTGCTACGTTTGTTGTTTGATTGGCGATTTGAGCGATGATCATAGTTTTGCTGCCGACCGCCCCGGCCCCGGCACAGCCGCCGGAGTGGGACGCGGCCTGCCACGATGATGTTCAAGTTTCCTATGGCGGTCAAGTGCGCTGCAGGAGGCTCATCCGCTCACGAACCCGACTCGGCGTTGCTGGGCTTCTCGATCACGTATTCAACTCGCAGCCAGTCGAGCAACGTACGTTGGGTCTGCTGCTGGCGGGAGATGAGTTCGATTGGGCGCCGAACGAGGTGGGGCGAAATCGCAGGCCGCTGCTTCTCCATTTGTGTCAATAGGACTTGCTCGAGTTGATGCCCCAGGCCGCTAAGGTAGCGATCGGGCGCCGACGCGCCCGCGCAGGTCTTGGGCGTGCTTAAGGGCTCGCGGTTCGGAAGGACTTTGCCGCAGGACCGCCTCAAACTGCTCGAGCGCCTCGGCCGCGTGCCCTTGGTTCATTAACGCCAGACCGAGATTCACCCGCGCGTCGAGGAGCTCCGGCCTGAGCTGCAGCGCTTGGCGAAAATGTTCCGTGGCTTCGACCAGCCGGTCTTGCTGCCCAAGCACGACACCCTGAAGCAGGTGGGCTTCGGCAAAGCCAGGCGCCAAGCGCACTGCTTCGCCGGAATAGCGCGCAGCCTCGGCGTAACGCCGTAACGCCGCAAGATTTTGTCCAGCCCCGACGTAGAGTTGGGCGTTGGACGGTTCCAGGTTAAGGGCGTTCGTGTAATTCTCGGCGGCCGAGGCGAACCAGCCGCGGCTCTGGCAGAAGCCGGCCAGCTCCACCAGAGCTGAGGCATTCCGTCCGGGGTTGGCCAGCGCCTTCTCAAAGCAGTCATCCGCTTCGGGCTTGCGTCCCATGACTTCCAGGAGTTGGCCCAAATGGAGCCAGACCCAGCCAAGACGTGGCCTGAGGGCGAGGACCCGCCGGAATTCGCGGAGCGCCTCAGCACGCTTTCCCAGCGCCACTAGACACTCGGCCTGACCGTCCAGCGCCACCACATCCTGGGGGTCCAGCTGAATGGCGCGCTGGAATGCCTCGCAGGCTCCCTCGAGCTGCCTCTGCCGCGCCAACAACTTGCCCAATTGAGACCACCCTTCCGGGTCGCTTGGCAGCAGTGCCATTTGACGCCGCGTTGCGGCAATCGCGCCGACCTGGTCGCCCGCCGCCTGCTTCAAGGACGCCAATTCGCCATAGAGCCACGGGTCGTCAGGAGTCGCCGCCAGGGCTTCCTGGCAAATCCGCTGTGCTTCGCTTAGCCCGGCCGGTTGGGTCGCGGCCGCCAATTGTGTCAGGGCAGCCTGCGCGCGCTTCATTTGGGCTTGGTGGTTGGATTGGCCCGTGAAAGGCGGGTTGTTCAGCCGGGGCAGGATGCTCTTCCACGCCACCAACTGATCCCAATCGGACCGGCCCAAGCGCCGAGCGCAATCCGCTGCCGAGGGCCAGACCTGGTTGACGCGGCGGGCCGTCACTCGCTCCGGCAGCAACTGCTCCACCCGTTCGGCAATGGTCCGGGCCAGCAGGTAGTTACCCTCGTAAGTCAGGTGCACGTGCTCGTAGAACCGGTCTTCGCCCGGCAAGCCAGCCGGGCTGTGCTCGGGGAACGCGCGTTCGGCATCGGCCAGCAGGATCCGCTCCGGCTCGCGATGCGCGGCGGCTTGGCGGATCAGGTCATTGAGCCGGCTGTCACAGCGGAACCGTAGCGTGTCCAGATCACGTGCGGCTTGGAAATGTCTCTGCGCCTGGTTGGTTTGGCCGAGCGCCAGCGCGCACTGCCCCTGGCGGAAGCGCAGCTCGGCGAAACGCTCGTCAAGCCGCGCGGCATCCTGGAAACGGGTGGAGGCCTCCTGGTACCGTCCCGCCTCTTGGGCCTTGATGCCGAGCTGATAGAACTGGTCCCAGTTCGCCCGGTCCGGCGCGGAGAGCCCCCGCCTATGTGCCGAGGCGAAGGGGGCGCAATCCTTCAGATTGACCGCGACGGTGCTTACGACGATGCCGACCCCGTGGCGGCGTCCGGCCCGAAGGATATCCGCGAGGTTCCGTTCGAAGTGGCGATAGGCCTTGCCGGCGCGGGGGTCGTCGGACGCCACTTGCTGCCCGAGGAACATTTGCATGCCGCCCCATTCACTCCCTTCGGGGCTCGCTTTCTGCAGCCGCTGTCGCGCCGCCGCCAACAACTGACCGCTGCGCGTGGTCCCAAGGGCCAAGGCGCTGCGGATGACCGTCAGCGGCGGGGTCTGCGGTCCAAACACCGTGCCGGCGCCAAACGGCCCCACGACTTCGTTGTTGCCCATGTAGATCACCCAGATGTCGCCCCCGGCAGCGGCGCAGTCGCAGGCGATGGGCAGGACAGCATGCGAGTTGATCGCTGTCATCGCTGCGTTGACTAGCTCGAAGCGAACGCCCGGATAGCGCAGGCTCAACATCGCCTCGAGCAGGCGCGGCAGGCCGCACTGGGGCCGCGGGTCGCCTTTGGCGGCGGATTCGCCTAGAACAAAGATTCGCACGGTGCCGGGGCTTGGGGTTCGGGCGATGGCAAACGGCCACGGCAGCCGTGCGAGTTGCGGTCCGAAGAAGCGCCAGCCAAACTGGTTATTTTGCACGAAGCGCTCTAGCCCATCGCGCGTTTCCGGCAACAAGAACGCCGTCGGATAACCAAAGCCAAACAGTCGCAGCCCTAGCTCGAGCAGACCGAAAAACAGGAGTGGCGGAACCACCACCAGCAGCATCCGCGCCAGCCACAATTTCCAGCCACCTAGGCGGGGCGGTACCGTGGGCCGGGGTTTGCATTTCAGCCCGCCTTCGGGCTTCGGATTTCGGCCTGTCTTCTTTGCCTTCACACGACTGTTGAACTGCGCGCCCCCGCAGTTGGCCGGCCCGCCGCACCGCTATGGCGAATAACCAGGGGCAAGCGCTTGGTCAGGTGATGAGCGGCGACAGGAAATTGGAGAGGCAACTTGCGAGCCATGGCCGCAGCATAGCCAAGCCCATGTCAGCGTGTGAAGAGAATAGAGCAACTCCGCCTCTGGGCGTTGGCAGATAGCGTGACATAATCTCGCTGCCTAACAGTATTAGTTCACCTCAAGGGACGGGTCAAAAACCCGCTCTACTGAGGCCTTCATGGGCGTCATTCCATCGCCGCAGAGTCGGCTGGGGCAAGAACTCTTGTGCGTGGGCCTGGACGGGCTGCAGGTGGTGGGGCGGGGGCGGCCCGGCCTTCGCCAAGGCTACGGCGCGGACAGCGCGAGCGAGTTGGGGTTGCGGTGATACGCTTCCGAGCCATGGCCCCAGGCTCACGTGGCTATTCCTTTGGCGTCAACAGAATATGACAATCTCATTTACTGGGTGACCCTCTTCCTGTAGAGCGTTTCCGCGATCAGCAGGCCCACGTCCACAACATTGCACCGATCCCGAGCAAGTGTCATTTGGAAGGGTGACACTTGCCCTTGATTCATATTACCCCGCGGTTTTTCTCTATTTCACCAAAGATGGCGCCGCGCAGTTCGAGGGCGGCGCGGACGTGGAAGTTGTATTCTCTCCGAGGAGCTGGCGAATCGCGCCGAGCAGTTCATCGGGCTTGATTGGCTTCGGGAAGAAGCCCGCCGCGCCGGCTTTCAAAGCGCGCTCTTTGTACTTGGCCGGATCGCCCCCCGTAATCACGATCTCGCTTCACAGTTGAACCAGGGGAGTTAATTCGCGGGCCCATCCAGGCAGCGGCGGAGGATCTCGAGCAGCTTGGTTGGACAGTAGGGCTTGGGCAGAAAGTTCTTTTCCTTGAGAACGGCGACGTCTTTCCCGGCCATGCCGGCGCTGTAGCCGCTGGAATAGAGCACCTTCAGGGCCGGGTCCTCTGCCAACAAACGCTCGCTCACTTGCCGCCCGGTAAGGCCGCCGGGCATCACCATGTCCGTGAGCAGGAGGTCTATCTTGCCACGGTTTTGCGCCCAGCGCTCGAGGGCCTGCGGGCCCGACTCGGCGGCGATGGTCTGATATCCATGGGAACGCAGCACTTCGACTATAAACTCGCGGACGGTCGGTTCGTCCTCCACGATCAGGATGGTCTCGCTGCCACGGCGCACTGGCTCTGGCGCCGACGGGGCGGGCTCAGGCTTGGGCTCGACGTTGCGGACGGGAAGGCAGATCCGGAAGGTGGAACCTTCGCCGGGCTGGCTGTGGACCTCGACCCAGCCTTCGTGCTGTTTGGCGATCCCATAAACCGTGGCCAGACCCAGGCCAGTGCCTTTGCCGACCGGTTTGGTGGTAAAAAAGGGCTCAAAGATGTGGGATAGGACGTCCGGCGGCATGCCGCAACCTGTGTCGGCGACGTTCAAGCACAGGAACCGGCCGGGACGCGCATCCTGGTTGTTCCGGGCCAGGTCGGGACTGATTTCGATGGCGTCCGCACTGAGGGTTAGCCGGCCGCCTTGCGGCATGGCATCGCGCGCGTTGACGGCCAGGTTCATGAGCATCTGCTCCATCATCCCCGCATCCGCGTTGATCCGGGGCAGGTCGGCAGCCACGTTGATGGTCACGACGATGTTTTCAGGCAGCACGTGGGGCAGCATGTCCGAGATGGCGGAGAGGGTGCTGCGAACATCCATCGGGGCCATCTTGACGAACTGCTTGCGGCTGAAGGTGAGCAGTTGGCGCACGAGGTTGGCGGCTCGTTCCGACATCGCGGCGATCGTCTGGAGGGGTTTGCGGTCGGTGGATTCGGGCGGTTTCGTGGCGAGCAGCAGGGCCGAGTGGCCCTGGATGACGGTCAGGATGTTATTGAAGTCATGGGCCACCCCGGCCGCCAACTGGCCCACGGCTTCCATTTTCTGGGCCTGGCGGAGCTGGTTCTCGAGGGTGATTTGCTCGGTCATATCCTGCGCGATGGTCAGGAGGAGCGGTTCGCCGTCCAACTCGAACAGTTCCACCGACAGCAGAATGTCCCGCAGTTGGCCGGACTTGGTGCGGAAGCGGCGGGGGAGGTTGCGGACGGACATTTGCTGATGGAGCTTCTCGAAGACGGTGGTGTCCTCAGCGGGATCGCCGCAGATGTTTAACTCTTGCGGGGTGCGCCCGATGAGCTCGGCGTGACTGAACCCGGTCAGTTGCTGGAAGCCCTGGTTGGCATCCAGGAATTTTTCCTGCCGGAGGGACTGGATCGCCAAAGGCATGGGGCTGGCTTTGAAGGCCTTGGAGAAGCGTTCTTCGGAGAGGCGCAAGGCTTTTTCCACCTGCATGCGCTCGGCGATTTCCTTCTTGAGCTGCTCGTTGGCGGACTGGAGCTCGGTCGTCCGCTGGCTGACGGCCTGGTCGAGGTCCTTCAGACGGTTCTTTACCTGATGACTGAGGAGCCACTTTTCGGTCAGGGCATGCGCCAACTGCAATACTTCGATGGGGTCGAATGGCTTCTTGAGAATGACCAGGCTGTCGGTCTTGCCGATCTGGTGGATCATCTCCGCCCAGGAGTAGTCGGAGTAGGCGGTGCAAATAACGACTTGCAGGTCCGGATACAGTTTCCAGATGCGGGTGATGGTCTCGACGCCGTCCCAGCCGGGGGGCATGCGCACATCAATGAACGCCATGGCGTAGGGCCGGCCGGCTTCGGCCGCCCGCTGCACCAGCTCCAACCCCTCCTTGCCTTGGTGGGCGGAATCAATCTCAAAGCGGGTGTGCTCGGACTGGGTGGGGGCGTCACCGAAGAGCAAGGCTTTGGTGCTGCCGAGCGCCTCGTTTCGCTCCCCTTGGCCCCCAAGGATTTTGCGGATATCCTCATGGATCGAGGGATTATCGTCGATGA
Source organism: uncultured Verrucomicrobiae bacterium (assembly GCA_963822005.1). GTDB lineage: Bacteria > Verrucomicrobiota > Verrucomicrobiia > Limisphaerales > UBA8199 > PALSA-1440. Next base: position 126,934 of record CAWGGD010000042.1, on the reverse strand, counting down.
TCAGGATGCGATTGTTCTTAAGTGTGTCGGAGTGGCTCATGTTTCCGTCCTGCGTTTCATTGAGGTATCAATCTTTTGCTCCGTTGTCTGGCGGGCCAGGGGAAGCTCGAGGGTGAAAGTGGCGCCTTGGCCCGCGCCTTCACTGTGGACGCTTAACTGACCGCCCATTTCTTTGGCGGCGTTGGCCCCACTGTGCAGGCCGAAGCCGTGGCCGCCCTTGCGGGTGCTGAAGCCGTGGGAGAAGATGCGGGTCAGGTTTTCCGGGGGGATGCCGATGCCGTTGTCACTGACGGTGACTTTGAGGCGGTTGCCCCCATTCATGCCGACGCCGACGGTAATTCGCTTATCCTCACGGTCGGAATCGTCCAGGGCGTATTTGGCGTTATGCACCAGATTGACGAGGATCTGGAGGACCTTGTGTTTGTCCGCCGTGGCCGGGGGCACGTCCGAATATTGGCGCACGACCTGAACGCCATGGCGGGCGAAGCCGGCCGCGTTGATCTGCAGGGCATCATCCAGAAGCTTGGCGACGGAGATGGGCTCGATGATGCCGGAGACGCGGGCATAGTTTTGCTGCATGGAGACGATTTCCTTAATATGCTCGACGTTGCGGGTCAGCTTGTCCTGCTCTTCTTGCAACAGCGTATGCTCGGCCCCGATTTGGTCGGCCAGTTGGATGATGAAGCGGGGAACCAGTTTGCCCTTGGGATGGGCGGTGAGGAAGCCGGGGAGGTCGGCCTCATGCTGCTGGAGGAGGCCGCCGAGCTTGACCAGGCTGGCAACCTCCGAGTCGCGCAGCTTCTCGCGGATGAGGATGGTGGAAACGTTAACGCTGTTCAGGACATTGCCGACGTTGTGGAGGACGCCCGTGGCGACCTCGGCCATGCCCGCCTGGCGGGAGGCTTCCCGTAACTCTCGGTGCATCTTATCCAATTCCGCCTCCGCCTTCTTCCGTTCCGTGATGTCTTCCACGGTGCCCTCGGAGTACACAAGGGTGCCCTGAGCATTGCGGAAGGCGCGCGCACTCTCGCGGACATGAATCACGCTGCCGTCAATCCGCTTCCAACAACTTTCCGCGCCGACCACCTCGCCTTCGGCCTCCAGAAGATTCCTGAACCGCCGACGGGATCCTGGGGCTTCACTGCTGACTTCGTCCAAATTGATCGACGCCGGCGCTTTGGCGCTGCTGCCATCCAGAGTCTTCAGAAGATCCGAGCTGAGCCCGCCCCGCGCCTTCGCGTACGTGAGTTCAGGCGCATCGCAGCCCAGCATCCGGAAGAAGGTCGGGTTGCCCATGAGCACACGTCCGTCGGCCGTGCAGCGGTACAGGCCGATGCGGACGTTCTCGAAGAGGCTGCGGAAGCGCTCTTCATTTTCCCGGAGGGCCGCCTCCGTCCGTTTGCGCTCGATGCCGAGCGCGATGGCGTTGGCCGCGGACCCCAGGGTTTGAAAGGCGGTTTCGGTGATCGGTTGCCGGCCGAACATGGCCACGACGCCGACGAGTTTGTTGCCTACCATTAACGGAATACCGGCGAAAGAAACCATTTTTTCGCGCTTGGCCCATTCTTGATCATGCACGCGCTTGTCGCCCACGACCGTGTTCGTCAGCAAGGGCTCACCGCGCGAGGCAATCAGCCCGATTTTGAACTGCCCCACGGGCACGCGCTGGTGCGCGCCGTTGCAGTGTGTGTAGATGCCGGCGCTGGCCTCGAGTTCCAAAACCTGTTCCGCCCGGTTGAGTGTCCAGATGCGGGCGAACGCCGCTCCCAGGTAATCAACCACGGCTTGGGTGCACTGCTGCAGTATACCCTGGAGATTGTCATTGCGCGTGAGCGCCAGCCCCACGACGGCATCGAAAGACGCCAGCCGCGCCCGCTCCTTCAACTCCTCCACCTGCCGGGCCAGTTGGTTCTGCGCGATCTGGAGCGCCCCGTTTTGCCTCTCGATCTGGCTCAACATCTGGTTGAAACCTTCGGTGAGCCGGCCCAGCTCGTCGCCCCGGCTGGTGACGGTGCCGCGGAGCGAGTAGTCCTTCTTCTCGCCGACGCTATGGGCGAGCTCGGCGAGCTTGAGGACCGGGTCAGTAATGGTACGCCGCAAGCGGCCGGTAAGGAGCACCGCCAGAGCGATGGAGGTGCCCATGACCCCGAGGGTCACCTGCCCATAGAGACCGACGAGCTCCTGGAAGCTTTGGCGGTAGTCCAAGCGCAGGTAAAGCGTGCCCACCTTCTTCTGGTCCAGCTTAACTGGCTGGGTCCAGAGGAGGTATCTGCCGCTGTACCGGAACCCTGCCGCTGGCGGGAACTGCGACAGACCAATCGCCCCCTCAGGCTTTCCGAACTGAGCGAATCGCGATCCGTCGGGCAGAGCCAGGCAGGCGGCTATCACGGTGGGGTTGGCCTGGAGGGAACCGATGACCTCGGCGCCGGCTTTGGGGTTCTTGAAGGCGAGGGCGGCGCTGCTGTTGTTGGCGATGATGGCCGCCAGGGTGGCGGTGTCGCGCTGGAGGCTGGAACGGAAGTTCACCACCTGGAAGGTGAAGAGCGCCGCGATGGCAACGAACAGGATGGCGCCGCAGATGAGCAGCGTCATCACCAGCAGCTTCCGCTGGATGGGCAGGTCACGGAATGGTTTCATCGTTTCGATCGTTGGTTCCTGCGTGGGTCGTTGCTGAAGCCTCAGGATTTCAGGACTTGTCGGTGAGGTGGCGGCGGAACTGCCGCCCACCCGCGGTGACGATGCTGACGGCCGACGGGGCGCCCGTGACCTTCTGTTCGGGCTTGGATGCGCCGACGACCCTGTCAACCTGGACCGCCGCGAGATCATTGGTTCCCTCCCCCCCGGCGGCCCAAGCGGTGACGGACAGCGAAGCCAGCGCCAGGCTGGCGACCCCGGTTTTGAGTACTTGCCCCATGTACACACGTTTGCCTTTCATTCAGCAAAATCAAGTTGGCGTCCAGGAACCCGCAACGTCCGTTTACTGGTCCTGCCGAGGCCAGCATCCGCAGTATTTGTGCCAGCGAAGCGGAGGGAGCATTAATGTGCGGCTGGCTGCTGCTCTAATGCCCTGGATTTGTGCTTGGGGCCGTTTGCGGGGAAGCGGAGGGGGCGTGTGTCCGGAAACAAGACAGGCTTGGCCGGTAGCTGCTGGGAACTGCGGAGAACGGAGAGGCCCAGCGGAACTGCGCCGTGGGGTTGAACAACGTAAGCGCGCCGACCAGGCGTTCACGGAGGATTTCGAGGTCGGCTGCGGGCAGTTCAACATTGGCGTGATGCCGCGGCAGTCCCGAGAAGAGGCGGGGGTGGCGCAGGAAGGGCTGGCGCGCCTCGCCAAAACGAAGAAGTCCGCGATTTCGCGGCTGGAGAGCCACGCCGAAGATATGCCGCTGTCCACCGTAGCGCGTGTGGCGCGGGCACGGGGCAGGGCGGTGCGTGTCGAGCTCGTGGAGGCAAGGTAAGTGCCGCGAGGTTGCTGCCCGGGGGCTGGCGGCGCTTTCGGCGAAAGCGCCCTGCCTTCGGAACCTGCGGGTAGCGGGGTTGGGGTAAGCGTGGTAAAGTAGGGGTCATTCCCGAAATCCGAAGAGAATGAGAGGTGCGAACGCCGAAACCCGAGGCGCGGGCGGGGGGGGGACGGCGGTGGCGGAGGGGGTTAGTATTCGATTTCCACGCGGGAGAGCTGGGTGTCCTTCCGGAACTGGATGGTGAGGGCGGAGGTGTCGCCGGGGACGGCTTCGAGGGTGTAGAGTCGCGGCCAGCGGAAGTTGTACATTTCCTTGCCGGCGTAGGAATCCTGTGCGCGCACGGTGAGGGCGGGGCCCTTGCCGGGCTCGCTCCCGGCGAAGAACTCGAGCGCCGGCTCGCCTTGCTCGCCGAAGGCATAGGCGCGGGCGGCAATGATGCGGCTTGGAACCTGGTAGGCGATCCAGGCGCCCGGAGCGCCCCAGAGGCGGTGGCAGTCTTCCTTGTAATTGCGCGCCTCGTTGCTCCGGAGCTCGAGCTTGCCGCCTTTGCGAAAGGTGCGCGACAGGTTTGGGAACTCGTCCACGAGGGTGCGGCAGCGGATGGTAACGGGGCCAAAGACCTTGGAGGGGAGCGAGCTGCCGGCTTCGTTGCGGGCGACCAGGCGGTAGTAATAGCGGCGGCCGGGTTGTGCGGACTCGTCCACAGTGAGCGGGCGGTATTGAGCCGCGTCGTCAGTGAGCTGACCGGCGATAGTCTGCCACGGGCCGTTGGGCTGGTCGGCGCGCTGCAGTTCGTAAGCCGCCGCGCCCGCCGAGCCGCGCCACGTGATGATGCCGCCGTCGGTCACTCGGAATAGGTCCGGCGCCGCGGGCGGTTCGAGCGGTGGCGCGGGGCGGTCTTGAATCTGCCAGGCCTTGGCGCGGACCAGGTGCATGAAGCGGGTTTCATCGTAGGGCTCGCCGGCTGGGCCGCCGGGCCAGTGGTAAGCCTTGAAGAAGTCCCCGCCGTAGGGTTCATGGTGCCAGTAGTAGCCGCCGTCCTGGTTATGGAAACGGAGCGACCAGATGAGGCCGCCGGCAATGGCCTGGTCCTGGATGATCGTGTCCATGATGGCGCGCATGCCCTCGGTGCTGATGAAGCCGAACTCGCCCACCATATAGACCTTGCGGCCCGCGGCGCGCTTCACGCTGGCCTGGATCTGCTCGATCATCTTGACCGGGTCGCCCTGGTAAAGGTGGTCCTGCACGATGTCCACCCCGGCGTTATCGGGGTCCGTGAAATAGCTTTCGGCCACCAGGTGGTTCGGGTCGAGCTGCTTGAGGTAGGGGGCCATCTCGCGCACCCATTCCCTGGGCGCCTTCAATTCATTGCCCAATTCCCACGCCAGCACCGCCTTGTCGTCCAGGTAACGTGTGCCCGTGAGCGTATTGGTCCGGTGCAGGACCAGGCTGACCAGCCCCTTGTAGTCCTCCTTTACCTCCTGGTCGGTGAAGAATGCGTCCCTGGGCTTCCCGCGCCACCCGGCGATTTCCTCGATGCCGCCCCACCAACTGTTCTGGTCAACGAAGGGGATGATCAGGTGCAGGCCCCGGCGGTTTGCCGTGGCCAGCACCTGATCCAGCACCACCATGGCCCGTTCGTTGAGCTTGCCCGGGGCCAGGATGTGGCGCGGGAGGTCGGGCGGGTCATTTGTCTTACGCACCGACAATACGTAGGTGCGCGCGACGCGGCCACCCATTTGCTGGATGGTGGCCAGCGCGTCGTCAATCTCGAACGCCGTCGGCAGCCGGAAGCCGCTCAACTGTTCGAACCGCATGTCGTCTTCGGTGTAGGTGAGGTTGGGGATGTTGAACGAGATGAAGCGGAAGGGTTTGCCGCGCTCGATCAGTTGGCTGCCGCGCGCGGTGATGAAGTCGCGCAAGACGGCTTCGGCTCGAACCGATTGGGACGAAAGAACGGTAACGGCGACGGCAGCAAACAAGGCAAATATCTTCATTGCGTTGCGTGAACCGCGTGAGAGTGCCTACTGCGCTCCGGCTTTTCGAGCGGAAATTCAGTAGTGAGTTTTGACGACGACGCCCGGCGGCAACCTCAGCGATTATTTGGCCTTGAGCGAACGGCTCCGGCGTGCCACAAAACCGCTTATGAAATCCATCGGTGAAAGTACTGGCCAACCCTTCTCGGCCCCTGAACAAAGCGATTCTGAAGCCCCTCCGGGCAATGGCTCCCTGTCTTCCCGGCGGGACTTTCTCAAGGTTTCAGCCGTGGCTCTGGTCGCCGGGGCGGCCCAGCCGCTGGTTGGCGCCGAAACGTCGTCAACCTCAGCCCCAGCCCGGGCCCCCGCTGCCCCCGGCAAGGACCCTTATGCGCTGGCAGCACGCTTCAACCGGTTCCTCCGCGTCACGGATGTCACCGACGGCCTCGACGCGGTCGGGCGGGCCGATTTAACACTGCTCGACGCGGCCATTCGCCCGCTGTGGATGGGTATGAGGTTCTGGGGGCCGGCCATCACCATGCGGGTCGCGCCGACCAACCGCCGCATGCCGGTTCTTGAGCGCAAGGACGCCCTCAAACAGCACGCCCTCTGGGATCAGATGGGCGGCATGCATGCCCAGCTCAAGGTCAAGCCCGGCTGCGTGGTCGTCACCTCCACCAACGGCGCGCGCGAGTGTGGTTACTGGGGCTCCAACAACTCCATGGCCATGCAGGCTAGCGGCGTGGCGGGCATTGTCACCGACGGCTATGCGCGCGACACCGATGAGATCATCCTGCAAAAGGGGCCGGTGGCCTGCCGCGGCATCGGCCGAACTATCATCCCCGGCCGCGTCGAGCTGCTCGACGTCGAGGTCCCGGTCGGATGCGGGGGTGTATTGGTCCGGCCCGGCGATATCATCGGCGCGGATTGGGATGGTGTTATTGTGGTCCCCATCGAAGTGGCCGAGGATGTGCTGTGCATCGCCGCCCGCATTGCGGTGGATGACAAGAAGGCCCGCCGGCGGTGGTACGATAAGTTGGGGAAAAAGCCCGATGAGACGGTGGATTGGGAAGCCGCGGCGGAATGCTTCAAAGACCTCCTTTGAAAGGGCGGCCCAGTGTGTGCCTCTGGGGCGGCAGGCCTCATTACACCTACGGTCGGCTGATCCGGATGCGCAGGAAATGGGCCGCCGAGGAGGGCACCGCTGTATTATCAACGACCGTCACGGTTTCCGTGCCATCATGATTCTCGGCGACCGTTTGCGTCGTGAAGCTCGGACCGGCTTGCCATGGGCCGGCAATGACATCCCCGGCCACCTCGAATAGGTAAGTGATGTCCGCCGGGGCCGGATGGGCACGCCTGAGGGTGATCGTCAGGTGGCCTCCGACCAGCGCATAAGACATCGGGGACGGATTAGGAACATCCGGGTCGGTGTTAAAGGCGTATTCGAAGAGGTTGATCAGGCCGTCGTGCTCCGGGTCGGCGTCATCGGCGGCGATGCCCGTGTTATCCGCTATGCCGAAATGAGCGAAGCGCCACTGCTCGATGGGGGACAGGGGTGTCGTTCTCAAGCTGAGAGGCAGCACGGTCAACGGCAGCGCAGGATCGGCGGTCTTGACCAGCAGCGTGGCGGTGTAGACGCCGGCCGGAACACTTGTCGGATTGAAGGTAAGGTTCACAACATCAGTGTTCAACTTGGGCACCAGCCCCGCGTTGGCCGCCAGTCCCAGCCAAGGGGTCGGGCTGAGCCGCACGGCCATGCCACTTTGCAGAAAACTCTGGTTGTACACCACCTGAAAGCCTTGGTTGGCCGCGGCGTTTTGCACACCCACCGTGCAGGCGTTGCTCAGACCAATGGCCTGGTACTGCATCAGGATTTCGCCAGTGGTCTTCAGGATGAGTTGGCAGGTGACCGTGGCGCTACCGGCGTTCTTGACGGGCGCATTCTGAAACTGCAGCGTGAACGTGCCGGTGATGGGATCGGCCGCCGCATGAACGCGGCCGCTCGTGCTGAGGTTGAGGTCATCCCAGAAGCACGCGATCAGGTTGGTGGGCGCCTGGGTGCCCGGCAACGCCCGGTTGGTGGACGTGTCGCCGCTGAAAGGGCTGAACGTGACAAACCCGTTGGGCGACACGTAAAGCTGGGTGAACACGCCCGGCGACTGTCCCCCGCTGAAGAACGGAAAGCCAAAGCCAATGTTGACTGGGCCCGCAATGCCCTCATCTTTTGCGTTCTTCGGGGCCGCCAGCGCCGTGAAGTTGGTCGTGAGATCTACTCCCACTACCGAAATGTCCTTCCAGGCAAAAACCGGCCCCTCCAGTTGCGTGGAGTTGACCGCCGCATAAAGAACCGGCGCCGCGCCGGTTACACCGAGCGAGTAGGCCAGCGGCAGGCCGCCGCGATTGGTAATCGCCAGCGGCAGAGTGAGCGGTGGCGAATTGGTGCTCAGGATCTGCGTGAGCAGAGGAGCGGCGATGCTGCCCTGCGGAGGCGGGCCGGCGTAAAGCGCGGCTGATCGCAGAATTGCCGGCGTCGCCAGGGTCACGGCGTTGCTGCCCGCTACCGTGAACGTGAAGTTGCTGAGCGCCAGGCCGGAAAACGTGTCCCACCAGGTTGCGGCATAAGTGCCGGCCTGCAGGCCACTGAGCGGGAAAGTGCCGCTCACGGTGGCGGTAGCGGTGGGATTGTAAATGTTGGTGCGGTGCCAGAGCCAAAGGGCGGCGAAGTTGCTGTTGCCGACCTGATAAGCACCCAGAATTGGCACATAAGGATTGAGCGTGATGTCACCAATGACCAGCCAATCCAACCCGGGGTTGATCAGATGCACCGTATGCTGCCCGGAGGCCATGCTCGCGGTCAGGGTCACGTTGGTGCTGTGATCCGCGCCCGTTTGCGGGAAGGTGATCAAATCTGCCGTCACCCCATCCACGGTAAGGGTCAGTCCCGCCCCGGCCGCTGCCACCTGCGTGACTTGAACCGCAAAGGTGCCGCCGCCCGGAGGATAGTTAACCAGAAAGGTGAAGTTCGAGCCCCAATCCCGGTGATAATAGCCTTGCAGATAGCGTGGCAGATCGCCAATGCCGTCCGGCGCCACGTCGCCCACGGTAAAGACGGTTTGCGTTGCCGCCTGCCAGTAAGCGCCGGGGCTGAACACCAGGCCGGTGTTCTGAGCACAGGTGACATGTGGTGCTGACTTGGTGAGGGTGTCTTGGTCGGCGAGCCCCGAGGATAGGACGAAATCCCGGGCCGGCCGGAACAGGTTGTAAGCCCGTTCAGCCTCCAGTTGGTCCCCGTACCACTGCCCGGCCGCACCCGATTGGGCCGCCATCAGCCCCGCCCAAAGCGGCGCATGAAACCCGAAGTAGGGCGTGGAATCCCGGCCGCATTCGCCGCTGAAGATTGGCCTGATCGGCTGACCTGCCGGAACACCCGGCGCGTCCCGCAGCGATGAAATCAGATCGCTGGGGTAATCATGATGCTGGTAATAATCGCATTGGGTCCAGATCGGCTGGCCGAGCTCTGAACTCGTCGTGATCAGATGCTGATAGCGGTCCTGCGAGCGGATGAACTGGGCCATTTCATCGTGCCAGGCCGCGATGTTGGTCCACTGGTTGGCGTAGGCGGCGTCGGTGAACTGGACCTCGTTGAACAGTTCCCAGCCCATGATCGCCGGCGAGTAGCCCCAGCGCGCGACAATGTAACGATACTTTCGTTTCGTCAGCGCCTTGGCTTGGGCGTCGGTAAAGAACGGCGTCGCATCCGCCAGAAAACCGCCGTTGGCCGTGTTATAGGGATTCTGCTCCCAGTTCGGGTTGACGTTGCTGCCGGGGACGCTCGCGTATTGGCCGTGATGCTGCAGGGTGACCTGGAAGAAGATGCCGCTCTGCTCGGCCGCCGAAACGATGGCATCCCATTTCTGGGCCACCGACAGGCTGTAGGTGCCGAAACTGCCGACTTTGGGCCACTCCAGATTAAGGCTGTCGTAAAAGTGGGTCATCCAGACCCGCGACCAATTCTCTCGCGCGCCACCCAGCCTGGCAAAGATGCCGGGCAGGTAGGTGTTGTTCGTCCACCAGGCGACATTGTGTCCCAGCGGAAGATGGCGGCGTCCGTTGCCGGTGATGAACCGGTTGGTGTTGGCCGGATCAACGCGAACGAATCCCGGGCTCGTCGGAATGCCACTGACCGTCCAGGAGGCCGGCTGCAAATTAGTCGGTGTGAGCGGCTGCCCGTTCAACGTAACCCCGGCCACCCGGTAAAGGCCGGGCAGGGTTGGTGTGTGGCGCACCCGCCAGGTCGTGCCACCATCGAAAAATGCCGGCAACGAATTTGTCGTGCCGTCGGGCGGGGATATCTGTACGCGCACCTCTGTCTGCGCATAATCGAACGGATCGGTGGCCAGGCCCGCAATAGCGAAAGAAGCCTCGATCCTGGGATAAACGTCGGCCCGAGTTGAGGTTCCCACCCCGAATAACACGCCTAGGGCAAGGAGACTGAAGCCCAATCGGGTTAGCGCTTTTTGAAGAGGTTCGTTGGCCGTTGAATTCATGTGCGTTCCGGGGCACGGCTGCCATAAGGTAGCGCCACCGCATTCGACAGCAAGACGCGGTCGAGTTCCTTTGGTGACGATAACTTGGGGACGCGGTATACGAGGAACATTTCATCACCATGCCGCCGGGCCGATTGGAGCTCCAGTCGGGTTGCCTGGGCCAGGTTGGCTGCGCCCAAACCGTCAGCGATTGTTGGCGCCCCGGAGCCCCCGAAGATCTTCGGGCAGACCGTCACGTGCAGTTCGTCCACTAGGCCGGCGCGGAACAGGGCATCATTGAGTTCGCCGCCGCCTTCGCAGAGCAGGCGCTTGATCCCCCACTTCCGGCGCAGCCAGCGCAGCGCGCGCGGGAGGTCAATCTCCCGGGCGCCGCAGATTTTGATTTCGGCGCCCAGCGCGCGCAGCCTCTTGAGGCGGCGGGCGGGCGCGCGTCTGGTCGTCAGTATGATGATCGGTGAGAACCGGCGCCGGAAGATCTCCGCATTGGGATTGACGGTGCCGCCACGGCTAACGATGACCCGCAGATTGAAATCTGCCAAGCCGCGCCGCAGGCGCAGCCGCCGATACTTCGCGGGACCGGGGCCGAGGTTGACGGGGTTCAGATCCACCGTGCGCGCGCCCGCCATGACCGCGTCGGCGGTGGCGCGGAGTTGAAGCAGATGATCCTGGTCCCGCCTGCTCCCAAAGGACGAGATGGAGTGGTTGGCGGTGGCGATCTTCCCGTCCGCGGTCATGGCCATGTTGACCAGGACGAAGGGGAGGGGAGTTGATGGTTGATAGTTGGGAGTGGAGGTCTTCATATGATGAACATCGCATCGCCATAGCTGAAAAACCGATAGTGCTCGCGGATGGCTTCAGCGTAGGCGGAGAGTATCATTTCCCGGCCGCGGGTCGAACTCGGCGCGGCAAAGGCGCTCACCAGCATGAGGAGCGTGGAGCGGGGCAGATGGAAGTTGGTCAGCAGCGCGTCCGCGACCTTGAAGGCATAAGGGGGATGAATGAAAATGCGGGTCCTGCCGGCGCCGGGCACCACGACCGCAGCCGAAGGATGCTGGAGCGGGCTGGTAGCGCAAGCGGCTTGCGCGGCAACGGTCTCCAGCACGCGCACCACGGTGGTGCCAACGGCGATGACGCGGCGGCCCGCGGATTTCGCCTCGTTGATCGCGCGGGCAGTTTCCTCGCTCAGCTCGTAACGCTCTTCATGCATGGTGTGAGCGGCGAGGGTGGCGGCCTTCACCGGGGCGAACGTTCCCAGCCCAACGTGCAGCGTGAGAAAGCAAACCTGGACGCCGCGTGTCCTCATGGCGGCGAGCAACTCCTCGGTGAAATGCAGTCCCGCCGTCGGGGCTGCGACCGAGCCGGCAGGTCGTGCGAAGACAGTCTGGTACCTTTCCCGGTCCGCCTGCATTCTGCTGCGGTCATCGCGCACGATGTAAGGAGGGAGCGGGACCTCGCCGAGCGCATCAAGCACTTCGGCGATGCTCGGCGTACCCGTGAAGCGCAGCCGCCGGTGGCCTTCCGCGTTAGTTTCGAGGACGGCAGCGCGCACGCCGCTGGGCTGGCCGCGCGCATCCACGAGAACAATCTCCGTCCCCGCCCGCGCCCGTTTCCCCGGCCGCAGCATCACCCACCAATCATTCATTGCGTTCTCTTCGAGCAGCAGGATTTCAAACTGGCCGCCGGTATGTTCGTTCCTACCGCGGAGGCGAGCAGGGATCACGCCTGAATTGTTGAGGACCAAGAGATCTCCGGGATGCAGGGACTCCAGCAGGTCGCGAAACCGGCGATGTTCAATCTGACCGGAGGGACGATGCAGAACCAGCAGACGGGACAAGTCGCGCTGAGGTGCAGGCACTTGCGCGATCAGTTCTGCCGGCAACTCAAAGTCGAAGTCCGCCGTTAGCATTCGGCCAGAGCATTATTCCATTTGGCCAGCGTGACAAGGCGACAAGAGGCGACCAAAACCAGCCGAGGCGAACCGGTGAGAAGAAAATGCGCTTTCCCGCGTGCGGAGCGGTTCAGGGTGCATCACAGGGCGGTATGCTGGCGATGATTGTGATTGGCCGTCCAAGGATCGAGCCGGTGCACTCAGCTCAATGTTATCAGGGCTCCAGGGCACCTGAATGGGCAGCGTTGGAGCGGGAACAAGTTGTGAATAACTTTTTCATAAAATCTGTGGAAAGGTGTTGACGGAGTGGGGCTTAGTGTATAAAAGTGGGGCGAAGTGGGGCAGAAGTGCATCGCTGTTCTGCTGTGAATAAGAATGGAACTGAACGAGACAACTGAGCCGACGTACTACAACTCGCTGTATCGGCATGGCGTGGACGAGAAGCGTCGTGTCCAGATACCAGCAAAGTGGCGGCCAGCCAAGGCAGGCACGGAGCTGACGCTGATTCTCTGGCCGAAGGCGAAAGAAGGTCCGTGCCTCCGGGTGTTGCCGCCGGAACAGATGGCGAAGTTGATGCGCGATGTGGATGCCATGCCGAACAGCGACTCGAGCAAAGTGGTACTGAAGCGGTTCATCGGCAGCGAGTCGGTGCAGGTGGCGCTGGACAAGGCCGGGCGGATTTGCCTGCCGGAACAGATGGCAAGGAACGCTGGGATCGGCGACGAAGCGGTGCTGGTCGGACTGCTGGACCGCTTTGAGATTTGGAGTCCGCAACGTTTCGAGAACGTCAAGGCGTCGGATGCGGTCATGGCGCAGGAAGCCTTTAAGCTGATGGAATGATTTATGAGCCTGGTGCGATTACTGACGAGCGGCAAGAGCCTGGTTGGGGTCCAAGACACTCCGAATAGTTACCGGTTGACCCACCAGCGACTGCTGCCCCAGTTTGGCCCGGCGCGAAATCCATTCAGCAGCAAGGCGAAATCGAATGGCAGGCAGGCGCAGGGATTGTCGCTGCGGGCTAGCGGAGGGGAGGGCGCGTCCGAAGCGGGCCGCGGAGTTTCGAGTTCGGGTGGGATGGCGGTAGCCGGGCTGCAAAGCGGGGCGCGAGATCGGACGGCGGCCGGAAACGTTGGCGGCCAAGAGCTCCCGGGGGTGCGGTGGCACAGGGCAGCGGCGCTGTTCAACTCGGTAAGGGCGAAGTTGAGCGGGTGGTTTGGGGCGGCGCGGGGCAAGGTGGTGAAGCCAGCCATTCCGCGGTTCCCGAAACCACCGGTGCAAGGCGAGCTGTCGTTGGACAGGGTCAGAGTGGTGCGCAATGACTTGAGGGATGCAGACCCGGAACTTGTCCCGGCCAGAGAGCCGGCCGCTCCAACGAAGCCCGCAGCGGCTCCGCAAGGCGAGACAAAGCCCGGCCTAGCGGAAGGCAGGTGGGGGCGGGTCGCGAATCGGATTTTTCGCGCAGGCAAGGCGTGATCTGACAAGGACCGATGAGGGGTGCCAGAGTACACGCACAGCCCGGTGATGGTGGCAGAGGTGCTGGCCGCGTTGCGGCTGGGGCCGGGCGGGCGGTGGGTGGACGGAACCATCGGCGGGGCTGGGCACGCGGCCGCTCTGTTGGCGGCGAGTGCGCCCGATGGATGGTTGTATGGATGCGACCGCGATGGGACGGCGGTTGAGGCAGCGAAGCGGAGATTAACCGAATTCTCCGGGCGGTTCGAGATCCGCCAGGGAGATTTCGCGGACCTGGCGGCGTGGGTGCCGCTGAACAGTTGCGACGGGGTGCTTTTGGACCTGGGTGTGAGTTCAGCGCAACTGGACGAGGCTGAACGAGGCTTCAGCTTCCAACAGGACGGGCCGTTGGACATGCGGATGGATCGGCGGCAGGCGGTGACGGCGGCCAGCATAGTGAACGGGGCGACCGCGGAAGATCTGGCGAAGATTCTTTGGGAACTGGGCGGCGAACGCAACGCGCGGCGGTTTGCGCGGGCGATGGCACGGGAGCGCGAACGCCGCCGGTTTGAGACGACGCGGCAGTTGGCAGAACTCATTGAGCAGTTGGCGCCCCGTCGCGGACGGAAGACGCATCCGGCGACCAGGGTGTTTCAGGCGATCCGGATGACGGTCAACGACGAAGTAAGTTCTTTGGAACGAGGGCTGGCGGGGGCGCTGAAGGTGCTGAAGTCCGGCGGACGACTGGCAGTGATCACGTTTCATTCGCTGGAAGATCGAAGGGTGAAGGATTTCGGGCGCGCGCGGGCGCGGGATTACACATTCACCGGAGGAATGGATGTTCCGGAGTTGCGTGAGCCGCGCGCGCCTGAGCTGAAGTGGGTAGAGCGGAAGCCGACCCGGCCGAGCCCGGCGGAAGTCGCGGCCAACCCCCGCAGCCGCAGCGCGCAGTTGCGGGTGCTGGAGAAGCTTGATGATGGATGCCGCGCGAGCGGCGAGAACGAATCAGGAACAATCTCAGGATAATATGGCGCGGAACCGAAAATATCAGTCAGCGGCCATCCGGTTCGGACCGGCGCTGAAAGCGTTTCTGCTGTGTCTGCTGATTGGCGGGTCGGGGGTGGGCTATGTCTGGCAAAAAGACCAGATTTCGCAGCTTGGCCGGCAGATCAAGAAGCGCGAGCTCCGTTTGGCCGAGCTGGTCTGTCAGAACGAGAAGCTGAGAAAACAGTTGGGCACGATGCGGTCGCCCCGCGACCTGGAAAGGCGCATTCAGGAATTGGGCCTGGGGCTGGTGCCGCCGCAGCAGACACAAGTGTTGCGGTTGAACGAGCCGGCGCGCGAGTTGCCCCGGCCGGAACGGGAACAGCAATATGCTGCACCGCAGGAGACAGGGACGGAGCCGAAAGGTTAGAGCCGTCCAAGCGCTGAGCGCTTTGAGTCAGGACTTTGCCGCCGCCTGTGACGCCGTCGGATGAGGAACCGATCGCCGCGGGCGGCCGGCAAACCTGAACGATGAAGCCTGGAAGATGGGAATGAAATAGACAGCAATTTACCGCCGCCCGTGACGCCGTCGGATGAGGAACCGATCGCCGCGGGCGGCCGGTGATTTTCAAGAAACCAAACAGACAGAGAAACGAATTAGCGGAACGGTTTACGATGGCGAAGCAACTGCAATATCGAAGGCTGATGCTGCTGGCTTTACTGCTGGGCGTGGCCTTTGCCGGCTTGGGCTACCGGCTGGTGGATCTGCAGGTACTGCGCTATGAGGAACTCAGCGCCAAAGCACGCAACAACACGCGCCGGGAACTGCTGCTGGAACCCCGGCGGGGCGACATCCTCGACGCCAAAGGCAACCTGCTGGCGACGAGCGTGTTCGTGAAAACGGTGTGTGCGGACCCGGCGCTGATTGGCAACCGTCAGGCGGAGGTGGCCCGGGCAATTGCGCCGCTGCTGCAGGTGGGCGAGAGCGAGCTGATGCAACGCCTGAAGCCACGCCTGGCACAGAGCCCGCAGGGCACGATCGGCACCAACCGCTACGTCGTGCTCAAGCGCAAGGTTCCGGTTGAAACCTGGCAGCAAATCCAGATGGCGATGACCAACCTCTCGTTCGGGTTAGACGAGAAGAAGTTGCCCCGGCCCGAACAGATGTTTTACCGCGACCTGCGCCGCGGGGCGGTTTATGCGGAAAAACTGGACGACCAGTTGCGAGAGTATCCGAACACAAACCTGGCGGCACACGTTTTGGGCTATGTCGGCATGGACGAGCGCGAGGTCAGCGGCCGCCGGTTGCTGGAGACTTCGGGTAAGGACGGCGTCGAGCGGAGTTTCAACTCGAAACTGGCTGGAGTGCGCGGCTGGCGGCTGACCGAAACCGACCGGCCCGGGCGCGAGGTGGTTCCTTTGCGGGAGCAGGATGTGGAGCCGCACGATGGCTTGAACGTGGTGCTGACCCTTGATTCGGTGGTGCAGAATGTGGTCGAGTCCGCCCTGGCCGAGGCGATGGAGAAACACGCGCCCCTCAGCGCGTCGGGAATCGTGGTGCGTCCGCGCACGGGTGAGATTCTGGCCCTGGCGACACTGCCAACCTTTGACCCGAACAATCCCGGTGCGGCATCCGCGGACGCGCGGCGAAATCGTGTGATCGCCGACGTGGCGGAGCCGGGATCAACCTTCAAGGTTGTCGTAGTCTCCGGCGCGCTCAACGAGGGGGTGGTCGGGCTCAGCGACGTGTTTGACTGCGAGCATGGCCGTTTCCCTTTCGCGGGTCGGGTGCTCCACGACCATGAATCCTACGGGCCGCTCTCGGTGGAGAACATCATCACCAAGTCGTCGAACATCGGCGCTGCCAAGATCGGCATTCGGCTCGGGGAGAAGCGGCTCTATGACTACATCCGTAGCTACGGCTTCGGCACACGGACGGGGCTGCCCCTGCAGGGGGAGGTCAGTGGGATAGTGCATCCGGTCAAGAGCTGGTCCCGGGTCTCGATTGCCCAGATTCCGATGGGCCATGGCATCGCGGTGAGCGGCCTGCAAATGATGATGGCGATGTGCGCCATCGCCAATCGAGGGGTGCTGATGCGGCCGATGATTGTGGATCGGCTCGAAAAACGCGATCACCACGTGGCGGTCAAGTATTCGCCCCAGCGTGTGCGCCAGGTGATCAGCGAAGCTACGGCGGAACGGATGGTAACGGCGCTCAAGACGGTGGTTTCGGCGGATGGAACCGCGCCCAAAGCGGCCCTGGCGCACTATACCGTAGCCGGGAAGACCGGCACGGCGCAGAAGTCCGGCGGCCCCGCCGGCTACCTCCCGGGCAAGTACTACGCCTCGTTCATCGGCTTCTTCCCGGCGGACAATCCTGAGGTTTGTATTTCGGTGATGATGGACGAGCCGAAGCAAGGCTACTATGGCGGACAGATTGCCGCCCCGGTGTTCAAAGCCATCGCTGAGCGAGTGGCCAATTATCTGAATATCCGTCCGGAGGACGGCGAAGTGCCGCCGGCGCCGGCCAACCTCGCGGCTCCCGCCGTGGACCGCCCCCTGAAAACAGCGGCCGCGCGGTCCCAATGAGACCAACCCAATGAAGAAAGGCCAAAAATGAATTCATTACCCCTCATTTCACACCACCTCTTCGTCGCGGCTATCGGCAGCGAGGATCGAGGGCACGACCGGCCCGCGAGACGCGAGCGGGCATCGGGTGGATCGGACGGCTATTCGCGCGCCATCACCCTGGAAGTGCTGGGCGCCCGGAGGCCGATGACCGAGGACACCCCGGGCGTGTCGCGGGAAAGGCTTAGCGAGGCCCGGGCCTGAGCCCCGCTGTCCGAGCCGACAATGGACAGAGACTGGGATTTGCATGGAAGCTTGCTCCTTACAGTTTATCGCCACCGCCTGCGCCGGTGAGCAGTTGAGCGGATTGCCCGAGACTCGAGTGCACCGAGTCGCTACGGACTCACGCGGGGTGAAGGCAGGGGATTTGTTCTTTGCTTTGCGGGGCGAGCGGTTCGACGGGCACGATTTTCTGCGGGAAGCGGCGGCCAAAGGCGCCGGGGCAATGGTGGTCAAGCGGGAGCGCCTGCCGGTGGACTGGAGCGGCTGCGCGTTAATCGCCGTGCCGGACACGCGCAAGGCGCTCGGCCAATTGGCTGCGCGGTATCGAAAGGATTTTGTGCTGCCCGTCGTGGCGGTAGGCGGTTCGAATGGAAAGACCACTACTAAGGAACTGGTATCGTCAGTGCTGAGGCAAAAGTGCGCCACGCTGTGGAGCGAGGCCAGCTTCAATAATGACATCGGTGTGCCGCTGACGTTGTTGCGGCTGCGGAAATCGCATGAAGCAGCGGTGCTCGAAGTGGGCACCAATCACCCGGGCGAACTGGCACCGTTGGTGAAGATGATCCGGCCGACCCATGGGGTCATCACCTGCATCGGGCGCGAGCATTTGGAGTTTTTCGATGATCTGGCCGGCGTGGCGCGGGAGGAGGGCTCGCTGGCCGAACTGCTCTCGGCGGACGGGAAACTTTTCGTGAACGGGGACGATCCGTGGACAAGCCGCCTGGCGGAGCGCACCGAGGCCCAGGTGGTGCGAGTCGGATTCGGGGCTGGCAGCGACTGGCGGGCGCGGGCGGTGCGGGTTGACATGCGCGGCACGAGGTTCCGGGTGGAGGGGCCGCAGGCCGAGCTTTCGGGCGAGTATCGAATCCAGTTGCTGGGCTGCCATCAGGTCGTCAACGCGCTGTTCGCGCTGGCGATCGGCACGGAACTGGGGTTGGGCCGGGCGGCGATTGCCCGGGGCCTGGCCGAGTGCCGGCCGCCGAAGATGCGGCTGGAGCTGGGGGAATTCAACGGCGTGCGTTTGCTGGACGACGCCTATAACGCGAATGTGGATTCGATGTCCGTGGCGCTGCAAACGTTGCAGGCGCTTCCCTGCAAGGGCCGCCGGGTGGCGGTCCTGGGCGATATGGCGGAGCTGGGCGCGCACAGCGAAGCGGCGCATGACGAAGTGGGACGACAGGCGGCGGGGTTGGGGGTGGGCCAGTTGTTCGCCGTCGGGAAAATGGCGCCGGTGATGGCGCGAGCCGCGCGCGGCGCCGGGCTGAACCGGGTATTCGAATTTGCGGACGTGGCAACGGCGGGGGCGGCGTTGAAGCATTTTGTCCGGGCTGGCGACGTGGTGCTGTTGAAGGCCTCGCGGGCCACAGGCTTGGAACGTATTGGCGAGTTGTTGCGCGCCGGAGCGGCCGTCAGGAAGAACTGAGCATGCTCTATTATCTAAGCCAATACTTGCAGGCCTGGTCCGTAGGGACCGAGTGGGCTGACCTGTTGTCGGCGCTGCGCCTGTTCCGGTACATCACCTTTCGCAGCGCCGGGGCGGCGCTGACGGCGCTGGTGTTAAGCTGGTGGCTGGGGCCGAAGGTGATCGCCTGGCTCAAACAGTTGAAATTCGGGCAGGAGTACGCGGACAAGGCAGAAGCGGGCGGCGGCATGGTGGCGCGGGTCTTGAGCAAGAAGGGCACGCCGACCATGGGGGGTATTTTGATGATTCTGGCGCTCAACCTCACGACGCTGCTCTGGGCGCAGTGGAACACGCTGGTGCAATTAACCTTGCTCTCCGTCGTAGTGCTGACCGGTTTGGGGTTTTATGATGATTACGCCAAGATCACCCGGCAGAGTGGCAGCGGCGCCCGCTCCTGCGTCAAGCTTGGCGTACAAGCGGCGCTGGCCTTGTTCATCGGGCTGTATTTGTGGCATCGGCCGTCCACCCAAAAACTGATTACAGAGATCATGGTGCCCTTCTACAAACATCCGGTCCTGACCAACGTCGGTCTGGTGGGGCTGCTGCTGACGCTGCTGACCATCATGGGCAGTTCGAACGCGGTGAACCTGACGGATGGGCTGGACGGGCTGGCCATTGGCTGCACGGTGATTGTCTCATTTGTATTTCTGGTCCTGACCTACCTGGCGGGGCACCGGACGGCTTCGGAGTACTTGCAGATCCCCCACGTCGTCGGGGCGGGGGAGCTGACAGTTTTCTGCGCGGCGATGATCGGCGCTGGGCTCGGGTTCCTTTGGTTCAACTGCCATCCCGCGCAGGTATTCATGGGCGACACCGGTTCGCTGGCGCTGGGCGGCGCGCTGGGCATTGTGGCGATCTTGATCCACCAGCCGCTGGTGCTGGTGATCGCGGGCGGGGTGTTCGTGATGGAGGCGGCTTCGGTGATTCTCCAGACGAGCTGGTATCGCTACACGAAGCGGCGGTATGGGTCAGGCGCGCGCATCTTTCTGATGGCGCCGATCCACCATCATTTCGAGAAGAAAGGCTGGTACGAATCACAGGTCGTGATGCGATTTTACATTCTAGGCGTGCTCTGCGCGGTGGTGGCCTTAAGCACGTTAAAGATCCGCTAGTATGCTGGAACTCGAAAACAAACAGATTCTGGTCATCGGCCTGGGTGGTCGCGGCCGCGCGGCTTGCGAATTCCTGCGTCGGAGCGGCGCGAAAGTGGTGGGGGTGGACCACGCCAATAATCAGGAATTGCAGCACGGGGCGGACCGGCTGCGTCCGTTAGGCGTCGAGGTTGTGCTCGGAGCCTCGGCGCCGCCGGAGAGAGATTTCAGCCTGGCAGTGCTGAGCTCCGCTCTGCCGGTGAACACCCCGCTGGTCAACGCGGTGCTCCGCAACAACGTGCCGCTCATCAGCGAACTGGAGCTGGGCCTGGAACACTCGAAATGCCTGACCGTCGCCATCGCCGGCACGAACGGCAAAGGTACCACCGCAGAACTGGTCGAGCGCATGCTGGTGCACAACCAACGGAAAGCCCTTTTGTCCGGCCACCGGTTGCGCCCCGTCTGCTCGGTCATTGAGCAGACAAGGGAACTGGATTATCTGGTTTTGCAGATTGACTCCTTCCAGCTCGAGATAACCGAGTTCCTGCGGCCGGCGATCGCCGTGTTGACGAGCCTGGCCCCCGATCATCTTGATCGTTACGGGAGTGCGGCGGAGTACGCGCGCGCCAACGCCCGGCTGTTCCGCAACCAGCAGGCCTTTGACTGGTTGGTCGTGCAGATGGATGCGCTGGTGAAGCTGCGGGCGCTGAAGGTGCCAGTGCCAGCCAAGACGATCACTTACAGCGCGGATGACCGGCAGGCGGATCTGCATTTGGACTCCGGGCTGCTGGTCAGCCGCATCCCGCACTGGTCGGGGCCATTGTTGGAGATGGATCACTGCCATCTGCGCGGGCCGCACAATGCGGAGAACTTGATGGCGGCGCTGGCGGTGGGCTACGTGCTGCGCCTCCCGCGGGAGGGCCTGGTGGATCCACTGAAGACATACACTGCCGGGCCGCATCGTTTCGAGCTGGTCGCGGAAATTGATGGGGTCCAGTTCATCAACGATTCCAAGGCGACCAACGTGGATGCCTTGCACCAGGCATTGCGCGCCACACGCGCTGGTTGGCGCGGCGAACCCAACCTCTGGCTCATCGCCGGCGGCAAGGACAAGGGCCTGGATCTTCACGATGTCGGCCCGCTGCTGGCGAAACGGGTCAAGCGCGCGTTTCTGGTGGGTGAGGCCGGCGGGAGAATGCACACGGCTTGGAGTGTTTTTACCCCTTGCGCCATCGCGGGTTCGCTGGTAGAAGCAGTAGCAGAAGCGGCAAAAAATGCGACTTCCGGCGACGTAGTTTTGCTTTCTCCCGCTTGTTCGAGCTGGGATCAGTTTCGAAACCATCAACATCGCGGCGAAGTCTTTTGCCAGGCAGTCAAATCAATAGGTAGGGGTGTCCGTGGCGGCACCCCCAACATAAATGGTAGAATGGCGACAACGCCGAAGTGAAGTGAAGTAAAGCGAAACGAGAACATGAGATTTTTGCTCCGGGGTTTTTTGAGGCAAAACCCCGCAGCAAAGCGAACTGAAATCAACCAACACCTCAATAAACCGGCGCAGTAGCGCCATTTGAAAATGAACAACCAGAATCCACTTATTCCACAAGGCTCCACTTTGGAGCAGAAAGATAAAGGCCGCCAGCGGGTAAAGATCGCCGTCTTCTTCGTGCTGGCGATTCACGGCATCGGTTTGATGGCCTTGCTGATGCAAGGCTGCGGGCAGTCGAAAGAGCCAGCACCACCGACGGAGACCACGGCCACCAACCCGCCCCCGGAGTTCATTGACACGACCAATGGCGCAGTCACGGCAAGCAATCCGCCTGTGGTCGTCACCGCTCCGACGGTGGCGCCGGAGACGCCCCCGACACCGGCTCCGCCGAGTGGCGCCACGGAACACACCATCGTCAAAGGGGATTACCTCGAGAAGTTGGCCAAGGACTATCACACCTCGGTCAAAGCCATTACCAACGCCAATTCAGGCATCGAGCCGACGAAGCTGAAGATTGGGCAGAAGATTCGCATTCCCGCAGCCACGGCGCCGGCGGCGCCGGCGGAGACCGGTGTGGCAGTGGCTCCCAGTGTGCGTGAAGGCGGCGAGCAAAGCTATACCGTGAAATCGGGGGATACGCTCACCAAGATTGCGGCGCGGTTTGGGGTTAGCCTCAAAGCGTTGCGCGCGGCCAACGGTTTGAGGACCGATAGCATCAAGGTGGGGCAGAAGCTGAAGATCCCCGCCAAGACTTCGGCTCCAGCGACAGTTCCGGCTTCGCCAGCCGAGCCCGCGCCGCCGACCCCGGCGACTCCCCCGCCAACCGAATCGCCTAGGCAGTAGTAGCCTCGCCAGACGCCGGAGAGCCTAAGCCCGGCGTCCAGCGCTCATTCCGGCAAATGAAAGTGGCCGTCACCATCCTGGCTTTTTGTGTCGCCGCCCTGCTGGCGCTGGGGATGGTGATGCTTTACAGTTCGGGCATGGCTCAGGTCGGGGCGCGATATCTGACGATGCAATTGGTCTGGTGCGTGCTCGGCCTAGCGGCCTGCATCGTGGCGGCGACAGTGGATTACCGGCACCTTAAGCGGTTCTGGTGGGTGTTGTTCAGCATTGCCATTGTGATGCTGGTGCTGGTGCTGAACAAGCATTTCGGAGTGGTGCGCGGGGGCGCGCGGCGCTGGTTTAGCTTTGGCGGCCTGCATTTTCAGCCCTCGGAGTTTGCGAAGATCGCGCTGGTCATCGCCCTGGCCTGGTATGGCGAACATTTTCAACGGCAGATGTCGCAGTGGAGGCGGGGCATTCTCATGCCGTGTCTGCTGATCGGCTTGACGGTGGGGTTGATTTTCAAGGAACCGGACGTGGGCACGGCGTTGGTGGTGGCGACGGTAGGGGGGATCTTGTTGCTAATATCTGGCATCCAGGTGAGATACTTGGTGCCACCGGCCCTGGCCGCGGCGATCGGGATCGGGGTATTCATTTATCATAACCCCATGCGTTCCGAACGCATCTATTCGTGGCTGCACGTTGAGGAGACCCGGCGGGAGAAAGGCTTGCAAGCTTACGAGGCCATGGTGGCCCTGGGCAGCGGTGGTCTGACTGGCAAGGGTTTGGGCGATGGCCGCCAGAAGCTCGGGTTCGTGCCGGAGCATCATACGGACTTCATCCTGTCCATTATCGGCGAGGAACTGGGTTTGATAGCGACTCTGCTGGTAACGCTCGCCTTTGCCGCGATCGTCTTCTGCGGAATCTACATTGCGATGAACTCAACCGACACCTTCGGGTTGCTGCTGGGTTCGGGTATAACCTTTCTGATCGGCCTGCAGGCGTTGATCAACATCGGCGTGGTCACGAGCGCATTGCCGAACAAGGGCCTGCCGCTGCCGTTCATCAGTTACGGCGGGTCCAATCTGCTGATGATGCTAACGGGCGTGGGGCTTCTGCTCAGCATCGCGCGGGAGGCCCGGGAGGCTCCTGGGGTGGCCTACCGCAGGCTGGGGGAGGCGTCCGGCAACCCGTTTGCTCGGCCTATAGAAGCTGAAGCATGACCCCTTCCGATCAACCACCAGTCCGGGTGGCCATCGCTTGCGGTGGGACGGGCGGCCATTTGTTTCCCGGTCTGGCCGTGGCCGACCACCTAGTGCGGCGCGGTTGCGCCGTGACCCTGGTCATTTCACGGAAGGATGTGGACCAGCGAGCCGTCGAGAGTGTTTCAGGCCTGGAAGTCGTCACCTTGCCGGCGGTCGGCTTGAAACGGGGTGGTGAGTTTGCCTTTGCGCGCGGATTCATCCAGTCCTACCGCGCCGCGGCGAAGCGGTTCAGGTCGCAGCCGCCGCACGCGGCCCTCGCGATGGGTGGGTTCACGAGCGCGCCGCCGATACTGGCAGCCAGAAGAGCGGGGGCGCGCACATTCCTCCACGAATCGAATACGATCCCGGGCCGCGCCAACCGATGGCTGTCGCGGGTGGTGCACCGCGCGTTTGTCGGGTTCCCTGCGGCTGCGGGGCGCTTGCACAATCGGAACGTGATTGTCACTGGCACGCCTGTGCGCTCGTGCTTTCAGGTTCGTGAGGCAGGAGTTTGCCGGGCCCGTCTCGGCCTTGATCCGGCCCGTCCCGTCCTCCTGGTGATGGGCGGCAGTCAGGGCGCCAGCGGGATCAATGACCTGGTGCTGCAATCACTGCCGCTGCTGGCCGGCCGTGCGCCCGACTGGCAGTGGTTCCATATCGCCGGCAGGGGCGACACGGAGAGAGTGGCGCAAGCTTACGCGGCGCTGAGGCTGAAAGTGGTTACGCACCCCTTCTTTGACCGGATGGAGCTGGCGTTGGGCGCGGCGACCATGGCTATCTGTCGCGCAGGCGCATCATCGCTGGCGGAACTGGCGGCCATGCGCGTGCCGGCCGTGCTTATCCCCTATCCGGCAGCGACCCATAACCACCAGTTCCACAATGCTCGCGCCTTCGAGGCAACCGGCGCGGCGCGCTTGCTGGAGCAGGAAACCGCCACATCGGCAATGCTGATGCAGTTGCTTTCGGACCTGGTTGAGAAACCAGCGGTGCATGCGAAGATGCAAGACGCGCTCGCACAATGGCACGCCCCGAACGCCGCCGAACAAATTGTTGAAGCCATGCTGGCCGTTGTGGGGGCCGGGGCGGGTAAAGCTTGTCACGCTCATCTTCCGTCGCCGGCTGCACCCGACGGCCGGGATTCGGAGCGGAGGGACAATTGGAAAGCCTCAAGGTCTCTGCCGACCGACCGCCTGGAAACGGGGCAGCCGGCCGCCTCCCCAACGCCAGTGGCGGTAGGGGGGATCGCTTGAGCCAACCGACGGTTATGATGGAGAAGGCTGGCAGCACTGGGGCTGAGGCGGCGGATGAGATTGCGCAACTTGTCTCGCAGGCGACGGTGGTTCGGCGCGACGAAGCGTTGGCCAAACACACTACCTTGCGGGTCGGCGGTCCGGCGGATGTCTATCTGGAGCCGGCTTCCGAACACGATTTGGCGGCGGTGCTGGCCTATTGCCGTAGGCGCGGCCAGGAGTTCTTCGTGCTGGGGCGCGGCTCGAATCTGTTGGTGAAGGACGCCGGTTTTCGGGGTGTGGTCCTTTGCCTGGCGCACGCGTCATTCAGCCGGATCGAAGTGACGGGCGAGCGCCTCGTGTGCGGGGCAGGCGCGCGGTTGAAAGCGGTTGCCGTGGAAGCCCGGCGAAATGGCCTCAGCGGGCTGGAATTTCTGGAAGGTATTCCCGGCACTGTCGGCGGGGCGTTGCGGATGAACGCCGGGGCCATGGGCGGCACGATGTTCGGTGCGGTCGAGTCCGTACGGCTGATGGCTTTTGACGGAGTCGTGCGGGAGTGCCCGGCCCGGGAGCTGGCGGTTGGCTATCGCCGCTGCGAGACCCTGAGAGAGCACGTGGCGCTATCGGCGGTCCTGCGGGGCCGGCCTGGCTCGCGCGAGGCGATTGAGCAACGTATGAGCGAATACAGCCGGAAGCGGTGGCAATCACAGCCCGCCGCCCCGAGCGCCGGCTGCATGTTCAAGAACCCCGCTTCGATCCCCGCCGGCAAGCTGATTGACGAACTGGGTCTGAAAGGGACCCGCGTCGGGGGAGCGTTGGTTTCGGCCGAGCACGCCAATTTCATTGTGAACGACGGCACGGCAACCGCGCGGGACGTATTGGAGCTGATCGAGGTGATCCGGCAGCGCGCCCGCGCAGAGCGGGGCATCGAATTGGAAACGGAAGTCGAAATCGCTGGCGAATGAACTCTGCGTCCAAGCGACTCAACATCACAGTCATGCTCGGGGGGCCGAGCGCCGAGCGGGAGGTTTCGCTACGCTCCGGCGCCGAGGTGGCCAAGGCGCTGCGCTCGCTCGGCCACCGGGTGCACGAGGTGGATCCCGGGAGCGGGGGCTGGAAGCTGCCGCGCGAGACCGAGGTGGTGTTTCTCGCGCTGCATGGCACGTACGGGGAAGACGGGACGGTTCAGCAGCGGCTGGAGGAGCTGGGGGTGACCTACACGGGCTGCGACCCCGAAGCGAGCCGGATCGGGTTTGACAAGCACCTGACGAAGCAGCGCTGCGTGGAGGCGGGGGTTGCGACTGCGCGGTTCCTGCTGATCGAGTCGCCCGCGGCGAGCTGGCCGATGGGCTGGAACCCGCCGGTGGTTCTCAAGCCCGCTCGCCAGGGGTCAAGCGTCGGTCTGCAATTTGTGGAGCGCGTGTCGGATTGGAGCCAGGCGCTGGCGGAAGCGATGCGCCATGATTCGCAGGTCCTGATGGAGGAGAAAGTTGTGGGGCGCGAATGCACGGTGGGCATCCTGGCCGACGAACCGCTGCCGCTGGTCGAGGTCCGGCCCAAAACCGGCATTTACGATTACCAGACCAAGTATAGTGCCGGGACGACCGACTATTTTTGCCCCGCGCCATTTGACGAGGCGACGACGGCGCGGATTCAGGCGGCGGGGCTGGGGGCGTTCAGGGCGATTGGCGGTCGGGATTATTCACGGGTGGATGTGATTGTGCGGGCGGGCGGCGAGCCGGTAGTGCTCGAGGTGAACACGCTGCCAGGCATGACCGAGACCAGCCTGCTGCCCAAAGCTGCCGCCGCCGCCGGGATCAGCTACCCGGAACTCTGCCAGCGGATGGTGGACCTGGCGATGAAACGAAAGAAGCATGTGGTTTAGACGCAAACCAAAGAACCGAAGACTAGGACGCCAGCAGGTGCTCGAGGTCAAGCTGCGCTCCAGCCAGGTGCGGGGGGTGCGCACGCGCCGAACCGCCCTTGGCCTGGGGGCTCTCTTTGCGGTCGTCTTTGGGCTTTATCTGGTTTATCGGGGGGGGGAATGGGTGCTGAACCGATTCATCTATGAAAACAGAGCGTTCGCCATCGAGGAGATTGACGTGCAAACCGACGGTGTGATCGCGGTGGATCAACTGCGTCGCTGGGCGGGAGTCAAGCCCGCGGAAAACCTGCTGGCGCTGGACCTGGCGCGGGTGAGGCGAGACCTGGAGCTAATCCCACTGGTGCAGTCGGTTTCGGTCGAACGCATCCTGCCCCACACCTTGCGCATTCGGATCACCGAGCGGGAGGCGGTGGCGCAGGTGAACATTCCCCGGCTGCCTCCGGGCGGCGGGCTCGAGCTGTCGGTTTATCATCTGGACCGGGATGGCTGGGTTTTGGTGCCGCTGGACGCGGGTCAGCGCGCCGTGCCGCCCCACCAGGCGGACGAGGCGCTGCCCGTGATCTGCGGGGTTAGCCCCCAAGCGCTGCAGCTTGGCCGGCGCCTGACCGCACCGCAGATCCAGGCCGCGCTGCAATTCCTTGGGGCTTTCCAGCAATCGCCCATGGCCGGGTTGGTGGACGTACGACGGGTGGACGTGTCGGCGCCGGAAGTCCTGGTGGTGACCACGGGGCAGGGGAGCGAAGTGACTTTCGGCCTGACGGATTTCGAGCGGGACCTGCGTCGCTGGCAGACGGTCTTTGAGCTGGGACAGAAGACGGGCGGTGCGATCGCGACGCTGGATCTCGCGGTGACCAACAACACGCCCCTGCGCTGGATGGAGGCCAGCGCGCTTCCGCCCGCGGCTCTGGAGCCGCCCAAGCCCCTGCGTCCGAGAAAGAAACATGTTTAACACGTCCTTGATCATTGTCGGACTGGAGATTGGCACGTCCAAGGTTTGCGCCGTGGTCGGCGAGCTGGGCTCAGACGGGGCGCTGAACATTGTCGGTCTGGGCCAGGCCCGGTCGCGCGGCGTGCGCAAAGGCGAGATCGCCGATGTGCCGCTGGTGGAGGAGGACGTGCGGCACGCGATCGTCGAAGCGGAGCAGATGGCCGATGTCGAGATTCGCAGCGTCTATCTGGGGATGACGGGCGGCCACCTGCGGGGCTTCAACAATCGCGGCGTGCATCCCATCGTGTCCGCCGACCGCGAGATTTCCGAAGCGGATGTGCAGGACGTGGTCAAGAATGCAAAGACGATCAACCTGCCGGCGCAGAACCACGTGATTCACGCCATCCGGCAGCATTTTCTGGTGGACGGGCAGGACGGCATCACCAACCCGGTGGGCATGCTTGGGTCGCGCATCGAGGTGGACGTGCATGTCGTGCATGGGAGTCTGAACCGGCTGCAGAACGCGATTCGCAGCGTGAAGGGGCTGCAACTGGAAGTGGATGACATCGTGTTCAACGGCCTGGCTTCTTCGCTCGCGCTGCTGACGAACGAGCAGAAGGAACTGGGTTCGCTGGTGATTGACATTGGCGGCGGGACGACCGATTACGTGGTTTACGCCAACGGCATCATCAAGCACACCGGGGTGCTGGCGGTGGGGGGCGATCATGTGTCGAACGATTTGGCGTATGGCTTGAAAGTGCCGCTCAGCCGGGCCGAACAGCTCAAACTCGAACAGGGCTCCAGCTTTGTGGAGGAAGCCGACAAGGGGCAGACGATCACCATTGCGAACGAGCTTGGGCTGCCGATCAAGGCCGTCAATCTGGAACACCTGCGCCGGATCATGTCGCTGCGGCTGGAGGAGATTTTCCAGTTGGTGGGGCAGGACCTGGATCAGGCGGGGGTGCTGGACTACCTGCGGGCGGGGGTGTTCCTGTCCGGCGGCGGGGCGCGGATCCCGCAAATCGCCAGGCTGGCGGAGCGGGTGCTGGGCATGCCGGTGTCGGTCGGGAAGACCAACTCGATCAGCGGCCTGAAGTCGGCGCTGGACCAGCCGGAGTTTGCGACGGCGATCGGGCTGGTTAAGTTCGGCTCGTTTCAACAGCGCAAGCGCGCGGCGAAATCATTCCTGACGGACGGGATTAAGAGCACCCTGGGCCAGTTTTTCCGGCGCGGCTGAGCCGGCAGGAGGATTGCCATGATCACCCATGCACCGAAGGACGCAGTCGTGGAAACACTTAAAAAGAATGTGGCGGTGAAGGTCTTCGGTGTCGGGGGCGCCGGCATCAACGTCATGGAGCTGCTGCTCCAGGCTGGCCTGCCCGGGACGGGCTTCGTGGCGGTGAACACGGATGCCGAATCGCTGGCGGCCTGCTCCGCTTCGGAAAAGGTGCACCTGGAAACGCAGCTCCTGCGCGGGCTGGGGACGGGCGGCGACCCCGACCGCGGCCGCACGCTGGCGGAGGAGCAGTTGCCGAAGCTCAAGTCGCTGTGCGAGGGAGCGAATGTGGTTTTCATCCTGGCCGGCCTGGGTGGCGGCGTGGGGACGGGCGTCAGCCCCGTGCTCGCGCGCGCGGCCAAGGAGGCGGGCGCGCTGGCGCTGGGGTTTGTGACGACCCCCTTCGAGTGCGAAGGCGGTCGGCGGCAGCGCCTGGCGCAGCAGGGGCTGGCGGAACTGAAGTCCGCGGCCGACGGGGTCATCAGTCTCCCGAACCAGAAGGTGTTCAAGATGATAGACGAGAACACGAGCGTGGTGGAGACGTTCAAGATCACCAACGACTACCTTGCTGCCGGGGTGCAGGGCGTCTGGCGGCTGCTGGGGCACAAGGGGTTGATTGAGATTCATTTTGCGGATCTGGCCGCGCTGTTGCGGGACCGCCACGGGGAAAGCGCGTTTGCCGTGGCCGAGG
This sequence comes from uncultured Verrucomicrobiae bacterium, assembly GCA_963822005.1. GTDB lineage: Bacteria > Verrucomicrobiota > Verrucomicrobiia > Limisphaerales > UBA8199 > PALSA-1440. The sequence goes on along the minus strand of CAWGGD010000042.1, from coordinate 97,662 downwards.
CCGTGGGACCGACGCGTTCGCGGGAAGTGATGGACAAGCTGCTGGGGCATCCGATGCTCGACGGCGGGCAGGTGCTGGGCGAGTCGGAGGCGGTGCTGGTGAGCCTGATGGGCGGGGCGGACCTGACGATGGCCGAGGTTAACCGGGTGATGGAGCAGGTCAACCGGCAGTGCGAGCACGCGCAGGTGATGATGGGGGCGGCGATTGACGAAGCATTCAGAGAACGACTGGCCGTGACGCTGATCGCCGCGCGGCCGGGCGGAGAGGTTCAGGCCGCGAGCGAAGGCGGGGCAGCGGGAATGAGCGAAGCGTTTGCCGCGCAACTGCTGCCGCGCTCGACGGCGCGTCCCGGTGCCAGATTTGTGCCGCCGGCCCCCGTTTTGCCACCCGAGCAGGTGCAGCAACTGCTGGCGGGGCAAGGACGGGGCAGTTCGCGCGAGCGCAAGAGCGCGTCCAGGATGCGGCAGGGCCAGTTGCCGCTGGAGATTGTATCCAAAGGCCGCTTTGATAAAAGCGAGCCGACCATCTACAAAGGGGAAGACCTGGACGTGCCGACCTATATCCGGCGCGGAGTGCCGCTGAATTGAGGTCCGCATGATTATCCCGCACCATTTAATGCATAGATGCTTCACTCGATTACGGAGCGGGGCGGCCAGCCCAGCCCTCCTGCTGGGTCTGACCTGTGCCGCGCTGGCGGCCCCCGGCGATTGGCCGCAGTTCCGCGGTCCCAACCGCGACGGCACATCCGCTGAAACGGGGCTGCTGCAAGAGCTGCCGGCGGGCGGCCCGCCTCTGGTGTGGAAGGCCACCGGCCTGGGCATCGGTTACTCGACCGTCGCCGTGGTCGGCAACCGCATTTATACCATCGGGGAAGACGACCAGTTCAGTTCCGTCATCGCCCTGAACGCGGCGGACGGCAAGCGGGTTTGGTTCGCCAAACTCGGCAAGCCCGGTGCACCTGGAATGCCCGCCTTTGAAGGACCCCGCGCCACGCCAACCGTCGAGGGCGACTTGCTGGTCGCCGTCGGCCAATGGGGTGAGATGGCCTGTCTCGACACGGCCCAGGGCAAGGAACTCTGGCGTAAGAACTACGCCAAAGACCTCGGCGGCACGCGCCCGCAATGGGGCTTCTCCGAATCCCCGCTCATAGACGGCGATAAAGTGGTGATTACCCCCGGCGGCAGGGAAGGCTCGGTTGTGGCGCTCAACAGGAAGACCGGCGCCTCGATGTGGCGCAGTAAAGGCTTCACCGACTCTCCCCATTACTCGTCGCTGATCGTGGCGGAGATCGGCGGCGTGCGGCAGTACATTCAACTGACCGCCGAAAGCGTGGCGGGGATTGCGGCGGCGGACGGGAAGTTGCTCTGGCGGGCGCCGCGGAAAGGCCAGACGGCGGTCATCCCCACGCCGATCTACAGTGACGGCTGCGTGTATGTGAGTTCGGGCTACGGCATGGGCTGCAACCTGTTCAAGGTCAGCGGGGCGGGCGGCCAGTTCAGCGCCGAGCAGGTCTATGCGAACAAGGTGCTGGGCAACAAGCATGGGGGAGTCATCAAGGTGGGCGGTTTTGTGTATGGCCACGCGGATGACAAGGGCTGGACGTGCCAGGACTTCCCGAGCGGCGTGGCCAGGTGGCAGGACAAAAAGCTTGGGAAGGGATCACTCGTTTACGCCGACGGCCGTTTCTACCTGCGGGCCGAAGACAAGGGCACGGTTGTGCTCATCGAGGCGTCGCCCGAGGGGTTTAGGGAGCACGGGCGGTTCGAGCAACCCGACCGCAGCGACCGCAAAGCCTGGCCTCACCCGGTGATTGCTCACGGCAAGCTCTACCTGCGCGACATGGACTTTCTGCTCTGCTACGACGTGAAGGCGAAGTAGGAGCGGAACCCACAACCCGAGACGGATGTAGTTTCCCTCACAACTTAGCCAGACCGGCGATCGGGAGGACGGTGTAGGATTCGGGCCGGGAGAGGCGGCCGGTCTTGTCCACCGAGAAAAAGCGGAAGGTTTCAGCTCCGGCCACATCACTACGCCAGACGTAGTTAGTGCCGGTGCCGCGGTAGATTTGGCGACCGTCGTTTCGCTGGATGATGGTGGCGGCGAAACTGGTTTGGAGGAAGTTCTGCCAGGTGAAGGTGACGGAGGTCCCATCGGCGGATTTCACGGCCTGGATTTCCAGGGGCGGGGCAGGGTCCAGGGCGGCAACTTTCGCCGGCTGGGCGGGTGGGCGGCCATAGCCGCCGTCCTCGGCCCAGCCGCTGGCGTAGCGACTGGAACTCTGGCGCAGGTGCTGGCGGGCGTCCCACGTATTGTAATGCGGGTTGGCGTCAAGGATTTGGGCGAGTTTGCCGGCGACGACGGCGGCGGCGTCCATCTGATTGGTGAAGCCGGACAGTACCCGGTGTGGTCGCCGTGTCAAAGAGTTCGAGGCCAGGCCCGAAGCTAAGGCGATTGGTGGTTAGGCCCTGGCCGACGGTGAGGGCGGAGGAGAGGCGGGGCGGGGAGAGGCGGCGCGCCTGGGGTTTACGGGAGAGGGAGGTCGAGGCATGATGCGGCAGGACGACCAGGATGCCGGCGGCAGCCGCCCGATCCCACTCGGGCTTTAGATGGTAAAGATCCATCTTGCCGTCACCCAGCGGCGCGAGCAGGAGGCGGTAATGATGGGTGATGGCGTAGCTGACCATCGCGGGAACATCGGGCAGGACGGCCACCACGGAGCCCCAGGGGAAGGCGGTGAATTTGTCGTAAAAGGCGTTGCCCGGGCGGAGGACCAGGTCACAAACCCAGTTGGTCGCGACTGACTCGAAACCGTAGACGAGATGGTGGCCAAGGCCTTCCTCGGCGGGCGGCGCCCCGAGCACGAGGCAGGTTTGGTAAGGACCGCAGCTCAGGCCGGTGACGGTACGGGTTTGGTACGATTCCATCCGCGACTTCTGGCCGGCCTGGTTCCTGGACCAATAAAGGAAGGTGGCATCGCCGTTAACATCGCTGCTCCAGACGAAATTGGTGCCGGCGCCCTCGTAGAGGATGCGGCCATCCTTGCGAGCGATGACGGTGGCGGCAAAATCGGTCTGGAGGAAATTGCGCCAGGAGAACAAGACCCGGTGACGGTCGCGGGATTTGGCGACCAAGAACTCGACGGGCGGGCCGGGGAGGAGCTGGCCGACGATGGCGCGCTCGTTGACGCGGCCGTAGCCGTTGGTTTCGGTCCAGCCGGTGGCCCAGAAGCTGGCGGCCTGGCGCAGGTGCTGGCGGGCATCCCAGATATTGTAGCGGGGATGGGCGTCGAGGAGGCGGCCGAACTTGGCGGCCAACGCCTGGTTAACCCAGCTTTGGGCGGTACTTTCCAGCAGAGGGTTGGAGTCGGCCGAGGGGACGGCCTCGATGAACTCGAGGCTGGGGCCGTAGGAGGTGAGATTGGTGGTGGAGCCGCCGGCAACGCAGACGGCGGCGCGAATGCCGATCGGATCATCAACGCGGCTGCCGGGGGTATTGCTCCAGTGGGGGGCGAAGGGCATGATGCCGTTGTCCACGGCGCAGCCCCAGTAGGCGGCCGCGTGCCCCCCCGGGCCGTTATTCATGGCGATGCGGTAACCGAGGCGGCGGCGCCCGAGCTGCTCAAAGAGGGCTTCGAGGGAGGCATTGGTGGGGTTCAGCCCGACGCGCAGCATGGCGTCTTCGGACATATCGCAGGTCCAGCCTTTGGCGGGGTCATTGGCAGGGTTGCCGGCGCAGCCGAGGAAGCACGACCTTCGCCATTTGGGCATGGGACCGGTTGCCGGATGAATCGCGCCAGGATTCGCTCTGGCCGAGGACGATCACGCGGCGCTGGCCGGGGCCAGGGGAGGGAATGAGGATGCCTGCGCCGCGAACGGTCTGGGCCACCAGCAGCCAGCCAACAGTGACCCAGAGGGCGGCGCCACTGAGTCGGCGTTGGTCCAGGAGGGGCGGCATCGGCGCGCGGAGGGTCTGGCGCCTACGGTCGGTAAAGCGAGTAGCGAGCGTGGGATTGTGTCCTCCGATGTTCAGGATGCGCTCCGATGTCCGGGGCCGGCAGCATCCCGAGGTCATGAACCGGGCAGGATCACGGAGAGGAGCAGCGCGCCTGCCAGGGTGCGGTGCCTGAAGGGGCTGCTGCCACCCGGGATGCTGCTTACCGCGGCGGCGCGGTGGGGGCCTTGCTGGCCAACTCTTTGATTTGCTCCGTGACCTCGGCGACGATCTTCTTCTGGGCGTCGGTGAGGCTTGGGGCTTTGACGATTTTGTCCAGCGCGGCGAAGGCGCGGGTACTCGCCGTAACGGACGCCCATGGCCACCTCAGAAACGGCAGTCTGGAGTTCAGGAGCGGCCGTGGTGAAGGCTTCCTGCAGCTTCGGCAAGTCAACCTTGACGCCACCCATGACCGGGGTCCGGGGTTCTTCCTTGCCGCAGCCGGCGACGGCGAGCAGACCGGCGAGCAGGACCAACATCATCCCATTTGCATTCTTCATAAGCCTGATTCCATTAACCGATTATCCATGAATTCTGAGACACTATACTAGCGCATCGCATGGGTGGTGATATTCGTCACCCGCATCCAGTCATTGAGCCCTCCCAAATCGCCCACCTCCCAGGTCTTGCTCTCGTTGTCTCTCAGTTTGTATATTTCAGCGTGGCCGTCGTTGAAGTTAATGCCGTAGCCGAAATCATGAGCCCGGGCCGGCAGATCCAGGAAACGCCTCGAACCGCCGACATCCACCAGAAACATGGCGTCGTTAATGCTCTTCTGGTCTTCATCCAGCACCAGCCAGGTCTGCGCGGGCATCTTGATTTCGACCTCTCGGATATAGACTGGCCGCAAGGGATCCCGGGCGCCTCCGGGGTTCCTGACATTCCAATCCGGGTTTGCGCCGAAGCTCGAGCCGCCCATGTAAGAATTCATTGAGATGCTGCGCAGGATAGGCTTGCCCTTGAAAGGCGCCCCGGAAGCATCCGCGATACGATTATCGGCAGGACAGTGATAGAGGGGCAGGGCTTTGATGTAGGGCCAGAGCAGTCCCATCTGAATGCCGATCGGGTCGGCACCGCCATAAACATAGGAACCAGGCAGCCCGCCTGACTGTGCGTTGCCGCCGCACCAGGTGGCGGTAAAGCCGCCGTAGGTCGGATAGGCCGAAACCACCTTCCCGTTATTGTCGTCGGCATACATCTTGCAGGCCAACGCAACCTGCTTCAGGTTGTTGACACAGTAGATGCGGTGGGCCCGACTCTTGGCCTTGGCCAGCGCGGGCAAGAGCAGCGCGGCCAGGATGGCGATGATGGCGATGACGACGAGCAGTTCGATCAGGGTGAAGGCTTTCCGGCGGGCAGGGGCACGGGCGGCCAACCCTGGCTTGAGGGCGGCTATTGGCGTGAGCAGGTGCATTTTGTGCAGTTTGGCAATCTGGTTCAAGTCTCTCTGGAAGCGGCGTGGAGTCAACTCAATCTGGCACGGCCTAGCGTCACATAAACATGTGGGGGCGGCAGAAACCGAGCGGCATCGAGAGCGGGAAACACGGCCGCCCCGCAGGCTTGAAACGACAATTCATCATAACAAAGTATGGCCGACCCGGATTGGGGTCAAGCCCGAGCGTGAGCCCGAGCGTGAGGCCTTTTTTGCCTGAACCCCGCGGCAGGCATCTGCCTGGGGATTACTGAGCATTTGCCATGCCCGAATAGGAGATAAGCCGCATCCACCCCCAGCTCGGATGCCTCGGTGGGGACGAACGAAGCCGGGGCTATCCGCTATCAGGTGGCGGACCCGGTAGTCCCGGAGGGGCTTGGTGAACGAGGCGGTAGCCTAATGGGCGCCGGGGCTGAGCCGGGTAATCGTTGCGCTCCTGACGTCCTGCACGCCATCCGGAACCCTGTTTACGGACCTCAGTAAACGCGGGTGCTGTGGTCCTGCATCCAGAACACGTCCTGGCTGTTTGGCTGAGCGACGTTCAGTTGCAACTCGGTGGTGAGCGGAGGGTAGGTTCGCGGATCCTTCCATTTGTGGATCTCGGCATGACCGTCGGCGAACGCGAAGTCAGCGGCCTTGCCGTGATAACTGGCGGGAAAGTCAACCATGACGGTTTGCGCGAGGTTCGGGTAGCCGTTCATTTGCACGATGAAGAAACCGTCGTTGATGCTATCCTCCCGCTCCTCCAGAAACACAAACGTCATCGTCGGCCCGGGCTTGGTCATCTCCGTCAGCTTGCGAAAGACCTTGAAGTTCGCGCTGGTACTCCAGCCCCCTCTCGGGTCGGCCGTGTCGCCTCTGCCGCCCGCCCAAATGTTCATGGACATGCTGCGAGGGCGAGGCCCCTTCTCACCGGACGGCTTCTGTCCGAGGCTTTTATCGGCCGGACAATGCCAGATGCCCGCGCTGTTCCCGCAGTAAGGCCATAGCAGACTCTTCTTGATGGTGTTATCCGCGTCCCAGTTGCCCTGTTGCGTGGGAGCGGCCAAGTTCAGGTCCCAGGGCGATCCGCATGGAACCCAGGCATACTGTGCCATCGCCCCGATGGCGTACCCATAGGGGAGTGTATCACGATTGTCGTCGGCATAGTGTCGCCAAGCCAACATGAGCTGGCGATTGTTATTCATACACATGATGGCCTGGGCCTTGAGCTTAGCGCCGGCCAACGCGGGCAGCAGGAGGGCGGCCAGGATGGCGATGATCGCGATGACGACGAGCAGTTCGATCAGAGTGAAGGCGCGGCGATGAGCTTTTCGGCGAAGCCCATTCTCGCGCTTGGTTGGTTCCGGTTGGCTCATAATCCAGTGCCAGATGCGCTCGTGATACCGAACTATTATGCCCCCCGGATTGGGCGTCAAGCCCAATGGTGGAGCTTCTTGCCTGAATCCGGCCGCAGGCATAGACAGGGAATGAGTAAGCATGGGCCATGCCTGAACCAGGTGAGAGAGGCATCCGCCCCGCGGGCGCATGCCTCGATGAAGTCAACAGACCGGATGCGGCCTTAGTAGATTGCTTTCCGGACGCGAGAGAACGCCGGGCTGGCGCCGGCGGCCTTGACGGCTTTGCAGGCACCGCCGCCCAACGAGGCGATCGTGGAGGCGGTGCCGCCGGGCCGCATTACTCCTTCACGGAGGAGCGGAGCTGCACCCACTGGATGTCTATCACGTTAGCCGGCCTTGCTCTGATAATCTGGACATTCTGAACGGTGACGCCCTGCCTGACGGGGACCACGACCGAGTCGCCCCTCCATTTGTGTATCTCCGCATGGCCGTCGGCGAAGGAAAAGCCGCAGGCGCGATTGTGATAAGACGCCGGCACATCCGGCCAATTCGAAGCGTTGGGCTCCATGATCACTTGAAAAAAGCCGTCGTTGATGCTGCCCGGATGTTCATCAACAAAAACCCAGGTCATGACCGGCGCCGGCTGCCGCAGATCAGTCGTTCGCCGGTACATCTTGTACCCCGAATTGAAGTTCGGCGGAGTGTAGCCGGTCCTGGGATCGCGGATAGCCCCCAGTTGACTGTTCATGGACATACTCCGCACTCGCTCGCCATTGGCGGAGGGAACCTTGTCGCCGGGGCACCGGTAAACCTTAACGCCCTCTTTGAGATACGGCGAGAGCAGCCCCTTCTTCAGAGCTTGGGAGTTGGTGTTGATCCCTTCGTATCCCCAGCCCATGAAATCGCCACTCACCCACGAGTAATCGACCGGCGCGCCCAGCGCGCCGTTCGGCACCATAATCTCACCGTGGTCATCCGCATACATGATCCACGCCAACTGCATTTGTTTAAGGTTGGCCAGGCATTGAATGCCTTCGGCCTTGACTTTGGCTTTGGTCAGGGCGGGCAGCAGCAACGCGGCCAGGATGGCGATGATGGCAATGACGACAAGCAACTCGATGAGCGTGAAGCCCAGAGCAACGGTGCGGAACGGAGACCGAGTTTTGGGCTCGGTGGACGGGGAATCATTCATCATAAAATAGCCCATACAAGGCAAGTTCGGCAGAATTTGCACTTTGCGGGGGGAATATACGCGCCCGCCCGCTTGTCCGTCAAGCCTTTCGGCGTGCTTTCGTCGTCTGCACGTTTGCGTTGTTTTGCCCCTCCCGGTGCGGCAAATTACGCCTGTCATCTTTAACCTTTTTCAACCGCCGGCAGACACCGCCAACGCATGCGCCAGACTAAGCAGAACCTGAAGCAGCCCAGTGAGGCGAGTGGCGGCCGGGACGCTCCGCGTCAGTCGGACCTTGTGCGCGGCACGGCACAAACGCCGAACCCAGTCCGGCGCCACGCCCAATGGTGGCCGGCGCTCGTGTGTTTCGGACTGGCCGCGGCGGTGCTGGCGGGTTATTGGCCCGTGCGCCGGTGCGACTTTCTCAATTTCGATGACCAGCTCTACGTCACAGACAATCCGTTTGTCCGGAGCGGCCTGAGCTGGACGAACCTGTGGTGGGCGTGGCAGGACACGCATTTAGGGTCGTGGCACCCGTTGACCTGGGTTTCCCACATGCTCGATGCCCAACTGTTCGGCCTGAACGCCGGCGGGCATCACCTGACCAATCTGCTGTTCCACACCGCCAATACCCTGCTCCTGTTCCTGCTGCTGCAGCGGACGACCGCGGCTTTATGGCGCAGCGCCTTGGTGGCCGCGCTCTTTGGGCTGCATCCCTTGCACGTCGAGTCCGTGGCCTGGGTCTCCGAGCGCAAGGATGTCCTGAGCACCTTTTTCTTCCTGCTCACCCTCTTGGCCTACGTCCGGCACCTTAAGACGTCGGGAGTCAGTGGTCCGGGGTCCGGGGTCCGGGGTCCGGGGTCCTTCCGCCTTCTGCCATCCTCCATCTTCTATCTTCTTTCCCTCGGCTGCTTCGCCCTGGGCCTGATGAGCAAGCCGATGCTGGTGACGGTTCCGCTGGTGCTGCTGGTTCTCGACTACTGGCCCCTGGGGCGCCTTGTGCCCGGCCTGCAGGATCGGGGATTCAAATCGCTGGGCCAGGGGCTTTGGGAGAAGGCCCCCTTTTTCGCGCTGGCCCTGGCCGACGGCGCGATCACCTTGTGGGGGCAGCATCGGGCGGGGGCCGTGAAGACAGTAACGGATCTGCCGCTCACGGGCGGGGTGGCCAATGCCTTCATTTCCTATGTGCGGTATGTCTGGAAGACCCTTTGGCCGACCCATCTGTCGGTGTTCTATCCCTTTGAGCGGAGCTGGCCGGTTTGGCTGGTGGCCGGCGCGGTGCTGCTGCTGCTGGCCATTTCCGCGCTGGCGGCCGCCCAGGCGAAGCGCCGGCCCTGGCTGCTGGCCGGCTGGCTCTGGTACCTCATCACCGTCACCCCGGTCATTGGGTTCATTCAAGTGGGCGCCCAAACTGCCGCCGACCGTTACACCTACATCCCCCTGATCGGACTCTTCCTTGCGGCCGTTTGGTCCGCCGCCGAAGTGGTTCTGCGGACACACCGCCAGGACCTGGCCGTGGTGGGCGGCGTAAGCCTGGTCGCCTTGATGCTTGTCGGGACCCGCGCCCAGGTCGGGCACTGGCAATCGAGCGACACCCTCTTTCGTCATGCGCTGGCGGTGACGCCGCAAAACGCCGTGGCCCACCACTCCCTCGGCGGGGCCTTCCTCCAGCGGGGACAGTTGGCGGAGGCCGCGGCTGAATTCCGGCGGGCGCTCCAGGCACGCCCGGACCATCGGGACGCCGCTGTCGCGCTCGCCGTCACCCTCACGGCCCAGGGAAACTTCGCCGAAGCCGGCCGCTACTTTCGCGCGGTGCTGAAACAGCACCCTGACGACGCCGAGGCCCACTTTCAATTCGGGAGCGCTTTGGGGCAGGAGGGCAGGATCGAGCAGGCCGTTTCCCATTATCAGGCGGCGGTGCGGCTCAAGCCGGGTCTGGCCGCCGCGCAAAACAACCTGGCGAATGCCTTGCAGCGGCTGGGCCAGCTCGAAGAGGCCATTCCCCACTACCGGGCCGCCCTGGACGCCGCGCCCGACCTGGCGGAAGCGCACAACAACCTGGGCCGCGCCCTGGCCATCCAAGGCAAGACCGCCGAGGCGATGGCCGAGTATCGGGCCGCCCTGCGGCTGAAACCGGATTATGCGGAGGCCTGGAACAACCTCGGCAACGTTTTCGCCCAGGCAGGGGAGATGGATGCCGCGATCACCAACTACCTCGCCGCCCTCCGGCATCGGCCTCTCTATGCCAAGGCCGAAAACAGCCTGGGTTGCGCCTTGGCCGCCCAAGGCCGGGTTCCGGAAGCTCTGGAGCATTTCGCCAAATCGCTGAGCCTGGAGCCGGGGAACGTCGAGGCGCTCTACAACGTGGCCGCGGCCTATGCGGCTGCCGGGCAAGTGACCAATGCCATCCAGGCCGCGCAACAGGCCATCGCCGCGGCGCGCAGCTCAGGCCAAACCAACCTGCTGGGGCTGCTGGAAACGCGGCTGCAGGGCTTGCTCCGGGAGAGCGAGCATCCTCGCGAGCCCTGATTCCCGGCTGCCTCGGCAAGGCAGCGGGGTAGAGCGCTTTCGCCGAAAGCGCCGGCGCAACGATCGGTATAGGCCGCGTAAGTTCTTCGACACCCTTGACCGCGGATTACGGCCTCCACGGACAGTCCCGACGCGCATCGGGACCATGAACCAGGCGCGCTGCAAGCAGGGCAGGCGAGACGCCTGCCCTGCTCTGAGAAAGAAAAGGGCCGGGTCTTGCGACCCGGCCCTGTGAATTATGCTTCGCGGGCGAAACCGCAGGCTACTCGGCCTTCAGGCGATAGAAACCCTGCGTCTGCGCGCCACCGACAACATGGAAGGTTCCACTATGGTTGGGGCTGGTCGCAAGCCGCGTCCAGCCAGCCAACGGCGCGTTGACCGTTGGCGACGCCAGCAGAACGACTGTTGCGCTGTTACCACCGGCGTAGTTGATGTCATAGTTGTTACCGCCGGTCGGCACAATGCTGGTGATCGTGGGGGGCAGGGCCACCACGCGCGCGTTGGCGTAGATGACGCCGGCGTCGGCCGGGCCAATGGAGTCGTAGCCGTCGCAATAACCCAGCATGATGTTGCCGCTCGTGTAGGCGGTCGTGTTGGTGTAGTCGAAGATCTTGGTCTTGTTGATCGTCAGGGTGATGACGCCATTCACCTGGCTCAGTTCTACCTGGGCCCAGCTCGGTTTGGTGGTGTCCGTGAGGTTGGCCGGCATGCCGCCCCCGGAGCCCCCAGTCCACCACGGCGGCGACTGGAAGGTGCTCAGGAATGACGTGGCCCAATCACCCGGGCCCGGTCCTGCAGGCAATGCAGTCGGGGCCACCCCGCCGCTGGCCAGGGTCACCGCCGGCCCGCTGTACATCACGTAGTCGCCCGAAGCCGACCCGTCGGCTTCGACGTCGCACCAGATGCCGTCGAATTGCCATCCCGCCGGCACGTTGCCCGGCGCGAGGGTGGTGTTGCGGAACCAGTTGGTCTTGGTCCCGGAGTGGTTGATCCCGAAGATGGCATACTCGGTGGTATAACTGCCGCCGCCCATCATGAGGTACATGTCGAACCGCAGGGCGTAGTTCCCGCTGAAACTCTGGCCCGTCGGATACACGTTCAAACCCGCCGCGGTACCGCCTCCAAACTTATTCACTCGCAGCCTGGCGCCGTAGATGTTCCCGCCCGAGAGCGGCGCCGCCGGAATGAGCCACGGAGTATTGTACTCATACGCCCAGGCGATCTCGTAGTCAGCGGTCTCGCCGTTCGTGCACGCAGCGGCCACCGTGTAGTTAGCCGAAGTGTCGGTGTGGAAGTTGTCCGACCAGAGCACGGTCTCCGCCGGCACCTCGTCGTCAATGATGTTCACCGTGGCCGTATTGCTGACCACCGTGTAGCCTGTGCCGGCCAGCATCGTCAGGTTGATCGTCCGCGTGCCATCCAGCAGCGAGTTGTTAATCGGGCCCAGCAGCTCGATCGTCTGGCTCACCGTCCCCGCCGCAATCGTCGTCGGCAGGTTCGTCACGTAAAAGTCCGTATTCTGCACCGCCGAGCCCGTGAAGGTGAACTGCGGCGCATCCAGCGTCAGCGCCGTGTTCGTGTCGCCCCACCGCTCGATCCGCAGCCGCGTAAAGTCATACTCGTTGACTTCGTACATCCGCTTGGACGCCGACCGAATCCGGAGCTCCGGTGTCTCGTTGTCCACGATATAGAGCGTGGCATCACCGGGGATCCCCGTGTTGTAATTGGTGCCAGTGGGGTCGCCGGCGATGGTGAGGGTCACCGACTCCGTCAGCTCCGGGATCGAGTCGTCAATAGGCTTGATGTAGAGGTTCACCGTGAAAGCGCCATTGGGGAACGTCACCGTGCCCGACATATTCGTATAGTCCGTCCCGTTCGCCGCCGTTCCGCTCAGCGTGTAGGCCACCGTCAACGGCGGCGGGATCAGCACACCCGTCTGCCGGGTAAGCTTGAAAACGCCGGGCACCGTGCCCTGTTCGTAAGCCACCGGCGTGGTCGTCTCCACCGAGACCGTCGTCGCAGGCGAATCCAGGCTAAACGTCCCGTCCGAACCCGTCGTCGCCGTTCCGCTCTGGCCGAGGTCGAAGGATTGCAGCAACGCCATGCCGCTGCTGACGGCGTAGAGGTTGTCCGCCGCGTCGAACGCTATCCCGCGGCCCGCAGCCACCACCCCGAGCTGCCCCGTCACACGAATGCGTTTGTTGAATTCGGGAATGCCGTTGGTCAGCGGCAGAATCACGATATCATTGCCCCTGGGCGCCCAGGTTTCTCCCGTAATGGAATTCACTTGCGTGACAAGGTCCTCGTAGTAGATGAACGCCAGCCATTTTCCGTCGGGGGACACGGCGACGCCGTTCAGGTCGCGCATCAGGTCGTCCGGCCAGCCTTCCGCCAGGCTGGCGGTCTGCGAATCCCAGATATAGCCACCCCACGTGCAGGGATAAGTGGCTGGGTCAACAATGGCGTTGGGGTTCACTATGTAGGCTCCGTATTGCAGCGGATTGGCCCGGCGCTGGAAGAAATAAAGGTACCCGTTCGCGTTGCCATAGACGACCTCTTCATTCTGCCCATTGTAATTGTAGAGCCACGGCGTCATGAGCTTCGCATCCGGGTAGTTGGAATAGGTCAATGTGCTGATGCCATTGCTGGCGCCAATGCTGTATCTCCACGTGCTGTTCCACTCACAGGCCGTCGCGCTGGTGGGATCCGTCTGGTAATCCTCATCCACCGTGTAGAGGATTCGGTTCGCCCCGGTGCCCACCATGACCGCGCTAGAGACACTGCCGTGGACGTTGTTGGAGCCCACCGGGCAAGACCCGTTGCCGGGTGCTGTGGGCGAGGCGATTGGCTGTAGAACATACTGGTAGGTGTTGCACAGCGGATCGTAGCTCAGCAGATTCCCGGTCTTATCCGAATCGTCGCACACCAGCAACGTGTCGTCCGGCGCCACCGAAATCCGGTAAGGCGTCCAGGAGGTTGAGCTGGTGCTGAAGGGGTAGCCGCCGTTCTTGGCGGTGGCGCCCTGGCCGGTAATGTCGCTTAAGTCCGAACCGTAAACAAAAATGCCTTGGCCGGCCCGCGACGCGTAAACCCAGCCGAAGTAGGGGCTGTTGGTATTCTGGTTGACGCTCACGCCACGCGGACTCGAGAGGGCTATCTTCGGGCTGTTGGTCCTCACCACGCCGCTGCCGATATGTTTGATCACCACTTTGAACGGGCTGGTGATAGTGAGGTTGGTCGTGACCAGACCGCGCTGGATAATGCCGTCGGTATCCCCGCGCGGCCGCTGGAGGTAGTTGGTGACCGAGAAGCTGGGGGCGGAGAGCAGATAGACGGTATCATTGGTCGCCGTCGTCTGGTTCAAGCGGAATGAAACGACACCTCCGCTGTTGGTCAGAGAGGTGGCATACGGCATGGCCGTGGCGACGTAGCTGGCCAGCACGGTGGCTGCCAGCGCCATTACCAAACCGCGAAGGATTGGTCGAGTGCGGATGTTTGCTCTTTTCATAGGAGGGTTACTGTTGTTGTTGTTGTTGATGTTGCGACGACTAAAGCATGAATTCTCACGAATTCTAGTCACTACGTTAGGTTGTAATCTACATACTCGCATATTCATGCGAGGCTGCAAGCAATAAATGCACAAATATTTCGAGGGGGGGCGCCGGGGAATCCGTTTGGGCCACACGCTTCGTACACCGCCACTTAGGATTAGTTTCTGCGGATGCGATAGAACTGGGTGGAGCCGCCGACGGCCCGCACGGCCTGGAACTGGCCCGGGCCGGCACTCGAGATCGTGGCTGGATTGCGGGGTTACGGCGCAGGCCCCTCAACCCAAGAGAGGCATCCGCCCCGGGGGCGGATGCCTCGATGAGGTCAACAGACCGGATGCGGTCTTAGTAGATTCTCCGGATCCGGTAGAAGGTCGGGCCGGCACCGGCCGCCTTCACGGCCTTGAAGGCGCCACCACCCAGAGCGTTGATGCTGGAGGTGGTATCGCTATAGGGGCCCGTCACCAGGGGCGTGGACTGCTGCAACACGAACTGGCCCGCCACGTCAGCGGCGTTCGCGGTAAAGGTGATCTCGGCGTTGCCGCCGTTGAGCACGGTGTGGGTGATGACTGGGGCGGCGAGGCTGATCACGCGGGCATTGGCGAAGAGGATCGAGGAGGCCGCCGGCCCGATCGAGTTGGCTGGATCGCAATAGCCCAGCATGATGTTGCCCGTGCTGGGGTAGGTGGTGTTCGTGTAAGACAGGATGCGCGTCCGATTGAGGGTCAGGGTAATCACCTTTCCGATCTGGCTCAATTCCACGTCGGCCCAGCAGGGGGTGGCGGTGCCATCGGTGTTTCCCGGTACGCCGGCATAGCCGTAAACGGAAGGATCATTGACATAGTCACCCCAGGGCGGCGACTTGAAGGTAGCAACCCAATTGGTGGCGTAATCGCCGGCCAACAGGGTCGGAGCGGTGCCGGTGGCCGCACCATTGAGCCGATAATCGCCGCCAGCGTACTGTCGGGCGCCATCCGCCTCGATCCAATACCACAAGCCATCGAAGGTCCATCCCGCGGGAACGCCGCTGTTCTGGTACCAGTTGGTGTGCAGGCCGTCATGGTTCAGGCCGAAGAGGGCGAGTTCGGTAGTGAAGGTGGATGGGCCCACCCGAAGATACATGTCGAACCGCAGGGCGTAGTTGCCGCTGAAGTTCTGGCCGATGGGATAAAGGTTCACACCCGCAGCCGCGCCGGTGGCATTAATGTCTAGTTTCAGCCCGTGCGTATCCGTGCCCGAGTGGGGCGCAGCCGGAATGCTATCCACGCTGTAGTCATACATCCAGTTGGTGGTGAAGTCCATGGTGGACGGGTCGGCGGCACCGAACAACAAGTTCCAGTTGGCCGAACTGTCCGTTTGGAGATTATCGGACCAGAGGACCGTCTCGGGCGGCGTTTCGTCATCCACGATGGCGGCCGTCACCGGGTTATTGGTGCCGATGTTATAGCTGACGCCGCCGGAGGCAATCGTGACCGTCACGCTCCTGAGGCCATCGAGCGTCGAATTGTCAATCGGATGCACATGGAGGTTGGTGCTGACAACCCCGGGGTCGAAGGGGAGGGTGCCGACGGGGTGGTAAGCGCCGGCGGGGCCACTGGCGGAGAAGTTTACGTTGAAGCTGGCGGCATTAAGATTGCCCCGGCGCGTGAGTTTGAAGCTGGCGTAGTCGTTGGTCAGCCGCTCGTACATCGTGCTGTACATCGGCGCCAGATCAATCGTGGGGGTCTCGTTGTCTGCAATATAGACTGTGTCGCTGCTGGGTGAGCCAATAGCGTAATTGGGGCTGCTGCTGATGGTCAGGACCACCGTCTCGGTCAACTCGGCGACGGCGTCATCCACCGGTATGATGGCAATGTTGGTGGTGAAGTCTGCGGCGGCGAAGGTAACGGAGGTCGCGACCGCCGCGCCGAGCGCATTGGTATAATCCACGCCGTTGCCCGCCGTGCCGGTCAGGGTGAAATTCACCGTCAGCGGAGTGCCGACCGCACTCCGCGTGAGGGTGAAGGTGCCTGTGGTCGGACCGGCCTCGGAGGCGGCCGGAGCCGTTGCCGAGACACTGACCACCGTGCTGTAGTTGGTGACGCGGACGTTGTCGATGAGCCCGAACAGCAGCGCGGGCGCGTTGACATCCGCCGAGGCGCCCGAGTTAATATCGGTACTGATTGAAGAGAATGTTCCCTCCACCCAAGGTCCCGGCGGTGGTCGTATCTACCGTGGCCAAAAGCTTCCCGTCAATGCTCCACGTAAGAGTGTTGCCGTTCTTGAACATCCGCACATCCCGCCAGGCCCAGCCCGGAGCACCGGCGGCGGTCGCCCCGGTCTGCTGCGGGTAAAGGGTCACCTGTGCGGCGGGAGCAGTGGCACCGCCAAAACTGGCATAGTAGGGGTCCGTGTTGTTCCGGGCGGTGGACTGTGTCCCCGCCGCAAAAACACCCTGGGCCGGAGTATAGCCCGCTGAATTCAGTGGTGAATACGCTCGATAGTCAACCGACGACCCACCTTCCCCGGACGATCCGACGAAGATGCTGTCAACGGCTCCCTGACCGGCGATTTGGGCTGAGGTCCCAGCCGTCCCAATGCCCGCGCCGGTGATCTGCGTCGAGCCCGAGCCTCCCCCCGGAGCCGGCCCGTTGAAATTGAGCCACATGTCAAAACGGACCTCATAGTCGCCGGCAAAACTTTGGCCATTGGGCGAAACACTCACCCCGCTGGGAAAGCTCTGCAACGTCGCGTCTTGGTTTGCGCGCAGCCGCAGACCCCTGGTCGTCCCGCCCGAGTTGGGCGCCGAGGGAATCCCGGCGGTGCTGTAGTCGAAAAAGAAATTCGCGTCCGATACGCCGGTCCCCAGCGTGTTAACCGTCCAGTTCGCCGTAGGATCAACGTCGAAATTCTCCGAGTACACCTGCGTTTGGGCAGTGGAGGTTCCGATTGTTGCGAGGATGCCGCCGGCAACCGCCAGCGCCAATACCCAACCGCGGAGGGTTGGTCGAGTGGGAATGTTTGCTCTTTTCATAGGAAGGTTACTGTTGTTTATGTTGCTGGTCTTACGACGACGCAGGCATGAATCTCTCGAATCGTATTCATTACGTTAGATTGTAATAGTAAACACCATCACATACTTGTGCGAGGCTGCAAGCAAAAAATGCACAAATACTTCGCGGGGCTGCCTGGCGTGAATCCGTTTGGGCCACACGCTCCGTACACCGCCACTTCGGATTAGTTTCTGCGGATGCGATAGAACTGGGTGGAGCCGCCGACGGCCCGCACGGCCTGGAACTGGCCCGGGCCGGCACTCGAGATCGTGGCTGGATTGAGTGGTTCCGGCGCAGGCCCCTCAACCCAAAAGAGGCATCCGCCCCGGGGGCGGATGCCTCGATGAGGTCAACAGACCGGATGCGGTCTTAGTAGATTCTCCGGATCCGGTAGAAGGTCGGGCCGGCACCGGCTGCCTTCACGGCCTTGAAGGCGCCACCCCCCAGAGCGTTGATGCTGGAGGTGGTATCGCTATAGGGGCCCGTCACCGGGGGCGTGGACTGCTGCAACACGAACTGGCCCGCCACGTCAGCGGCGTTCGCGGTAAAGGTGATCTCGGCGTTGCCACCGTTCAGCACTACCTTCGTGATCACCGGGACCGCCAGGCTGATCACGCGTAGGTTGTCGATGATCACCCACGTACCGTCAAAGATCGAGTCGTAAGCGTCGTCATGGCCGATCATGATGTTACCGTTATTGGCGGTGACCGTATTGGTATAGGTCAGAATCACGGAATGATCGATCTTCAGCGTTACGACCTTGCCAATTTGGCTGAGTTCCACATCCGTCCAGAACGGCGCGGGGTAGCCTGGCGCGTTGGCCGGCGAACCGCCGCCAACGCCGCCGTAGTAGAACGGCGGGGACTTGAATACACCTTTAAACGGCGTAGCCCCCACAGTTGCGTAGGTGGTGGGGCCCCAAACCCCGCTTGGGGCGACCGCCGGACCGCTCAGGAACATGTAATCATCCTGCCCCGACGCGTCGGTTTCGATTGAGACCCACAGACCATCATAGGACCACGTGCCGCCGACGCCGTCGTTCGGGGTGTTCGCGGTCGAGGGGCCGCGGAGCCAGTTGGTCTGATTGCCTGAGTGGTTGATGCCGCACAGCGCGTATTCCGTCACGTAAGAGGTGCCGCCCACCGTGAGGAACATGTCGAACCGGAGGGCATAGTTGCCGCTGAAGCTCCGGCCGTTCGGATAGAGGTTCAGGCCCGCTCCGCCGCTGGCGGTGGGGTCATTCTTGTTGACCGCCATCTGGAGGCCGAGGGTGCTGCCGGACAGCGAATGCGGTGCCGGCGGAATGCTCGCCCCAGAGTAGTCATAGGCCCAATTGATGGTGTAGTCGTCGATTCCATTCCGGGCGGCGAAACGAAGCGTCCAGTTGGCCGAGCTGTCCGTGTCGAAGTTGTCCGCAAACAGCACCGTTTCCGGCAAATCATCCGCGTCCACCCGGGTCACCGCCGCGCTGGTGGCGGGCGTGCCGATCACATAGCTGCTGTCGTTCGCGGCGCCGACAGTGGCGGTTACGGTCAACGGACCGGTCACCACGCCGTCGTGGATCGGATAGACTTTGACGTCCTTGATTTCTTCGCCGTTGCTCATAGGGGTATTGGCGTCACCATAGAAATGTGTGCCCTCGACAGCCGAGGTGCTGCTATAGGTAACATTGACTTGTGACAGGTAGACATTCGTGTCGCCCCAGCGGGTGAGAGTGAACCGGGCATAGTCATTGGTCCGCTCGTAGAACTGGGGGTCCCTGGCCGCAATATGGATGGCGGGCTTGTTCGTGTCCACAATCCACACCGTCGCGGTGGAGGGCGGGAAGGGTGAGTAGCTGTTACTGGTGTTGATACTCAGGATGACGCTCCGGGTCGGCCCCGCGGGCGTGAACGGTATGGCCGTGACGTTGACGTTCTTCGAACTTTCACCCACTTGGAACGTGACCGTCTGGGACAGCAGTTGGTAGTGAATGCCGTTGGTCGCCGTGCCGGTTAACGTGATGCCGACCGGCAAGGCCTGCCCAGTGTCTCCCGTGCGCGTCAGGGTGAAGACTCCTGGCGGCTGGCTGAGGTCCATCGAGGTCGTGTCGGGGCTTGCCGTCACACTCACGTTAATCGTCGGCTGCGTCACGCTAAACGTCCCGTCCGATTTGGTGGTCGCCACCGAGTAGCCGCCCGGCGACCAGTACCGGGCGTACTCGACCGTGCTGTCCACCGTGATCAGGTTGCCGGCGGCGTCGAAGGCCAACTCCTGCCCGCGGCTGCCCGCGGCGAAGCTCTCCAGGAAGACGCCGGTCGCCATGTCAAAAATGTAAACCCGCCCACCCTCGTATTGCGCGTACGCCACCAACCCGGCGTTTTCGTTGATGTCTATGCCGCGCGGACCACCGGCATAGGCGTTGGACGCCTCCCATAACACGTCGTCATCAAGGGGCCACACGCCCGCCCCATTGAACTTGATGATCGGTGGGGCCTGGCCCGTTGCGGAGCGGTATGTGTTTACGTACCAGTCGCCCTTGCTGTCGCGGGCCACGTCGTAGGGATAGAACCCATGCCAGGCGCTCGAGCCAATAACCTGCGTCCCCGTATCACCCGAAGTGGCTTTGGCATTTGCCCCGAGGTCATAGCTGATGAGGCCAGTACTGGCATCCTGGTAGTAGCCGTCAACCAGGTAGATCTTCCGGTTGCCGCCGGCCTGCGTGCCTTCCACGAAGATGCTATTACAATACTGGTTCGCCGTCTTGTTGGACGCGTCAATTAACTGCGTCGCTGTTGACAAATCGGGACTGAACTCGTAACAGAGATCGACCGAGAGATCGGCGACGTAAAGATGGCCGTCCGGGCCGATGGTGCTCTTGCCGGGGCCGAGCGTGCCGCCCCACGTGACGCCGCCAGTGTGAGGACCACTGACAGCCACACCATCCGCCCGTAGCACATAGATTCCTTCGGGGGTATTGCGGCCGGCCCCGGTCGTGGCGCTGGTGGCATTAGATATGAACACTTTGCCAAAGTTGGTACTCGCTGGATTCTTGCCAGTGGACACCCCGATCGGCGTATAGAAGTTCCTGTCAAACCCGTCGGCTATATAATTCGTCCACGCCTTGGCCGTGTTGCCCGTCACGATGATCGAGTACGTAGTAAAGCCAGTCATGTCGAAGCTGAGCTGCCCGGCGGTGGTGCCGGGATAGACCGGACTGGCCCCAGGATTGCGCATCACCACCAGGCCCTGAGCGTCGTGGTTCAGGACGAAGTAAACCGTATTGCCGTTATTGCTGATACCGGAGGCGTAGGGAACGGCTTGGGTAACAAAGCTGGACAGTGTGATGGCTGCCAGCGCCAATACCAAACCGCGGAGGGTTGGTCGAATGAGGGAGAGTCTCTTCATTTTCATAGCAGGCGATATTTTTGAGTTTCACCAAAAACTCGCAGCGGAGGGGTTCCGCCGGGGCTTTGGGTTAACCTCCATTAAAGTAGCAGCGGCCGGTCCGTGCAAGGAAAAAATACGGAGTATCGCGGCTACCGGAGCATCGCCCTGTTGGCGCACGGGATCGGCCCTGGAGAGAATCCCCGAAGCAAGGAGACCCCCACCTGCGCGGGGGCCTCCGGATGCGGTAGAGATCTTGGGACTAGTTCCTGCGGATGCGATAGAACTGGGTGGCGCCGCCGACGGCCCGCACGGCCTGGAACTGGCCCGGGCCGGTGCTGGAGATCGCGGCCGAGACATCCGTGGGGGTGGTGCCGAGGCTGGCGGTGGACTGGAGCGTGAAGTTGGACGCGCTATCGCCGATGCCGGCCATGAAGCTGAGCTGGACCTGGGTGCCGCCGTTGATCAACTGGATGCCGGTGATGAAGGGCGTGAGGGTCTCAACCCGGAGGTTGTCCACGAGGCCGAAGGACATGGCGGGAACGTCCGACATGGCGGAGGTGGCGAAAAGATCCTCGTAGCCGACAAAGACGTTAGTGCTGAAGGACAAGGTGGTGTTGGTCACGGTGGCAATCGTGATGCCGTCCATGGCCCAGGTGACGACGTTGCCGGACTTGGTGATGATGACGGTGTGCCACGCCATGCCCGCGTTGCCGACATTCGCCACGCCGGATTGGTTCGCATACAGCGCCAGTTGCGCCGCCGGAGCGGCCTGGCCGCCCCACAACGAGTAGAACGAATGGGAGGCATCGCGAATGCCGCTGTCGGGCGCGCCGGTGCCCGCCGCGTAGAAGCCGGTGTCATCATTCTGGACGACATCTCCGATCACCGCGTTGTAATCGCCGCCGGGGGTATGGGTGGCGTCCTGGTATTCCGCGCCGTCGCCCGTGACGGAGAACCACACACAGTCGGCAGGGCCGTATGCCCAGACTGCCCCATCGCCAGCGGTGCCGACGCCGGCGTCGAGGTTCTGGGTCGAGCCGGGGCCGCCATCGGGCATGGGTCCATTGTAGTTGATCCACATGTCGAACCTCAGGCGGTAAGCGCCAGCGAAGTTTGCGCCCAGCGGCGAGACGCTCAGGCCATCCCGGATCAGAGAGGTGTTGCCGCAGCGCATGCGCAGCCCTTTGGTGCCGGCGCCACCCGGGGCCGAGGGAACGCCCACGGTGCTGTAATCCCAGGCGAAATCCACAAAGGCGTCACTGGGATCATACACATTGACTCTCCACAGAGCCGAGCTGTCCGTCTCGAAGTTATCGCTGAACAAGACCGTGCCGGGCGGGACTTCATCATCCACCACGGTCGCGGAAACGATGCTGGGCGTCCCGAGGTTGTAACCGGTGCCGGCGGCGATGGTGGCGGTGGCGGTTTCATCGCCCTCGTAGGCCTGGTCATTGATGGGGGTCAGCACGAGGTTGGCGGTGGCCGCGCCGGCCGCGATCGAGACGGTGGTCGGGGCGTTGTAGTCAGCGCCACGGGTGGCAGTGCCGGAATAGGCGACGTTGACCGTCAGCGCGGCCGTCAGCAACCCTTTGCGCACCACCTGGTGAGTCACCTTGGAGGGGGAGTAACTCTCCAGCAGCTTCTTGACCGCCGTCGAGGCGAACGAAATCTCCGGGTATTCATTGTCCAGAATGGAAACGGTGGCGCTGGCGGGCAGGACGACGGAGTAGTTTGAGTTTGCCGAAAGGCTCAGAATCACCGTTTCGGTTCTCTCGGCCAGCGTATCGTCAATCGGCGACAGGGTTACATTTACGGAGCTGGCGGCAGCGGGAATCACGACGGAGGTGGGCAGGGTGGTGTAGTCCGTCCCGTTGGCCGCGGTGCCGGTCAGGGCGTAATAGACGGTCAGATCCGCTGCCGTGCTGCCCACGCGCGAAATCGTATAGGTGACCGCAGGCCCGGCTTCCGGGACCGTCGCCGCGCTGGCCGTCACGCTCACTTGCGTCGGGGGCCGGACAAGCTGGAAGGAGGTCTGAGCGCCGTCAAAGGTCGTGGTGGTGACCGTGTAACCGCCCGGCGACCAGAAGCGGGCATACTCCTGAGAATTGTCCACAGTGACCATGTTGCCGGCAGCGTCAAAGGCCAAGTCGCGGATGGCGCCGCCCGCGGCTAAGGTTTGCACAAAGGCGCCGGTGGCAAGATTGAAGAAGTTGACTCCGCCGCCATTGGCGTGCCCATACGCCGCCAGCCCATGAAGCTCGCTGATGTCTATGCCATAGGCATAGTAATAAGAGGAGCTCGCCGCCCAGGCGGGCGTGTTCAGCGGCAGCGTGCCGGTCCCGCTGAACTTGGCGATCGGGGCCACCGAGCTCGCAAGGGCCCGGTAACCATCCACGTACCAATCACCGTTGCTGTCGCGGGCCACGTCGAACACATAATTGTAGGTACCATAATAGGTGGGGCCGATGAATTGGGTGCCGGTGTCGCTTGGGGTGGCCATGGCATTTCCGCCGAGGTCATACCGGATGATGCCCTTGCGGGCAGTGTCGGCGTTGTTCCGGTTGACCAGGTAGATCTTGCGGTTGCCCGCTGCCCGCGTGCCTTCCACGTAGATGCCTCCAACGTACTGGCTTGCGGTCCGATTGGACGAGTCCATCAAGAGCGTGGCCACGCTCATGTCATCACTGAACTCGTACGCCAAATCGTTGGCGAGGTCCGCCACGTAGAGGTGGTCATCCGGACCAATACAGCTCTTATACGGCCCGGAGCCGGTCGGGTTCCAGCCTACGCCGCCAGTCGAGAAGCCGGCGTCCGACCCGTCGGCGTGCAGCATGTAAATGGCGGTCGTGCAGACGCGATTACTCGCGGTGATGCCGTCCCGGTCATTGGACACGTACACCTTGCCAAAGTTGGTGCTCGACGGGTTCTTGTTGATGGACACGCCATAAGGATGTTCGAAACCCGTGACGCTCGGCTGGTCGGTTACATACTTGGCCCAGCCCGGTGCATCGTTGCCGGTCACCTTGATCTGGTACGTGGTGAAGCCGGTCATGTCGAAGTTGTAGCCCCCGGCGTTGGTGCCCGGATAGAGCGCATTGCCGCCATTGCGGAGGATCTCCACGCTGATGGCCTTCTGGTTCAGGATGTAGGTTACGTTGTTGCCAGTCTTGACGACCTCGGTGGCATACGGAACGGCCAAGGCCGTGGCGGCCACGAAGGTGACGCCCAGCGCAAGCGCCAGGGCCGGAGTGATGAGCGGTTTCATGACGTGGTAGCTTTTCATAGGTACTGGTGGGGGGTTAGGGTTTGACGCGGCGCTCTTGATTGACGCTGCGGGCGAGTGAGATTTGGGTTCTCGTCTCACGTGTTGTGGCAGGATTATGCCAGGACGAGCAGGCGTGTCAACAGAAAGAGTGTGCCCGTTTTCCGGCCGCCATAACTCCTTGGGCCGAGGAAGGGGAAGGAAGCGATTCAGCCCCGCTCCAAGGTGCCGTCGCGGCGCAGCCGCATCCGTTGGCCGCGCCATTCGATCCGGTTGCCGAGAAAGGCCAGCAACCAGAGCGCGGCCTGGAGCAAGTCCTTGACCGGGATCAGCCAGGCATACTGCCAAGACGTGGGTGCGGGAGGGCGAGCGTCCCCGCGAGCCCAAGCTTCCGCTGAATCTGGGGCTCGCGGGGACGCTCCTCCTCCCGAGAGGGGGGCTTGGTTCAGCCGCTGTTGAAGGTTCAGGGCGGACAGGACGCGGACCAACCCGCAGAAGACGGCGCAGGCCGCGACCGGGGCGGTGGGCTCCAGGATTAGCCAAAGGAGGGGCCAGAGGGTGGCGTTGCTCAGCAGGCTGAAGAAGTAGGGCAGGGGCTGGCAGACGCGGATGGTGCGAGCCCAGCGGAGCTGATGTTCCCAAACGGCGGCCCAGCCCATCGGCGGTGACCAGCATTCGACGACGACGGGCGAGAGCGCAATGGCATAGCCGCGGCGGGCAAGGCGATGGCCCAACTGGTAATCGTCGGCCAGACAATCCACCAGGGCGGTGAAGCCGCCGATTTCCTGGAGTTGCCGGCGGCGGATGGCCATGACTGCGCCGAGAGCGAAAGCAATCGGTGTGAGGCTGCGGGATTGCAGGACCTGGCTCCAGAAATCCGCGTTGATGGCGATCGCCTCCCACTGCATCGCCAGCGTGGCGGGATTGGCCAGGCGATACAGGCAGCAGACCAGGCCGCAGGCCCTCACCCCTGACCCCTCTCCCATCCGATGGGAGAGGGGAACCTCGCTGTGGCCTTGTGGTCCAAGCCCGGGTAGTTCGCGGTCGTAGCGCAGATTTTCAATCTGCTGTATCGCAGAATTGCATTCTGCTGGGCGGCCATAACTGCCAGAGTCGCGGGAACTGGCGACCTCCTGCCGATTGCAAATCGGCGCTACAGCAGATTGAAAATCTGCGCTACCTCGCTCCGGGGCGGAGAACGGCTCCTCGCCCAGGGGCGCCACAATGTTGGCCAGCAGATCGGGGGGCACGCGGACATCGGCGTCGCTGATGACCAGCAGGTCATGTTTGGCCAGGCGTTCGAGCTCGGCCAGTTTGGCGACCTTCGCATTCGCGCCGGGCACGGCGTTGCACACGACAAGCTGCGCGTCGTTGGCCGGGAACTCCTGCAAGAGCTTGCGGACGAGGCCGCACACGGGGTCGTCGGCTGTGGCCACACCGAACAGGATTTGCACCGGGCCGGCATACTGCTGGGCGAACCAACTGCGGAGGCAGTCCTCGGTGGCGGAATCGCAGCCTTTGAGGGGCTTGAGCAGCGTCAGGGGAGGTTGAGGGTTGAGGGTTGAGGGTTGAGAGTCGGGGGGCTGCGGTAACTCAGAGGGCGAGGATGGCGCGGCAAGGCGCTGGTGCAGGGGGAAACGGCGGGCGACCAGCCATTGCCAGAGCGTCAGGGCCAGGCTCAGCAAGGCGAGCGAGGCAAGAATCAGTCTCAGAATCACTGCGGGTTCTCTATCATCGTCGGCGCCATCGTAGGCGACCTTGCGACGGGAGGGAAATGGAAAACCGAAAATTGAAGGCTGTGGGGCGCGTTCGTACACTGCCACCGGAGCGCCGACTTCAGTCGGCTTAGGACGATCCAGGTTCATGGGCCGACGGGGTGCAGAGGCTGGTCCAAAGCCGGATGAATCCGGCGCTCCGGTGGCGGTGTAAGGATGCACCCAAGGCTGTGGGCGCGGGTGGACGAAGGGGGGCGCGGGTTTGGGCTAGACAAAAGGGGCGGCGGGGCACGTCATTCCAGGTAGCTGATGGCGGCGCCAGTCAACCTTGAGCGATTATACGACGAACACGCGCAGGGCGTGTTCGCGTTTCTGCTCAATTTCACGCGGCACGAAGCGGACACGCGCGACCTGCTCCAGGAGGTATTTGCTAAACTGGCCAAACGCCCGGACCTGCTCGAGGGCGTGCGGGACGAACGGGCCTTCCTGCTGCGGCTGGCCCATAACCTGGCCATTGACCTGATCCGGCGACGAGGCACCCGGGAGAAGCATCACGAGCAACTGGCCGGCGAGACCCTCGCTGTTTTCGCACCAGCGGCCGAACCCGACGAGAGCGCCTTTCGCGAAGCGCTTGCCGGCGCCCTGGGCGAGCTCCCCGCCGATCAGCGCGCGGTGGTTCACCTCAAGCTTCGTGAAGGCCGCGCAAGCGCTGGCGCGGAATCAAACCCTGGCCAACGAGGCGTTCGTCGCTTGCGGGCTGGAACGCTACCGCCTGGCGCACGGCCAATACCCCGAAACCCTCGCGGCGCTCGTGCCGCCGTTCGCCGAGAAGCTTCCCCACGACCTCATCGGCGGCCAGCCCCTGAAGTATCACCGCACCGCGGACGGCCGCTTTGTCCTCTACTCCGTCGGCTGGAACGAGAAGGACGACGGCGGCGTCCCCGGCACGACGATTACGGAGGGCGACTGGGTCTGGCAGTGAGACACTGTTCCCAGGGCCGAAGTTGAAAGGGGAGCGCACCCGTCTCGGGTGCGGTTTTCCGGGTCCTCGCGGCAAACGCACTTTCCACAGGGCGGGTCCCCGCTTGGTTATGCCCGCGGACATGACGCGGTGCTGGACAGGTGGCGCGTCCAGCACCGCGCGAGGCGGGCGTGCTCCTCAAGTGAGTCTTTGGGCCTTCCGGTGGCTGCAAACGCTGGCAATGCGTCAACCCGAACCGCGGCGCGTGACGATTCGTCGCCAGCCTAATCAAATAGGATGTATGAAGGCGCAGCCGAGTCAGCAAGGCAATGGACCTGGAGCAGGTTCCGGGGTGGAATTTTGCAAAACCATGACACTGCCGGGGCCGTCGTTTCCCATACTCAGCGAAAGGTTTATCATATGAAGACAACATACCTCAAAACGAAGTGGCTCATCCCGCTACTGGGATTGGCAGTGGCTGCCGGTGGCTTCAAGGCCGCGACAGCCTATCTCGACCTCCAACGGGAGGCTCAATCCGAGGAGGCGTTCTCGGCGACCCTTGACCGCCTCTACGCAGACGAAAGAATAGGCCGCGCGCTCAAGAGGCTCCATGAGGGAGATGTGAGCGCGGCGGCGCGGCGCCTGGATCTGTTGCTCTGCGAAAACATTCTGGTGGCCAATGCCGAGCTGGCGTCGGCCAGCAACCGGCAGCGAGCCTACGTGCAGGATGCGTTCGCGCGAATCGCCCACCTGCGGCCGCGGAACTCAGAAATTGCGGCAAACACTACCCAGGAACTCAGCAACGATCAGATTAAGGCTGAGAGAATTCTGGAAGACGCTCGCGCGGCAGTCATATCTCCGAGTGACGGCTTGGCTGCCTCACACTGAGCCCAAGGCTTCCTAACCCAACGTTGTGCCGGTGAAAACTTTAGCGCGCGGTGTTGGAACACCTACATGTTCGGCACGGAGCACGAGGGCTTCGTTAGCAACCCAGCCTGGTTTACTGAAACCATGTACCAGGCCTCGGCGAGTTTGCACCGGCATCTATGCGACGTCTGGGGTATTCCGAAGGACCGGAACCACATCATTGGACACAATGAAGGGCAAAATGCGGCGTGGGTTAGTTGGATGGCCACCAACTGGCCTCAATTCAGCGCGACCTGCAATACTCATACCGATCCCGGCCCGTATTGGAACTGGACGTATTTCATGGCTTTGCCGTCTACTCGGCCGGGAGCGCGGGCCTGTGCGGGGCGCCTGAGTTCACGGGCCCGCCACAGCGCGGGAATGGCCAGGTCGGGCTGAGTATGAGAGGCCTGACCGGCAAGAGCTTCACCATTTATGGCTCCACGAACCTGGTGAATTGGGCGCCTCTGGGAACGGTGCCCAATCCTGTTGGAGCGGTTCGGTTTGTTGATTACGCCGTGACCAATCTCGGCCAGAGATTCTATCGCGCCTCCCAGCCATAGACAGCTCATTCGCAGAGCGTCTTACCACACTGTTGGCCAGCAGCAGGTCAGTGATCTCTCCGCCGGCAGCCGACTCGCGCGCTTCTACCGGGTTGTGCCACAGTAGGGCCTATCCCCATTGAACCTTTTCTGGCCTTCGGCATTCGACTGGTTGTAAATGCTGGTAGTGGCTGAACCTGAACAACTGCCCGTGCCGCAAGCCAGGACCGGAGACCCGGCCGCCTGGGACGCACTGTTTCGGCGCTACCAATTGCCCTTGTATGTGTATGTCTTTGAGTTGGTGCGCGACGAGCAAGCCAGCCTGGATATCGTCCAGGAGACCTTCATCAATGCCGTGCGGCATGTTGGGAGCCTGCGCGAGGACGGGAAGTTCGGCAGTTGGCTGTTCGGCATCGCGCACCAGAAATGCATTCAGCGGTGGCGCAAGCAGGGCCGCGAAGCCGCGGCGATGGAAGAACTGGCCGCCGCACCGGGTGAGTTCAGGGACGACCCGGCGGAGCTGCTCATCCGGGAGGAACAGGAGGCTGCGTTCATGAAACTGCTGAGCCGGCTGCCGGTGGCGCAGCGCTCCGTGCTGGTGCTGCATTTTGTGGAGGATTTCCCGCTCGAAGAAATCGCCCGGATCACGGGCACGGTTCTGGGCACCGTGAAGTCGCGCCTGCATTACGCTAAGCAGGCGCTCAAGAAGCTGATTGAAGAGGAAGAAGAATGAAAACACCACGCGAAGTCTTATTTGAACAGCATCAAGCTGCCGAACCCAAGCTCGACGCCATCCGCGAGCAGGTGGTGGCCGGCGTAGCGCAGACTTCCAAGTCTGCTGTATCGCGGGTTTCCCAACCCGCCAGGCGATGGGCCGGCCTGCCGACTTGGAAGTCGGCGATACGGCAGGTTGGGAAATCTGCGCTCCGAAGCAACGGCACGTCCGCGCTCGAAGCCGGCTGGCGCCAATTCTGGTGGTCCCTGCGCTGGCATCTGGCCGGGCTAAGCGCGGTGTGGCTCGTGGTTGTGACGCTCAGCGTTGACTCTGCCCCTGCTCCGACACGCGAGGAGGCCCGGCAAGATGCGCCGTCCTCACGGCAACTGCTGGCGGCGCTACGCCAGAACCAGCGGCAACTGCGCGAACTGATCGGGGCGCCCGCAGCGGAACCGGCCCCGGAGCCGCAGAAACCCGCGCCGTCGCCCCGGAGCCAGGTCCAACCGTTCTCCATGGCACTAACCTGATTTGCTTGAGACCCCGAACCTGAGACCTCGAACTGCAGAATCCTATGAACACACCCGACAAGTCCTCGATTCTCGAGCGCAGCCCAGCCCTGCGCTGCTGCCGCTCGCTGTTCACCCGGCGGGTGTTGCGGCGCGAGCTGATTGTCCTGGCCTGGTTCGTGACCCTGCTCGCGCTGTTTCATGGCGAAGAAACCTGGCGCGGGCGGCGGGCCTGGAACAAATACCGCCGCGAACTCGAAGCGCAGGGGGCACAGCTTGATTTTGCCGCGGTGGTTCCCAAACCGGTTCCTGACGAGCAAAACTTCGCCGCCACGCCATTCATCAAGTCCTGGTTTGAAAAGGGAATTGACCTCGACCAGAAGTGGAATGATAGCTACGCGCGGGTCGCCGGAAGAGTGTCCGCGCCCAGAACGAAGGACGCGAGAGCCGAGCGGCGCTTTGAGGATCTCGTGGCCTGGGAAACGGCCTTTGCGGCGGTGCGATCCGGTGAGTTGACCGCGCAGCAACGGTTCTATTCGACCAATCTCGATGCGGCTGCGCGCGCCAAAGCGGCGCCGGCGGTGCTGGCGGGGTTGAAAACCAATGAGGCGCTCTTTGCGGAACTTCGCGTCGCGAGCCAGCGGCCCTATTCACGCTACCCGGTGAATTATGACGTGGAGCCGCCCGCGATCCTGCTGCCGCATCTCCGGATGATGAAAGGCGTTTCCGAGCGGCTGCGACTCAAGGCCTGCGCGGAACTTGCCGGCGGCCAGAGCGATCAGGCTTGGGAAGATGTGAAGCTGATGTTCCGCCTGGCGGATTCGGTGAAAGAAGAGCCTTTCTTGATCTCCCACCTGGTTCGCCTCGCTTGCGTGCAAATCGCGGTGCAACCGATTTGGGAAGGACTGGCCGAGCGCCGCTGGTCCGAGGCTCAATTGCAAGAGCTGGAAACGCGCCTCCAGCAATACGATTTCATCGCGGACATGAAAACGCCCCTGGCCGGCGAACAGGCAGCGGGCATTGCGACCATTGAGCGGATTAGAAAGCAAGGCCTTGGGTATCTGAGCGCACTGATGAACAGCTCCGAACCAACGCTCACGGCTGAAGCCTCGATGCTGGGGAACTTCCTCGGGTTCGTCCTGGTCCCGCAGGGCTGGTATGATCAGGAAGAACTCAACTACTGCCGGGGCTTTCAAATCCAAGTGGCAACGGCGTTGGACACCACGAAGAAACGGCTGTCACCAGCCCAAGTGAAAGCTGACGCTCGGGCCTTTCAGCAGATGTTGTACGCCACTGGCTTCGCGGGAACAAAGTGGGGCCGGATGCTCCACCATCGGCTCATGGCGGAGGAGATGCTGCCCGCGTTCGAGGGGGTTATCCTGAAATCGTCGGCGGCACAGACGGCCGTTAACCAGGCCGCCATTGCCTGTGCGCTGGAGCGCTACCGCCTGGCCAACGGACGTTTCCCCGAGGCGCTGGAAGCCCTCGTGCCGCAATTCATCTCCCCGTTGCCGAACGACGTCCTTACGGGCGAGCCATACAAATACCGCCTCACGGATGACGGCCGGTTCGTGCTCTACTCGGTCGGTTGGGATGAAAAGGACGACGGCGGAGTGCCGGGCAAAAGGCTCTTCGACGACAAGCAGGGCGACTGGGTCTGGGAATACCCCGCCAAGTAGGACAGGCGTCTCGCCTGTCCCCCGCAGCACAGAACTCCTTCAGCCCCGGGCCGGAGTGCGCCCGTCCTCGGGACGGGCGCACTCCGCCGTTACCACAAAAATGCGCCGGCCTGGGCCGGAGGCCAATCAGCAGTATCGACAGCGGAGCGAATTCCGGTAACTTGATAGCGATTGCACCTGTCTTAGTTAAGACAACTGGTCGGGTTGAGAGATTTATGGCAAAAGATGGCAAGTTCCGATGGTCGAAGTGGATTGTGATTCTGCTGGTGCTCGGCGCCGCCGCGGGCGGCGTGATGTACTTTAAAGAGGACCACACCGAGCCGCCGCAGTATCAAACGGCGCCCGTCACGCGCGGGGATCTGACGCAGGCGGCGACGGCCAGCGGCCAGTTGAATCCCGTCCTCAACGTGCAGGTCGGCAGCCAGATTTCCGGCAACATCGCCAAGCTCTTTGCCGATTTTAATTCGCTGGTGAAATCCAACCAGGTCGTCGCGCAACTGGATCCCTCAATCTTCCGAGCCAATGTCCGGCAGGCCGAGGCGGACCTCGCCAACGCCAACGCCGGGCTCGAACTGCAGCGGGTGGAAACCACGCGCGCGGAAGCCCTGTCCAGGAATAAGCTCATCTCCCAATCCGAGTACGACAAAGCGGTCGCCACCCTTCACCAGG
Organism: uncultured Verrucomicrobiae bacterium; assembly: GCA_963822005.1. Taxonomy (GTDB): domain Bacteria; phylum Verrucomicrobiota; class Verrucomicrobiia; order Limisphaerales; family UBA8199; genus PALSA-1440. The sequence goes on along the minus strand of CAWGGD010000042.1, from coordinate 66,296 downwards.
GGGAGGCGCAAGTGAAGATCAAGGAGGCGGCGCTGGAACGGGCGAAGGTGGATTTGGGGCACTGCACGATTTACGCGCCGGTGGACGGCATTGTGATTTCGCGCAATGTGGATGTGGGCCAGACCGTCGCCGCCAGCATGAACGCGCCGGTCCTCTTTATGATCGCCAATGACCTCTCCAACATGCAGATTGACGCCAACGTCTCCGAGGCCGACGTCGGCGCCGTCGAGGAAGGCCAGCCGGCGAGCTTTACGGTGGATGCTTATCCGAGCCGCACCTTCACCGGCCGGGTGAGGCAAATCCGCAATTCACCCATTACGGTGCAGAACGTGGTTAGCTACGACACAGTGATCGGCGTCACCAATGCCGATTTCAAGCTCAAGCCCGGGATGACGGCGACAGTCTCGATCACGACGGCCCAGCGCACCAACGTGCTGAAGATCCCGAATTCCGCGCTGCGCTTCAAGCCGGCCGAGCCGGCCACCAACCAGACGCTGGTGGCGCGGTGGCTGGCCAAGATCGGCCTGGGCAAAGAAGCCGGCGCTGCGGCGACCAACGCTGTGCCGGCCGCCAAGGGCGGCAGCACCAACAAAGTCGAGACGGCGGAGAGCGCCTCGCCGCCTCTCACCGGCAATGAGCCGCCGGAGGAACTCATGCGCCGAGTGCGCGAGATGCGGGATCGGGGCGAGGAGCCGCCGGCGGAGATTCGGGCCAAGCTGCGCGAGTTGTTCCAGAGCGGCGCGCTGCAGCGGACGGGTCAGGGTGGCCGGCCTCCGGGGGCAGGGGGCGGTTCGCGGCCGCGCTCCGCACCCGCCTGGCGCACCATCTATGTTTTGTCCACTAACACACCGGCTGGCGGCGGCGACTCCGTCCCCGCGCCGGCGCCGGTGCGGGTCCGGCTCGGCGTCACGGACAGCTCTTACACCGAGGTCCTCGAGGGCTTGAAGGAAGGAGACACGGTCATCACGGCAGTTAAGCTGCCCGCCACGCCGGAGGCGGCCGCCCCAGCCGGTGGCCGGAGTCCGTTTGGCGGTATGCCGCGCTTCCGTTAATCCTCATTTGCTCTGTCGTTGGCCACCGGCCATGAACGCGATCATCCAGCTCCAGGACATCCACAAGACCTACTACACGGGCGACGTAGAGGTGCCGGCCGTGCGCGGCGTGTCGCTCGAGATCGCCCCGGGCGAGTTTGTGGCGCTGATGGGCGCCAGCGGTTCCGGCAAGTCCACCATGATGAACATCATCGGCTGCCTGGACCGGCCGACGGGAGGAAAGTATCTGCTGGATGGCATTGATGTCTCGCAGCTCAGCCGCGACGAGCTGGCCGACATCCGCAACCAGAAAGTCGGGTTCGTCTTTCAGGGGTTCAACCTGCTGGCCCGCACCTCCGCGCTCGAGAACGTCGAGTTGCCGATGCTCTACACCCGCCAGCGCCTCGGGGGGCCGACCCAGCGCGAGCGGGCCGTGCAGGCGCTGGAGACGGTCGGCCTGGCCGATCGCGCGGACCACAAGCCGAACCAGCTTTCGGGCGGCCAGCAGCAGCGCGTCGCCATCGCCCGCGCGCTGGCCAACCAGCCCGCCCTGCTGCTGGCCGACGAGCCGACCGGCAACCTCGACACCCGGACCAGTGCGGACATTATGGGCGTGTTCCAAAAGCTCAACGACCAGGGCATGACCATCGTCATGGTCACCCATGAACTGGACATTGCCCAGTACACCAAGCGGATGGTCGTCATGCGCGACGGCAAAGTCGTCAGCGACACGCCGGTCAGCAAGCGTCTGAGCGCCGAAACCGAACTGCAGCGGCTGCAGGAAGAACAGAAAGCCGCACAGTTGACCAGCTAGCCCCAGGGTCGCCGCGATGAAGATTCCAACGCCATTTCGGACTTCGGATTTCGGGCTTCCTCTCGCCGCGCTGCCGCGCCGTCGCAGCGGGTCGGACTTCGGATTTCGGACTTCGGACTCGCAACATGCGTTACCTGATTATTCTCAAAGTCGCGTTCCGGGCGTTGCGCCGGAACAAGCTGCGCACCGCCCTCACCATGCTGGGCATCATCATCGGCGTGGGCGCGGTCATCGCCATGGTCGGCATCGGCAACGGCGCCAAGGCGCAGGTCGAGGCCCGCATCGCCGCGCTGGGCCAGAACGTCATCATGGTCTTCTCCGGCAGCATCACCCGCGGCGGCGTCCACACCGGGTTTGGCGGCGCCGGCACGCTGACGGTCGAGGACGCGGCGGCCATCGCCAAAGACGTCCCGGGCGTCTCCGTCGTCAGTCCCGAGGTTCGCACCGGCGGGCAAGTCATGGCGGGCAACAATAACTGGAGCACCTCGCTCATGGGCGAAAGCGTGGACTACCTGGCCATTCGCCAATGGGACCTCGCCGACGGCGCGATGTTCACCGAGGCCGATGTCCGGGCGGCCGCCAAGGTCTGTGTCCTGGGCAAGACCACCGTGGACAAGCTGTTCCCGGAAGACGACCCGGTCGGCAAAATCATCCGCATCAAGAATGTGCCGATGAAGGTCCTCGGGGTGCTTAAGAGCAAAGGCGTCTCCATGTTCGGCTCGGACCAGGACGACGTCGTCCTCATGCCGTACACCACGGCCATGAAGCGGTTTGCCGGCGTCACGACGTTGCGTTCCATCAACGTGCAGGCGGCGACGGCCGGGCAGATGGCCGAGGTGCAAAACGCCATCACCGACTTGCTCCGCCAGCGCCACCGCATCCAGCCGGGCGCCGATGATGACTTCATGCTGCGCAACCAGCAGGAACTCTCCGAAGCCATGACCGCCACCACCGAGGTGATGACCGCCCTGCTCGCGGCCATCGCCAGCGTCTCCCTGCTCGTCGGCGGCATCGGCATCATGAATATCATGCTGGTCAGCGTGACCGAGCGGACGCGCGAAATCGGCATCCGCATGGCCGTCGGCGCGCGCGGCCGGGACATTCTGCTGCAGTTCCTCATCGAGGCGGTGGCGCTCAGCTCGACGGGTGGCGTGTTGGGCATCCTGGCCGGCGTCGGCGGCGCCCGGCTGATCACCATGATTAAGGAATGGCCCACGCTGGTTTCCCCGCAATCCATCATCATCGCCTTTGCGTTCAGCGCCGCGGTGGGCGTGTTCTTCGGCTTTTATCCGGCCCGCAAAGCTTCGCAGCTTGATCCCATTGACGCGCTGCGGTACGAGTGAGGCTGCGGCGGGTAGCTGCACGGCACTTTCCGCCTCACCAGAGCAGGTTCTTCCCTCTTTTCGGCGGAATACCCTCGGGATCGGACGGCCCCCGGAGGGACAGGCTGCGGTGTGTATTCCTGATGACCCGCGTAAGTATCTCACGGCTCCCCAGGCCTTAACGGCTGCCTCCAGCTCTGCCCAGACCCGGCAACCAGAGCACCCCGCCCAGCAGCCAGGACGACCTCCGCCAGGCACTCCAGATACTACCTCCATAGTACCTCCGTAGTACCTCCGTAGTACCTCCGTAGTAGCTAAGTATATTATACGGAGGTACTACTGAGGTACTACGGAGGTATAACGGAGGTATAACGGAGGTACTGGGGGTACCATGGGGGCGGTTGGCAAGAAGATCTACTGGGATGCCAAAGCCATGAAGGCCACCAACGCGCCGGCCGCGGACGCCCTGCGCAAAGAGAGTTATCGTCCCGGCTGGGAACCGGCCTGAACCTGACCCGCGTGTTCCGCCACGTGCAGACCGGATCCCGCAGGTCAGTCGGAAGTGCAGAATCACCCCCCCCTACACTCGCTCCCGGAGTGCGGGTGGTTCACATGATCAGCAACCCGCTCATGACCGAAGCGAGGTTGCATACGAACGAGACCAGCAGGGACCGCCTCAGTCCGAGCTTGAGAACGAAATAATAGAAAACAGCCTCCACCAGCAAAATCAGCACCTCGCCGACGACCGCCAGCAGGGTGTAAGACTTCAAGAACCGGGGCAGCACGAACCAAAGGTAAGGCAGGGTTGCGGCCGAACAGAAGAGCCCGGCAAACAGCAGCAGAGCGTTCGACAGCACCCGGCTCGGGATTTTGAACCAAAGCCGGACGAGGAGGAACAAAACCAGGGTCTCAATGGCAACGGTGGACACCAAGGCCATGAGAAACTGGATTTCGTAGGGTGTGGTCCCATTCATCTGCTGGCGTGGTGGCGCGAGTCTGTGGCATAAGAAAACCAGCTTGCGCAGCCCCTTTCAAGCCATTCTTGCCGGTCCTCGAGGGCCGCGAACGGGGCGTATGGGCAGAGGGCACCTCGCTCCGGCGGTGCCGGAACATCAGCCACACCGAGGGGAAGACAGCAGCAGAGGGAAGGTCACGCCTTCCCTCTCCGTCTTGGCAAATCCCTGCCGTTTAGTTTGGAACGAACCCCATCGGCAAGACCTTGCCCGCTGCTTAGGCCTTGCGGTTCCGCCGATACGTTGCGACTAACCCGATGCCCAGCAATGCGAATGCTGTGAAGGCGGGCTCCGGACACGCGTAATAAACGTGTTCGAAACTGTCGGACGGAATCCAAGTGTTGCCGAGATCAAGGCTGATCTCAGTCCAAATGTCAAAGAAGCTATCTATCCGATAGCCACCTGAAACAGCGGTAAAGGTTGTGTGTCCGGTCGAGGCAAGCGTCGGGCTCTCGCGGATCATCATCGGGCCAAAGGGAGTAGACGCTGTAAGGTTCAGTGCCAACATCTCCGTGCTATAGTCCCCGGGCAAGCCCATTGTGCCGGTGATCCTGACCGTCGTCGTATTCGGAACACCCGCCATTGTGAAGGGCACCCAAGTGCCACCGGCATTGAACGCTCCCGTAAGCTCCAGCGAAGAGCCGAAGGAATGGATATCGGTGACACCCTGCGCCGGCGGCGGATAGTGGCTCAAAAAATCGTAGTGGAAAACCGAATCCAGGCGGAGCACATTAGCGTACATTATGTAAGTCCCTGGCGGGCTGACATAACCCCAAAAATGGTTAACCAGATCAGAGGGGTGGTCAGGGGGTAACCAAGGATAACCGCCACCCGGCGGTGGCGGCAGAATATCCGCCCGGGCAATGGGCAGGGCGACCAAGCCGACGAGGACTGAGAGAACCAATAATGCTTTTTTCATGGGACGTACCTTTCTTGATGCTGCACGGGTAAAGCCGATGCCACAAGACTCGCCTGTGACACTAAGTTCAACGGTTGAACTGGCCAACCGATGCGATTCATTCCGGGCTTGATTCCACCACACTCGGCGTCGTGCGCGCAACGCCGAAGTCTTTGGAAAAGCACACGATTCTTTGGATTCTGAGCCAACTCCGCACCGAAGGCCCTGATCGCGGAGTTTTATCCGCGGCGGGCGGGCTCCAAAGCCTATCTCCAGGCCGAGGGTGGCCGGCCGATGCGGGCGCTGAAGACGCTGCGGAAGTGGTTCGGATTGGTGTACCCGACGGCGCGGGCGACTTCGCCGACTTGGTTCCGGGGATCCCGGAGCAGCTCCTTGGCCTTGGCCAGCCGGAGTTGCTCGAGATAGTGGTGGAAGGTCACGCCGACCGTCGTGGAAAAGAGGTCGGACACATAAGCGGCGTTCAGGTCCATTGCCGCCGCCAGGTCGTGCAGTTGCATGGGACGGGAGTAATGCTTATGGATGTAATCCAGCATGGCCTCCACCAGGTGTTGGCGGTGGTTGCCGCGGTTTGGTCTCTCGCCGGCGCGCCCCGGTCCGTCAGCAGTTCGCCCCGCTGCGAGGGTGGCTTCCAGATCGTGGAGAATAAGCCGTGCCAGGCCAACCGCGCGCAGGAAGGCCCGCTTGTCGGCACGGCCAGCCGGCGGTGCCTGCTGCAGCAGGAGCGTCAGCAGGCGGAGGTCAAGGACTTGGAGGCAGGCGCAGTAGTTGAGGGAACCGCAAAGGCCGGCAAAGCGCTGCTGCGCTTTTTGGTGGTGGCAAGCGGGCTGCCACCGCTTGCGCAGGCACGCTTCACATCTGGCCGGGAGCTTGCCCGCCCGGCGCCGGCGCGCTCGGGGACAGAGCCTGGGGAGGTCGTCCGGCGGCACCTCAGCCGCCGGCGGGTGCCACCACGGGTGCAAGGACAAGCCGGTAAGCTCCTGGAATAAGTCCAGCAGCGGTCGGGTGAGACGTTGCCGGAGCAGGTTCTGACACTGATTAGGGGTGAAAACAGCCGCGGGATCGTTAGCTGACCCTGCGCTGCCGCGAAGCCGCGCGGCTGCCGCGGAGGTGGGGACCCCTCCGGACGGGTGCGCGCGCCCATCGGCACCGGGTTCTAATGCGGTCGCATTCATACCACTGAAGCCGGGCGTCTCGCTTGGCCGGCCTGGCCCGCTTGCGCCTCCGGCAACGGGTTCAATAAGAACTGCGCTTCATGCTCCACCGAGCACCGAGAACGGGTTGCCGGTCCTGCTTCTGTCGGCGAGCCTACGCCGCCGCGGGCAAACGTCAAGCCCAAAAAAGCGACCCACGCGTGGCCGAGACACACCCCACAGGCAAATCTTTTGCTTGTCGCCACCGGTCTGCATTTCATTGAATCGCCGCCATGAATACTCAGCCACCGTGTGTTACGATCTATTCGCGGCCATCCGCCCCGCGTTCTGCCATTGCCGCGCTCAGCCGATGGGTTCTTCGACTCTGCCTGAGCCTCGGGTTCAGCCTGGCTCTCCAGTTCTCCACCGCCGCCGCCGGCTTGACCGTGGAGCAGTTGCGCTGCGAGTACCTGGACGACCCGCTGGGCATTGACACGCCGCAACCGCGCCTAAGCTGGGTGCTCGAATCCAAACAGCGGGCGGAGAAGCAGACCGCCTATCAGGTGGTCGTGGCGAGCAGCGAGGCCCGGCTGAAATCAGACACCGGCGACCTTTGGGATAGCGGGAAGGTGACCTCAGACCAGACGCTGCACGTAGGCTATGGCGGCAAGGCGCTCGCTTCCTGCCAGCGCTGCTATTGGAAGGTGCGGGTGTGGGACAAGGATGGCAAAGCGTCCGCCTGGAGCCGGCCGGCTTGCTGGGAGATGGGGTTGCTCTCCCCGCAAGATTGGCAGGGCCAGTGGATCGGCCGGACGACCGACAGCAATTCGCTGCCCGCTCCGCTGCTTCGCCGCGCGTTCACACTCGAGGGCAAGATCAAGCAGGCCCGGGCCTACATCTGCGGGCTCGGGTATTATGAGCTTCACATCAACGGCAAGAAGATCGGCGATCACCTGCTCGATCCCGGCTACACGCGGTACGACAAGCGCGCGCTTTACGTCACCTACGATGTCACCGACGCCCTGCGCCGCGGCAGGAATGCCCTCGGCGTGATCCTCGGCAACGGCTGGTACAACGTCCAGACAAGGGCGGTCTGGGACTTTCACAAAGCCCCCTGGCGCGCCGCCCCCAAACTATTGATGCAACTGCGCGTGGAATACACCGATGGGCGGGTCGAAACCATCGGCACCGACAGCCGCTGGACGACCTGCACCGGCCCGATCACTTTTAGCAGCATCTATGGCGGCGAAACCTACGACGCCCGTGCCGAGAAGCCCGGCTGGGACACGCCGGATTACGATGATTCCGGGTGGAGCACGGCGGAATCGGCTTCACCCCCCGGCGGGAAACTGGCCGCGCAGATGATGCCGCCCATCAAGGCGGACGAGAGCATCAAACCGGTTAAGCTCACCGAGCCGCAGCCCGGGGTGTTCGTGTTCGACCTGGGCCAGAACCTGGCCGGCTTCGCCGAACTGCGCTTGCGGGCGCCGGCAGGCACGCGAGTCGTCATGAAATACGGCGAGCGACTGGGCAAGGATGGCATGCTCGACCGGGCTGACATCCAACAGCACGTCGTTAAGGTTGATACGAACCAGCAGTACCAGACCGACACCTACCTCTTCAAAGGCACTTCACGCATCACGCATCACGCATCACGTTTCACCTACCACGGCTTCCAGTATGTCGAAGTCACCGGCTTCCCCGGCAAACCGACGCTCGACAGCCTGCGCGGCGTTTTCGTCCACTCGGCGATTCCGGTTGCCGGTGAGTTCGAGTGCTCGAATCCGCTGCTGAACAAGATCTGGCGCGCGGGCCGCTGGGCCTATCTGAGCAACTTGCAAGGCATCCCGACCGATTGCCCGCATCGCGAGAAGAACGGCTGGACCGGCGACGCCCACCTGGCCGCCGAACAGGGCCTATTCAACTACGCGCCCGCCGCCGCCTATACCAAGTGGATTAACGACCTGGGCGATGAGCAGCGCGCGACCGGCGAGCTGCCCGGCATCGTGCCCACCAGCGGGTGGGGCTACAAATGGGGCAACGGCCCGGCGTGGGACAGCGCGTTCCTGCTGATTCCTTTCTACCTGTATCAGTATTGCGGCGACACGAAGGTCCTTTGCGACCACTACGAGGGGATGAAGCGCTACGTGGATTACCTGACGAGCAAAGCCAAGGACGGCATCGTGGACATCGGGCTGAACGACTGGGCGCCCTTCAAGACCAAGACGCCCGCGGACATTACCTCGACCGCCTATTACTACTGCGACGCACAGATTGTGGCGCTTGCCGCCGGCTTGATGAAAAATGAAGCGGACGCCCGCAAGTACTCCGAGCTGGCCGCCAGCATCAAAAAGGCCTTTAACGAGAAATTCTACCACCCCGACACCGGGCTTTACGGCAACGGCAGCCAGACGTCACTCAGTTGCGCGCTCTACCAGGGCCTGGTCGAGCCGGCGAACAAGGCGCGCGTGCTCAACAGCCTGGTTGCGGCGGTGGAGAAGTCCAACGGCCACATTGACACCGGCATCCTCGGGGCGAAGTACCTGCTGAACGCGCTGCTCGAAAACGGGCGCGCGGACGTGGCCTATCGCGTCGCCAGCCAGAGCGACCTGCCAAGCTGGGGCTGGTGGATCGAGCAGGGCGCCACCACGTTGTGGGAGCAATGGGACGGCAGCGAATCCCGCAACCACATCATGTTCGGCGACATCAGCGCGTGGTTCTACAAGGCGCTGGCCGGCATCAACCTCGATCCCGCCGCGCCGGCGTTCAAGCACTTCATCATCCAGCCGAGCCTTGTCGGCGACCTGACCTCCGCCAAAGCCTCCTACGATTCCGTGCGCGGCCGCATCGTCAGCGATTGGCGGATCGAGAACGGCCGCCTGGACCTGAAAGTAACCATCCCCGTCAACACCACCGCAACTGTTTCTGTGCCCGGGGCGGATCCGGCCGCGGTCAAAGAAGGCGGCAAACCGGCGGCGGAGGCGGCGGGAGTCAACTTCCTTCGTGTGGAAGATGGCCGGACCTTATTCGAGGTCGGTTCCGGCACCTACCACTTCACCGCACCGCGGCAGTTGAAGATGGCGCGCTAGAGCTTCGGGCGGGTGGTCTTGTCCTGCAGCCAGCCGATGTCCACGTTGTCCGCCTGGGGGATTGGGGTGGAGCCGTTAAAGATCGGTATGCCCTCGCTGATGGGGCGGGACGTGCGGCCGTCGCGCCATCGCTTGATTTCAGAGTGGCCGTCGGCGAACGAAAGGCCGCCGGCGTTGCCATGATAGGCACCCGGCAGATCCAGCCATTGGTAAAGCTTCGGATTGCTGGGGGAATAGCCGGACATGTCGTGCAGGAAATTGCCCCAGTTAATGGCATCTTCGCGCTCGTCAATGAACACGAAGATTCGGTCGGCGCCGGGCCGGCTCAGGTGGTGGTATCTCGTGTAAACCGTGTAGGCCTTCATGTTTCCAACTCCAGAAGGGTAGGGCAGGCCCGCAAAACCACCCACATAGGCGTTCATGGCCATGCTGCGGATGCGGGGTCTTCTTTGCCCGCTGAACAGCACGTACGACTTGTCCGCGGGGCAGCGCCAGATGGTCAGGTTCTTGCCGCAATAAGGCCACATGAGACTCTTGTGAATGTCCCGCGTCGGGTCCCAATTGGAGGAGTTACCGGCGTTGAAGTCCATCCTGCCATTGCACCAAGTGTATTGATCAAACAAACCAACCGGATTACTGCTGGCATAGAGCAACATGTCGTTATTGTCTTCGGTGTACATGCGCCAGGCGATGGCAAGCTGGCGGTGATTGTTCATGCACTGAACGCCCTGGGCCTTGAGTTTGCCGCGCGTCAACGCCGGCAGCAGCAGGGCGGCGAGGATGGCAATAATGGCAATGACGACGAGGAGTTCGATGAGGGTAAAGCCACGTGGGGGCCACGAATGATGCCTGGCGGATGAACAGGACGTGTTTGCGTTCATACGAGCGTGGTTCGCTTTCAATTATCAGCATTACTCTGAGCCTTCGCGAGACCAGACGCAAGCGCAAAAACAGGCGCGGGTTTGCGCGTCGGGGCCGGCTCTGGTACACTAAGGCCCGTGAAAGTCGGCCGCTCAACGTCGCCGGCCCGCGGCGCCGGCAGCAACCCGCCCAACCGCTTCGAACGCCTCGCGCTGGAGCGGGACGCGGACTGGGACCCGGAGCAGGACCCGCTGCCGCGCACGCACTTCTTCCGCGACCGCAGCAGCAGCGTTATTTCCTGCAACGACAGCCCGGACATTGGGTTCGAGACCAGCCTCAATCCCTATCGCGGCTGCGAGCACGGCTGCATCTACTGTTACGCGCGGCCCACGCACGAGTATCTCGGCTTCTCGGCCGGCTTGGATTTCGAGACGAAGATCATGGTCAAAGAGGACGCGCCCCGACTGTTGCGCGCGGAGCTATCGGCGCCCGGGTGGGTCCCGAAAGTCATTGCGCTCAGCGGAGTGACCGACCCCTACCAGCCGGTGGAGCGCCGGCTCAAGCTCACTCGCGGATGCTTGGAGGTGCTGGCTGAGTTTCGCAATCCCGTGAGCGTGGTGACCAAGAACAGCCTGGTGACACGCGACGCGGACTTGCTGGCGGAGCTGGCCGGCTGCCGGGCTGCCGCGGTGTTCATTTCGCTGGCCACGCTCGACACCGAGCTGAGGAAGGTGCTGGAGCCGCGCACGTCGCCGCCGGCCGCGCGGCTGGCGGCCATCGGTGCGCTGGCCAGGGCCGGCATTCCGACGGGCGTGGTGGTGGCGCCGGTGATCCCGGGGCTGACCGACCATGAGATTCCGGCGATCATCGCGGCTGCGGCCGAAGCCGGAGCGACGTTCGCAGCCCATTCTGTCCTGCGGCTGCCTTACGCGGTCGCCCCGCTGTTCGAGGAATGGCTGACGCGGCATCTGCCGGAGAAGAAGGACAAGGTGCTGCATCGGCTGCGCGCGCTGCGTCGGGGAAAGCTTAACAACTCCGAGTTCGGCCTGCGCATGACGGGCGAGGGCATCTTCGCGGACCAGATTGCGCGCCTGTTCGAGGTTGCGTGTCGGAAGGCTGGTTTGCCGGGCCGGGAGCCGGAGTTGTCCACGGCATACTTTCGGCGAGCGGGAGGGGCTCAGTTGAAACTGGGGCTGATGGGGACCGACGGGGGTAGTAGCACACGTGATGAGGGGGCGGGGGCGGTGAAGGGAAATCCGAAGACCGAAACCCGAAAGCCGAAACAAGGCCGAAATCCGAAATCCGAACAAGGCTCGTAAGAGCAGGCGCGTGGGCTGCGGCACGCACGGAGAATTCTCTGGACGCGGTGGGCGGCGGGCCTAACTTCAATGCGGTCGGCAATCTCTCGAACCAATGAAACAGGATTTGTTGCAGCGCTGCCGCGCGTGCGGGCCGCGTCCGGGCTCAAGTGAGGCCGACGCCGGCGGCGCCCGCGACTCCACCCTGCCCAACCACCACCCGCTATGAACCGCAGACAATTCCTTCGCCACACGTCGTTGCTCACCTCCGGCATTATGCTCGGTTCGGTGAGCCGGGCAGCGGAGCCGGGTTTCCCGCTCGTCCGAACCCCGGAGGCCAAGCGGAAATTCAAGAGCCGCGCGGTGGAGCGGACCATCGAAACCATGAAGGCGCGCATCGGCAACAAGGAGCTGGCGTGGCTGTTCGAGAACTGCTTTCCGAATACACTGGACACGACCGTGGATTTCCAGGTCGTGGATGGCCGGCCCGACACTTTTCTCGTCACGGGGGACATTAACGCCATGTGGCTGCGGGACAGCGCGGCCCAGGTCTGGCCCTACCTGCCGCTCCTGAAGAACGACTCGAACTTGCAGCAGTTAGTCGCGGGCGTCATCAACCGCCAGACCCGCTGCATCCTGAAGGACCCTTACGCCAATGGCTTCTGCCAGGACGACACCAAGGTGAGCCGCTGGAAGAGCGACCGCACCGAAATGAAGCCCGGCGTTCACGAACGCAAATGGGAGCTCGATTCGCTCTGTTACCCCATCCGGCTGGCCTACCATTATTGGAAAGCCAGCAATGACCGCGCTCCCTTCGATGCGGCGTGGCGGCAGGCGATCCTGCTGACGCTGCAGACGTTCCGGGAGCAGCAGCGCAAGACCGGCCCTGGCCCCTACCGTTTCCAGCGCTGCACCGAGGTGCCGACCGACAGTCTGACCGGCGGCGGCTATGGACCGCCGGCCAAACCGGTGGGACTCATCTTTTCCATGTTCCGCCCCAGCGACGACGCAACCGTTTTCCCGTTTCATGTGCCGTCCAGCTTCTTTGCGGTGGTCAGCCTGCGCCAGGCGGCAGAACTGTTGCGACAGATCCATCGTGACCAGGAGACCGCCCAGCAGTGCCGCGCCCTGGCCGACGAAGTCGAGGGCGCGCTGCGCGAACACGCCGTCGTCATCCACGAGAAGTACGGGCGCATTCTGCCTTACGAGACGGACGGCTACGGAAATTACTACTGCATTGACGACCCCGGCTACCCCAGCCTGCTTTCATTGCCGTATCTCGACGCGGTCGGCCCCGGCGACCCGCTTTATCTCAACACTCGCCGATTCGTCTTGTCCGACAGCAACCCCTACTACTGCGTTGGCAAAGCCGCCTCCGGCCCTGGCGGGCCCCATGTCGGCCGGGACATGGTCTGGCCACTCGGCTTGATCATGCAGGGGCTCACCAGCACCGATGACCAGGAAGTGCGCCAGTGCCTCGACACCCTCCGGAAGACCCACGCCGGCACCGGCTTCATGCATGAGGCGTTTAATAAAGACGACCCCGACAAGTTCACCCGGTCCTGGTTCGCGTGGGCCAACTCGCTCTTCGGTGAGCTCATCGTGAAGAGCTACAAAGAGCGGCCCCATGTGCTCAACTGATTAACCGCCTCCCGTTGACGGGTGCAGAAAAGCGTGGGCACCGGTGCGTCTTCCGCCCCATGGCGGGATGAAAGAGAAACCACGGTCCGCGCGGACGGAGATCAGGGTTTGCCGGAACGCTCGCCCTGGGCGGTGGCGAGGGAGACGGCCGGCAGGTAAACGGTGAACTGCGTTCCTTCACCCTCGCGAGTGTGGACCTGCAGGACGCCTTTGGCTTCCTTGACCAGGCGCAGGACGATATTCAGTCCCAGCCCGGTGCCCTGCCCGGCGGCCTTGGTGGAAAAGCGGGCCTGAAAGATCTTAGGCAAGGTCTCCGTCGGAATGCCCGGACCGTTGTCGCGGACGGAAACCATCAGGATGGGAGGAGAGTTGTCAAAGTTCTCCACATTGAGGCACCGGTCCTGCGGAGTGTCCTTGAAGGCGGGCAGATCAAGGGCCTGGGGCAGGATCTGGCTTTCGATATCCACCGCATGCGGCTGGGCTGTGCACTGAAAGGCATTGACGGCGAGGTTGCGCAGGACCTGGATGAAATCGGTGCCGTTCATGCGGACGGCGATGTCCTCGGGCAGCGGGTGCAGGGTGAACTGGTTGTTCGGGCGGCTGGGGTGCACCCGGAGCAGTTGGTCAAGATCCGCCAGCAGTTGGTTGACACCCACCTCCGGTGCCTGGTCGGATTGTCGCTGCAGGAAACCGAGGTAGCGCCGGGAGATTTCGATGCAGTTGGTGGCATGGCGGGTGATGGTTCGCAGCCGGTCCTTGATGAACTCCAGGTCCTCCAGTTCGAGGCGGGCGGCGTTGTTGACGCGCTGGCTGACGAGCTGGCCGTAGCCGGCGACGACGGCGAGCGGCCCGTTGATATCATGCATGATGCTGGCGTAGATTTCGCCGCGCGTTTTGGCCATCTGCTCTTCGATCTTCTGGCTCTGGAGTTCATCCACCACTTGCTTCAGCTTCTCGGCGTCCGTGAGGATTTCGCTGTGGAGGGCGCGGCGTTGCATGGCGGTCGCCACGGCGGCGCGCAAGGTGGAAACATCGAAGGGCTTGGTGATGTAATCGCAGGCGCCCCCGCGCAGCGCTTTGCGCATGAGGTCGGTGGTTTCGTAGGCGGTCAACATCACCACTTGGACGCCCGGGTCAACGTACTTCAAGCGCTCCAGGACCTCAATGCCCGACATGCGCGCCATGAAGATGTCCACCAGTGCCACATCGATCTTGTTTTTCTGGGCCAATTCCACGGCGGTGTGGCCGTCCTCGGCCATGAGGATGGCGTAGTCGTCCTTGAAGATCTGGCGAACCGAAAGGCGCGGGCTGTCTTCGTCATCAACAATCAGCAGCGTGCCCTTGCGCCGCGGTTGCGTTGCCGGCGGCGCCGAGGTAGCGACTGCATCTCTGGTCAGAGTTAAAGCCATCATCAGACGTGAATGCCGGATGCCAGCGCGTTCGTCAGAACTGCCACGTCCAGCGAAACCGCATCTTACCCGAACGGGAGGAGGCTACAAGAGGAAAAAGGGAGGCAACGGACCAGTGGGCCAGCAGCTTGCCTTTGACGTTCAGATTTCGTGGGAAAAGGTGTGGAAATAGTTGTTGCGGCCGGAACTCCATTTGGTATATTCCGCGCTCCATTTGCCCGGAAAGCCGGCTGCGCCAATCGCGGCCAGGGCGGGGCAGGGGAATTTTGAAACCGAATGCCGACGATTAATCAATTGGTCCGCAAGGGCCGCCGCAAACTGAAGCACAAGTCCAAGTCGCCCGCCTTGGAGAACTCGCCCTTTCGCCGGGGCGTCTGCATCCAGGTGATGACCCGCACGCCCAAGAAGCCGAATTCGGCGATGCGCAAGGTGGCCAAAGTGCGGCTGACCAACGGGCATGAGGTGATTGCTTACATCCCCGACGAGGGCCACAACCTGCAGGAACACTCGATCGTGCTGGTCCGCGGCGGCCGCGTGAAGGATTTGCCCGGCGTCCGGTACCACATCGTGCGGGGGACGCTGGACGCCGCCGGGGTCGAGAAACGCCGCGTGAGCCGCTCGAAGTACGGCGTGAAACGCCCGAAGGAAGGCGCCCGGCCCGCCGCCGCCGCTCCCGCCGCCGCCGCCGCCCCGGCGCCCGCCGCCTGACGGGACCAACGGTTTAACCCCTCTGCAATTCAACTGATTTAACTCCCTAATAAGCACATGTCGCGACGTCGTCGAGCAGTCAGCCGGCCTATTCCCAAAGACGCGAAATTCAACAGTTCGCTGGTGACACGCCTGGTCAACACGGTGATGGAACGGGGCAACAAGAGTGTGGCGCAACGCATTGTCTATGGCGCCTTTGATGAACTCATTGCCAAGAACCCGGCGACCAACCCGCTGGAAGTGTTGCAGCGGGCGGTGGACAACGCCAAGCCGCGCCTCGAAGTCAAGGCGCGCCGGGTGGGCGGCGCCACCTACCAGGTGCCGCTGGAAGTTCCGACCGACCGCCAGTTCTCGCTGGCGCTGCGGTGGCTGGTGGATTTTGCCGATGCGCGCAAGGGCGTCCCGATGAAGCAGGCCCTCGCGGCCGAGATCCTGGAGGCCTACCAGGGCCAGGGCAACGCCATCCGCAAACGCGACGAGGTGCACAAGATGGCCCAGGCCAACAAGGCCTTCGCCCACTTCCGCTGGTAATCACTTTCAACCCAACGCCCCGCCGGCCAGCATGACCCGGGGCGTTTTTGTTTTCAACTGAGCTAGCATGGAAACAGGACCGCAAACCAGGAAACCGTCGAAGGCCAAAGGCGCCAGCGTGCCCCAGCGGCAGTACCCGATGGAGCGCACGCGCAACATCGGCATCGCCGCGCACATTGACGCCGGCAAGACCACCACCACCGAGCGCATCCTCTTTTACACCGGGCTCATCCACAAGATGGGCGACGTGGACGACGGCAACACCGTGACCGACTGGATGGAGCAGGAGCGCGAACGCGGCATCACCATCACCTCCGCCGCCACCACCTGCTACTGGACCCAGAAGGACGACGGCGCCTTCAAGGCGTTCGGCGGCGTGCCGCACCGGATCAACATCATTGACACCCCGGGGCACGTGGATTTTACCGCCGAGGTCGAGCGCTCCATGCGCGTGCTCGACGGCGCGGTGGCGGTTTTCTGCGGCGTGGCCGGCGTTCAGCCGCAATCCGAAACCGTCTGGCGGCAGGCGACCAAGTACAAAGTCCCCCGCATCGCCTTCGTCAACAAGATGGACCGCACCGGCGCGAACTTCGAGAACGCGCTCAACGACATGCGCAAGAAGCTGGGCGCCTACGCCTACCCGATCTTCCTGCCCATCGGCAAAGAAGACTACTTCACCGGCGTCATTGATGTCGTGAACCAGAAGGCGATTGTCTATGACCCGAACGACGACGCCGGCCTCAAGTACCAGGTGACGGAGATTCCGGCGGACCTGAAGGACTCGGCCAAGGCCGCCCTGGCGGAGCTGATTGATGCGGTGTCCAACAAGGACGACAAGATCGCGGAGCTGGTCATCGAGAACAAGCCGGTGACCCCCGAGGTCCTGAAAGCGGCCATCCGGCGTCTGACCTGCAAGATCGAGCTGGTCCCCGTGCTCTGCGGCTCGGCTTTCCGGAAGCGGGGAGTCCAGCCGCTGGTGGATGCCGTGATTGACTACCTGCCGTCCCCGCTGGATGTGCCGCCCGCGGTCGGGATCGCCCCGGACACGGAAACCAAGGTTGAAGTCCCGTCCGACGACAACAAGAAGTTCTGTTCGCTGGCTTTCAAGCTGTGGACGGATCCTTACGTGGGCAAGCTGGTGTTCTTCCGGGTGTACAGCGGCCAGCTGAACAAGGGCGACGTGATTTACAATCCGCGCACGCGCAAGCGCGAGCGCGTCAGCCGCGTCCTGATGATCCAGGCCGACAAGCGCATTGACGTGGAGACGACCTTTGCCGGCGACATCGCCGCGCTGGTGGGCCTCAAGAACATCACCACCGGCGACACGCTGTGCGACGAGGACTTCGAGGTCATGCTCGAGCCGCCGACCTTCCCCGAGCCGGTCATCTCGATGGCCGTCGAGCCCAAGACCAAGGCGGACCGCGAGAAGATGGGCGAGGGCTTGCAGCGGCTGGCCGAGGAGGACCCGACCTTCCGCTGCTTCACGAACGAGGAAACCGGCCAGCTTATCATCGCCGGCATGGGCGAACTGCACCTGGAGATCATCCGCGACCGGCTGTTCCGCGAATTCAAAGTGGGCGCCAATGCCGGCGCGCCGCAGATCGCCTATCGCGAGACGGTCACCAAGGCCGCCGAAGGCGAAGGCAAGTTTATCCGCCAGTCCGGCGGGCGCGGTCAGTACGGCCACGCGTGCATTACGCTCGCGCCCAACGCGCGCGGCAAAGGCGTCGAGATCGAGAACAAGATTGTCGGCGGCACCATTCCCAAGGAATACATCCCGGCGGTCATTGACGGCATTGAGGAGGCAATTGCCGGCGGCGTGCTGGCGGGCTATCCCGTGGTGGATGTCAAGGTGGCCGTCGTGGACGGCACGTTCCACGAAGTGGATTCCAGCGAGCTGGCCTTCAAGATGGCCGGCATCTTCGCCCTTAAGGAGGCCGCCAAGAAGGCCGGTGCCATCCTGCTTGAGCCGATCATGAAGGTGGAAGTCACCACGCCCGACGAGTACCAGGGCGATTTGCTCGGCGATCTGAACCGGCGCCGGGGCAAGATCGTCCACATCGAGGCCAAGGAGGGCTCGACGACTGTGAGCGCCGAAGTGCCGCTGGCCGAGATGTTCGGCTATGCCACGGCGATTCGCTCGCTGTCCAAAGGCCGCGCGGCTTACTCGATGGAGCCCTTCCGGTTCGATCCGGTGCCCAGCGGCATTGTCGCCGGCATCCTGGACCTCGCCAAAGGCAAGCCCGCCGCCCGGGCCTGAGCCGCGGCTCCCGCAGGCACGCAGGAGCTGTTCCGGGCAGCCGCTGCCCAACCGCCGGGCCTGCCCTCTGCCCGTTGGCAATTACTGCATTCGGACTCGGTAGCAACGGTTGGGATAATCTGTCCATGCCGGGTCCGAGAAATACCATGGCTCAGCCCCCAGGGTGATTCCTTGCAATGGCAGCCAGATGGGATCGGCCAAGTTGGTGCAAGCCTCAACCACTACGACCTGGTTCGAATAGCCCGTCACGTTGAAACCAAAGCGGTTTGTCCGGATACCGAAACTGCCGTCGTAGACTTGAATCTGGGGCGCGATGCTCAGCCCGAACAGTGTTCCCTCGCCCGCACTTCCTCCGTATTGAGTTGTCCCATAAAGAGCCCCGCCCGACAGGATTAAGGAGGGAAAAGGACTCGCTCCGTCACTATTTCTGCCGTTGCCATCAACTGCCGAGAAATGTCTGAGCACGCTGAACCCCGAACCATCAGTGTTAACCGCGAACACGACCCCACTGTCAAAGTAGCCTGCGTAGCGAGTGGTGCCGTAGAGTGTATTTCCGGCTAACGCCAGGCCGGTGCGCACATAATACCCATCGCTGTTGGTGCCGGTGATCGGATCGGGCGCCGAGAACGTCTTCAGAATCGTGTATTCTGTGCCGTTGGTGTTGAGTTTGTAGACCAAGCTGTTGCTCAAATCGCCGTCGCCTTCCGTCGTTCCATACAGTGAATTGCCGGATACCACTAGGGTGAACCGCGGCCTAGCCCCGTCCGAGCCAGTGAACTGCTTCAGCGTCGTGAAGTCGGTGCCATCCGTCTTAATCGAAAACACCGTGCCGGCATCCCAGCCTCCCCCCTGATAAGTCGTGCCGTAGAGGGTGTTATCAGTCAACGCCAGCCCTCCCAGCAGCAGGATCCCGTCACTGATCGTGAAACTCTTCAGCACAGTGAAATCCGTTCCGTCCGTATTGAGCCGAAACACCGCGCCCTTGTTCGAGATCCCTCCAGCCGCAGTCGTTCCGTAAAGGACGTTGTCGGAGATAACCAATTCTGCGTAGGGATTCTTGCCGTCGCTGCCGCTAAAGTGTTTAAGTACCGTGAAGCCTGTGCCATCGGTTCGCAGAGAGAACACGGTGCCCTTGCCGAAAGCGCCGCCCGCGTAGGTCGTGCCATACAAAGTGTTGCTGCCCAATACCAAGCCGGCCATAGGCTGTGCGCCGTCACTGTTGGTAGACACTCCATTCGTGTCGGCCACAGGCGCCGGAAAGCTTTTCAGCGCTCGGTAGCCGGAGCCGTCCGTGTTGACCCGGAACACAGAGCCCCAGCCGCTGCTGCCACCACCCTGGGTCGCGACATACAGCGTATCGCCGTTGCACAGCAGCCGCCCGAATGGAAAGGGCGGAGGGTAACCGCCAAAGGTGCGAATCACCTTGAAGGTCTGGGCCGACCCAGAAGCCGAGACACCCAGCAGAACGGCCCCGCAAAAGCAAGCTGCCCATTTCGTGCGCATAACCGCTCAAAACGCGAACGGCTCCTTGCTACCTAAGAGTGCCGGTGTTGTCAAGTGATGGCTGGGCGGCTGTCGGCTGAGCGGCGAACTCAAACCACGCTTACGCCCGCCACTCATCACCGCCTCCATTATGCAGGCCCCCGGCGCCGCCCAACCCGGAGACACTCCCGTCCTCAAATGCCTCGTGGAAGTTTGGTGGGCAAGGCAAGTGAGGGAGGGCGTCCCCGCGAGCCCAAACCACTGGGGAAATCCGAAGAAATCAGGGCTTGCGTAGACGCTCGCCCTCCCTGGTTTGGATTGGCGCCGCGACCTTGATGCAGCCCCATTGCCAGGGCTTGTCCCGAATCGCCTTGATTCGGCCAGCCGCCTACTCGTACCCAAACGCGCGGAGGAGGGGAGCGAGTTTGGGCAGGTGGGGCTGGATGTACTTCTGGTAGTTCTTCCAGCGCCCGACCGAGGCGCGGTAGAGGGGTTTGGTCACTTCGGCAAAGGTGGGGGAGCGGACGATCGTGCGGCTGGCGTGTTCGTGGAAGCGCAGGACGCGTTCGTCCCAGGGCAGGCCGAGAAACTCCAGCACGCGCCGCGCGCTGGCCTCCAGGTTCTCGACCAGGTCCTCATAGCGCACTTCGAGGGCGAGGTCGCCCAGGCAGGGTTTCCAGGCTGCCCACAAGCCCATGATGCAGGTGTAATGCTGGATGGTCTCCTCGAGGCTGAGCCAGGCCGCCGTGTCGGGGAGGATGTTCACCGGCTGCATGAAGCAACTCAGGCAGACGTCGCGCGGGTCGCGCAGCGCGGCCACGAACCTGTTCTCGGGGAAGATGCGGGCGATGGCGGGGACATCGAACGTGTTGGCGGGGTTCTTGTCCAGCAGCAGGCGGTCGCCGATGGGTTCGCCAAGGAGGGACTCGATGCCGCGGAAGTACTCGGCGCGGATGCGGCGCATCGTGCGGGCGGGGAGCCAGTCCAGCGAGGAGACGAAGTTGGCATTGCGGGAGACGACCTGGCCGAGCGGGTAGTAGGCTTTGTTGTGGAACACCATGCTTTCCTCGGCGGCGATGACCCCGGGATGGGCATCGATGACATATTCCAGCAGGGTGGTGCCGGAGCGGGCATGGCCGCAGAGCAGGGCGAGTTTGCGCGCCGGCTGCAAGTCGGTCATCCCGGCTTTGCGCCAGCGCTGGACGACCTGGTCGCTGGCGCTATGCTGCATCTCGCGCAGGTGCGCCTGCTTCTGCTGCATGATCTTCAGCGGTTGCGCCGCTCCCCGGCGCATCAGGGCCTTGGCCTCGAGCAGGGCGGCCATGGCCTTGTCGTACTCTCCCTTGTGGTCGTGGAGGCTGGCCAGTTCATACCCGGCAAAGGCGCGGACCTTGGGGTCGCCACTGGTCCTGGCCACCAGCACATGGAACAGCTTCTCCGCCAGGTCAAACTGCCCCATCTGGCGATGGACATTGGCCCGCGCCAGCAGGACGCTGTCCTGCGGGCCGTAGGTGCGCAGCGCGTGCTCCGTAATTTGCGCGGCGTCTTCCAGGCGGCGGCGGCGCACGTAGATTTCGGAAAGCCGGACGAGCGCGACGACCGGCGCCGATTTCTCCGGCAAGAGCCGCTCGAAGCACTCCTGGGCGGCCTCGAAGTTGCGGACCTCCAGCCATGCGTGGCCGATGGCGTTGAGGGCCGGCACCGGAGTCGGCGAGAGCCGGAGCGCCTGCTCGAACCAGCTTTGGGCAGCGGCGAAATCATAGTCCTTGGCGCAAGCGGCCCCCAGATCAACCAGGAGCTTGTCGTTGGCTGGATCCAGCTTGTGGGCGCGCTGAAGGACCTCGATGGCGCCGCGGAAGTCGTAGCGCTGGAGGCAGTTCTGGTAACGGGCAAACAACCCGCCCAGGTCACTGGGCAGACCAGGTGAACTCCGACTCAAGGCCATGGCATCAGGCTGGTGTGGCCGGTACTGGTGCACCGCTGGGGGAAGGGGAATGGCGGGCCGACGCGCCCGGCAGGTCCAGCAACTCGAGGTTCATGCAACGCGGAGCGTAGTCGTTTGGGCCGCAGCTTCAATGCTATTGCGCGGCTTGGTCGGCGCAGCCTTCCGTGCCTTGTCCGACTAGCCCGGTAACGTACGACCGACGACGATTTCTTGTGCCACTTCTGACTTGCCAGGAAGCCGCTGCGAGGGCTATACTGTACGGAAGCTACCGGTCGGCAGAGAGAGGCCGGGAATCCGGCGTTTGGTTGAGCCGACACGGTGCAGCATTGCCGAATGAAAAGAGACGGGCAAATGCAGCGTGCGTTCACGCTGATAGAGTTGCCGGTTGCTTTGGCGATCAAGGCAGCGGACCCGCACGGTGTGTCAAACCAAGGGCTTACACCTGCTCCTACCAAGCGGCAGCGGATGGCAACGCAATGGAGGTGCCTCCAGCAGCTAACACCAAAGTAACTAATCCCCTAGTAAACCACGAATCTCGATACAGACTATGAAAACATCAACCGCCTGCAGATCCGCACTACTTATCATCACCACTCTGGCCCTCACCGCTTCCGCCAGCGCGTCCTTCATTGGCCCTTGGCCGACGACCAACGCGTTTATGTGGCAAACCAACCCTTTCAGCCCTGTCTGCGGCAAGGCGGAGATCCTTAAGGCGGATACCTCGCCCCCAGGTCCGGCCCAAGGCGTCATCCAGATGTCAGGCATTGGCACTGGCAGCAAGAACGCGTGGTGGCTGCCGTATTCCATCCTGGATGCCAACTATGGCGAAAGACTGTGCATGGCCCGGTTTGTCTTTGACTCCCCGGTAACGAACGTCCACGCGAGAGTCTTCGATCCGTCCAAGACAGGGGCCAATGGCTGGGCGATCATTCTCAAAGACAGCTCCGGCAGAATCCTGGACTTCGGGCTCCGAACTTATTTCGCGAACAAGCAGGTCAGAGCGTACCAATACGACGGCACCAACTGGACACCCCGTTATTTTTATGACCGCAACCGGACCGGGAACGATTACTACTCGATGAACTTCACCAACAACAGTGACGGCACCATCACCTGGTCACTCGAAGCAATGATTTGGGATTCTGCTGGCGGGGTGTTTAACTACTCCACGAACACTGAGAATACGACCGTCACTTACGGGAACATCACCGAGGTTTACCTCAATGCGATGACCAAAGACACGACCACCGCGAACTACAAATGGACGGAATTCAGCACAAGTCCAGCGGTGATCAGCCCGCCGCCGCTGCAGATCGCGCCGACGAATACCGCCGAGGTGGCTCTTTGGTGGCCTTCCCTCTGGACCACAAACTTCGTCGTTCAGACCAACGGTGACCTCAGCAGCACAAGCTGGGGAGCGGTGACCAACACTCCCACCGATGACGGCACCAACATCAGTATGACCCTGCCCCTGGAGCCCGGGAACCAGTTCTTCCGCCTGAAACAATGAGCCCCTGCGCCACAACCAGGGACGCCAAAAAAGTGAAAGAAGTGAAAAGAAGTGAAGAAAGAGTGAAAAAGGGGGTTGACAGCAACCTCCCAATTTGCTAGAGAGTCATTCGAATACCCCAAACGCGGTTGCTTATTCTGCCTATGAATGGCTGGAAAAGAAGGAGAGATTAATATGAGAAGGTCCACAATCATTTCCATTGGGCTGACGCTGCTCGCCGGCTTTGCGCTCTTGACGCCGGTCAGCGCCGGGCAGATCAGCCCTTGGCCTACCACCCCCGGTTTCATTTGGGAAACGCAACCGTTCACGCCGGTGTGCGGGACAGTGTCCATTGTGACACCACCGACCGAAGGCACCCTGAACATGTCAGGCTTCACCAGTGGCTCCAAGTCCACTTGGCTGCCGTATGGAGGCACTTACGCCGAGAGAATGTGCATCGCTCAACTCGTCCTTGATTCGGGGTCGATACTGGACACGGTTCATGCGCGAGTTTACGATCCGGCCACCTCCGGGAGGAGCGGTTGGGCCGTAATCCTCAAAGATAGCACAGGCCGGATTTTGGATTTCGGGATTCGCGGCTTCTTCGCTTCTCAGCAGATCATACCTCACCAATACGATAGTGCAGCCTGGACGACAACGCCCGTGATGACCCGGACGCGGACCGGGAACAATTACTACACCATGGACTTCGATAAGCAGAGCGACGGAACTGTGAAGTGGACCATTGATGCCAATGAGAATGGCACTTTGTGGAGTTCCACCGGGTTCACCAGCGTCCTGTATGGTGATCTCACGGAAGTCTATCTCAACGTCATGACCTCCGACACGACCGGCGCCGCGACCTACAAATGGACCGAATTCGGTTACACGCTGGTGCCTGAGCCAAGCACGGCGCTGACGCTGGCGTGGGGCTTGGGGGCGCTGGCCGTCATCTCACGCCTCCGGCGCCGTTAAACGTTCAGGCTACCCTGGACATTCGCGGCTCGTTCAGGCAGGTGGCGTAGATTGCGAGAAGAATGTGGCATCTGCTCCTCGAAAACCGGCCGAGCGAGGGAACGCTGCAGGGACTGAATGGTTTTTGAACTGAATGGTTTTTGCTTGCCTTCGGGTCCAGCCTTTGTCAGTCTCCTCTGGCAGATGAAAATTCAGAGAGCACATCACTGTGCGTGGAAGTCTCCATCCAATGGGAACCCCCCCCCGGCTTTGCCGGGGAGACTCGCAGAGTTTGACTAGTTTATTTCTCTACAATGCAGACACGTTCTGCTGCACTAACGGCTGTAACGGAAGAAAACTCAATCCGGTAATGAGCAGGAGCCATTCTAGGAGAATCCGTTTCGAAGTTCTTCCGCTCGGCTTGGTGTTGGTCGCCCTGGTGGCCGGCTCGCGCCTGGCGCAGCCCGCCGCCGCCGCTTCTTTCACCGACACTGGCCGGCTAGGCGCCGGCCGCGCTTCGCACACGGCCACCTTGCTGCCGAATGGCAAGATCCTCGTCGCAGGCGGCCACGACAACAGCAGCATCCACCGCAGTGCCGAACTTTACGATCCCCTCACCGGCGCCTGGACCGCCGCCGACCCGCTGGTGACCAATCGCCATTACCACACCGCGACTTGGCTGCCCAACGGCAAGCTGCTCGTGGCCGGGGGCGAAGGCATCGGATTGCCTGCCCGACTTACCAGCGCTGAGCTTTACGACCCGGCCACCGGCACCTGGAGGGCGACGACCAACTCCATGCTGGCCGCACGCGACTTCCACACCGCCACCCTCCTGACCAACGGCATGGTGCTGGTCACCGGTGGCCGAGGCCTCGCCGGCTACCCCCTCACGAACTCAGAACTTTTCGACCCGGCGACCCACATTTGGACGCAAACCGGCCCGCTCGGGACCAACCGCTGTTACCACACGGCCACCTTGTTGCCCAACGGCAAAGTCCTGCTCATCGGCGGGTACAGCGGCCTTGCTGTGCTGGGGGACACGGAGCTTTACGACCCCGTCACCCGGAAATGCACCCGGACCAACTCGCTCGTCCCCGCGCGCTACAATCACACCGCCACTCTCTTGCCCAATGGCAAGGTCCTGGTCACGGGCGGCTACAACGGCAGCGGCGTGTTCGCCGACGCCGCACTTTTCAACCCCACCAACGGCATTTGGGAGGTGGTGACGGGCGTGCTGACCGACGGCCGCATGAGCCACTCGGCCACCCTGCTCGCCAACGGACAAGTGCTCGTCGTTGGGGGCGTGGCCGGGGATGGCCAGCCTCTCTCCAGTGCCGAACTCTTTAACCCGGCCTCCGGCTCCTGGTCCCTCGCTGGCCAGTTGAGCATGGCCCGCCGTGTGCATACCGCAAGCCTGCTGCCCGACGGCAGGCTCTTGGTCGCGGGCGGCCACAACGGCTACCAGCAAACCGACGACTACCACCCCCGCACTGCCGAAGTCTTTGATCCCGCCACCGGCGCCTGGGCCGCCACCCCCAACAACATGACCGCTGCGCGCGCCTCGCACACGGCGACCTTGCTGCCCAATGGCAAGGTGCTGGCCGCCGGCGGCTGGAATGCCAACAACACCGCCATGCTTTCCACCGCCGAGCTCTACGATCCAACCGCCGCCACCTGGGTCGCCACCGGCAACAACATGACCACTGCGCGCGCGTCGCATACCGCCACCTTGCTGCCCACCGGCAAAGCCCTGGTCGCCGGCGGCGATGCCGCAGGCAACCGCGCGGACCTCTACGACCCGCCCGCCGGCACCTGGGCCGCCACCGGCACGCTGAACACCCCCAGAAAAGGGGGCCATACCGCCACGCTCCTGCCCACCGGCAAGGTGCTCGTCACGGGCGGCACCAACAACAGCGGCGTCCTCGCCAACGCCGAACTGTTCAACCCCACCAACGGCACCTGGACCCCCACGGGCCCCCTCCGCACTGCCCGCCAGTTTCACACCGCCACCGCGCTGCCCAGCGGCCGGGTCCTCGTCACCGGCGGCCAGGACGCCATCGACAACACGCTGCTCGATGCCGAGCTTTACGATCCCGCCTCCGAAACCTGGACTGTAACCGACTACTCCATGAACGCCGCTCGCCAATCCCACACCGCCACCTTGTTGCCCAACGGCAAAGTACTGGTCGCGGGCGGGAATGACAGTTACCCGGCAGAGCTCTTCGACCGGGCGAGCGAGGCGTGGACCGACGCCGGCTCGCTGTCCGCTACCCGTTATCGTCACACCGCCACCTGGCTCCCTAATGGCAAGGTCATCGCCGTTGGCGGCTGGAACGGCACCGTCACACTTTCCACCGCCGAGGTTTACGACCTCGCCGCCAACATCTGGGTCCCGACCGGCACCATGACTACCAACCGCCAGAACCACACGGCGACCCTGTTGCCCAATGGCAAGCTGTTGGTCGCCGGCGGCCAGGTTTATACCGGCAGCGCCTTCGTCGCTCTCCGCAGCGCGGAAGTCTATGATCCGGGCCTGGGCTACAGCCCCTCCTGGCGGCCGCAGATCGCCACCTGCACCTCGCCGCTCAGCTTCGGCAACAGCCTCGTCCTGATGGGCTCCAAATTCCGCGGCATCTCCGAAGGCTCGGCCGGCCACTCCCAGAGCTCGTCGGCGGATTATCCCCTCGTCCAGGTGCGCAGCCTGGAGAGCGGCTACACCGCCTTCCTGATGCCAGCCTCCGGCACCAACTGGTCCACCAACTCCTTCACCTCCGCGCCGGTGTCTGGTTTCCCGCCCGGCTGGGCGCTCGTCACCGTCTTCGTCAACGCCATCCCCAGCACCGGCGCCGTCTTCAACGTCAGTGGCCCCGTTCCCTTGGCCGTCAAGCTGACCGGCGCTCAGCGGCTTGGCGGCGGCTCATTCCAGTTCTCCTTCACCAATAACCTCGGCACCCTGTTCAGCGTGCTGACAACCACCAATCCCGCCCTTCCCATGAGCCAGTGGACGATCCTGGGCGCCGCCACGGAGGGCCCGCCCGGCCGCTTCCAGTTCACCGACTCACAGGCCCCCGACGACGCTCCGCGCTTCTACCGCAGCCGCTCGCCTTAATCACCGTTCCTCGGCAACCATCCCCGCGTATTCCGTTTACAGGCGCGCGGCTCGGGATTACTCTTTGCCCGGCAGTTATGCGCAACGCCATCGAATTCATCCTCAATGGCCACAGCGTCCGTCTCCAGGACGTCTCCCCCAACACCACCCTCCTCGAATACCTCCGCGGCGCGGGTCTGACCGGCGCTAAAGAGGGCTGTGCCGAGGGGGATTGCGGCGCCTGTTCAGTGGTCATCCTCGGCCGCGATTCGCAGGGCCGCCCCTGCTACCGCGCCATCAACTCTTGCCTTGTTCCTCTGTGCCTGATGGCCGGGAGAGAGATCGTGAGCGTCGAAGGCGTTGCGGGCCCTCGGAAGCTCCACCCCGTACAGGAGAAGATGGTCGAAGGCCACGGCTCGCAGTGCGGCTACTGCACACCGGGCTTTATCATGTCGCTCTTCGAAGGCTATTACCGCCGGGACATCCGGCACGCAGACCAGCTTGATGATCAACTCGCCGGGAACCTCTGCCGCTGCACGGGCTACCGACCAATTCGCCAGGCCGCCTTGGCGGCCTTCCCCGAGCTACACCGCAAGAAGGGTCAGGATTGCTTCGCCGAACGGCTCAATAAACCGGTGCCTGACTTAGGTCGGGTGGAGTACGAAGTTGATGGGGAGCGCTTCTTGAGACCGGCATCGCTCGACACCTTGCTGCAATTGCTTGGGCAATTCCCCGACGCCCGGCTCATCGCCGGTGCGACCGAGCTCGGGCTGGACCTTGCCAAGCGCTTCCGGAAGTTCCCCGCGCTCATCTCCGTCGAAGCCGTGCCCGAGTTAAGGCGGATTCAGCGCACCGACGCCGAATGGCGCGTCGGCGCCGCGGCCACCCTTACGGAGATCGAGGAGCAGATGGCCGGCGAATTCCCTGCGCTGGCAGACATGCTCCGCCTGTTCGGTTCCCGCCTGATCCGCAACCGCGCGACCATGGGCGGCAACCTTGTCACCGCTTCGCCCATCGGCGACAGCGCCCCGCTGCTCCTCGCCTTGGATGCCCAGGTGGTCCTTGTGTCGCTGCAAAGCACGACAGCCGGGACGCTCGCCCCACTGTCAGAACGCACCCTCCCCATCGCTGAGTTCTTCCTCGCTTACCGCAAGACCGCTTTGCGGCCGGGTGAGATCCTGCAGACCATCATCGTGCCCCGGGGTGCTTCGCAGCCGGGAACCAGCCGCAAGTGCGCCTGGTACAAAGTCTCCAAGCGCCGCGAAATGGACATCAGCACCGTGGCCGCCTGCTTCACGCTGGACCTGGACTCGGGCGGTGTCGTTCGTCATGCGCGGCTGGCCTATGGCGGCGTGGCCCCTATGCCCGTGCGCGCGCGCAAGACCGAGCAAGCCCTGGTCGGCCGGCGCTGGTGCGAGGAGACAATCAAAGCGGTCTTGCCCTTGCTGGAGACCGAGTTCACACCCATTTCCGACTTGCGCGGCAGTGCCGAATACCGCCGCGCACTGATCACCAGCCTCTTTGAGAAATTCTACTTCGACGCGGGAAACGGGGCCACGGAACTCGCTTCCCTCCCGAAGGCAGAGCGCGCAGTCCCCTGCGCGCCGCCAAAGCAGGAAGAACTGCCTTCATTTCGGGACGGCGCGCAGGCGACGGCGCGCCCTGCCGCCGTTCCGCCCCCGCACGAAAGCGCCCACGAGCACGTCACCGGCGCAGCGATTTACACCGACGACCGGACCGCCGGCATGCTCGAAGTCTGGCCGGTCTGTTCCCCGCACGCCCATGCCAGGATTCGGCGGCGCGACGCCACCACCGCACGCGCCATGCCCGGCATCCGCGCAGTCCTTCTGGCCGAAGATGTGTCCGGCGAGAACAACGTTGGCGGCGTCAAGCACGATGAAATCCTGCTGGCGGATAGGGAGGTCCTTTTCCACGGCCAGCTTGTGGCGCTGGTAGTCGGCGAATCGCAGGAGGCCTGCCGCGCTGCCGCCGAGAAGGTGAAGGTCGAATACGAGCCGCTGCCGCCCATCCTGACTCTACAACAGGCGCTGGCAGCCCGCAGCTTCCACAACGCCCCCAATTTCATCCGCCGCGGCAAGGTCGGCGAGGCGCTGGCCGATTCCCCCTTAACCTTGACCGGCACCTTCGAGCTGCAAGGGCAGGAGCATTTCTACCTCGAAACCCAGGCCGCCTGGGCGCAGCCGGGCGAGGACGGCGCCATGTTCGTGTCCTCCTCGACCCAGCATCCTTCCGAGGTGCAAGCCCTCGTCGCCCACTTGTTGAATGTTCCGGCCAACAAGGTCGTCGTCCAAAGCCTGCGGATGGGCGGCGCCTTCGGCGGCAAGGAAACCCAGGCCGCCACCCCCGCCGCGCTCGCCGCGCTCGCGGCGCATCACGCCGGCCAGCCCGTGCGTGTGCGCTGGAATCGCGACCAGGACATGATGCTCACCGGCCATCGGCATCCCTTTCTCGCCCGGTTTAAGGTCGGCTTTGATGCCCAGGGCCGCTTGCGGGCCGCCCGCGTCCATCTCTATTCCAATGGCGGCTGGGCGATAGACCTGTCCCAGGCCGTCACCGACCGCGCGTTGTTCCACCTCGACAATGCCTACTACATTCCGGCCGTGGAATTCCGCGGCCAGGTGGCTAAGACGAACCTGTCCTCGAACACCGCGTTCCGCGGCTTCGGCGGACCGCAAGGCATGGTGGTCATGGAGGAAATCCTCGATCGGATTGGCCGGCGGCTCGGCCTGCCACCGGAGCTGGTGCGCGAACGCAATCTCTATCACGGCACAGGCGCCACCAACACGACCCACTACGGCCAGGAGATCGGCGACAACCGCATCCAGACCATCTGGCGCCAGTTGAAGCAGTCGAGCGACTTCGCGCGCCGCCGCCAGGCCATCGCGGAGTGGAACGCCGCCCATCCCCATCGAAAGCGCGGCCTGGCGATGACACCAGTCAAGTTCGGCATCAGCTTCACAGTCACCCATCTGAACCAGGCCGGCGCTTTTGTGCTGGTCTATCAGGACGGCACGGTGCAGGTAAACCATGCCGGCACCGAAATGGGCCAGGGCCTTCACACCAACATCACCGCCATCGCCGCCCGGGAACTCGGCATCCGGCCCGAGCACGTGCGTGTCATGCCCACCAGCACGGACAAGGTGCCCAACACGTCGGCTACCGCCGCCTCAGCCGGCACCGACCTGAACGGGGCAGCCGTGAAGAATGCGTGCGAGATCATCCGCGCCAGGCTGGCTCCGGTGGCGGCGCGGTTGCTCAAAGAGAAGAACGGGCGCGCGACGGCGGCCAACAAGTTAGTCTTTGCCGATGGCCTGGTCTGCGATAGCCGGCGGCCTCGGACCACCGTGGGCTTTGCGGAAGTCGCGCGGCAAGCCTACCTGGAGCGCATCAGCCTCTCGGCGACCGGTTACTATGCCACGCCGGGGATTCACTGGGACCGCGTGGCCGGCCGGGGCAAGCCGTTCCTCTATTTCGCCTGCGGCGCCTCGGTGAGCGAAGTGGAAGTAGACGGGTTCACCGGTATGACACGAGTCTTGCGCACGGACATCCTGCACGACGTGGGCGATTCGATTAACGAGGCCGTCAACCGCGGCCAGGTTGAAGGCGGCTTCGTGCAGGGCATGGGCTGGCTGACGACCGAAGAACTCCTATGGGACGACCAAGGCCGGCTGCTCACGCATTCACCAGACACCTATAAGATCCCCGCCGTCGGCGACATGCCGCAGGTGTTCAACGTCACGCTGCTCAAGAACGCCGTGCAGAAGGGAGTTGTCTATGGCAGCAAAGCCGTTGGGGAACCGCCGTTCATGCTGGCAATTTCGGTGCGCGAGGCCATTCGCGACGCCGTCGCCGCCTTCGGCCCGACCGGAGTCGAGGTGCCGCTCGCGTTGCCGGCGACTTGCGAAGTGATCTTCCTGGCGATTCAAGGACGACGGAAGCAATTGCCAGCCGTGCAAACCGTCTCGCCGCGTGGAGTGTTGGCTGATCGCTGATTGCACACCAGCTCTCCAAACCGTTCGTCGGTGCTAACAAACCGAATGCGGAAACCACGTGCAGTGCGAGCATCACCTTTCCCCTCAACCCTTCTCCCCAGCCCTCCCCGCTCGGTCCTCGCGGGGCAGGCCAGCAGCGTCCGGTAGGTACTGTCGAGTTGCGCCGCCGGAGAGAACTGGAAAGAATGGCCTGTTGACACCCACCGCGCGGTCCGGCAGGATGGGATCGCAATGAGTGAGCGCGAGAACCAATTCTCCCTCAACTCCAGTGTCGAAGCGCCCCGCCGGATGGAACCTGCCACAGGTCAGGTATGAGGCCTGGATTCCTGCAGAAGCCGGTTCTGTCCATCCCAGCCGGCGTTGACCCCAAACACTACTTTGTGTGCCTGCTGGGGCCTCTAGCGCTCGGGGTGTCGGCAGGCATCCAGGTCACGATGAGCGCGTTTCTGCTGCTGGGTCCGGCCGGCGACTCGGGATTTGCGGCGCAGTTGACCGAATATGGCAAGGACATCACCCGCCCGGAGCACGACCTGCTGATTTACGTCGCGGGTGCGCTGTTCACCCTGCTGGCGGCGGGGCTGATGGGGTGGTATTGGCGGGGCAAGCTGGCCACCCTCGAAGCCTCAAAAGCCCCGGCGTTCATGGCGGCTTCCGCTTTGCTGGAAGGGCTGCTGGCTGCGGTCAGCATGACCGTGTATGCCCTCTTGCTCTGCTCGACCTGGTTCTCACGCGATTTTCGGACCGCGGTGTCGATCAGGCCACCCACCAGCGAATTTGAGGCGGTCACACTGCTCGGTACCTTGTCTGATGGCGCTCGTCTGTGCAGCGTTTGACTTGGAGTACGGTTTTAACCAGTCCGCCGATTCCACCAACCGCCTGGAGCAATGGCCTCTGCGCCTTGGCAAGGTCCTGCGCTACGCGGTGCCTGTCTTCATTATCCTGGTCGTCGGGGTGCCGCCGCAAAGGTGGCGCTTTATCGCCGGCCAATTCTTTGTGAACGAGTTGTGCCACCATCTGAACTTCTCCGTTATGGGCCCCGCCCTTTCCTTCGCGCACGGAAAGGCCTTCGGCACGGAGATCTTCTCACTCTACGGTGTCGGCTGGCCGGTCCTCGCCTCCCTACTCTCTCATTTCTCGGCCCTGACTTACGGCAACCTGATCGGCCTGGAAGTCATTGCCGGTTGTGTGTATTACGTCGCGTTGTTTTTCCTGCTCCGGAGCGGTTTCAAACATGAGCTGTGGGCCGCCTGCGGAGTGATCCTGGCCATGTACTGGCAGGTATTCAGCGGGTTGAAACCCGGCGACATTGTGTGGCAGTACCCCTCCTCCACCATGATGCGTCATCCGCTGGATGTCGGGTTCTTCCTTGCCTTGCTGATGCATCAACGTTCCGGGAAAATCCGCTGGGCCGCGGTGGCCGGCCTGGCTGCTGCATTAGGGGTCTTCTTTGAAACCGAAACAGGCATTTACCTGCTAGTGGCCTTTTTCATCTACTCGGTCCTGCGGGCGGGTTTGGCAACGAATGAAGGTCGCCCGAGGGGCTGGAAAGGGTTCCTCCTCCCTCCGGTAGTCTGCTCTAGCGCCGCCGCCGCAACCTTGCTGCCGCTGTTGCTCTACGCCAGCCGGGGCACCCTCTTTACCAGGGCTTTTTTGGGGGGGTGGCTGGAGGCGTTCGCCATGTACGGGTCCTGGGGCGTGAGCGCTCTGCCCATCGCCGAACTTCCCGACGCCCCGTTGCTGATCTTCGTGATCATGGTCACCGTCTATCTCGGGGTCATCGGCTATGTATTGCTCCGGGGATTGTATGGCCACGCCAGTCGAGGAGAAGTCCTCCTGGCGACCCTCGCGGCGTATGGCCTGGCGGTGCTGCTGGTGTTCGTGGGCCGCTCGCATCCCTTGGATCTCTGCCGCGCCACACCCCCGTTCGCCGTTCTGGTCACGGCGCTGATGTTCGCAGGCTACAACGCCCTGCCCAGCTTGCTCCGACGCTCGGCCTTTCCCTACGTTTTGGTCGGAGGGCTGTTCCTGTTGCTGTTGGCCAAGCCGGCATTTCGGTGCTACCCGAACTTCCTTGGAACTCTCTTCGCCCCGGGGCCGACCGGCGGTTTGTCGCTCAAGTCTGATCCACCCGATGTCAGCGGGCTGCCACCGGAATACGAGAATTTCGCCAGCGATGTCCACGGCATTGGCGCGGCGATTCAGACGCTCGCGCCCGACGGCAAGAGCGTGGCGATCCTCGATCTTAACGCTACCATGCTTCATTACCTGGCCAATGCCTGCCCCTGGTCACGGTATGGGTTCATCTATCAGATAGCCTGGACGAAACAGTTCATTACGGACCTCCGCAACGACCTGATCCAAAGGCCGCCCCGGGTGGTGGTGATCCGCGGGCAGGATGCCTCCCGGCCACCCTATTTTGATTTCCTCTGGGAGCCGCTCTACGAAACGGTCACCAACCACTACGCCCTCTGCCAGACGGTGGGGCCTTTTGAGATCTGGGCGCAGCCGAATAGTGCGCTGGCGCGTTGGCACTCGGGCGAGGCGGCGCAGGCCAGAGGGCAGGTGGCGGAAGCCATCGCCCAGTACGCCGAGGCCTTGCGATTGGAGCCGGACCTCGCCCCGGCGTTGAACAACCTGGCGTGGATTCGCGCGGCGCATTCCGAAGCGAAGCTCCGCGACGGCGCCGAGGCAGTGCGTCTGGCCGAGCGCGCCTGCCGGGTGACCGGTTACCAGCAGCCGCTGCTGGTCGGGACCTTGGCGGCGGCATATGCGGAAGCGGGACGGTTCGATGCGGCCGTCGCCACCGCCGGAAGGGCGCACGCGCTTGCCTTGGCCGCTGGGCAGATGGACTTGGCCGACAGAGACCAGCAACTCCTTGAACTATTTATGGCGCGCCGGCCTTACCAGGAACCCGCCGCCGCCCCGGGCCAGCATTGACATCCAGGCGGGGCCGCAAAAGGGCTCGACACCGGAGCCGCGAGCGGCCCTAATAAGGCGACGACTTGTGTCTGTTTGACTTATGAAAACATTCCGCTGGTTCTGCCTGCTTGGCTTTTGCGCCGCAGCCTTCGCGGCCCGCGCGGGTTTCACGGTTACCGTCACCCAGGGCGAGGAATCGGACCTGGCTGCATCGTACGATTCGTCCGACCTCATTGAGGGGATGATTCCCGTGGAACTGCCTGGCGACCTGGGTTGGCACCCCGCGAACACGGACCCAAGCGACCGACTGCCGGCGTTCACGGACGGCGTCGGCCTGCGCGCCACCGGTCTCACGGGCCTGCTGGTGGATTTCCCCGGACCGGGAAACCCGGCCAAGAAGATCCAGTACACGCTGGCTGCTCCCTCCGATATCGCGGAGGTGCGGGTCTTCACCGGGAACGACGGACGCGATGGAAGGGTGTTCCACACCTACACCGTTGAATTCTCCAGTGACGGCGGCCAGACCTTCACAGCGCCCATTTATGTGCAATCGCACCCTTCCGGCACGATCAACAACTCCAGCTTCAACCAATGGCGGGTCGTGCTTTCGCAGTTGCGGAACACGGAGGGCTTTCTCGCCCAGGTAGTAACGGACATTCGCTTGGATCTTTACGCCGCCGACAATTCGCAGGGCCAAACCCGCGATCCGTTCGACGGGCTCAACCTCTTTACCGGAACGGATGATGGCTACAACGCTCCGAACACCTCACCGCTGGTGTGGGAAATTGACGTGCTGGGTCGGATCAGCCCGGGAAGGCTGACCGCGATGCGCGCCGGCACCAATGTGGTTTTGTCCTGGGTGACGGCGATGACCGGTGCGGTGCTCCAGGCCACCGCGACCGTGGCTCCCACCAATTGGCACGAGTTGAGTCCGCAGCCGGCCATCGTGGTAACGGGCACGACGAATAGCGCGATCGTGCCTATCGGTGCCGGGAGCCAGTTTTTTCGAGTGCGGTACTGAAGCCAGTGAATGAACCAAAGGACCTTGAGCTCATGATGAATCGCTTTCCTTTCACAATTGGTCGTA
Organism: uncultured Verrucomicrobiae bacterium; assembly: GCA_963822005.1. Taxonomy (GTDB): domain Bacteria; phylum Verrucomicrobiota; class Verrucomicrobiia; order Limisphaerales; family UBA8199; genus PALSA-1440. The sequence continues at coordinate 31,293 of CAWGGD010000042.1, read as the reverse complement.
ACGATCTGGTCCGGGTTATTGCCTTGCTGTTCTTGCTGACATCCCTGGGGCGCGCTTACGCTCAGCCTAGGATTGTTTCGACCGTTCCCCTTGATGGCGCTACCGGCGTCCCGCTCTCGGCAACGCTCGTCATTACCTTCAGCGAGACCATGAGTAACAGCGTGACGATGGCCTACCTCTTTGCTACGAACCCCTATGAGCTGCTGCCGGCATCCCTTTCCTGGAGCGCTGGCGACACCGTGCTGACCTGCACGCCGATTGCGGCGTTGCCGGCGGGCCAGACGATTTTGTGGACCGTGATGGAGGGCCAAAACCCCGCGGGCACCCCCCTGAGCGGCTTAACGGGCGGAACCTTCACCACCGTATCGGCGGGCCAACTGACGCTGACCAACGCCATCTGGAGCGGGGGTACCTTCGCCTTTGACGTCATCTCACCGGCCAGCCAAACCTTGACCGTCGAGTACAGCAGCACCCTGCGGTCGAACCAGTGGCAAACCTTGCTCACCACCAACAGCCCGGCCGGCCGTGTTCACATCGCCGACCCGCACTCCAGCACCAACCGTTACCTCTTCTACCGCGCGCGAACCGGGTCTTAGCCTGAAAGGCACAAATAATCGAGCCCAGGGCAACCGCGGCTGCCGCCTGAAAGGCGCGGATAATACAGCCCAGGGCAACGCCCTGGGACTGGAGTTTGGCTTTCGACTAGATGAGTTATACGCGGGCTTCATTTTTTTGTTGCTGTATCTAGTTATATTACTAGATACTGTGCCCACTATGGGCTACCCAACTAAAGTTCAACTCATCCAACGTAAACAATCCGAACAATGGTACATCAACTTCCCGGCCGCCATCGCTCAAGGCATGGACTTCGCCAAGGGCGAGGAAGTCCTCTGGACCATCGCCGACAAGGGCAACCTCATCCTCTCCCGGAAAAACGTGCCCCCCAACCCCGTCGATCTAAAAAAAACTCTACGCTCCTCCAAGAGCTAGAAGCCCTCATCGGCTCTTGCGCCCAGGCTTGTTCCTGTCCGCAGGCCTTCCAGAGGGCTCGCCGCCATTTGCTGGCCTACCTGGCCGGCTTTGGCCGCCACACTATCAGTTCCATGCTGCGCGCCCAAAACCGCCATCACTTGGACTGGTCGGCCGACTACCGGTTCTATTCCCAGGACCGTTTCGACGAGGACGCCGTTTTCGACCAGGTCCGCAGCCAAATCCAAACGAGGTTGCCCGACAACCAACCCCTGGTCGCCGCCATGGATGACTCGCTGCTGCGCAAGACCGGCCGCAAGATCCACGGCGTGCGCTTTCTGCGCGACCCCCTGGCCCGCCCTTCCAAGTCAATTTCGTGCGCGGACTGCGCGTGCTGCAAATCTCCGCCGCCCTGCCTCAAGGTCAGGGCCGGGCGCGCATGATTCCCATCGACTTTCAGCAGGCGGTTCTGCCCGCCAAACCTCGCAAGGATGCCCCGGAGCAGCAATGGCAAGACTACCAAGCTCTCAGGGCCCAGACCAACATCAACTCGGTGGGCTTCCAACGCATCAGCGCCTTGCGCCAGCGCCTCGATCAAAGTGAGCCTCAGCGAAAGCTGGTGGTCTGTGTGGACGGGCGCTTCACCAACCGAACCTTCTTGAAGCAAATCCCCGAGCGCACCGTCATCCTCGGACGCATCCGCAAGGATGCCCGGGTTTACCAACTTCCCGCGACGCAACCCACCGTGGGACGAAAACGCAAATACGGCCTCCAGTTGCCCACGCCGGAAGAACTGCTCAAGGACCCGGCCACGCCCCTTCAAACCGTGGTGGCGTTTGCTGCCGGCAAAAAGCACCGCTTCAAAGTCAAGCAGGTCGGGCCGGTGGTCCTGCGCTTGGACCGGGCGGCCCGTCCGGTTCAATTGCTGTTCATCAAACCGCTGGGTTACCGGCTCACCCTGGGCGGGCGCCTGCTTTATCGCCAGCCAGCGTATCTGCTCTGCACCGATCCGCAGATGGCTCTGCGGAGTTCCTTCAACAGTTCCTGTGGCGCTGGGACATCGAGGTCAATTTCCGGGATGAGAAGACCCTCTTGGGAGTCGGCCAGGCACAGGTGCGCACCGAGGCGTCCAACCAGAACGCGCCAGCTTTGGGCGTAGCCGCCTATGCCCTGCTCTTGCTGGCCTCAGTCAAAGCGTATGGAAAAAACGGCGCCCCCGACCGGCTGGAGCAAGCCAAATGGTATCGGCGAAAGAAGAAAGACCGCGCCGCAACCAACGAACTCATCAACCAATTGCGTCGCGAGCTGTGGTCGGCGGCGCTGAGTCCAGACCGATTTTTCGCACTTCATGCTCCGACAGGACCCCCGACCAGAAGTGCCAAAAACCCGCCGTGCCTCTGCGCTCAGCCCTGTTTCTAAGCTTGAACTGATTCCACCAGAGCCAAACTCCAGGTCCAGGGCAACGCCCTGGGAATACCACCGCCACATAACCCCAAGCCCTGAAAGGGCGGCACAACCACCCCCCCTCCTGTCCCCATGCGAGCGAAACCACTCCCGCCCAAACCTCTGAGTTACACGCCCTTTCAGGGCTTGAGATTGGTGCGGACGGTATTCCCAGGGCATTGCCCCTTGCCCGGCTCCGGTCGGGGATTCTTTCTGCTCCATCCCGCCGTAGCCCCGGCGAAGGCGGATCGCGAACGGCCATCCCCGAACGCGCTCACTCACGCTGCCAGACCTCACGCCGTCACTCCCCCCGCGAACACACTCCCTTCCATTGACCCGCCTCGTCAGATTGGAGAGACTCTGTGCCGGTGCAGCCACTTGAAAGAGACCATCGTAGAGCCGGCGTCAACACCGTCCCGAAAGCCGCTGATCGAAGTTCGCGAAGCCGGGTTGGTGAACCGCCCGTGCTCATTTTGCCGGCGGCGCTGAAGCCATGAAAAGACACAAGTCCCCAACGCCAGCTGCCGGCACCTTGCGCCCGCAAGCCGAAAAACGGTTGAAAGAGAAGGGGCTTTCCGACGCCGATGACCTATCACGAACGGACGCCCGGGCGGTGGTCCACGAGTTGCAGGTGCACTGGCTGCGCACCTATGACAGGGGCTGGCTGCGGGGTGACATCGTCGCCGGCATCACCCTGGCTGCCTACCTTCTGCCGGCCGGGTTGGGCGATGCTTCGCTGGCCAACCTGCCCCCCGAGGCGGGACTGTACGCGTGCTTGTTTGGCGGGCTGGTCTTCTGGCTGTTCTGCAGCTCGCGGCACACCGCCATCACCGTCACCTCCGCCATTTCGCTGCTCGTCGGCGCGTCGCTCGGCGAGATTGCCGGCGGCGACGCGACCCGGTTCGGCGCGCTGGCGGCGGGCACAGCCTTGCTTGTCGCGCTCATCGGGTTTGTCGCCTGGGCGGCCAAGGCTGGCTCGATCGTCAATTTCATCTCCGAGAGCGTAATGGTCGGTTTCAAGTGCGGCGTGGCGCTGTTCCTCGCCAGCACGCAGTTGCCCAAATTGTTCGGCGTACACGGAGCCCACGGCAATTTCTGGGAGAACAGTGGCACCTTCCTGAAGAACCTGGGCGAAACCAACCCCGCCTCGCTGACCGTGGGCGGAATCGCCCTGGCGGTGCTCGTGCTCGGGAAGATCTTTCTCAAGAACAAACCCGTGGCGTTGTTTGTCGTGGTGGGCGGCATTCTGGCTGCGGGCTGGCTCGACCTCGACGCGCGCGGGGTGAAGCTGCTGGGCGAAGTGCCGTCAGGCCTGAAGGGCGTCATTGGCATCCCGCAGATCAAATGGTCCGACTTGAACGACCTGCTGCCGCTCGCATTTGCGTGCTTCCTGCTGGGCGCGGTGGAGACCGCCGCCATTGGCCGCACCTTCGCCACGAAGCATGGCGGGCGGCTGGATGCGAACCAGGAATTCCTCGCGCTCGCCGCTGCCAATCTCGCCGCCGGGCTGGGCAGCGGTTTTCCGGTCAGCGGCGGCATGTCGCAATCGCTCGTCAACGAAGGCGGGGGCGCGCGCACGCCGCTGTCCGGCGCCTTCGCGGCGGGGATCATTCTGCTGGTGGTGCTTTTCTTCTCGGGCCTGCTGGCTGCCTTGCCCCAGCCCGTCCTGGCGGCGATTGTCTTGTTGGCCGTCTCCGGGTTGTTCAAGATCTCCACGCTCAGGCATCTTCGGCACACCAACCGGACCGAGTATATCGTCGCTGCGGCCGCGTTGGTGGGGGTTCTGAGTTCGGGCCTGCTGCGCGGCGTGATGATCGGCGCGGTCATCTCCCTGGTGCTCTTGATCCGGCGCGCCTCGCGACCGCACGTCGCCTTTCTCGGCCGCATCGCCGGCTCGCGGCGATTCTCCGATCGCGAGCGGCATTCGGACAATGAGTTAATTCCCGGCGTGCTAATCTTCCGGCCGGAGTCAGGCCTCCTCTATTTCAACATGGATCATGTGCGCGACACGATTGCAGAGCGGGTGCGCGTCGAAGCCACGCCGCCGAAGCTCGTCGTGCTCGACCTTTCCGCCGCGCCCCACGTGGACATGCACGCCGCGCACATGCTCGCGGAACTCGCCGGCGAACTGACCGCCGCAGGCATCCGCATGCAGGCGGTGGAGGCGCGCTCGTCCGTGCGCGACCGTTTGCGCAACGAAGGGGTGGAGGAGAAACTCGGCGGGATCAACCGGTTCACCACCGTCGCTGATGCGGTGGAGGCGTTTCAAAAGCACAACACGACCTGAAACCTTTGATGCAAGAACCCACACCAATGCTGAAAGGGCCATGACCACTGGCCGCTTCACTCTGGCCGGGGCGAGGGCCACTTGAAAGGACACCACAGGGGTCAGACAATAACATCGCCAAGTCCTTTCCGCCCTGCATCCCTGCCCCACGCCAAATCTCAAATACCCCTTATTTTAGTTGGTGCGCATAGCAGGACTTGAAACCAAGCCCGCTCGTCCGAACCTTTCCGATTATTTCCGTAAGCTATCTAAATACAACGTGTTACACAAGGCGCTATCGAAATCGCCTGAGCCGGTAAAAGAACCTTTGGCTCAGAAAGTTTTCCTGAATCTCTCAAAAATGCCCGTATTTTCGACCCCTACTTTCCTGAAAGTACCTTTGTCCGACAAAGCTGCGCCGCTGGCCCTCAGCTCGCCACCGCCTGACCACCACCCTGCTGGCTCGTTGCCCGCTGCACCCTCGCTGAAATCTCCTGCGCAGTCAACCTCGCCGCCGGATTGTCGCTGAGCTGCTCCACCAGGCCCGAGACCGTCGTGAAGACGCCGGCCTCCTTCTGGTGATCCATCAACCACTTGACGAACTGAGCATCAGCGGCTTGGCCCTGCGGCGTCGTGGTAAGGACCGCCCGCGCCGTCTCCACGCCCTGGATCAGCGCCTCGTTGACCTTCCGATTCCGGACCTGCCGATACCCGTGATACAGCCCGCCAGCGCCAGGGCCACAATGCTTCCGATGCCAGGCGCGAACGTGTTGACGACAGACCCCGCCGCCTGAATCGTCGCCTCCGCCTCAGGCTTGGCGACCAGGTTGGTTACCGGCACCTGCACGACGTTGGTGTAGAACACCGGCACGAAGTTGGTCACGACGGCGGTCACCATGTTCGTCGCCACCGGCTCACGCGCCAGGTAACCCGCTACCACGCCCGTTGTGGCGTTGGTCACGTACACGATATTCGTCCGCTCCAGGACCACCGGCACCGTGTTGGTCAACACGACCGTATTGGTGAACACACGCACCACCGGCGCGTTGGTCCATGTCACTTCCTGCTTGTACGCCCGGTCCAACGTCGAGCAACCGCTCAAGCCGTTGACCGCCACCAACGCCGCAACGACCATTACGGCCGCACCACACCACACACCGCGCTTTGTACTTTTCATCGTCGTTTTCTCCTGCAGGAGCACCTGAGTTCATCCCGGCACTCCTCCAAAACCTTTGTGTTGTTGTCCAGGCACACCACAAGTTTGCCGTTCATGGCGCTCTGCTCGGCCACGACGCCCCGCAAACTCTCCTGATAGCACTCGCGGGATTGCCGGTGGTCTTCGAGCAGCCGCTCGTGCTGCTTCACGAAGTAACGCATCACCCAGACACCGAAGAGCCCGATCACCACCAGGCTGGCGATGAACAGCCAGCGGTCATTCATCGCGGCTGCATGGTCCACGTTCTTGATCACATCAATCGGGTTCATATTCGTCATGGCACCATCACTCGCTCCATCAGAAGCCGATTCACGCGGAAGAACTCCGCCCGGTTCGTCGCCGGAAACCAACTCGCCTCGCCCGTCACGCTCCCCCACGTCACGAGGTTCGTGCCCCGCCCAAAGACCGGCGCCAGCCGCACCAACGTCTCGCCGGCCATCACCGGCGGCACCGGCTTGCTCTCCCACGACACCTCATTGCTGAAGTCCGACTCCAGGCCGCTCGTGTCGTAAGCCGTCGCCGCAAAGAACCAACGCCCGCGCCGCGGCAGAGCAACCGATTGCGTCAGCGCCAGCCCAGTGTTTGTCACGAACTGATACGACCTCGTATTCGTGCCGTAGTAGAGCCGGTAGCCGGCCACGTTCGTCGAAGCCGAGGCATCCCAAGCCAGCGTCACCTGCTGTGCGGCAGCCACCGCGGCCCACACCAAAATCAGAATTGACCAGAACCATTTCATGCCCGCACCAGCCGCACGCTGCCACTGCCGCCCTGGATCAACGCCCCATACTTCGCCAGCATCGCCTGCGCGACACGCGACAGAACCGGCCGCGTGTCCTCCTTGCTGTAGCTCGTGCTCGACATGCTGCTCGATCCACTCGTGCCCGTATGCGTCGCCGTGCTGCTCTGCGTGGAACTGATTCCCTCGCCAGCCGGCGCAGCCGTGCGATCGGCGATCACCAACTCCCGCGCCATCTCGCACGTCGCCTGCGCCACCGCCTTGGGCACGCTGTCGTGCGGAACGAAATCCGACAGAATCGGCTGCAGCGCCGACACCGTCACCAGCCCACGATCCGGGTCCGGGCACTCCGCCCGCGGCCACTGCAACGCCTGCTCGCTGTGCGCGCGATACCCACAGAACTGGAACTGCGAATCAATCAGCCGCGTCGCCATCACCAGCGCCGCCGCCTTCTTGTCCGCCGTCGCTCCAGTCCAGGCCGTCGCGTACAAGTGGCCCTCGAAGTAAGCATCGCCCTCCGCCACGCTCGCGTAGCTGTTGGCGTCCGTTCTTCCAGTCCCATCTTCCTTGATCAGTGTGATAGCCATGCAAATACACTCCTACGGCGCGCAGTAGTACCATTCGTAAGCCGGTCCGAAAGGTCCGACGATCTCGGTGCCACACCGGTAGCGCATCCGGTAAGACACATCGTCATTCTCGAAATCGCTGAACGCCCTCACGTGCCGAAACAGCCTCACGTTGCTGGGCACGGCGCCGACGTAATTCTCAACCCAACCTTGAGAGCCACGCGACCAATACAGCTCGATGGTGCCATCGGGAAAGCGACCCTGCTCGAAGGTGAAATCAATCAGGACATCGAACCAGTAAAGCGGCTCCCCTGCGCTCTCCGTGAGGTTGAGGCCAGTAATGACCGGCTCCGCCGGAGTCCCCAAGCCATTGCGCCGCCGCTTCTGACAACGCAGCGCCCACCACGTCCGCACGATGCTGCTGACGTGCTTACTCGGCCTGCTTAACTGCAGTAGCTTCGCCATGCTTCTCCTTATGCGTTGCACGCTTGCTGTCGCTGCTCGCCTTGATCTCGGCGCTCACCGGCGCCACCGCAGGCTTGGCGCCCGCCGGTGCCTCCACCGGCACCAGCGGACGCCTCACCCGCCGAATGATGGGATACAATCCGTTCATCAGACGCAGTTCGCCCCGATGGCGATTTGTTTCCAGTTCGTGCCATCCTAGAATGCCACGCACTGCACAGCGCCGGTGCCCCCTGCGCTCAAGTGAATCATCGCCCCATCGCACTTGGCCGGTGTCAAACCAGCCGCTGTGAGCGACGCCACATTCGTGAACTTCCGCCCCTTCAGGTTTAGTTGCTCGCCGCCCCGAATCTTCTCGAAGCTGCGCGGAATCTCTTTGCCCATACGTGTGTCCTTTCAGGAAAGGCGATTGCCGAGGGCTCCGCGCCCCCGGCACTCGCTTAGTTGTTGTGCGTGATCGCCACCAGCCGCACGTTCTTGTTTTCCCAGACCCGCACCCAATTCGAGGAGGTCTCCAACTCCGCATTCGTCGGCGTGTCGCCAGCCACCGAGGCGCTGGTGAACTTCACGCCGCGCGGATGCAGGATGTACCGGCGCCGATTGATCAGCACCGTGTCGCTGTCCAGCGGCACGCGCGCCAGTTCCACGCCCTGAGTGCCAATGCCGCCCTGGAGCGGCGTGCCGTCCAGCGGCGCGACGCCTTTGGCGAACGCGCCCGGACCGAACAGGTAGGTCGTATAAACCGTACCGTCGGTCGTGCCCGCCCGCGTCGGCAGGCTGTCGTCCACGATGACCCGGCGGCCCTGGAATGTCTCGCAGCTCGCCTTGCCCTCGCTGTCCGGGATGAAGTCGATCAGATCCAGCTTCCGCAGCGCCGCCTCGGTCGCCGAGTGCATCGCCACCGCCGCCAGCCGGTCCGCCGCAGTCGCCCAGCTTCAACGCCGCGTCCACGAAGGTCGCGCCGTTCAGCCGCGTGCCGCCGACTGCCCGCCACCGACTCCGAATGAATCGCCAGCAGGTTGCCCGCCATGGTGCCGCGGCGAAGATGCCCTTGAGGCACGAGACACCAGCGCCTCCTCCGTCCGCGCCCAGTACCCGCCCACCAGTTCCGCGATCGCCTGCATCGGGTCGTCGCCCGAGATCCCCTTCGCCAGGTCATTCACGCTCCACGACTGCGCATCGTTCTGGATGCGCGCGATGTCCTGTCCGAAGTGATCTTGTTCACCGTCAGCGACGCCGAGTCGCTCATGATCTGCCGCGTCCCCGTCAGGTCCTTCCAGAACGGCATTTCCACCGTCCGCCCGCCGCCCCGCGCCAACTCATCGAACACCAGCGAGGTCTCGATGATCCCGCACTGCCCGAACTTGCTCGCTTCACCCGAAACCGCAACTGCCTGCGCTTTGCGCCAGTGAGAGTAAACTTCCACTGGAACCCCAAAAACCTCTACCACGTCCTCAAACCCGGGAACCAAGGCTGCAACTTCCAGACCCCATTGGGTTTATAAACGTCGTCCCTTTACGGTAACTATCTATCTATTCTAACTATAGAAGAGAAGAAGAGGAGAGAGGGGTTTCCATCGGAAAACTACTCTCGCCGACGGTCGTTCTGCTTTACGGACTCGCCGCGCCTCTCGATCGAGTGGCTCGGGTGCGGGAGGCTTATCGGAGGATCGCGTTGCCTAGTGCTCTTGCAGCGGCTCTCTGGCGAGGGGTGAGCTTCTTCGCAATGTCCACCATGAGGTCAAGGAAGTCCCGGAGCCTCTTCGCGCGCGGCATTGCGTTTCGGCGTGCCGGCAGAATTAACCCAGGCGTTGAACGCCCCGCGAGCGCTCCGGTTCTGGCAACTCATAGAAGCAAAGGAGTCTTTTCGCCAGTCGGCGGTCACGCATCGGAACGGGCGAGATGGCGGGCTCGGCCGGGCCGGGCGCTTTGGTTGTCGATTTCATTTCGGGGTCCGCGGTGCGCGGGTGTAGGTGACTGTAGCGGAGGGGGACGGGGCCGTGAAGCGCGGAGTGGGAGGCTCAGGGCGCCCTGCGCGGTGGCCTGCCTAGCTAGTGCTTACTTGCAATGATACGCGATATATTGTATAGTGCCATTCATGGCACGAAATGCACCTACCATTACTTGTGGTCCCGATGACCGGCAAGAGTTGGAGCGGTTGGCCGGGAGTCGGACCGAATCTAAACAAATGATCGAACGAGCTCAGATTATCCTGGGCTGTCTGGCTGGCAAGCGAGTTCAGGAGGTCGCCCGCACTTGTCGCACTCGCCCCAATACTGTCATCAAGTGGCGGCAACGCTTTGCCCAACGCGGGCTGGCCGGACTGGTGGATGCGCCACGGCCAGGAGCCAAACCGCTTTATGGCGCGGATTTCCGCAACCGAGTGCTCGCGCTTTTGGAGCAGCCACCGCCGGCAGGCCAAGCCTGCTGGGATGGTCCGGCGGTAGCTGCCGCGCTCAAGGGCTCGGTGCATGCGGTCTGGCGGGTGCTTCGCCATGAAGGAATCTGCTTGCAGCGGCAACGTTCGTGGTGCGTCAGCACGGACAAAGAGTTTGCCGTCAAAGCGGCTGACATTGTCGGTCTGTATCTCAATCCCCCGGAGAAAGCGCTGGTAATCTCGGTCGATGAGAAGCCCAGCATCCAGGCTTTGGAGCGAAAGACTGGCTACGTGGAAACCGACAATGGCAAGATCGTTCGCGGTCTCAAAAGCACCTATAAGCGTCACGGAACGCTTAATCTTTTCGCGGCGCTGGAAGTCGCAACCGGCCAAGTCAAAACCGCCATCACGCAATTGAAGCGACGAGAGGAGTTCCTTCAGTTTATGGATCAAGTGGTCGCGGAATCGTCGGCCGAGCAGGAGTTGCATGTGATCCTGGACAATTATTGCACACACAAGAAATGCGATGCCTGGCTGCTCCAACATCCGAACGTTCACTTTCACTTCACACCCACATCGGCCAGTTGGCTCAACCAAGTGGAAATCTGGTTTGGAATTCTTTCACGCAAGGCGCTGCGCGGGCTGAGCGCCAGCAGCACAGCCGAATTGAGGCAGGCGATCGAAGCGTTTATCAAGGCCTATGCCCAGCAGGCGAAACCTTTCAAATGGCGCAAGCGGGAGGTGAAAGGAACGCAGCTTCGCAATACTATCGTTAACCTATGCAACTAAGCACTAGAAGGGCTAAGAGGCTTGGCGAGGTTTGAGCGGATGCGCGGGTCGGGTGCGCGAGGGGAGCGGGACGGGGCAGGCGGGGGCGCGGGGTTTCACTCTAAAGGCAACGGATTGTCTTAGGCTGGGGCCACCGCTTTGGGGCCTTGGGGCGGTGGTGGACATGGGGTGAGGGACATGACAGGATGGCAAAAAGGTATGGATGCCGAAGAGAACCTGACCGTAAAGGCAGCGCAGGGCGCGTTTGAGGAGTTGTTAGAGCTGGCTGAGCTTGGCGCGCAAGGCAAGGGGCCAGAGGGAAGCGCGGCGTTCCGGGAGGAGGCCCAGGCAACCGTATTGATGCTGATTGCGGCAGTTGTTCTGGCCGACGGGCAGTACGATCTCGGCGAGCAGGAGTTTATCAGGCTCCTAGTGGATTTGAGTGATAAGCCGGGGGGAGAGATTAGATATCTCAACGATTACGCGAGCCGATGGGAAAGAGCGTCAATGGAAGTTCCAAGGTTTTATCGTGCGGCTGTCCAGCGTGATGCCAGGGAGGGCACGGGTATTGCGTGGAGAATGCGCTGCAGGATACAGCTCATCGGAAACTACGCGAGCATCAGTGATGGAAAGTTTGTGCCTTCGGAGCGAGAAACGGTGGCTCGTTACGTCGCATTCCTGGAGGAGTTTGCCGACGCGTCGCGGACCCGGGCGCCGGGAGACGTGGAAACTGGCTCTGATGGGAATGGTGGAGGAGAGCTCGGCGCTGCCGACGCTGGAGGCTAGGAGCGCCCGGGGGTCGGTGTCGGGCGCGTAAGGGCGCTGGTGGGGCCGGCTAGAGCGTCTCGTCCAGAGTGGTGGCGCGCAACGCGAGCGTCGTCGCGGTGGCTACGAACACGGCTGCGCTGACGGCCACAAACCAGCTGGGGATCAGGTCGCCTAGGGCCAGGCGGCCATAGAACTCGCTCAGGGTCGCGGGGCTGGCCGGATGGATGTACAACTTGGTGAGCCAGACCGCCGTGCTGAAATACACGAGCATCAGATAGTTGCGCCGCAAGCGGACGCGAGCGGCTTCGAGCCAACTGATGGTCTTGACGGGTTTGGCCAGATCCTGACTGAGTTGCTCCCGCCAAGCGGCGTCGGCACCGCCCAGAAGCACTCCGCGCAGGTAGCCCGCTTCCAGCAGGCGGAGCCGGCAGGCCGAGTGGTGGACATGTTGGTAGCGCCGCGCCTCGATCATCAGACACATCCCGATGATGGCCAACCCCAGCAACAGGACATAGTGCGGCGTTTTCTCCGAACCGAGGGTGAAGGTCGTCATGCCCGTGGTGAGGAGGATGGCCCAGTTGGTGGTGGTGTCGAGGCGAACGTGCCAGACAGTCAAACGGTTCATCTCGCCGCGGTAGAAGTGTGCCATCGCGGTGTGGAAATCAGGCGAGAGTTTTCCGCCCAGCTCGGTTGCGTTTTGATCGCTGGCGCTCATAGGGCGGCACATTCTAATGGGTACGAAAGGGCGACCTCAAGGGAATCGTAGTGGGGGGCGGTGGGCCTGTCCTGAGTGTGGCTTTGCAAGTCCGCTGCCGGCGCTGGAGGCTAGAGGCTTGGAGGCTTGTTGAGCGGGGACTCTGGTCGGAGAGGCGAGGGGAGCCAGGTGGGGCAAGGCGGAGGCGTGGGATTTCACTCTAGAGGCAACTGGACACGTCCAGTTGCTTTAGCCTCAGTCTGACTGGCGTGAGACTGATAGACCGCTTTTCGCGCGCCGGCACCAGCCGCTACGCGTAACGGACTCGCCACGCCGACATCAGAACTGATGAGGCGTGGCAGTGGGGTGAGTTGGCGGTTACTGGGGCTGATGAACGCGGGTTTCGGCGTTCTGGGAGCCGCGGTCGGGGACGGCGAGGTAAGGGCGGTCCAGGCCGCTGCCGAAGGAGCAGGTGCGGGCGGCGGGAGCGGTGGGCAGTTGGGAGATACGGCGGTAGGTGTCGGCGGTGGTTTGCACTACGGTGTCGAGGAAGGCTTCGCCGCCCGAACGGACACACGCAAGACGCTGGAGGGCCGGTTGCGTGATGCGCACAGGAGAGCGATGGAATAGGCCGAGCGTGTGGGGGTTGTGATGCAGCTTGCGAACAAATATTTGAACAAGCCTAGAGGCGATGCTATCTAAGGGCGACTATAAAGAAACTAGTACTACTCCTCAGTGTTGTGGCAGTGTCGTTTGCGTTGCAGGCCGGCGACGGCGATTGTCCGATGAAGAAAGCGGCCTGCGATAAAGCCAAAGCCACGGGTTGTGAGAAGGCCAAAGCCGGCAGCTGTGACAAGGCCGAAGCCGAAGGAAAGGGTTGCTGTCCCGCTGCCAAGAAGGCCCAGGAAGCAGCGAAAAAGCCCATTCCGAGCCCGAAGGCGAGTTCGTAGCCAGGAGTCATTTCGTTTACGCAGTTCCCTGCTTCAGTCACGGAGCGGGGATTTTTGTTGTTGCGGTCAACGGTATTTCCCGCCTGAGCGTTGCTGCCATGGTTTCGTGCGGCGGGTGGCCGTCCGAAACAAAGCCCCTCGGGCATTGGAAGTGATTGCCACGACCGCAGGATGCGTGAGCTTGCGCTCGGCGCTGATGGCGTAGAACTGGACATCGCACCCTGCAGCTTGGCCGATGGGCTGAAAACCGTACCGGGTGACCGCTTCCCCGACCACGACAGTGGGCAGAGGGAAGCAGCCAAGCCCGTCGGCCGCCGCCACCTTCATGAGGGCCGCGTCGTCGTATTCAGCGACGACGCGCGGGTGGATGCCCTGTTTCTGAAACCACTGCTCCAGAGTCCGTCGGAGAGCGGTGCCCGAGGTGGGCAGCAGCATGGGCTCGTTGTGCAGGGAACATGGGAATTGCCGCCGCAACCTCAGGGCCAGCTTACGCTCGGCGCAAAAGGTCACGCCGCTCTCGCCCAGGAGGTGGTTGAACGTCTTCAAGGGAAGGGCGCTCGGCGCCGGCTCGTCGGCCAGCACGATGTCGAGGCGGTACACCGCCAATTGGGCGAGCAGGTCTGAGGTCTTGTTTTCAAGGCACACAGCCTGGACCGGCTGGCTGAGATGGAAGATGGGTTTGATGATCTCGTGGCTCACCAACTTGGGCAACGAATCGGCGATGCCGATGTTGACGCGCAGGGGCCGGGCCGTGGGCTGTTGTTTGACCGAGTGAAGAAAGTCCTGGCCCAGGGCGAAGATTTCCTCGGCGTAGCTGAATGCCTGGTGGCCCGTTTCGGTAAGGGTGAGGCCGCGGGGACTGCGGCGGAACAGCTTCTCGCCGAGAACGCCCTCGAGCGCAGCAATCTGCGCGGAGATGGTGGGCGGCGACACGTGCAGTGTTTCTGACGCCTTGCGCAGGCTGCCTTCCCGGGCGACCATCCAGAAATAGCGCAGGTGGTGATAGTTCAAGAATTCCATGTCGGGAGGGTATTCGGTTTAAACTAACGACTCAATCGAAAACTCGTAATAGGCTAAGAGCAGGGAGGTGGCCGATACTCGGGTGGATGAAAACGGTGTGGCAACCAACTGAAGCGAAAGCCGGCGCAGTGAAGAGTCGGATTCCCATCCGGCCATTCGCGATGCTGGCGTTCGATGGAATCAGGATCACTGCCAGGGGTGAATCGCTGGCAACGCCCGAAGGGACGAGGGCGCGGACAATCCTGCTGGTTAGCCACGATGCCGCTCTAGCCGACGGCCTGTACCTGGTAGCTGCCCAGAACGCGCTTTCCGTGGTGCAGACTCCGTCTCTGCAGGCAGCGATGGAGGAAGTGGATCGGGTTCAACCCACGGGAATCCTGTTGGACTTGGAATTGTCCTCGGATGCCGGGTGGCAGACCGCCGAGTGGTTTCTGGGCCAGGGGACCATCGTCCCGGTCCTGATGATCACAGGTCGCGCAGACCATTATGAAGTGGGGGCCGCTATCCGGGCCGGGGTGGTGTTTGAGAAATCCATTGGATCAGCGCGGTTGCTGGATGCCGCAGTTGCGATGCTGGGAGAGACAGCGCAGGAGAGCGAGGGGCGGACCGCTCGTCAGCAGGTTTGGCTGCGCCGAGCCAAGCCATATCGGTGGGAGGCAGGCGCCGCGCCTGGCTACCGTCAATGGGGTATCAACGAGTAACCAAGACCGCGAAGGAGAAAGGAAATAGAACATGAAGATCCAATACCGACTACGCGGCCTGAACCGTCGCGCCGTGACGGAGCGGCCGATGGACCAACACCTTGAACATTTGGACCGCCTCCTCCCCATCAGTGTGGCGCAAGTGGTGCTGGAACAGCAGCGCAACGCGACCCCGGCGTTCTCGGCCTCCGTGGACCTGGCCGTGCCTGGTCCCGACATCCACGCGGCGGCCCGCGATCACACTTTGGAAGCGGCCGTGCTCAAGGTGGCCCGGCGGCTCGAAGAGCAGGTCGAGGCACGGAAGAACCGCCAGCAACTCCGGCTGAAACGACGGGAGAACTGCCGCGCCGTGTCCAGCCAATGGAGCCGTTGATGCGAAAACGAACAAGCGCAAACGCAACAGCCACTGTTTGATTGGGTGCATGACGATCCTCAGGGCCATAAAGAATCTTCTCACAATTGTAGCAGGTGGAACGGTGTTCGCCAGCTTTCTCCTGCTACTGGCGGCAGCCGTTCTGGTCCTGTTCGTGATTCCGGGCGGGCTGGGCATCTTGACCCTTGAACTGGAGCGCCTCAAACGATGGTTGCGTCGCTCTTTTGCGTTCTTAGTGAGAGCGAAGTCTGAATCCAGACCAGAAAGCGTATGATGAAAAAGAACAAGAAACCAACGGGGGCGGCGCCGCCTCCGACGCATTTTGAATTTCTCCATCCCACCGCAGCGAGGGTTTGCGTGGCGGGCACGTTCAACGACTGGCGGTCGGAAGCGACGCCGATGGTGGCAATTGGCGATGGTCGCTGGATAAAGGAACTGACTCTGCCGCCCGGGGTGTATGAATACCGAATTGTCGCGGATGGAGAGTGGATGCCTGACCCGCTGGCCCGTGAGACAACACACAATCCGTTCGGAGGGATAAATTCTGTATTGAGAATAGAGGTCGCCGCCTAGCGGGGTTCCCAGGTCAAACGGAATGCCCCCCCTATGCAACACCTGCACAACCGAACCTGGTAAGGTTTATGCGCGCTTACCTCTACTGGTTCTTGCTGGCGGGTGTGCTGCTGGCCTTGTGGGCCCAATGGCGATTGCGCTCGGCCTATCGCCGCTGGTCGGGCCAGGCCAGCGCCACGCGGCCCCTGACGGGCGCGGGCGCAGCGCGCGAGATTCTGGATGCCGGCGGCCTCGCGGACGTACCGATCGAGCGCACCGGCGGTCACCTGACCGACCATTACGACCCGCAAACGCGCGCCCTGCGGCTGTGCGCCGAAGTTCATGACACGGACTCACTGGCAGCGGTGGGCATTGCGGCGCACGAGGCCGGCCATGCACTCCAGCACCAGGAGGTTTACTGGCCGATGCAGGTGCGGCTGAGCCTGCTTCCGCTTACGCGGCTCGGCGCGTGGCTGGCCCTGCCGCTGCTGGCGGCCGGTCTGCTGTTACGGGCGCCGCCGCTGATGGTGATCGGGGCGGGTTTGTTCCTGGTGTTACTCGCGTTCCAACTCATCACCCTGCCACTGGAGTTCGACGCCAGCCGGCGGGCAGGCCGGTTGCTGCGCGAGCGCGGGCTGGTGAGTCCCCGGGAACTGACCGGGGTGGGCGAGGTGCTCAACGCCGCCGCATGGACCTACATCGCGGCGTTTACGATGACTTTTGTGCAACTATTGCGGCTGTTGCGCTGGGGCCGATTGTTTCGGCCGCCGTTCTAGCCGCGTCAACCAAGCAAAACACTATGAGTTACCAACACGACCAACCGGAGCCGGTCCAACAACTGTTCCAGGCCTTCGAGAAGGCCAGCCAGTGGATTCAGCATCATCTGCCTAGAATCCTACCCCTCGCTGCCGGCGCCATCCTGCTCTTGTGGCTGGCCTCCGGCGTGTACACCGTCAATCCCGGCCACAAAGGCGTGGTCCGCACCTTCGGCAAGGAAACGGCGCGCACCGAGCCGGGTTTGAACTACCGCTACCCTTGGCCGTTCCAGCGCGTGGACATTGTCAGCGTCGAACAAATCCGCCGCATCGAAGTGGGCTTCCGCGGCAACCAACGGGTTGCCGAGGAGGCGTTGATGCTCACCGGCGATGAAAACATCGTCGAGGCGCAAATCGTGGTGCAGTATCGGGTGGCCGACCCGTCCAAGTACCTCTTCCGCCTGCGCGAGCCGGAGGTCGCGCTCCTGGCGGCGACGGAGGTGGCGCTGCGCAGCACCGTTGGCAGCATGACCATTGACCAGGTCATGATTGAAGAGCGCGCCAAGGTGCAGGGCGACGCCCGCCTGTTTATCCAGCGGCTGATGGACGCCTACGAGTCCGGCCTGGTCATCACGGAGGTCAAGTTGCAGGCGGCCGATCCGCCCGACGCGGTTCGCGACGCTTTCCACGACGTGGTGCGCGCCCGCGAGGACAAGGAGAAACTCATCAACCAGGCGCGCGGCTACCAGGCCGACATCCTGCCCAAGGCCCGTGGCGAGGCCCAGAAGCTCCTCCGCGAAGCCGAGGGCTACAAGGAACAGCGCGTCCTCCTGGCCCAGGGCGAAGCCGCCCGCTTCCTCAGCGTCCTAGCCGAATACGAAAAAGCCCGGGACGTCACCCGCGACCGCCTGCATCTCGAAACCGTCGAGAAGATCCTGCCCGACATTGACAAGATCATCATCGGCGGCGACGTGAACCAGCGCCTGCTGCCCCTGCTGCCTTTGACCCCCGGCGCGGCCAGCCTGCTCAACCCGCGCCCTGCCGCCCCCCCTGCTCCCGTCAAGTAACCTCCAACCCCCAGAATTGCTCTTATGCGAACAAAACTCTTCAGCGTCGGCGGCCTGGTGCTGGTGCTCCTGGCCTTCATTGTCACCCGCCAGGTCTTCTTCACGGTCAATGAGACCGACCAGGTCATCATCACCCAGTTCGGCGAATACAAGCGCACCATTCAACAACCCGGCCTGGCCTGGAAGATTCCCTTCCTCCAAACCGTCAACCGCTTCGACCGCCGCATCCTCACCAGCGACGCGCCGAAGGCCGAATACCTCACGCAGGACAAGAAGCGGCTCGTGGCCGACCCGGTGACCCGCTGGCGCATCAGCGATCCGCTGCTGTTCTACAAAACCGTGCGCGACGAGTCCGGCGCCCGCGCGCGGCTCGACGACCTGGTCTTGTCCGAACTGCGCCGCGAAGTGGCCAGCCACAACTTCGACCTTGTCATCGGAGGCAAGCGCGAAACCATCATGGACAACGTCGCCAAGAGCGGGCGCGACAAGGCCAAGGAGTTCGGCATCGAGGTGGTGGACGTGCGGATCAAGCGCGCCGACCTGCCGCAGGAAGTGCAGTTGAGCGTCTTTCAGCGCATGCAGGCCGAGCGCGAGCGCGAGGCCAAGCGCTACCGCAGCGAAGGCGATGAGGAATCGGCCAAGCTCAAGGCCGAAACCGACAAACAACGCACCATCCTGCTGGCCCAGGCCAAGCAGGACTCCGAGAAACTCCGCGGCGAAGGCGACGGCACGGCCACGCGTGTCTATGCCGAGGCCTACGGGAAGGACGCCGAGTTCTACGCCTTCGTGCGCAGCCTCCAGGCCTACGAGCAGTTCCTGGGCAAACGCAGCACCCTGGTGCTGCCGGCGGACTCCGATCTGTTCCGCTACCTGAGCAGCCCGCAACCCCGCCCGGCGACCAACGTCACCCCGGCACGCGCGACACGGTGATTCCGAAAAGGACATACAGAGCTGGACGAATGACAACCAGAGGCCATTTATGAATCCCAAGATGGCTGGCTACCTGATTCTGCAAGGCGGTTTCCTGGTCCTGTTCGGCGTGCTGGGTTTCTTGTCGAATCCCGAAAGGGCCAACACCCCGTTGCTTGCGTTCGGCGCGTTCGGCGCCCTCGCGGCGGGGTTGGGTGTGATGGGGGCGCGCGGTGTCCGGGGGAGTCTGCCGTTGGCGGCGGCCGCCCTGGTGACGTTCATCGGCGTGTGCGTCTGGCGGGTGGGCGTCGGCTGGCTGGCGGTCATGGAGGGGCAGACGAGCAACCTCTACCCAGCGATTGCGCTGAGCCTTATGTTGGCGGTATCGGCAATCCTGCTGGCCGGTCTGATCAAGACTCGGAAGAAGGGCGACTTGGAACCCGCCGCCGGCCCAGGAACGTAAAGCAACCGGAGCATGCACATGCAAAAGTCCTTGGCTCACTGGAAGGCCGACTTCTTCACCGGCCTGGCGGTGGTTTTGCCGGCAGCCATCTCCATCGGGGTGGTCATCTGGCTGTTTGGCACGGTCGCGAATTTCACGGACACCTTGCTGTTCTTCCTACCGCGGGAATGGACGCACGAACGGGGGGGCGAAGGGCCGATGCACTTCTATTGGAGTCTGCTGGCCCTGTTGCTGGCGATCTTACTGGTCGGCCTGGTGGGCCGGGGAGCCCGTTACTATCTCGGCAAAAAGCTGATCCAAATGGCAGACCTCGCGCTGATGCGCGTGCCCCTGCTCAACAAAATCTACGGCGCGTTCAAACAAATCAACGAAGCGTTCACCTCCAGCAAGACCAGTTCGTTCAAACAAGTCGTGATGGTGGAATTCCCCCGGGCGGGTCTCTACTCCATCGGGTTCATCACGGGCGCCCAGCACGGCGAGGTGCAGGACAAAACCAAGGAGCGGGTGGTCGGGGTCTTCGTGCCGACCACGCCCAACCCGACGACTGGTTTCATCGTCCTGGTGCCAGAGGCGCAGATCGTCAAGCTCGACATGTCGGTGGCCGACGGCATCAAGTACATTATAAGTCTGGGGTCGGTCGCGCCCGTTCACGTGCCCGCCGAGCGCCACCCGGCGATGGAAGCCCCCAGATGACGGCGCTTCGGACCATCAAACGCATCATCGTGGCCGTGGCAGGGGGAACGGTGCTTGCCCTCGGCATCGCCTTGATCGTGCTGCCCGGCCCGGCGTTCCTCGTCATCCCCGCCGGCTTGGCAATTCTCGCGATTGAATTTGCCTGGGCCAGGCGCTGGTTGCGCAACGCGCGGGATTGCTTGCAGAAGCATGGCCTGGCTGGCGGGGCAAACCGCACCGCTCGCCCGCCGGTGTTTGCCAGCATGAAGGACCGCCTCACCCAGCTCATCACGGGAACCGCGTTGGTTGCTGGCCTCGCTCTGCTGGTGTTGGCAGGGCTTGCCGTGGCGGCCATCCCGATCGGCCTGGCCCTTCTATTTCTTGCCTTCGCCGCAGCGCGGCGGGGGCTGGGCAACGCCTGGTTGCGGTTATTCGGCAGGAACGCTCTACCGCCAAAGGAGGTTGCGTGAAGCCCATCCTGCTGGTGGCCCCGGACGCCCGCGAGCGGCGCAAAATGAGCCGGGCGTTGACGCTTGAGGGTTACTCTGTGCGCACAGCGTCAGACAGCCGGGAGGCGGTGCGAAGTTCACGCGTTGGCGTCGGCTGTCCGTCTCCGACAAACCCTGACGCGGCGCCGAAAGCAGCCAGGGGTCAGGTCCTCCCCGCGCCGACCAGACCGAAACCGGACGCCGGTCAGAATTGAATTCCCCATGAGAGAATTGAGCCACCTTTTCGCCAACAACCGCGCCTGGGCAGGAAATATGCTGAGCGAGGACCCGGAGTTCTTCCGGAACCTGTCGCACCAGCAGGCGCCGGAGTATTTTTGGATTGGGTGCAGCGACAGCCGTGTGCCGGCCAACCAGATCACAGGCCTGTTGCCCGGCGAGATGTTCGTCCACCGCAACGTAGCCAATGTCGTCCCGCCGGCTGACCTCAATTGCCTCTCGGCCCTGCAGTTCGCCGTGGACGTGCTGAAGGTGCGGCACGTGATCGTGTGCGGCCACTACGGCTGCGCGGGCGTCCGCGCCGTGCTGTATGAGCAAGCGGCTTGGGTTGGTGGACAATTGGCTTCAGAACGTGGAGGAAGTGCGCCAAAAGCACACAGCTCAGTTGACCGCGCTGGGGGATGAGGCGCAGCCAATTTGACCGACTCTGCGAACTCAATGTTATCGAGCAGGTAGCCAGCGTTTGCGGAAGCTTCAGTATCCAGGAGGCCTGGGCGCGGCGCCAACCGCTAGTGGTGCACGGGTGGATTTACGCCGTGAGCGACGGCCTGCTGCGTGACCTGGGCCTGAGCGTTGCCGGCCGAGGGGAATTGGCGCCCGCGTACCAAGCGGCCGTTGCAGGCCAGGGCGCTGCGTTCGCACCTGCCGTTTCTGACGGCGACGTTGGCCGGTAGGAGCTATCAATCATGACTGGGCACCCGTTAGTCTGGATCGGCTTCAGCCTCCTTGTGCTGGCGGTGCTGGCGCTGGACCTGGGCGTGTTCCACCGCAAAGCGCACGCGGTGGGCTTCAAGGAGGCGCTCAGTTGGACCGGGCGTGTGGGTGACGCTGGCGGTGTTGTTCGGAGCGGGCGTGTGGCATTGGGCCGGGCCGCAAAAAGGGCTGGAGTTCTTCACCGGCTATCTCATCGAATACTCGCTGAGCGCGGACAACGTGTTCGTTTTCGTGCTCATCTTCTCCTACTTCGCCGTGCCGGCGCGGTGGCAGCACAAGGTGCTGTTCTGGGGCGTGCTGGGGGCGCTGGTGATGCGCCTGATCATGATTGGACTGGGGGTGGCTCTGATCAGCCGCTTCGCGTGGGTTCTCTATGTGTTCGGCGCGTTTCTCCTGTTCACCGGCTTCAAAATGATATTCGGCAAGCAGGAGGAGATTCATCCCGAGCGCAACCCGGTGGTGCGCTGGTTTCGGAAACTGGTGCCGGTGACCGCTGGT
Source organism: uncultured Verrucomicrobiae bacterium (assembly GCA_963822005.1). Taxonomy (GTDB): domain Bacteria; phylum Verrucomicrobiota; class Verrucomicrobiia; order Limisphaerales; family UBA8199; genus PALSA-1440. The sequence goes on along the minus strand of CAWGGD010000042.1, from coordinate 9,630 downwards.
TATCACGGCGAGCGGTTCGTGGCGCGGGTGAACCGCCGCCAGACGGCCACGCCGCTGGCGGTCGTGCTCGTGTGCGTCGAGGTGAGCGACCTAGTGTTCGCGGTGGATTCCATCCCAGCCATCTTCGCCGTCACGCTGGACCCGTTCATCATCTATACCTCGAACGTATTCGCCATCCTGGGGCTGCGCTCGCTCTACTTCGTTCTGGCGGGGATGGTGAACAAGTTCCACTACCTCAAGGCGGGTTTGGGGGTGGTGCTGGCGTTTGTGGGGGTGAAAATGCTGCTCGCCCACACGCCCTACAAGATCGATACCCTGGCAGCGCTGGGGGTGGTGGCGGGCGTTTTGGCAGTGACCATTGTGGCATCGCTCCTCCGGCAACCACCTAAGCGAGCTTTCCCGCTGCCAGGACCTCAATCTCAACAACCCGCAGAGACCCCCGAGATAACTCATTGAACCGGAGGAACCCTGACACGAGACCGGATGCAATCTCGCGTATGCTAACCTGATAAACGAATTGAATGAACGGTCTGCTCGAATCATCCTTACCTCTATGAACAACATGTATCGACGATACAGATCTCCCGACTTTGCTAAAGTGCTGTTTCGGGCTCTTCTGATCGCCGTCGCGCCCGCCGTGGCCCAACTGCCCGGAATCGCGGGCGACTGGCCGCAGTTCCGGGGTCCGAACCGGGACGGCAAGTCCACCGAGCAGGGCCTGTTGTCCCGATGGCCTGATGGGGGCCCCAAGCTGCTCTGGAGTGTGCAAGGCGTGGGCAAGGGCTTCACCCAGGTCGCCGTGGCTGGGGGACTGGTTTACGTCACCGGATTGGAGGGTAAAGAGGGAATCCTCCGGGCCTACACCCTCGACGGCGAGCCCAAGTGGCAGGCCAACTATGGCCCGGAGTGGCACATCAGCCATCCGGGAGCGCGCAGCATTCCCACGGTTTACGAGGGCCTGGTTTACGTCGCCAGCGGTGTGGGGAACGTGGCCTGCTTCGACGCCGCCAGCGGGAAGCCGGTCTGGTCCGTGAAGCTGTTCGAGCAGTACGACGCCCCCCAGATCCAGTGGGGTTACGCCGAAAGTCTATTGGCTGACGGCGACAGGCTGTTCTGCACGCCCTGCGGCAAGAAGGCCACAATGGTGGCGTTGGACCGAAAGACGGGCCAGCCAGTGTGGGCGAGCCCGGCTTTGGGGCAGGGATCGAGTTTCTGCTCACCGCTGCTGATCAACGACGGGAAGAAGCGCATGATCGTAACCATGACGGAGACAGCCGTGGTCGCCTTCTCCCCTGAGCAGGGCACGGTGTTGTGGCAGCATCCGTACGAGAACGCCCGGCAGAACCATCCCATAACCCCGATCTACCACGAAGGCCTGCTCTACATTACCAGCGGCTACGGCAAAGGAGCCGTCGGCCTGCGGATCGCTGAGGATGGGAAGAGCGTTACCCAACTATGGGAGCAACCCCGGCAGGATCCCGTCCATGGGCAGGCGGTATTGGTGGACGGCTATGTTTACGCGGCAAGTCACCAGAAAGCCAACGGCAGGTGGTCCTGCGTTGACCTCAGGACGGGTAAACTGGCATGGGAGGCCCGGGGTGTAGGCAAGGGCGGGTCGGTCACTTTTGCTGACGGGTTGCTGTATTGCTACTCTGAGGACGGCACGGTGGGGCTGATGCGCCCCTCGCCCGAGAAATGCGAGGTAGTGAGTTCGTTTAAGGTGTCCCAGGGTGACGGCCCTCACTGGGCGCATTTGGTCGTGGCCAGGGGCAGGCTCTTTCTCCGGCATGGGACGGCGCTGATGTGCTACGACCTGGCGGCCAGGTAGGGGGTTGTTCTGTCGCTGATCAAAGCCTAATCACATTCTTAGGAAGGAACCAGTTCGGACATGCAGATCATCACGGAGGCATTGATTGATACGGGAAAGTTGGTGCCGTTCCTCGCCACAATCTACTTTCTGGTCGGGTTTCTGGAATACCGGTATGGAGATCGCATCAGCCATGTCCTACGAGACCTGGGGGTTTTTGGACCCATAGTGGGGGCATTGCTCGGCTGCATTCCGCAGTGCGGCTTTTCGGTGGTGGCTTCCGCGCTCTATGTGAAGCGCGTGATATCAGTGGGAACCCTCTTGGCTGTGTTCCTGTCCACGTCAGACGAGGCTGTCCCGGTCCTGTTGTCCATGCCCGACCGGGCGAAGATGGTCGGAGTGCTCCTCGCCATCAAAGTAGTGATTGCGATCGGCGCAGGAGTGGGAATTGACTATGTCATACGGGTCTGCCAGGCGCCCAGACGAAAGGAGGCAACCGCCAATGCTTCCAGTGTAGTTGTGGTCAAAGAGCATGCTGGATGCTGTTCTCATGGGCTCGATGGCAGGCCAGCAAAGGTGCAGGCGCTCTTTCTTCATCCGCTCCGGCACACGGCGAAAATCTTCGTATTCCTGCTGCTGCTGACACTCGTTCTGAACTTCCTTGTGGAGCAGATGGGGCCGGAAAGAATCGGAGCCGTTCTCTTGCGGGGAACCATATTTCAGCCGGTCCTGGCGTCGCTGATCGGGCTAGTTCCCAATTGTTTTGCGTCGGTCCTATTGGCGGAACTCTATGCCAAGGGATCGATCAGCTTTGGCGCCCTGGTCGCCGGTCTGTGCGCGGGAGGAGGGCTGGGCATTCTTGTCCTTCTCAAGGAGAACGGGGACTTCAAAGACACGGTGTTTGTCATCGGGCTGCTGCTGACGGTCAGCATCGTGTCCGGCGTTGTAATACAACTTGCCGGGTGGTAAGCAGTGGGCGGGGTGGAGGGAGGGGAAAAGCTGCCCGGTGAAGTGGGGACAGACTTCACGGGCCTGGGAACGCTGGAAGTGGGAAGCTGAAATCAAGGCGGCGGGAGGGGTCATCAGGTGGGGCTGAGAACAGAGACGACCAGAGACGCGGTGTGGTCCTACTTCGTCTTTACGCCGTAGCACAACAAGACATCCTGGTCGCGAAGGTAGAGCCGGCCTCCGGCGATGACTGGATGCGGCCAACTCTTCTTGCCGCTGCGGTCGGGCGGGGTGAAGCGACCCTTCTCGATGAAACCAGAGGGAGTGGCTTCCACGAGGGCCACCACCCCTTTTTCGGCTTCTTCGCGACAGTAGAGGCGGCCATCCGCGTAAACGAGCGAACCTTTGCGCAGCTTGTTCTTTTCCTGCCACTGGGCTTCACCAGATTTGAAGTCCTGGCAGGTCCAGCCCTTGGTGTCGGAGTGGCCATAGAGATGCTCGCCCAGTTTGACGACGCCGCCATGCTGGTTGACCATGACCTTGTTGGCATACACCTGCGTGGCGGTGAAGTCGCTTCCTTTTGCCACTTTGAAAAGGTTGCAGCCAATATCGTAGCCGGACGTGACATAGACGTGGCCGTCGGCATAGATGGGGGTGGGGATCACCGCGGTGGCGCCTTTGCGGGCGGTCTTCCACAGCACTTTGCCGTCGTTCGGCGCCACGCCGGCGAGGCTTTTGTCCGTAAGCTGCACGTATTGGCGCACGCCGTCTATCTCGGCGATGATGATCGAGGAGTAATGGGCGTTGTCGGTCCAGTCCTTGGTTTGCCAGATCAAGTCGCCGGTGTTCTTGTTCAGAGCGACAAGGGTGCCTTTGGGTCCACCGGGTGTGAAGAGGACTTGATCGCCGTCCACCAACGGAGATTCCGAGAAGCCCCATTCCACCATCGGCCCGCCAAAGTCGGTGGTGAGATGTTTGCGCCAGACTTCCTTGCCGTCTTCGGCCTTCACGCAGATGACCTCGCCATACTGACCCAAGGCAAAGACGAGGCTGCCCTCGACGGTGGGCGTGGCGCGCGGACCGGCGAAGCCACCCCAACCCGGTGCACCGGCTTTGCCGAGCCTGGTGGACCAAAGAATCTTGCCGTCGGCGCGGTTGAGGGCAAGGACGTGGTTGGCGTCGGCTTGCTCACCCATGGTGAAGATGCGTTGGCCGGCGAGCGAAACGCCGGAGTAACCCGCACCGAGGCCGGTGGCTTTCCAGAGGAGCGGGGGGCCTTCTTTGGGCCACTCCTTCAGCAGGCCGGTTTCGGCAGAAAGGCCGTCGCGGTTCGGACCGCGCCACTGCGGCCAGTCCATCTGGGCTGCCGACAAGGATTGACCGAGGAATGCGACCAGCCAGGCCGTGACCACCAGTGCAATGTGTTTTCTCATCGTGACCGATATTAACTAACGAGGGCCAAGCCCATAGACGCTCCAGCCGGATCCAGTGCCCTTAGCCTGGTCCGGCCGGTTTCGCCGCCACCCATGCGCTCCCGGCGTAGCGCGAGCCCATGGGGCCAACACGGCGAGCAGAAAGGCTATTCTAGCCCATGAATTCAGCCTGTCAAAGGGCGGCGGGGTGGTCGGGCAGAAGGGGCTTTCAAGTGGGTTTGGTTTGTGGCATCAGACAGGGATGGTGAAGCGAAAGAAGAATGCGGCGGCAGTGGCGCTTCCTACTGCCAGTAGCGGGCCTTCGAGGGAATGATGTGGCGGATGCCGCCGCGGGGGTCGGGGACGTCGCCGGCGTAACGGGGGATTACGTGGAAGTGGAGCTGGGGCATGGTCTGGCCGGCGGCGGGGCCATCATTGAGACCGAGGTTGAAGGCGTCAGGAGCGGGCGACAGGGTGGATGCCAGGCGCTCCTGGGTCCAGTCGATCCAGACAAGCAGGCGGGCCTTCTCGGCGCTGGTGAGTTCCTGGAACCGGGCGACGGGCCGGCGGGCAATAATGAGTGTGTGGCCTGGGGAGATGGGGAACTTGTCGGTGACGACCGCGAAGAGGTCGTCCACTGCGAGCAGGCGAACGGGTTCGATTTCGCCGAAGGCCGGTAGCGTGAGTTGCGGGTTCATGGCTGATGGTGGAGGGCGGAATCCTTACAGCCAGGAGACGAGGTCGGCCAGAGCTTTGCGCGGGGAGACTCGCGGCGCTCCGGCTTCCGTCTGGCTGGGGTATGGGACGCTTTGCCCTCGGCTTCTTCAAGTGACTTGATCGTATCCTCAAGACGTTTCCGAAGGGCCTGGGCTTGAGTGATTTTCCATTCAAGATCGTCGTGTCGCTGAACTTCACGCCCGATAGTGTCCGAGGTCACTTCCGAGCTTTGGTTCACGAGAACGCGAAGTCTTGCGACTGACCTGTGGAGCTGTCGGCTCCAGGATTCGATCTGCCGATCGAGTTCCTGTATCCGAACCGCCGATTCGGACACCGCGTATTGCACACGTTCCTGCTTTGCCTCAATGCCCGCAATGCAGGACTCGGCATACGCTGCTTTGACTCCGAAAGGGATGTGCGGACCAAGGGTGGAGCTCATGATAGTGCCCAGAGCCCGGGGCATGGGCACAATTCTCTCGATGTGGAAAACGAAGATGAGCGCCAGGACCACGAGAAAGGCGGCGAATACGTATTTCATAATTGATTTTCGGTTGAGTGCCATATAGTATATTATATACTATACTATACGGTCATGCTCTGTCAATCGACTCTCGCGAAAAAGATGGTGCAGCCCCAGGTGGGTGGAGGTATGCTTGCCAGGCGTCAACATGGCCCAGGCACACGAAAACAGAATAGGATGCGCGCTACGAAAAAGGCGTAAAGCGCTGGGTTTGACGCTGAAGGAAGTGGCTGCGCGGGCGGGGACAACGCAGGCAGCGGTTTCTCATATCGAGCGCGGGATTCGAAAGCCATCGGCGGAAATGGTCGCGCGATTAGCCAGCGCCTTGGATTGTTCGGTTGACGACCTGCTGATGGGGGTTGTTGTTGAAATCAAGAAGGGCCAGCACATTTCCCGGGTCGTCAATGCCATGAAGGCTTTTCCACCCTCAATCCAGAAGCAAGTTGCCGATTATTGCGAATTTCTTCGTTATCAGATTCGAAAACAGTCCAACAAGTCTCCTTAACCCGAAGCACTTTCCGGAAAAAGCTCGACTCCAGCGGTTTAGGTATCGTTCTCAGCATTACTGCTTTCTGTGTATGCCAAGTTCGAGCAATGCGTTCGCTGCCCTTGACATCAGCTCCGCGTCCCCGGTTTGGACATCCTGCCAGGCGAGCGAGCAACCTCGGAGCGCACAAAACTCAGAAAAGGTGGATGCCAACGCAGTCGCCAGAATTCGCAAGTTGTTGCCTTTTGCCGCCGGTGTTTGCAGCAGCTGGGCCGTGTTGCTCAAGAGATACTTCAGCCGTTCACGGGTGAAATCGCACCTCCGGCGAAATTCCAATAGCGATACGGGACAAGAGCTCCGTGAAGCATTGGCCTGCCACGCATAGACTTCCGGATCTTCATTTCCCCCAGATGGGGACGAGGCCGCCATGCCGCCCAGAAATGGATCTACCGCATTGAGTTGTTCTCTCGTCTGATCCTCGTGCAGGTCGATCCATCTCAAAGTCCGATTACGCAATAGCCGACACCTCTGCGGGGCGGTTAAGAGGTCTTCCTTTATAAGTGTTTCCGTGCCCGAGTCATTCCGAAAGGAGTGAAGTATGGCAACTCCCAAAGGCACCCTGCCCAGAGATTCCCGCTGAAAGCGGGTGATGTCTTCGGGCGGGATCATGTTTGCGCCCTTTGATGTTGTGTCTTACCGCCGCTGGATTGTGAATCCCTGTCTCAATCCTTCACCATCCAACCCCACGGCAGGGCGAAAATATCCTTGTCCAATGGTCGGGCCTTGCCGGCATGCAACACAACACTACAAACCAGACTGTGGCTTTTCTTGAGCAAGCCTTTGAGTGCCTGAATGCCGGAAGCGTCTGACGGGCTCACCTGACTGCTCGATTTGATTTCGATGGCGACCAGTTTGCCATTTTGTTCGAGGATGAAATCCACTTCATGTCCTGCCCGATCGCGCCAGTAATGGAGCCTCCGATTGACGGGGTCCATGGCTCGCCATGACTGAAACGTCTGGTAGAGGGTTTGTTCCAGCCAGAAACCCGAATCCAGTCGCTTGGCAACGTCCTCCGGCGCGCGAATGCCGGCGAGCCAGGCGGCCAGTCCACAGTCCGACCAGAGAAGTTTTGGCGCCTTCACCATCGCGGAGGAAGGATTGGTGGTGAATGGCCTGATCCGCGTAATCAGGCAGCCCGTCTCCAGCAGGTTCAGGTAGCGATGTGCCGTGGGATGGCTCAGGGCAGCATCCCGAGCGAGGTCGGCTTGATTCAGCAACTTGCCGGTTCGGTTTGCGGCCAGCGCCATCAAGCGTTGGAAGTCGGGCAGGCTGGCAACGTCGCTTAACTGCCGCAAGTCGCGCTCCAGATACGTTTGAACATAAGCGGCGAACCACAACCCGCGATCGCGATCGGCTTCAATGGCCAAGGCGGGCGGGAATCCGCCGCACAGCAGCCAACGCAGCCAGTTGCCCTTCTCGTCCGGCCAATCGCGCAAATCGAAATCCGGTGAGAAAAGGCGATCGATCGGCTCCAAAGCCTTTTTGCGTTCTAACCACTCCGCGGGACAGAAAGGGGGCAATTCCAAATAAATCGCCCGGCCGGCCAGCGTGTCCGCCACCCGACCCATGAGGAGGAGATTGGCGGATCCGGTCAGCACAAAATCCCCAGCCTTGCGCCGTTCATCCACCGCCCGCTTAACCGCAAGCAGCAGTTGCGGCGCGCGCTGAACCTCGTCAAGCGTGACCGGGCGGGTCGTGAGCAGGGAATCCGGATTGCGTTCTGCCTGATCGAGCACACCGACGTCATCCAAGGTGAAATAAGCCCGCTTGTCACCCAGCGATTTCGCCAGGGTGGTTTTGCCCGTTTGGCGCGCTCCCGTCACCACGGTGACCGGCAGGACTTTCAACGCGGATTCCAGATTCTGGCTGAACCAGCGATGGCGAATACTGTTCATACTGTGAAATAAATCATTTCACGGCTAAATGAGCAAGTGGAGAAATTATTCGTCGTCGGATGTACCGTGGCGCTGTCCAACTTCCACAATCACGGCGCCTATGTTAAGACCGCTGTGGCGTTGCCGACGCGACCCAAGTTCGACAGGAAAACGGGTGCTGGAAACACGGTTGGCACTTCCAGTGAAACTTCCAGTGCCGAGCAGTGGAAGGGTATCTGCGACTGCCAATCTGCTATTACGGCGCCGCCTTGCGCTTCCCGCCCGCAAAAGCGGTCAGACCTCTAGCCTCTAGCGCCGGCAGCGCACCTGGTAATCAAATCTTCCAGCCAGACCACTTGCGCGGTCTTCCCCGGCGTGCATTCGCTGCGCCCCGCTCTACAGAGATTTCCCTGAGCATTTTGCGCTCAATCTCCTCGCTTACCTCCGATACCATCGCCTCGATACCTGCCTCCCGCCTTGTCGCCTCATCCACAGGCCCCCCCGGGAGCCAGTCCACGATTTTAGACAATTGCAGCAACCGCGCCCGGGCTTCCAGCCGCGCCAGTCTTCTCACAACCGCGTTCCGGAATCTCTCCTGCGCCCGCTCGTTCCTGTCCACCGCCGCCGCGAGCGCCCTGAGAAGTTCCGAATCCGACTGCGACTGCTCACCTACGGCCTGTACATGGCGAATTCGCAGTTGCAGTGCCCTGACAACCTGGTCTGCCTTTGCTTGCCTTGCTTGTGTTCGCGGGCAAAGTGATTGAAATGGAATACTGGTTCTGGCCGATCCTGCGCCTGCTGGCCGCTCTGATCGCTGTTCTGGGAAGCGGTGGGATCAGGGCCGTGCTCGCGGAGAATCTCATCCTCAGACAGCAGCTCTTGGTCATGCGGCGCTCTCGGCAAAGGGCGCCCAATCTTCGCACCGCCGACCGTGTGCTCTTTGGGTTCTGGGCACACGTCCTGAGCCCTCGTCGGCTCTTGCGCTCTGCCATCATCCTCAAGCCCGCCACCCTGCTGCGCTTTCATCGTGGGTTCAAAGATTTCAAATATCGATTCCTTTACTCCTCAAGTCCGAAGAAAAAGCCAGGTCCAAAAGGGCCCGCACCGGCACTGATCCGAGCCATCTGTGAACTCAAACAGCGCAATCCCCGTTTTGGTTGCCCAAAGATCGCCCAGCACCTGGCCAAGACCTTTGGTATCGATCTCGACAAGGATGTGGTCCGCCGAGTTCTGGCCGCCCACTACCGCCCCGAACGTCGCGAGAACGGACCTTCTTGGCTCACCCTCCTGGGTCATACCAAAGACAGTCTCTGGAGCCTGGACCTGTTCCGGACCGAATCGATCCTGCTGCGGAGTCACTGGGTTTTGGTCGTCATGGATCAGTTTACCCGCCGGATCATCGGCTTTGGCGTGCAGGCCGTTGCCGTCGACGGTCCAGCGCTCTGCCGTATGTTCAACCAGGCCATCTCTGGGCAGGGTCGGCCCAGGCGGCTCGGTCCTGATCATGATCCCTTGTTCCAGTTCCACCGCTGGCAGGCCAATCTGCGGATCCTGGACGTGGAAACGGTGCAAACGGTGCCCCAGGTTCCCTGGTCCCATCCCTTTATCGAACGGCTTATCGCGACCCTCCGCCGAGAGTATTTGGATCGTCTGTTCTTTTGGACTGCAGACGACCTGGAACGAAAGTTGGGGTTGTTCAAAAACTACTACAACGCGGCGCGCGTGCACCAGGGTTTATACGGCGACACCCCCGGTGAAAAAGCGGGCGACCCAACACCTCAGGCAGCCAACCTTGAGAATTACCG
>CAWGGD010000041.1:0-18403 GCA_963822005.1 uncultured Verrucomicrobiae bacterium | reverse complement strand
ATGGCCGCGGCGGCGAGGCGCTCTACTTCAACTTCAACCAGGCCGGCGCACCGCTGTTCCTGGTGCAGGTGGATCCCGACACGGGCGAGGCGCGGCAGTTCAACGCGCCCGCAGGGGCCGGGCGCGTGGGCGCTCATCGCCGGGCCGGACGAGAAGATTTACCTCGGCACGTGGGACGGCGGGCTGATCCTGCGGTTTGACCCGAAGCAGCCGGAGAAAGGCATCGAGGTCGTGGGCAAACCTCGCCGACGGAGGAGTATCTCTGGCAATACGACCTCGGCAAGGATGGCAAGCTTTACGCCTGCACCTATCCGCAGGCGAAGCTGGTGAGCTTCGACCCGGAGACGGGCAAGATGGAGGACCTGGGCCGGATGCACCCGACGGAGATGTACGCGCGCAGCCTGCGCCGTGGGGCCGAATGGCAAGGTCTATGTGGGCATCGGGACGGAGAAGGGCGACCTGGTGGTGTTCGACCCGGCGACGCGCACGCATCGGAGCATTCTGCCGGACGGCGCTGCGCGAGCACCGCGCCGGGGAACTTCGTCGGCGTGACGCGGCGCAGCGACGGCACGGTTTACGCGACGTGCCGCACGAACCTGCTGCGCCTTGACGACGAGACGGTGACGCGTGTCGAGTCGCCCCGGACCCGCCGCCGCTCAAGCTGCGCGACGGGCGGGTGGTGACGGCGTTCGGCCGCGGGTCGTTTTCGCTGCGCGACCCGCAGCGACGGGCAAGATGGTCGAGCGCACGTTCAAGTACGCCGGGGCGGGCGACATGATCTTCGTGGTGGGCATGGGCCCCGGCGGCGTCGATTTACGGCAGCACGGCGTTGCCCATGGAAATCTTCCGCTTTGACCCGCGCGCCGGAAAGAGCGAGCACCTCGGCGGCATGCCCGGCGGCGAGGTCTATTCCATGCTGGACCGCGCAGGGCAAGCTCTACCTGTGCTACTACGGCGGCGCGGTGATGAACCTCTACGATCCCGCCAAGCCGTTCTGGAAGTTCGGCACCGGCGCGGACTGCAACCCGATCACCTTCGGCGGGATGGGCGACGGGCACCTGCGCCCGCGGGCGATGATTCGCGGCCCGGGCGGGCTGATCTACATCGGCAGCGAGCCGCCTTACGGCCAGCTCGGCGGCGCAGTGGCGTGTGGGACCCGGAGCAGAACAAGACCATCGAGAACTACCGGAACCTGGTCACGAACCAGAGCATCGTCTCGCTGGCCTGGGAACCGAAGAGCGGCCTGATCTTCGGCGGCAGCGGCAACTGGGGCGGCGGCGGCACGCGGCCGACGGAGAAGGAAGCGAAGTTCTTTGCGTTCGACCCGAAGCAGAAGCGCAAGGTGTTCGAGGCGGCGCTGGCGCCGGGCGCGGGGAGCTATCCCGCCACGGTGGCGGCCGACGGCAAGGTGTTCACCACGGTGGGCGACCGCCTGTTCACGTTCGACCCGCAGACGATGCAGGTGGTGCGGACGAACAATCTCCCGGGGCCGCAGACACAGATCGCCTGGGCCGGCATCGGAGCGGGCTGCTGGTGGGGCTGACCGGCCAGGCGGTGTATGCGTTTGACGGGTCGAAGGGCGAAGTGGTTCATACCGCCACCGCGCCGGCGCACATCGCCTGCGGTTTCGCGCTGACCGACGAGGCGGTGTATTTCGGTTCGGGGCCGACGCTGTGGCGGTATTGGCTGCCGCCGCTGCGAACGCGGGCGATAGAGAAGGCAGTGGGCGATGAAGGGCGCCTCTTGCTTGACGCGCTGCGGAGTGTCGCGCCGCGAAGCCCGAAGCCCGAGCGCCGAGGGCCGAAAGAGACCGAAACCCGAAGGCCGAAACCGCCCGTTTCTCGAATGCCAAGGGACCTCGGAGATCCCATTAACCTGTATTCCACCACACCACATGTCGAACCCCTCTGCCCTGCGGGAGATGGCCAGCAGCTGAGGGCGGAACTCGGCCTCCGACCTATCTTTCGGCCCTCGGCCCTCGGCCTTCGAATTTCCTCCTCCTCACGCTTGCTTGCTGATGCGCACTCACCGGGTGTCCGCTGCCGGGCCGGCCGCGACGTGCCTCGCCCCGGAAGGGTGGCAGGCGCTGGCGCCGCGGGAAGAACTGCGTCCGGAGTTCAGCTTCAACCCCAAGGGCGGGCCGTCGGGCAAGGGCGCTTCGTCATCGGCACCGGGAAACTGGAGGGGCTGGACGGGCATTGGAGCAAAACGTTCCCGGTCAAGGGCGGCCAATGGTACCGGTTCCACGCGCTGCGGCGGGTGGAGACGTGGCCTCGCCGCGGCGCTCCGTGCTGGCGCGGATCCTCTGGCGCGACGACGCGCGACCGGCCGCCCGCGCGCGACGAACCGGGCGCCACGAACTTTGCGCCCGGCGTGCCGCCGGTCTCCGAGCCCGAATACCCCAATGACGGCCCGACCGGCGCGGCAGGCTGGACGGCGGTCGAGGGCGTCTACCGGGCGCCGTCCAAGGCCACGCATGCCATCGTGGAACTCTATTTGCGCTGGGCGCCGCGCGCGCGGGTCGAGTGGAGCGAGGTGTGTTCGCCGAGACCGCGCCGCCGGCGCCGCGCAAGGTGCGGCTGGCGACGGTGCATTACGTGCCGCACGGCGGGAAGACGGGGATGGACAGTTGCCGCCAGTTCGCGCCGTTGGTCGCCGAGGCCGCGCGGCAGAAGGCGGACCTGGTGGTGCTGCCCGAGACGATCACCGCCACGGGCAACGGCCTCTCGTATCGCGACGCGGCGGAGCCGGTGCCCGGGCCGGCGACGGATTACTTTGGCGGGCTGGCGCGCCAGCATGGGCTGCACGTGGTGGCGGGGCTCGTCGAGCGCGACAGGCACCTGATCTACAACGTCGCCGTGCTGCATGGGGCCGGACGGCAAGCTGATCGGCAAGTATCGCAAGACGGCGCTGCCGCGCACCGAGATCGAGGCGGGCATCACGCCCGGCACACGATTACCCCGTGTTCGACACGCGCTTCGGCAAGGTGGGCTTGATGATCTGCTACGACGGCTTCTTCCCCGAAGTGGCGCGGCAACTCAGCGTGCGCGGCGCCGAGGTGATCGCCTTCCCGGTGGCGGGCTGCAACCCGCTGCTGGCGGCGGCGCGCGCGTGCGAGAACCACGTGTTCCTGGTCAGCAGCACCTACACGCGACGTGTCGCTCAACTGGATGATCTCGGCCATCTACGACCGCGAAGGCCAGGTGCTGGCGCAGGCGAAGGAATGGGGAACGGTGGCCGTGGCGGAGGTGGACCTGGGCCAGCGGCTGTACTGGTCGAGCCTGGGGGATTTCAAGGCCGAGAATCCGCGCCACCGGCCCGTGTGGCCGGGCGAAAAGGAATAACCCTCTCCATGAACCTCAAAGTAGGGCAGGCGTCCCGCCTGCCCCAGCACAGCAGGAAAGGCAGGCGAGACGCCTGCCCTACTCTCACGCCCAATCGGTTCAGGGATCCAAGGCGCGAACCGGTTTGGGGGAATTCTCTCCCACAGCCCGCCCCGGACTTTGAATCGCCCCGCGCGAAGCCAAGTCTAAATCACTACTCGTCTCCTCCGGGCAGCAACCGAGCGGAAACAACTCCGCGCCGCGGGTGTCCAACCCCGAAATCCCCTGTATTCCTATGGAAACCCTATGGAGAAACCGTATGGAAGCCCTATGGAACTCCTATGGACCAACCCGCGACCCACAGGCGATCAACGCGCCAGCATCGCGCTCACAAGTCGCATGATCCCGGCTCACCCCGGCGTCGTGTCATCGGGCGGCGGCGGGCGAAACTCGGTCCCGCAACCTGAGGATGGAGTAGTGTTGGGCGAACAGCTCCCGGGCCGGGTCAGCCTTCGCCCCCTTGAGCATCGCCGGGTTGGCGCCATCGACGATGGCCAGTTGAATGACTTTGGCCTCCAGCAGCAGCGCCAGTTGCATCGGCTCGGCGCGCACGCCCATCTTGTTGCCCACCATGGCGGTCGCCACCACCAGCACCGGTGGATGGTCCGGCTTCACGCGTGCGACCTCATCCGGCTTGAGCGCCGGCGCGCCCGCCAGCGAAATGATCGCTCCCGCCCCTGCCGCCTTCTCCAGCGCCTCCAGGAAGTCCTGTCCCTTCAAGCCGACCTTCCCGGCGAACATGGGATTCCCCACGTTGGCCGCCTTAGCGACTACCACGGTGGCGCCGCGCTTCTTTAGCGCCTTTTCAGCGACTCCTCGACAGTCGAAGGCGGCCCCCAGGAAGCATCGGGGGTAATGAGTGCAATTTGCTTTTTCGTTCCCGCCAGCTGTACAGCTTCGTCCGCCAGGACCGAGCTAAGCGCCTCGCTGGGTTCCAGCAGCACCTGCGAGCGGCGTGGGTTTGCAGCCAGGCAAGAGCAACACCAGCAGCAGGGCCAGGCCAAACCCGGCGCCCCGCCGCCCTGGAGCGGACGACCACACGGCGCCGGAGACCGAAACCAAACCGTCAGGGCGGTGGTGGCGCGCATGTGCATCAATCCGGTGCATTCTGGTACCCGTAAGAGGAAGGGATGTCCGCGGTATCGTAGGCGAACGGCGCATCGCCGTTGGGCAGGGAAGGATTGTAGTAGGTCTTGATGTACTGCGCGTGGCCATCGACCATGCTGACGTTGCAGAGCGCGTCCTTGTAGGAAATGTCCACATCCCCCGTCTTGCTCTTGTGCCAGGAATAGCCCCAATGGATCGGCCACTCCGACATCATCCACGTGCGCGTCGGATGCTTCACGTTGGACAAGGGCATATCCAGCAGGTTGTTTCTCGGGTTGCCCCGGCTGTCACATCCGTTGAACACATAGCTGCCGTAATCGAGCACCGGGTTGTCTTTATGGGGCATCGGAAACCCGTAATTCTTCCAGCCGCGGTCTTTGGCACAACGGAAGACCATGTGGTTGCTGGGGGAGGAGCCCGACACGCCGGCATAGGCCTTGTCCAATTCCTTGTACCACCACCAAATGTCCTTATGTCCCGAGTACCACCAGATTCCGGTATTGGACACGCTTTCCTTCGCCGGGGTCCTGTCCCGGTTGTCGCCGCAATAGAGCACCATGGCCAGGTTGAGCTGTTTGAGATTGGAAAGGCACTGGGTCTGGACCGCCTTGGCCTTGGCGATGCTCAACGCCGGCAGCAGCATCGCCGCCAGGATGGCAATGATGGCGATGACCACCAGCAGTTCAATCAGCGTGAATCCCCGCCTGCAAAGCGGTTCACGCCGCAGTCTGAGTTCAGTCGGTGTAACCGCCGTCTCATATCGCAGAGCTTACTCCCCACCCCGCCCCAGTCAACCCTCTTGCCCTCCGCGCCGAACCGGCGGGTGCATCTGGACAATGCCGCCAGTCTGCACCGTAGCGGCAGGCATCCGTGCCTGCCGATAGGGTCGGGGGCGAGGGATAGAACCTCACCCCGCCCTCAGAACCGGACTGGCGGATTTCCCGCATCCGGCTCGCCAGAAAGGTAGGCTTCCTGATTGAGATTGCAGGACCAGAGCTCGAGCCTTTTCCAGATTATAAAGCCCGAGGTGGTCAAGCCTGCAACAGGCGCTCGCTCCAAACACTCCGTTCCACCCACGGCCAGCGGCCGTAGATGTCTGGGGCTTGTTTAACCCCCTCGGGGACTGTCGCCCCTTTGTCTTCAGTGTCTTTGTCGCTCACGCTTCTACCTTTCCTGTGTCCCTTGGCTCCACGGGCATTACCCCGCTTCCTCGCTACTACGGACACTCTGTCCTCTGACCGGGAGCGGTTCTTCGGCTCCCCTGAGCATGAACGCCGCCTTCTGGCCCCGGTCACGGATCCCTGCTTTCCGTCACGGAACTTTCCTGCCGTTCTGTCTCCAACCACCCGTCGTGATCCCCGGCTCTTTGGACTGGTTTGCCAGCCGGGTCTTACCGCACGAGTTTCCTCGTATCCCGCTTTCGGGACCAGAGCGTCTTTGGGCTTCGCCTTTCTTTAGCAGGCTCGCCATCACGACCGGCCGAATCGAGTTTGTTATCCTACGGACCGGCAGCTTGTCTCCAGTTGCTCTCCACCCCGCCTTGCAGCGACGCAGCTACTTTCGACTATCGGGGCCAGGTCCAACCCCGAGTGGGGACTTTCACCCCACCAGTTCCGTGCGTTCACAGGCGCACTAAAGCCGGGCATCCTGCCCCTGGAGTTTGGACATTTTCTGCTGGACTCACGGCCCCGGATGACGTAGAACCTGGGGGCAGTGGAACCGATCTGCCTCCAGGGCCGCACGCTCTCGGGCGATGATCTGACGGAGTTGCGCGCCTTGATCGCGCAGCACCCCGACTGGCATCGCACGGCGCTTTCGCGTCATCTGTGCGAGCTTTGGAACTGGCGCAACGGGGCGGGCCGACTCAAAGACATGGCGGCCCGCACGCTGCTTTTGAAGCTCCAGGCCCGGGGTTTGATTGAGTTGCCGCCGCCCCAGACCCGCACGGGCCGGCCGTGCGCGCAAGCCCCGCCGATGTTTCAGCCGGAGTTGCTGCCCGCAACCCCAACGCCCATCGAGGGTAACCTCGCGTCGCTGCAGCCCGTGAGTTTGGAACTGGCTCATACCCCCGAGC
Source organism: uncultured Verrucomicrobiae bacterium (assembly GCA_963822005.1). Classification (GTDB taxonomy): domain Bacteria; phylum Verrucomicrobiota; class Verrucomicrobiia; order Limisphaerales; family UBA8199; genus PALSA-1440. The sequence continues at coordinate 11,839 of CAWGGD010000041.1, read as the reverse complement.
TGCGGCGGCGCGTGAGACAACTGCTGGCCCAGTACCATTATCGCGGTTTCAACGGCGCGGTCGGCGAGAACGTGCAGTATCTGGCCCGGGATGTCCGGGGGCGGGAGTTGGCGGTGATGGTCTTTGGCGCGGCCGCCTGGAAAGTCGCCGTGCGGGATCGGTTCATCGGCTGGTCGGTGGCGCAGCGCCAGCAGCGCTTGGGAGCCCTGGCCAACCAACAGCGCTTCCTGATCCTGCCCTGGGTGCGGGTGGCCCACTTGGCCTCGCACCTTCTGGCGCGGGCCACGCGCCGCTTGTCGGCGGATTGGCAAGCCCGCTATGGCCATCCGGTGTGGCTGGTCGAGACCTTCGTGGAGCAGGACCGTTTTGCCGGCACGGCCTATCAAGCCGCCGGTTGGCTGCCCCTGGGACCGACCACCGGGCGGACCCGGCAGGATCGCCAGCGAACCCTGCAAAGCCCCCTCAAATCGGTCTGGGTGCGACCGCTGCACCCCCGTTTTCGCCAATACCTGACTACCCCATGAACTTATTGACTTATCTCTTGGCAGCGACCGCCCGCTGGGCCTTTGTCTTCCCGCAGGAGCGCAGCCTCCAACGGGCCATCGCGCTGGCCTTTGGCATTCTGTGCGGCGTGGGCCGGCGCACCCTCACGCGCGCCATCAGTTTTCAGGGCAACACGCAGAAGGACTGGTCGGCCGACTACAAAGTGTTCTCGCGCTCGCCCTGGGAAGCCGCGCGCCTTGTTCCATCCCATTCTGGAGCAGGCCATCCAGGAGCAAAAGCTCGAACGCATCGTCATCAGCACCGATGACACCCGGGTCTGGCGCAACGGCAAGCACGTGCCCCAAACCCAATGGCATCGGGACCCGCTGGGACCGCCCTTCCAAACCAACCTGCGCTGGGGACACCGCTTTCTCCAAGCCAGCCTGGTGCTGCCGCTCTATCTCCAGGACGGGGAAAGTTCTTCGCGCTCCATTCCGGTGCGCTTTGAGATGGCCCCGGTGGTTAAGAAGCCCGGGAAGAAGGCCGCGGAGGCCGACTGGGCGGAGTATCGGCGCCAGAAGAAAGAGAAGAACCTCTCGGTGCAGTTTGTCCTCCTGACCCAGGAACTGCGCCAACGCCTCAACCAGACCGGCCACCACGCCCAGCGTATGTTCCAGGTGGCCGACGGCTCCTTCTGCAACCGCACCGTTCTGCGGGAGGATTGGGAGGCGCAGAACGTGTCCGTGGTGGCGCGCTGCCGCAAAGACATTGTCCTGTGTAAGCGGGCGCCGGGAAAGGGCCGCCGGTTCTATGGCAAGACCAAGTTCACCCCGGAACAGGTTCGACGACGCGATTCCAGAGCCCGGTGGCAGAAGGCCAAGATCTTTCACGGCGGCTGCTATCGCCAGGTGCGTTTCAAGGAACTGACCCAAATCTACTGGCAAGGCGGTGCCCGGAAACGGCCGGTCCGTCTGCTGGTGGTGGCGCCGGTGGGCTATCGCACCAGCAAAAACGGCCGCAAATATTACCGGCAGCCGGCCTATCTGCTGACCACCGACCTGAAGACCGACGCGCGGGTGCTGCTGCAAGCTTACTTTGATCGTTGGGGCATTGAGGTCAATCATCGGGATGAGAAAGACATCCTGGGGGTGGGTGAGGCGCAGGTCTGGAACGAGAAATCCGTCAGCAAAGTGCCCGCCCTGCTGGTCGCCATGTATAGCTGGCTCTTGTTAGCCGGCTTGAAATGCTATGGACCCAAACGAACCCAGGTCTATGCGCCCTTGCCCAAATGGCGCCGCGGAGCCAAACGGCCCTCGTGTCTGGACTTGGTTACGCTGTTGCGCAAGCAACTGGCCGACAACCCGATGACCTTTGCCACCGGCAACGCCCCCGCCACCTGCCAAACCATGGTCCAAGCTGCTGCCGCCTGATAAAACCCAAGCCCTTTCGCCCAGGTCGGGCCTTCCAGAATGTCCAAACTCCAGCCCCCTCTCCTCCCTTGGAGGAGAGGGGCCAGGGGAGAGGAGGCCAAGTACGTCCATCGAGCCGAACCGGAAAGACCCGGTTCCGTCTCTTCGGACCGCCGTAAAGCCGCAAGCAGACATGTACCCCGGCGGCGTGAGAGCGGCCAGCTTCTGCTCCGGCTACGATGCTCAGTGCCCCTGCGCGTCTGGGCCTCCGCAGAACTGGCCGCACTCCCGCCACCCCCATTGTCAGCCAGGCACTTGTCGGCAGCGGCCAACCGGGACCCATGCACCCTTCCCGCTCAGCCGCTGCCGTCAAGAGCCTGGACAACGCGGCCCCCGCGACCCGATACGACGCCCAGGCGACCTAGACTCGGATGAGCTGGAGCTGACGCGACCCAGACTCGCAGCCGGAGCCCCGCCTGCTGCAAAAGCCAGCAGGCCGGCGCAAGACATCGTGTCCCTGCTCGAGGCAAACAAACCGCGCGCGCCAGATTGGACTTCGCTCCGTTCGGGACTGTCATGAAGGATGCATAACCGGGCAGAGGCACAACGGGCTGTTATATACAGTGCAGCACAAACCGCACCGGCACCCGCTGACGCAGGACCCCCGGTGCGGCTGCACTGTACATAACGCCCGTTGTGCCCTTAGCCCTGTCGGGCCTGTCACGCTGACTGCTCGGCTGCTCCCCGGCCCCCAAGGCCAGCCGGCAGCCACCGCGCCAGTCCCTCCTGCATCCTTCACGCCAGCCCCTCACTCCGCTGGTTTGATCAGTTAGGCGCGCGCGGAGGAGAGCATTCCGCTCGCTTCATTTCGGGCGAGGCTTCGCCACGCCAGCGCGAGCTTCGCTCGGAGTACCTGGACTGGGGGGGGCGGTCAGTTGGTCTTCAGATGTTTTTGCCGCTTGTGCTCTCCTGCTGCACGGCTGTCCGTCCAGTCTCTCGCCCTCACCAGCCCGCTTCCTCATCAGGGGGCGCCAAAGGCGGTGCCCTCCGAAGATTCACTCCCGCGCTGCCGCCCTGATGCGCGGGCTTCAATGGTGAAGGGCGAAAGACCGGACCGAGCAGCAGAGCACAAAAAAAACATCATGAAAACCAAATCAAATAAAAGAAAGTTCAGAGCTCAGGAGCTCCCGAGCAGTCTGAGCACAGACAAAAACACAGCACCGACCGCAACGCCAGGCTGCCCGGCAGAGCAGGCCAAGCCGACCCGCATACTCCCGTATGTGAACTTCCAGCAGCGCGACGAAAATCGCGCCCTCGCCACCGAGAAGGTTCTCGACCTTCTCCGCCAGTGGTTGCCCGAGGCGTACGACCTGGCCGAGGTTGTCGGCAAGTGGGTTTGGGTGACCTTCCCCGAGCAGCCCGCCGAGACCGTCCGCGGCCAGCTCTCCCAGTTCGGCTTCCATTGGAATAATTCCCGCAAGTGCTGGCAGCACCCCTGCGGCCAGTTCGCCACCGAAGGCAGCGGCCAGGACCCCCGCCAGAAGTACGGCAGCCACTTCGCCGCCGACCTCAAAGCCGCCTGATTCCACCCTCAAAGGGGCGGAGTCCTCGCGGCTCGCGCCCCGCCCTTCCTTCCTATGATTCCTTCCGATTCTGAATCCAGCCGCCCGCAAATGGGATGCCGAAATCAACACCGCCCGCCAGCATGACGACTTGGCTGGCCTTCGAGACCGACATCCACCAAAGCCCCACGCTTCGCGCCCGCGTCGCCCGCGCCCTCGACCGCTACGGACTGGGCACCAGCGACATTGTCGTTGACGAGGCCCTCGACTACCTCATCCACAAGGAGCTTGGCGCAGCCGCCCGCTACTTCAACCACGCCGGCAAGGCCCAGTTCAACCAGCAGCAAATCACCCACGCCGTCCTCAGCTTCATGGCCGATCAAGGAGCAGCAGCGCCACCTCACCGACTGCGCCATTCACGACGACGACGCCGACCACGACGACGAGACCCCCGGCACCATCCGCGCCAGCCACCTGCCCGACACCAGCCACATTGCGCCCCGACGAATACGCCGCCCGCCGTGACGCCGTCCGCGCCATCGCCGCGATGGTCCCCGAGCAGCGACCGCGAGCTTTACGACCTCTGGCTTGCCATCCGGGACAACGGCCAGCGCGGCGAACCCGGCACGCTGGCCCGCCTCCACGCCTACGCCGCCCGCCACGGCATCGGCCTGAGCGGAGTTTATGCCCGCATGGACCGCCTGGCCCGACACCATCCAGCCGCACCCGTGGTTCGACGAAGTCACCGCCCCCTTCCGCCCGCTCCGCCGGGCAGCGTAGCCCGCGGCCGCCGGCCCCCGCCGGCGCGGGTGGCCGAGCCCGACCTGCAACGCCGCAGCGCCAACCGCCGACGGTTGGCGCTGTTCGAAACCGCTGGGGACTCGCGCCGTCCCCAGGCCCCGCGCCAAAGGGTGCCACCCTCTGGACTCCCGCCTACTCCGCTGCGCTGGCCAATGTTACGCTTCGCGCGCCCTCTCCGTGCCGACGGAAAGGCGGATTAGGCTCGCTGCGCTCGCGAATTGTACGAGGTTCGCTCGCCAGCATCCCCGACCGGGCCGAATCGCCCCATGCCGCCACCGGAGCCCGTTGCTGACAATGGTGCCTCGCGCGCCGGGCGGGCGCGCCTGGTGACGCCTCCAGAACAGGCCAGCAACAGTGGCACTCCAAGGAGCGGCAAACCCGCAGGGCCTTCCCAGGTGCCGGGAGACCACGACGGACGCCCCAGGATTGCAGGGCGCATCCTCTCCGTTGGGGCCGCGGCGATGTGTTGTTGGAGTGTTCACCGTTTTGTTTCAGTCATCTTTGCCCTTCACCGCGCGGCTTGGGTGCGGGGGCCGGAACAAGTGGTGCCCTCCTGAAGATCACCTCCCACTGGCCGCCCGCACGTCGCCGCGCTTTTTGGTGAAAGGGCAAAGAAGCCCGAAACAAATAAAAATATGAACACTACAACAACAACAACATCGCCGCTCCCTCCGTCACCATCGCTCCCCGCAATCCAGCTCGGGGCGTCCTCACCTTCGTGGTCACCCTTACCACCTTCAAGGACACCCGCTCCTACCCCTGCCGCTCCCTGGAGAGTGCCACCAAGCTGGTCGAGCGCTTCATCGCCGGCGTCACCAAACCCGCCCGCCCGGCCCCGCAGCCCGAAGCCACCCCGGCACCCGCTGCCGAACCGGTGGCGGCGTAAGTCAGACATCCCCGGCTTCGGTCGGGGATTTTTTTCTGCTCGCGAACAGAACCAACCCCAAGCCGCTCACTCCCGCTGCAAGCCTCACGCCGTCACAGGCCTTGCGGGTGCCAAGCCAGCGCCGTCATTCGGCTTGCTGCTCCGTTCGCTCCCCCACCCGACCCCCAGTGCTCGCCCCCCTGCCATCCCCCAGGGGCTGCGCTTCAGAGCCAGCAACCGGGATGACACGCATGTTACTCTCGTGCGACAGAGTTCTCGAATCTGGCCAGCCCTCGCAGCATTGAGCCACTCCGGCCTCCTAAAACGCGATATAGCGCGTCGCCATTCCGGCGGCTACCAAGGGTAGCCACCCGCCCAAAACCGCCATCGAAAACCCCGCTACGGCCCTTCCCGCTCGATTGCGGGCCAGTCATCTGTCGCAGAACTGTCACTCATCGTGACCAAACGCAGATCCGCACCCGAGACTCGACACACACGGCCCAAAAGCCCGTGTGTGCGAGTCTCAATCCCAAGTCTCCGGCACCATGGTGCACTTTCGGTCCCCCGCCAGAACACCGGACTTTCGCCGAACTCTTACCCACCTGTTCATGCTGGACTGTCACGCGCTGTCGTCTGGCGATGCGGCCTCCTAAAACTCGATTTAGCCCGTCGCCATTCCGGCGGCTACCCGCATAGCCACCCGCCCCAAACCACACTCAAAAACCCCGCCTACCCCCCTTCCGCTCGATTGCGGCCCGGTCGTTTACCCATACGCTGCATTTCCACCTGCTCGGACCTTGCTGCAGCGCGGCCAAAGTCTCAGCCACGGCGCCCACACCGTTGCTGGATAAACATTCGCGCTCGCACGCCCGCCCCCATTCACCCAGCCTTTGCACTACCTTCGCCCAACCATCACCCGAACCGCCTCAGCGTGGCGCTGAGGCAGCCAAAGCCGCTAATCCAGCGCCGCGAACCCTTCCCGCGCCCTGGTTTCATCGAAATGGCCTGATTGAATCTTTCCTGTGTGTCTGGTGGTTTTTGGTTCAAAAGGGCTTTTCGTCCTCAACCTCCGACATCCAGCGGTAGCGTGTCGCCGCTTTGTTGGGGACATATTTGGCGGTTTTCGTAATGGCGCCCAGCGTGGCCAGCTTGTCCCGAATCCACGCCGCGCCTTTGCCGGTGACGCCAATTCGTTCCGCCAGATTGTCCCGGGCGATCGGAAAGTCAGGTAGCGCGTCCGCTTTGGCCTTGCGGGCGTAACTGCGGATGATTCGGAAAGCATCGCGCTCGTTTTCCGACTGCAACTGGTCGTAGATTCTACGCTCCGCCGCCGTCAGCGAAGATACTCCATTCCGCGGCCAAGCCCTGCCATAGCGCTTCAAAACTCTTCAGGTGTTCAGATTCCGTTGCCCGGGTGGGCACCGTCTTCTGGCTGAATTGGGTTTCCGCCAGCCGCCGGGCGGTCGCGTGCCCGACCTGATGAAACACTTCACCCACCAGCTCAGCCAGCTTCTGATTACGGGTGGCTGACATCGTGATACCAAACTTCTTCAGCAGCTCTACACGACACTGTAGGGAGACAGAGAAAGAAAGCTTCTTTCTCTGTCGGGGAAGTGGCCTTGTAACCCATTGCAAATCAACGACTTGTTTTTTGACTTCCCCGAATGGACAAGGTCAAGGGAAGTGCGGGTGTTTTCCCAGACGATTTGGTTGCATTGATCGGTGCTCGGATTCCATGATCCGGGCGCCCGCATCCCCTTGCCGTAGCGCAAACCGGTGGCGGCGTGGGGAAAGATTTCGCAAACCCCGGCCGTGATGATCGTGCCAATCGCCGCCGCCACTTGCGTCAACAAGCGGACCCAGTCGCCCACGTCGTGAAACTCCGGCGAGATCGCCCAGACATGCCACCCGCCGCTGCCGCTGGTCTCCAGAATCACCGCCAGGTCGTGCATGTTCAGCAAACAACGGAACGCGGCGAAGGCCAGCTCTCGGGCCCGATCGGCTTCGCCGTGGTGCGCGTCAAAGTCCAGCCCACCCCAGCGAGAGTGCCCCCGTTGGTTCTGGGCGTAGGGAACGAAAGCCAGCCGCTTATGCGGAGACCTGGCGATGCTTGCCCACGCCCATGAAAGCGCTTTCCTAACCGTCGTGTTCTTGCTGCGGACATATCTCTTGCACCCGTCCGCTTCCCGAAAACCCATGACAAAATGAGTCTCCGGATTGTCGTTGTGCAGATGTTCGCTGAGCCAAGTCCATTCCGCTTGCGTCCAGACGGCCGTAGCGGGTTTTGGTTGCCAGCTCAGCAGGGCTGACGAAATCGACGGCGGCGGGAGTGACGGCAATCGGAGTTCGGCGGCTTTCGGAGCCGTCGGTGAGATCCGGCCTCCGCGTCGCAGGGCCGGATACTCAGCCACGAGCGGGAGCTGATTTCCGGATTCATAGCGCCTCCCGGAATTGTTCGGTGACGAATCGGGTGACGGCGGCCCGCATGCGGGCCAGTTTCACGTCGGCTTCTTTTTCGCGGGCCAACGCGCGATTGAACGCGGCCACGTCCAGGCCGCCTGGACGGCTTCGGGTCACCTCCTCGATCAACAACTGTTCCGGCATCGAATCCAGTTCCCAGCATTGGTCGCCGTGTTCACTCGATGAATCTTGGCGCCCGGCTGCTGGTCAACTTCACGTCCGCGTCCGGCGGCAGGTTGAATCTCTCAACCTGCTCCGGCGTCACGGCCGCCCGATAACACTTTCGCCGTCACGCCAAAATCATGCTGCAGGTATTTCTTCCAACTGGCCGGCATGTCCATGCCTTCCGGATCCAGGTCGCTGACATAGATCACCACCAGCTTCTCCTTGCCGCTGCGTTTGAACCGGTCGGCCACATCGCGGGCGGCGGGAAAACTGCCATAGCCGCGCAAGCTGGTGATCGGCACCCGCAACGGGTAGGCCACATGCCGCTGGAGCAGCGGGAACACGGTGTTCTTTTCCACCAGCAACTCAACGTGGTTCGGCTGATCGGCGTGAATGTCGCCAAAGTAATTGCAAAACAGCTGGCTCAAACTCTGGCTGACGTAGCGGCCCACGGTGCCGGATGGGGCAAAATGCACCGAAGGCCGGGTCCCATCGTCCAGGTCGCCGTGGTTGATCAATCCGGCAGAGCGGGCGTCCGTCAGCAGCTTGCTCAACAACGACGCCGACCCCGGCCGGGTGCCGTAGATGTAACCGTTCTTGCGGGCCGAGGTGCGGACATTTTTCGCCAGCAGCTTGTAGTGGATGCTGCGGCCGCTGGTCGGCAGGAAATCCGCCGCCCGTAGCTCCCCCAAAATGTCCAAGACCGCGTTCAACATCTCCGCCCGCTCGCCGGTGGGGTCCGTGCGGCTGATGCTGCCGGCCACTTGCACCTCGGGTAGTTTGCAAGTCTTGATGTAGTTCAAGACTTGGGCTTTTCGCTCCTGCGCCTGGCGGATGGCCTCGTCCGGATCGACGGCGGCCGCGGCTTCCAGATACAGTTCGCTGTCGGATTTGATGCGGATGCCCCGGTTGCGCTCGATCAACAGCGCGACGCGTTCCTGTTCGGTCGAGCTCACCCATGACCACCGCTGTGGTCAATAAAACAGGGAAGGGTGTCAACCCCACAATGTTGCGCGGCCATAAACCGCCGGTGGCCGCTGATGATGTAATCGTCGCTGGAGATTTCCAGCGGCGTGTTGATCCCGGATTTGCGGATGCTGGCGCACAGATCGAGAAAGGTCGGGTCCGTCAGATCCGGTCGGCGGTAAATCGTCCAGTTCTCCGGCGTCTCATAAACAGTGACCGCCTCGCGAAGAACCGCGCGACGACCCGGCAGACTCTCGCTGGCGGCTGATTCGGGCCCGCTGGCAATATCAGCAATCATTGCGTCCCCCCTTCCACTGCGCCCGACCAAAGGCGGCGCCCTTGGCGACTCGATCCACGGTTAGCGGCCAAGTCTTGATGTAGTTCAAGACTTGAACTTTTTGCGACTGCCGCCGGTCTGCCGCCACGAATTGCCGACGCACGGCGCGGTCGCCCAGGGCGAGAATCCTTTCAATCTTCCGTTGCCCGCTCCCGGAAAGCTTGCGCCAGCCATTTTGTGCTTTAGCCATGATGCCTCACTCCTTTATTGCAACGCCGGGTTAGTTGTTGCTGACCTTCCGGTCCGGCAGCGTCGCCGCCGGCAACCGGCAGGGCAGCGTGCGGCGTCTGGAGAAACTTCTCCACGGCGGCCACCGAGTAGAAGACCGGGCCGCCGCCGCGCTTGGCGGTCGGGTTGGCTTTGAAGCGCGGGATGCGCGCGGTGTCAAACCAGTCGCGCAAAGTCTCGTGGCTGGGCGGGGGATCCAGATAGGCCGGAATCAGCGTTTTAGCCAATGATTCCAAGGTGGCCAATCGGGCGGAAGGAGTTTGGTTTGTATTCATAATTCGTCTAACTCAGCGAATTATGTTCAAACGCCATCACCCCGTCCTTCACCGCATAAGCCGTAGGTTTTCCGAAAACCTACTGGCTTTCAGAAAACTTTTCCGGCGGCTGATTTCAGGAGAAATCAGTGCGCAAAAGTTAATCCAAACACTGCCGGCCGCTGCTCAAACCAGCTCCGCCAGCAGATAAGCGCGGTTGGCTCTCGACTGGGTCTGGCATCTGAGCGCGTCCGTCCTGGCTTTTGACCATCCCCCATCGCTCGTGTAGTTGGGAAATACGTCGCCATAATGATCGAAGGCGCGCCGAAGGCCAAAAGCTTTTACGGTTTCCCGCGCTTTTCCAATCGTCACCCCCGCCTTGCGGCGGGCCTCATCAATTCGCAGCACCGCCAGCCACTTGAGAGCGTCAAACGGAAGATTCGCCGCTTGCGCCCGCCGCGATGGTCGATACCGCTTCGACTCCAAACTCGCCCATTTCCCAAATTGCTTGGTCACAGCTACGACACCACGACCCGTGAAACTGGGAATAATCACGTAGGCGTGTTCCAGATAAGCCGCTGGAATTTCTGAACTAATTCCATGAATCGTCACCCGCTTTAAGAAATCGCCCAGTTTATGCACTTGCAAAGCCGGGGCCTGCGTAAAGGATTCCAGCACCTTTACCCGCTGCTCTTTGGTCAGCGTCGTCCACCTTTGTGGAAACAGTTCCCGGGCCGCCTCCCGATAGTTTTCAGGGCAATAGTTTTGACCATTGGGAAGCTTCGCCATGGCTTGCCTATCTTGGCGGGAATATTCCCAGTGGCAGGCAACCCGACATTCTCGCTGGGTGACAGATCGAAAATCCCATTCTTCCGCTGGCGGCAGCCAAGTGAAATCCATGGCCTGTGATTTAATCTTCAACGGCTTCATAGCCCCAATGGTTCCGATTCAATTCATTTAAGGGCGGCAGCATAGCGGTGGTGCATCCGAATGCATCAATTTTTACGTGCGCCAGCTCCCGGCCTCAGCGCATAAAACCGCTTCGTCTCCTTGCTGCTCACCCGGCTCTGGTAATGCTTCTTGATGATGCCCTCCGAATTGCCGAACTGCTCCGCCGTCCGGCCATAGCTGCCGGTGGCCCGGAAATAATGCGAGATCGCCGTGTGCCGCAAGATATCCGGCACCCACGGCTTCAGGTCCGGGCTGCTCCTTCGTCGGCTCGCCGTAACCGATGCTCGCGCGCAACTGCCGCAGCTCCAGGTCATAACGTCGGGCGGTAAATCTCATCCTGCCCTTGTACCGCCTCAACCACGCCTTCAGCGTCTGGCAGATCACCACCATCCGCCCCTTGCCCGTCTTGGTCTGCTGCCCCTTCAACCGGATCTCCTTGTCCGCCAGGTTGACCTGCTCCCAGCGTCAGCCGCGCCGCCTCAAACGGCCGCAGCCCGCCGAACAGGCACAGCGCCACATACGGCACCAGCTTCCCGCTCTCGAACGCCTCAGCCGCCCGCAACAGCCTCTCGCACTCCTCCACCGGCAGCACCACCGGCTCCCGGTCATCATCATCCGTCCGGCCCTCGATCTCGACCGCGTAACACGGATTGTTGATGCACCAATGCCGCTTCCCCTTCATGCACCAGGTGAAGAAGCTCGAAATCGCCCGGCAATTGGCATCCTTGGTATTGGGCGACACGTTCCGGTGCGCCAGGTAATGCTCGACATGCTCCGGCATCACATCCGTCACCCGCATGTTGCCGACGCTATTGACAAAATGCGTCACCCGGCTCGCGCAGGTTGTCCTTGGTCAGCGGCCGCAACTCCGTGGTGGTCTCCAGCCAGTCCAGATACAGCTTCAACGCCTCATCCAGCCGGGGCGACTCCTTGACCGACGTCGGCTTGCCCGTCCGCAGCCAGTGATCCATCGCCGTGAGCAAATCCTGGTCGCGCTCCAGCCGCTTGAACGCCGGCCTCGGCAATGGCGACCTGCTCATCCGTCAGCCGCGTGGCCCGCAGCGCCGCCGCGCCGTTGGCGGCATGGAATTCCCCCTCCAGCTCCGTGTAACGCAACTGCGCCTCCTGCGGGTCCGCGAAGTTCTCGCGGATGCGTTCCCCGTTGCGTTTGATGCCGCTGACCCGCCAGCTGGTGGTGTCCGTTCGCGGGTTGATGAACTTGAGAATCTTGAACCGTTGCTTCGGTGCTTTCATATTGGTTGCCATAGTATCCGATTGGATGCCACATGTCAACCGTCATGGCAACCGATTTTCATAAATAAATAAATGCTCAGCAAAAGCTAACTCGGTGTAATCCC
>CAWGGD010000040.1:0-33874 GCA_963822005.1 uncultured Verrucomicrobiae bacterium | reverse complement strand
ATGTATAGAGCGCCTGGCGAAACGTCATCCAAGGTGATCTCCCCCTCCACGCTGCAGATATACGGTGCAGCCATCCGCACAACCGGAAACGATGACACGAGTGGGGGGACAACGTTTACGGGTCGAATTCAGGAGGGCGGCGCAGTGACCAACGTCGGCTCCATGCCAAGCTCGCATAGCGGAGATGCCAGCGGTGCTCAACCCGCCCGTCCAAGCCCACCCACAGGGCTCCGAATCCTGAGCGTTGGGCCCTGACAGGCTGAGCAAGGACCGAGACGCAAACAATCAACCCCTGAGATTATGAACAAGTCCAATAGATGCGCCCTGCCGGGCACCAACATTTCAAATGGTGGTGGGGGAAGGTCCACCACTGATTTGGGTTCGGCCTCCAGAGTTTTCCGCGCCCGAACAGGTGCGGTTCTCTGGCGGCTTATGCTGGCCCTTATGGTCCTCCCGATTGTGCTGTGCGGCATTGCTCTCGTGGGCACCCTGGCAGGACTCGGCTTGACCATCTTTATCGGCGGTGCGCTGGCCGGGTTCGTCCAAACCATCTACCGGTGGTTATGCCGAATCGAGGTGACGCCGGAGGGCGTGAAAGCCCGCACACCTTTTGGCGAGTCCGAGTTGCGCTTTGTTGAGGTTGAGCGGTGGTCGGTCGAGCACGGCGAGGATCACGGCAAGCCGATCTGGAAATGCAACCCGGTCACGCTAGAAAGCAATCATGCGGTGCATTTCTGCCGCCGTGGGGAGACCCGGATAACCCGAATTCAGGATTGGGAGGTCGCGAACCCGGGGTGGGCCGAGTTTGTCGAAACCGTGAGAAGCAACCTAAGGAGCAAGGAGGCCGAGCCCTGAGTGCGACTGGTTTGTTGACTACTTATGAAGACATGCACCTGCTGCGAAAGGCCTTACCCAGATGACGCGACTGTGTGCGCCATTGACGGCTACCCGCTCCAGTCTGATTTGTCCACCAGTTCGCCAGGAGGGGCCGCGCCTCCAGGAGGACTGCTATGCTACAAACATTCGGGGAGGGTCAATCCCCGCGCCCTCCCGGTTTTCCTGGCTGCTTGCGGAGCCGGGGTGCTGCTGGGAGCCTTATATCAGATACTGCTTAAAGTGGTGGCTATTGTGCAGATCAATTGGCTCCTGGCCTGCTTGTTTGGGGTTGGGGTTGGGCTCCTGGCATTGGCCGCGGTGGCATTCGGGCATTGTCGGAGCAGGATAATCAGCGTCTTAATGGCCTTCTTGATTGCCGGGAGCGCTCTGCTGGCGTCTTACTACACGGGTTACGGGATCGCCCTTTGGAAGATCAAGCAGAAGACGCCCTATTTATCCTACGCCACGTTGCACAAGGGGCTGCCCTTTGGGCAGTGGTTGGCGATGAGGCGGGAGGCGGGTTTCAGCTTTAAGGACTATTCCGGCGGAGCGGGGCCACCCTTCGGAGCAACGCTCATTTGGGTGGTGGAAGCAATGCTGGTCGTTGGCATCCCGGCGTTCTTGCTGTACCGCCTCCGCCACACCCCGTATTGCGAGCCGTGCCGCCGCTGGACCACCGAGCGTGAGGCCGCCCTCCCCTGTGCCAACAGCCAAACGGCGGCAGACCTTCTCCAAACCGGCGGCGTGGACGCGATCCTCAATATGCGCGGCGAGAGCAATCCCACTGGGACCCGCTGGCTGGTTCTGGTTGTGCATCTGTGCCCGGGCTGCCGGGTGTCGGCCCTTCTTTCTTTGGTCTGGCGTCGGGACAAGCATCCCCAGGAAATCGAGGGTTCGGCTCGCCAGGTCCTGGCGAACAACATCATTCTGACCAAAAGACAGCGCGACCTGCTGCTCAGGCGCTTGAATGGCTGGGGTGATCCTCTATGGATGAGATCTTAAGCGAGTGCGTTCAGCGCGAGGACAACGCGGGCAGGGCTGCATCAAGCTCGCCCTTTCAACCAAGCCGGGTAGGTAAGTTTCGCCGAACCGTCCGGGTTTGGGCGGAGCGGACGTTTCGGCGAAACGTCCCTACCCTCACACACGCTCCACCTCGAGCTTGATGCAGCCCTGGGGTGCGGGTTCGCTCCTGACAGGAGCCTTGCTTCCAAAGGTCATGGTCTAAGGTGAACCCGGCAAGCTGGAGAGTGGTTTATGGCTGAGAAACGCACCTGTCCTTCCTGCGGCGCAGAGATGCCAAGCGATGCGCCGGCGGGACCGTGTGTCGCTTGCCTGCTCAAGGCTGGCTTGCCGGACGGGAAGACCGTTAAGGAATCGAGCCCCGGCGGCACCATCGCCCTCGACCTTCCGCTGACCGAGAAGGCCGGGGACCGGATTGGCCGTTACAAGCTGTTGCAACAGATTGGCGAGGGCGGGTGCGGGGTGGTGTACATGGCCGAGCAGCAGGAGCCGGTCAAGCGGCGGGTAGCCCTCAAGGTGATCAAGCTGGGGATGGACACCAAGGAGGTCGTTGCCCGGTTCGAGGCCGAGCGGCAGGCGCTGGCGCTGATGGACCATCCCAACATCGCCAAGGTGCTGGATGCCGGCGCCACCGAGAACGGCCGGCCCTACTTTGTGATGGAGCTGGTTAAAGGCATTCCCATCACCCGCTATTGCGACGAGAACAAGTTGGATACCACAGCAACGGCTGGATCTGTTCATCCAGGTCTGCCAGGCGATCCAGCACGCGCATCAGAAGGGGATCATTCACCGGGACATCAAGCCGTCCAACATTCTGGTCGCCGACCACGATGGGGTGGGCGTGCCCAAGATCATTGATTTCGGCATCGCCAAAGCCACCGCCGGACAGACCCTGACCGACAAGACGGTCTTCACCGCTTTCGAGCAATTCATCGGCACGCCGGCCTACATGAGTCCGGAGCAGGCGAAAATGAGCGGGCTGGACATTGATACCCGCAGCGACATCTACAGCCTGGGCGTGCTGCTCTACGAACTGCTCACCGGGAGGACGCCGTTTGACGCCAAACGGCTCGTGGAAGCCGGTTTCGATGAAATCCGCCGCATCATCCGGGAAGAAGACCCGCCCCGTCCCTCGACAAAGTTGAGCACGCTCGACGCCGCCGAGCAGACGGTGATAGCCACTAGCCGCCACTCCGAACCACCGAAGCTGATACACTTGGTCCGAGGCGACCTCGATTGGATCGTGATGAAGACGCTGGAGAAGGACCGCAACCGGCGTTACGAGACGGCCAATGGTTTGGCGATGGACATCGAGCGGCACCTGAACAACGAGCCAGTGGTGGCCCGTCCCCCCAGCCAACTCTATAGGTTCCAAAAGCTGGTTCGGCGGAACAAGTTGGCCTTTTCTGCTGCGGCAGTCATTGTGGGGGTGCTGGCGCTGGCCGTCGTGATAAGTGCCTCGCTGGCGGTCCGGGCCATGCGGGCCGAGCTTGAACAGAGCCGCTTGCACGGGGAGGCCGAGAAAGCGCGAGCCAGCGAGGCGAGCCAGCGCGGCAAAGCGGAGCGGGCTTTTGCTCAGTCCCGGGAAGCCCTGGTCCAGACCAAAGACACCGTGGCCCGCCTGGCAATCGAAAAAGCCGAAAACCTCTTCAGCGCTAGGAAAACCTCCGCAGCCCTGGCCTGCCTGGCCAAAGTGCTGAAAGAAAATCCCAGCAACAAAGTCGCTGCGGAACGAATTGTCTCGGCTTTGACTTGCCGCAATTTTGCTCTGCCCCAGTTTGAATCTTACACCAATAGTTGGTCCGTTCATAAGCTGAGGTTTAGTAGGGATGGGCTGCGCCTTCTTCAGCCATTGGGAAAGCCTGAAACAGGCGCTGCTCGAATCATTGACAGTCAAACCGGCCGCCCAATAAGCCCGGTCCTTTCCAACCAGACGCAAGTCCTTGCCTCTGATTTCAGCCCGAACGGTCAGTGGCTCGCCATTGGCGGCTATGGTTCCGTCCATCTGTGGAACGTTCAAAGCGGAGAATTAGTGACAGAACTCAAAGGACATTCGAGCTGGATTTGTTCGGTCCGGTTCTCAGAAGACAGCCGGCGCCTCGTCACGGCCGCTCAGAATCCAGATAACACCGCCCGAATCTGGGATCTGCCAGCCGGGGCGGCCAAAGTGCTTCAACATACAGGAGCCGTTGAGCACGCAGAGTTCAGCCGCGACGGCAAACAGGTTGTTACGGCGTCGAGCGACGGCACGGCGCGCATTTGGGATTCCGCTAGCGGCGTAGCGGTTGTAACACCTTTGCGCCATGCGGGCGCTGTTTACCTCGCGCGATTCAGTCCCGATGGCAGGCAGGTCGTGACGGCTTCGGAGGACGGCACGGCCCGAATCTGGGATGCTCAATCCGGCAACTTAATCGCATCCCTTGCGCATATAAACAAGGTTTAGGCCGTTGGCTTCAGCCCAGCCGGAGACAAGCTGCTGACAGCCTCGATGTACCGAACGGCCCGCATCTGGGACGTTCGGACCGGCAAACCTCTGGGGGAGGGTTTGTCTCACGTCAATGAGGTTACCACTGCGGAGTTCAGTCCCAACGGACAACTTGCCGCCACCGCCTCCCTGGACTGCACGGTTGTAGTGTGGGACCTGATCACCCGCCAACCTCTGATGGAGCCGTTGCGCCATTCCGGATTCGCGCGCGATGTGGCTTTTAATCCGGACGGAAGCAGGCTTTTGACCTTGGGTGATCCCGTTGCCGTCGGGATCTGGGACATCCGAACCGGATCGGCTTTACCGCTGCGGTTCAGCCTGGAGACCGGAGTCAATTTCATCCCGTGGGTCTAGGCTGGCGGCGCCAGCACGTGTTTCCCAATTTGATCCGCTCGGGGAAGAAGTGGCGGTGTTGGTAGACGATTCCGCCGTCCGGCTTTACAAGACGCGGACCGGACGCCTGCTGTCAAAAGGTTTTCAACATGGGATGCGTGTGCTCTCGGCCCAATTCAGCCCGGATGGACGGCGGTTGATCACAGGCTCCATTGATAAGACGGCGCGGATTTGGGATGTCGCCACCGGAGAGCCGCTCACGGAACCGCTCGCTCATGACAAAATCGTTAAATATGCGGAATTTAGTCCCGATGGGAAAACCGTGCTTACAGCATCATATGATGGCAGCGCGCGTCTGTGGGACGCCCAGAGCGGAAAAGCCTTAGGCGCCCCGCTCCAACATAAGATAGGACAAGATCATCTCAGCACACTTCAGCCCGGATGGGTCTAAAGTGGTCACTGCCTCATTCGATCAGACCGCCCGGGTTTGGAATGCGAAAAACGGTCAGCCAACGGGCAAACCCTTATTACACGGATGGTGGGTATGGAGCGCGTGCTTCAGCCCGGATGGCCAGCGAGTCGCCACCATTTCCCAGGACAGAACGGCAAGGGTCTGGGATGCAGACTCCGGCGCTCCAGTGACACCTCCTCTGGTCCACGAAAATCTTCCCACCGCCGTGCAATTCAGTCCCGATGGCAAGTATATTATCACCGCTGCCAATGACGGGGCAGCCCGCATTTGGGACGCAAGCACGGGAAATCTGGTCACTGAACCATTGCGACACGCTGGAAGAATCACCTCAGCCCAGTTCAGCCCCGATGGACAGAGGGTGCTGACTGGATCACTGGATGGGACGGCTCGCCTTTGGGATAGCCACATTGGATTGCCGTTGAGCGAGCCCCTACGCCACGGAAGCAAGTGCTGACGGCCCAGTTCACCCCCGATGGGAAGAAGGTCCTCACCGTTTCATCTGACGGCTCCATGAAGATCTGGGAGGCTCGCAGTTTCCCCGCCCCTGCGCCCGACTGGCTCGCGCCCCTGGCCGAGGCCGTCGGCGGTCAAAGGTTGGACGACCATGGCATGACTGTCACCGTTGCTTTCGGCGAAATCGTCGAGTGGAAGAAGAAGATTATGGCCAGGCCGGGCCACGATTCTTATGCAGCGTGGGCACAATGGTTTTTCGCCGATCGCGGCAGGCGCAAGACTGCTCCATTCTCTGAAATCCCTGTTTCCGACTACATCGACAGCCTAGTCCAGGAGAACACCTTTGCCAGCCTGCAAGAGGCCCTGTGGTTGTCTCCGACCAACGGCCTAGCGCTGGCCCGCTACGCCAAGGCGCTGGCGAACGAGGGAACGAATACAACGGCGGCCGAAGTGGACTTTTTGACCCGATGCGCTCTGCAATTCGCGCCGGGCTCCGCAGAAGTGGTGGCGATCCGTGAAAATCTGGGTGGGACAAATATTCTCACGAACCCCGCGCTGGCAGGGCTCTCTCTCCGCGGGAGCTCGGATTCGAAGCCCGGGGCGAATGTCATCAACAAGGCCGCAGTGTCCCTGAAGCCTATCCTGCTGAATCCAAGCGAAATCCCCTTTCGTCTCCCGCCCCGCAATCCAACGGCCGCGCCGGCTTTGATTGACCTTTCTGCTTTCTACAACGCTGATCCGGCCACCGGTTGGACTGATGGTGATCCGAAGAACGCGCTCGGGACTATTCCACGCGGCGTGCAGGCGTTTGGGAACATTCAGTTTGACGTGCGTGGAATTGTCCAGTTGTGCTGCGCCAAGTCCGTGTCGCAGCCATTTCCCAAAGAAGTCACCGGCATACGCCTTGGACAGCGTTGCAAGAAGGTTCATTTTCTCCATGCCGCCTGCATGTCATTTGGAACAACTAACGGAACCGAGATTGGCCGATTCCTGTTTCATGCAGCCGGACTGGCGGCGATGGGAATGCCAATTCGTTTTGGGTTCGATGTGCGAGACTGGCAGGCTCACCCGAAGCAGCAGCCTGTCGGCCCGGACCCGGCCACTATTGTCTGGACTGGGAAGCATGAGGCGGGAAGGGGCCTGCAGCTCTTCAAATCCACGTGGGAAAACCCCAATCCCGAGGCGATCTTGGAGAACCTCGATTACGTTTCTGCCATGTCCACCGCTGCCCCGTTCCTGATTGCAGTGACCGTCGAACCTTGAGACATACTTGGGCTTAATATCAGCCCTGGATTCGCCCAGGTCCTCCACGCTCACCCTCGGGGCGATCGGACGGACACCCAACGACCTTGATCCGCAGTTAAACGATGCTGTTCCGGGGACTGGGGAGAGTCGTCCAAACTTCCTGAAACCTTGTAACACTTCTCGAGAATTGCTTTTGGAAAGGGTGAACAGACTATAAACCAAAACAAAGACAAAGGCAAAACCTATGAGAAGCAGACAGACTATGACTAAACAAACGTTGGCCGGGCCAATGAGGCGGATAGGCCGCCTGAGCAGGGGGTGCGGGTTGCTGGCCGCGGTGCTCGCGGCCTGCTCCCTATGTGATTCCGCAATCGGCAGCACCAACCTCGTTGCCGATTCAGTCGCCGACTACTCCCTCGTCCAGGGACAAAGCAACTGGCATTACGGCTACTGCAGCAGCAATTATTCGGTCGCCGGCTTTGTGCCATTCAGCACCACCGGTAACTGCTGCGGCTTCGGGCGATTACTGGTGGCACCGGCCAAAACCTCTGGACCTCAATGTGGCAATGGGGCGGTCATCCCAACGGCCTTAACGGCAACGGAGGGCGCGAGCGGGTGCCCCACTCCGCTGTGCGGCGATGGATCAGCACCACCGCTGGAGTTGTCCGTATTCACGGAGTCACTTCCAATTGCGATGCGCCAGGGGTTAGCTGCAATGGCGGAGACAGCACCGCAGAGATATATGTTGATGGCGCCCTGGTGTTCTCCACCCCAGTTACCAACAGTGTCCAAGTAGCCTACTCAGTATTGGCGAGCGTCAGCGTTGGCAGTGTGATTGACTTCGCCATCCGCACAACCGGAACCGACGAAACCAGTGGGGGGACAACGTTTACGGGCCGAATTCAGGAGGGCGGCGCTACGACCAACGCCGGCTCCATGCCAGCCTCGCAAAGCAGAGATGCCGGCGGTTCTCAACCCGCCCCTCCGCAAGCACCTACAGGGCTCCGAATCCTGAGCGTTGGGCCCTAACAGGATGAGCAAGACATGAACCTTGCTTCCGAAGAGCGTCGTGTCTAAGGTGAACCCCGCAACCTGGAGACTGGGCCATGGCTGAGAAACGTACCTGTTCTTCCTGCGGCGCAGAAGTGCCGAGCGAGGCGCCAGCGGGGCTTTGTGCCACCTGCCTGCGATCACACAAATCCTTGTTCATCTGGGGGCTGCACATGCTCATGGACCGTGATCAGGTAACGGATCTCCCGGTTGGGGCTGGGGAGGGCCCCAGACTTTGGCCGCTCCCTGTGACGGGGGAGACACTTCGGACGCACTGCGGTTGTGGCCGCGATCTCAGTTGGGAGGAAGCCAGGAAGTGGCTGTCCGAGTGGGAGGCCCAAGGTTTCCTGAGAGTGCTGCGCGATCCAGAGACGGCCGGCAAGGAGGTTTGCGTTCAACTGCTTTACTACATCAATCATAAAGGATGTCTTCCGCAGTTCAGGAAAGACTTGCGGGAGCATGCGCTGGCGAACCGGCAGCATTGGGCTGAGATTCAAAGTCTTTGCGAGTGAGGTTGCGTTGTCGAAGAGACTTTCAAGATCTGATTTCCTCCGCTTGCTGGGAGGTGGTGTGGCGGCGGCTTCGTTGGGCGTGGCGCAGGGCGCGCCTGTGGGCGGGCGCAGACCAGGACGCCTCAAGCCCATCAAAGGCAGTTGGATCAGCATTTGGTGGGATGATCGCCGGCACCACTACTGGAACGATGCCTGCCTCAGCTACACCGCCCAACAGTGGGCCGAGGCCGTCCGGGAGGTCGCTGAGATTGGCCTGGAGTATCTGGTCCTGCTGGCCATCGCCAAGGGTGGCAAAGCCTTCTACGACACGCCCCTGCTGCCCAAGCTCAAGATGGCCTGTGAAGACCCCCTTGCGGCGCTGCTGACGGCCGCCGACAGGCACGGCGTCAGATTCTTCCTCAGCAGCGATTGGTTCGGACCCTGGGACTACCAGTGCCTCCATGACCCGGCGCGCGTTCGCGCCCGGTTCCAGATGATGGGCGAAATCGCCCGCCAATATGCCCATCACCGCAGCTTTTATGGCTGGTACTGGCCAAACGAAGCCGCCCTCGGCCCGTACTTCACCGAGGATTTCATCGCCTACGTCAACGCCTGCACCCGCGAGGCGCGCCGCTTGACCCCCAAAGCAAAAACCCTCATCGCCCCCTACGGGACCAACCGGGCGGTCTGCGACGACCGCTTCGTCCGCCAGCTCGAACAGCTTGACGTGGACATCATTGCCTACCAGGACGAAGTCGGTTGCTTGCGCATGAGCCCGGCCCAAAGCGCGGCTGCCTTCGAAACCCTCCGCCACGCGCACGACCGCGTCCCCCAGCGCGCTCTCTGGGCCGATGTCGAAACCTTCGCCTGGGAAGGCCCCCCGAACCAGCCCACCAGCCCCCTCATCCCCGCGCCCTTCTCCCGCGTGAAGGAGCAACTGGCGGCGGTGTCGCCGTTCGTGGACACGATTCTCATCTACCAGTATCAAGGCCTGATGAACAAACCCGGCAGCCGCGCCTTCGCCGGCCACCCCGATTCCACCCGCCTCTACGCCGATTACCTCAATTGGCACAAACGGAACGCCCGAAACGTCCTCCGCTCGCCCAGGACCATCGAGCAGCGCTGGTACTGGCAGCCCCCGCGGGGCTCCTATTCAAACAAGCCCCCGCTCAACAGTTCAACTCGGCCAAGGTGTCGGCGGAGCCGTAGTCGCTGTTGTGCTTGCCGTTCTGCCAGAGCGTGAAGCCCTTGAGGATCGAGCCGCCGATGAACTCGCGCAGCAGCGAATTGTCGGGGATGAGGTCCTCGCCGATGGGAAGGAACCATTGCAGGAAGGAGAGCAGGCGTTTGGCCTCGATGTATTCCGGCGTGCCGAACACCACCTGGCGCAACAGCGGCTCCGCCAGCATCCGAATGGCCGAGAGCTCATACACCAGCGCCGAGTTGAACATCTCGTCCGCGTTTTCCTGGTAGGGGAAGATATGCTTCTTCTCGCCGCGCCCGACCGCTTCCCAGTGGCTGATGGTCTGCTGCGCGGTGTAGCCCCGGTCGCGGGCGTCGCGGATGATGCGCCGCAACAGGCGGGTGTCGGTGGTGGAAATGCGGTTGTGCCGGTCCAGGTTCAACTGGGTGAGGCAGGAGACATAGATGCGGGTGGTCTGGCGCCGTGAGAGGCCGGGCAGCAGCCGCGGGTTCAGCCCGTGGATGCCTTCCAGGATGACCAGTTGGCCTTTTTCGAGCTTCACCACCTGGCCCGGCTCGCCGCGACCCAGGCGGAAATTGAACCTGGGCAACTGCACCTCCTCGCCCGCAATCAACCGCTGGAGGTCGGCCTGCAACCGGGCGGTGTCCAGGGCCTCGATGGATTCAAAGTCGTATTCGCCCTTCTCATCCCTGGGCGAGTGCTCCCGGTCCAGGAAGTAATTATCCAGCTCCAGCGGGAAGGGCGAGATGCCTTGGGCCAGAAGCTGAACGGTGAGGCGCTTGGAAAAGGTGGTCTTGCCGGAGGAAGAGGGTCCGGCGACCAGGACAATGCGCGCATCCTTTGAGCGTTCCATGACGAAGCTGGCGATTTCGGCAATGCGGTGCTCGTGCAGCGCCTCCGAGATCAGGATCAACTCGGTGACCCGCTTCGCCTGGATGGCGGTGTTCAACGCCCCCACGCTCTCGATCCCCAGCCGCACCAGCCAGTCATTATACTCGCGGAAGGTGGCCAGCAGTTTCTTGGAATCCGGCAGCGGCGGCAGTTCATTCGGCGCGTTGCGGCGCGGGAACCGCAGCGCGAACCCGTCGCCCATGGGCGTCAGCGCAAACCAGCGCAGGTAGCCGGTCGAG
Source organism: uncultured Verrucomicrobiae bacterium (assembly GCA_963822005.1). GTDB lineage: Bacteria > Verrucomicrobiota > Verrucomicrobiia > Limisphaerales > UBA8199 > PALSA-1440. Next base: position 23,115 of record CAWGGD010000040.1, on the reverse strand, counting down.
GGCACCATGAAACCGTGGTGATAATCGCAGCGATGGCGCAGCTTGTACAGCACCAGGGTGTCCTTGCGCCGGAACTTCAGCAGTTGAACCTTTTCGGCCTGGCCTTTGGATTGGAAGTAGTTGATCGCCTCGGGCAACGGCACCACCTGGCGCTCGAACGGCAGGTCGGCTTTGACCAGCTCCTTCATCCGCGTTTCCACCGCCGCCAGCTCTTCTTTGGACAGCGGCCCGCGGTTGATGACCGAGCAGTAGAATCCGCCCGAAGACAACGAGTGATCAATCGAGATGTCCGCGGCGGGGAAGGTGTCCTCGAAGGCGGCTTCGAGCAGGAAGGTGATCGAGCGGCGGTAAATGCCCGAGCCGTCCGGGTTGGACATCCGGATCAGCCGAATCCGCGAATCCAGCTCCACCGGGTGGGTCAACTCGCGCAGTTCGCCGTTGATCACCGCACCCATGATCGGATCGTGCTGGTTCCATTCCGGCAGCTTCTTCAGGAAGGCGGCGATGGGCCGGTTGCGCGGCCCGCAGAGAATCCGGCCATCCGGCAGGTGCACCTCGACGGTGGGCCGGGGGACAGTTATTTCGTGAACTTCGTTCTCGGACTTCATGATGGGCCTGAATTAACGGGGGGAGAAAGGGGTCAGCTCCGTCAGGCAACCTGAGCGGCGCTGACGCAAGGCAGGAACGCCGGCGCCCAGGCAGGCAGCCCGCCGCGTTCCATAACAATACCGATAATAGACACGCCTGTATTGGTAACTCACTCGCTCGTAGATAGCAAGTCGCAAGCCAAACCTGCTTGCCTGCCCACACCGCGACCTGCAATCCCGAAGGGATTGAATAATCCAGCCCAGGGTTGCGAGGCACGAGCTGCCCTGGGTACCCAGGCAAAAAGGACCAGCAAGCCTGAAGGACTTGAATCACGCGCCCCCTTGCAACCGCCACCCCCACGCGCCGACGAACCGTCTCAGTCCGCACTCCGCATTCCGCATTCCGCACTCGCAACGCTCCGCTCCGTCGCCGACGCCGCCCGTTCCCTGCGCGCCCCCCCGCGAAATCATGACCGCGAACGACTGGTCCCTGCGCGAACTCTACCGCACCCTCGAAATCCCCGGCGCCAACCGCCTCCGCGCTGCCTACGGCCGCAAAGACTCCGAGGACACCTTGGCTTTCCTGCTCAGGTTCAACCTCGACCTCGCCACCAAGGAAACCGCAGGCGGATCTATCACCCCACCCGGCCTTCCGGCCCTCATCTCAACCCTAGAGGATTCTACCACTGCGGATTGCATTCAACCCCCCTGACCCTCCTCCGCTTCCCGCTCTTCCTATCGCCTACTGCCCTTGTGTGAATGATCTTCGGAACAATTCACTTCAGTTCCGCATGAGCAGACTCGACAGCCCCAACAGCGCCGCCCCGAAGAGCAAAGTTGCACCCAGACCAGCCCAGGTGCGCGGGTTGCCAAGATTGAGCGTCCAGCCGACGCCGAACCGCTTCTCGACGAACACGGCCGGGTCGGCGGGGTTGTAATAAAACAGTCCGCCCTTCCAGCATTCATCCGGGGTGCGGTCCCCGGCCGGAGCCTGGTGACCCGGCGTTGACGCCGAGGATTGCCCCCGCAAGCGCCAGCCGCCCTGGCCGCTCCTGATGGCTACGACCACAGCAGCCAAACCCAGCAGTGACAACGCCACCAGCAGAATAGCCATCAGCCAGGGCGGCAGAATCGGGCAGAAGCCTAACATAGCTGCCGTGCAGTATTCCAGCGCGAGCAGCATCCACAGCATCGTTTTGAGAAAACGGGATTCCTTCTCACCGTCGGGGCCGCTGCTGTGGACGCGGCGCACGCCCCGCGCAAAACAGTTCATGAATAGGCCCAAGAAGAGACAACACAACGTTCCGACGAGCACGGACCCGAAAACCGAGCGCCAACTCTTCATGGCCCATCCGTTGGGCCGCCCATACAAGTCCCAGTGAATCGGAAACCGCTGGGGAATGGCATCCCACCGCCACCAGAGACAAAGCGCCGCCACTCCTAGAATCAAGAACGGACCCGCCTGCCCCAACCATCCGCCGACGGGCCGGGCTGGGCGTGGCTTGAGCACCGTTTCCCGCTCTCGAGAAGGCTCCGCCTGATACGGCCTGACTCTCCGGCGCGCCATCGCGTAGGCCGTGATCATGCCCCCGAACTCCACCGCCGCTCCCCCCAGTATCAGCGCCACCGCCAGCGCCGGCGTTAAACCGGCAAACACTCCTGACAGAGCCAGCGCCAGGCCAAAGAGGCTGGTAAGAATCACCGCGTAGCGAAATTGGCGCAGGATGGCCTGGCCGGCGTCCGACGGGCGCAACGACGGCTGGACCGTGATGGAAAAGAAAATGTCTGGCCGGGTCAGCCGCGGCGTCAGTAGGGTAAAGCCGGGCAACACCAACATGGGCAGCAACAACGATGGGGTGAGCAATGTTTGTAGATTCATCCAGTTCATTCGATTTCCTTTCTCGCATGTTTCAGGTTCGCGGCCAGCGCACTGAGCTGCTTGGCCACCGCTTCTTTGTCCACGCCATCGGCAATGGCCCGCGCGGCCAGTTCGCGCAGCCGCTGAACGAAGTCTTTTTGCCGGGCCGGTTGGGCCCGTTGCGCCGGGCGTAGGATGACCGTCGCTCCATGATGCCGCTTTAGCTCCAGCCACCCTTCCTCAGCCAGCAGCCGATAGGCCTCCGCCACCGTATTATGATGGACCCCCAAATCAATCGCTATCTCCCGCACGGTCGGCAACCGGTCGCCCGGCGCAAAGGCCCCACCCACCAGAAGCGCCCGGAGGCTATCCACAATCTGCCGATAGACCGGTGTGGGGCTGCCCAAATCAATCCGCAGAACTGGCGTTTCACTCTGCTTTGGCATCGGTTAGGTTTTTAAGATTTGTGCGTTTTACCGCCCGCCAATCCACTCGGCAATGTCCGTCACCACCGTTTCCGCGACGTGCCCCGGCTGCAACCAATACTCCTCCGGCGCGCTTTTGCCTTCCCCGGCGATGAACAGGTGATTGAGCTTGGGATACAGCTTGAAGGTGACCTTGGATTGAACGCCGAGCGCTTCTTTCCAGCGGTCGAAATCCACTTGTGGGGCCTGGTAATCCCGCCCACCTTGCAGGATGAGCAGTGGCTGCTTTAGTCCTTTGACGATGGTCAGCGGGTCGTGCTGGCGCAAGTCCAGGTAGTAGGCCGGCGGCACCCCCATCAATAGGGTCGAAGACGAAGCATCCGCCGCCGTCAGTTTCTTCACCTTGGCCATAGTGGACTCAAACTCGGCCAGCGACGCCTTCTCCGCGGCAGACGGTGTTTCCTTGAGCGAAAACAGGTAGCGCCTCTGCTCGAGCCAGGCATCCTCCAGAGGTCGCGACAAGCAGCCCGCCAGGATGATCAGCCCTGCAATTTGCGGGTCGGCCTGGCCGATTCTGGGTGCCACCAGGCCGCCCAAGCTATGACCCAGGACAAATATGCGTTTCGGATCCAGACCGTCCGTGGCGCGCAACTGGGCAGCCGCGCTCAGGGCATCATCTATGGTTTCTTCCTTCACGGTGATGTGGCCAACGTCTGCCGCCATGAACTTGGCGCCGTATTTCTTGGTCCGCTTTTCATAGCGTAGAACGGCGATGCCCTTGGTGGCCAATCCCCAGGCCAGGTCGCGAAACGGTTTGTTGGCGCCGATGGTCTCGTCGCGATCATTCGGCCCGGAGCCGTGGACGAGCACCACCGCCGGCCAAGGGCCGCCGCCAGCGGTCGGCAGTGTCAGCGTGCCAGGCAACCGCCATTCGCCGCGACCGACCGTGAACTCCTTTTCGCGAAATGCGTTGGTCCGGGCGTAGGGCGGCAGCTCGCTGGCCGTCGGGAGAAAGCCCAAGCCGGCGACCCGCCCTTCGGCATCAAACACCACTTTCGTGTCCAAGTTCGTGCGCTCGAACTGGCAGGTCACCAGCACTATGTCATAAGCACCCAGCTTGGTCGCCGTGGCCCCAAGCTGTCTCTGGAACGGACCGGCTTGCGCCAGGAGGGCTTGCCAGGTTTCCCGCAGCGTTGGTTCGGGCGCCGCGGTTTTGCACGCGGCGTCGAACCGCGCGACGGCTCCGGCGAAATCCTCTTTCGCCAGCGACTCGACAAACTGCTTGCCTGCGCCGGTGACGCCGCCCGGCGCGGATCGCACGCTCAGCGGCGCCTGGATAGCGACAACCATCAGGACCATGGCCAAAGACAGAATATGTGTTTTCATAATACCATTCGCTCTCGTTTCAGCCGCCGCGGCCACTGCCGCCGGCGGACTGGTTTGTACTTTGTATGTATACAATATACAATTCCCTCCCGTTGTCAACCCCGATATGTCTTCGTATTGCTGAACGGGCTCGGAACAAAGTAGTTTCACTGTCCGCCCCCGTCCCGGCGACGCCCTCTCAATTACCAGCGAACTTCTCACGGCGGCGGCAGCATAGTCTGAACCGACGGATTAGGCAGCCCCGCCACCTTCCGGGCTCTCATCCGGGGGCACCTTGGCCCATCCTCCACGGCTTGCGCCGCCAAGGTATGCTCGCCAATGGCTGCGCCCTTCGTGACAACCCGTGGAATTCGTGTCTCGCACCCTCGAAATCCCCGGCGCCAACCGCCTCCGCGACGCCCACGCCGCCCGCGACGCCGCCGTCCGCGCCGCTTACGCGATGAAAGATGGCGAGGACATCCTTGCCTCGCTGTTGGCTCTGAACCTGGCGCTTGCGGACAAAGAAGCGAGAGGGGAACCCATTACGCCCCCAGGTCTGCCTGCCTGGGCTGGAGCACGAGCCGAGTTTATGAGCAGAGATTGCGTCACTTTGCCCGAAGTCGTGGCGGCTGAATGAGCGCGTCGTCGCCGCTGCTGCGGCCTTCATTCCGCAGCGGGTCAACCGAGGGAGCACGCGTCGCCGGCTCGGATCGGCTGCCTGAACTAGGCCCTATCCCACTCAAAAGGACTTGCGGGTGTGTGCCGGTAGCAGCTCTCCCCTATGACATCCGCAACAGCCAGCGTTACAGGGACAAGCTCTTGCAGTAGGTGCGGCTCTCGTAAAGCTTGCTTGAAACCGGCCTGATGATCCGGCATAAAGAGGTCGTTTGGCGCTATAACCAACCACAACACTCATTATGGCTACTGAATCGCACAACGACTCCTCCATGCATCGTCGGAAGTTTCTGCAGTTGTCCGCCGCCACGGTCGGCGCGGTCGGCAGTCTGGGCGCCGCGCCCGCGGCGGAACTCGCCCACCATGACAGTCACCCGGCCGCAAGCGTCAAGACCTCCCGCGCGCGGAGCCGGCACGGCCGGCGCGCCTACAACGCCGAATACGCCGGCGAGTGTCTGAACCAGGTGGCCTTCCCCATGGGCGGCATCGGGGCGGGCATGATCTGCCTGGAAGGCACCGGGACGCTCTCCCATGTCTCGCTACGCAACCGGCCGGACGTTTTCAACGAGCCGTGCGTCTTCGCCGCGATCTCCGTCAAAGGCAAACGCCCTGCCGCGCGCGTGCTGGAAGGGCCCGTGCCGGCCCGGAAGCTCTATGGGCCACACGGTTCCGCCAATGGGTCCGGCGGCACCACCTACGGCTTGCCCCGCTTCGCCAATGCCACCTTCAAGACCCGTTTCCCGTTCGGCATCCTGACGCTTACGGATCCGCAGGTGCCCGTGAGCGTCGAGCTCACCGGCTGGAGCCCATTCGAGCCCGGTGACCCGGACAACTCCAGCCTGCCGGTCGCGGCCCTGGAATATCGGTTCACCAACCGGAGCAAGAGCCCCCTCGAAGCGGTGTTTTCCTTTAATGCCCGGAACTTCATGGCCACCAAAGGCAACCCCGATGCCGTGCGGCCGATCGGCGGCGGGTTCATCCTGTGGGGCGGCGGCTCGAAGGACAATCCGTGGGATGAGGCGGCTTTCTCCGCGACCGTGTCCGAGCCGGGTGTGAAGGTCAATCACGCCTGGTTCCGCGGCGGCTGGTGGGACCCGCTGACCATGGTGTGGAAGGACGTCGCCGAAGGGGCGTGCTACGACCGCGCGCCAGTGACCGAGGGCGGGCCCAGCCCCGGGGCGAGTCTGTTCGTCCCCTTCCAGCTTGCCGCCGGCGCGTCCCGGACCATCGTGCTGCGCCTGGCGTGGTTCGTCGGGCAAACCAACCTGCGCTACGGCAAAGACCCGGCCGGCACTAAGGCCGACCCGGACCAGCCGGCGAACTACCGCCCCTGGTACGCCGGACGGTTCACCGACATCAACGGCGTCAGCTTCTATTGGCGCGACCATTACGACGAGCTGCGGCGGAAGACCAGCCGGTTCAGCGACTGCTTCTATGACTCGACCCTCCCGCCGGAGGTCACCGAAGCCGTGGCCGCGAACCTCACCATCCTGAAATCGCCGACTGTGATGCGCCAAACCGACGGCCGGCTTTGGGGCTGGGAAGGCTGCAAGGATAACGCGGGCTGCTGCGCCGGCTCCTGCACGCATGTCTGGAACTACGCCCAGGCCATTCCCCACCTCTTCCCCAGCCTGGAGCGGACCTTGCGCGAAACGGAGTTCGGCCCCTCGCAAAGCGACGCCGGGCATCAAACCTTCCGCAGCGCGCTCCCCATCCGCCCGGTGGAACACGACTTCCACGCCGCCGCTGACGGGCAGCTTGGCGGCATCATGAAAGTCTATCGCGAGTGGCGCATCGGCGGCGACACCGAATGGCTCCGCAAACTATGGCCGAAGGTCAAACGGAGCCTCGATTACTGCATCGAGCTGTGGGACCCGGGGCACAAGGGCGTGCTCGAGGAACCGCATCACAACACCTACGACATCGAGTTCTGGGGGCCGGACGGCATGTGCACCAGCTTTTACCTGGGCGCCTTGCAGGCGGCGGTCCTGATGGGCAAAGCCCTGGGGGACGAGGTGCCGCTCTATGCTCAACTGCTGGCCAGCGGCCTCCGCAAGGCCGAGTCGGACCTTTTCGACGGCGAGTATTTCATTCAGCGGATCGAGTGGAAGAACCTGCGCGCGAAGAGCCCGGTCGAAACCAAGAGCATGGTCGGCAGCTACTCACCGGAGGCGGTGGCCATCCTGGAGAAGGAAGGACCGAAATACCAGTACGGCACCGGCTGCCTGGCCGACGGTGTGCTGGGTTCCTGGCTCGCGCTGGTCTGCGGCGCCGGCCAGGTGCTCGCGGCGCCCAAGGTCACCAGCCATCTGCAGGCCGTTCACAAGTACAATCTGAAGCACGATCTCTCGGACTTCCCCAACCCGCAGCGGCCGACCTACGCCTGCGGGGAGGAGGGAGGGTTGGTCCTCTGCACGTGGCCCAAAGGCGGGGAGCTGTCCCTGCCCTTTGTGTACTCGAACGAGGTCTGGACCGGGATCGAGTACCAGGTGGCCTCCCATCTGATGCGGATGGGCTGCGTGCCGGAAGGGCTCGACATTGTCCGCGTCTGCCGCGACCGCTACGACGGCCGCGCGCGCAACCCGTTCAACGAATACGAATGCGGCCATTGGTATGCGCGGGCGATGTCCTCTTACGCGCTCCTGTTCGGCCTCAGCGGCGCGCGCTACGACGCCGTCGAAAAGGTTCTCTACCTCGAACCCACCATCAAGGGCGATTTCCGCTGCTTCTTCTCCACCGCCACCGGCTACGGCACCGTCGGCGTCCGGAAAGGCAAGCCGTTCTATGAGCCGAAGGTGGGGGGGGACATCCGCGAGGTCAAATACGTGAAGCGTGAAACGTGAAACGTGAGTTCGGCGCGGGCTCGAAATCCCTAGCGGCGCACGATCCCTGGCAACTGAACGGCGGGTCGGGTGCAGGTGTTATTGGTAACCTGCAGCCTGAACCAACCGTCTTAAGGTAATGTCCGGTGGCCCAACATAAGTCCGCTACAGCGCGGGGTTTAGGAAGAGTCGTTTTGACCACAGGCCTTTGGTGGACTGTGGCCGGCGTGATTCTTGTGTCCGGATGTAAATCCTCTTACTATCGCCGCGCCGCGGACAAGGAAGTTTACGGTATTGTGCAGACGGTCGAAAGCCAGATCTTCGGCCATACCAACGCGTTCACGATCAATACCCCCTACTCCCACCGAAAACCGGCTGAAATCCCGCCGTCCGAGCTGATTGACGACCGCCTCGCGACCAACCAGCGGGTGCTGACCGTCGAGGGAGCGCTCAGCCTGGCCGTCACCAACAGCCGCAGCTACCAGGCGGCGAAAGAAAGCCTCTACCTGTCGGCCCTGACGTTGACCGGCGATAAGTACGCCTTCACCCCGCAGTTCTTTGCGTCTTCCAAAGACAAGGTCGAACGCAATGCCAGCGGGGAGACGGTTGTGAACGTCAACAACCAGGTGGGAGTCAGCCAGTTGTTGGCGTCGGGCGGGCAGTTGGGCCTGAATCTCGCCAACGATATCCTGCGCTATTACACGGGCGATCCCAAGCGCTCGATTCTTTCGGCGATCTCCGTAAACCTGGCGCAACCGCTGCTGCGCGGCTTTGGCCGGAACAACCCGGCGGTCGAAGCCCTGACTCAAGCCGAACGCAACGTGGTTTATGCGGTCCGGGATTACAAGTTCTTCCAGGACGAGTTCGCGATGGACATCGTCAACGACTACTTCACCCTGCTGGCGCAGAAAGACATCATCCGCAACCGCTACAAGGACTACCAAAGCTGGGTGCAGTCCACCAAACGCCTGGAAGCACGGGCCAACGACCGCGAGAAGCTGGCGGACGTGGACCAGGCGCGCCAGCAGGAGCTGACAGCCAAGAATAGCTACATCAACGCGCTGGCCAACTACCGCAACACGCTGGATCAATTCAAGATCCGGCTCGGCCTGCCCGTCGGCGAATCGGTGCACCTGGACGACGGCGCCCTGACCAGACTGGAGCAGGAAGGGTTGGTGCCGGCGTCGTTGGATCCGGACGCGGCCTACCGGCTGGCAGTGCGGCACCAACTGCAGGTCCTCAACGCCATTGACGAATTCGAAGACCGCAAGCGCAAGGTGCGCGTGGCCGCCGACCAGCTCCGGCCCGAACTGAACTTCCTCGCCAACGCGTCGCTCAACTCCGAGCCGCCCGAGGACTACACCCATTTTGACCCGGACAAGTTTCGCGGCGGGGTGGGGCTGGAACTCGACTTGCCCATCAACCCCGTTCCGCGGCGGAATGCCTACCGCGCCACGCTCGTGTCGTTCGAGGCCCAGATCCGCAGCCTGACGCTCACGCTCGACAATCTCAAAGAGAGCATTGACCGCGGACAGCGCACGCTGCTGCAGAAGCAGCAGAACTACCTGATCCAGAACAACGCGCTCGAGCTGGCCAAACGCCGCGTGGCGAGCATCACCATGCTGCTGGAGGCCGGCCGGGCAGAAGTCCGCGATTTGGTGGATGCACAGAACGCGCAGCTAATCTCAGAAAACGCCGTCACCGCGTCCCTCGTCGAGTATCAGGTGGCCCGGCTGCAACTTCTGCTGGATGTGGGCGTGCTCGACACCACCGTGGTTCAATTCTGGTTGAAGGACCATTTACCGGATTCCGTCCTGAGCGGCCAACCGGAGCGCGGCCAGGCCGAAACGGCCGGGCAAACCGTCATTCCCCCGGACCAATTCTTCAAAGACTGACCATGCATTTGCAGACGCTTCTCCCAACCGTCCTACGCCGCCTCCGGCAACGACCTGTCCTGTCGGCGATCGTCGGCGTTGCCGTCATCACGCTGGCGATATTCCTCCTGACCAGCTCGGGGCCGCCGGTTCAGGCTTTCAGCTTCTACGAGGTCAAACGCGGCGATTTCCTCGTTTCCATCGTCGAAGGCGGGACCTTGGAAGCGGTGAACGAAGTCGAAATCCGCAGTGAAGTCGAGGGCACCGCGCGCATCATTTATATTGTCCCCGAAGGCAGCTACGCCAAGAAAGGTGAACTGCTTGTGGAGCTGGATTCTTCCAACTCCGAGGACGCCGTCAACCTGCAGCAAATCAACGTGGAAAAGGCGCAGTTCTCCCTGCTCCAGGCCGAGCAGCAGCTTGATATTCAGAAAAGCACCGTGGAAAGCGAAATTCAGGCTGCCACCCTGAAAGTCGAGTTCGCTGAGTCGGACCTGGAGAAGTTCACCAAAGGCCAGGCGTTGCAGGCCCAGCGCAACGCCCAGATCGAGATTACCAACGTGTTGGAGAATCTGCAGATTGCCCAGGAGCGCCTGGATTGGAGCGAGAAGCTCTACAAGGAGGGCTTTGAAACCAAGGCTAATCTGGACAAAGACCGGCTCGCAGTCTCCCAGAGCAAGCTCAAGCTGGAGCAGGCGCAGAGGGCCTTGTGGATGGTGGAGACCTTCGACAATCCCAAGAACAAACGCGCGCTGGAAGCGACGCGGCAGGAGGCCAAGGAAAACTTCGACCGCGTGAAGCTCCAGGGCGAACGCAAGCTGGCGCAATTCACCGCCGACGTGGAGAGCCAGAAGAAGACGCTGGAACTGAGCCAGGCCAAGCTCGACCGGGAGAAGAAACAGCTTGAAGCCACGAAGATTTACGCGCCGCAGGACGGGCTGGTGGTTTACGCCAGTGCCGGGGGCGGCCATTTCAGCAGCGAATCCATGATCGAGGAGGGTGCCGTCGTGCGCAACCGGCAGGAGATCATCAAGCTGCCGGACGTCTCGGAAATGAAGCTGCGGGTGAAGATTCACGAGTCTCACGTCAACCAGCTCCGCCTGGAACAGCCGGCCTTCGTCGTGCTCGATTCGATGCCCGACCAGCGGTTTCGGGGCAAGGTTACCAAGGTGGCCCCGCTGCCGGATAGCCAGAGCCGCTATGGCAATCCCGATCTCAAGGTTTACGCCACGGAGATTCTCGTTACCGACAAGCTCCCCGACGTGAAGCCCGGCGTGTCAGCCCGGGCCGAGATCATCATTACCAACCTGACGGACACGCTGAGCGTGCCGGTCCAGGCGGTCACCACCCGCAAGGGCAAACAGGTCGTCTTTCTGGCCAGCGCGCCGCAAGAGCCGGCGCCGGTGACCGTCGGCCTGTTCAACACCAAGTTCATCGAGATCTGTTCCGGCCTCAAGCCAGGCGACCGGGTGCTGCTCGCGCCGCCCTTCGATACCCAAGAGAAAGACCTGGGTGGCGCGATCATTGCCGACGGCGAAACGCTCCCCGCCGGCGCTACCAACCAGCCCTCCCTGTCCGCCGCGGGCCCGAAGGGCAGAAACGAAAAGCGACCGTCGGCCCAGGCGCATGCCCGCGGCGAAAGATCCTCCGGGCTCGGCGCCCTCGGGCAGGCGAACAGCACGGGTGCAGAAGGGGTTTCCGCCGCCGGTGAACGCGTTCGTGGAGGGAGCGAGTCCCCACGCGACTCCCTGGGCCCCGGAAAACGCGGACGCTCCGGTGCGGCGGAATTCGCCACCGGTTCAACCAACCGCCAGGACATGCTTAAGCGGTTTGATGCCGACGGCGATGGCAAGCTGAATGAAAGCGAACTCGCCGCGATGCGCGAATGGGCGGGTCGCCGGCGCGGAACCAATGCTCCGCCCGCGACGTCAGTGGTGAATTAGACAATTAGACGGTTACGCACCGGATGCAGCCCGCCGACCCGATTATCCGCCTTGAAGGCCTGGAAAAGCGTTACGACCTCGGCGGCGAAGCCGAGGTGCGAGCGTTGTGCGGCGTGGACCTCGTGGTGCAGGCCGGGGCCTATGTGGCCATCATGGGTCCCTCCGGCTCGGGCAAGTCCACCATGCTCAACCTGATCGGGTGCCTGGACCGCCCGACCGCCGGCCGCTATTTCCTGGGCGGCACGGACGTCTCCCGCATGCCCGATGACGAGCTGTCCGAGGCGCGCGGACGGCGGATCGGCTTCATCTTTCAGTCCTACAACCTCATCGCCCAGCTCACCGTCATCGAGAATATCCAGGTGCCGCTGCTCTACCAGGGAAAGGACCTGCGCGCCTACCACGACCACTGCGTCAACCTGGCGGAGGCGGTGGGGCTGGGCGACCGCCTGCACCATCGCCCCAACCAGCTCTCGGGCGGCCAGCAGCAGCGCGTGGCCATCGCCCGCTCACTGGTCAACGACCCGCTGCTGGTGCTCGCCGACGAGCCCACGGGCAATCTCGACTCGCGCACTGGCCAGGAGGTGCTCGAGCTGATTGACTCACTCAACGCCCACGGCAAGACCATCGTCCTGGTCACCCACGACGATCGCGTCGGCAGCCGCGCGCATCGCGTCCTCCACATGCGCGACGGCCTGATCGAGCGCGAGGTCCTCAACCCCCGCGACACAGCTCCCGCGGTGGAGCCAGCATGAGCCTAGGGTGCCGGCCATGAACCCGCTGAGCTTCCAGTTCGTCAGCACCGTGCGCCTGGGCATCAAGAGCCTGCTGCTGCACAAGCTCCGGTCGGTTCTCACGATGCTGGGTATTATCTTCGGCGTCTGCTCGGTGATCGCCATGCTCGCCATTGGCGAGGGCGCCTCCTACGAAGCCCAGCAGGCCATTAAGAAGCTTGGCAGCCAGAACATCATCATCCGCAGCGTCAAACCTCCCGATGATGCCAAACAGGCCGGCTTGCGCCGTGGCTTCGCGCTCGAATACGGCCTCACCTACGACGACGCCTCGCGCATCCAATCCACCATCCCCGGCGTGGTCCACGTCCTGCCGGTGCGCATTATCCGCGAGAACGTCCGCTTCTTCCAAAACAGCGTTCCCTGCCAGATCATCGGCACCTTGCCCTCCTACCTCGAAATCGTCGGCCTCGACATCGCGCGCGGGCGGTTCCTGACCCAGACCGACGAAATCAACCACGACAACGTCTGCGTCCTCACCGCCGGCCTGGCCCAGCGCCTGTTCCCCTATCAGGATCCCCTGACCCAGTCCATCAAGGTCAACTCCTTCTACTACCGTGTTGTCGGCCTGGTGCGGGAGAGGAACATGCCGGAACAGCGCACCCAGGCCGGCAAAATGGAGGGAGAGCCCCTCGACAATAATGTCTATATCGCGCTCAGCGCCGCGCGCTCCCGGTTCGGCGACGTGCTCATCCGCCGCACCGCCAGCAGCATCGAGGTCGAGAAAGTCGAGCTGCACCAGTTGACCGTTCAGATGCAGGACCTCGCGGCCGTCGAAACCGCCGACCCGCAGATCAAGACCCTCCTCAGCCACTTTCACCAGAAACCCGACTACGAGACCATCGTGCCGCTGCAACTCCTGCGTCAGGCCGAGCAGACCAAGCGCATCTTCAACATCGTGCTGGGCTCCATCGCCGCCATCTCCCTGCTCGTCGGAGGCATCGGCATCATGAATATCATGCTGGCCACCGTCACCGAGCGCACGCGCGAGATCGGGGTCCGGCGCGCCCTCGGCGCCAAGCGGCGTCACATCACCATGCAATTCCTGGTCGAGACGGTCGTGCTCTCCGTCGGCGGCGGGTTGATCGGAGTGATGGTGGGCCTCATTGTCCCCTTCGTGGTCTCGCACCTCACCACCATGAAGACCATTGTCACCCTCTGGTCGGTGTTGCTGGCGTTCTCCATCTCCGGCGCCATCGGCATCATCTTCGGCCTTTACCCAGCCCGCGCGGCCGCCCAGTTGGACCCCATCGAAGCCCTCCGACACGAATAACCGTCTCGGGCACCACGCACCGCGCCCCACCCCTCACGTTTCACGTTTCACACATCACACGACGGTATCGTGAGCCTCTCGCCCACCTGTAATGCCGACTCGTGAGCCCAATACCCGGGCGAAGAACAATTGGCAATCCGGGATCATGGGGGGATGCATTGTTTCATGACTCTGCTAAAAGTAAACGCGAACCCCGGAGAAGAACCCCGGAGAAGAACGGAGAAGAAAGTCCAGCCGTTGAAGCTGTCGTGGCCAAGGGCAGCATCTTTCATCACGGAATACTCCACGCCGTTCATAAGTTTAAGTCGGTCGCCGTAAATGAGGTAATTGATCCCCGCATAAACGGCGTGGTAAGCGTTACCAAGACCTCCCGGCACGACTTCCTGCTCGTAGCGCGACTGCAGTTGCAGCCCGTTGTCACCGTCGCTGACCGCGTACTGATAACGAAGCACCGCTTCCAGAGCGTCGCCTTTGCGGACCAGGTCTTTCAAGAAGACATAGGTTGGCAAAATGGTCACGCCCAGGACAGATTTGCTCCCCGCGATCCCGTGTCCCGCAGTCACGTCCACGCCCAGGCCGAACGGTCCGGTTTGCCCGTGATGCCACAGCGAGAGGATGTGATTATACGGTTCGAAGGCGTTGTTCGATGGATTGCCGTTATTGTAGAGGTAGTCCAGGTGAAGATCGCCTTCTGCGTAAAACAGGGGCAATTGGTAACCCGCACCGGCCACCGCGCCGAAACCGCCCGCGAAGGTCGTAAACTCCTGGTCAATGCTGCCGCTGAAAATACCGGCTCGGTAGAACCAATCCCCGGACTGGCCCTGGGCCACTGTGCCGACGACTTCGCGGGGCAGCAACTGATTCACGAGCAGACCGCGCTCGAACGTCGCGATCCTGGTAGAGGATATACTCCGTTCCAGTCCGGCAAAGCCGAAGTCCACCCGCCCCACAGTCAGGGAGAACGCTTCGCCCGGCGACCATTTCACAAACGCCTGGTAGAGGCCGTCACAACTGGGATCGAAATCCTGACTGAACTTCATCTGCGCCTGGATGGTCAAGTCGTGGAACAAAACCGCTTCCGCGCCGGCGTAAAAACGCCGATTCTCCCATCCGCTGGCGTTGCCCTGGTCGGCGTTCACGGACCAATATTGACCGTTATAACGGCCAATGATGGAGAATGCCTGAATGACCGAGTTGTCCTCGTTCTCATAGAGCCGGGTTGCTTCCCAGAGGCGCTCGTAAATGCCCTTATCCTGGATGCGTTTCCAAAACATGGTGGGCTCGACGTCCTGAGCGGCAGCGTGAAACGCGGTGACAAACAGCACGATCAACACAACGGCAACCCTTGACGTGCGCCGCGAGATGAGCCATCGCGACGCCGGGAGGCGACGCGCCCAGCGGGGGACGGACACCGGGTTTGATCTCAGGCTCATGGAGTTACCTGCGACGTGCCGGCGGGCAGCAGATAGGCGGCGAGGGTCCCTTCGGCGTACAGCAGGCTGTGGTCGTGGGCGCGCAGCCAGTTGAGCGCTGGGAGCGGGAGGTTCACTGTTCCCTCCTTGCTACTCCTTGTAATTCTTCATGAGCCGCTTCTTGGTGTCTTCGTATTCCTTCTTCGTAAGAATGCTCTTTTCGCAGCTTTGTTGCGGGTTCAATCCCGCGACACCGACCAGCCGGGAGCCGGGTCATAGGTCTTCATGGCCGGGGCCAGCTTGTCGGTCTTGGCTCCCAGGTCCTGCTGGTACACGCGGCCCTGCTGGTTGACGATGAAAGTCATGATGCCGGACTCGCCGTATTCTGCGGGCCAGGCCACCAGCGCGAAACCCCCGATCATGTGCCCGTTGATAATGTAGTCGTACTTGCCGCCCGGGGCGTGTTTGCCCTGGCGGGTGAGGATCTTGAAAAAGTAGCCGTGGAACGGCTCGCGCACGGGGGCCTCCTCTTTTGATTTCATCGCATACCCCTCGCTCCGCGCGTCAGCCACGAGCGGGCCCAAAGGGCTAACCTCACCATCCAGGTCGGGCGGCCAGAAGAGCCCGTCTTTAGCTCCGGGTGTGCTGGCCAGCCGCTGCGCGTACTCCAGCACTTCATCCCCGTTGCGATCGCGGCTGGCGTATTCGCGCTGGGCGTCCACGTAGGCGCGCATGACCTCGAGCGTGGCCAACTCGTTCTTGCCGACGCGACGACGGAAGATTTCCTCCAGACCAGCCTCGGTGTCGAAGAACCAGCGTCCATCCTTCTTCACGATGGGAACCGGGAACGGCCAGAAGTTCGTGCCCACTTCGAGCACGCATTTCGTGTCGGACTCATGGGCGAGCCGGTTGGTGGCATTGAGAGCCGCCGTGAACGTGTTGAATTCGTTGGTGGCCTGGACCCGGTCGGGGTTTTGCAGATCGGCGGACGCCGGCCCAAAAATGGCCCGCAGCGCATCGCCGCCTTCCGCCGTCGTGGCGCGCACGAGCGCTGCGACGGCCGCTTCGGGCGTCGCGAAGGTCTGGCCGGTGTCAGCCACGGTGCCCGCCACGGGCAGGCTCAGGGCCAGCGCCAAAACCAAGCCTGCTGATTTGACGACACAGAAACGCCTGCTCGAGGCGGTTGGGGTGGAACCTTTGTTTGAAGTCTTCATGTTAGCCAGAGAAAAGATGTTGTGTTCTGCGATTATTCTTATCGGCGCCCGCCGCCGCCGCGTCCGCCGCCGCCACCACCACCACGGCCGCCGGCGCTGGAAGCCCCGCGGCTGCTATAATTGCGCGCGCTCGAGCCGCTGCTCACCCCGCTGAACGCGCTGCCCGACGAGGAAGGACGACTGACAGAAGGGCTCGCCTTGGGTTGCGAAACACTGGGTGAGGGACTCGGCCGGCTCGCGCTGGGAGACGCCGCGGGCCGACTGGCCGACGGGGTCCCGGTCGAAGGCCGTGCTGCTGCGCTACCGGTGGAGGGTCGGGTGCCAGCAGTTCCGGTGGAGGGCCGTGCGCCGGCAGCTCCGGTGGAAGGACGCGCTCCAACGCTCCCGGTTGAAGGGCTGGCACCTCCGGAACCCCAACCCCGCGCCTCTGTGCTGCGGGCCGAGTTTGCGGCGGTGGGCGAACCGCTCTTGCTCAGCCGGCGCTGGTCCGGCTGCCACTTATTCTGGGCGCCGGTTTGGCCGGCGCCTGTGGACCGGGCGGTGTTGACGTTGCTATTCCGGTTGACGTTGGAGTTCCGGTTGTAGTTGTTGTTGACGTTGATGTTCACATCGCTGTGATAACAACCGCCGTGGTGCCAGTCGCAGTTGTTGGCGATGATGGCGCCGACGGCGACGGCCGCGCCGAAAGTGACCAGCGGAGCGAGCGGGTTATAGACGTAAGCCGGCGGCGGGTAATAAACGGTGTAGGGATTGTAGGTCGGCACATAAACCACTTGCGGATTGGACGGCTGAATCTGGACGATCGTATTGGTCACGACCACCACCTGCTGCTCGACCGTCTTCTCGATGATCATGTTGGTGACCGTCACGATCTGCTGCGGCGACGTCTGGAGCGTGCCGGCCTTCTGGGCCTTGCCGCGCATGTTCTGGATGGCGTCCATCACATCCTTGTCCTGCGCCAGGAATGCGTCGCCGAGTTCCATCGTCCAAGATAGGTCGTCGTTCATCTTCTGAATCACCGCCGGCACGCGCGCCACGGCTTTCACGTTTTCGTCCCAAGGCTGCTCGTCGAGCTTGGCGAGGTTGTTCGTGTTTGCCACGAAGCGCGCCGCCTGGACGATCTCCAGCGGATAGACCGATGCCGGCAGGAGGGTCGCGATGAGCGGGTCGGGATAGAGCGCGATCGGGGCGACCAGTTTCTCCAGGTCGGCCGCGCTGCGTTTGGCCGGGGCCGCGGGCGGCGGCGCCGGGGTGGCGGCAGGAGCCGGGGACGCCGCAGTCGGCGCCGGGGTGTTGGTCACCTTGTAAACCGGGTACGAGGAACTCGTCGGCTGCTGTGCCAACGCGGCAGGCGCCGTCGCGCCCAGGATCAGTGCCAGTCCCAGCCATCCTCCGTGCTTCATCTCTATCATGGTTCTCATAATGTTGTTCTCTCGTGTTTGACGAAACCAGCCTCGCCCTGCCCGAGCGGCCGGGGCACGTCCTAAGGGCGCAGACCCCGGTTGCATTCGGTTAGGCCGCCCACGATCATCGAATCATACCATCCTTTCGCATGGCAACAACGATCTTCTCGATCAGGGGATCCATTTCCGCCACGCGGTCCATGTCCTCTTTCACAACCGTCTGGGTAAGCCCGGACCAGAGGCGCTTTTCGGTCTTCAAGTCGTACAGGCTGGTTTCGAGGTACACCTTCTGTTTCAAGGTGCCGTAGGTGGTGCTCATATCCATCAATCCCACGCTATAGTAGTCATGCCAACCCATGCTAGTGATCCCGGTGAGCACCGGCACGTAACGCTCGTTGCCGGCGCGACTTTCACGGTAGGAACTGGCAACGTCCACCAGACGCAGGATTAGGACAGCCTCGGCGCCGCCCGCGCGAAAGCGATCCGCGGCGGCGCGCTTGTCCGCCTTGATCTCGGGCAGCGAGAGCAGGTCGTAGGTGACCAACGCCGAGGCCCCGGCTTTGGTCAACTGTGCCACAAAACGATTCTCAAAACCCTCGCGCAGGAGCCCACGTTGCTCAATGGTGAGCACGGCTATTTTCCCGACCGGTTGCAGGCAGTCAGGAGCCTTCCAGGTTTCCTTGACTGAAGTCGCCGCGCAGGAGCAGAGCAAGATAGCGACAGCGCACAGAGAAATAGGGTGGAATATCGTAGTCATATTCAGTATTTCTCGGGCACGAACTTTCTCCCCTTGAGCGATGCCTGGTCGTCATAGGCGTGCTTCATCGAGCGCTTGGGCAGCTTGACCTTCTCGCGCGGCACTTCCTTGTAGGGGATGAGGCTTAGGATGTGCCGAATGCAGTTGAGGCGGGCGCGCTTCTTGTCGTCCGAACGCAGGATGTACCACGGCGCGTGCTTGGTGTCGGTGGCCTTGAGCATCAGGTCGCGGGCGCGCGAATACTCGAACCACTTGCTGCGCGAAGGCAGGTCCATCGGGCTGAGTTTCCACTGGCGCAACGGGTCCGCCATGCGCGCCTCGAACCGGCGCTTCTGTTCCTTGTCGCTCGATTCGAGCCAGACCTTGATCAGCTTGATGCCGCCGTTCACGATGTATTTTTCGATCTCGGGACAGAGTTCGAGGAAGCGGCGATGCTGCTTCTTCGTGCAGAAGCCCATCACGTATTCGACGCCGGCGCGGTTGTACCAACTCCGGTCAAAGATCACCACCTCCCCCGCGGCGGGGAAGTGCTGCATGTAGCGCTGGAGGTACATCTGCGACTTTTCGCGGTCGGAGGGCGCGGGCAACGCCACCAGCCGGAACACCCGCGGGCTGACGCGTTCGGTGATGGCCTTGATGGTGCCGCCCTTGCCGGCGGCGTCGCGGCCCTCGAAGATGATGATCACGCGCAGGCCCTTGTGCTTGACCCACTCCTGCAGTTTGCACAGCTCGCCCTGGAGCTTGCGCAACTCCTTCAGGTACTTCTTGGCCTTCATCTTCTTTTCTCCGTTGGATTTCGAGTCCTTGCTCATAACTATTCTGCGGGGTTGGTGTTGGATTGGCTAGGCGCGGTTTGGCCGGGGGTCGGTGGTTGACCGGGGGAGGGCGGCGGGCTTGTCAGCGCGGCCGGCTCGACAGTCTGCACCGTCTGAC
This sequence comes from uncultured Verrucomicrobiae bacterium, assembly GCA_963822005.1. Classification (GTDB taxonomy): domain Bacteria; phylum Verrucomicrobiota; class Verrucomicrobiia; order Limisphaerales; family UBA8199; genus PALSA-1440. The sequence continues at coordinate 3,786 of CAWGGD010000040.1, read as the reverse complement.
CTGCCGGCTGGCTCTCGAGTTTGGGGACAATCGCACCCGGCGCAGGCCGCTTCGGTTTTACGGATTTGGTGGAGGAAACTGTGGTGGGCTTGGCGGGCTTCTTCCCGGGCGCAGCCTCCGTCGCGTGCTTGGTGGCCCGGGCCAGCTTCTTCTCGGCTTTCGCCAGTATCTCTTTGGCTTCGGCGACCGCTCGCTTGGCCAGCCTGGCTTGTTTCCTGGCGCGGCGGGCGGCTTCCCTCGCTTCCTTGCGCCGGCGCTTAGCTATCCGCGCCTGCTCCTTGGCCGTCTTCCGTTGCTGTTCGGCTTTCGTGAGTTGGAGGCGTGCGACATGGACTTCATTGAGCAGCTTGTCCGGGCTGCTGGTGCGTTTTGGTGCTTTCATTGATTAGTCTCTGGTTTGTTTGGCGCGGGCCGCGACGCTGCACAGCTTCGCGCCGTTGTTTGTGATGAGGTCTGGCTCGGATATTCCACACTCCGCAGGATTCACCGAGAAGGCGTAGCCGCCGACGTCAGTCGGCGCATTCTGTCCGCAGCCAAGATAGCGCCGACTGACGGGCGTGTTGCCCAATCCTTTTGATGGGAGGGCGAGCGTCCTCGCGAGCCCTGATTTCCTCAGAGTTCCAAAGATGTTTGGGCTCGCGAGGACGCTCGCCCTCCCGGTTGAGCCAGTTGGGCAACACGCCCTGACGTCGGCGGCTACGCGGGTAAATGACCGAGCTATAACTGAGTTCATAGGAGCGGCGTGTGGTTTCAGCGGCTCCCGGCTTTGGCCTGAGCCTGCGGCGCCGGCGCCTGCCAGCCGCCCCCCAGGGAGCGATAGAGGGAGACGACGCTGAGCAGTTCGTTGAGCTGGGCTTGGGCCAGGTTCAGCTCGGCGGTGAAAAGCTCCTGCTCGTTGTAGAGCACCTCCAGGTAGCTGGTCACCCCACCGTCGTAGCGGATGTTGGCCAGTTCGGTGGCCTCGCGGTTGGCCTGGGTGCGTTCTCGCTGACGCGCGCGGAATTCCCGTGTGCGCTGGTAGGCGATCAGGCTGTCCGACACCTCGCGAAAGGCGTTCTGTACCGTCCTCTGGTAGGTGGCCAGAGCCTCCTGGTATTGCGCCTGAGTGACCTTCAGGTTGGCGCGGAGGCGGCCCCCGGTGAACAGCGGCATGGTGATGGCGGGTCCGAACTGCCATGTCCGCGACCCACTCGTGAAGAGGTCGGACAGCGCCACGGACTGGTAGCCGTAGAAGCCGGTGAGGGCGAGTTGGGGATAGAACGCCGCCTTGGCCTGGCCGATGTCCGCATTGGCGGCGATCAGCAGTTGCTCGGCGGTTTGAATGTCCGGGCGGCGTTCCAGCAGCGATGCGGGCAGACCGGCTGGCACTTCGGGGCGGACCTGCTGCGCCGTGAATCCTTCCCCGCGCTGGATCGAGCCCGGGTTGCGGCCCAGCAGGATGCACAGAAAATTCTCCTGCTGTTCGCGCTGGCGCTGGATGTCCACGATGCTCGCCTCGGCGCCATACACCAGTATCTTCGCCTGGGCGACATCCTGCATGGCAGCGACGCCGCCTTCCTCGCGCGCGGCCGTGAGAACAAGCGAATTGGTGCGGGCCTGGTAGGTGCGCTGGGCGATTTCGAGGTCATAGTCCAGCGCCAGCAGCTCGAGGTAGGCCGTGGCCACCTGCGCGACTAGTGTCTGGCGGACCGTCCGCTGTGCATCCTCGGTTGCGAGCAACCGGGCGCGCGCCGCCTCGTTGGCGCGGCGGATCTTGCCCCAGATATCCACTTCGTAGGCGGGCATGGACGCGAACACATCGCCGTAGCCCCGCTGGGGATTCGACGTCGAGGACGGATTCCACGATGGACCATTTTCGGAGGCGCGAGTGGTCTGAATATCTCCGCCCGCGTTGATCGTGGGGAAGAACTGGGAGCGGGCGATGCGCAGCGCCGCCTCGGCCTGAAGCACGCGGGCAGCGGCAATCTGGATGTCCCAGTTGTTCGTGAGCGCCTCGCCGAGGTAGGCCGTCAGTTGGGGATCCTGAAACACCTGCCACCAACCAAGGTCGGCAAAGGAGTTCGTACCGGCGGGGGCGTTGGTGTCCGATGCGGCGGTTCGGTAGGCGGCCGGTGCGCCCACTGCGGGGCGTTTATAGTCCGGGCCCACGGAGCAGCCGGCCAGCGCGGCGATTAGAACCAGGAACAGAACGGACGCAATGAGCGCCGCGCTGGAAATCCGAAGTCCGAAGCCCGAAGTCCGACCCGCCCCGCTGCGACAGGCGCGAAGCGCGGCGAGTGCGGCGGCGCGACAGCGCGGCGAGAGTCCGAAATGCAGCACGCTGTGTCCTGTATCCTGACACCTGGCACCGGTCTCCTGCTTTCTGCTTTCTGCTTTCTGCTTTCTGCTTTTCATGTTAGTGCGCTCCTTTCTCCGCCACGGCAGCGGGCGTCGCAACCACTGGCTTCTTCCCGCCGCGCTCCACAATCTTTTGCACAAACACATAACAGACCGGGATGAGGAACAGGCCAATGGCTGTGGCGATGGTCATGCCATATACCACGCCGGTGCCCATCGTGCTGCGCGAGGCGGCGCCGGAACCCGTGGCCAGCATCAGCGGCACGCAGCCAAGAATGAAGGCGAACGAGGTCATCAATATCGGCCGCAGGCGCAATTTCGATCCCTGCACCGCCGCATCGAGAATCTCGATGCCCTCCTCGCGCTTCATCTTGGCGAACTCGACGATGAGAATGGCGTTCTTGGCCGCCAGCCCGATGAGCATCACCAAGCCGATTTGCGCATACACGTTGAGGTCGAAGTGCCGCACCAACATGCCGACCATCGTTCCCAGGATGACCGTCGGCGTGGCCAGCAGCACGGCGAAGGGCAGACCCCAGCTTTCGTACTGCGCCGACAGCAGCAGGAACACGAACAGGATTGCCATGCCGAAGATGATCGGTGCCTGGCCTTCGGATTTCTTTTCCTGTAGTGTCAGCCCGGACCATTCGTAGCCGACTTCGCTGGGCATGGTCTTCATGACTTCCTCGATGGCCTTCATCGCCTGACCGGAACTGTAGCCGGGCGCGGGCGCGCCCATGATTTCCGCGGCGTTGTAGAGGTTGAAGCGCGTGACCACGTTTGGCCCGGACATCTTGCTGATCTTCACGAGCGTGTTCAGCGGCACCATCCCGCCGCTGTTGTTTCGGACGTAGAACTGGCCAATGCCGTCCGGCTTGTCGGTGAATTGCGATTCGGCCTGAAGGAAGACTTTATAGACGCGACCAAAGCGGACGAAGTCGTTCACGTAAAGGCCGCTCAGGTAGGTCTGGAGCGTCGCGAAGACGCTGTCCACCGTCACGCCCAGCGTGCGCGCCTTCTCGCGGTCGAGCTCGACCTTCACCTGCGGAGTGGCTGGATTGAAGTAGGTGCTGACGCGGCCAATCTCCGGGCGCTTGGAAACCGCCTCGGTGAGCTGCTTCAAGTAACCGCTCAGTTGCGCAATGCTGCCCCCGGAGCGGTCCTGCAACTGCATGCTGAAGCCGGACACGTTGCCGTAACCTGGCAGCGGCGGCGGGCCGAAGGCGAAGGCGCGCGCGCCGGGGATGGTGGTGAATTTCTTGGTCCATTCCCTCGCGAGGGCGCTGGCGTGCAACTCGGGCGTCTTGCGCTCCTCCCAATTCTCCAGGCCCACGAACATCATCGCCGCGTTGGGGAAGTTGAGCGAGTTGAGGATGTTGTAACCGGCGAGGCCGACGGCCGAACGCACGCCCGGCGTATTGCACACGATGCCTTCCACTTGCTTGAGGA
>CAWGGD010000039.1:0-97097 GCA_963822005.1 uncultured Verrucomicrobiae bacterium | reverse complement strand
AGGTGGATGGTGGAGCCGACAGGAATCGCCCCCTGACCTTCTCATTGCAAAAGAGCAGCAAAGTGGCCTTTTTATAGGGGTTTTGTGAGGTGGTCAATTTGGTGCCACGTTTGGTGCCGCTTTTTTCAAACTGGAAACTGCTTTCCCTCACAGTTGTGGGGCGAGCGGCGGCGGGCTTTGAGAGGGAGCTCGCGGCGGCGCTGGTCGCTACGCGTAGCGGACTCGACACGCTCCTCACCAAGGGCGATGGAGGTCGGGACGGCGTTTTCGGTTTTCCCGGGCGGGCGCTGGCAGGCTTAGGCTGGATGAACTTTCGTTAGCTGCCGGTGCCCGAATGGACGCGTTGTTTATTGCGGTCATCGCCTCGTCGATTACTCCGAGCAACTCTGGCCGGCCCTGCCGAGTCTGGGCTGAACAGGTGAAAACCGCCGGCAGCTTTTCGAACCATGCCGAAATGCGATACGTAAATGCGGCGATGTTCGCCTGCACCGTGCCGGCGGATACCTTGTCGGTCTTGGTGAAGACGAAGACGAAGGGCACGGCGTGGCGCACGAGCCATTCCACAAACTCGAGATCGATTGCTTGCGGCGCCAGACGGGAATCGATTAGCGCAAAGACCAGGCTGAGGTTCGGGCGATTCTCCAAGTAATCGTTCACGGCTTGGTTGAACCGGGCCCGGTCCTTCCGCGCAACGTGGGCGAAGCCGTATCCCGGCAGATCCACCAGCCGCCAACATTTGTTCATCGTGAAGAGGTTAATGAGCTTGGTGAACCCCGGGGTGGTCGAGACGCGGGCCAATCCCTGCTCGCCGGCGAGCATGTTCAGCAGCGAGGACTTGCCGACATTGGAGCGGCCGATGAAGGCGAACTCCGGCAGCGACTCGTCCGGACACGAATCCAAATCCGGTGCGCTGCAATCAAAAATGGCGGATGAAATGTTCACGAGGGAGGATGCACAGTCCATTATCGCACAAATCGACGGCAAGGAAACCCATTTAACCAGAAAACGGTGGACTGCGAATTGACTCAAGTTAAAAGAGACTAAAAGGGGAAAGGGGGTATGGGGGGAAGGGGGTCGTTGACTCATAATGCTGCTTACCGGAGGCAAAGCAGTGAATTATGGGTAAAAAATCGAAAAATGAATACCTTCGGGCCATCTGGGATCGTTATCAACGAGCCGGACGGCGTTATAAGAGCAAGATTTTGGATGAGTTCTGTGCGGTTTGCGGTTATACGCGCAAGTATGCGATTGGGCTGCTGGGGCGTAAGCCCAGCCGCCGGCGGAAGAAGCCTGGGCCAGCCCGCCGGTATGACGGGCGCGTTTTCGAGCCCCTCAAGGTCATCTGGCTGGCTTGCGAGCAGTTGTGCTCCAAGCGGCTCAAAGCGGCCCTGCCTCTGTGGTTGCCCTTCTATGAACAGGAGCACGGAGCGCTGGAGCAGCCGGAGCGCCAGAAGCTGCTCCAGATCAGTGCGGCCACCATCGACCGGCTACTTAAGAAAGAGCGGGCTCGCTATCCGGGCAAAGGCCTCTGCGGCACTCGTCCCGGAGGGCTGCTCAAGCATCAGATCCCCATCCGCACGGATAATGAGGATGTCCACCAGCCCGGGTTCCTAGAAGTCGACACCGTCGCCCACTGCGGCAACTCCCTGGCGGGGGATTTCATCTGGAGCCTGACCTTTACAGACATTTTCTGCCAGTGGACCGAGAACCGCGCCGTTTGGAATAAAGGCGCCCCAGGTGTGCTCGAACAGGTCAAAGAGATGGAAGCCAACCTGCCCTTTGAACTGCTAGGCTTTGACGTGGACAACGGCTCGGAATTCCTCACTCTCCATCTCTGGCGCTATCTGCTGGACCGGCCCCGGCCCGTTCCGATGACCCGCAGCCGGCCTTACCGCAAAAACGACCAAGCCCATGTGGAGCAGAAGAACTGGACACACGTGCGCCAACTGCTGGGCTATCAGCGCCTGGAGCAACCCGAGCTGGTCCCTTTGATCAACGCGCTCTACCGCACTTGGGGGCTCTTACACAACTTCTTCCATCCGAACTTGAAGCTGCTCAGCAAAACCCGCAAGGGCTCCAAAACCCTTCGCAAGTATAGTCCGGCCCAAACCCCCTACCAGCGCCTTATCCAGTCCGAGCACTTGAGCCCGGAGCATAAGCACAAACTCCAAAGCCAGTTCCAGCAACTCAACCCGCTGCGGCTAAAAGAACAGATTGAACAGAAACTCAAAATGGTGTTTGATAAAGCTCAAGCCCGGTAAGGCCGATTGTGAGTCAACGACCTCAAACCTCTTTCCCTCTTGGGTAAGGTCTTCCTGTGAGTCAACGCGGCAGCCCCAGGCGGCCACCTTTGGTGAATCCGTGAGGAGGCAATCAAGAAAGCCGGTAAGCCGTGTTCCCCCGGCGATGGGTTACGCGGTCGCTCCGTTTGCGGACTTGATAAGCGGCTGTCTTCTCGGCAGCGCGCAGGAAGCGGATTTCGAGTTGGAGTTTGAGGAAGCTGTCGTAGCGCTCGCGCGGGAGCGTGCCGGCGGCGAGGGCTTCGAGCACCGCACACCTACTCTCGTGCGTATGTGTGCAGCCGGGGAAGTGGCAGCGCACAGACAGCACGTCGAGCTCTGGAAAATCTTGCTTCGAGCCTTCAGTGGCAATCCAGAGGTGGAACTCTCGCATGCCCGGGGTGTCAATGACCACGCCGCCTTGGGGGAGGAAAATCATCTCGCGCCACGAAGTGGTATGTCGGCCTTTGGCGTCATTGGCACGCACTTCCACGGTTGCCTGGATGTCTTCGCCATAGAGGCGGTTGATCAGGCTCGACTTGCCGACACCCGAGGTGCCGATGAACACGGCCGTGTCACCGGGCTTGATCAGTTCGGCCAATTGCTTCACGCCTCGGCCGGTGAGGGCACACGCCGCGAGCACTAAAGCGTCGCCGGCCACGCGAGTGGCGTCCGCGAGCCTGGCGTCAAGGTCGGCGCACAAATCGATTTTATTGAGCAGGACGACTGGGCGAGCGCCGCTTTCATGTGCCACAGCCAGCATCGGCTCAAGACGCGCGGCGTCGAAGCTCGAGTCCGCGGCGGTCACCAGGAATGCCGTGTCGATATTCGTGGCGAGAATATGCTCGGTACCGCCCCGGCCGATCATCTTGCGGCAGAGTTGGGTGCGTCGCGGCAGGATGGTCTGAATCATGGCCTTCTCCTCGCTGGGCACGAGTTTTACGGCGACCCAATCCCCGACCTTGGGAAGGTTTGAATTGGAGCGGCGTGCGTCGTGGAAGCACTTGCCGGTGACTTGCGCGAGGAGTTCCGCATCAGCGGTCCAGACGCGGAAGAAATGTTTATCCTCCACCGCCACGCGAGCCGGAACCAGACCCTTGGCCTGGTGGGGCGCGAACTGCTGGTTGAGGTCAGCATTCCAGCCCAGCTTCGTCAGGTCCATAGTGGCGTGCTGATTGAATCACTCATGGCCTACAGGTTACAGATATGATTTCTGCGCGCAAGTTGCCCGGGTATTTCATCCAGATGGCTCCGGCATCTTTTGCTTGCCCTTGAACTGCTTTCTTCTCTTCGAGAGCAGCAGCCTGGGTGTCGTGAAAATGCCGAACGCGCTTTCCGCCAGGCGGCCGGTAGCTGACCATCCACTGAGGTTTTCCGTTCTTGGCGACGTTCGATACGGAGACTTTCATGTTTTCGGTGCCTTTCAGCGGCTGCTATGGTGCCGCTTTTTTCAAGGGAAAACTCCCAAAAACTTCCGGACGACTTCCGGGGAACTCGCTTGATTGAGCGAGGGAGAACGTGAATATGACCCTTTGTTCTTAGGGCTTTTGTGGAGATTTGCGCGGGTTATGGATGGTGGAGCCGACAGGAATCGAACCTGCGACCTTCTCATTGCGAACGAGACGCTCTACCAACTGAGCTACGACCCCATCCAGACTATTTCCAATCACTTACGACGATTTCAAAGAAGTCACGAAACCATTAACACCCCCATTTGTCACCCCATACTATTCCCGCATGTCCGAAAACCGGAAAAGCATATGGCAACTCCTGGCCAAGGTCCCAAATGTTCCGTGCCTGTACCGTCATAAGATCAACGGCACCTACTATGGAGTAAAAAAGACAGGATGCAAGCGTAAAGAGCACAGTCTGGGCAGGTCGCAGCAAATCAGATTCCGGCTCCCGATGCCAAATTGACGTTTCTTGCCGAGGGGCTTGAGCAGTTGCTCGGCCCCGGCGGCCATGAATTCGGTTTCGGTGCGCGTTTGGAAGAAGAGGAAGCCTTCCTTCTGATATTGTCGAATCTGCTCCAGCGTTCCCGCCGGCCGGCCGAGAACTTTCCCGTTCCTCTTGCCGGCAGCAACGATCTTGGAGATGGCTTTCTGCAACCGCGGATGGTTCTGATGGCCGCGCAGGCCCAGCGCGAACGAAAGGTCGCTCGTGCCAATGAAGATCACATCAATGCCAGGCGTTGCTGCGATCTCCTCAATGTGTTCGAGTCCCGGGGCATCTTCGATGATCGTCACGACCATAACGTTTCCGTCGGCAAAGTCATAGTAACCGCTCGAGGCAGGCCAGCGGAACTGCGCGAGGTCGGCGCCCGAGCCGCGCAGGCCGGTCGTCGGATAACGGCAGGCGGCGACCGCTTGCCGCGCCAGTTCTGGACTGCTCGTGAACGGGAAAATGACGCCGAGCACCCCCATATCGAGCAATCGCTTCGCCGTCCATAGCTGGTTCACCGGCGGGCGCGCGAAGGGCACGGCGGCAAGACCGCGCGTGGCGAGAACGACGTTGCGGACCGTTTCCAGCGTGACGGGCGCATGCTCCATCTCCATCCAGATGAAATCAAATCCCATCGCGGCCGCCTGGGCCGCGATTTCGACGTTATTCACGGTGATCACCGCTCCCACCACGGGGTGGCCTTTGCGGAGCGTTTCCTTCACGGGATTCCTCCACGCCAGCTTTCGTTGCGAAGGTTCGGTTTTCATATTCACTGCCAATGCTTGCGCTGCCTACTTTCCGGAGGGCGACGGCTCGCGGAGGAGCCAAACCTCGGAAACCTGGCAGCCACGGCCGTTTCCGCCCAACCCGGGTTCGCCAAACCAGCTTAGCTTGAGCTTGCCCTGTTGGGTCGCCGTTTCGGGCAGCGCGAACTCCAGGGGTGCGATCGGGCGGGGTCTGGTGAGATAGGGATGGATCTCGATGGTGTCGTTGGCGACCAGCCGGATCTTCTTCTTGGCGCTGTCGCCGGCATAGACTGCGCGGACCTTGTAGCGCGCTTTGGGGTCGAGGCCAGAGTAGGCTACCTGCAGCGGTGTGTCGTAGAGGGTCTCGGCATGGTCCAACCACGACACGCGCCGGCTTGACGCCAGCGGCTCACCCGGATTTCTCACTTCGGGTTCCTCCTCGAAGTCAACCCGGGCGGACGCGTAGCCGCCCGGGTCCTCACTAAACCCAGGTCCGCGCCACAAATGGGGCTGTTGGGTGATGTTGCCCAGGTCATCGTAGAAACCGCCCGGCCCCGGGTTCGTCCACGCCAGAATCTGCTGCAACTCTTTGAGCCGTTCCGACTCGGACGGCAGCTTATCGTTGCGCGCAAAGCGCTGCTCCAGCCACGGTCGGTTATTGAGCGGAAAATCCAGTGTATCAAGGCTCGCGCCGCGGTCTACGCCGATCGCCTGGTACAAGCTCACACTGAGTTGCATGCCGATGCTCCGGAACAATGCTTCCCCGAGTTGGAAGAGGCGGGCGCGCCACTCCGGCGCAACCGGCTCACTCAGGGCGCGATCCAGTATTTTGCGGGCATCAGCCGTCGCCGCGCGAGCGCCCGCGGTCGGGGCCCCGCGCAGGCACGCCAGGGCCTTCGTCTCCAGCTCTCCTTCACGGATCAGGCGCCGACGCGTGTAGGCATCATAGTAGGCACGGAACAACGCCTGCTGAAAACGCCAGTTCTTCAAATCGGCCGGCGAAGCTGCCGCCTCCATTGCCTGAAACCGGGTTAGGGTCTGCTCGACGCTTTCATTAGTGAGCAGCGGTCCCAGCCAGTTTCTTTCCAAGGCCAGCAGCCCCCGGGCAAACTCGTCCGTGTAACGCTCGCCAATGAAGTAACGGCTGTATTGCCGCAGAATATTGGTCACATTTGCTTCGGGTTCCCAACCCAGAGCGCTCCAGACGGCCTTGTTGACATCATCGTTGCAACCTTCGGAATAGGTGATAAAGCCGATTGTGGCCGGCTGGGTTTTGCGGAAGATCCGCGCTTGCCCCTCCGGCCGCGGATTGATGCACTCGCGCCCTTCGGTCACCGCGTAAGCCACGTCCCAATCCGGCACCGGGTATTGGCATTGCCGCGAATGGGTAATGTCCGGGTAGTGGCGGATTGGATATTTGACCGGAACCAGCTCCCGCAACCGGGCCAGGCTGATGCGGACCTGGGGGCCATACACCACCCCGCTCAGCCAGGCGGGCTGCTGTTGCTGGAGAATGCCCACGAATTCCTCGAGCCAGGACTGGTTGAATCCTTGGGGTGAGACCCACATCTGCGCCTTGGGATGATAGCGATGCAGGTTCTGCGTCTGCTTTTCCAGCAGGGCCATCAGTACTTTTGGCTGGGTGTGGCCGGGATCGCCGCCGGGCACGAAAACCGCGTCAATACGGCTTAACTTCCCAAACACTTCGCCCCATTCGTGCAGGGCGGACTCGACGCTCTTCGCGTCGGAATAATCCTTGTCCATAGCCGGATACCAGATCCAGACATCCAGACCGTAGGCATCGGCGAGCCGGGACATGCCCTGCATCATTTCCATCGGCGGCCTAGGGAAGTGCGGGCTATTCGCATCGTCATCCGACCGGGGGGGTATCAATTCAATGGCGTTGCAGCCGAACACCGCCAGGTCGCGGAAGTACTGCTCCCAGATGGGCAGGTCCCAGGCGTCGTAAGAATTGCACTTGGGGCGATATCCGAGCTGGTGTCCGCGCAGTGCGTACTTCGGAGCCGTCGCGATCTTCAAGTCGTCCTTCACGCTCACCTGGTCCCGATCCATGCGCAGTTCGCGGAGCAATCGGCCTACGCCGAATAGCACGCCGCGCTCGTCGTTGCCCAGGATAAGAACGGCCGGATTTGTCTCTGCGTTCAAGACGCACAACCGAAAACCCTCAGCTCCACTGGGCACACGCAAAGATGGTATTCCCTTGGCCGACGCTCCGGGGAAGGATTGCAGCGACGAGGCCAGCCCGACCGCAATGACCGGCACGTTCGACGGCGGCCACGCTGCTATCTGTTGCCAACGGAGGCCGGTCCGCTTCTCCGATTCTTCGATCAGCATGGTCACCGCCTGTTTCTGCCGATCGGACATGTCAGACGGAGAAACCACGACCGCGTTCCGCAGATCCAACGCGATGGCTGGCATCGCGCAGAGTAGCCACAACGACAGCACCAAGGCGCGCGCTACAGGCATTGCCTGCCAACGGAAGGTCCGATTGGGCTGACCGCTGTTGAGCATTCCTGCCTTCATGTTGAAACGAGGGCGCCGCGGTCACGATCCCTGGGCCGCAGCAGGAACATCAACACGGCCGCCAGCACCGCGGGCACGGCGCAGTAACTAAACCCGACCGCCAGCGGCACGCCGCTGTCCTTCAATTTGCCGAGCAACGGCGTGAGGTAAGCACCGGCGGCGATCCCCGCAAAATTCATCAGGCCGTAACCCGTCGCGCGGAACCGGGTCGGAGCAAGCTGGCAAAGGATCGGCATATTGTTCGCATCGAACAGCCCAAAGCCCAGGCCAAACAAAATCGTGCCGACTATGCTCACCGGGAATCCCGGCGCCAGCCCCACCGTCACCAACGCGGGCGCGAGCAGTACAAGCCCGAGCGCACTGACGTAGGTGCGGCCACGCACTGTCCGCTGTGACCAACGATCCGCCAGCCAGCCGCCGAGGATGACGCCGCCAAACGCCGCGCCGGCATTGGTCATCGTCGCCCAAAGACCCGACGGCGCCTGGGCCATGCTAAAGCGGTCCTGCAACAGCGTGGGCAGCCAGTTCTTGACCGCCCACCCCGGCAGGCTCGGCAAGGAGAAACACAGGATCAAGAAGATGTAGCCGCGCCAATCAACGCCCGTGGCCGCGCTTGTGATCGCCACCTCGGAGCCGCTCGGTTCGCGCTGCTTATCACGGAGGAACATCATCAGCACCAGCGCATAAAGGACACCGATAGCGCCACAACCCACAAAGGCTGCGCGCCATGAAATGTCTTGCGCCACCCAACCGCCGATGCCGCCAAGAGCTTGCCCGAGGTAAACACCACTCAGGTGCGCGCCCACCGCCAACGATCGCGTGGGGCCGGGATGATAATCGGCGATCAACGCTAAGCCGGCCGGCATGTAGAGCGCCTCGCTCACGCCCATGAGCCCGCGCAACACGTAGAGTTGTTGAAAGCTCCCGGCGCGGCCCATCAGCAGCGTGACGGCGGACCACACCCCCAGGCTGATGACGATCAGCCATTTGCGGCTGACGCGGTCGGCGATGACGCCACCGAGGGGGCTGAAGAACGCATAGACCCAGAGAAAGATCGCCATCAGCCGGCCGAAGTTATGGGCGCTCTGCAGCTCCACGATGTCCACCTTGATGGACAGGCCCATCGTGGAAAGCATCTGGCGGTCCAGATAATTCAGCACCGCGACCGGCCAGAGTAAACCCACCACGGCCCAGGCGTAGGTGGAAACCTTCGGTCCGTTTGAACTCATGATTTCGACGGCGCGCGCCTCGCCAGCGTGTCGTGTTTGGGGGTAGGGCTGCCCCGAGGTCGTAAAATCCCCTGGTTGTTAGGCTGCGTTTTCGCGCGGTGATCGGCGTTCAAGCTATTGCGTCTTCTCCGGCTTGAGCAACTCCGCCAGATTGTAATGGGTGAAGCGCGTATGCGCCGCCACGTTTTTCGAGTCCGCGTTCGCGACCCAGAAATCCAGCGTGTCCGGCGCAAACAGCGCGCAATGGATGTTGGACATCATGCAGACGGGCCGCTTCATGAGATCGCGCGCGCCCTGCGCGTCGAGTTTGCCGAAGTTCGCCTGAACCCGCCGGGCCAGCTCCTCGTAGCGATCACCCGCGGACATCAGAACTACATCCGAAATGGCATGCGGCAGGGAGGGGTGGCTCTCGCCGGGCAGGATGGTCTCGAACTTGTCCGCCGTGGCGGCAACACCGACGGCGCGTTTGGTCTTGGCGTCGGAAATAACATAATAGTAGGCACAGGTGCGCGGGCCTTTGCGCATGATCGCGACTGCCTCGTCCAGGGTGTTTGCCTTTTCCATCACCTCGCGCACGAGTTCGGCCATGGGCTTGCCATCCCAATGACCCTGGCCCTTGCCCCCCATCTCGCCAATCGCCACGCGCTTTTCATTCATCGCGGTGACCGAGCCGATGAAGCCGGCGTAGCCGATGTTCACCCAGGCATTGCCCTGATCCGGTTGGAACACCATCACTACCGCGCTCTGTTCCAGCCCCATGCCGCGCAAATAGTCGAGAATGCGCCCATGATATAAACGGCCGTCCACCGTGGCCTTGCCAAAGACCGCGAAGCCGCTGCAGTGAAAGAGCTCAGGGAAGAAATTGGCGAGCCGCACTTCTTCGCGGGGGAGTCCTGTGGCGCCGGCCAGCGCGTCCATCTCGCGCAAATAGCGCTCGTCCATGAAAGGAGTCAGCCGCTGCTGGGCCAGCTCGATTTCGCCGAAGACCCAGCCCCCCTTGTCGAACGAGCTGCCGACCCCGGCCCCAAAGAGAATCTGATCTACCAGTTTACGAACTTCCTTCTTCAGGAGGACCCCGTGCTGGCGGCCCATTTCCTCGGGCGTGCCTTTAAGGAACAGGACGCGGGTGCCATCTACCGTCTCGAGGCGACCGTTGCCTTCGCGCGCGATGATACGCCGTTCACCGTCGGCCGGCCCGAGGGTCGGGATCTTCTCGCCCAGCGAGCCAATCGCCACGGACAGGAACCGCGTGAGATGCGAGCGCGCCACCGACTCGATCTTGTCGCCCTCGCCCGGCTGAAGTTTCCATCTGGTGACTGGTGCCGGGTTGCTGAACTGCGGATGCTCCAGCTCAATCCGCACCTCCGTGCCATTGGTCTCCTGGTAGGCCAGGCGCACCGGCAAAAAGTCGCTTTCCCGGATCCAGAACTGGAACGTGCCGCGCGGCAGCTTAAGGGCGCGAGCCGCTTCCGGCCTCGGGGTCGCTTTGAGGACGCGGCACGCCGTTCCGCCGACCGTCTCATTGGATAGTGCTTCGAGATCTGTCAACAGCGGCAGGAGCATGAGCTGCTCGGCGGGCACCGGCAGCTTGAGCGGACCGAGTGGAGTCGTGTCTCGGGAGGCCGCGGAGGTTGAGAACCGCGCCACGTTCGGCGAGCCAATCAGGCCGAATTTCTTCCCGGGAACATGAACCCACAGATCCTCGCCATCCCGGCCGACGATATAGGTCTGACGCTTCCATGCCGCGGAGAGTCGCAGATGATCCGGGGCCTGGATAGCCAGGTCCAGCTCGCGGCCGGCCAGTTCCCCGGGCAGACCGTCGGCTTTCAGGATCTTGACTGTAGTGGTAAAGGTCTGGGCCGGTTCGTTGGTCGGCGGCTGAAAGATGGCCGCTACCCGGGCGAGTGCTCCGGCAAAAACTTGTGTTGGTGAATTAGTTTCCGCCTGCTGCGCGGCAGAGATTTGCGGCAGCAGGAGGGCGGCGACCAACACACCTGCCGCGGCCCGCAGCGTTACGCGGCTCATTGCGCCAAACGACCGCACGGAAAAACGGGCGGGCTTTGGCGGCCGCAGATCAGTGGCTTTGCTGTGGGCGCCCGAGAGGCTTGGGCAGGATATGCGATTTGCGAATAACTCGGTCATAGGTTGTTGAAAACAATACTCAATAATACAGTTTCGTTGCGCTGCTGCCAGTCTGGCACAAGCCGGCATCCGGAACGTTCAAGATCCTCCACTGGACAAAATGGGAAGGAGCCGGGCGGACCAAGCCGAAGTTGCCCATATCATTCACCGAGAATGAATTTGTGATAGCGCCCCATCCAGTACGGCAGCAGGAATGCCGCGCCATCGTCTTCGCCCCGCCCGCCGGCGCCGCCGTCCACCACGAACGGGTTGTTGTTCCACTTCATCACGGGCCGCTCGTCGGGCGGCAACAACGTAAGCGCCTCCCGATGCCCGAAGCGATCCGGCGTCGCCGCCCAGGCGATGTCCGCGCGGTGCGAATTCTTCACGGTCCATTCAATCGTGTCCAGCGGCATCCGGTAAAGCGTCCAGACGGCAGCGGCCAAATCCACTGGCGCCCCGGGCTGGCCGGTGAGGTAGATGAACGTCCACAACGGACAGGCCTCGCGTTGAATGTTTTTCCACCACTCGTCCAGCGCGCGACGATACGCCTTCAGCAGCGCGGGGTCTTGCTCGTATTGAAACAGGCCGTAGAACGGGAGCATCGCGAGTTCCTCGTCCGAGTAATTCAATTCCGTCCGAAATTCCTTCAAGCGCGTGATCCAGTCGGCGTAGTTCAAATCCTTCGCGACCTTCAGGTATTCCTTTTCATAGCGCGCTTCACCGGTGATGTGCGCGGCGGTCTTGAGAAAGCTGAGCAGTTGCAGGCTGTTGAGCGCGCGCTCCTCCTGTTCCCGCATCAGGGCCTCCGGCGCCCAGAATCCCCAGAGCGTGGGCTTGCCGTCGAGGTCAACCAGGTAGTAGCCGTGGTCAATGATGTGATCCATGATCCGCCTGCAGGTTTCGGCGAGGCGCCGCTTCAACGGTTCGTCGGGCAACAAATCATACGCAACGCCGAAGATGAAGAAGTGACCGACGATTTCATCGGAGCTGGTGTCCGCCTTCCAGTAATACTGGCCGTCCTTCGTCCAGTGCCACTCGCCGCCGTCGGGCATCGGGTCGCCCTTGCGAATGAACGAGCGCGCCGGAAAGCCACGCCGGCCCGCCACCTCTTCGAGGAAGAGAATGGCCTCAACGGATTTGCGCGCGTTGGCCAGGGCCTCCGGTGATTGCGTGACGGCGTAGCGGAAGCATTCCGCCGCCGCGTAGATCGAAGTCCAAAGGCCGTCATTGTCGGTGTCGGTAGGTTGATTGCTGGCAACATCGCCCGCGACGCGCAGACGGGAGTCAGCCACCAGACCGTAACGATCATGCCGCGCGCGGATGCGCTGCTCGAAATGCGCGGCCTTCTGCGCGAGCGTCATGGGCTTGAGTTCGATGTGCGCCACGCCGGAATGAGTGCGCGCCCAAACGCCGCCCTGCCCGTCCGCGACAAGCTGCTCGACGCGATCGTCCGGCAGGTAGCGCTTGCCCGCGAGGGATTGCCGGCGGTCGCGCTCGGGCGCGGCGAAGTCGAGCCGCATCAAACCCTGGGTCGTGCCGAGCCAGAGCGCGCCGTCAGTGGCGAGCGCCGCGGCGGTGATGTTGCCGACGGGCAGCGGGACGGAATTGGAGCGGAGAGCCGCCGGCACCGCCGCGTTGGTGAGACTGTAAAACGTGCGGACCTTTTGCGGGTAGGGAGCGAGTTGAACCGGCTCGACCGCCCCGAGGGAATGATCCAGCAGAACCGCCAACCCCAAGGTCGCACCGAAGGTTCTGCCAGCCCAGGTGACCCAGACCAGCGGGAATCCATTCCCCGCTTTGGCGCAAATGTTCGCACTGGTGAAGTAGTTCATAAATCGTCGTTCCTTGGGGCAGCCTTGCCTGTCGTCCATCTTTGCCAGGAAATTGGGGCCGGGCGCCTGCTAGTCACGCTATTCGTGCGCTTTCCCTTCCGCCTCGGCTTTCAAGCGCTGCCGCTCGGCGGCCTTGGCGAACGGATAGTAAACCGACATCGCCATCACAATCGAGACGGCACCCCAGACGGCGGCTCGCCAGTCTCCGCCGGAAACCAGGTAATGCCCGATGATGGGCGGGGTGGTCCAGGGCACGTTCACGAAAGGTTTGTGGATCACTCCCCACTGCATGAGCAGATATGTGCTGCCGGTCAGGATCAGCGCGTTGAGGATGTACGGAACCATGAAGATGGGATTCAGCACGATGGGAAAGCCGAAGAAGATGGGCTCGTTGATCTGGAAGATCTGGGTCGGCAGCGACAGGCGGCTGACTTTCCGATAGCCCGGCTCTTTGGAGTTCAACATCACGAGCGCGAGCGCGATGGTCGCCCCGGTGCCGCCCACGTTGACGAAGGCGGTGAAGAAACCGTAGGCGGTTACATAGGGCAGAGGCTGGCCGGCGGTCATCGCTTCGACGTTGGCGGCCAGGTATTGGAGGAAGATCGGCGCGACGATGGCATCCATGGCATTGTCGCCGTTGATGCCGACGGACCACAATAGCGTGACCAGGAACGCATATACCAGGATGCCAGGCAGCGTGTTCAGCGCGAAAACCAGCGGCTTGAACGCGGTTTGCACGAGGTGGTCAATATCCACTCCCAACACGAAGCGGACCACCCAGAAGACCAGCACAAGGAAAAACAGCGGGCTGAGCGAGAGGAACGACTCATAAACCACCACGGGCACGTTGGTCGGCAGCTTGATGACGATGTTCTTATCCGTGAAAAACTTCTGCACGCGAACGGAAACCAGCGCGATGAGGACCGCGGTGAACAGCCCTTTCGAGCCGAGGCTGTCCATGGAGAACGTGATGTCCTCGGGCTTCGCTCCCAGCTTGAGCTGGATCATCAGGAAGACCACGGCGGCCATCGTCGCGCTCACGATGGCTTCCTGCTTCAATTGTTTTCCCAGGTCGTAGCCGATCGCAAAACACACAAACACCGAGAGCAGGCCGAACGTGGCGGTCACCGGGACCTGCAGAAGCTGGAGATAGGGTGCGACGATCTTGTCCCAGCCAGTCACCGGCAGGAAAGAGACGATGATGAAAAGTCCCCCAATAATCGTCAGCGGCACCACCGAAACCATCCCGGCGCGGATGGCGGACAAGTAAGTGTTCTCGCTCAGCGCCGTCAGCGCCGGCACGATGTGTTTGTTCAGCAAGCCGGTTGCCTGGTTCACGGGCGGTCCTTCACGATTCCTTCGGCCACTGGTTCAGCATGTCGCGGTTTTGTTGGCTGGTCGAGGCGTTTTGTGCGCACGGCAGCGCGGGGGGCGGTTTTGTGCCATGAGGGTCGCCCGGGTCGTTCATGCGTGGCACTCACGTCATCCACGTAGCGACGTCCCTCGACCAGCGAGGCGCGCAAAGTGACGCTGTAGTTACCATTCGAAGACTTCGCGGTCCAGGTCTGGCGTTGCACCTTCAGTTTTTCCGGAGACGGCCCGCTGGTGAGAATCTCATGCAGCACGCGACCATCCATCGTCTTCGGCACGGGAACACCCGCCAGGAATGCGATGGTCGGGGCGAGATCGGCATTCGAGGTCGGCGCCTGGCTGCAAATGCCCGCTTTGATGTCCGGACCGAACGCGGCGAAGACGCCTTGGATTTCCCACGGCGAAGTCGCTCCGTGGCCGGCGGCGCCGGGCGCTGCCACCGTCCCGGGATAGCCCGCGGCGTTGGGCGCGGCGGTCCATTTGGGATACGCCACAATTTGCGCGCCGTGGGGATGGCCGCCACCGGCGAGGTCGTGCGACAAGGTGCCCGGCGCGCTTCCTTCCCAACTGCCCGGCGATCTTGCCGGTGTGAAGATCGGGCCGATGGACGGATCGTCCTGCAACGCACGCACCATCCCGGCGAGGTCGCTCTCGGTTTCCCTGGGCAGGTAAATCGCACCCTCGATCACGACGGGCTTCGCACGCTCCGTCCAACCCTTCGCCTCAAGCGTGGCGGCCACGTTGAACCGGCCGACGCAGGTGGCAAAGCCATGGTCGGCGACGATGAAGACATTCACCTTCATGCCGCGGGCTTGATGGAAATCGAAGATGCGCCCCAATTGCTCGTCCGCGATGCGGATGCCTTCGAGCGTTTCCCGAGCGCCCACGCCCTTGGCGTGCGCGGTATGATCCGGATCGGTAAACCACAGGACCGCCACTCGCGGATCGTGCTCCGGCACGCCGAGTTTGAGATAGGCATCGGTCATCCACCGCATCAGCTCGCGCGCGGGTTCGGTTTCGGGCGGTTGCGGGCCGGCTATTTCGTACATGTGAGCAGTCTGGTTTTCCGGCACACAGAATTCCGGATGAAGAATGCCGGCCCCGGCGCCGGTGGGATTAAGCACCGTGGACACGCCGGACGATCCCGAACTGCAGGCCAGGAAGCTTTGGCCGCGCTCCGCGAGAAGCTCGGCCAGGGTCGGCGCCGCCAGCAGCCGTCCTCCCCACGCCTCCGTCACCGCGAGCAGCTTCTGCCGGCTGCCGGTGGAAACGCCGCCCGAGCGATTGAGCGCAGGCACGTAGAGCATGTTCGCCACCAATCCGTGACGCGCGGGCAGACAACCCGTCACCAGGGTCGCCGCGTTGACGCGTGTCACCGTGGGCAGCACGGCGTGGTGGGCTTTGCCGATGACGCCCTTTTGCGCGGCGGCATAGCACCGCGGCATCAAGTCCGGAGTAAAATAGTCGCTGCGAAACCCGTCGAGCACGACCAGGAGGATTCGGGTGCCGGCCTCCATGCCTTGGCTGACCGGGTTCACCGAGCAGAAGAAAGCTGCCGCCAGGGGCAACAGCCAGTTGCGCGGATGAAATCCGCGCGGCGGTTTGATGTGAAGACTGGCCAGAAACATTTTGAACAACGCTTGGTTTGACTCGCGCGTCACCGCGCGATGAGATCTAACTGTGCAGGCTCTTGCCCATGTAAATGCAGCCGTCCTGCTCGGCGCCGACGCGGATCAACTCCCGGAAGCCCAGGCGCTGGTAGAATCCGAACGCCGGTGTGTTCATCATGCTCACGCCCAGATGCGCGCCCGGGCTGCCGCGCTGGCGCAGTTTGTCCATGATCTGTTCGAGCATGCGCCGGCCGTAGCCGCGGCCCTGCGCGCGCGCCAGCAGATCAATGTGCAGATGGGACGGGTAAGCCTCGTATGGCTCCGGCATGAAGTAATCGGGGTGGTGATACCAGTGATAAACGGTTTGCACCCGAGTCCATTGGCTCGGCTCGCCTTGCGGTGCGGGAAATCGTTGGCACAAATCCGGCCGCCAATCCTGCTCGTAGCGCGCGAAAAACGCACGTGAATCAAACGCCCCCAGCGCGTAGCCGCAGATGCCTTGTCCGTCCTCCAGGATGAGACTCAGTTCGGGTTCGTAGGCGAGATAAGGGCCGACAAAGATCCGGCCCAAAGCGTCAGGGTCTTCGCGGTAAAACGGTTCGCCGTCCTTGCCGAAGTCGCCGGTTTTCAGACAAACATAGTAAGCGCTCGCCTGGTCGCCGGGGCGAGCGGGTCGAATGGTGCAATCGCTCATGGTTCGGAAGCTGTCGGAGGTTTGGCTGTATCGGTGGTTTGCATGTCCTCGTTGTGGCGCGCGGGCGCAAATGTTCCATCGGGCTGCTGGAGGAGCAACCGCTGCAAGCGCGGCACCATGCCGCCCCGGTAGGTGCCAGGCAGATGGAAGTCCGAGCGGCAAGCGGCGTGCGCGGGGCCGCCGCTGGACTTGCATTCAAGGTAACGCTCCAGCAGGTCCAGTTCCTCGCGGAGCTCCCAGACGCGGCGGCTGAGCGCGTAAAACAAAGGGCGCTGGCGAAGCTCCGTGATGCGAGCGCAGAACTCCCGCAAGCGGGCGGCTTGGTGCCGGAAGGCTGTGACTTCTTCCCCCCATGCGGCAGGATTACCTGCCAGCAAACTCCGCGCGCGTTCGAAGAGCGCCTCCGCCTCCGGACCCTCCTCGTGCGGCAGGTAGTAGCAGTCGCCGAAGAGGATCAGGTCCTCCAGCGTCACCGGCTGACCGATGGTCGTGAAGCGCGGCAGCCATTTCCGCATCGCGGAGAGGTAAGCCTTGCGGGCGTCCCACTCACCCGCGCAACGCACGAACTCCGCCAGCGTGCGGAGCGGCACGTAGTTCAGGGGGAACTCGTTGTTCGGATTGCTGAGCAGGCCGCTCACTTCGCTCCGCAATTCCGGCGCCCGTCCGGCATACGGGCCGCAGTAAAACCGGCGCCCGTCGTAGTCGTTGGCGTGGAGGTTGTCCCAGATGAGCGGCTTCCGGCGCAGAATGTTTCGCAGTTCCCGAACGTGCGCCACCGTGATCTCGCGAGAGATGATCTCCGGCCCGGTCCAGAACACGTCAATCTCCGGCAGCAGCTCACGACCGATGGCGGACAGGTAACCGTCGCCGCCGAGCTTGCGTTCCGCCATCCGCCCGCAATACGGCGTGGGACAGAAAAGAAAGCGGGCCTCCCGACTACGTTCCCGGGTCCAGCGGAACAAGGCATTGGCCACCTGGGACTGGGCTGAGGCGAACGAGCCCAGGACCTTCAGATCCTCGGCTGCCATGCGGTCCGGAATGTCATCGAAGAGCAAGGCGAAGTGCCGGCATCCCAACGCCAGCATCTGCTCAAAACGCTTTTTGAGATGGAGCAGGTCAGCCTCGCTACTGTAGCGGATGTGCAGGCCCGGGCTGAGCGCGTAGATGAACCGCATGCTCCGTTGCTGGCAGCCGCGGATCAGTTCGCTGAGCGCGGCTGCTTCGGGGGCCGAGTAAAGCTCGCGCCAGATCGCCCGGTGCTTCAAGTCGTCCTTGGGAGCGTAGAGGTAGGTGTTGAGTCCCCAGCCGGCCATCCAATCGAACAATTCAAACCGCTCAGCCCGCGACCAGGGTTGTCCGTAGAACCCTTCGATCACGCCGGCCAGGAAATCTGCGGTTTCGCGCGTCGCCATGTGTTCGTCCGTTCTTAACATCATATTAGTACAGACCTCGCGGCAAAGCGTGTTCGAAATCGTCCAATAGACAATATCGTAATTTACCGGACGCCAAACCTCAGTCGGTTGGCCGCGGCACGGGTCCGCTTCACCCAGGCCTATGCTTCGTGCGCGGTGTGTTTGTCAACGCGCGCGGCCATCATGACCGGCAAATACCCCGCGCGCCTGCACATTGCAGACTGGATTCCTGGCGAAGCCGCTCCCGGGAACAGCCGCTTCCGCTTGCCGGACTGGCAACAGCGTTTGCTGCTGGAGGAAACCACCCTCGCCAAAGCTCTCAACCAGATCGGCTATGTCAACATTGCTCGACCTTGCGGGTGCCAAAAAGTCGGCGCGGACGACGGCGATCAACGGCACTGGCAGTGCCGCCGGCCTGAGGCTGCCAGGCTTACTGCATGGTCCGGAAGGCTTCAGACCTCTGGCAGCAGTGGTTCCGACACCACGCTCCGTCAAGCCAGCACCCGCCAGGCTCCCCCGCGTTGCACACGGAGCTGCACACGGAGGCCCGATCCGCACGTAAGTTTCCAAAGAGGGGAGGGAAACCGCTCCCTGGCGCACTTTTCCTGTTGATAAGACATAGACACTGTGTCTATGTTATTTTCATGTCCGCGCGCATACCGACTCAGCATAAGACGCCCTTTGAAATTGACCCACGACCACTCGACGAGATGGCCAGCCCCCACGCCGGCCTCCTGGCGACCTCCCGCGCCTATCGGTCCTTGAGGATTCCCGATTTGGTCGCCGCCAACCTGAAGCTTAAGAAACGTCAACGCGGTTGCTCCGATGCCCAGTACATTGAAAGCGTGGTCCTGCTCCAAACGGCCGGTGGGGATTGCCCCGAGGACATGTCACTGCTGGCGGGCGACGATTGCCTGGAGCGAGGTTTGGGCTTTGCCTTGCCCAAGACCAGCGCCGTGCGGGGCTTCCTCAATCGCTTCCATGATGAGAAGCTGGAGCTGGCACGGCCTGCGCGAGAAGTGCAGAAGAGCTTCATCATGCCCAGCAGTGAGCCGGTCCAAGGGCTGCAGTCGGTGCTGGCCGGAGGCGTGCGCCGCACCGCTAAGCTTTACGCCGCGCAAGGACAGCCCCTGCGCATCGCCACGGTGGACCAGGACGCGACGATCATCGAGAGCCATAAAGAAAGCGCGCTACCCCACTATGAAGGGGGGCGGGGTTATCAGCCGATGGTGGCGGTGTGGGCCGAAGCGGACCTGGTGGTGGCCGATGAGTTCCGGGACGGCAATGTACCGGCGCAGCAGGAACCCCTGAGCTGCGCCCGGCTGGCCTTTGCCGCGCTGCCGGACCATATCCAGCAACGCTACTTCCGGGGTGACTCCGCCTGCCACGAGAACGACCTGCTGGGCTGGCTCAAGCATCCAGACCGCGCCCAAGAACCGGGCGGGGGCATTGGCTTTGCCGTTAGTGCTCGGATGAGCCCGGAGTTGGCCGAGGCCGTTGCGGAGATCCCCAAGTCGAAGTGGAAGACTTTCGGCCAGGAATCCGACGGCACCTTGCGCCAGTGGGCGGAGGTGGATTTTGTGCCCGGTGAGGCGGGAGAAAAGAAAAACCGTCAACCCTTACGCTATGTTGGGCTGCGCCTGCTCAAACCTCAGGGGGTGCTCTTTAACGATGGCACCGACCGGCGTCATCATGCCGTGGTCACCAACCTGGATTGGGACGGGGCCAAGCTGCTCAACTGGCACCGGGAGAAGGCCGGCACGGTGGAGCATGTGCATGATGAGGTCAAAAACGCTTTAGCCGGCGGACACATGCCCAGCCAGCACTTTGCGGTCAATGCCGCTTGGTTCAAGCTGGCGCTGCTGGCTTACAATATTGCCAGCGCCGTCAAAGGACTGTGTTTCTCACCCCAAGAGCGCACGGCTCGCTTTAAGAAGTACCGCCTTCTGCTGGTACATCTGGCCGGGCGCATGAGCCGCTTCCAATGCAAATTGCGTCTGCGCTTCCGCGCCAGCCAAGAAGCCATTGCCCGCGTGCAGAAAGTCTGGACCGTCTTTGCCTTGCCCACTCAGGCCACCGCGTTCACCTGAGGCCACCGGTAAAGTTGTTCACAATTCCGACGGCCCAAAGTCCTTAAGGACGATTCTGGGCTTTTGTCTTATCGTCCCCCAATGGCGAGCCGATCAAGCCTGGGCTCTCAAGAATACCCACCGCGACTAGCCAAAGCCCCTCCCGCCTTCGCGATAACCGCCGCTAAAGTCGTCCGGCTACCGATCCAATGCCCAGAAAAACTCGGCAGCGTCGCATGCCGAGTTCTTACGTGCCTGTTGCCTCACGGGAAAATGACACCGTAGAGTTGAGTCAATTGCTCATACGTTGCCTCACAGCAAAATGACACCATGGGTTTAACGTTTCTAGGTCTCTGGTTCTAGTTATTTCTGTTGGTTCCCTGCTGGCGAAGCGGGGGGCGCTGGGCGGGTCGGCGGAGCAGCGGCGAGCGTAGCGAGTCGCTGCGGAGCCGACCCGCCCAGCGTGGCGGGGGGGCCACTCCTCATTCGACCAGCGCCGCCCCCAGGATCGGCTTCAATCTTCGCTCCACCTCCGCCGCCAACACAAAGGGGTCCAGCGACTCATAGCGATCCCGCAGCTCTCGCCGCGCCTTGCTCGGCAAGTCTCCATGAGCCAAGAGTCGCTGATAGGCCGTCTGGGCTGTATCGTGCCGCCGCACCCACCGGCTGCCCTCGCGCCATTTCTCCACCAGCTTCATGGAGGGCAGGAAGAAGTTGTGCAACGGCCCCCACGCCTCCGTGTAGAGCGCGTTGATCGGGGACAGGAGCGTTTCGCTCTCCAGGCGCCCGTAGCCCAAGAGCTGCCGTGGCCACATCCAGTTCTTCTGCTCCACGTGTGCATTGTCGTCACTGTGGTAAGGCCGGGAGCGCGTCACCCGGATCGGCTTGGGGCGCACTTGCAGATACCGGATGAGCGTCCAGTTGAGCCACTCGCCGCCGTTGTCGAAGTCGAAGCCCAGAATCGCGAAAGGCAGCGTCTGTTCAACGTTTTTGGTCTGTTCCAGCACGCCGTGGGCGCCCTTGTTCCACACCGCCCGGCCCTCCGTCCAGGTGCAGGCCAGGTCGGTGTAGGTCAGGCTCCAGATGAAGCTGCCGGCCAGGCTGCTCCCGCAGTGAGCGACGCTGTCGGCCTCCAGGAAGCCCAGCCGCTGCTCGTCCCACACCTCGCCTTGGATCGGCACTTGGCGACGCAAGAGCGTGCCCGGACGCGTCCCGCTCAAGCCGCCGCCCACCCGCGCCTTGGAGGAGGCCAGCAACCGGTCCAGCGTGGCCGCGCTGATGGAGCCCAAAAGCTTCTTCTGCGTCGGCAAGAGCGGCCCATAGTGCCGCCCGTAGTGCGGCAGCCATAGTTCCAGTGCTGGCGCCAGCCGCTTGCCACACAACTGCTCAGCCCCCGTCCAAATCCGCTCCACCACCTCCTGCACCGGTTCATACTTGCGCTCCGGCCCAGGGCGCGACCGGGCCACCACTGCCGCCGTTCCGCCTTGGAGCAGCTTGATGGCATACTTCCGTTCGTAGCCGTGGTGCTCGCAAAACTCGTCCAGCAGCCGGCCTTTACCTGCTTTGGCTCGGCCGGCGTAACGCCGGCGCAGCCGTTCCAATTCGTCGTTTCGTTCGGTCTTTCGTTGCATATACACCGCTTTCTCTTCGGTGTCTTTCTGCCATGAGGCAACGTATGGCTTTTCGCTCAGCTTTTGACCCCCCTTCGGTGTCATTTAATTTGAGGCAACGCGCGTGCGGATTTGGGGGAGCTGTCGGACTTGACGGCGGCTAAGGCAGCCGCTATCCTGCCGGATGCCAACGAGCCCGTCTCCTGGTCTTTGGACGCACCTGACGTTTATTGTGGTCCTGACACTCCTGAGCAGCTCCCTGCTCGCTCAGACCAACGCTCCCGCCCGGAAATACTCTTCAGTGGAACGGATGATGACCGCCCACCTCCAAGCCGCCGACGCCGATGCCGTGCGGCTGCAGCCACAGCGACAAACGCTGCCACCGCTGCCCGGCCTGAACGATTACAAGGCCATCCTGCACGCGCATGCCGAAGACTCGGCGCACACCGGCGGCACCCGGCCGGAGATGCTCGCGGACGCAAAGAAAGCCGGCGTGCAGGTCATCCTGCTGACCGATCATTACCGCCCACCGCGCGACTTCATTGATGGGAGCTGGCGCGGATTACATGAGGGGGTGCTGTTCATTCCCGGGTCGGAGATGCGCGGGTTTCTGCTGTATCCGATCAGCTCGATCATGGACCGCATGGACGAACCGCGGCCCGAGTTTGTCGCCTCGGTCACCGAGAGCAATGGGCTGATCTTTCTTTCGCACGTCGAGGAGCGCCTGGACCACCCGATGGAGGGGCTGACCGGTATGGAAATCTATAACGGCCACTGGGATGCCAAAAAGGACATGGCGGGACTGATTTCCGTGGCCATGAAGCTGCTCGATCCCGGGGAACTTGGCGAAGTGCAGGAGAACCTGCGTCTCTATGCGGACGAACTGCTCGCGGCGCAGGTAACTTACCTGCAGGACTACATCGACAAATGCGATACGGAGACCCAAAAGCGGCGCCTCACCGGCGTTGCGGCCAATGACTGTCATCACAACATGGTCATTGTCGTCAAAATGGTGGATGAGGACACCGTTCTGTTCGGGACGAACGTTGATAAGGACGAAGACATGCGCAAGGCGACCGCCGGCTCCCGCCCGGGCATCCGCGAGCTGACCAAGGGCCACAAGCCCGGCGACATATTGGCTCGCGCCGATCTCGATCCTTACTATCGCTCCTTCCGGAACGTGACGACGCACATCCTGGCGCCGGAATTAACCGAGGCCGCGGTGCGCGCCGCTCTCCAGCAGGGCCACGCTTTTGTCAGCCACGATTGGATGTGCGATGCGACGGGGTTTTCCTTCCGTCTGTCGCCGCCCGCCCGGGGGATGATGGGAGACGAAGTCAAGTTTGCCCAGGGCCAGAAGCTCGTGGCGCGATTCCCGGCAGCCTGCCACGTCCGGCTGCTCCGAAACGGCAAGGTGGTCAGCGAGTTGGAGGGAGACCCATTGGAGCACGTCGTCGCCGGCCCGGGTGTCTAGCGTATCGAAGGCTGGCTCAAGCTCGATGGGGAGGAGCGGCCCTGGATCTACTCCAACCCCATCTACGTCCGCTGAGATCGGCTGCCTGTATATGGCCTGCGCCATTCAGGCTGCCTCGGCGAGGCAGTCCTACCAGGGTAAGGCGCTTTCGCCGAAATTGCCGGTGTAGAGATACAAGTCGCTGCGTCTCGCGAGCATTACCAAGCCTGGCCAGCACGAAACCTGGCCTCTCCGAACAGAATCGTACAATGGAACGGCTGATCGCGTTAGCGATCAGCCGTTGCCCTGAAGCTGAAGAAGCTTACTGGTACGTCAGGACGACATTGCTGCCCGCCAGCGTGATGCTCTTGATGGTCCCCGGCCACCGCAGACGGTAGAAGCGCGCGGCGCCGTTTTGCGGAATGGTTATGCGCGGCCCTGTGGGCGTGACCGGCTCGACCACCGCGGTGTTGTCAATCGTGTAGCCTGTATTCACCTGCGAAGAGGACTCGACCAGCAGCGCCGGCACAAACGCCAGGTAGTTCAGCATCAGCCCGTATTTGGTTCGCTCCTCCTGAGGAAAGTCCATAAGCAACCGGAGCTTGGTGGGCCCGGAGAAATTCACCACGGCCGGCTGGCTGGTTCACCGCGCCCGAGCCGGGCACCAGGAAGACATTGGCGAAGTCAACGGTATTGTCGCCCGCGACGCTCCAATTCCCCAATTGGATATTCGGGGCGGAACCGAGCGTGGCCGGGGTGGTAAAGTGGCGGTAACGGTAACGAACCCGCTGCTGTTGGCCGCCTGCACGCCGCTGTTGTAGTACGAAGTGGTGAAAGTACTATCTGAATAGAGAGCGACCCTGTAGCTGGCGGTGTTGCCTGACCTGCCGGCGACGGAATACACCAGGGTATAGGTGGTGTTGGGAGCGAGGCCGGTCAGATTCTGGCCCAACACATGACCAACGCTGGTGTTTCCGCCCTGGATGAAAGCATAGGTGAGGCCACCGGGATTGCTCGGGCTGAACGGATCGCCGACGCCCGTCCCAGTGCCATTGAGACCATAGCCGCCAGCGCTGTAGAGGTCTGTCCAACCCGTAATTGACGAAGGGTTGACGCCACCCCCACCGATATAACCGGGGGGGAACGTGAACGACGCAGCGTTCGCCGCAAAACTGCCGTTGACGATCAAGCTGTTGGGTGGAGTCACCTAAGTCATCAGCGGCACATAACGGCAATTTGCATCCACCATCGCATTGGTCGTGTAAAACTCTCCTAATTTGTTCGTCGTGGGTCCCGCTCCGATCTGAGACAATCTCAACTGCAAGTTGTATTCGGAACCGTACCGCAAATAGACATTGTAGTAGTTGGCGCTGGCAAACGTGCGCGTGTAGTTGTACCACTCGCCGCCCTCGAGCCGCTCCAACATGTACTCCTGGATGTCGTGGTGCTGCGGATCCAGATCGTAGTATTTCTTCCGCTGCGTGTCAAAGACGCGCGCCTCGTTCTGTCCTGTGTTCCCGGGAAACCACCAACCCATATAGTCCACCACGGTGTAGAACGATCCTTGACTGGTGCCGGGAGACAAACCCGGGGATTCGTCCGCCGGCGGCACGTTGGGCCAATATATCGGGCGGAACTCAGCCTCGTACCATGTTTTCCGATAATTGTGGCCTTCAATGTCCCAATAATCCACGCCCAGATCATTCGTAGTGCCCTTATTAACATAACTGGTGTAGGGCGGGCTCGCCCCGTCCTGGTTGGTCGCCCCAGTCCACGGATAGGGCACAATATTCGCATTGTTGTAGAAAGTGACATTGGTGGTCCAGCCGGACGGCGAGCGGGTTATCAATGAACTGACCCCCGCTGAAGTCGAAGTCTTCGCACTCGATATTCTTACATAGTTCGTCGAAGCCAGGTAGGCATCGGTGAAGGTGTCAAAGGTCCAGATGTTGGTGGTCTTCTGGCCCAAGGCGTTCGCCAGCTCGATGCGCGCGTCATAGACCATGTTCGAGGCTAGCCCGGAGCCGGGGAAACTCACGGTTCGGCTGTTAGACAAGGGGCTGATGGTGAGGCCAGAGCTGACATCCACGCCGTTAAGGAACAGTTTCACCGTAGGTGACGTTACCGCCGCCGAGCGTAGTGGCAGTGAAGCTAATGCCGCCGGCTGGCGAGTAGAAATTGCTCCAGGAGGCGGGGGTCCGATTGATGACCTGCGGAAGGCCGGCTTCTCCGTTGGTCGTCCCCGGGAAGCTCACGGATGCGGGCGGGTATTCCGCGGCCACGAAGTTGTCGAACGTCACGTCAGTACCTCCGAAGTTTAGAAACGTCTCCTCGCGCGATAATAGCGTATTTATCCCAACTACGGAGGCGATGCCCAATAACCGGCGGCTTGCCAAAGACAGGTGCCAAACCCGGGGTAGGGGTCGGGGCAGCTAACTGTGACCAACGGACGGGTCAGATCCTGCAGGTCATAGACACGTCCGCAGTAAACGCTTGATGGATTACCCAGTCGATCAAGCATGTTCGTGCCGGTAAATACCATCCGGTAAGAGTGGCCCGGCTGCAGAGTGCATTCCCCTTGAACGCCCAAGGTTTAAATATAGAGGCTGATTCCTGACCGTCAGTAAGGTGACCCATGTCGATCACTCCACGTGTTCCCTGCGGAGTACCGCCAAACCTATTATAGTTCAGCCACATTATCATACAATCAGGCCGGCCGACTGGGACACTGGGGTCCCGGCACAACGTTGATCAGCGCGGGCCATCAGGGCTATCAAAGGCGCATTCGTATCTGGTCAATGGATGTATCCCATCCGAGACGTCCACCGCGACATAGAAGTTGGTGTAAGTCCGGTCGGTTCGCCAAGCCAGGAGCCGCGGGGTGTATTGATAGGTGTCCTGCGGCAGGCGGGGGGAGGGTCAGCGTGCAATTCGTTGCCACCATGCGTATCGCTTGGCCGCCGAAGGGGTCGGGAACGAACGAGATCGTGCCCGGGTAGTTGGCGGAGATGGATGTCGCCCAATCGGGGCCGAGGGCGCCGCTGTTAAAGTTGTCCGTCTGGGCCTGGGCCGTGGCGGCGACGGTTAACAATGCTCCTGCCGCAAGACAAGAAGCGACTTGCTGGAGCTTGAGCCATAAGGGAGTGGTACTGCTTTTCATATTTTGCTGTTAACTTGGTTGAGTGGGCGTTACAAGGCTTACTGTAGCCTATAGGGACACTACTTAGAAAATACTACTGTCTTGCGATATTGTCCACTGGACAATGTCGAACGATCCGTCCCTGAGGGGCAGCCCGCCGCAAACTGAAAGGCCGGTTCTTGCGAACCGGCCTTGCGAGAGCCTGAAAAAGTAACCCCAATTATGAGCGGCGGGCGCGGGCGGCGAGGAATCCGACCAGGCCTAAGCCCAGCAACGCCCGGTGCCCGGCTCCGGAATCATCAACCAGGAAATTGTCAAACGTGGTGTCAACGGTGGGCATGGGTTGCTGACACACTACAAACACGCCGACGCGCCGCTGGCGTAGGTCGCATCGGTCGCGGAAACCTGCCCAACCAGGCTGGTCCCCACCTGCCCCACATCCCAGAGCGACCCGACGATAGACGATCCGGTGGTCTCCAGGGTAAAGGTGTATTGGTTCCCGGGAGTCAATGTAACATTCAGAGCCCCGAGGTTGTTGAAAGATGCCGGGCGGGCCCCAACCTCTCGAGCCGGATGTCTCCGGCCGAGGGTGTTGCCGTAAGGCTCATAAACGATGGCGTAACCGGTGAGGCCCAGAGGAGCGCCGAGGTTACCCAACCGCGACCCGACACCGAAGGCACCGACAGGAACCGGGACCAGCCTCCCAAGCTGACAACGTCCGACTGGACATAACCATTACCGATGGTCAGCCCGGTTACGGTGCTCCCAACGAAGCCATACTTGCCGTTGCCGGGATTATACCCGTTGGGCGGCGCGGTAAGCCGGTACGCGCCCGTGGCCGCACTCCAGGTCTGGCCGGTGGACAGGGCGAATATGCTAAGGTGGGTCCACCCAGCGTCGGTGAGGCTGGAGAAGTCGTTGGCATACGCGGGGTTGACGTACTGCGCGAGCGAGGCATTTGCCGGCGTCGGCACAGCGAGCGATAAGACGATGGCACAGACGGCCATGGTGGCGGCGGAAGATAATTTGGTTTTCATGGGTGTGATTTGATTGCTTATGTAGCTTGGGCCTAGCTGGCCTTTGTTGTTACTGTTTCGGGCTATTATGCAACACTATGACTCTGCCAATCGGGAGCAGTATGACAAAACTGCCTGAAGCTGTCAACACTTTTGTGTATTTTTTTGCTGGAATTGTCGGAAATCGTCCACTGGACAAAATCGAAAGACGTGGCATGATTTCAACATTAGCTTGTCGAGTCGGTCTAAGCGAAACGGCTTAGTGTGGTTGGCTCAGTTAATCATCAATGTAAACCATGAAAGAACGTCGCCCTGAAGGACCGACCCTGGGCGGGTTAATTCCTGGCGGCTCACGCAGCGAATTCCTCTCGAATGAGAGGGGAGTGCACCAGCTGGCGCCGGACGGGAAGAGCGGGTTCACGCTGATTGAATTACTGGTCGTGATCGCCATCATCGCCATCCTGGCGGCGCTGTTGTTGCCGGCGCTGGCGAAAGCCAAGGCCGCGGGCCAGGCGGCGGCCTGCCTCAGCAATTACAAGCAGTTGCAGCTTTGCTGGCACCTGTATGCCGACGATAACGACGACCGGATGGTGCCCAATCACGCCTCCGGCTCCTCCTTCGCGCGCGGCCAGGTATGGGCGGATCCCGAGTGCTGGTTGCAGGGCAACGCCTATACGGACCTGACCACCATCAACATCATGACCGGCCCGCTGTACCCTTACAACAAATGTCCCGGGATTTACAAGTGTCCCGGGGACAAGTCAACCGTCCGGGACGAGGGGCAAATTCCGCGCTACGCGCAGCGTGTCCATGAACGTGTATATGAATTGGGACGACAAGGGCGGCAGCTACGCCAAATATTGCTGGCACAAGATTTCGGCCATTGGCAATCCCGGGCCGTCGCGGGCCTTTGTGTTTGTGGATGAACACGAGAACAGCATTTCGCAAAGCGGATTTTTCGTCAGCCACCCCAACAAGCTGAATATCTTCGGCTTCCCGCTGTGGACCTGGATCACCTTCCCGGCGACGCGGCATAACAACGGCGCCACCATCTCGTTTGCCGACGGACATGTCGAGAAATGGCGATGGCGGGAACCCAACACGGCAGCGATTGGCGCTCCAGCCGCCGTGGCTTTTTGGACAGCCAACCGGTGCCAACGACCGAGACATTAGCCGGTTTCAGCAAGGCCTGCCGGAGAAGGTGCCGTTCTAGATGGGGCGGGTCATCACGGGCTACAGGACACGGCCGTTCCCCAAATGGGTGCTGGCGGGGGCCTGCGCCTTGGTGCTCCCGGCCACAACCATGGCCGGTGTGGATCTGGGGCTGACGTTCGTCTCCTCCAACCACCAGGCCCTGGTGACGCTCAATGGCGGAACGGGGCATTGGCATCGCGTTGAGGCGTCCACCAACCTGCTCGATTGGAGCGTGTTAGCCAGCCTCTGCCAAACCAACCCGACGTCGGCCTGGCTCGATTCCGGCGCCACCAACTTCCCGCAGCGCTTTTACCGGTCGCAGCAACTGACCCCGCTGGATGTCTATGTGGCCACGCCTGACACCAACTACAGCTACACCCTGCTCAATACGGTCTCGGGCGCGGGGCAGACGACGTTCATTCTGGAGCTGCGGTCGCAGGCCTGGCTGACCACCAGTGAAGTGAACCGGACCTTATGGAAGCATTGGCTCATTATCGTGAAGCCGGCTGGGGTGACCAATGCCCAATCGCTCCTGTTTATTGACGGCGGCAGCAACCCCGACTCCGCGCCCACCAGCGGCGATCCGACGCTGACTCAAATCGCGCTCGACACCAGGACCATCGTCACCCAACTGAAGATGGTTCCCAACGAGCCCCTAATATTTGCCGGGGAAACCACCAACCGGACCGAGGACGCCATCATCGCGTATAGCTGGGACAAGTACCTGCGCACCGGCGATGAGCGCTGGCCGGCCCAATTGCCGATGACCAAAGCGGCGGTCCGGGCGATGGACACCGTGACCGCGTTTTGCGCCAGCCCGCAGGGCGGCGGGGTGACTGTCCGGTCGTTCGTCGTCGGGGGCGGTTCCAAGCGGGGTTGGACGACCTGGCTGACCGGGGCGGTGGATCAAAGAGTGGTGGCCATCATCCCGGCGGTGATTGACGTGCTTAACGTGGAGGCCTCCTTCTCCATCATTACAGCGCTTACGGGTTCTGGTCGTCGGCGCTCCAGGATTACACGAACATGAACATCATGAGTTGGGTTGGCACGCCGCAAATGGGAGCGTTGATGGCCATTGTTGACCCTTACCAATACCGGCAACGGCTGACGATGCCCAAGTTCATCATCAATGACACGGGCGACCAGTTCTTCCTGCCGGACTCCTCGCAGTTCTACTTCCCCGATCTGCGCGGGGTGAAATACCTCCGCTACGTCCCGAATACCGACCATTCTCTAGGCGGCTCCGATGCCTACTTCACGTTCGAAGCCTGCTACCAGGCGGTGCTCGCCCAGGCTGCGCTGCCGCAATTCTCGTGGACGCTGCAAACCAGCAACTCCATACGCGTCGCGGCGAGCGGCAGTCCCACGGCCGTCAAACTCTGGAAGGCCACCAATGCCACCGCCCGCGACTTCCGCCTGCAGACCATCGGGGCCGCCTGGCAAAGCGCCACGCTCACGAACCAGGGCGGCGGCGTGTACCTCGGCACCGTGCCGGTGCCGGCACAGGGTTGGACGGGCTTCTTTGTGGAGCTGACTTATCCCGGCAGCGGCGTGCCGCCCTTGGAGTTTACCACCCAGGTCTATGTGGTGCCCGACGTGCTGCCGTATCACTACCCACCTTGATCTTGCGCAGGAGAAAAGCTGCTGCCGCCGGGTTAAGCGCAGCCGAGGGAGCCTCCGAAACATCCTCTGCCCGCTAACCAAACCCAACTGCGCGAACAGAATTGGCTGGATGCAGCAGGCGGGAAACGAAGGAGCAAGCTGGGCCAAGCGAAAGAATCGGAGGCTGAGAAGTCAATGAGATACCCCTACAGGTAAACCGCGAGCACGTTTTCGGGCGGCACGTCCGGCTGGAAGAAATGGGCGGGGCCAAGGATGTAGCCGCCGTTGCCACCCAGGACCTCGCAGTAGCGTCGCGCCTCCGCCTGAACCTGCTCGGGGGTGCCGAATGGCAGCAGCCTCTGCATGTCGATCCCCCCGTGGAAACTCAAGCGGTCGCCGTATTTGACTTTCAAGCGCTCGGGGGCCATGTCGGGTGTGACAGGCTGGATGGGGTCAAGCGCGTCCACGCCCAGCTCAATGAGGTCAGGGATAAAAGGCCCCATGGCGCCGCAGGAGTGGAAAAGCACCCGCCCTCCCAGCCGGTGAATATGGCGGGCCATCTCCCCGACATACGGCGCAACGAACTGGTGAAACATCGCCAACGACATCAGCGGGCCGTGCTGACTGCCCAGGTCGCTGATCAGCAAGTAGAGGTCAATGCGCCCGCCGGTCACTTCGGCGGCCCGCGTGTAATCCTCCCGGTAGTAGTCGGTGAACTTGCGGCAAAGAAAGTGCACGCGGTCGGGATGCTCGGCCATATCGAGAAACATCCCTTCCCAGCCGCGCACCAGCGCCGGGCGCTGCCAGACGTCGGCAAAGCCATAGACCAGGGCGAACTCCTCATACTGACGGGCTTGGCGGCTGAGCTCGGAGTAATCCCGGCCATCGGGCGTCGGCCACTCGAACGCCTCCAGGTCGGAGAGGCTCTCGGCGGCGGCGAGTGCGCCGGGAATATCTTCGCGCATCGGCCCCCACGGCGTCTCCTGGTAGATATAGCGCTCGCCCCAGAAGTTCTGGAAGACGCCGTCGCCCATGGGGCGTTCGGCTGGGCCAGGCGCGTCGAGATGGCGCAGGTCAATTTGGAGTTGCCGGAGCAGACGCTCTCTGTCCTCGTAGCCCACGTGGGCCAGAAGCCGCCGCCACGCCGGCTCCTCGGCCCAGAAATCGCGTGGCACCCGGTCTGGTGGCTCGTGCCTCAGCGCCGCTAAGACTCTCTCGCGCGAGGTCATGCTTCAGGTATTGCCGATGACATCCGGCCCCGGCTGCCGCTGCCGAGCTTGTCGGTGCCGATGTCGGCCTCGCGGTTGGTGATGCCGTGCCGGACCTCAAACTCGATCATCTTTCGCCTGCCGCCCGGCAGGTCATACTGGAAGGCGCAGTTGAGCGTGTTGGGGTTTCCTGATCGTCGTCAAAAACGAAATGGCCGCCCAGGGCAGTCACCTGGTTCGGGAATCCGACGCCAGACCCCAGCGGGCAATATCAACCTGGTGAACGCCTTGGTTTCCAATGTCGCCATTACCGTAAGCCCAGAACCAGTGCCAGTTGTGGTGGAAGCGATTGCGGGTAAACGGGCGCACGGGCGCCGGCCCCGTCCAAAGATCGTAATGCACGCCCGCAGGGACCGGCTTGGTCGGAGTGTGGCCGATGCTGGCCCGGCGCTTAAAGCACAATCCCCGGGCCAAGTAAACCTCGCCGATGAGACCTTTGTGAAGGTGAGCGATGGCTTCCCAGGCCGAGGCGGAAGACCGGGTCTGGGTCCCGTGCTGGACGATGCGGTCATAGCGCTTGGCCGCGCGCATTAACTGGCGGCTTTCCGACAACCGGACATGGTCAAAGCCGCGCTTGCGGATGCCGCACACGGCGCACGAAGCCGTGCGCCCCGGTTACGATCAACTTTTTCCTGGCAGTCATCTTGGCTATCGCATGCGGGCTGCACCACGGACTTACCGCGCTCGCACCGGACGACTCAGGAATCTATTGGCCCCGCCCATCCCACTGCAAGCGTGAACGTGATAAACGTGATAGACGTGTTGAAATGTCGAACTGATCCTTTGACAGGCGGGCAGTATTGAGGCATATAAGGCGCTGACTTGCCGAGCCACAAGCCGGACTCCTCCCGAAACTCGGTTTGGTTGGAAACGAGTCTCTCTTGATAAACTATGATCAATGCCTGCATCAATAAATCTGCCGTCCTCTGGCAACGCGCTCTCTGGTTCGTCTTGGTCGGGTCGGCGCTGGCTGGCTGTTCCCGGGTCGAGAAGCAGACATCGCCAGACCCCAAGACAGCAGCCGAAGCTCAACAAGTCCCGGACGAGCGGACGGCGCTGGATGACTACATTGCGGCGCCCGATACGAACTACAGCTACCGCGTCGTGAGCACCACTCGAGGCAAGGACTACAGCACACATGTTCTGGAGATGACCTCGCAGGCATGGCTCACGACGAACGAGGTGGACCGGCCGCTGTGGAAGCATTGGATGGTCCTCGTCAAGCCCGACGTTGTGGAAAGCACGAATGCGCTTCTGTTCATCAGCGGCGGCGCCAATGGTGGCAGCCCGCCCAAGTCCGCCGACGACACCCTGGTTCAAATCGCGCGCGCGACCAAATCGGTGTTGGCCGAATTGAAGATGGTGCCCAATCAACCGCTGGTGTTTGCCGGCGAAACCGAGGGGCGCAAGGAGGACTCCTTAATCGCCTACACCTGGGACAAGTTTCTGCGCACGGGAGACCCGAAGTGGCCGGCCCGGCTGCCGATGACCAAAGCTGCGGTGCGCGCCATGGACACCGTGACTGCTTTCTGCGCCAGCCCGGAGGGGGGCAAGATGAACGTGGAGGGCTTTGTCGTGGCCGGCGGCTCCAAGCGGGGTTGGACGACCTGGACGACGGCGGCGGTGGATAAGCGCGTAGTGGCGATTGTTCCCATTGTGATTGACGTGCTCAACATGGAGCCTTCCATGTTGCACCATTACGCGGCCTACGGTTTTTGGGCACCGGCGATTGGGAACTACACGGCGTTTAGCATCATGGATTGGATGGGCACGCCTGAAAACCGCGCGTTGATGAAGATCGAGGAGCCTTACCAATACCGTCAGCGGTTCACGATGCCGAAGTTGATCATGAACGCCACCGGCGACCAGTTCTTCCTGCCGGATTCCGCGCAGTTCTATTTTAACGACCTGCCGGGTGTGAAGTATCTCCGCTACGTGCCCAACGCAGACCATGGGATGAAAGGCACTGACGCCTATCAATCCTTGACGACCTTCTACACGGCTATCCTCAAGAACTTCCACCTGCCCCAATTCTCCTGGACCCTGGAGAAGGACGGGTCCATACGCGTAACCACGAAGGACAAGCCTAACTATGCCATGCTCTGGCAGGCGACCAATCCCGAGGCGCGGGATTTCCGGCTGGAGACGTTCGGTCCGAAATGGCAGAACACACTGCTGCCCGAACAGAAGAAAGGGGTCTATCTCGCCAAGGTGCCTTCGCCGGCAAAAGGCTGGACGGCCTTCTTTGTGGAACTGGCCTTTCGCAGCAGCAGTGAGACCCCGGATTTCAAGTTCACGACCCAGGTGCGGGTGGTGCCCGACGTGCTGCCGTTCAAATTCGTCCCCAAAGGGCGCCCGCAGCCAGCGAATGCCGCTGCACCGCCGGCCTCGGCTCCGACCGGCGGGAAGTGAGGTCTTTATTGCTGTTTGGCGGCGGGGCCAGGCTTCGCTCCGCCGAGGTGCTGATCGAACCAGTCGGCCATAATCTTCACTTCCTCGGGCAGAGTCATCCAGGGATGCCCGCCGCCTTTCTTCACGATCAGTTCGGCGGAACCGCCGGCGGCCTTAAGCGCCGCGACCATCTTCTGCGATTGCTGCAAGGGCACCAGCGGGTCCGCGTCGCCGTGGATGAAGAGGAAAGGGATCGTGGGCGGCTTCACGAGCCGGGCGGGGGAAATCCGGAGGGCGCCTTCCTTGATCTCCGCATCCGAATGGCCATTGGTGCCGCCGAGGAACAGCAGATTGCCCAGCAGGTTGAGATCGGCCATCTTCCCGTTCCAATCGAGGAAGTCGGTGGGCGGGAAGAAAATGCCGGCGGCCTTTACGCGCGTGTCATACCGCAGGGGCGGGGCGTCGGCATCGGGTTTGGCTTCTTCGGGGGTGACCGCTGCCAAAGTAGCCAGGTGGCCGCCCGCTGAGGCCCCGGTCAGCCCCAGGCGGTCGGGATCTATCTTGTATTCGGAGGCGTGCTGCTTGACGTAGCGAATGCCCGTTCTCACGTTGGCTTCCATCTCCGCGGCCGTGTAGCGGGTGCGGGAGCCGGGCCGGATCGCGAACACGGTGTACCCACGGGAGCAAAAGATCGAATACAACTGCGCCAGGATATGATCGCGCAGCTTGCGGCGGTCGGAATAGTAGGCGCCGCTGACCACGTCAACGATGCCCAGCCCGTTGGCTTTTCCCTTCGGCGTGAAGACGTCCATCAACAGACCGGTGCCGTGAACCTCGCCATAGACCACGTCCATTTTCTGGTCGTAGGGAAGCGAGGTGGAATCCTGAGCCGGAGCAGCCAGCGCGGCCGCCAGTGTGACCAGGGCAGTGCCGAGAAAGGCCTTGTTTGTTATCATGGTAATAGAAGAGCCAGGGCTACCCCGCCTGCTGGCGCAGGTAGCGATCAAACCAGCCCGCAAAACGCCGAAGATCCCAAACCATGGACACCCAGCCATGCTTGCCGCCGTGGTGAACCACCAGCTCGACGACGCAGCCCTGCTTTCGGGCTTCCGCCAGGAACCGCTCGGACTGGTCCAGCGGCACCAGCGTGTCGGCATCGCCGTGGTAGATCAGCGACGGGGGCAGATTCGAGCTGACGTAATAGATGGGTGACATCTCGTGGCCGATGACCTTCCAGACGGCGAGGTTGGTGGACTGCGGACCGAATGCCTTCACGAAACTCTTGGGGGGACCACCGTCGCGGAGATTCTCGGTGGAGTTGCCCAGGTTCAGCAGGTCCGTGACAGGATAGAAGATGGCGACGGCCTGAACCGCGCTGCTCTCGCGGTCAACCGGGTCCGGGGCGTTGGCATCCCCGGGACCGCCTCGCGTCGCCAGCATCAGGCTCAGGTGGCCCCCGGAGCTTCCGCCGGTGACACCCAACCGCCGCGGGTCAATACCGTACTGCCCGGCATTATGGCGGATGTAGCGCACCGCGCGATTCACATCCTCCGTAATCTCCATCACCGTGGCCTTGGGTTGCGCGATGTGATAGACGGCGAACACGGTGTAGCCGCGGCGCAGGAGCGGCGCGGCCAGCCACTGCCGGAAAGAGCCTGCCTGCGATTTCCAGCCGCCACTGGCCATCAGGACAATCCCGATTCCGTTAGGCCCGGAGGGGCGCAGGACATCCAGCGTCAAACTCTCCCCGTGACGCTGGCCATAGATCACGCCGCTCTCCACCTGGAGGCGGGGATGGAAATAAATCCAGACTGAGCCGACGCAAATCAGCGCGAGAAGAATAATGGCTGCAACACCTATTAGCAGGTTGCGAAGCAGCCGCAGCACTTTCATGGTGCGGAGTATCCTCATCGCCTCCCGGCGGCGCAAGAGTCAAAGACCTGTGAAGGCCTGTGCGGGCGCGCCCTTGATACCATCGGCACATTGAACGAACCGCGTTTGGTGTTGCCCGGGATGAGTCGAGCCGCCGGCCCGCTTGCCTTTTTCCCGTGCCGGCTGTAGTTCTCGGCCGTATGCATCTTGAAGGAAAGCGTATTGCCTGTGTGTGGCTCGCCGCTTGGGCGGCGTGCGCCGCCTGCGGCGCGCGTGACTTCCCCTTCTTCGAGCCGATCCAGCCGCCGAGACCCTTCCAAGTCCTGGCGCATCGCGGCGAAGCCGGCCAGGCGCCGGAGAATACGCGCCCGGCCTTGGTGCGCTGCATCGAAGACGGCTTGGAGTGGGCCGAGGTGGATGTGCGCTTGACAAAGGACAGCCATCATGTGCTCTCGCATGAGGATCGCCTGCGGGCGGGCACCAACGGCCCCTTCTTGGTGGCCGAGCACACCCTGGAGGAACTCAAGCAACTCGATGTCGGTTCGCCTTTTGCTGCACGATTCGCCAGCGAGCGCGTGCTGACCCTCCAGGAATGTTTCAGCCTCGCTAAGGGCGCACTTAACCTATACCTGGACTGCAAGGCAGTGAATCCTGAGCAGCTCGCCCGTGAAATCCTCGCGGCTGGCATGGAGCGCCAGGTGGTGGTGTATGACCGGCCCGACCGGTTGCAACACATTTATGCCCTCGCCCCAGGCAAAGTGGCGCTCATGGCCAAGTGGCGTCCGGCCCTCGGGCCGCCCCTGTGGGCGCAAAGCAACCATCTGGACGCCGTGGAAATTGACGCGCCTGAAGTCACCGCCGGGGTCTGCCAAGCCTTCCACGCGCTCGGCATCAAGGTGCAGACAAAGTGCCTCGGCGACTGGGACCGACCGGATTACTGGGCCAAAGCCACCGCCGCGCGGGCGGACTGGATCCAGACCGACCTGCCCGAGGAGGTGCTCGCGCGCGCGCTCTGGCAGCGAGTCAAGACGCGGCCCGTGCGCTTCTCGCTCCACCGCGGCGCCTCCCGCTACGCGCCGGAGAACACGGTGCCAGCGTTCGAGAAAGCCATGCGCCTGGGCGCGGACTTCGTCGAGTTCGACGTGCGCACAACCCGTGACGGCAAGTTCTACCTGCTGCACGACAGCAACCTGGATGGCAAGACCAATGGCAAGGGGCCGATCGCGGAAATGCCGTCCGGCGGGGTCGCCAGCTTGAGCGCAGGCGTGAAGTTTGGCCGGCCCTATGCCAAGCTGGGCCTCCCGACCTTGGACGACTTCTTGAAGACGGTGGCCGGCAAGGCGGACCTTTACTTCGATGCGAAGGCCATTGCGCCGGAGGCGCTGGCCGCTGCACTGGAACAGCACCGGGTTGTCGAACGGACGGTCGTGTATGGATCGCCTGCCTACCTGGCAAGGGTCAAGGCCATCAATCCACGCATCCGCCTGCTTGCGCCGCTGGAATCGGCGTCGGAACTTGAAGCCCTCGCGCGGGAGCTGAAGCCTTACGCCGTGGATGCTAGCTGGGAGATCCTGTCGCGCGAGCTGATCGCGCGCTGTCATGCACTGAACATCCGGGTCTTCTCCGATGCGCTCGGCCGACACGAGCGGATCCAAGACTACCAGCAGGCGATGGACTGGGGCATTGACCTGATTCAGACCGACCACCCGTTGCGCCTCATGCGGGCCATCGAACTCCGAATGGCTGGAGCATCCTCCGGCGCTGGGGGTTCCCGGGCTGCTAACTAACTGATAGTGCTCGTGGCTCACGGCCTGCGGGCCGGTCATTGCCGCTACCTGCTCAATCTTCCCGATTTCTTCGCCTCTTGCCGCGGGCCCCGCCTGGATTGCCAGCGCGGACTTTCCTGGGTCTTATGTGGCACCTCCGCCAGGAGGACCAAGCCGAAAGGTTCGAATGACGAACATGAAATCCCCCTTCAATTTGTTGCCCTCAAACCAGTCCAAGGCATTCGGCCGCCGGATCATGTCGGCCGGGCGCGGCCGGAAGCTGGGCGCCCCAGCCAACGAATGGGACGTTTCCTTGATTTTGACACCCAACACGCCGTCCGGCGTCGTCTTGATCGCCAGCTCGATTGAGCCCGACCGCGGGAATACATCAAAACGCAGTGTTAACTTTCCCTTGGCGCCGGAGATCTCACGGCTGTCCACCGCAACCGACCAGAATCGCTCGGGACCGAATAGGGTGACTTCCACTTCAGGCACTTTGCGCGGTGAGGTGATTCGCAGCCGGGTAGTTCTCGTCCCGGAAACCACCCCATCCTCCAGCGTCTCCAGCTCCGGCCCTTTAATATCCACGATCGGCGCCGGGGCCTTGAAATAAACCGTCTGCCGCCCGGGAAAGAATTCCTCCAGCGTTCCCTTCTCATTGGGTTTGAAGAATTGAGCGGTCCAGGAGTCAAGGGACTTATCGCCGCTCGCCCAAATCGCTTTCTGGCTGTCCAGGTCCAGCGCGTAACACACACCATTCTCGCGCGGATGCGCCGGGCTGAATCCGTTGCTGCTCCAGGCGATGCCAACGAGAAGAAACCCGATGGCGGCGCCGATCATGGCAAACCACCACCCCGCCCGCGACAAGGCAAACGCCAGTTGAGGCAGGACCGTGGCTGCAAACACAATGACGATCGCCAGGCACACCGGCGCGACGAAGACACTCCCCATATAGATGAGCGACTGAGCTGCCGGTCCAATGAACAACAGTGCCGGCGATGCGAAGAGCGTCAGGACGGCGAGCCGCAGGGCCGATTCAGATTTCGTTTCTGAGGGCAAGAAGGACACGGCCATTCCC
Source organism: uncultured Verrucomicrobiae bacterium (assembly GCA_963822005.1). Lineage (GTDB taxonomy): Bacteria > Verrucomicrobiota > Verrucomicrobiia > Limisphaerales > UBA8199 > PALSA-1440. The sequence continues at coordinate 58,857 of CAWGGD010000039.1, read as the reverse complement.
AAGCTGATAAACAGCAATGGCCAGGCGACCAAAAAGCTCCCCAGCGGGGTCCGCCACTCCAATACTCCCAGGGCAATCGCCAGCCAGACCAATGCCCCAGCCTGGAGCGAACTCACCCCCAATCGCCTGGATAGTGGCAGGAAGACAGCAGCTACCGTTGCCAGGGCCAGGAAAGCAAACCCGGAAACATAGAGGCTTTCCCGGTAAAGGATATAAACACCGTGAGCCCGGTAAGCCAGCCACACCAGGCCGCCGGTAACCAGCAAGGCAGCCATTGCCGCCCGCGATAAACCCAAAGCGCCGGCAACCATGTCCCACAGCTTGAGCCGCCGCCGCATGAAGCCGAGGGCGACAACGGCGAAAAAGAAGGTCCCGGCTATCCAGGAAATCGGCCGGCTGTAACGCGCCGGGTAACAGACCAGCCATGAACCGACCACGTTAAAGTAAACGGAATCTGAGACCGCCTGTGTGGCCCGGTTGAACTCCTCCGCAGACAGATTGCCGAAATGACGCGCCATACCGAGGGCATATTCACCATGGTGCTGAATGCTCGCGGCGCTCAGGTTCCTGACACTGTCGTTGGCCGAATGGTAATAACAAAGCCCCCCCACGAACGCCACGCCATATCCCGGAAACCCATCATCCTTGATTACCTCATAATCCGTCGTGTTCGGGGTGCGCCGGTGCACCTCGTACATTAGGGAATTTGCCCGCGGCTTCACGCCGGCCTGGCGTAACTGTTCGATCAGCCAGGAATTTCCCGGACTGGTCTCGAACATGTAGCTTGGCCCATGAGTTCCGCGCGCTTCCAACCCGAGGACCACCCTAACGTTCTGCCCCCAGGGATGTTCGGTGAACGCTTTGATTCCTTTTCGGCCGCGCTCTTCGTCGCCGGTGAACGCGAAGATGATATCGTTCGGCAGCCGCGGCCCAGCCCTGAGCGCCCGGGCTGTTTCCAGCATCGTGATCACGCCCGCCCCATCATCTGCTGCCCCGGGCCCCGAATACACGCTGTCGTAGTGGGCGGTCAGGACAAAGGACCCGCCATGGTTGGTGCCCGGAATGCGCCCCAGGACATTCTCCACATAACTGATCGAATGGCCCCTGATAACGGCCGTCCTTTGTACCTGGGTCTCCACACCCCACAGCTTCAACTGGGCCAGGAGGTAATCCCGTGCCCGCTCTAGGGCCTCTGATCCGGCCGAGTGCGGCTCGACGGTGAAGTTCGGCGAGTGCCCCAACGCCCTTTCCGCAGAAAACAACTCCGGGCTTGCGCTTGCCGGAACAGGCGTTGGCGGCTGGCCCGCGTAATAGCCCAAGCCCACGACGAACACCACCAGCGCAAATGGAAAATAGGCACCCCTTGTGGTTCCCTTTTCGTCAAAACCGCCGGCGTGCCTGATAGCCGTTGTCCGAAGCAACACCAGCTTAATTACCCTGATAGGTGATCACCACGTCCGAAGCGCCCTTGCTGATGTTCGTGATCCTGGTCGTTCGGGGAGCATCCAGGCGATAGAAGCGCGTCGCGCCGGAGACCACTGGGACGGTGAACGTTCCACCAGTCACCATTTGGCCCACGACGGTCGGGCTGCAGCCACTGCCCACAATGCCGGTGGTGTTAAGGACGTTCACGGCTGTAGAAGCCACGCTGTATGGTCCGGTCACGGACGACGATGACTTGCACACGATCGGATACCAGGCTTTGACAACGCCCTCCGGGTTACCCGGATCGTTGATGAGCACTTCAGAAGAGTCGCTCAGATTCACGGATTTGAGACTGAAGGCTGCGCTCCCACTCGTTTCCTCCCAGATGCAGCGAACCGGATACAGTCCGTCGGCTTCGACGAAGAAGTCAAACGTGGTGTTCGCCGTGTTGGCAGGGTTCTCCCACAACACCAGGGCGTTTGCGTCTGCCAGGTTGACGCCCGAGTACAGGCCGGCCCGGTCATCACTACTGATATGGAAGCGATGAAGGCCAGCGGTCAACTCCAGGTAAGCGAGGGACTGGACCGCGATGTTATTGGAGTTCCCGGCGCACAAGCCCGGCACGTTTTGGGGAGGAGCAGAGGCCTTGTTCCAATCCAGAACCTCCACGATGCTGGTCGCCGTCTGATCAATCGGAATTTGAGGAGGGATGGCCAGTTGTTGCAGCGCCCGGGCTAGGCTGTTTTCCAGGTTCGTGCCACCGTTGTAACTTTGCACCATGCGCGTGTCAAATCCCCGCACGCTGAGGCTGCCGAGGGGCAGGCTGTTGCTGGCAAAAAGGTACGGATAAGCGGTGGTCCAGGTCCAAGTGTTGGTTTGCCAGGAGCTGGCGCTGTCCATGAACGCGACGATGTTGGTGTGCTTGCTGCCCCACGGAAGCAAGCTCGTGATGGCGTAGGTGACCGTCGCCCCGCCGAAATCTACCGCACCGAGCTGGTTACCCGGCTTGTGTACTTGCGGGTCTATGGTCAGCGAGGCATTGGGAATCCAACCGCCATCCAGGCACAGCACGATCGAGCTGGTATCCACCGTCGTGTCGCGATCCAGGATCCCGACAGTGATGGTGGGGTAAAAGGCGGTGGCTTTCCCAGCGGGCGGCGGAGAGAGGTCCGTGACCGTCGTGGGCATGGTGCCCGCCGCCGGCAGGGCCGCAACGTAGTTATCAAACGTGGCGTCCGCACCCTCAGTCGCCGAGGGATAGTCGCGCTCTAGGACAATCAAACCGCAGACGCCAGCGGTGTCCACGTACCCGGTGTTCTGAGCGATCGAGGAGGCCCACGGGCTGTTCGGCTGCGCCCTGTCAAACAACTGGAACAAGAAAGTGGATCCGTCATGACTGCTGGCCACCAGTCGATAGCCGTGGTTTGGGTCCAGCGCGACAGAACCGTTAGCCAATCCGCCTATGGTGATTGGGTTTTCGTGATAGACCAGGCTGATGTATAAGTTATGGTCAACGGACGAGTAGGTTCCGCCGTAGCCATCGGACGTTCCGATGCCGGCGTTCTGCAAGTAGAAAAGCAGGCCAGCCTCCTGATTCCAGGTGGCGTTCCAACCCAGCAAGTCCGCTCCCGCTGAGAAACGGTTCGTGTACGCCACGTCCGCCCGGTAAGTCGCCGCCCGGGCATACCTGTAGCCATTGGGATCGGCGCCGGTCGCAGGCGCGTATATTCGGTACGCTTGCCCACCGCTGCCGTCCGGCGGAAAAGAGTAGGTCGGCGCGCCATAGCTTGGCAGCGCGTAATGCGTCCAGGCGCTGTCGTTGCCGGCGTTAAAGTTGTCCGACTGGGCGGCGAGTCGTGAGGGCGTCGCGCCCAGCAAGGCGATGACCAGGGCGGGTGCCGAACCGGCACGCGCCGCGGACAGAGAACCGAGGAGTTTAGAGACGGGGTTTTTCATAGCAGGTCCTTTCTTCGTAGAAGTCAATCACGGACAGACCACTGTTGATGGAAGTCTGCATGATACCTGGAGAGCAGTTTGGTTGGGAAGAGGCGGCGCGTCAACACTCATTTTGAGCCTCATTTTGAGCCTGATACGGCCGAACAGTTAGACCACTGATTTGCAGTCAAGGGCGTTGCCGCACCGAATAGGGTGTGCCCCCTTCGTGAAGAAATCCGTCTCTCCCAGGAGGCTAGCCATCCGGCCGGGTCTCGAGGCGGCTTCTTCACTTGTTGCCGCAGGAACCGCTTAGGCTATCTTAGGTCCCACAAGCATGAATGTTAAATTACTCACCTTCTTCCTTTGGCTTTTGGTGTCCACTGTCGCTGCCTTTGCTGACCTGCGCGCCGGGATTGCGGTCCGGACGGTTAACCCCGACCCGCTGCTGCCAGTCAGCGGCGGGGTGGGCCCTTCGCACCCCGTCACCCGAAGGCAAGGCGACCTGACGGTGCGTGCGCTGGTGCTGGAGCAGGGAGGCACGAAGGTGGCAATTGTCAGTGCGGACTTTCTCGGATTTCCGGCCGTGCTGGGCAACCGGGTTCGGGCTGCGGTGAAGGAGATCCTGGGGCAGAACATCCTGATTGGCGCAACTCATACGCACAGCGCGCCGGATTGTTATGGCTTCCCGGACGGCGCCGGCGGCACGGCCCGGGAAGAAAAGTATTTGGAGCTGGTCTGCGCCCGAATGGCCGAGGCGCTCCAAGAAGCGGCCACCAACCTTCAGCCGGCGCGGCTCAAGATCGCCACCGGCGAGGCGAAAGGGAAGATCGCCTACAACTATTACGCGGAGCAGTTGTATGATCCGCGCTGTCATGTCATCCAGGCGCTGGATGCTTCCGGCAAACCGATCGCCACACTGGTCAATTACGCCATCCATCCCGAGGTGCTGGGCAGCAAGGCAGGCGTTTGCAGCCCGGACCTGGTCGGGCCGCTCTACGCGCGCCTGGCGGAAAAGGGTGGCGGCACAGGAATTTTCATGAATAGCGCCGAGGGCGGAATGGTCACCGCCGACAACCGGCTGCCGGGCAGCAAAGAGGCCCGGGGCTGGGAAGAATGCCAGCGGATCGGCAGCTTGCTGGCCGACGAGGCTCTGCGGATTGTCAATGATGCACCGGAGCAGGCGTCGCCCAAGCTCTTTTGCGCCGCGCGTTCGTTGTCCCTGCCCGTTGATTCGCCCTTGATGCGCGCGCTGCTGAAGACGCTCCCCGGCAGCCCCGGCGCGGAGGTGACGACCCTGACCACACAACTGAATGTCATCAACCTGGGCAACGCCCAAATCCTCACCATCCCGGGTGAAGCCTTGCCCAACATCGGCTACTACCTGAAGCGCAAGATGCGCGGTGAAAACAATCTGCTCTTCGGCCTTACCAACGATGCGTTTGGCTACATCCTGACCAAGGAAGATTACGATAGCTTCAAGCGGTATGCCTACATATCGAAAACCAGCCTGGGCGAACGTACCGGTGACATCCTGGTCACCGAGGCTCTGAAGTTCATCAACGATTGTCCCCGGCCAGAGCCCCTGGCCCGGCGCTGACCAGCTTCGCCTTGAAAGCCGCTTGATGACCCCTGGCCCTGGCGCAAAGAAGCGAAGCCGGTTGTTGCGTCTTCTCAAGGTGTTGCTTGGGTTGGCCTTGCTTTGTGGGGCGCTGCTTTACCTCGTGTTCATTCTCCCGTTCTGGGGCATTCCCTTCAACGGGTCGCGCCACGGGCGCGTGCCGCTGACCCCGCCCTGGGCGCTGGAATGCTGGCTGTGGGAAGATGATGTCAACACGGCGGCGCGGGTGAACGAACTGCTGGAGGGTTACGCCAAATACGACCTGCCAGTACGCACCATCCTGATAGACAGCCCGTGGAGCGACCGCTACAACGACTTCAAGGTGGATGAGGACCGCTATCCCGAGCCGGAAAAGTTCTTCCGCGGCCTCCAGGACCAAGGCTACCGCATCGTCCTGTGGATGACCTGCATGGTTGACAGCTACAGCAAGGACACGCGGGTCACGAAGTCGCCGGAGTTCTACGACGAGGCACGCTCCAAAGGCTACCTGGCGGGCAATGGCTACCAATGGCGATGGTGGAAAGGCACGGGCGGCTTCATTGATTACAGCAACCCCGAGGCCATGCAGTGGTGGCACGGCCTGCAGAAGCAGGTCCTGGATTGGGGCGTGGACGGCTGGAAGCTCGACGGCTGCGACACGTTCTTCTCCGGCAGAGTCGGGAAAATCCCGGTCCCTTTTAACCGGGTTTATTCGGGATGGATGACGACGCGCCAGTACATGGACCATTACGCGCGCGATGAATACCGGCATGGATTAAGCCGCAATCCTGAGTTCGCCATCCTGGTTCGGTCGCTCGACCAACCCTGGAGCCACCCGGAAGGCTTCTCGCCGCTCGATGCAGCCACCGTCACGTGGGTGGGCGATAACCGGCACACCTGGAGCGATAAAGATCGTGGCCTCGAAGGCGCCCTGAGGGACATTCTGCAGAGCGCTCGCCTCGGGTATTGTGTCATCGGCAGCGACGTCGCCGGCTACCATGGCCGCAGCAACCCCGAGGACATCGGCCCCGCCACCTCCGCCTTGCTGGGGAACTGGTCGAAGCCCGCGAGCGGTGCGCCGGCGGCGACCAACGAATTCGGCACCTCCGCCGACACCGACATTGCCCCCAACGTGTATATCCGCTGGGCCGAATTCTCGACGTTCTGCGGCCTGTTCCTGAATGGCGGTCATGGCGAACGCCGCCTGTGGAAGCGCTCCTGGCCGGAGCTTGAAATCATCCGCAAATTCTCCTGGTTGCATACCGAGCTCGTCCCCTACATGTATTCGCATGTGGTCGAGTGCCACAACGGCGGGCAGCCGCTGATGCGCCCGCTCTCCCGGGGCCGGTTCCACTACCTGTTTGGCGGCGACCTCCTGGTCGCGCCGATCCACGAGGACAAGCGCGAGCGTGCCGTGTCGCTCCCCGCGGGCCGCTGGCGATACCTCTTCGGCGACCACGAGCTGCTGCAAGGCCCCGCAGAGCTTCAGCGCGAGTTCCCGCTCGATGAATACCCTGTGTTTGTCCGCGAAGGCGCCGTCATCCCCCTGCGGGTTACGCGGCCTTACACCGGATTGGGCGATACCAATTCAACGGGTTTCACCACCTGGCTCATCTACCCGGACGGCAAGAGCCAGTTCACCCTATGGCACCCGGAAACACATCCCAAACCGGAAAAGACCTCCGTGGTGGTGGATTCCGGCCAGTCCCTCAAAGTTGAAATCTCCGGCCAGCACGAGCCCCACATCCTCCGCATCTTCTTGCCCGCCAAACCAGCCCGCGTGCTACTGGACGGCAGCGAGTTGTCGGAAGCCAATGCATGGCAGTTCGATGCGGCGCACGAGCGGCTGATCATCAAGACCCGCGACTACGCTCAAGGCAGGTATGAGATTATCGCGACCCCGGGGGCTTCGCCGTCCTCACGCAAAGCCGTCCCAGAGAAAGCGCCTCGCAGATAACGCACCTGGTGCTTGGCTGCTGACAGAAGTAGTTAGTTAGAGTGACTGATGATAGAGAAAATTGAAAGCCACCGGCGCTTTTGGGAAGGGAAAGGGCCATCGCTGCTGCTCGTCCCGACGGAATCCAGCCCTCTCTACGATACGACGGGTTATGACCGGCGCTTCGCCGACCCCGAACTCATGTGGGAGGCTGAGGTGCGGCGGGCACGCGCAGTGGTTGACATGGCCCACCGATGGAATCCCAGCCATTCGAGCCAATTTAGGAGTAGTCTTTGTGCCGTCAGTCGCCGGGCAGGGTTATCACGTTCACACGGATCAAATGCCCTGGCCGGGAGAGCCGCTGGCGGTGGACGCCATTCGTGCCGCCCGCGGTATTGACGTCGGAACAGCCGAGCTGGTGCTGCGCGCCCAGGCATTTTACCGCCTGCACCAGGAGCGAGGAGAGAGAAGGATTGCCCCCTATCACCCGGACACGCAGAGCGTATTCGACGTGGCACACCTGCTCTACGGCGACAGGATTTTCACGGCCATGGCGGGTGAGAAGGCTGAACAGGGTTGGGTCCTTGAACTCCTGGAAATCTGCCTGGATCTCTACTTGCGGGTTACCCGCTGCATCAAGGAAATGCTGGGCGAGCCTGCCAACAGCATGATCCACGGGCACGGGACCTCCCAAGGGATCTTCTTTCCTCAGGGAGGGGTGAGGATTTCCGAAGACACCGCGACCTTGCTCTCGCCGGCGATGATTGATCGCTTTGTTATGCCCTACATCGAACGGTCTCTCGCCCCTTTTGAGGGCGGATTCGCCCATTTCTGCGGATTGCATCGTCCATTTTTCGAACGGCTTTGTGCCTGTGAACTCGTTCGGGCCATTGACCTGGGCAATCCCGAAAAGTACGACCCGCACTGGCTGCTTAAATGTTGTGCCGACTCGGGCACGGTCCTGTATAGCCGCCTGCCGGCGCAGGAGGGCGAGCACACCGTGGCCTACGTTCGCCGAGTCGGGATGCTCGTGCGGGAAACCGGGGCGCGAGTCGTTTTGCGCGCGACGGTGCCGCCGCGGGACCGGGATGAGGCCAGGGAGATGCTCGAAACGTGGCGCCTGCTCACGCAGGGCAGCCATAAGCCGTGAATAGAATTATGTGCAACCAGATTGCCCGGGCCTGCGCCAAAATTCTTCTGGCCGTCCGAGACAAGGGACATGATTATCCCACGCTGCTGCGACAGCATCGGCTCAAAACCTGACATTGCCGCGGCGCCGACCTATCCCCGAAATGATGTTTATGAAGTCGAGAAACCTGGCTCTCGTCTTGCTGGCATGCGCCACCCTGGCGGTGATCGCCGATCCCGCCACCAACGCTCCGCGTCGCAGCCCCGTCACGAACCTCGCCGAGTGGAACGACGGCGCGCCCGCGGCCCTGCCGGGCGCCCGACATCCGAAGGTTGAAGGTGTCTATCTCTATCGGCCGGAGTCCCAATGGACTTATTCTCACCATCCCAGCCTGACCTTTTTCCAAGGGCGCTTTTTCGCCATCTGGTCCAACGGACGCACGAATGAGGACGACCTGGGCCAACGGGTGCTTCTTTCCACATCCGAGGACTTCGACCACTGGACCGAGCCGCGTCCGCTGGTGGACTCGATACGGGATGAGAAGGGCAACGAACGAGTACTGACCGCCGCCGGATTTCACCAGTACCAGGGCACGTTGGTCGCCTACTTCGGCAACTACGGCCTCCACAAGGAGGGAACCCGGCTGCAAGCGGTCACGACCACCAACGGCCAGACCTGGAGCGTCATTCGTGAAATCGGCGTTCCGGTTAATCCCAATCACGGTCCCCAGCACACCCGCTCTGGCCGGCTTATCATCTCCGGCAACATTTCCTTCCCCTGGTCCGATGACCGGGCCGGGCTGAGTGGGTGGCACATGACTGGCATCTATCCCGCCACCATGAACCGCACGATCAAGGATGATCCGGCCTCGTTCGGGGAGGTTGCCACTCGGCAGGACTGGCCGGCGGCGCTCTGTGAGGGCTCGTTTTATCAGACCGACGACAACGTGCTGCACATGCTGTTACGCAATGCGAGCCAGAGAAAAGGGCCCTTTGCCCATCGCCTGTGGATTACCGAGAGCCGGGACGAGGGCGCCACTTGGTCTGAACCGGCGGAGACCGAGTTCAGCGACACCAATGCCAAGTTCCAGTTCGGTCGCCTGCCCGATGGTCGCTTCTACTATGTCGGCAACCCGATCGGCAAAGGCCGCACACCGCTGGTACTCTCTTTGTCCCGCGATGGTGTCCGATTCGGTGAACACTACATCATGGGAGATGAACATTACTCCCAACGCCGCCCGGGACACGCCAAGGGCGGCGAATATGGCTATCCTGCCTCCCTCGTCCACGACGGGTCGCTCTATGTCATTGTTTCCCGGCAAAAGGAGGCCGTTCAGGTTCTGCGAGTCCGATTGCCTCAACTCGATTCTTAATGGCTGGCGGGGCACCTGCATCTGATGGGCTTCGTCCACATCTCCACTGCGGGCACCTCGACCAACGGAACCTCACCCTGCGTCGAGACCAGGCTCGCGGTAAGCCGACAGTTTTACCGGGGCAGATTGCGCTAGACTCTTGCCCCCTTTCTCTGTCTGTTGAGCGCCAGACAGATGTGGAATTATGACTGTCCTTCCCGCCATAGACCTCGCCGCTCTGCTGCTGTATCTCGTGGGGACGGTGGCATTGGGATTATGGGTCGGGCGCAGAAGCCGGAACACCGAGGAGTTCATGGCGGCGGGGCGGCGGATTCCGGGCTGGGCTGTCGGACTTTCCATCTTCGGCACGTACGTAAGCAGCATCAGCTTCCTGGCGCTGCCGGGCAAAGCTTATGCGAGCAACTGGAATGCGTTCGTCTTCAGCCTGGCGATTCCGCCTGCCGCCTGGGTTTCCGTGAAGTGGTTCGTACCGTTTTACCGGAAGGCAGGCGCGCTTTCCTCCTACGAACACCTCGAACGTCGCTTCGGTCCGTGGGCGCGCACCTACGCGGCGCTCTGCTTCCTGCTCACGCAACTGGCGCGCATGGGCACGATCCTTTATCTGCTCGCGCTGGCTCTGTCGCCGCTCACTGGTTGGAGTGTGCCCTGGCTCATCGTAGCGACGGGCGGGATGGTGATCGTCTATACCCTTTTCGGGGGGATGGAGGCGGTGATCTGGACCGATGTGATGCAGAGCATTGTGCTCATCGTCGGGGCGCTGGCGTGCGTGGTGGCGATTCTTATCGGCATGCCACAAGGACCGGGCCAGGTTTTGCAGATCGCCGGTGAACACGACAAGTTCGCCTTGGGCAGCTTCGATCTGGCGCTAAACCAGCCGACTTTCTGGGTTGTCTTGCTCTTCGGCATCACCATGAACTTGCAGAACTTCGGGATTGATCAGAACTTCGTGCAACGCTACCAGACGGCGAAAACGGATCAGGCCGCGAACCGCAGCGTGTGGCTGGGCGCGATGCTGTATCTGCCCATTTCGGCGGTGTTTTTCTTCATCGGCACGGGGCTGTTCGCGTTTTACACGGCGCGGCCGGAGCTGCTGCCGACAGAAGTCGCCGCCAAGCCCGACGCGGTCTTTCCGCACTTCATCGTGAAGCAACTGCCCAAGGGTCTCACCGGGTTGGTCATCGCGGCCATCTTCGCTGCAGCGCAATCCACCCTCTCCAGCAGCATCAACTGTTCGGCCACTCTGGTGCTTTGCGATTTCTACAAGCGCTATCTCCGTCCGCAAGCGACTGAACGAGAGGCCATGCAGGTGCTCTGGGGCACTTCGCTGACCGTGGGTTTGCTGGGCACAGGGATGGCGCTGGCAATGATGCGCATTCAGAGCGCGCTGGATGCGTGGTGGTCGCTGGCCGGGATTTTCAGCGGCGGCATGCTGGGGCTGTTCCTGCTCGGGCTGATTTCGCGTCTGGCCAGAAACGCGGCAGCGGCCACGGGCGTTCTGCTGGGTGTCCTCGTGATTTCGTGGATGACCTTTTCGCCGAAATGGAGCGGTGCGCTCGCGGCGTGGCGCAATCCGTTTCACAGCTTTTTGATCACGCTCTTCGGCACAATGGCGATTCTGCTCGTGGGCTTACTGGTGAGCTGTTTCAGCCGACGGCCAGGGGCGAACGGGAAATGAACAACCTTACCCAGCTTGTCAGCTACATCGCGCCCGGCGCTCCAGCGACACGCCGGTCGGCCAATGGGAACGAGCCTTTTCTGCGGCCGGAGATCGGCTTCACGCCCGCCTGGTACCGGCAGCGCCTTGACATCAACTTCGGCGAGCGCTTTCACACCGACCCGGCTTGCCGCCGCGAGTGCGTCGTAAAGATGCGCGCCGAATTGAAACGCCGTTTTCCGGGAACATGCATCGGCGGCATTGCCCGAGCCGACAGGCCGCTCGATTTGCTGACCGGCACCTACGGCGCCTGCACGGTCGCGGCGATCTATGGCGTTCCTATCGTCTATGCGGAAAACAACTGGCCCACCTGCGCCCACGCGTGTCTGACGGACGAACAGCTCGCGCGCCTCGAACCGCCTGACCTCGATCGGAATCCGTACTTCGCGCAATTGATGGAGCAGGTCGAGTGGATCGCGGCACGCGAGGGTCACGTCGAGGGTTTCATCAACTGGCAGGGGGTGCTCAACAACGCGCAGCGGCTGCGCGGCGAGCAACTGCTGATGGACATGCTCGAAGAACCCGGAAAGGCTCAGCACCTGTTCGCGTGTGTTTGTGAGACGATGATCCAGGGCCTGCGGCGCCTGCACGAACGCCAGCGCGCCAGCGGAGTGGACGTGCGGTTTGTGACGGCGAGCAACTGCCTGGTGAACCTGGTTTCCCCGAAGGTGTATCACGACCTGCTCCTGCCGCTGGACCAGAAACTGGCTGCCGTTTACGGCTGCATCGGCATTCACAACTGCGCTTGGAATGCCACGCCCTATCTCAAGGCCTACGCCCAGGTGCCGGGCATCGGCTACATTGACATGGGCATCAAATCGGACCTGGCGCGGGCCAAGGCGCTGTTTCCCGCCGCTCGCCGGGCGGTGATGTACACGCCCATGGATGCCGCCAACAAAACCATGCCCGAGATCATGGCTGACTTTGAGCGCATGGCCCGCGAGTATGCGCCATGCGATGTCGTCATTGCGGACATCGAAGCTGGAACACCCGATGCACGTGTCGCCGAGCTTGTTGAGTCGTGTAAGAAGCTCTCTGCTCCAACTCTGCCAATTCGGAGAGGGGCTTCCCAGACGCTGCCGCAGCGGACGTGAGTCCGCGCTATCGTCATCCGCTTGCCGGTTTGCGACCGGCGGCGGCGTCACTCGCACCTGCCATGCCGTCGTGTCACCGAAGATGACCGCCACCGGGCAGTCCATCGGAGTGCGCGTGATGAAGGCCAGCAGGCGAATGCGCGCCGCCCCATTCCATCAGCTCTGTTTCCGCAAGCAACCCACGCTCCGCTGGTGTTCCGGCGGGCCGTCACCCGGCCGTCTTGTCCCACTTCATGATTACTATCGTGAAGAGCAGCACGACGGCTGTACCGGCGATGGTTACGGGCGTCAGCCGTTCGCCCAGGAGTAAGGCCGCGGGCAGTTCGATGCGGCGCACGAGCGGCTGCTCATCAAGACCCGCGACTACGCTCAAGGCAGGTATGAGATTTTCACGCCCCCGGGCGCTTCGCCGTCCTCACACAATGTCACATTGGAGAAAGGACCTCCCAGATAAGGACAAAGCTGGCAAACTGCAGGGCTCGGGGGATTTGGCTTGACGGGCTAACGAAAGCAAGAAGACTGGCAGGACAACTGCCGACTATGTACACGCACCGGGAATTCATGCAGTGGCTTGCCGCTTCGCTCTGTATCCCGCCTATGGCTATGGCCGAGGCACAGGCAGCCGAGCCGGGGCTGGCTGCCGCGGCCACCGGCTCCGACGTGGGCTCGCTCTAACCGGATATAACCATGGAACCGGCTTATCGTTTTGAAATCACAGTGCCCCCGGAGGCGTTGGATAGAAACCGGCATGTGAACAATGTCGCTTATGTGCAATGGATGCAGGATGCGGCCATTCAACATGCCACCGCTGCTGGCTGCACCCGGATGACTGAGGCGATCGGGGCGACGTGGGTCGCCCGGATGCACCACATCGAATACCTCACTCCTGCGTTCGCCGGCGACGCCATCACGGTGTTGACCTGGGTCGCCGATTTCCGAAAGGTGCGGTCCCTGCGCCGATACAAATTCGTCCGGGCAGCGGATCAAAAAGTCCTGGCGCAGGGAGAAACCGACTGGGTATTTGTGGATTGCGCCTCCGGACGTCCGCGCGGCATTCCCGATGAAATCAGGGACTTGTTCGAGCTGGTTCCCGACGGACCGCAAAGCCTCGGCGCGAAGACGCCGAGGCCCAAGTAGAGTGACCTTGAGTGTCGTGGAATACCTAAGCTTCTTCACAGAATTCCGGGGAGTAGCAAGGTGTGCGCCGCCGGAGTCCAGGCGCCGATTGACACGATTATAAAGTGGCAGCTATACGTGCCACGGCCCCAGCGACAGCCCGGGCGCGCTCGCGATCTCGGCACGAATCCGTTCGGCGATCGGCCGCAGGTCTTCGAAGGCAGCCGCCGTTGCCCGGCGCGGGTCCAGGTCACCCCGGCGATACACGGGAATGAGATGGAGGTGGGCATGCGCGACGCCGAACCCCTCGAATGCCAGCCCGATGCGTGGGGCGCCAATCGCACGCCGCAAAGGGGCTTCCAGGAATCTTACGATCTGCCACAGGCGATAATAGGCTTTCTCGGTCAGGTTGTAGATGGAATCCACCTGCTCCTTAGGAACCAGCAGGAGGTGTCCCGAACTTACCGGCTGGAGGGCCAGCAACGCCATGAACTCGGCGTCTTCCCACACAACATGAGCGGGGAGTTCCTTTCGGGCGATGCGTGTAAAAATGCTCGTCATAGTTCATCTCGCCCAGGAGGCTGCGCACTGGGCCGTTGCCGCTCATCATGTCACAGGCCCAAACGGCCGGCGTTCAGGATTATCCGCTGGACAAAATCAGAAGAATCAGGCATGGTCGATCCTACATCACGCGCCGGCGAGAGGGTTTCCTCAAGGAGTCCAATACTGGTTGCAGCCTTGTATGATTCTTACATACGCGGCGACGGATTTCTTTGCGTTCCCGTTGAGGAGGTGCTCGCGAATCGCGGCCTCGCTCCCCTGCTATTCCACAACCTCCACCACTTTGTCGCGGCGGCCGGCAAAGAGGTCATCGAGATACTCCGCGGTGGTGTTGCTTCGGCAATCGTGTGTGACGGCGTTTGCGGCCGCCGCGGTAGTCTTCGCGCCAGAATATGGCAACGAAGACGACCACCAAATCCGATCCCACATTTGCAGCCGCGATTGCGCGGGTTCAACCAGCCCTGACCGCTTGGCGCCAGAGGCGTAAACATCGGGAACCAATCCCGGAACCGCTATGGCGCGCGATGGTGAGGTTGGCGCGACGCTATGGACTGAGCCGTGTAGCCCAGGTTCTGAGGGTTAATTACACCGCCCTCAAGCACCACCTGGTGGCCACTGCAGCTCCGCAAGCTCCTCGGTCTGGTGCCATCGCTGCGGAGTTTGTCGAGGTGCCGATGAGTGCCTGCCCCAGCGGCTCGCAGTGGGTCATTGAACTGGAGGATCGCGAGGGTTCGAAACTGACTCTGCGGCTGGCGCAAACTGACAGCGCCGGCGCTCTGGCTTTGGCCCAAGGGCTCTGGAGGCAGCGTTCGTGATTCAGCTCACGCCGCAGATGCGTTTGTTGCTGGCGGTCGAGCCGGTGGATTTTCGCAAAGGCATTGACGGGCTGGTGCAGGTTTGCCGTCAAAGACTTAACCTCGACCCGATTGCCGGCGCGCTGTTCGTATTCTCGAACCGCCGTCGTCGAGCCCTTAAGATCCTCATGTATGACGGCCAAGGCTTTTGGCTCTGCCAAAAACGGCTCTCTCAAGGACGCTTCGGCTGGTGGCCCAGTGGCGGCCAACAGTCGACCTTGGGTTTGGATGTGCATCAACTCCAGTTGCTGATCTGGAACGGCAACCCCAACCACGCCCGAGCCGCTCCGATGTGGCGGCCGATTGCACCGGCGGCTTAACTGAGCGCCCGGGCTGGAGCGAAAACAATATCAACCATGCCCTTGCGTTCCATTTTTGATCGCCTAAGCTGGCGGTCGTGCAGAGCGAGTTTGTTTACCGGGGCCGCAGGGTTAGCGCCCAGGAAATTGAATTTATCCGGCAGTTGATCGCCGCCCATCCCGGTTTGAGTCGGCGGCGGCTCTCGGCCGAGCTATGTGCCGCCTGGAACTGGGTGCAGCCCAATGGCCGTCCGCGCGACATGGTCGCCCGGAGCCTGATGCTGGAGTTGCACCGAGCGGGTCACATTCGACTGCCGGCTCAGCGGTTTTGCCCACCCAACAATGCCACGCAGCACCGAGCCCCCACGCGCCCATCGGAGTGGGTGAGCGCACCGTTGGAGTGTTCTTTGGCTCAGTTGGGTGCGTTGGAGATCCACCAGGTCCGGCGCACGTCGGCCGAAAAACTCTTCGGCAGCCTCATGGAGGCACACCATTACTTGGGTTATACCCGGCCGGTCGGCGAGCATCTGAAATACCTGATTTACGCCCAGGGCCAACCGGTGGCCGCTCTGGCCTGGTCTTCGGCTCCCCGGCACCTGGGAGCGCGCGACCGCTTCATCGGTTGGTCGGCCTCGCAACGCCGAGCCCAGATTCACCTGCTGGCCTACAATACCCGCTTCCTGATCCTGCCCTGGGTGAAGGTGCCCCACTTGGCCAGCCATTTATTGAGCCGGGTGGCTGCGGCGGATTGCCGCCGACTGGCAAGCGCTCTATGAGCATCCGGTTTATCTGCTGGAGACGTTTATCGACCCGGAACGCTTCGCCGGCACCTGTTATCGGGCCGCCAACTGGATCTATCTGGGGTTGACCACCGGGCGGGGCAAAGACGATCAGACCAACCGGCCCAATCGCTCGCTCAAGCAGTTGTGGGCTTATCCGTTGCGGCCAGATTTTCGCCGCCGACTTTGCGGAGAGGGCTGTGGCTAAGAGCCGTGCTCCGGAGGTCGTCACGCTGAGCCCGACGCAACTGGAAGAGTTGCTGGCCAAGTTGGCGGGGCTGTTGCCGGCGGAGATTTACCAGTTGGTCGAGAAGTCCTTGCGGACCCTCCACTGGGTCATGGGAGTCATCGAAGCCAAGGAGACCAGCCTGAGCCGGCTCCAGCGGCTGATCTTCGGTGCGAAAACTGAAAAGACCAAGCAACTCTTTCCTCCGCCGCCAGCCAGTTCCCAGACCCCGGCAACGGCAGCCGCACCTCGGCCCAAGCGCAAAGGCCACGGCCGCACTGCCGCGGCGGGCTACACCGGAGCTAAACGGGTGCGGGTGACCCATCCGCAACTCCGCCCGGGCGATGCTTGTCCCGGCTGCAAAAGGGGCAAACTCTACGCGCTAAAACAGCTCGGACAACTGGTGCGCATTACCGCCCAACCGTTGTTTGCCGCGACCCGCTTCGAACTGGAGAAGCTACGCTGCAACCTCTGCGGCCAGCTCTTTACCGCCCCAGCACCCAAGGAAGCGGGGCTGAGCAAATATGATCCGCAGGTCGGCCCCATGCTGGGGTATCTGCGCTTTGGCACGGGCGTGCCCCACTACCGGCTGGACCGAATGCAGGTCGACTTGGGCGTGCGTCTGCCCGCCTCTACGCAATGGGAACTCATGGCCCAAGCCGGCCAAGCTCTCGAACCGGTGCATGAGGCTTTGATCACGCTGGCCGCCCAAGGCAAAGTGATCCACAACGACGACACCACCATGCGGGTGCAAAGCCTGGCCAAGGAAACCGGCCCCGCCGCTGAGCAGCCAGAGCGCACCGGGATCTTCACCACCGGCCTCATCTCCGAGGTAGAGGACCACACGATCGCGCTGTTTGTTACCGGACATCGTCACGCCGGCGAAAACCTGGACCAGTTACTCGCTCGCCGCGCCGCCAACTCCTCACCCCCCATCCAGATGTGCGACGCGCTCTCGCGCAACCCCTCCAAGGAGTTCCAGAGCATCCTCGCCAACTGTTTAAGCCATGGCCGAAGGCAGTTTGTCGACATCGCCCAAAACTTCCCGCAGGAATGCCAGCACGTGTTGGAACGTCTGGGCGAGGTTTACCAACACGAGGCGCAGGCCAAGAAAGCAGCGCTCTCGCCCGAGGCACGGCTTCTGTTCCACCAGCAGCACAGTCAGAAAGTCATGGACTGATCTCCAGCAGTGGATGCGCCAGCAGTTAGACCAGAAGCGGGTGGAACCTAACTCCGGGCTGGGCCAAGCCTTCAACTACATGCTCAAGCACTGGGACCCCTTGACCCTGTTCCTGCGCCAAGCCGGTGCGCCCCTGGATAACAACCTCTGCGAACGCGCGCTCAAAATGGCCATTCTCCACCGGAAAAACTCCATGGGCTATAAGACTCAGAACGGCGCCCGGCTGGGCGATATGTTCATGAGCTTGATCCACACCTGCCGACTCTGCGCCGCCAATCCACTGGATTATCTCAACGCACTCCAACGCCACGCCAAGGAAGCGCTGGAGCATCCGACCCGGTGGCTACCCTGGAATTACGAGCAGGCGCTGCCGCCCTTCGATACCGGCTGAGCGCAGCCTGCCTGACCTTACCCATCCCGGCCTGATGGGCACCCTGGCGCCGCGCTCAGGTGCGCGCGGCGTTTTTACTGCCCCCGCATGCTTGCCGAAGCAACACCATCTTACCTGTCTTTCTATATTCACTCATGAGCCGTTTGTACAGAGAGTACTGCGAAGGTACTACGAAGGTACTGCGGAGGTGACTACGGAGGGACTACGGAGGTACTATGGGGAGTGGCTGGTGGAGGTCGTCCGGGCTGGTGGGCAGGGCGCACTGGTTGGCGAGTCAAAGGCGGGGGTCGATGCAGCCGTTAAGGCCTGGGGAGGGGTGAGACACGGCTTGCGCCGTTAATCAGGAATACACACCGCAGCCTATCGAGGGTCCCTCCGGATGCCGTCCTGCCCACAGGGTATTCCACGGAGGACAGCGAAGCGCCGAAATCTGGAGAGGGATTAGGGCCGATGGCCGGCGGCTAAATCGGGCTTGGACCGCCCTTGGCCGTCTTACCGGGATGGGGCCGGAGGGGCGGTTCGTATGCCAACCTTGACCTGCTCGATCACGTTACTGACCGCGTTCTTCTGCGGCTCGGTGAGGCCGGGGAGTTGGGAGAGCTTGTTCAACTCGGCCAGCGCGGGGGCGAACTGGCGGTAGCGGGCGGCGAACCTGAGCTTGTTGAGGGTGTTCACGACCTCCGGGGTAGGAGTGGGGAACGCCTGCTGCAAGCTGCCGAGATCAATGACGCCCGGCGGCACGGCCGCCGGCTTGGATTGGCCGGACTTGCCGCACCCCGCCAGGGCGAGGACGCCGGCCGCCAGGATCATGAGCAGGCAGCGGTTCGCTTTCATTGTCGCACGCTGGTAACGGACGCCCACCAGATCAGGTCTTTGGCCGTCCCCGCGTCCACGGGCTGCGGCGTATTATTCCCCAGCGGGAGCTTGCTCCCGGTTACAGGCGGCTTGATCACTGAGCCCAGCCACCTGCGACTAAGACAATGTCCGTCGGCGAGGGCAAAGACGCCTGCACCGCCGTGGTAACTGCTGGGATAATCAATGATCTTGGGCGCCGGGTCACCTGGATTTCCGGCCATTTGGTTGGCCATCGCGGCGTCGTTGATGCTGTCAGGATGCTCCTCTCCCAACACCCACGTGTCGGTGGGGCGCCGTATGTCCGTCATTTTTCCGTAGCACTGGTAAGACCCGCCCGACGGCACCCCAACAAGCCACGAGCCAAAATCGAAGACCTGGCTCATGGAATTGACCCTGACCCGCGGCACAGATTGGCCCGCGTTGTTTTTGACTCGCACGGGATCCGCCGGACACTTCCATAACTCGCGATTCTTGCCGATGTAGGGCATCAACGGGCTCTTGTCAATATAGACCGTCGGATCCCAGATGCCTTGATCCGGGCTGTCGAAATTGCCGCCGACCCAGAGAACACGGCTGGCGTCATAGGGCGCTTTACTGTTCTTCAGGCTCTCGAGCAGCAGATCGTAAAAATCGCCGGTGTACATGTTCCAGCCGAGCATCATCTGGCGGTTGTTGTTCATACAGCGCGTCAGCAGGGCCCTTTGTTTGGCCCGGCTCAAAGCCGGCAACAGGAGGGCCGCCAGGATGGCGATGATGGCAATGACCACCAGCAACTCGATGAGGGTAAAACCACGACGGCTCTTGCCGCCCAGCCGGGGTCGGGAGAGATCCGCCCCGGAAACTGGCTTGCGAACTGTGCTCATACGCACGCGCTATTCTGCTTCGACACCACGGCCGTTTATGCCACTACCTATGCCTATCACCATGTTATCCGCCCCCCTTTGCCGCCCCAACCGAATCTGCCCGCGCCCCCCTCCAGGGCGGCGAGGAGGTCGGCCGCCAAGAGCACGAGCAAGCAGCGGGTGGTTTTCATAAGCGGAACCCGGCTTATCGGGCAGGTGGCGCCGGGGCTTTGGCCATGGTCTGCTTGATCCCCGCAACCAGGTCGCTGACGGCCTTCTTCTGCGGCTCGGTGAGGGCAGGATCGGCGGCCAGCTTGTCCAGCGCGGCGAGGGCGTCCGGGTAGAGCCGATAACGAACGCCGTTCACTGCCTTGTCAATGTTACCTTGCTGTTCCGGGGTGGCAGACGGGAAGGCTTGCTGGAACTGCGGCAGGTCCATGGTCGCGGGAATAGCTGCTGCTTGTCCCTTATCAGACTTGCCGCATCCGACCAGGGCGAACACGCCAGTCAGGAGGAGAATTGAGATACAAAACGTTGCTTTCATTTGCATAGGAGACAGACGGGCTTCTGGCATGGGCCGCCTTCACTTTCTCACGGTTGTATTATCGGCCATCCAGCCTATATCCTTCCACGAGTCCTCCGCGGGGACGTTGAGTTGCAGGTAGTTGTTGTACTGGACAGCGGCGTTCCGGAGTTTGCCGCCTTTCCATTTGCGTATTTCGGCATGGCCGTCTGAAAAGGCGAGACCGCAGGCGCCGTTATGGTAGTTGGCCGGATAGTCAATGATCTGGGCGCTTGTGGTGTTGGCGTCGGTGCAAGCAACGGCGAAGGCAGCGTCGTTAATGCTGTCGGGATGCTCATCCACCAGCACCCAGGTTCTCGAAGGATTAGCAATAGCAGACAGTTTGTCGTAGATGCGCCAGACGTTCTGGCCATCGGGTTGATAGCTCTTGTCGAGCCATTCGCCCGTCCCAAACACCTGGCTCATGGAATTGCTGCGGACGCGCGGGAGTCTTTGCGTGCCCACCTGTACCGTTGCCTGGTCGGCCGGGCACTTGAAAATATTCTTGTTCTTGCCGGTGTACGTCCACATGGGACTCTTGATCATATCCTGGTTGATATCATAGTTGGAGGCGTTGCCGTTGTCGTAATTGAGGGTGCCGGCAAACCAGTTGGGGCGATTCGGTTGCGAACTGATCTTCATCGCGGCCACCGTCCGGTCGCTTTGATCCTCGGCATACATGCGCCAAGCCAGCATAAGCTGCTTGTTGTTGTTCAGGCACATGATCCCCTGGGCTTTGCTCTTGGCCTTGGCCAGCGCGGGCAGGAGGAGGGCGGCCAAGATGGCGATGATGGCAATGACCACCAGCAACTCGATGAGGGTAAAACCACGACGGCTCCTGCCGCCTGGCTGGGGCCTGGAGAGGTCCGCCCCGGAAACTGGCTTGCGAACTGTGTTCATACGCGCGCGCTATTCTACTTCTACACCACGCTGCTCTGTAGCACTTGTGCAGAAGCTTAAGCAGGATTGCCCTGCAGGTAAAGCGAAATAAATGGCGAGGGGATTCGCGCAACAACTGCGCGGGAGGTGGCCGCGGCCTGAGCAAATCCTGCGCACCGGAGCGGTCGAATACGAGGAATCAGGCCAGTTTCACGCTTGGCACGTTGGCTGCGAGGGCAGAGCCAGCTTGCAGCACGCAGGGGCGCTGACGTGCGCCTTTGGGCTGCATACAACCAAAACCGCAGGATAAGAAAGATTATGAGAATAAACCGATGGTTAGTCGTGGCGGGTATGACCGCCGTAATGTGTTTGGGAGCCAGTCAAGTTGTGGCGCAGCCGAGTGATGGGGGAAAGAAGGGCCCGAACGGCAGCCGCGATGGCGGACGGCCCGGCCGCGGGGGGGATTATGACCCGGCACGCATGCAACAGTTTATGATGGATCGTTACAAGGAGGTGCTGGAAGTGACCAGCGATGACGAATGGAAGGCGATCCAACCGCGCGTGCAGAAGGTCACGGAGCTCCGCCGGGAAAGCTTCAGCGGCATGGGCCGCGGGATGTTCGGGCGCGGTCCTCGCGGGGGCGACAATCAATCTCCGGGCGACCGAGGCGACCGAGGGCGCGGGATGTTTGGGGCGCCCAGCCCGGATGCCGAGGCGTTGCAGAAGGCGATTGACTCGAAGGCGTCCAAGGCGGAACTGAAAGCCGCGCTGGAGAAGTACGTCGCATCCCGCAAGGCGAAGCAAGCCGAGATGGAGAAGGCGCAGGCGGCACTGCGCGAGCTGCTGACGCCGAGGCAGGAGGCGATCGCGACGTTGAACGGGTTGCTGTGAGCAGACGTGGTGCGTGATGCGTGATGCCGTGACGCAGTGGCACCAGTTACCAATCACCAGTCATGAGTGAGATCGTCGGCCAGGATGCGTCGTTGAAGCAGTTGCTCGACAAGATGGTCGCGGCCAAGCAACTGTCTTCGGCCGACGCGGAGGTATTGCTGCGGCAAAGCCAGTCCGGAGCGCAGAAGCCTCTGCAGGGGGAGGCGGACGTGCTCCGCTGGCTGGCGCAGGAATACGATCTCGCTTACACGACGCTGGAGGACATTGAGCTGGATCGCCAGCTTCTCTCCCTGTTCCCCGCGCGCATCCTGCTGAAGGAGGAGCTGCTGCCGCTGCGGCGCGTCAACGGCAGCGTGGAAGTGGCCACCAGCCGGCTGTTCGCGACCCAGGGGCTGGATGCGCTCAAGACGATGACCGGCTTGACCCTCAAACCGGTGCTCGCTTCGAGCGAGGCCATCCAGCGGGAGATGAAGAAGCGGCTCGGGGTGGGGGCGGACACGCTGGGGACGCTGGGAGAAGATGAGTCGTTCACGGTGGTGGATGAGCACCGCGAGGAGGACACCGACCTGGACAGCGCGGCCGAAGACGCGTCCATCATCCGCTTCGTCAACCAGGTCCTGCGGGACGCGATCGAGCTGCGGGCGTCGGACATCCACCTTGAACCGTTCGAGGAGGAGTTCCGGATCCGGTATCGCATTGACGGCGTCTTGCAGGACGTGCCGGTGCCGTCGCAGATCAAGCGGTTTCAGCCGGCCATCGTGTCGCGCGTCAAGATCCTGAGCCACCTGAACATCGCCGAGAAGCGGCTGCCGCAGGACGGGCGCATCAAGATCCGGATTGAGGACGCGGAAGTGGACATTCGCGTGTCGGTGATCCCGATGCTGCATGGCGAGGCGGTGGTGCTGCGCCTGCTGCGGCAGAACGCGACGTTGCGCGGGATGGGCGAGCTGGGCATGGACAAGCGGGAGCTGGAGTGCTTCCGGCGCGTGCTCCAATTGCCGCACGGCATCATCCTGGTCACCGGCCCGACCGGCAGCGGCAAGACCTCGACGCTCTACACGGCGCTGAACGAGATCAATGACGCCGACCGCAAGATCATCACGATCGAGGACCCGGTGGAGTATCAGCTGCGGGGCGTCAACCAGATTCAGGTTTCGGAGAAGGCGGGGCTGACGTTTGCCCGCGGGCTGCGCTCGATCCTGCGCCACGACCCGGATGTGATTCTCATTGGGGAAATCCGCGACCAGGAGACGGCGCAGATCGCGGTGCAGGCATCGCTGACGGGGCACCTGGTGTTCTCGACGCTGCACACCAACGACGCGCCGGGGGCCCTGACCCGGCTGGTGGATATGGGGGTCGAGCCGTACCTGGTGGCGTCGTCGCTGGAAGCGGTGCTGGCGCAACGGCTGGTGCGGGTGCTGTGCGAGCGGTGCAAGCAGCCCGACCATTCGCCCGCGGCCCAGGCGTTCAAGGCGCAAGTGGGCATTCCCGCCAGCACGACCATCTACCGCTCGGTCGGCTGCCAGGAATGCCGCCAAACCGGGTTCTTCGGCCGGCACGCCATTTTCGAGTGGATGGACAGCGACAACGAGATTCGCCAGTTGATTCTCAAGAATGCCTCGAGCGACGTGATCCGGGACGCTGCCCGCCGCGCGGGCATGAAGACGCTGGCCGAGGACGGCTGGCGGCTGGTGCGCATGGGCATCACCACCGTCGAAGAAGTGCTGAGCGTGACCACGGCCAAGGAGGTCGAGCGCACCACGAAGAAGGAGTCGCCGGAGGGCGCCGGAAAGGAACCAGCGCCTGCCAGCGCGACCGTAGCCCGGCACTGACATGCCCTCGTTCCAATACAAAGCGTTGCAGGCGGATGGCGCGATGGCCGAGGGCCAGCTCGAAGCCGCGGGCCGGCAGGAAGCCTTCGCGCAGATGGCCGGGCTGGGTCTGCGGCCGGTCAGTCTGGCGGAAAAGGCCGGCGCGGGAGCGGGAACGGGTTTCGCGCTGCCGGCTGCGCTGGCTTCGTTGTCGTTCCGCAAGCGGTCGGCAAAGGTCTCCGGCCGGGAGCTGGAGAACTTCACGCGGCTGCTGTCGAGTTTGCTGGCCGCGGGCGTGCCGCTGAGCCGGGCGCTGGTGATTCTCTACAAGGAATCCTCCTCGCCCGCCGCCAGCGCGAAGTGGAAGGAAATCCACGACCTGGTGGTGGACGGCATGTCGCTGGCCGATGCGATGGGCAAGTCGCCGGAGACCTTTCCGCGGGTCTATACGGCGATGGTGCAGGCCGGCGAGACGGGCGGGTTCCTGGACCTGGTGCTGGCGCAGATCGCCGACTTTCAGGCGCGCGAGAAGGAACTGCGCTCGAAGGTGATGTCGGCCATGCTCTATCCGAGCATCCTGTTTGTGCTGGCCATCGGCGTGCTGATTTTCCTGCTGACGTTCTTCATTCCGCGCTTTCAGGGCATCTTCAAAGGGTTCGGCGCCACGCTGCCGCTGGCGACCCAGATCGTGATCGGGGTGAGCAACGTGGTGAGAGGCTACGGGGCTGTTCGTGGCGGTGGGCCTGGTGGTTGCCGGGTTCCTGCTGCGGACGTGGTTCACGTCGGAAAAGGGCCGGCGCACGTGGGAGGGCCTGGTGCTGCGCTCCCCGGTCCTGGGCCCGCTGGTGGCCGAGTTTGCCATGGCGCGGTTCTGCCGGATGCTGGGCACGCTGCTGGGCGCGGGCGTGCCGCTGGTGCAAGGGCTGAGCGTGGCCCGCAAGTCCATCGGCAACCAGATCCTGGTGGATGCGGTGTCGCAGTCCATCGAGCGCGTGCAGCAGGGCGGGCAGCTCGGCGCGAGCCTGGCCGAGACGCCGCGGGCTGTTTCCCAGCTCCGTGGTGGAGATGATTTCGGTGGCGGAAGAGAGCGGCCGGCTCGACCAGGAGCTGGTCCGGATCGCCAACGTCACCGAAGGCGACCTGGACCGGGAACTGAAGACGGCGGTGGCGTTGATGGAGCCGATGATGCTCTTCTTCATCGCCGCGTTCATCGGGACGATCTTCATCAGCATGGTGCTCCCGATCTTCACGCTGCAAGATTATATCAAGTGAACAAACGATAATCCCATATTATGAAACTGAATCACTCTGACAAGGAATCAAGCCGCGCACTCACGCCGGCAGGGCTTCACGCTGGTGG
The DNA here is from genome assembly GCA_963822005.1 of uncultured Verrucomicrobiae bacterium. Taxonomy (GTDB): domain Bacteria; phylum Verrucomicrobiota; class Verrucomicrobiia; order Limisphaerales; family UBA8199; genus PALSA-1440. The sequence continues at coordinate 34,049 of CAWGGD010000039.1, read as the reverse complement.
AACTGCTGCTGGTGCTGGTGATCCTGGGCATCCTGGCGGCCATCGTGCTGCCCCGCTTCACCAATCGCACCAAGCAGGCGCAGATCGCCGCGACGCAAACGCAGATTGCGACGTTCAAGACCGCCCTGGACGCCTACGAGGTGGACAACGGCTACTATCCCAAAGGCAAGAACGGGCTGATGGATTTGATCCAGCAGCCGCGCGACGCCCAGAACTGGCGCGGGCCGTATCTGCAGTCGGACGCCATCCCCAAGGACCCCTGGGGCAACGACTACATTTACGAGTGCCCGGGCCGGCACAACCCGACTTCCTACGACCTGAGCTCCGCAGGGCCGCCGGGAGAAAACATGGTCATCGCCAACTGGACCATGAAGCGTTGAATGAGGTTACTCACTAGACAACCAGGCAGCGGAAGAGCCGCGCGGTTCGCGCGCCAGGCGCGGCGCGGCTTCACGCTGATTGAGTTGATCCTGGTGATGGCGCTCCTGACGGTTGTGATTTCGCTGACGGCGCCAAAGCTCTCCCGGTTCTTCCATGGCCGAACGCTGGACTCAGAGGCGCGGCGGTTGCTGGCGCTGACGCGGAGCGGCCAGAGCCGGGCGGTGTCCGAAGGCATGCCGATGGATCTGTGGGTGGATGCCGAGCAGGGGACCTTCGGGTTGGAAGCGGAGCCCAGCTACGAAACCAGCGACCCCAAAGCAGTGGACTTCACGCTCGACAGCGGTCTGCAGATTGAAGTGGTGAACCAGACCGTCGTGGCGCCCGCCAACACCATGAACCGGAGCCGGCAGGCCAGCACCGCCAGCGTGCCGCGCGTGAATCTCGCCCACGCCAGCCTGCCGACGATTCGCTTTCTGCCGGACGGGTCGATCGGCGAAAGCAGCCCGCAGATGCTCCACCTGACCAGCGGTGACGGCGGTTCGCTTTGGCTGGCGCAATCCCGCGACGGCTTGAACTATGAAATTCGGAGCACGGACAAGTAGAGCGGGCGGGAACTCAATTCTTGGAAGCGTTGAAATGCTGAAAGGTCAAATGAGTTAAATGGGTTACATGAGTTACATGGGAAGGACTGGGGCAGCAGTGGCGCACAAGGGCGCGCGCCGGCGGTCCGCGGCGGCTTTCACGCTGGCCGAGGTGCTGGCGGCGCTGCTGTTCATGGCCATTGTCATCCCTGCGGCCGTCGAGGGGTTGCACATTGCCAGCCTGGCCGGCACGGTGGCCGAACGCAAAGGCGAAGCCGCCCGCGTGGCGCAACGGCTGCTGGCCGAAAGCCTCGTCACCACGAATTGGAACCAGTCAGTCCAGAGCGGCACCTTGACCGAGGGCCAGCGCCAATTCCGCTGGACGATGCACAACGATCCTTGGAACCAGGATCCCAACCAGAACGTTATTCGCCAGCTTTCCGTGGAAGTGATCTTCACGGCGCAAAACCGCGACTACTCGGTGCGCATGAGCACGCTGGTGGACAGCTCGCAACAGTAACAAATCCGAAGCCCGAAAACCGAAATCCGAAACAAGTCCGAATGACCGAAATCCGAAATCTGAAGCTCGCAATGACCGGTGGGGCAGTGGCCTTGCCCACTTCGGACTTCGGACTTCGGACTTCGGACCTCAACTTCGGCCGCGGCACCCGAGCCTTTACGCTCATCGAGATGCTGCTGGCGGTGGCGATCTGCGCCATCGTGCTGGTGGCCATCAACGGGGTGTTTGCCACGGCGGTGCGCCTGCGGGATAAGACCTCGGAAGCCATCGAAGAGGCGCTGCCGGTCAACCGGGCGCTGGATATTCTGTGTCGCGATTTGAAGGGAACGGTGGGTCCGGGCGGGTTCCTGGCCGGGGACTTCAAGTGCGGGGTGCAAGCCACGGGCGCTACGATGGGTCTGAGCGGCGAGGCCGGCAGCGCGGGCCTGGATTTCTACACCTCGACCGGCGCCATTACCGACAAGGCTCCCTGGGGCGACCTGCAGGAGGTTTTCTACGAGTTGAAGGCCCCGTCCGACCGGAACCAGGCAGGCATGGACCTGGTGCGTTGCATCAATCGCAATCTGCTGGCCACCACCACCCAGACCCCGGAAATCCAGTGGCTCATGGGCAAGGTGCAGACGCTGGAATTTGACTGTTATGACGGCACGCAATGGCGCCACACGTGGGACACCAGCGCCGGCGACACCAACCTTCCCGTGGCGGTCCGGGTCCGCATCCAGCTTGTACCCCAGCCCGGTGAAGCGGCGGGCAAGGTGCAACCGCTGGAAATGATCGTCCCGCTGGTCTCGCAGACTCGCGCCAACCTGACTGCCGGAGGGACGCAATGAGAGACCACGCCTGTATCCAGGGTCAACGTTCCACGCGGAAGGGGTCCGTGCTGGTGATTGTGCTGTGGATCGCGTTCGGCCTGGTGAGCCTGGCGCTCTATTTTGCGAACTCGATGAACTTCGAGCTGCGCGCCTCGGACAACCGGGTGTCAGCCCTGACGGCAGACCAGGCCATTGAGGGCGCGGCCCGTTACCTCGACTACCTGCTGGCCGCCCAGGCCGCCAATGGCTCCAACGGCGTCTTTCTGAGCCTGAACGACGCGCAGTGCCAGGCCGTCCCGGTCGGCGAGGCCCATTTCTGGCTCATCGGCCGCGACACGAATAACCCGGTCGGCCCGGGCCGCCTCTGCTTCGGGCTGGTGGACGAAGCCTCGAAGCTCAACCTGAACATGGCCGCCAGCAACCCGCTCGCCGCCAGCAACGCGTTCATCTGGCTGCCGCGCATGACGGCGGACCTGACCCAGGCCATTCTCGATTGGGTGAACACCAACGGCAACGGCCCCACCGTCACCTACTACGCCATGCAGCAGCCGTCTTACCAGTGCAAGTGCGATCCCTTCGAGACCGTGGACGAATTGCGCCTGCTGTATGGCGCGGACATGGACACGCTGGTGGGCGAGGATGCAAACCGCAACGGGATCCTCGATCCCGAACGAGACCGACGACAACCAGAATGGCATGCTCGATCCCGGGGTGCTGGAATACTTCACCGTCTATAGCCGGGAGCCGAATACGAACAGCGATGGGACTGTTCGCATCAACATCTCCAGCCTTAGCAGCGGATCCAGCCAGTTGATCTCGCTCCTGCAAACGAACTTCGGCGCAGCGCGGGCTGCGCAAATCCTCGGCAGTCTCGGCTTGCTGAGCAGTGGTCCGCCCCAGGGCCCAGGCGGCGGCCGGCCCGGGGGCGGCCCGACGCCGGTCCGCTTCGCCAGCCCGCTGGAGTTCTACCTGAAGAGCACAATGACGCCGACGGAGTTCGCGCTAATCGGCACGAACCTCACCGCCACCAGCGGCGCTTACGTCGAGGGGCGGGTGAATGTGAATACAGCCAGCGCGGCCGTGCTGGCCTGCCTGCTTGGGGGCGACACGGCAGTCGCGCAGCAACTGGTCAACTATCGCCAATCCAACCCGAACAATCTGACCTCCATCGCGTGGATCATCGACGCGCTGGGCCAGAGTTCCCCGGACGCCCTGAAGGCCTTGGCCGCCGGGGATTTTATCACCACGCAAAGCTACCAGTTTACCGCCGATATTGCCGCCCTCGGCCCTCATGGCCGGGGGTACCGGCGGGTGAAATTCGTCTTCGATACCAGCAGCGGCACGCCGAAGATAGTGTATCGGCAGGACCTCACTCATCTCGGTTGGGCCCTGGGCAAAGAGGTGCGCCAGAACTGGCTCTTAGCGAAGGCAACACGATGATCAAGCTGACCAAACTGGACCTGCTGAAGCGACAACGCCTCTCCGGCGTTTTGGGGCTGACGCTGGATGGGAGCCGCCTCGACGGCGTCGCGCTGCGTCGCACCAATGGCGCCCTGCAGATTCAGCACTCCTTCTCCCTCTCGCTGTCGCTCGACCCGCTGACCAATGATCCCGAACTGGTCGGCCGGGAGATTCGGAACCACCTCGACGCGCTCGGGGTCCGGGAGCGCCAATGCATTGTGGGTCTGCCGTTGAAGTGGGCACTGACGACGCACATCGAGGTGCCCGCGCTGCCGGAGGCCGACGTGCCGGGCTTCCTGCAAATCGAGGCCGAGCGCGGGTTTCCGTGCGACGTCCAGACCCTGCACGTCGTGGCCTCGCAGTCCCTCTCCCCGTCCGGCAAACAACACGCCACGCTGGTGGGCATTCCGAAGAATCACCTCGCCGCGCTCGAGCGGGCGCTGCGGGCGGCGAAATTGAAGCCGATCAGCTTTTCCCTGGGGATCGCGGCGCTGCAACCGGCGGGAGCCGAAGCCTCGAACGGTGTCATGGCGCTGGCTATCGGCGAGAGCCACGTCGGGCTGCAAGTTACCGCCGGCGGCGGCGTGGCGGCACTGCGGGCGCTGGAAGGCGCGCTCGAAGCCGAGGGCAGCCAGCGGGTGCTGCACGCAGATCTGGTTGCGCGCGAGGCCCGCATCACCCTCGGGCAACTGCCGGCGGAACTGCGCGAGACCGTGCGGCGGATCCGGGTCTTTGGCCCGCGCGGACCTGGCCCAGCAGTTGGTGGATGAAATGGAGCTGCGGCTGGATGCGACGGGCCTGAAGGTCGAGTCCGTGACGCGTTATGCCGCTAGTGACTTCGGAGTTCAGCTTCCCCCGGACGCCTCCGTGTCGCCGGCCTTCAGCCTGGCCGCGGGGCGGTTGGCCGGTAGGCGTGCACTGCTTGAGTTCCTGCTGCCCAGAGTTACGCCCTTGCAGCAGCTCGCCGCCCGCTATTCCTCGGGAAGGCTCCGCACAGTGATCTCCGCGGCCGCTGCAGTCGCGCTGGTGGCAGGGGGGCTGTTCTTCTTCCAGCAGTGCCAGCTCTGGGGGCTGGAGTCGCAATGGGCGAAGCTCCAGCCGACCGTCCGGCAACTGGAGGGCGTGCAAGACCAAATCAGGCAATACCGGCCCTGGTATGACGAATCCGTGCGCGGCTTGACCATCCTGCAAACGTCTCACGGAGGCCTTCCCCGAAGACGGCAGCGTGACGGCCAAGACAGTGGAGATTCGAGACTTGAGCACCGTTACCTGCACCGGCATCGCTCGGAACTCGGGGGCACTGACAGCGCACCAAGCGCTGCTCAAGACGATCGAATCACTGCGCAAGGTCCCGCAAATCCCCGACGTGAACCTCGGACCGACGCGGGGACAATCGCCCGCTCTGCAATTCACGTTCAACTTCCAATGGAGTGAAGGAGGCAAGAATGCAAATTAAGAACCGTCAGCAACTGTTGATTATCCTGGCGGTTGCCGCTATCGCGCTGTTCGCGGGGGACCAACTGGTGTTGTCCCCCCTCCTGAAGGCCTGGAGCGGGCGCGCGATGCGCATCGCCGAGCTGCGCAAGAAGATCACCCAGGGCAATATGCTGGTGCAGCGCGAGCAACTGCCTCAGAGCATCCGCCGCCGCTGGCAGCAAATGACAAACAATGCGCTGCCGAACAACACCTCGGCCGCGGAACAGCAGGTCTTCAAGGCCATTGATCTTTGGGCGCAGAACAGCGGCGTCACTATTTCCGCCATTACTCCCCAGTGGAAGCACGACAGCGATGATTACATGACCTTCGAATGCCGCGTGGATGCGGCCGGCGACCTCGGCAAGCTCAGCCGCTTCCTCTACAGCGTCGAGCGGGACCCGATGGCCCTGAAACTGGAATTGGTGGAACTCGGCGCGCGGGACAAGGAAGGCCAGCAGCTTTCCCTGGGCCTCCAGCTCAGCGGCCTCGTCCTCAACACTCCCAGACAATGAACCCGATGCGTGCAATCAAGTTGATAGTTCGGGAGTTGATAGTTGATGGCGGGAGACTGTGGCGCCCGACCGAGTTTGCGGTCCTTGGGGCAATCCTGGGGCTCGCCCTGGCGTGCGGCTTCCCGGTCGCCGCGCAGGAACCAGATGCCCTCAGCCGAAACCAATGACGTGATGGCAGCCGAGGTCCTTTCCCGGCTCAGCGACCTGATCCAGGCCGCCGACTCCGCCCAACCCGAGGACATGGCTGCGCCCGACGATCTGACTCTGACAAACGGTCTCCCGCAGACGGTCAGCCCAACCCAGGCCGGCAGTTACTTCGGACGGTCTGACCTCTCCGACAACACCAACCGCCTCCAGGCTTCCGGCCGATCTCAGACTGACGACCGCCGGTCGCGCGGGCGGCGTTCCTCCAGGTCAAAGCCTGACCAGACCCGCAGTTCCGGATCGGCCGGCGACCGCAACCCAGGCGAACGCGTTCCCAGAGACGAATGCCGGCCCGGCCAGGCTGGACTACTCCGCGTTCAAAGTCATTGTGGACCGAAACATCTTTGACCCCAACCGCTCTCCGCGCAGGCCGGGCGAACCCCGCATTCGCACGGCGCCCAGGACCGTTGATTCGCTGACGCTGGTCGGCACCATGAGTTATGAGAGGGGCGCGTTCGCCTTTTTTGACGGCAGCAGTTCCGACTACAAGAAGGCGCTGAAGCTGACCGATGTGATTGCCGGCTACAAGGTCACCAACATTGCGCCCAACGGCGTGAAACTGGCGGCCGGAACCAACGAACTGGAATTGCGCGTGGGGATGCAATTGCGCCGCGAGGAGGACGGCCCCTGGCTGCTGGCCAGCCACTCTGGATCTTATGCGGCTGCACCCGCTTCAACCTCAACCAACACCGCAGCCGCTACGACTGCCAATGGCACGAATGCGCCCTCGGGCAGCGCGGAGGCGGAGAGCGATATCATCAAGAAACTCATGCAACGACGTGAACAGGAATAGATGCCAATGAAAACGATCAATCCATTCCTTCTCCTGGCCTGCCTGTCCACAGGCACCCCCATCCTCGCCGCGGAACCGGCGTCCGGCGTTCCCACCAACGAACCGCCCAGCCCGCCGGCCACGACCATTCGAGCGCGCGCCGAGCAACCGCAGGCGGCGCCAGCCCCGGCTCCGGAGACCGTTACCAACGTGGCCACGTCACCCGCTGCGCCCACGTCGGCTCCCAACCTTGCCACCAACGCTGTTGCGGGCACCAACACAGTTACCGGCACCAACGCCGTCGCCCCGGCCATCGCCGCCCCGCCGCCGGTGGTCGTCGAAAACAGCGCTGACGGAATGCGCCTGAACTTCCGCGGCGCCCCCCTGAGCCTGGTCCTGGACTACCTGAGTGATGCGGCCGGGTTTGTGATCAACAAGGAGACCGATGTGCGCGGCACCGTCGAGGTCTGGAGCAAAGAGCCTTTGACCAAGGACGAGGCGGTCGAGGTGCTCAATTCGGTGCTCAAGAAGAACGGCTGCGCCGTCATCCGGAACGGCCGCATCCTGACGATCGTCGCTCAGGATACCGCCAAGACCAAAGACCTTGAAATCATCCAGGGGAACAACCCCGACGAGGTGGAGAAATCCAATGAGGTGGTGACTCAGATCATCCCGGTCAAGTATGCCAGCGTCAGCCAGTTGGTGCCGAACCTGGAGATGCTGCTGCCGTCCACGGCCACCCTCACCGCCAACGAAAGCGCCAACTCCCTGATCCTGGTGGCGACCAAGACCGACATCAAGCGCATGCTTAAAGTGATCAGCGCGCTCGACACCTCCATCGCCAGCGTTTCCACCATCCGGGTCATTCCGCTGCAATACGCCGATGCCAAGGAGACGGCGACCCTGATCACCCAGCTATTCACCTCGCAAGCCGGCAGCCAGAGTACCAGCAGCCGGGGCGGTTTCTTCAGCATGTTTGGCGGCGGCGGTCCCTTCGGCGGGCCGCCCGGCTTTGGCGACCGCGGCGACCGCGGGCGCAGCAGCAGCAGCCGGAGCGGGAGTGGCAGCGGCGGGGTGGCGGCGGCCACGCACGTCGTCGCCGTGGGGGACGAGCGCTCCAATTCGCTGGTGATCAGCGCCCCGGCCGACTTGCTGGCAACCATCGAAACCATGGTGAAGGAAATTGATCAGGAGGTCACCGACGTCACCGAGCTGCGGGTCTTTCGTCTGGTCAACGCCGACCCGACGGAAACGGCGGATCAGCTCGCGACCGTTGTTTCCCGATCCCACCACGGCCGGCACCAGCGGAAGCCAGTCGAGTTCGTTCCCGTTCTTCTTTCGCGGCAGCAGTCGCCGAGACCGAAGCACCACCTCCACTGACAGCGACCGGGCGAAAAAGATGGGCCGCGTCCTGGCGGTGCCGGACCCGCGCACCTCTTCGATCATTGTAACGGCGTCGAAGACATTGATGCCGCAGATCGCCGACATGATCGCCGAGCTTGATTCCGACAAGGGCCGCAAGGAAGTCGTGGGTTTCTATGACCTGCAGAACGCCGATCCGCAAGATGTCCAGACTGCGCTCCAGGATCTGTTCAACCGCAACACCCGGATGAACAACAACAACCAGAACACCATGTTGGGGCAGAACAATCCGCTGACCAGGCGCGCCCAGCAAAACCAACAAACCTCCACTGGAGGGACCACCGGACGCAGCGGAGGTTCCACCCGAGGCGCCACCGGCATGGGCGGCGGGTTCTAACCCTGAGCACTTCTTATCAAGAGCAACTCTGCTAAACGAAATAGTGAGGCAACTATGAGAAAACAAGATTCCGACTGGCGCAAATATTTCACCGGCATCCTGGGTTTCTGTCTCGGTCTGGCGCTTCCAGCCGGCGCCCAACCAAGAGGTGTGGGCTCCAGCAGCGGCGCTGCCATCGGCGTAGCCCGCACCAGCACCAGCACCACCGGCGGCAGCACCGCGCGGCAGTATCCCAACAACACCACCATCGGGGATGCCTACTTCTCGATTGACCCGGAGACGCGCCGAGTGGTTTTTATCGCCGACGAGGCCACCGCGCGGTCGATCGGCCAGGTGCTCACCAACCTCGACCGCCCCAAACCCCAGGTGCTCATCAAGGTCGTGTTCCTGGAGGTGCTCCGAGATGACGCGTCGGATATCGGCATCGAGGGCTACTACAACAAGAACCTCGGCAATTCCTGGAGCAGCGGTTTGGTGACCAACTACGCCGTGGTCAGCAACACCATTGTGCCGACCAGCATCACCCCCGGCAAAAGCAGCTCCTTCTTCAACGGCACCAACCTGTTCGGGCTGCCTTCCCCGACCTCTTTCGGCGGCGCGAACGGCCTGTATCAAATCCTCGGCCAGGATTTCATGGTGACCATCCACGCGATTGCGCAGGCGGGCAAAGCCAAAGTGCTGTCCCGGCCCTCGATCCTCGCCCGCAACAACCAGCCGGCCACCATCACCGTCGGCCAATCGGTCCCCCTGGTCACCGGCGTTCGTTATGACAATTTCGGCAATGCCATTAACTCGATCGCGTATCAGGATGTCGGCGTCATCCTGCGGGTCACTCCCTTCATCACCGGGGATGGGCTGGTGCAGATGATCGTTTCGCCCGAGATTTCCAGACTCGATCCCACAGCTCCAGATCCCCATTTCCATCGCCGCGAATGGCGCTACGATCAACGCCCCGGTCATTGACGTCCGCTCGGCCGACACGGTCGCCGTCACGCCCGACGGCCAGACCGTCGTCATCGGCGGCCTGATGCAAACCACCAAGGCGGAGACCGTCACCAAGATCCCGTTGTTGGGCGACATCCCCTTGCTGGGCAACTTTTTCCGGCGGACACAGAAGAGCGATTCCAAGACCGAGCTGATCATTTTCCTGACGCCGCACATTGTTGCGGAGCCGAGCGAGCTGGCCGCCCTGACCGCCAAACAGCGCGAAAGGTCAGACGCGACCAAGGGGTTGACCGAGGAGGAGCTCAACAAGTTCCTGGACGAACTGCCGAAGAAGAAGACGGCGCCGGACACAAAGTCCCCACCCGCCAAACCGGCGCCCGTGCCGCCTCCCAAAGGTTCGTGACCTGGTTGGCCCAAGGCTGAAAGCGGCTCGGCATCACGCTATGGAACTGACTCGCCGCAGCTTGTTGGTTTACGGACTCCTCGGGGCCGTCTGGGCGCTGGTCCTGGGCTGGCAGGTCCAGGAACACCTCCGGGTCAAGGAGGCCGCCCGAACCGACCTGCGCAACCGCTCCAAAGACATCGCCAACACCCTCAGCGCCATCATCCGCGGCATGCGCTTCCGAGGAGTCATTCCCCAGGAACGCCTCGAACCGGTGCTCAACGAACTGATCCACGGCCGCACCAATGAACTCATCAAGTCCAGCGAACTCATCTCCATTGTCCTCCTCAACGCCAACAACCAGCCCGTGGCTTCCGCCGGCACGCCCATTGACTCGCAACGAGAAGATCTGCTCCAGCAGGGCGAGCATTGGGGTCAACGCAGCGTCACCCTCGTCAACCCGGTGGATTTGGGCGCCAGCCTGAGCTCGGAAGGCGTCACCAACACCCTCATCCTGCCCCCCTTCAGCGAGTTTACCAACCGGGCTGGCGAGCCAGGACACGACTTCTCCCGGCGGGGGCCGCCACCGCCAGAGGCCGGAGCCCGCCGACTCCCATGCGGTCAGCTGGCACGTCTCCAACAGCCCCCCGCCCGGTATGCGCGAGAGGCCGCTCGCGCGAGCCCGGCGGCCGGTCCCGGCGTCCCTTCTGGCTGCGGGGCATGGACGAGCGGGAACTCCAGTCGCTGGTTGCCAAGCGCACCCTGCACGGCCTGGTCCTTACCATGTCCACCGAGGGACTCGAAGCCGTGCCGCCACGCGCGATTTGTGGCTGCGCTCCATCATCGTCCTGCTGGCGACCGTTGCCGCCCTCGGTTCCGGCCTCGCCTGGCGAAACCTGGCCAAGTCCTCCGACCTGCAAATCCGCCTGGTGCGGGCCAGCGAGATGAACACCCATCTCAAGGAGATGAATCTCGCCGCCGCCGGCCTCGCCCACGAGACCCGCAACCCGCTCAACATCATCCGCGGCCTGGCCCAGATGATCTCCCGACAACCCGGCACCGCGCCGGAGACGCAGCAGAAGTCCCGCGAGATCATTGACGAAGCCGACAAGGTCGCCGCGCAGTTGAATGAGTTCATCAACTACTCCCGCCCCCGCGAAGTCCGCCGCTCCCGGCTCGCCCTCGGCTCGGTGGTCAACGAAGTCGTCCGCGCCCTCAACTACGACCTGGAGGAGAAGAAGATCAGCCTGCAGATCAAAGGCGAGCAGCTCAGCATCGAGGCCGATGAACAATTGCTCCGCCAGGCCCTCTTCAATCTGCTGCTCAACGCCATCCAGGCCGTGGATGGCAACGGCGAAATCCAGGTCGTCGCCGAACGGCGCAACGCCGCGGAAGCCTCGCTCGAGGTGCGCGACAACGGCCCGGGCGTCGCCCCTGACCGCCGCGCCGAAATCTTCAAGCCCTACTTCACCACCCAGAAGACAGGCACCGGCCTGGGCCTGGCGGTGGTCCAGCAGATCGTCCTCGCCCACGGCTGGGAGATCGAATGCCTCGCCAACGAACCCCAGGGCGCCGTCTTCCGCATCACCCACCTGAAACTCGCTCCGTAGGCCAGTCGCGCTGTTCCCCGTGTCTTTCCAACCACCCGGGTAGAACGGGCAGACCCGTGCCCGCCATTGAAGTTTCCACACTTTCAGTCACGCGTAGAGCCTTTTACCGCAGCCTTTGTCGGCTTTTCTGGCGTCTGTCCCAATCTCTCGCACCCGGCAGCACACGCCGCCGCCCCTCGCCGGACCAAAATGTTGGCTTGTGCTTGAAGTGCTTTGCGGGTAGACAACTTCCCAGCGGGAATGACACACGACCTTCTGCAATCGGATGTTGAGGTGGCTATAAGGCTGATGGCCGAGGGCCGTGCCGACGACCAAATCATCACGGCATTGGCTCAGCGCCGGGTTGATCCGGCCAAAGCCGCCCAACTCCTGGATGACCTCCGCCACGGCCGGAAGGTCGTCGCCCAAACATCTCTGCCGGCGGAATTCACCTTGCGGCGCGCGCGCTCCAGAAGCGCTCCGCACAAGAACGGTCAAGATTCCCGCCCACCCCTCCCGGAATCGGAATCCCGACCTGAACCGCCACCGGCACCGCCACCGCCACCAGATGTCCCAAAGGGAAGGAAACCTGCAATTGTTTGGTGGGTGGCTGGCGCTCTCCTTTTCCTGGTTGTCGTGGTGGTCGGCTCCGTCCTGTTCCAGCGCTACCAGCCCGGCGCCGGCTCCCCGGCAGAACAAACCTCTGACACACCGGGCACCAGTGCCGATCGCGCTCCCCGCGAGGGCCCGGCCGGAGCTGCCCGCCCGACTGACAACGCTTCGCCCACTTCCCTGGCTTTGGAACTGCAGTCGGATGGCCTGCGCATCCGCGGCAAGCTGGTGACCCGGGACAACCTGTTGCCCACCGTAGTCAGCCTGTTGGGCCCGCCAAGCCGGACCAATCAGGTGACCCAGACCAAGACGGTGATCTACGCCTACGACCGCCACGGGCTGTTGATTTACTCCCAGCCGGGCAGAGGGACAAACAGTGTTGTACTGGATTGCGAAGCCAGCGGAGGCGCCAACGGCACCACTTCTCCCTTCACCGGAACCCTCCGGGTCGAGGGCCAGCTCATCGGCTCCGATACAGATTCCAAGACGCTGGCGGGCATCAAGCAACTGGGCCTGGGCGCCCCCAAAGCCGACGGCACCATCTGGAATGGGCGCTACAAAGATGTGGACCTGGTCTTCGCCTACCTCCGCTCTCCCGGTCATCCGAGCCTCATCGAGCTCGACCTGAAGTAACCGCTCTCCTCCGTCATTTGCCGTAAACCGCACTGTGCGCTATGGTTGACGGCAAGGCTGTCCCGAAAAGGGCAGCCGGACCTGGAATATCCTATGCAATTGAAATTTGATTGGCTGATCGTCTTGGAAAACCTGCACCGCGGGATCATGGTCACCGACGTGACCCTGGACGGCCCCGGCGGCCCGCGCATCCTCTACGTCAATCGCGCCTGGATGAAGATCACCGGCTATGACCGGGCCGATATCAGCGGCAAGACCCCGCGCATCCTGCAAGGCAAATACACCGACCGCAACCTGCTCCGCGTCCTCAAGACCAAGCTCCTCAATCGCGAGGTCTTTCACGGCCAGACCTGGAATTACCGGAAGAGCGGCGAGCCCTTCATGATGAACTGGCATTGCTACGCGATTTACGGGGACCACGGCAAACCCCTCTACTACGTGGCCGAACAGGAAGACGCCACCGAACTGGAAACGCTCCGCATGAAGCAGCGCCTCCTCCTCAATCCGCTGGATCCCGACGCGAACAAGTTCTTCGCCGTCCTGGCCGAATACAAAGCCGGCCGCAAGCAAGCCCGCTAGCGCCGCTAGTAGCTCATCCGGTCGAGTTTCACCTTCCCGCGGAAGATCCAATAGATGCTCACCGTGTAGGCCACCACCACCGGCACGCCGATCGCCGCAATGGTCAGCATGATGCCCAGCGTCTTGGGCGAGGAGGCGGAGTTGTAGATGGTCAGGCTGTGCGCCGGATTCGGGTTGCTCCACACCAGGTTGGGGAACATCTCCAGGCCAAAGAGCCCCATCAGCGTAATCATCGCCGCGCACGACGACAGAAACGCCCGCCAGTCGCTGCCGCGGTGAATCTCGCGCGGGATGTTGGCGATGGCCAGCATGTTGGCCAGCGCGATGCTGAACAGCCACGGGTTCGCCCGCAGCCGCGCCGCCATCGTGCGGGACATAAAGCAGCGTTGCCATCGTCGTCACCGCGTAGCAAATGATGAAGAAGATGATGCACTGGTTGATCCAGCCGCGCAGTTTGTCGTGCAGCGCCCCCTCGGTCTTCATCAGCGCGTAGATCGCCCCGTGCATCATGAACAAGGCCACGGTCGTCACCCCCAGCAGCAGCGGATACGGATGCAGCAGGCTCCAGAACGAGCCGGCAAATTCGCCCCGCTCATCAATCGGGATGCCCCACGCAATGTTGCCCATCGCCACCCCGATCAGCAGGCTCGACAACACGCTCCCGGCGCTGAACCCGATGTCCCACATCTGCCGCCACCATCGCATCGGCTGTTTGCTGCGGAACTCGATCGCCACCGCCCGGAAGATCAGCGCCACCAGCAGCAGCACGAACGCCATGTAGAAGCCCGAGAACACCGTCGCGTACACGTTCGGAAACGCCGCAAACAGCGCGCCGCCCCCCGTCACCAGCCACACTTCGTTCCCGTCCCACACCGGCCCGATGGCGTTGAGCATCACGCGCCGTTCCTCGTCGCTCTTGGTGAACAGGTGCAGCGCCCCCACGCCCAGGTCAAACCCGTCCAGCATGGCGTAGCCCACAAACAGCACGCCGATCAGGATGAACCAGATGGCGTTCAGGTCGAGCGAGCCGGTATTCATGTACTCATTCAACTCCTTCAACCTTCGTGCCCCGGCATCGCCAGTTTCCCGCTCGGCACCAGGTCCGCCGCGTCCGGCCCGTGCTGGATCTTGTCGTTGAGCAGGTAGACGAACACCGCGAACAGCAGCAGGTAAACCAGGCTGAACAGCATAATCGCCGTCAGCACCGCGTCGGCCTTCACCACCGCCGACAGCCCCTCGGACGTCCGCAGCAGGCCATAGACAATCCACGGCTGCCGTCCCACCTCGGCGGCGAACCAGCCGGCCTCATTGGCGATCTGCGGCCCCAGCACCGATAACACCAGCAGCCACAGCAGCCACCGCTTCTCGAAGAGCGACCCGTGCCAGAAATACAGGAACCCCAGCCCCGCGACCACAATCATCCCAAACCCGACCGCCACCATGATGTGATAGAACTGGAACGAGAGGTTCACCGGCGGACGGTCCTCCGGCTTGAACTCGCGCAGGCCCTGCACCGGCTTGCTCGCGTCGCTGTGCGTAAGAAAACTGAGTAGCCCGGGAATCGCCACCCCGCCCCTGACCAGCTCCGCCTTCTCGTCCACCCAGCCCCATAGCGTCAGCGGCGCGTGCGCCTTCGTTTCATAGAGCCCCTCGAACGCCGCCAGCTTGGCCGGCTGGTTCTTCGCCACCCCCACCGCGCTGCTGTGCCCGCTCACCAGTTGCAGCAGGGAGGCCGCCATCCCCACCACCAGCCCCACCCGCAGCGACGCCCGCGCGAAATCCTCATGCCGCCGCTTCAGCAGGTACCACGCGCTCACGCTCACCACCAGAAACGCCCCCGCCTGCCACGCCCCACACAGCACGTGCAACAGCCGGTCCATGGACGACGGATTGAACACCATCGGCCAGAAATCCGTGATCTCCGCCCGCGCCCGGATGCCTTCGCCCACAATGTGGAACCCAGCCGGCGTCTGCATCCACGAGTTCGCCACCACAATCCAAATCGCGCTGAAGTGCGCCCCCAGGCACACCATGCACGTGGCAAGGAAATGGACTTTGGGGCTCACCCGGTCCCAGCCAAACAACAGCACCGCTAGGAAACCCGATTCGAGGAAGAACGCGAAGATGCCCTCCGCCGCCAGCGCGCTGCCGAACACATCCCCCACGTAGCGCGAGTAAGTCGCCCAGTTCGTGCCGAACTCGAACTCCAGCACAATCCCCGTCGCCACGCCGATGGCGAATGTCAGCGCGAACACCCGGGTCCAGAACCGCGCCATCTGGTGGTAGAGCGGGTTGCCGGTTCTTGAGCCACAGCCCCTCCATGATCACCAGCAACAGCCCCAGCCCGATGCTCAACGGCGGAAACAGGTAATGGAACGCTGTCGTCAGCGCGAACTGGATCCGGGAGAGCAGCAGCACGTCCATAACTCACTACCACTCATATCAACCGCCCACGCCCCCGGTCAAGCCAGCCCGGCTGCCCCTCTTTTTGCTTGCACCCCCTGACCGCCGGTTTACTGTCCGCCTCCATGAAACGAACTCTCCTTTATACCTTAGCTTCCGTCCTGGTGGCCACCGCCACTACCCCGCTGGCTGCCGCGCAAACCGAAGCAGGCTTCATCGCTCTTTGTGACGGCAAGACTTTCAACGGCTGGAAAATGGCCGAGGAAAACCAGGACACCTGGACCATCCAGGACGGCGCCTTCGTCGCGAAAGGCAACCGCTGCCACCTCTACTACGATGGCGACCTGAAGCCCTTTAAGAATTTCCATCTGAAGGTGGATGTGATGACCGACCCCGTGTCCAACGGCGGGATTTATTTCCACACGAAGTATCAGCCGCAGGGCTGGCCTAAAGCCGGGTTCGAATGCCAGGTCAATAACACCCACGGCGACTGGATCAAGACCGGCAGCCTTTGGGGCATCGTCAACGTCGGCCTTCGCGCGGCCGAGGATAACAAGTGGTGGACGCAGGAAATCATCGTCAAGGGCAACACTGTTACCGTAGTGATCGACGGCAAGAAGATGCTGGAATATGTCGAGCCGGACGGCGCCCAAGCGGGCCAGGAGTTTGAGCGGAAGCTCAGCAGCGGCACCTTCGCCCTGCAAGGCCACGATCCCAAGAGCGTCGTCCGCTACAAGAACATCCGCGTCAAGCGCCTCGACTGATGATGCAGGGTGAGCTGTGCTTGTTAGGATAAAGCGGCGCCATGACACGTGAGTTACCTGATCAGGCATTCGAGACGGCTGGATATCGGGTGCACCATTGGGCAGGGTTGGGCGACAATGACATTCGGGTGTTGCATAAGGAGCCGTTCAGATTCACTTGGCTTGCCACGCAGTTGGTCACATTCGTCTTCCTGATTCGGCGCCCTATCGAGGACTTTTCGGAAGCATTGGACGATTACCCTGCTCTGAGGGAGTTTGCTGGAGAACACAAGCGCACCTTTTTGCCATGTGGCTTTCAATGCGGGTATGCGTTGCTGCCGATCTACCTTGCCGAGACGTTTCCCGAAGGATTAATCGAGGCAACCCGCTCCACATACAAGAAGCGATGGTGTGTCTTTCATATCCCGTCGTTGCTCAGCGCAGGCACAGGGCGTCTTGTTACTCTTGATCGTTCGTACATCTGGGGTTTCATCTATCGACACGACGTCAGAGCGACAGTAGATGAAGTGGCGCACATGGTGGTTAACCGATCAGAGCCTCCGACGTGATGCCTAACGGTCGGGGCAAGCGTCCCCGCGAGCTCTGACTTCCAGAAACGCTCCGGGATGAGGTTAGGGACCGCTGGAGCGCTCGCCCTCCCTCACCTGGGGTTTGGGACAGCTCCTGGAACTTGGGCCGTCACCACCCGCTTCACTTCACCAGCGGCAGCACCTGCTTGAACTCTGCCGTCCCCGCGTGCCCCAGCAGCTCAAACAGCACCATCTCCGTGGACACAATCACCGCGCCGGCCGCGCGCATCCGCTCCACACCATACCGATAGTTCTCCGCCGCCCGCGAGGAGATCGCGTCCGCCACCACGAACACCCGGAATCCCTTCTCCAGCAGGCTCAGGCAGGTCTGCGTGACACACACATGGGCCTCAATGCCGCACAGCACTGCGTCCGATACCTGCTTGCTTTCGAGCGCGGGGACAAAGCCGTCGGCACCGCACGCGCTAAAGGCCAGTTTCTCCAGCGGCGCGAAGTCCGGAATCACCGCCGCCACTTCCGGCACCGTCGGCCCCAGCCCCTTGCGATATTGCTCGGTGACGAAGATCGGCACCCGGAGAATAGTGGCCCCTTGAATCAGCCGCACCGCATTCTGGACGACCCGATCCTTCTCGAAAATAGCCGGCAACAGCCGCTCCTGGATGTCCACCACCACCAGCCCGGCCTGCGCGCGCGTCAGACAATGTGATTGCTTCTGCATGTCAGAACTCATTTCCAGCCAAGCCTGGAAGCGATTTCAAACGCTGTCAAGCAGCCCCGGTTCGGCACATCTTGGCACTCCTCATCTGTGTTTATCTGTGTCCATCTGTGGTTGTTTCGAATTCTTGCGTTCTAGCGGTGCGCCCTCGCCCTCTTCTTTCCCAGCTCCTTCACGAGCGCCTTCAGCGGCAAGGTGTTCACCACATTCTCCCGCGTCAGCCACCCCTTCCGCGCGATGCCGGCGCCCAGGGGGAGAAAGCCCGCGTGCTCCAGCCGGTGTCCGTCGCAGTTGATCGCGCACTTCACGCCCTTGCTCTTGGCATAAGGCCACCAGCGCCAGTCCATGTCGAACCGCATCGGGTGCGCGTTCAGCTCGATCCACGTCCCTGTCTCCGCGCACGCGTCAATCACCGCCCGGTGATCCACCTTGTAGGGCTCGCGCTCCAGCAGCAGCCGGCCTGTCAGGTGGCCGAGGATATGCACGTAAGGATTCTGTGCCGCGCCGATCAACCGCTGGGTCGTCTCCGCCTCTGTCTGGCTGAAGCTCTGGTGTATGCTCGCGACCACCACATCCAGCTCGGCCAGCAAGTCGTCCGGGAAATCGAGCCTGCCGTCCTTCAAAATGTCCACCTCCGTCCCGGTCAGCAGTCGGAAATCGCTCCCCTCCTTCGCCAGCCCCGCATTGATGGCCGCTATTTCCTTGATCTGCCGCCGCACCCGCGCCGCGTCGAGCCCATTAGCCTGAAACGACGACTTCGAATGGTCCGTGATCCCCCAGTAAGCCAGCCCCAGCTCTCGCATCGCCGCCGCAATCTCCTCCGGCCGCTGGTGCCCGTCGCTCCAGGTCGAGTGATTGTGCAGCGACCCCTTCAAATCCGTCCACTCCACCAGCCGCGGCACCGGCCCCTGCTCCGCCGCGGCGATCTCCCCCATGTCCTCCCGCAGCTCCGGCGGGATATAATGCAGGCCGAGCTTCTCGAAGATCTCTTCCTCCGTCCGGCACTTCACCAGCAACTTCGGGTCGCGCGTCTCCTCCTGCGAGCGGAATAGCCCGTATTCGTTGAGTCGCAAGCCGCGGTCAATCGCCCGCTGCCGCATCACGATGTTGTGCTCCTTGCTGCCGGTGAAATACATCAGCGCCGAGGAATACTCTCCGTCGCTCACCACTCGCAGATCGGATTGAATGCCCCCCTGCAGCAGCACGCTCGCCTTGGTCTCCCCATGGGTCAGCACTTTCTCAATCCCCGGCTGGCTGGTGAAGAACTCGATGACCGCCACCGGCTTCTTCGACGACGCCAGCAGATCAATGTCCCCAATCACCTCCCGATGTCGCCGCAGACTCCCCGCCGCGCTGCAGCGGATCACCTCCGGATGCGACCGCAGCGCCTCCAATAGCGGCTCCGCCCGCGGCAGCGCCTCGCTGATTAGATGACGCGACGCATAGGCGCGGCGGCGGTTGATCCCCTCCAGAATGTTCGTCTGCGTCTTCTCCCCGAACCCCTTCAGCCCGGCGATCTTGCCCTCCTTGCACGCCTGTTCCAGCAGCTCCACCGTCTCGATCCCCAGCTCGTCGTGCAGCGCCTTGATCTTCTTCGGACCCAGCCCGGGGATGTCGAGCATCGCCACCAGCCCGGGCGGCGTCGCTGCCTTCAAGTCCTCGTAATACTGCAGCCGGCCGGTCGTAACAAGTTCCGTGATCTTCTGCTGCAGCGCCTCGCCGATGCCCTTCAAATCGCCCAGCCGCTCCTCAGCCACCACCTTTGCCAGCGGCTCGTTCAGGCCCTCAATCGTGCGCGCCGCATTCAGATAAGCGCGGCTCTTGAACGGATTCTCACCCTTCAGCTCCAGCAACGTCGCAATGCTGACCAACACTTCCGCTACCTGGTCCTTGTCCATGCATGGAATATGATGCTCAACCTCCCAGGCTCAAAGCCCAAAATCCGCCCCCCCTCGACCAACTTGCCATCTGCCATTGGCAATCGGCTATGGACACCTCCATCCGCCCCTCCGTCCCCTGACTTTGGACTTTGGACTCGAGACTTTGGACTTTGGCCCTTATCGCGCGCTGGCGTAGTAAGAAGCGGCGTTCGGAGGCGCTGATTGGGAAGCCGTGCTCGGCGGAGCCGTCCAGTTGTAAGTCGGCCCCGCTGTCCGCACCGGTTCCGGCGTCCAAGTCGAGGCGCTTTGAGCCGGAGTGTAATTGGCGAGAGAAGCCTTCGGAGCAGACCGGCTTGCCGAGTTGGCGTAGGTCGGTGCGCCATAGGTTGTTGTGCGAGCGGGAACATAAGCCCGCGTCGCCGCGACCGGCCTTGCCGATACCGTGCTTGCGCGGGCCGCCGCTGCGGGAGCCGGTGCCGACGCGTAAACCGCTGTTCTATAGACCGGTGTCGCATACACCGGCCTGGCATAGACCGCCGTGGTATAGACGGGCGCCGCGTAAACGGGCGCGGCATAGACCGGCGCATACCCGTAATAACCGCCACCGCCGTAGTAACCCGGCCAGCCGACACCAAAGGAAACGCCCCAGCCCCCGCCCGAGTAGCCGAAGCCCACGCCCCAGCCGCCGCCATAATAACCCCCCCCGCCGTACCATCCGCCACCACAATAACCACCACTATGGCAACCGCCGCCCCCACCGCCTCCGTGGCAACCGCCGTGACCTCCGGCGTTGACTGCCGGCGCGAGCACCAGCGCTGCGACTCCGATCATTTCCATCCACATTCGCTTCATAAACTCTTGCGTTCCAAAAGGCTAGAGATACATTATCAGCCCGAGCGCCAATTGCAAGGCGCAAATCCTGCGCAGCGGTGATGGTTCAATGTCGGCGGAGCGCAGGGAACTCTTGAAGCGTATGGCACGATCAAGTTCCAGCCTCGCGGCCCGGATCATCCATTCGCCACGGACACCCCTATTTCTGGCCTCTTCCTTTGAGCTGTACCGCCAGCTTTTGCTGAAGCGCGGTTAGGACAACCTCGGCCGCGGCCTCGACGGTCAGTTCGGCGGTGTTGATGGTCACGTCGTGGTTCAACGGATCAGCCGCGTTGTGACCAAACTGGCGACGGGCCAGCCTCGCTCGCTCGCGATCCGAACTTTCGACCTCCACCCGCGCTGCCTTCAAGCTCAAGTTCTCACGGCTGGCGATCCGCCGGACCCGGTCCTCGACCGGCGCAACCATCCGCACCCGCAAACCGAATTGACTGGGCAAAACGTACCTGTGCTCCGCGGCCGACGATGACCACGTCTCCCTGGTGCCCCAGCGTGAGAAGAATTTCGTGCAAGTAAGCCAGGTAGCGGGCCGTCCCCATGGGCTGAGGGTGGAGCAGCTCGCCAATGGCATCCTGAATTGTCGTCCGATCGCGCTCATCCACACTCTCGATTAATTCCCGACGAACGTGCGCCTTTTGTGCGATGGCATCTACGAGTTCTTTGTCGAACACTTGCCAGCCCAGGCGTTTTCCAGCCAGTTGGGCCACCGCACTTCCACCGGCGCCCTTTTCGCGAGAGATGAGCAGATAGGGTCCATAGGACAGCTTGCCCTCCTTGCCCCGCCCCGACCGCTGCTCATGATCTGCCCGGATGTCGTAGGCCCGATAAAGGGCAATCTGCTTTCTCACCACATCTTCAATATCAATCATAACAATTCCTTGTCACCATAGCGTACCAACGCCCAAACGATCCCGCCCTTCCTCGGCGATCTAGCTGGCCAACGAATCCCGGATCTGCGTTGGAGTTTTCATTGCCCGACGGACGATGTCAAATCCTGTTAAGGAGCGGTTGAGAACCCCCTCAACAAACCGCGCGCCTCCGGGTATGCTCTCACGCATGAATTCGAACTCTCACGGCCAAAACCAGTCCCACATCCATCGCATCGAGCTCAAGCTGCGGGAGATTAGCCAGTTATTCAACACGATGGACCCCTCGCCGTTCCACGAAAAGGACCTGGACCGTGATGCCGAAGAGTTCATCGTGAGCTGGGCGCGGGAGTTTCCTCTGGACGAACCGGTCGCGTTGGTTGTCCATCTGGGCGCGTCGCCACAAGAGCCAGAACCGCAGCCCATGATCGAACGAGCCGTCCACCATTATTTCGCGTATCGAGTCGAGCTCAACCGACGGGAGTTTCGGCATCTCATGCAAGACGGTCGCAGAAGTCTGTTGACCGGACTGGTTTTTCTGGCCGCCTGTTTGACCATGAGCAAGTTCCTCGTGGGAGCGGGAGCCGGAACGTTTTCCACTCTCGCTCGGGAAAGCCTGGCCATTGCCGGCTGGGTGGCGATGTGGCGGCCGATGGAGATTTACCTGTATGACTGGTGGCCATTGCGCCGGCGCGCAAGGATACTCAAGAAACTCAGCCGGATGCCTGTGGAGGTGCGAAAACCAAAGTGACGGAAACCAAAAGGCATCATTCGCTGGATGGCGAAACCAAACGCAGCACACTGAGGCTGAGCGCCTGCCCTGGACGCTTAATGAGCCCGGGTTACGCTCGGCTCGGCTATGCGAGAACTCCCATCCAGGGCTGTAGTCGTTTGTGTCGTGGAAGCTTGCCGCCCGGCGCCGCAGCCTCCTGTTTGTGCATTCTTCAATTGGCCATCGGCAATGGACGGTTCCCTGCCCACCGCCTGATCCCCCCGCCATACCGCGGCCCGCAATCCCAACGGAATTGAATACTCCAGCCCGGGGTTGCGAGGTGCGAGCCACCCGCGGTCCTCGCCGTAATCATTTCCCTCAACTCCGAAGGAGTTGAATCTCGCTGGATTTGACGCGCGGTATCTTTGGGATCGATGCAACTCCTTCAGAGTTGGGGGCCTTTGGGCCGGGGACCCCAGGGTAGCTCGTCCCTCGCGACCCTGGGCTAGAGGACTGGAACGCCGTTGGCGTTCCCCGGAATTCCGTCATGAACTCTAGTCCTGATGGTTCCGTCGGCGGGCGTTTGGAGCTGGCCGGACTGTGTGTGCTCCTGCCACTCGGGCATTTTGGACTTTTCGCGCTAGAAAGTAGCTCTTTCGCGTGACTCACTGTGACCTGCGCGGTCCAAGTGTCATGGTGCCAAGACATTTTCAAAGGGCCCGAAAGGGATTCACGTTGATTGAAGTCCTCTGCGTCATGGCCATCATTGCCATTCTCGCAAGCCTGATGCTTCCGGCCTTGGCTCAGGCGTTGCGAAAGGCGCGGGGGCTCGCGGGGCACCTGGGCGGCCCTGACGGTATCCACATGAGGATTGATGAGGTCGTCACCAATTACACCCGCTACCGCCTGGCTTACCCAAACCACGCCAGATTGAGCCGGAAGGAGTTCGTCCAGCAACTGAACCTCAGTCCAACCGCCGAAGCCTGGCTTAGCCTGAAGTCAGTGGAATATCGGCCGTTTGCGTCCACGGACCCAATCGAACGACCGGCGGTTGTAGTTTACCCGTCCGACGGCAGCGGAAGTGGAGATAAACAGATCGTCTTTACAATTCGCGATTTATTCGCGCACTGAAAGACCCCGAGAATTGTTCTGGGGAAGCCTCTGGCCTGACCCTTCCTTCGGCGTTGAGGCATCGCCGCTTTACTAACCTAGTTCATGTACCTGCCGTATCTCAGCGGTTGGCCTGATTCCCAGGGGCGATACCCGTTGCAGAAATCAATCCGCTCGCCCAGTGAGGGGTGGGTGCCAAGCCAGACTTTATAGATTATCCCGGGTCGCGGGATGCCCAGGTTGTTTTGCTGCAGTGCGACAAACGCTGTGGCCGCGGCGTGATTGTTGTGAGTCAACTCCAATCCGAATCGGTCCGCCTCGTGTTCCAGGTGCCGGCTGAACGCCATGAAGACCGGCAGGCCGGCAAGGGCAAACAGCAAGGACAGAATCACCCCGAGGGGCAGGGCGGCGAAGTCCGAGAGGGCGTCGAACCTGAACCGCGTCCTGAACCGCCTGACGATGGGCGGCGCCACCAGGTGCACCACGTAGTGGGAGAGCAGGATCAGGCCCGAACACGCCGCGATCAGTTTAACGAGGTGCCCGAGCACGTAATGGCCCATCTCGTGTCCCAGAATGAAGAGCAGCTCGTCCTCGTTGAGCCTCTTGAGCATGGTATCCCAGAACACGATGCGCTTTGTGCCCAGCAGGCCGCCGCAATAAGCGTTCATGGCCTTGGTGTCCACACTCATGTTGACTTCGTAAACGCGGCTGCCCTCAACTCCCGCGCGCGCGGCCTCGGCGAGAATCCTGGATTCGAGCGCCTTGTCCTGCAGGGGTTGAAATTTGTTGAAGAGCGGCTCGATCCAGACCGGTTCGATCAACAGCATGACGCACAGGAACGGCACCGCCAGCAGACCCGAGTATAGCCACCAACGGCGCGGGCTCCTCCTGATCAGCAGAAAGGGGACCCACAGGACGGCCAATCCGACGACGATCATGACCCCCGCACCTTTGAGATAATCGGCCAACCATTTGCCGAGGGTCTGGTTGGATAAATCGAAGCTATGCGGGTGGACGAAGCCGGCAAAGTAATGCAACGGCAGACTGACCACGAAATACGCCAGAACACAGGCCATCCAGTAGAGGGCAAAAGTGAAATACCATTTCCGGCCCAAGCGTTCCGCCCATGACCGCAGCCGCGCGGAAAGCCCGGTGAACAAGAGCAGCGTCGGCAGCAGCAGGTTCCAGACAAGGAATAGTCCCACGAGCCTCATCCCGCTGCGATAATGGTTGAGGGCCTTGGCGCTCGGCTCAGGCACGGCAACGGGAGCAGCCCCAGGCGGCGGTTGGTTGGGGTGAATCGAAAGCTGGGAAGGCGACGGCGACGTGTTGGCCGGTTCGGCAGCCCGGCTCACGCCGAACACCGAACACAGCAACAACAAGCCGGCGCAGACGCAGGCCACACGGACTCGATTGGTAAACCGAAGCAGGACAAGGTTCATAGATTGGCGCTTGGAGCAACGGCTGGGCCACTCACCGGCGGCGGGCGGGCTGCGAGTGATCCCAAGGCGACGATACTGCTCACGACGAGCGCGTAGCAAAGCACGGCAACGGCCGGTGCCAGCACCTGCTCAGGCCCGCCCCAGTCTGGCTCAACGACTCGGAGCACTGGTTCAACAAACAGCGGCGAGGTTATCGTCAGAGCTGCCAGCGTCCACGCCCGCCTGGCCACTAGCCCCCAACGCCGCACCGCGAGGATTCGCTCGAGGGCAATGAGCAGAGGCTGCACCACGAAGAATGTGCCGCAGCACAGAGAGATCGGCCACCTCCCCAGCGCCACATAAGCCAGGCACGCGTGAAGAACCCCGCTCAGAGCAAAGGGAGCGAACAAAGCCAGCGCCAAACTCCGCCGCGCAAGTGGCGCGAAGCAACACTTGTGGAAGAGGAACTCCGAGACGCGGAGATTCCAGCGCCTGCTCCAAAACTCGCGAATCGAGGCGGAGCGATAGGGCGACTGGAAGAGGGGCGGCACGAGGAGGCCCAGCGGCGCGGCCACAACGGGGAGGCTGGCCGTTAGCATCTCGGCAAGAGCGAGCACCGCGATGCCGCCCGCCAGCCACCGCACGGGCAGCCCCAAGCCATAGGCGGAGGCTGCCTTGACCGCGGCGACGGCGACGGCCAGGACCGCGGTGGCCACCGCGAGCTGGAGAAAGGCCGCTGCATCAAAGCTGCGCCCGCGCCGCTGCACCGCATGGGTGTTGCCATAAGTGAACAGGTACGCCAGTCGCGCTCGCAGGCCGGGGAGGGCCGGCGCCAGCACCAGCGCTGCCGCGGCGGCGAAGGGCGCCGCCATGAGGCCCAGCAGCAGCACACGGGACAGAGGCGGTTCGCCGAGGAAGGAAGGAACGGCCAGGCACAGGCCCGCCAGCAGAGTGCCGAGCCGCGCGCCAAGTGGATGCGCAGATAGGATCAGGACGAGCAGCATGGCGAGGCACCCGGCGGCCAGGCCAGTCGGGAGCGTGAGGCTCGCTTTCCAGGGGGTCATGGATAGGAGCACCGCGATTGCACCCCCGGCCAGCGGCCAAACGAGTCGCGCTCGATACGGTGGTTTTAAGCTCGCATCCGCAGTGCCCATAGCCTGAGTAGTTGGCACAGCAGGTAGGGCGCGCATGTCAGCAGTCAGTAAATCAGGCCAGTGGCGCGCTCGTGCATTGGCTATTTGACCGGATGACCGGCAATTCGTCACGCTCCCCTCACGCATCACGCTTCACGTTTCACGCTCCCCAGGCTACACTCAACCCATGTCCAAACCACGCCAGCTCGCCGTCGCACTCACCATCGCCGGCTCAGACAGCAGCGGTGGTGCCGGCATCCAGGCTGACCTGAAGACGTTTGCCGCCCTCGGCGTGCATGGCACCAGCGCGATTACCTGCCTGACCGCGCAGAACCCGAAAGGCGTGTATGGCATCCAGGCCTGCAGCGTGGACATCGTGCGCCGCCAGATCGAGGCCGTGTTTGCCGAATTGCGCCCGGCAGCCGTCAAAACCGGCATGCTCTATTCGGCTCCGATCATCCGCGTCGTGGCCGAGTCCTTCCGCCGGCGCCGGCCTGTGCCGCTGGTGGTGGACCCGGTGATGGTCTCGACCAGCGGCGCCCAGTTGCTCCAGCCGGATGCCGTCAAAGCCCTGTGCGCGAAGCTGTTCCCCCTGGCCACGCTGGTCACGCCCAACCTGGACGAAGCCGAGATCCTGGTCGGGGCGAAGCTCACCTCCGTGACCGACCTCCGCGCGGCGGCCCGCACGTTGCAGCAGCAGTTCGGCTGCCCGGCCCTGGTCAAGGGCGGCCACCTCCGCGGGCTCAAGCAGGCCGTAGACATCTTCTACGATGGCCAGCAGGAACTCCTCCTCAGCGCTCCTTTCATCCGGGGCGTGAGCACGCACGGCACGGGTTGCACCTATTCCGCGGCGATTGCCGGGTACCTGGCCCGCGGTTGCCCCCTGCCGCGCGCCGTGCAGCGGGCCAAGGAATACATCACCCAGGCCATTGCTCGGAGCCAGATGGCTGGTGGGCATAGCGTTTTGAGCTTTTGCTGGCACTAGTGTGCTGTAACCGTCGAAAACAGCAGGGGTCAGTTAATGAGAATGTCATATTCCGTTGACGCCAAAGAAGTAGCTACCTTAACCTGGAGCCATGGCGCGGAAGCTGCGCATCCAATATCCCGGCGCGATCTATCATCCGTCGCTAGGGAGTCATGAACCGGGGCGACCGGCGGGAGCCTATCTTTGCCGATGACGAGGATCGGCAGCGGTTGCTGGAGACGCTGGCGCAAGCCTGCCAGAAGACTGGCTGGGAGGTGCATGCGTATTGCCTGATGCGCAATCACTTTCACCTGGTCATCGAAACGCCCCAGCCCAACCTGGTGACGGGGATGAAGTGGCTCTTGGGGACCTATACCAGCCGTTACAATCGGCGGCACAAGGAATTTGGGCATTTGTTCAGT
The DNA here is from genome assembly GCA_963822005.1 of uncultured Verrucomicrobiae bacterium. GTDB lineage: Bacteria > Verrucomicrobiota > Verrucomicrobiia > Limisphaerales > UBA8199 > PALSA-1440. The sequence continues at coordinate 7,023 of CAWGGD010000039.1, read as the reverse complement.
GGCCGGTATAAAGCGCTCGTGGTGGATGGGAGCGGCAACGGCTATCTCAAGACGGTGTGTGATTATGTGCATTTGAATCCGGTGCGGGCGAAGGTGCTGCGGCCGGAGCAACCGCTGTCGGCTTTTGCCTGGAGCAGTTATCCGCAGTATTTGGCGGGGCCGTCGCGGCGCCCGGCGTGGCTGCGGGTGGATCGGTTGTTGGGGGAGAGGGGCATCCCGAAGGACAGCCAAGTGGGGCGGCGGGTGTTTGGGGAGCGAATGGAGAGGCGGCGGGGGGAGGATTGGCGCGGGGAGTTCAAGCGGGTGGAACGGGGTTGGTGTCTGGGCGGGGAGGAGTTTCGGCAGGAGCTACTGGAGCAGGTGGAGACGCGGCCTGGGCCGAGCCATTTTGGGGAGGCGGTGCAGGAAGCGGAAGCGGCGCAGGCCGAGCGGTTGGTGGTGCAGGGTCTGAAACGGCTGGGCTGGAGCGAGACGGACCTGCGGGGGCGGCGCAAGGGCGAGCCCAGGAAGGTCGCGTTGGCCCGGGAATTGCGCGCTAAGACGACGATGCCGCTGGCTTGGGTCGCGGAGCGGCTGAGCATGGGCAGCCGCGGGCATCTGGCGTGGCTGCTGCAACAGAGCGGAGCAGGCCGGCTCGCCGCCCCCACCGACCAAGGGCTCCTGAGAATATGACAATCTCATTAACTGACCCCTTGATGAATACCAAAGACCCTTTCGAGCGCAGGAGTCAAAGGCTAAAGGCGTGGAGCAAGATTGGGAATGCCGCCTCTGCTTTGGCTCTTTTCTGCTCCGTCATGCAGTGCTGGGCCCAGGGAACGATGCGGATCGGGTTCGATGGCCAACCGCGTGGCACCTTCTCGCAAGGGTCAGTGTATTACGAGTCAGGGATGCGCTTCTGGAACCCGAACGGCTCCCACACGCTATTGCTCAACGGTGGAGCCCTCAGTTGGGACGGCATAAGCTTTCCGTTTCCCGAGAATTCAACCTCGTACCTCCAGCCCACAGGGGACGGCGCTTGGCTGGCGTTTGAGCGCACCTCATACGAACCGTTCGGTCTGGTCTCGTTCGACCTGGCGGAGTACAGCACGAATTCGCCCGGCCCAGTTACCGTCCACATTGTTGCGTACGGACTCCAGGGCCAGAGAGTCGCCGCCGTTGATCTGACAACCGACGGCGTCAATGACGGCATCGGCCCCTTGGCCGATTTCCAGACCTTCACCTTCGATAGCCGGTTTGCAAACCTCTACCGAGTCACAATGACCACCGATTTCTGGTCGCTGGATAATGTGGTCATCACCGGTATTCCCGAGCCGTCAGCGTGTGCGCTCCTTCTCCTGGGAGCGGCCTGCGCGCTATGCCGGTCATGGATTAGAAACAAAGGGCCATGACAGAATCGCGCAACAATCGAAAGCTGCTGCCAAGTGGGCACTATAGTGTGGAGGTGCTCGCGGTCGTCCTGGCGCTCCTTTGCCTCCGGGTGTGCGGTTGGAGCCAAGGAACCATGACCATCACCTTCGACAACCCACCACTGCCCCCGAACACGGGCGTACTTATCAACAGTTACTCCGAGTCAGGCGTGAGGTTTTGGCTCTCGAGCGACTCATCCGGCGGCTTGGTCCTCGTGGGCGCTGGCAATGCCGGCGGCAGCCCGAATAACGGGACCACGCACCTGGAAACCTACGCGGGACAAACGCACGTGAACTTCAGCCTGTCGCCCATCGGCTTGTTTGACCTCATTTCCTTCGACTCGACTGACTCGTACAGCACTACTCCCGGTCCCGAGACTCTCCACTTGGTCGGCTACAAAAACGACATGACGGCCTCGGTTATTGACTTGACTACCGATGGCGCCAGGCAGTTCCAAACGTTTACCCTCGGCCCGAGCTTCTCTGACCTAATCCGCGTTTCGATTACGCCCAGCTCCTGGTCCGGCTTCGCGTTGGACAACGTGGTTGTGGGCATCCCCGAGCCTTCAGCAGGCGCGCTGGTTCTCCTGGGAGCGGCTTGTGCGCTTGGCCGATCACGGATTAGACGCAAGACGCCATGACGAAATCGCTCAACGATCGAAGTCGGCCGCTGCCCGGCAGTGGGACCAGCGTTGTGCTCGCGTCGGCCTTGTTCCTTTGGTGTCTTGCGTTCCAGTGCTTGGCCCAGGGAACAATGACCATCGGCTTCGAGGGGCCGCCCACCGTGCCTCCGGGCACAGGCTCAATCATTAACCAATACTCCGAATCGGGCATGAGGTTCTGGGAACCCTCTGACCCCTACAGCGGTTTGGTCCTCGTCAACGGCAGCTATGCCGGCAGCCCGAATAGCGGCACCACCCACCTGGAAACTTATGCGGGGAGTTACGTGGCGTTCAGCTTCAACCCGTTCAGCCCATTCAGGCTAGTTTCCTTCGACGCAACCGAGTCATATAGCACCACCCCAGGCCCGGAGACGCTTCACGTTGTCGGCTGGATCTCTGGGGGCCAAGGAGCCACCGTCACAACAGACCTGACTACAGATGGAGCGAGGCAATTCCAGACCTACAACCTCGGCCCCAGCTTTGCGAACGTGTACCGGGTCGACATAGCGCCCAGTTCCTGGTCCGGCTTCGCGCTGGACAACGTGGTGGTTGGCATCCCCGAGCCATCGGCAGGCGCGCTGGTTGTCTTGGGAGCGGCCTGCGCGTTTGGCCGATCATGGATTACACGCAGGAGGCCATGACGAAATCCCCTGGCAATCGAGCCTCGGCGCTAATCGCCTCGGGCACTGCATTGTTTTGCCTGCTCGGCCAGAGTCGTGGCCAAGGAACCATGACCGTCAGGTTCGAGGGTCCACCTACTGTATCCCCGGGCACGGACTTGCTTGTCTCCAACTATTCTGAGTCAGGCATGAGGTTCTGGTACCCTGACCCTCCTAGTTCTGCTGTGGGCCTGGTTCTTGTGGGCGCCGGCTATGACGGCAGCCCAAATAACGGAACAACCCACCTGGAAACCTTCGCGGGAAGCTACGTGACCTTCGGAATGTCTCCCATCGGCTTGTTCAACCTCATATCCTTCGACGCGACCGAGTCATACAACACTACTCCCGGTCCGGAGACTCTGCACGTGGTCGGGTACAAGAACGACATGACGGCCGTGGTCATTGACCTGACCACGGATGGCACCAGGCAGTTTCAAACGTTCAATCTCGGCCCAAGCTTCACTGGCTTAGGCCGGGTGCAGATCACGCCCAGCTCCTGGACCGGCTTCGCGCTCGATAACCTGGTGGTCAGCGGCGTCCCCGAGCCCTCAGCAGGCGGACTGCTTCTCTTGGCAGCGGCCTGCGCGTTTGGCCGGTCACGGATGAGGAGCAGGCGGCCTTCAATATGAATAGGCCTCTCGCCCCACGTTTCACGCATTCTCATCGGGCCGCCTTGCCGTGATGAAGCGCAGCGAAAGCTCCAGCCCGATGCGGTTAAGGGCGTCTCGCCTGCCGGGCCGGGTGTTGCGCCGGTCCCGGCAGCACCCGAGGGCGAAGAGTCTTCGTGACAGGCGGGACGCCTGCCCCACTTTGCGAGCAGTTCCCGGGAATTTCTTGAGCAATCCGGCACTGGCGGGGTATAATGGGCACGAACTTTAACTGATTATGAAAGCATTAACTCACTCATCACGGCCATTCTGCTGTTCTCCTTCGCCGCCGCTCCATTGGCCGGCTTTGCCGCCGATAAGAAGACCGAGAAGCCCAAGCCCTACCCGCTGAAGACCTGCGTCGTAACCGACGAGAAGCTCGGCGAAATGGGCGACGCCTATGTCTTTGTTCACGAAGGGCGCGAGATCAAGCTCTGCTGCAAGTCGTGCCTGAAGGATTTCAAGAAGGACCCCGCCAAGTACATCAAGAAGATCGAGGCGGCGGAGGCCAAGGCCAAGAAGCAAGTGAGCCGGCCGGCTGGGCAACGGCTCGCTCGCGGCGGACTGGAGCGCCGGATTTATCCGGCAGCTAGACCGCTCGCCTTGGCCGCTGCCGGATAAATCCGGCGCTCCGGTGGGCTGGGCCAGAGCGCCGCTGCCGCCGTAACTATGTCCGACGAGTTTCCGTAGCTATGAAGACACTTGTTACTTTGCTTGCTCGGCCGGCGCGGCGGCGGTGGCCCAAACGCCGCCCGCGCATTCGCCGGCTCCGCCGTCGGCGACGAATGTCATCCGGCTTACGCCGGCCTACATTAATGAACTGGCCGAGGAGATGCGCGGCAAACATCCGGCCTTGCAGGCGGCCCGGGCGCGCACCAACGCGGCGGCCGCAAGTGTCGGCGCCGTGCGGACCTGGGACGACCCGAAGGCCGTCTTGGGGGCATGGCCGCCCGGGAAGACATGCGCGCGAACGAGGGGGACTTGATTTACGGCGTCGAGCAGAAGCTCCCGCTTTTCGGCAAGCCCAACTTCGCCCGGCGCGTGGCCCGCGCCGAACTCTCGACGGAGATGGCCAACGCCGAGTACCAATTCCAAGTCCTGCGCCGGGAGCTGGCCAAAGCCGTGTTTCGGACCGCGCTGGCGGACGAGGTCGTGGTCATCGGCCAGCAAGACCTGGCCTGGCTGGAAACGATCACCCGGACGATGGAAGGCAAGTATCGCGCGAGCGAAGCCACGCTGGTCGAGGTGCTGCAACTCCAGAACGAGCGCGCCAAGCGGGCTACCCAACTCGAGACGGACCGCGACCGGCTCACCCACGAGCGGGTCAGCCTGAATCGGATGCTGAATCGCGGCTTGCTTTCCCCCTGGCCTACTCTGGAACTTCCCTCCCTGGCCGGCCCGGTCGTTTACAACCAGAAGCTCGTGGACTTCGCGATCAAATACGAACCCAGGATCGAGATGCTGCGCCGGCAAATCAAACAGGCCGAGGCCGCGGTCGCCTTGACCCGCCGCCAGCGCTGCCCGACATCAACGCCGGGCTGGAAGCGCGCAATTACACCGGCGATGGCAGCTTCCGGCAGGGAATACTGCTGTTCAGCATGCCGGTGCCCTGGGTCAATGCCGGCAAGTATCGCAGCGAAAGTCCAGCGCGACGAAGCGAAGCTCAAAGCCGCCGAATTGGACCTGGCTGACTACGAGCTTTCTGTCCGCGAGGAGGTTCACCAGTTGACGGTGAAGATTGATGCCGCCCGCCGCGAAGCCTTGCTGTATCGCGACCAGATCATCCCCCGCAGCCAATCCGCGCTGGAAAGCGCGCGCTCCGGCTGGGAGGCCAACCGCAACACCTTCCGGGACGTGCTCGACGCGCGCCGCATGCTGCTCGACGGGCGGCTCATGCATGCCCGCGCCGTTGCCGAGCAGTATCAGATGTTGTCCGAGCTCGTGCTCTGCTGCGGCCTGGGGGATCTGGAAGCGCTTGCAGATGATCGGCGCGCAGCCCGATGCCCCGCAGGCGAACACGCCCGAGCCGGAATAGACCCATCCCCGAGTATCCCCCGCCTGCTTATGGCCAGCCAACCCTGGGAGCGAACCATGACTTCCTATGTGTCGCAACCTGACGCTCCGACACATAGAGAGTTTTATTATGCTGCCTTTGGCCGCCGCGGCAAACGCAGCCGACCAATCCCTGCCGCCACTACTCAACCAGTCATTCAACCGGAAAATGAATTCCCTGTGCATCAACTCACTCTCGTCCTCTTGGCCGGTGCCGTTGCGCTCGGCGTCGCCGTCAGCGGCTGCGGCAAGTCCGATTCCTCCACCGCCGCCCACCCGGCCAAGCAGAGATACCACTGCCCGATGCATCCGACCTACATCGAGCGACAAGCCGGGCGACTGCCCCATCTGCGGCATGAAGCTCGTGCCGATCAAAGGGGACAAAGCCACCGCCAAACCAGCCGCCCCGGCGGCGGACGACAAAATCGCGCAAATCAAAGCCGGCCAGTTCTACTGCCCGATGGACGCGGAAGTCGTGCAGGACCAGCCCGGCAAATGCCCCAAGTGCGGCATGAACCTGGTCGAGAAGAAAGCTGCGCCCGCCGGCCACGAAGGCCACACGGCGAGCACAGCGGCCGCGCCCGTGCCCGGCCGGATCAGCATCAGCCTCTCCGCCGACAAGCGGCAGATGATTGGCCTGGCCCTCTCGAAGGTCGAGAAGCGCGAACTCACGAACACCGTCGCACCACCGCCGTGGTGATGCACGACGAAACCCGCTATGCCCGCATCGCCCCGCGTTTCGGCGGCTGGGTGCGCAAGCTGCACGTCAACTTCACCGGCGCGCCGGTCGAGAAAGGCCAGCCGCTGTTCACCGTCTATAGCCCGGAACTCTTTTCGACCGAGAACGAGTATCTGATTGCCTGGCGCGGCCTCCAGCAGTTGAAGGCGGACGCCGCCCACCGAACAGCGCAGCGCCGCCACCAACCTGCTGAGTTCCGCGCGCCGCCGGCTCGAACTGTGGGAGATTGGCGACGACGAAATCCGCGCGCTCGAACAACGCGGCACGGCCAGTGATGAAATGCTGTTCCGCTCCCCGATTGCGGGCCACGTCGTGGCCAAGACGGCGGTCGAGGGCAAGTCTTTCATGGCGGGCGAGTCGCTTTACGAAGTCGCCGACCTTTCGCATCTCTGGCTGGATGCCTGGGTCTTCGAGTCCGATCTGCCCCTGATGAAACCGGGCCTGCAAGCCACGATCACGTTCCCCTATCTGGGCAACCAGACCTTCACCGCGCCGATGACCTTTCTCTATCCCGCACATTGACCCGCAGACGCGGCGCGGTCGCGTCCGCCTGGAGCTGGACAATCCCGAGCACCTCTTGCGCCCGGACATGTGGGCCAGCGTGGCGATTCAAATCCCGCTCGGCGAAAAGCTGCTCATTCCGGCCAGCGCGGTGATTGACACCGGCCAGCGCTTCGTCGCCTTTGTGATGGCGAAGACGAGCACCTGCAGCCGCGCGAACTGAAAGTCGGCTTCAAGACCGATGACTACTACGAAGTGCTCGATGGCGTGAAGGAAGGCGAGAAGGTGGTGACGCGCGCCCTGTTCCTGGTGGATTCGGAAAGCCAGCTCAAGGCCGCCATTGCCGGCATGGGGGCG
>CAWGGD010000038.1:0-192183 GCA_963822005.1 uncultured Verrucomicrobiae bacterium | reverse complement strand
GCGGAGCAATTTCGTCAGCCAGGCGGACATTGTTTTCCTCCACACGAACGGCTTCAACAGCCTGCGGGTGCCGTTCCACTACGCCCTCTTCTACCAGGTCACCAATGCCGCCGCCAATTACCCGACCAATGGCTATGACATTAACACCGGTTTCAATCACTTCGACAACCTCCTGACCTGGTGCGCGACCAACGGCCTCTACGTCATTCCCGACATGCATGGCGTGCCCGGCGGCAAAGATTACGCCGTGGCCGGCAATGTCTATACCAACGCCTCGAACCACGCGCTGTTCCTGCATGTCTGGCAGCGGTTTGCGGCCCGGTATGCGACCAACGCCTGGATCGGCGGCTATGACCTGATCAACGAGCCGATTAACAATACCGGCGGTTACGACATGATCCCCAACAACCTCCTCAGCCGCACCTACGCCGACGCCATCGCCGCCATCCGGGCGGTGGACACGAATCACATGATTATCTGCGAGGGCGATTGGTGGGCGACCGCCCTCGGGCAGGTCAACACCACCGGCTGGAGCGACCCGAATGTGTGTTACTCGGACCATCGTTATGGAGACGCGCTGCCGTTTGGCACTGACCGCAAGCAGCTTGCGGTCGGCGCGAATGTGCCTTTGTGGATGGGCGAGTTCGGCTACAACTCGACTCATTGGAACAATTACGCCGTGACGAACTTCGAGAGGCCCGACGCCATCACCTACAATGGCCGGACCGCGACTCTGAGCGAGTCCTGGTGCTACTGGAGCTACAAGACACCGCAGCTTTATGTGCCGGTGGAAAACCCGGAAACCGCGGGCTGGAAAGCCCTCAAGAACTACTGGAACTCGCCCGGCACGGTCACCAGGCCCAGCGTGACCAACGCCTACAAGTGGATACTGGAATACGCACAGGGGCAGGTGTTTTCTAACTGCCTGGTGCATCCGGAAGTCGTGGACAGCCTGAAACGCCCCAATGCCAGCTTCGCCGGCCAGCGCCTGCCCTACCGGGGCGGGATGACCATTCCCGGCAGGATTCTAGCAACGGACTTTGACATGGGCGCCAACGGTGTGGCCTACAACGATATCGTCTATGATGATGAAGCTGGCTCCGGACCTGGCGGCCGCGCCTGGAACAGTTCGTGGTATGGCCGGGATGAAGGCGTGGACACGGCATCCTGCGCCGACGCCAGCACCCTCTTGAAGATTGGGTGGAATGAAGCCGGCGAGTGGCAGCGCTACACAGTCTCGAGCACTCCGGGCACCTACAATCTCAACATCCGCTACGCCTCGAGCGGCGGTGGAGGCCAGTTGCGCGTTCTGGTGAACAGCGCCAATGTCTCCGGGACTCTCACGCTCCCGAACACTGGGGGCTGGGGAACGTATTCAACCTATACGGTGAGCAACGTCACGGTCAGCGCGTCCGGCGCGGCAACCGTCGAGATTCGCTGTGTTACTGCTGGTTACGATTTGCTCTGGGTTGAGTTCCAGCCCTCCGGTGCCCCTCCACTGCCGGCGGGCGGTCTGCAAGCGACTGCAGGAAATGGGGCCGTATCGCTTGGGTGGATCGCCTCCTCCGGAGCTGCCGGCTACACCATCAAACGCGGCATGGCTGCTGGTGGCCCCTATACGGTGGTGGGCTCGACTGCCACTACCGGCTTCCAGGACACCGGGTTAACCAACGGCACGATGTACTCCTACGTAGTCGTCGCGACCAATGCCTACGGCACAGGGGCTGTTTCGGGAGAATGCAGTGCGGCGCCTCTGTCCAATTCATTGCCGGCGGGCTGGGTCTCGCGGGACGTCGGCATGAGCCGGCAGTGGAATGGCGACGCCGGGGAGGTGGGCTTTGCCGGAAGTACCAGTCTTTCGGGCAGCACCTACAGCCTCAGCGGGTCCGGCAATGATATTTGGGGAACGGCCGACTCATTCCAGTATGCGTACCGGGGCGTTTCGGGCGATTGCACGGTGGTCGCCCGCGTGGCCAGCGTCCAGGGCAGCGACGGTTGGACCAAGACCGGCCTGATGATCCGGGAGACGCTGCAATTCGATTCCGCCAACGCCTTGGCGGCGCTCACGCCGCAGAATGGGACGTATTTCTCGTATCGTTCAGCCACTTCGGGCAGCTCAAGCGGATCTTCTTCCTCCGGTTCGGCCCCGTATTGGCTCAAGCTCGTGCGGTCAGGCAACACTCTTACGGGGTATCGAGGACCCAATCCGAGTAACTGGACCCAACTCGGCACAACCACGATTCCAATGGCGGCGAATGTGTTTGTCGGCCTGGCTTTGACGGCGCACAACAATCTTCTGGTCAGTACTGCCGTCTTCGACAACATCAGCGTGTCCTGCCAGCTGCCACCGGCCCCGGTCAGCCTGACAGCCACGGCCAGCGACGTTCGGGTTGCGCTAGAATGGTCTGCGGTCACCGGCGCCGACACTTACATTCTCAAGCGATCCACCACCAACAACGGGCCTTATACCGTGATCGCGACCGGCCTTTCCGGTACCAACTATTTGGACGCCGGCGTTACCAACGGTGTCACCTACTACTATGTCGTCTCGACCTTCAATCTCAATGGCGAGGGGACAGATTCGCTCCCCGTGAGTGCCACACCTCATGCGCCGCCCCGGCTGGCAGCGAGTCTGGGGCCAGGCGGCAGCCAGGTCATTCTTTCCTGGCCCGGCTGGGCGGCGAGCTTTGGCCTCTTCGCCACCACGAACCTGGCCCCCCCGGGCCAATGGTCGCCAGTCACGAACGCGGTGATTCCAGGGAACCCAAGGAGCGTGATTTTGCCGATACAAGGCGAGATGGAGTTCTTCCGGTTAATTGAGCAGTAAAGCCAGTCTCGACTTCCCTGGTCCCCGTCAAGGCGCTAGAATCGAGGTATTAGATGTATTCTATGCACCCGCGAATCCTCCTCCTGTGGCTGCTCTCGGTTGGTGTCTGCTACGCCGACCGGAATTGGAACCGGCCCGGATGGGCGGCCACCTTCGGCGACGAGTTCAACAGCACCAACCGGGCGGTCAACACCGCCAAGTGGAATGTGGATGACGGTCCGAACTCGGCCAACAACGAGGCGCAATGGTATTCCCGGGACAACGTCTGGCAGGAGACGGGAAACCTGGTGCTCAAGAGCGAAGTGCGAACCATCAATGGCTACCCGTTTGCCTCCGGCAAGGTAACCACCGCTGGCAAGTTCAGCCCGCATTACGGGCGGATCGAAATCCGGGCCAAGCTGCCGACCGGCAAAGGCATCTGGCCCGCGCACTGGATGCTGCCCTACGGGCATTGGCCGCCGGAAATTGATATCACCGAAATGATCGGGTCGGCCCCGCAGAACATGGTCGTGAGCCATCACCAGGGCCCGTTGCCGCCGGGCTGCACGTACCCGTGGGAGTGCGGCATGACGCACAACACCACCGTGTGGTGGAACGTGGACTGGAGCCAGGCCTTTCACACCTATGCGCTGGAGTGGGACTGGTGGGGCCTGAAATGGTTCATTGACGACGTGCAGGTCTTTGCCGATTACTCGACCCCGCCTGACGAGCCCATGTTCCTGATCTTAAACACCGCGGTCGGCGGCAACTGGCCGGGTTACCCGGACGGCTCGACGCCCTGGCCGCAGTGGCACCTGATTGACCACGTGCGCATGTACCAGCGGTGGTATGGAAATTCGCTGCTCAACGGCGGTTTCGAGCAACAGGAGGACAACGCGTTTCCGAACTGGAACACGATTAACGACACCGGCAGCAACATCGTCCCCGGAACGGCTGTGAGCGCGCACAGCGGCACCGGCGCGGTGAAGATGACCGGCGCCTACAACGGGGCGACGAATAGCTCCTGGCTGGTCCAGGATCTGCCCGCCCAGTCGGGACAGATCTGGCAAGCTTCGGTCTGGGCGGCCAACCGCGCGGGCGACCTGCTGCAGGGCCGCAACCACGCCCGGCTGAAACTCGAGTTCCTCGACGGCTCGCGCAGTTTCCTCGCGCATTACGCGCTGACCGTGGCCGCCAGCAACACCCCGGCAGCCTACGCGCAATTCGTCCTTCGCCAAAAGGCGCCGGCCGACGCCGCGCTGGCGCGCATCGCGCTTGAGTTTAACCAGTTCAGTCAGGCGCCCGGCTCGGTGAACTGCGACGACGCACAACTGTATCTGCTCACGACCGACATGCCGGGCAGCGAGCGGGCGCTCGTCAATGGCGACTTCGAGCAGGGCGACGCCAACCAGTTCGCGAGCTGGAACACTTACGGCGGCGACACGAACATCCTCGCTGAGCCGTTAATCGAGCAGGTGTATCATGGCGCGCGCGCAGTGCGGGTTGCCGTTCAACCGGGGGGCAGCCCCGGCTCCGGCACCGGGCTCTACCAGGACGTGCCCGCCCGGCCGGGAGAATTCTGGACGGCCAGCGTTTGGGCCCAGAGCTGTCCCACCGACCCGCTTACCGGCGGCGACGCCGGAGTGCTCAAGCTGGAGTTCGTGGATGCCGACGGAAACCGAATTCAGACCAATGAAGTGACAGTAGTCTCGCAGTTGTCTCCGCCAAGCTATACGAACGCTGTGATCACTCAGGTCGCACCCGTCGGCGCTGCTTTTGCGCGTCTCACCGTGGAACACCGCCAGGCCGCCGGGGGCGGCGGGGCCGCCGACTTCGATTTGGCCAGTCTCTCGACCAGCACTGACACGAGCCAGCTCATCAATAGTGGGCTCGAACTCTGGGACGGCAGCAATTTCCCCGGTTGGACCACTTACTTTTCCAACGGCAACATTACCAACGACCCCGCCAACGCGCGAACCGGCACGAATGCGGCCCGGCTGAGCGGCCAATTCCCAACCAATAGTGCGGCCAATGAATCCGGCCTTTACCAGGAGCGCACGGCCGCGGCCGGGCAACTCTGGCAGGCGACGGTTTGGGCCCAAAGCACGCCGGGCCAGCCCCTCCGCGGGCTGAATCACGCCGATCTGAAACTGGAGTTTCTCGATGCCAACGGCGCGTTTCTGGATCGCGATGAAATCGTCTGCGTCAGCTCCAATTCCGCTCCCGGTTACCAGCCGTTTGTGCTTCGCCGTGTAGCGCCCAAGTGGACCGCGCGAGCTCGGATCGCGATGGCCTTTTTCCAGCAGAACAATGCGACCGGCTCCGCGGATTTCGACGACGCGGAGCTGAAGCAAGTCACCGTGAACGACCCGCGCCCGACCCTCAATCCCGGCTTCGAGGACGGGAGGGGTAGCAGCGTGCCGAACTGGACAACCTGGAACAACGTGGTCCCGAACGTGATCCACGACGCGAACACGAACCATGCGCGGACGGGAACGGAGGCCCTGGAGATCTTCGGTCCCTTCAATGGTCAGAGCAATTGCGGCGCGTTTCAGGATTTCCCGGCGGCGCCCGGCGAAATGTGGCAGGGCTCGATTTGGGGCCGGAGCCGGCCCGGCGACCCGCTTGGCGGCGGCAACTCCGTCCGGCTCAAGCTCGAGTTTTACGACACCAACAGCACGCTCCTGGGCACGAACCTGCTCACCATCCTCAACGCCGCTTCCAGCACCAACTATCAGCCGTTCACGATCCGCCGCACGGCGCCCTCGGGAGCCTCGCGAGCGCGGTTCACGGCCGAGTTCCTGCAGGCCAATTACGCCGGAGGGGCGGTGGATCTGGACGACGCGCAGGTGGGATTGCTCACCGCTGCGAATACGAACCGGTTCCTGCTGAACGCTGGTTTCGAGACGGGGCAAGGGAACGAATTCGGCGAATGGGTTGCCTATGGCCCGGGCACTCTGCAAAACGTCAGTCGCGATCCGCTCCCCGGCAACGCCCGCAGCGGCGCCCAATGCCTCCAAATGTGGGGCGCCTACAACGGGCAGAACAACAGCTCCGGTCTTTACCAGGATATCCCCGTCGCGCCGGGCGAGACCTGGCAAGCTTCGATCTGGGCTCGCAACCGTCCCGGAGACGCCCTCCAGGTCAGCAACCAGGCGCTGTTTAAGCTCGAGTTTGTCGATGCGTCCGGCGGCGCGCTCCTGCGGGACCAGCTTGTCGCCGTCAACGCCGCTTCGCCCGCCAATTACCAGAACTTCGTGCTGCGCGGCATCGCGCCCGCGGGGGCCGCGTACGCCCGCCTGGTCGTCCAACTGGACCAGGTCGGCGCGACCACCGGCGGCTCGGTGAACGTGGACGATTGCACGTTGCAGTTGGTCACTGCCCAGCAGGAGCCTGCCCTGCTCAACAGCAGCTTCGATTACACTGGCGTCTCGTCCATTCCGGATTGGACCACCTACGGTTCCGCTTATGGCGGAAATGTGCGGATGGATCCGATCGCTGCCAACGCGCGCACCGGTTCCAATGCGCTCCAGGTGTTCGGCCAGAACAACGGCGCGGCGAACAACTCCGGTGTTTACCAGGACGTGCCTGCGGTGGAAGGCCAGCTATGGCAGGCCGCTGTTTGGTCGCGCCACCGCCCCGGCTCCCCGCTCCAGGGCGGTAATTACGCGGTTCTGAAACTGGAATTTGTCAGCGCCAATGGCGCGGTGCTGGCCCGCAGCCAGCAAACCGTTTTGAACGCCAGCGTCTCTTCAACCGCTTACCGGCGCTCCTCCGTGCTGCGCCCCGCGCCGCCTGGAACGGCCCAGGCGCGCATCGTCCTGGAATTGAATCAGCTCGCCAACGCCGGCGGATCGGTTGACTTCGACGACGCCTCGCTGAGCCCGGTATCCACGCTAACGGGGTCGCAGGGCGAAGGGGTGGCGCTTTGGGGCGGGCCGCTTCAGCCGCAAGGGCTGGTGAGCTTTACCGGCAGTTGGACGTGTGACGCGTCCTCACTCGATCTGCAAATCCCTCTCCGGGGCGCGAGCCCGGGTTCAACCTTGGGCTTCCCGCAACTGCAGATTGCGGGCTCAGCCAACCCGGCTGGCAATTTGGAAGTGTTGTTGCCGACCACCTTCGAGGGCCAGCGTTTTACACCCCGAAAGGACGACACGTTCCAGTTGCTCACGGCCACCAGTGTCGTGGGGACTTTCGGGCAACTCCTGGCGCCGCCGGCCTTGGGCGGCGGCAGCGCGTTCAGCCTCACCTACCAGTCCACGGGTGTTGTCTTGCGGGTGGTGGGGGAGTTGGATTCGGACGGCAACGGCCTGCCGGATTATTGGGAGCAGCAGTACTTCGGCACTCCCGTGGGCGCCAGCGCCAATGCTGATTCGGACAGTGACGGGGCGTCAAACCTGGCCGAATACCTCGCCGGCACCGACCCGCTGAACGGGGAATCGCTCTTCAGGATTCTGGGCGTCACCAACAACGCTTCCGGCATGACAATCCGGGTGAACTCGGCGCTGAATCGCTTTTACACGCTGCAATACCGGGACAGCGCCTCCGCCGGTCAGTGGAGCAATGTAGCGTACCAGACGGACATTCCCGGGAGCGGAAGCGCTTTGCTGCTCGACGACCCTGCGCCGGCTGTCCAAGCGCGTTACTACCGCGTGAGCGTGCGGCCCTGAACCGATCATTTCAACACCCGGGCTAGGGGCCCAGGAGAGTGCGGTAGAAACGAGAAGAGAACGTGGTCGAATTGGTGTCAGCCCAGAAGAAGGGCACTGCCGGCGACATTGAGGTGGCAACTGACGACCACGAAACCAGGTCCGTGGATGCCTGAATCGTGTAGTCAGGCCCCGCGTCACCGGCGATCCAAAACCCAAACTGACCGTTGGTGATGGAAGCCGCATCGAGTGTGGGAGGGCCGGCCGGAGTCACCGTCGCCGTAAAGCCTTGGGTGGCGCTCATGACGGGCGCCCCGCTGTCAGAGACGACCACATGGACAGCCTGCGTGGCCGCTGATTGCGCGATGGTCGGACGCCAGGTGAGCACGCCGTTGTTCGTGTCAATGGAGACACCAGCCGGCGCACTCAGCAAACGATAGGTCAGCGTTTGGGCCGGCACGTCGGCATCGCTGGCCGAATTGGTGACCACCAGCGTCCGGCCGGCAAGGATCGTTTGGTTGGGAATTGGCGCCAACACGGGCGCATCATTGACGGGCAGGACCACGACGGTGATCAAGGCGCTGTTGGTGACGGTGCCGTCGGTGGCGAAGTAGGTCATCACGTTCGTGCCGCTGAAGTCCGGGGTGGGGGTGTAAACCACGTTGGTGCCCACGGCGGCCGCGGTGCCGTTGGTGGTGCTAACGCTCACGAGTGTGAGCGGCGTGCCGTCCGGGTCGCTGTCATTGACCAGCACCGCCAGGTTGTTGGTGCTGTCCTCGTTGACGGTGTAGCCGTCATTGACCAGCACGGGCGGACGATTGGTCGGCGTGGCACTCACCTGGCTTGAGTTGGCGCTTTCACCTCCGGCATTCAGCGCCGAAACCACGTAGTAATAGGTCGTGCCGTTGGTCAGCCCGGGGTCGGCGCAGCTAGTCGTCGCCACGTTGGTGACGATCGTGTAAGGCCCGCCGTTGACGGTGGCGCGTTTGAGATTGTAGCTGGCGGCGCCCGAGGAGGCTGTCCAACTCAAGGCGACTTGTTTGTTGCCGGGGGTCGCACTGAGACCGGTCGGCTGGGCCGGAGGCCCTACGGTCACGTTGTCCATCGTGCTGGTGCAGAGCGTGCCGTCCGCATGGCTCGTCACCGCCAGGCCGAGCGTCGCGCTGGAGGCCATGGCGATCGTCTGGCTGGTTCCAACCTGGGTCCAAGCGACGCCATTGGAGGAATAGTAAGCGGCAAAGCTGTTGGTGCCGCGCTGGAGCTTCAGCCAGCATGGTGCAACCACCCCGGCCACGCCGGTGGACGTAGTCGCGCCCCCCGAAGCGGTCCGCCATTGAAACCTGACGCCATTGCCCGGAGTGATGAGCACCGCCGCGTTTATTGATCCGGCCGCCGTGCTCTCCCTGATCATCACGCCCGCTTTGGCCCAGGGATCGGGGTTATCTTGCGTGGCGACGCGAGCCACAATGCTGCAATCGCCGCTGGAGGTTTGATACACATAACGGAACTCGTCCGCGGCGACCTCAATGTCCGCACCCGAGCCAGTTACCTCGAAGGTGCCGCCGTTGTAAGTGGCGCTGCCGGTGGCGGCCACGGCGCCGATATCCGCCGTCACCCACGGACTGGGCAACCCGCTGCCGAACTGGAACGAGTTTAGATTCGCCACACCGGACGTTCCCTTGAAAACGAGATAGAGATCATGCACGCCGCTCGCACCTGATACGGAGCCGCTCACGTTCGTAAATGTTTGCCAGTCGCCGGTATTCGGCATGGTGACGGAACTGATGCGGAAGCCGGTCGGGCCGTCGAGGCGGAACTCCACGGAGCCCCCGGCGAAGGACGCGACGCGCGTGGTGACATTGGTGAAGCCCGGGGCGAAGTCCACATTCCTATACACGGCGTAGTCGCCGTTATCGCAATAGCCGAGGTTGTAACCGCCCACGGAGTCGGACGTCCATTCGGTCTGGATGCCGGAGACGCTATTGAAACTCGAGCCCTGAATCTGGTTCGCGGGGTTGACGGTGTATCCGCCGCTTTGCGTTCCCGTCCAGGTGAAGGTGGCGCCGGCGTGGGCGGCGAGCGTATAGCTGAACGACTGGCCTCCCCACCGGACCTGGAAGGTCTTGCTGCTCGTGGTGTCGTTAAACGCGACAACGACCTTTGACCCATCAGGGTTCAAGAAGGCGGCGCTGACTATTCCGGCGGCGTTCCCGGAATAGACCCGATACGCCCCGGGGAGCACGAACTTGCTAAAGTGTCCCAACGTGTAGAAATCAATGCTGTAGCTGACGGCGCCCGAGGAGCTGTTCACGATCACCAGCGGTGTGCATGTCGCGCAGCCGCCCGCATGCGGTCCGTCGTTCTGATCCCCGGCGAGGTTCCATTTGACGAAGCTCCTGCCCTGGCTTCGCATCACATGAATGATCTCCGCAAAGTCGGTGCGCAGTTGATCGCCCACCCACGCCCCGCCGGAGTGTTCGGTTTGGTAATTGCCTTTGGAGGGATATTTGTTGGCCGAGGACAGCATCACGCCGGGAGTACCTCCGTAGCCATGCCAGGCAATGCCGGCCACCTGGGTGGAGCCACGCAGAGTCGCATCCGAGAGCACCGTGTCCGGGTAGGCGGGGTAGTCCCAGTTATGGTCAAAAACCAGGACTTTGTTCGTCAGCGCGTTTGCGGCGAAGGCGGGCAAAACGTAGTCGCGCAGGACCACGGTTTGAGTGGCCATGTCCATGTCCATCCCCGGATAATCGCCCGGCACAAAAGCCGGCTCGTTCTGGAGCGAGAGGTAGTCAATCGGGATGCCCTGGGCCTGGTAGGCCTGGAGGAACTTGACGAAGTAATTGGCGAAGGGACCGTACATCGAGGGGAGAAGGGAGCCGCCAATCATCGAGCCCGACGTTTTCATCCAGCCCGGCGGACTCCAGGGGTTGGCCATGAGCTTGAGCTGGGGATTGAGCTGCCGCGCCTGCTGAATCAGCGGGATGATGTCCACCAAGTCGTGGGCAATCGAGAAGAGGGCCAAATTCGTATCGGTCTGCCCGGCCGGTAGATCGTCATAGGAATAATGGTAGCGCGCCAGGTCGGAAGCCCCCATCGGGATGCGCATGAAGCTCAACCCGATCCCGCTACCGTTGCGTGTGAACAGGTTGCGCATCGCGTTGGTTCGCGCCGTTGGTCCTGCTACCTGATTGAGGATATACCCAGTCGTGTCTGTAAATGCCGCGCCGAAGCCTTCCACCTGCTGATAACGCTGCGTTTCATCCACCCAAACGCAATTGGGCCCGCCGCTGCCGGTTGAAAACGAAACCGACGACTGCTGCTGCAGCAGCTTGCTTTGGTCATGCGTCGTGAGCCAGACGCTTACAGTCTGGGCCCTGGTCAGTTCGGCGCCGCCAACCAACAACAGGAAGGTGAAGGTGATGGCGACGCGCATTGGGCTTCTTGCTTTCAAATTCAGAATTCCGGGCCGGTTGCCCCAATCGCTTCAACGTTTTCGATCAGCCGCAGCATGCCACACCAATCAACCTGCGTCCATCCACTCGCTCAAAATAGCACAGCCCGATCCGGCCCCTTGGTCGAATCGGGCTGAAACAAGCGACGGGCTGGTAATCAGGCGCGGGCTGCGTTTCGGCGGGACCGATAACCAAGCAACAGCGCTGAGCCCAAGGCGACCAATGTGGCGCCGCCGGGTTCAGGAACCTCAGTCAAATAGGCATTCTCGAACCAAATGCTGCCGCCGACACCCCCCGGATTGTTGGACGCGAATTCAACTTTTATCTGGGTCGTATTAGCGGGAGCAGTCGCGGTCAGTGAATAGCTCGCCCAGGGATGTGCTATGTCATAGTTGTTCCCATACACCGCCGGGTCAACGGTGTTCCTCTCGGCTTGGCCCACTTGAACGGACGTACTATCCAGGAAGAACATCGTCATTCTACCCGTAGGAAGCCACCAAGCATCTGCGCCGCTCAAAACGCTAAGCTGGTATTGCATTCCCGCCGTTGCCGGCAAAATCTGGAAGAATCCACCACCGCCGTCGTACCAATTATTACCCACCACTATGTAGTAAGAGCCGTCATAAGTGACAGCGGGAAGGTTCTCATGGTTGGCCCAGCCAGTATTCCACGACCAGCCACTCCAGTTGTCTGGCCAGGCGCCAGATGCGGGGGAGTTAAAGTCTCCGTTCAGGAGCAGGTTCTGGCCATTGACAGCGCCAGCCGTTACGCAAAGGGCTGACAGGAGGATCGCGAGTTTTCTCATATGCGGTTTGTGGTTGTCGGAGAATTTGATTTTCAACCGTGCTTCATTTCATTTTGTGCCGATTCTGGGGGCAGCCTAGCATTCCGCGAAGTGCCTGTCATCCCTCTTTAGAGGGATAGCGCGAGAAGGGTTGATCTGAGACCCTGATCGCGAACGAAATGCATTCAGGACACTCGCCGAGAGGAGAACACCCCGAAATTGGATTCCCATGGGTGGAAACGGGCTCGCCTCGTCGGGGAGCGAACCTCTGCAACATAGACCAACCAGTAATGAGTAAACGCATTGTGAACAAGGTGGCTTCGGCAGGATTTGTGGCTCTGCTGATCGGCGGCTTCGCCTCGGAAGCTGCCCCGGACTACGCCGCCCGACCCGTGACGGTCTATGCAACGGCAAAAGCCACCGGCCAACGGCTGGCGCGAGCCGGCGAGCTGAAGTTCGAGGGGAGTTCCCAGCTCACCGAACAGGAGCAATCGGTATTTGTGGATGCGTCGAAGACCTTTCAAACGGTCCTCGGGATCGGCGGCGCGCTGACGGACGCTGCCGCCGAAACGTTTTACAAGCTGCCCCGTGACAAGCAGCAGGAACTGCTGCGAGCCTATTTTGATCGGGAAAACGGCATCGGCTACTCTCTCGGGCGCACGCACATTAATAGCTGCGACTTCTCGAGCGATTCATACGTTTATGTGAAGGAGGGCGACAAGGAGCTGAAGACGTTCGACATCGCCCATGACCTTAAGTGCCGGGTTCCGTTTACGAAAGAGGCCCTGGCTGCTGCGGGAAAGAGCTTCACCCTGTACGCCAGCCCCTGGAGCCCGCCCGCGTGGATGAAAAGCAACAACGACCTGTTGCACGGAGGAAAGCTGAAGGCCGAATACTATGGCGCATGGGCGGATTACTTCGTGAAATTCATCAAGGCTTACGAGCAGCAAGGCATTCCCATCTGGGGGCTGACGGTGCAGAATGAGCCGATGGCGGCGCAGAAGTGGGAATCCTGCGTTTATACTGCCGAGGAAGAGCGGGATTTCGTGAAGAACCACCTTGGCCCCTGGCTGCGAAAGGCCGGTCTGCAGGACAAGAAGATCATCGTCTGGGACCACAATCGCACCTTGATGTACGAGCGGGCCAGGGTCGTGCTGGACGACCCGGAGGCGGCCCAATACGTCTGGGGCGTTGGGTTTCATTGGTATATGGGCGATGGCTTTGAGAACGTGAAACGTGTCCACGAGGCGTATCCCAAGGCGAACCTGCTATTCACCGAAGGCTGTCATTACCCGTTTGATCCGAACCGCCTGGAGGACTGGAAGTGGGGAGAGATCTATGGCAACGCGATGGTGAACGATTTCAACAGCGGCGCAGTCGGCTGGACCGATTGGAATGTGTTGCTCGACGAGAAAGGAGGACCGAATCACGTCGGCAATTTCTGCTATGCGCCAGTCCACGGCGACACCCGGACCGGCAAGTTGTCGTTCCTGAGCTCCTACTACTACATTGGGCATTTCTCGAAGTTCGTCCGCCCTGGGGCCAAGCGTATCATGAGCGCCTCGACCTTGGATGATCTGCAGACTACGGCCTTTGCGAATCCTGACGGAAGAATCGCGGTGATTGTTCTGAACCGGTCGGAAAGGGAGCACCCCTTCCTGCTTTGGGCCGAAGGCAAAGCCGCCAAAGCCAGCAGCCCCGCAAACTCGATCCTGACGCTGCTGTTTTAAGCGATTGCCTAAGGATGGATCGAGGTCTTCGCTGGAAGCGGCACTAATGAGGTATTTGGGACGCTGGGGGGGCGTTCTGGCGTGTCTTTGCTGCGGGATGCAAGAAATGGGTGGGGCAGGTTTTCAACCATTGAAGTGCAGGTGTTAGGCTTGGCTTCAGTTGCCATCGGTTGCGAGAATTCAACTACTGCCGCCCATTCTGCGGCATGCCTCCCGACAATTCCGCGGGCCCCATGCCTGAACCACCATATTGTTATCTCGACCCCGAAGCGGCGCTGAACAAAATCTAGGGCACGAACAATTCCAGTAGAAAACAGCCGTGAGAGTCCGTTTATACCCTTAGACATGGCAACACGAACCTATTGGCTGATGTTGGCGGGGGCGGTGGCGGGCGCTGTGGCGCTCGGCACCGGAGGTTCTGCCGCACAGGAAAAGATGCCCGGCTTCGCATTGATTCCAGCCGGCCAGTTCCAGATGGGCGATCACCACGGGTTCGTGGACCCGAAGCACGGCGGCGACGAAACGCCAATCCACACAGTGCGTTTGGATGCCTTCTACATGGGCATCTACACGGTCACGACCAGGGAGTATTGCGAGTTCCTGAACTCGGCGCTGGCGGCCAAGCAGATCGAAGTTCGTGAGGGCGGGGTCTATCCGGTCGGCGGGAGCGAGCTGCTGTGCGAAACGCGGGCATTGTCGCCCTTCAGCCGGATTGGCTGGGACGGCAAGATCTTCTCGGTGCTGGACAAGAAGGAGAACCATCCCATCGTCTGCATCCGATGGCCGGGCGCGGCGGCTTACTGCAACTGGTTAGGCGCGCAACAAGGAAAGCCCCTTTGCTACGACACCACCACGTGGGATTGCGATTTCAACAAGAGCGGGTTCCGGCTGCCGACCGAAGCGGAGTGGGAATACGCCGGGCGTGGCGGTTTGCAGAACCCATACCACAACTTCCCTTGGGGCGACGAGCCGGACGCGACGAAAGCAAACTGGCCCGAATCCAGAAATCCTTTTCGCGTCGGCCCGCAGCCTTGGACAACGCCCGTTGGCTTCTTCAATGGTCAACTGCATCGCAAGTCAGACTTCGGCTGGCCCGGTCCACAAGACTCCTTCCAGACCTCGAACGGCGCGAACGGCTACAGTCTCTACGACATGGCCGGAAACGTCTGGCAGTTCGTCAACGACTGGTATGGGCGCGATTACTACGCCTATAGCCCCACGAACAACCCGCCGGGCCCCGCCAGCGGCAGCATCATGCCTGATGGCAAACCCTACCGCGGCATGCGCGGCGGGAATTGGTATAATGGCGAAAACGGCCACAGCCGCGTCTCCAATCGCAACCCGTCCTACTTCCGCGGTCCGCAGGATCCGAATCATCCCTACTATCACCTCAGCTTCCGCGTCGTGCTGCCGGTGGATGCCGAGAGCCGACCAATCATAAAACCGACACCGGTGCAGCAAATCAGAGGTCGCGAAGGCGGACCGGGCGGTGGCCCTGGGGGTGGTCGCCGTCCCAGACCTGAGGGCGACATGCGCGGAGGTCCGGGCGGCGAGCGCAGAGACCGACCGCCACGTTCCAACGCGCAATCAACGACTCGTAATGACTCCGGTCGAAGCGTTCAGAAACAGCTCAGTTCGTTTGTGCTGAGCAGTCCCGTGGTGAAGGACGGCGGGACGCTGCCGGTGGAGTTCACCGGTGACGGCGCCAGCGCTACTCTGCCGCTCGAATGGACCGGCGCGCCAGCCGAGACCAGGAGCTACGCTCTCATCATGCACCACGAGGCGCCAGACCAGACCAAGTGGTATTGGATACTCTACGACATGGCACCCACCGTCCACAGTCTCCCCAAGAACGTGCAAAGCGTCGGGACGTTGGGCAACAACAGCGTCAACCGCAGACGGGAATACGCGCCTCCCCATTCCAAAGGTCCCGGAGCCAAGACCTACATTTACACGGTATACGCGTTATCCGCATCACCTCAAATCACTCTTCCGCCCGCTGAAGTTAACCGCGAGGTTTTGCTTGCTGCCATGAAGGACAAAGTCCTCGCCAGCGCCGAACTGAGCGTGGTGTACACACGCTCGGGCACCGGCGAGCCACCAGAGGATCGCCCCAGTCGCGGCCCAAGGCCGGAGCCGCGCGAAAGCCGATGAGACAAACATGAACACGAGAAACCCGTCCATTTACCCACGCACCAAGGCAGTGCTCACAAGCGCACTGCTGGCAAGTAGCGTAGCGCTGTTTACTGGCGTAGCCTTTGCCCAGCCAGAACCTGGCGATCGTCCACCCCGCCCGAGAGGCCAGGACCAGCCGAGAAACCGCGAGGGGGGTGGCCGTCGTGAGATGGCGGAGAACAAGACGCCGACGTCGCCCAATCCCGGCCAGACCGTTGGCCTGTTTCTCAATACGCCCAAGGCCTACAACGGCAACACGCTGTTCGCCCCGAAACACAACACCGTCACTTACCTCATGGACAACCAGGGGTGCGTCGTCCACCAATGGAAGAGCGCTTACGAGCCGGGGCAGTCAGCCTATCTGCTGCCCAGTGGCCACCTGCTGCGTGCCGGCATGTTGCGGGTGCAAGGTGGCACGGGCGGCGGCGAAGGGGGCCGCCTCGAGGAATACGATTGGGACGGCAACCTGGTCTGGGAATTCAACCACGCCACCCGCGACTACCAGTTGCATCACGACATCAAGCCGATGCCGAACGGCCATATTCTCGCGCTGAAGGTGGAACGCAAATCCCGCGAGGAGGCAATCACCGCCGGCTTCGATGCCCGACTGATGCGCGATGATTTCCTGGTGCCCGATGCCGTGGTGGAAATCGAACCGATTCGGCCGAAAGGGGGGCGCATCGTCTGGGAATGGCACGTCTGGGATCACCTCATCCAGAACTTCGACAAGTCCAAGCCCAACTACGGCGACCCTGCCGCCCATCCTGAGTTGGTTGACGTTGCTTGCAACGGCCGGGCCACGGCTGCGTTCTGGAACCACATGAATTCGCTCGATTACAATCCCACCCTCGACCAGATCGTGCTCAGCGTCCGCGGTTGCAACGAGATTTGGTTCCTCGACCACAGCACAACCACCAAAGAAGCCGCTGGTCACACCGGTGGCAAACACGGCAAGGGCGGTGACCTCATCTATCGCTGGGGTAATCCCGCCGCCTACGGCCGTGGCACGACGCGCGACAAACAACTCGTCCAGCAGCACGACGCCCAATGGATTCCTGACGGCTCGCCGGGAGCCGGTCACATCACCATTTTCAACAACGGCTACGACCGCGGCTACTCCAGCATCGAAGAAATTATCCCACCCGCGGACGCCAACGGCCGCTACTTCCTCGAACCCGGCAAAGCCTATGGCCCTGAGAAACCCGTCTGGCATTACGAAGCGAAGAACCGGACCGACTTCTTCTCCTCCGAAATCTCCGGCGCGCATCGTTTGCCGAATGGCAATACGCTCATCTGCGCCGGCGTCGTCGGCCACCTGTTCGAAATCACCCCGACCGGCGAAACCGTCTGGCAATACGTGAACCCGATGGTGCGCGGTGGAATTCTGGCGCAGGGTGAACTTCCCGGCAGAGACATGCGCGGCCACCTCTGGAACGCCGTCTTCAAGGTCCATCGCTACGCGCCGGATTACCCGGGTCTGGCCGGACGCGACCTGACCCCAAAAGGCGTCATCGAACTGCCCGCCATGCAGAAGGGCAAGACCGGCCTCGACGGCATGACCGAACAGCAGCGCCCGGACCGTGGCCCCGGCGGCCCAGGACGGCGTCGTGACGGTCAGGCTGGGGGTAATCGCGATAACCGTCCGCCCGGTGATGACCGCCAATAAGGAGCCAGAAAGACTGCATGGCGAGGCCTCTCCACGTAACCGCTACGACATTCCTGATGACAGCCGTGGTTCAAGCGGCATCGCACCCAAACTTCATCTTCATACTGGGCGAAGGCCACGGCTGGAGCAGCACGTCGGTTCAGATGGATGACGCCGTCCCCAACTCGAAAAGCGCATTTGTTCGCACACCGAATCTGGAGAAGCTCGCCGCGGGCGGAATGCGGTTTGCCAACTTCTATGCACCATCCCCTCGTTGCACTCCGTCGCGCGTGGCGATGTTCACCGGCAAAAGCCCGGCGCAGCTGCACATGACCTTCATCAATGAGGGCAAGCGGGATACCGGCGAACATTTGAATGCTCGCGTGCTCCCGCCCTTGGCTTCGATGGAGTTGGCGACGAGCGAGACCACCGTCGCGGAAGTGCTCAAACGCGGCGGTTATGCAACTGCGCACTTCGGCAAGTGGCACATGGGCCGCGCCAATCCTCGCGAGCACGGCTTCGACGAGAACGACGGCGCGAACGGCAACGCCGGCCCCGACAACGTGGACAACCCGCATCCCAAACAGCTTTACAGTATGACGGAGCGCGGCCTGGATTTCATGGCCCGGCAGGTGAAAGCCGGCAAGCCATTCTATCTCCAGCTCTCCCATTACGCGTCGCGGCAGGGCGGCGACGCCGAACCTGAGACGCTGGCCACCGTGAAAAGCTGGGGCGGCAACCTGAATGACCGCGAGCTGGCCGAAGCCGCCGCGACTCTCGACCTGGACATCGCCTTTGGGCTGGTGCTCCAAAAATTGGATGAGCTGGGCATCGCCAGCAAGACCTACGTCATTTTCACCACCGACCACGGCACACCCGGCAGGAACCCACCGCTGGCCGGGGGCAAAGGCACCGTATCTGAAGGCGGGCTGCGCGTACCATTCATCATCCACGGGCCAGGAATCCAGGCCGGCTCGTGCTCGCATGTCCGCGTGATCGGCGAAGACCTGTTCCCCACCATAGCCGAACTGGCAGGTGTCACCGAACCGCTGCCGAAAGGCGTCGAGGGCGGGAGCTTTTCCCCCGTGCTGACGAATTCCCGCAAAGGCAGCGTGTCGCGTCCGCGCGAAGAGTTTGTCGTGCATTTCCCGCACTACGACAAGGATGCCATCGGCCCGGGTACCGCGATCTACCTGGGAGATTTCAAGCTAGTTCGGGTTTACGAGACGGGCGCACTCGAACTATTCAATATTGCTAAGGACCCCGGTGAGCGCCGCAACCTTGCGCGCGAAATGCCCGAAAAAGCCGAGGAACTGAACCAGCGCCTTACCGCTTACCTCCTCGCCGTCGGCGCCCAAATGCCCGTGCCGAATCCGAACTATGATTCGCGCAAGCCTTCTGAAACGACGCGTGGGCGCGGAGGAAGGGGGCAGAAGCAAAAACGATGAACTTCTTCTTCCTCATCCCGGTGCTCTATTTAAGTTGGTGTGCCTGTGCCGCGGCGGCTGCCGAAAAGGGCAGACGTGGCCACGATCAGGCCGACGGCAAACGGCCGTCCCAGAACTCCAGCTGTCTTGCGGTGCCGGCACATTCAGTGGACGTCGGTACTTGGCCGCCCCACCCGGCATGCGGTCACCGTTTGTGTGCTGGCATTCCAGGATGTCAAAACCTGCATCGCCTACGGCGCTGAGCGAGGCAAGTACCTGCAACAAGCTCCAACTCGTCTTTTCAGGAAAGGGGAGCCGGCTGAAGTGACGCTCAACTCGCTGCGGCCTGACACGCAGTACTTCTATCAACTCCGGATCGGCGGGACGAACAGCGTGGGAGGCAGTTTCCATACCCAGCGTCCGCCGGGCAGTTCCTTCACTTTCACCATCACGGCGGATTCGCATCTCGACAATCGCGTCATTGCCGAAGCGTACCAGCGCACGCTTGCCAATGCGCTGGCCGATGCGCCCGATTTCCACGTGGACCTCGGCGACACTTTCATGACCGAGAAGCACGACAGTCGTGAGAACGCCGCCCGCCAGTACCTTGCTCAAAGGTATTACTTTGGCCAGCTTTGCGGGTCCGCGCCGCTGTTCCTTGTGCTGGGCAATCACGACGGCGAAAGCCCGCGCGGCTTCGGCACCGATGCCGATAGCCTCGCCGTCTGGTCGTGCATGATGCGGAAGCGGTATTTCCCGAACCCCGAGCCCGACGACTTCTTCAGCGGCAATGCAGCGAAACATCCCGAGACCGGCTTGTTGCAGGACTACTACGCCTGGCAATGGGGCGATGCTTTGCTCGTTGTGCTCGATCCGTTCTGGTTCACTCAGCGCCAGCGCGGCCGCACCGACAACTGGAGCCGCACGCTCGGCGTCGAGCAGTATCAGTGGCTCAAGCGCACGCTGGAAGGGAGTCGGGCAAAATTCAGATTCATCTTCATCCACCATCTCGTTGGCGGTTTGGACGCCCAGTGCCGGGGTGGGGCGGAAGCAGCGCCATTCTACGAGTGGGGTGGCAAAAACCCCGACGGCACGGACGGCTTCAAACGAAATCGTCCTGACTGGCCCGCTCCGATTCACCAGTTGCTCCTGCAAAACCGCGTTTCCATCGTCTTCCACGGTCATGACCATCTCTACGCCAAACAAGACTTCGACGGTATCGTCTATCAGGAGGTGCCGCAGCCGGGAAATCCCGGTAGCGGTCGCGTGCCACGCAATGCTGCTGCCTACGGTTACAAGAACGGCACTGTCCTCGGCGGTTCCGGTTACCTGCGCGTCCGGGTTTCCGGGGACGCAAACGTGGAATACGTCGAAACCGGCTCGCTGGGCTCGGGCCGAACAGCCGCAAACGTGGCCCATCAATATTCCATTTCGCCCCGCTGAAATGGACCTTCGTCTAACCACATTCATGAACTCCAAGTTGCCTTTGCCATTCAGGCTGATTTCGTATGCCGTGATCGCACTCGTTGGCTGCCACGCCCTTCACGCCTACGAGCGCCTCCAAGGCCCGACCGAATTGCTTCTCTGCAACAAGGAGAAAGCATTAAATGGCTACACCCTCTTCGGCGTCGGCAACCGGACCTTCCTGCTCGACCTGGAGGGACGGGTGGTCCACACATGGCCGGTCGGGACAAATCCGCACCTGCTCGACAACGGCAATATCGTGGACGCGTCCAAGGACGATCCCAGCGGTTTCCAGGGGTTCAAGGAGGTTGACTGGGACGGCAAGACAGTTTGGGAATACACCGAGAAGCGCGAGGGCTACGCGCCGCATCACGATTGGGGGCGCATCTCCAACAAGAAGCTCAACGCACCCACGACTCTCTATATCGCCAACAAGGCGATCTCGCATGAGCAGGCTATCGCCGCCGGCGCCGACCCGAAGAAAGGCCCGTATGAGGGCGGCCAGATGGACGCCGTCGTCGAGGTGGACATGCAGGGCAATGTCGTCTGGGAATGGTGGTTCTTCGACCACGTCGTGCAGGACGTTGACTCGGCGAAGCCCAACTACGTCGGCGCGGGCAAGACCATCGCGGACCATCCCGGCCGCATCAACCTCAACATGCCGGGCCGGCCATTGAAGCGCGACTGGCTGCACTGCAACTCGATGGACTACAACGCCGAGTCGGGCCACATCGTCATCAACTCCGTGCAGGGCGAACTTTACGTGGTGGACCACGACGGCACGTTCGTAGCCGGCGACCCGAAGGCCAGCATCGCCAAAGCCGCCAGCCCGGCGGGCGATTTCCTCTACCGCTTCGGCGACCCGGCTCGCTACGCGCAAGGCGATCCGCCGCGCGTGCTCGAGAACTGGGACTCGGCCACCTGCGGACACAAGCAGATGGGCGGCGCGCACGACGCGCATTGGATCCGGCCAGGCCTGCCCGGCGCGGGTCACATCATGGTGTTCAACAACGGCCAGTATCTGTTTCAGCGCACGCCCCAGTCCTCGATTCTGGAAATCAATCCCTTCCTCGATGGTGATGGGCGCGACACGGGCAAGTATGTCAACCCGCCCGATGCCGGCTACCGGCGCGAAACCTACGACAAGGACACCCACAACCAACCGCGCCAAGTCTCGAAGCAGATCGTCTGGAGCTACCGCTCGGTCAACAGCCACGGCTTCTTCAGCCACATCGGCTCCAGCGGCCAGCGCCTGCCAAACGGCAACACTTTCATCTGCTCCGACACCGAAGGCCACTTCTTCGAGGTGACGGACAAAGGCCAACTCGTCTGGGAATACATCAACCCCGTCACCCGCGAGTGGCGCGGTGAAAGTGCTCGGCGATGTATTGCCGATGGTGAACTCCGCTTTCCGCGCCTACCGCTACGCCGCCGATCACCCCGCCTTCAAAGGCCGCGACCTCACGCCCAAAGGCACCATTACCGAGCGCGCCGCGCAGGGCGTTGATGTCTATCCCAAGCGCCGTCCGCCGGGGGGCAAAGACGATCGGCAGGAACGGGGCGGCAAAGGCGGTGGACGCGCACGAGGGCCCGCCAACGACCGTCGCTAAGCTAGTATGCTATTGAGAACACTCGCTAAGTCCACCGCAGCCCTCCTTGCCGTTGCCCTCCCCATGGTTCTGACCTCCTCTGCCACGGCAGAAACACTCGAATCCTGGCAGAACCGGAGCTCGCTCGGAAACCGGAGCCCATTCCGGAGCATGCCTTTCGACACCCGTCTGGGCACCCTCCACAGCGTCACCATGTCCGCCGAGGTCAACGTCAGCGGCTCCGCCCAGTTTTGGAGCCCGTATGAAGACTCGGAGCTTTCCGTCAATTTCTCCACCACCCTCGCGCCCCTCTTGGAAATGGAATGGGGTCCCACGGTCGCCACCTTCTCCGGTTCCACTCCCCTCTGGTACTACGACTATGACCTCAGCGAAGGCTACGCTCAACTCGCTGGCTCGGGTAGCGATACCGCTTTTAACACCATCACCGAAGACTTTGGGCGGTTGCTAGACCCTTCCCCCTTCTACCTCGCTTTGCAGCTCTTTGGCCAGGCCACCTCCACTTACCCGGAAGATACGCTGGTTTCCAGCTATGACGGAACCGCCTCCCTCTATTACTCTTACGAGTACACGCCCTCGGAGGTTCCCGAGCCCGCCTGCACTGTCCTGCTCGGAATGGGCTTCCTGGGCCTGTTGGCCTTCCGTCGCCCCCGGGCGAGCTCTTGACCAATCAGTAGTCTTCAAGCTTCCAGCGAGGCGCGTCACTGAGGCGACTGCTCCAGCGCACACAACTCCGCGCACCAACTGCACGCCAACTCCAAAACCACGGCAGAGGTTTCAGCCCCAGGTTCCTCCTCCGAGCCCTTGCCTTCTACTTCGCCTCGACAATCCCGGGCTCGATCCAGTTGGCCCAGCCATACATGTTATTGCCCAAGGCGTTCATGCGCAGCGTCAGCTTGAGGCTTTGGCCGGCGTAGGCTGACAAATCCAGGGCCTGGTCTGAGAAGGGGTCTTTGCCGGGGAGCAGGTTGTCTTGCGGCCTGGCTTCAGGCGAATCGGGGGCGAGGAAAGCGGTCTTGGTTTCGCTCCACAGCTCTTTGCCGTTGGCCAGCACAGAGAACCGCACGCCCTCCTGCGTCCGGTTGCTGATGACGGTTCCGAATTGAAGGACCAGCTTCTTGCCCTGCGGCAGCGGCCAGCGGGCAAGTGGCTGACGCAAAAGCAGCCTCGGCCCGTTGCCTATGCCAAACCGATGATGAGGGTTGGAGAGAGTCATAGGAGACTCCCGGGGGATAATTTTGGCTTCCGCTGGCCCTCGCTATACAAGCCGAGCTTCCGGCCAGCCGGGCGGAAGGCAACTTGCCCGTGTTTGGGCCACTTTGGAAAATGGGTGGCCGCCGGTTTACTGGGAGATCGCAACGATTTGGAATTGGTCCCCGCCGACGCCCCCGACCCAAACCACGTCCCCCACGTTGGCCGAAATGGCGGTCGCGGTCACCACCACCGCGTTGCCCACTGCCGGCGACTTCCAATTGATGGCAGCGGTCAAAGCGCTGGACAAGTTGTATGACAGGGTTGGTGAGATCACGTTGCCGGGTCCCCAACCGAAATAGCCGGAAAGGGTGTGAAATTGGATTTGCCCCGCGCCCAGAGCCACCACACGCATCTTGTAGAGGGAGCTTCCCCAATATACCTGGGTGCCAACTGCCCAGTCGGGCACGTAAGAGACCGGGATCCAGATTGTTGTATGCGCGGCATCAAAGCTCGCGGACGACGTATTGACCGGGGTTGGCGTGCTGGTTTGTTGAATCAAAGCGGTGGCGAGGTTGGTCCGGGTCGAGCTGCCCCAAAGCTGCAGGAGTGTGACCGTAATAAAGGTCGTGGTATCGGCTACCCGGTAGAACCGCTGCCGCGCGGACGGCGCGCCGCTATCGAGCAACCTGGTAGGGACTTTGCCTCACCAGGAGGTTCGTCAGCACCGACCACTGGGTTTGGCTCAGATTCGTGCTGTATTGGATCTGATTAGTGATGCCCGAAGGGCTTTGGATGGTCAACTGCGGCACCCGATTGGCCATGGTGATTCTGATAATGGCCGGCACTTGGTCCGAGCCAGCCACCGCCGTGACGCCGGTGTTCCGCGGATCGAGCCAGTCCCGCAAGCGGTTGGTGGGCTGCGTGCCGCTGTCCCAGGCGACCGAGAACTTCCCATAGCAATCGGAATAAGTCGGCGTGCTGCAACTTGAATACCCGCCGGTCAGGGTCCCCACCAGCTTGTGCGTAGCCGGGTCCCAAATCCCGGAGCCGGACGATCCCCTTTCCGTGATTCCCGAAGTCCAGGTTACTTGCCAATGGGTGTCGCTCCCACCGGTGTCGGCGCAACTGTTGACGGTGGTCAGCGGATTGCTGGAAAAGCTGATGCACTTGCCGTCCCCGTTGGGATGATGAATGCCAACGCCGCCCGCGGGCGCGGCGCCGGAACGGTCCCAGCCGGCGTAATAGACGCGATAGGCCGCGGGCGGGAGCTGATTCAACTCGATGAGACAGAAGTCCACGTCAGTCTTGGCCGCCCGAAAGGTCGCGCCAGTCTGGTTCTGAAGCAGCGACCCACCCAAGCCGTGTTGGCCGCAGGTGGGAGACTGGTCATTCCAATAGACGACCACGCTGGCGGCGTTGGCGGGAGTGATGCCGCAGTGGTTGGCCGTCAGGAAGAAGGCGCGAAAATCGCGGGGAGCGTCCATGATCAGCGTGCCGCTGCACAAATTGGTCCCGCCGATCTGGATGCGGGCCACGCTGCGGACTTCATTGGTCCAGGAGGCGGCCGGCGGGCAGGCCACGTCAATCTCGCACGAGGCGGCCTGGGGAGTAATGAGGCCCTTGCCTTGACCGAACAGGTCTCGGTAGCCCGCTGCCACCTGGGTCAGCATCAGCCGCGGCTCTTCCTTGACCGCCGTCGGGACATAGAGCTCGATGATCCCTGCCTCGCCCGGCACCACCGGTGTCCAAAGCTCGCCGGCCGGCGTGTTGTCCGTCGCCGTGTAGGGGCCCTGGTAGTAGCCGTTGCTCTCGGATAGGACATACAAGCTCGCTCCCTCCGGCAGCCAGAATTGAGTGAAACCGAAGTTCAGATCGGTTGCGCCTTTGGAGCTGACGCGCAGGCGCCAGAGGCGGCCCGCGGGCAGTTGCTCCCAGGTGCCCGAGTTTGTGGGGGTCAACACCACGGGTTGGGGGACGGCAAACCGCAGCGGCACCGGGTTGCCGGCCTTCGCGTCTGTGGCGAGCTCCGCTGCCGGGTCGATGGACAACAACACAACCTGCTGGACGGCGGCGACGGGCAGGACTGTGCCCTGGGAACTGACCGGCAGCGCCCCAACGTGGGCGGCAACCGGGAATGTGCCTCCCAGGAGGATGGCCACAAACCATAGCAGGCGGTCACCGCAGTGGAAGATTGAGCTGGCTGAAGTACGGCTTCTCATTGAAAGGTCCTGGCAGATCTTTGGCGCTGG
Organism: uncultured Verrucomicrobiae bacterium; assembly: GCA_963822005.1. GTDB lineage: Bacteria > Verrucomicrobiota > Verrucomicrobiia > Limisphaerales > UBA8199 > PALSA-1440. The sequence goes on along the minus strand of CAWGGD010000038.1, from coordinate 166,998 downwards.
GCGACTCAAGGGCGATTGGCCGTCAGGCACCGGAATGGCTCGACGGGGGATATTCGTCCCTTTGATGCCCCGACGGCACAGAACACAGTCGCAGCCGACGTGCGGCAGGCGGCAATAGAAGCCGGGGGCGGGTTGGCGTCCTTCATAAGAAATTGCTTTTCGCGCAACCGCATGTACTCGACGCTGCGCGGGTGAGGGAGAATTGCTTTTGGGTCTCACCAAGCATGGCGCGATATTAGCAGAGCGGGGCCCGCACGGGCAACCAGCCGATTCTCGTGCGTTTTGGGCCGGCTTCGGGCAGGCACCGGGGGCGCCTGCTTGAGTGCGGAGCGTAACACGCAGGATGGAGAGTGCGTGACAAGACAGCTTGACCGGTGAGCTAAACGGAAACGGCCACTCCCGCGCACAGCCCGCCCGTCTCGAAGAAGCCCCGAGGTTGGCTTGGTTCAATCGGTCAGCACATTTTCGTAACGGGGCATCGAGTCCACACCGTCATCTACTTTACCTCAACGATCCGGGGTTCGACCCAGTTGGCCCAATCGTAAGCGTTGTTGGCGAGAGCGTTGACGCGCAGCGTCAGCTTGATGGTTCCGCCGGCGTAGGCTGACAAATCCAGGGCCTGGTCGGAGAACGGGTCTTTGCCGGGGAGCAGGTTGTCCTGCGGCTTGGCTTCAGGTGAATCGGGGGCGAGGAAAGTGGTCTTGGTTTCGCTCCACAGCTCTTTGCCGTTGGCCAGAACGGAGAATCGCACGCCGTCCTGCGTCCGGTTGCTGATCACGGTTCCGAACTTCAGGAGCAGCTTCTTGCCCTGCGGCAGCGCGGGCAGGGCGATTTCGTAGGTGGCATCGCCATCGTGCAGGCCGTCGGGGTGCTGGAAGAGCGTCCGCACCAGGCGCCCGTTCCGGGAGACGCTGCTGATCCGCCAATCCGCGCAGTGTTCGGTCTTTGGCGCGCTCCATCTTCATCAGGTCGAACACCAGGTCTTTGGGCACGGGCGCGAACCTCGCGTCCATCTCCAGTATCCAGCCCGGCGCATCGCCATCCGGCGCGCCGCTCTCGCGGATGAAGTTGATGTGGTTGTCCTTCAAGGTCTGCCGCGCCTGCTGCCAGACCGCCGCGGCTTGCCTGGTCCGAAAGGCCGTACTTGGCCGGGTTGAGCAGCATCGTGTACCAGAAGGGGAGCATCAGCTTGCTCACCCGGTTGCTGACAGTGGCATTGCCGGCGGCGGCCCTGGCCTGCTCAAGGATTCGCAGCACCTCGCGGGCGAACTCGGGCGGCACGATGCTGGTCGGGTCCCACACGGCAAACGCGTGCGCGGGGCCGGCCCCGAGCTGGTCCATGCGTCGCAGGAACTCCAGGACCTGCGGCGCGGCATCCTCGTAGTAGTGCCGGCAAAAGTCCTCGCGAATCTGCATCGGGTCCTGCGCCGGGTCCCACATCAACTGCGCCGACAGATACTGCCGCAGCTCGGCCATTTCGCCGCCGGGCCCCTGGTAATTGCACTGCACCATCAAGCCATTCACGCCGTGGGCAGCGTAATACCTGATGTCCCTGGCCAGGCCATTCAGGTTCGGATTGGGCGCCAGGTAATGGTTGAAGGCGGTGCCGTAGTGCCAGATGAAAATGTTCCGAGTCAGCTTCTGCCATCGCTCAAGCCAGGCGGCGTGCTGCGAGCCAAGGCCGCACTGCTCGAAGCCATGGAAAAAGCAGCCGGCGTGACAGAGCCGGATGATGACGTTGGTACGGGGCTTGGCAAGCGCGGGCGGGGCGGTCGAATAGGCATACGCCAGCGTTTCAATCCACTTGTCGGGATATTGCTTGCCCACCTCGTCGGCGATGGCGTTCACGAAGCGGAGGATCGGCCCGTGCTGTGCCCCCTCTTCCCGCACGATCGCCGCGCACTGCTCGCACTCGCACGCGCCATTGCCGTCGTTCTGGGACACGTCAAAGATCGGCACGTCGGGGTGCGCCTTGATCCACCTGAACACGGTTTGCTTGGCAATGCGCAGCATGTCCGGGTTGCTCAGGCAAAGCTGCGCATGCACCGTTCCGGCTACGCGTTTGCCACCTTGCAGCCCGTAATACTCCGGGTGCGCCTTGAAATACTCGCTTTCAGGAAACAGATCATCGAAGGAATGGACATAGGGGAAGAAATCAATTTTGCCGCCCGTGGTCGCGTCGCACTTGGTGCTGGGGCCATTCAGCCTCTGCCGCGCCGCGATCTCCTTCGGAAATGAGTCGAAATACAGCGTCTCCCGGTACATGAAGGGCGGCGCGTAGCGATAATCGAGGTCCGGCAGCTTCAAGTCCGCCTGCTCCGGCACAAAGGTGCCATCCCAAGCCAAGAAGCGGACGCCGAGGAACTTCTCGAGGAGCACATAAACGCTGTAGAGGTTGCCGCGCTCGTTGCTGCCGAGCAGCGCAATGTCCTTGCCGACGGTCTTGATCAGGACCCCGTCCGCCGGCACTTGCCGCGCCCGCTCCACTAGCCCGGCCTTAAGGCTCCGGCGGCACGGCCCCAGCAGGAACGCTGGTTTGCGCCCCGCCTTCCTTTCGGCCACGACGGGCAACTCCGCGCCGGTCGCCTGCCGGATGAAGCTCTGCAGCTCGCTGGCCGCGTAAGCCACCGCCGGGCTCAGGGTGTCCGGCGTCACGATCTGGTAATCGCTCCGGCCGTTCCGGACGATGACTGCCGGCTTTGCGGAGAGGTTACCCGCAAAGAGCAGACTGCTCAGCGTTACCGCGATCCAGTTCATGCTACGAGTGGCTTCGAACCATTCAATATTCCGTAGCTCCGCGCTTAGCAGAGGCATCTGAGGCATGGTAAGTCAGAATTCAGACAGATGACCGAATAGACGTCGTCACAGTGGGTGAAAGAAGCGCCCTCTCTTTAGGGGAATCCACGAGCCGCGCCAGCCATTGCGTCCACCTCGCCGCAGGGGACCTGGGTGGAGGAGCCTGATGAAGAATTATTCTTGCGCCCCGCCGATTATTGACGCTGCGCAGGTGTTTGACGAAATCGAGCCGGCGCTATCGCCGACGCCGACGCGCGCACACCAGCCCGCAAACACCAAGTGCCACCAGGACCACCGAACTCGGCTCGGGAACCACCGTCAAAGCGCGAACCAGGATGTCATCGCCGGGATTGCCGATCTGACCTACCAAGGTCGCGAAGCCGGTCGCCTTGTTGATGGTATAAAGGTTGGCTTGGGGATCGCTGCTGGCCGCGGGCGTATCCATATACATGATTCCGGTGAACGGCGAGATATCCAGGCCATTAAATCGTGATGGGTCCATTCCCATGGCACCGATCGTCGACAGCCCGCCGGTCGCTGGAGTGAAGATCGCCAGGGTGTTCTGGAGCGTATCGCCCGCATACCAATTACCCGTGGCATAGTCGTAGGCGATCGCGTCCACTCGCGGTGCGACGCCGAAAAACGGGTCACCGGCCACATAGTTCAAATTCGGCCCCGGAGTAACCACGGCAGTGCCGCGGTTGACCAGCAAGCTTTGAGTCAGGCCGCTCACCACCCGGAAGCCGGCTGGCTCATTATCCACACCAAACGTTGCCCCATTCAGGCCCGGGACAAACACACCACCTACCTGCGCCGCCTGGGCCACGTTGTTGTTCACGGTAAGGACATACAGACGGCTCAGACTCCCCAATCCGTAGAGCGTCCCGCCCCAGTAGTCCAGCCCGACAATCGATTCGCCAAATTGAAGGCCTGCGATCCCATACTGATTGAGGATTGTACCAGGAGCATCACTGTAGAAATCGAACAGAATGTTGTTCTGATCCACCGCGTAAATTTGCTCGTGCGCAGCCTTTGCTGGCACAGAGGTGAAGGTGATCAATCCTGCCAAGGCCGCTGCGAGTGTTCCCTGGATCAACGAATGGGTTCTCGTGGTTTTCATAGTTGTGTTGCTTTGTCTACTGCAATTCTTGCCGACAATTCTTCTAACCTAAGCTTTATTGTAAGCCGCGCTATCTCCATGGCAAGCCTTTTTTTCACTTTTTTTTCATCCTCTTTGGCCCCAGACCTGCCCGTTCGACAGCCAGGGTTTAACCTTGCTTGGGCCAACATTGGCAGGATGCGCACTCTCAAATTCGAGCCCCCAAACGAGTTTTCATTTGTCCTGGTTCGATACCTGGTAGGTGATGACACGGGCCGAAGGCTTGTCTGGGGAGCTGATCAACAGGCCGCGTTCGAGCAGCTCGCGGCCGCTGAGCGCCTGCGGCGCCGCCGGCTGGTCGAGGTCGGCCACCACGTAGCTTGCAGACGGATCTAGATTGCGAAGTTTGAAACGGGCCGCTTCGTAGTTGCTGCCGGCGCGGCGGAAGACTTGCACCATGCCTTTGCGCTGGTCGGGCAGGTCGAATTGCCAGGCCAGCCACAGCTCCTCGCTCAACTGGTAGCTGGTCAGCGGATAGAAGTCGCCGAGCATACAGTCGGCCACCTGGCGCCATTGCTCCGAAAGCCGCCTTATGAGCGCCCAGTCTACGCCGGGTTTGCGCACGTCCGCAGCCAAACCAAATGCCGGCGACAGGTAGCTTCTGACTGAATAAACGTAGTCGCGGTCGGTGAAGTAGGCGCCCTGTCCGTAGTAGGGAATCCACGAAGAGAGACCGTAGGTGTGACCCTGGTTGCCGGGCGCAAAGGCCGGATTGCCGTCGAAGGCCTGATAGTCGCTGCGCAGGAGCGGCACTGCGCGCCGCAGCGTTTCCAGGTCGTTGCGCCGACCGCCCGAGGCGCAACTGTCAATCAGCAGACCCGGATGCCGCCGGCGCAACTCATCCCAGTAAGCAAGATAGCCCTCGATGTGGCGCATCTCGGTCAGGCCCTGCCGGTCCGGCGCGTCGTTGGCACGCCAATAAGCCAAAGGATCAACGTTGAAATCCTGGCGGTAGAGGTCAATGCCCTCGCGCGTGAGCATGGCGTCCACATGGTCGGTCAGCCAGCGGCGCGCGTCCGGGTTGCCGAGGTTAAGCAACTTCTGCTCGCCGTCGCGGCCCAGCAGCCAGGCGGGGTTGTTCGTGTAGAGGAAGGTGCCCGGCGTCACCCGCTCCGGCTCGAACCAGACAATAAGTCCCATGCCCTTGGCATGCGCCAGCTCGCTCACGGGCCGGAAGCCGCGGGGATATCGAACCGGGTCGGGTGTCCAGGTGCCCGTTTGCGGCCAATCCGCGCACGCGTACCAGCCGGCGTCAATCCACCAGTAATCAAGCTTGACGCCGGCTTGCGCGAAGGCCGTGATGAACTGCCGTTCGCCCTCCTCACTGGTTCTGAGACCGGGGAAGAACCCGCCGCTGCATGAGCTCAGAATGGGTGGCGGGAGCTTGCCGTTGTGGGTGCGGGGCAGGTTATGCGCGAGCATCCAGCGCCGCCACAGGTTCTGCGCGCGCACGCGGTCGCCCTGCCAGAACTGCAGCGCGATCAGCGGCGAGCGGGCTTCCTCCCCCGGGTGGAGCTTGAAGCGTGTCAGTTCCTGCCCGCCACGCACGCGCACGCCGTCGCCCGCGTCGCGGGTGAACTGCGCCGCCCACTGGCCGGGCCAACCGATGACGACGATGAGCCCTTGGCCCGGCCATTCGAGGTTGAAGTAGGGAAAGCCCACGCTGGTGGGCCGCCCGCCTGCAGGCGAAAATCGATGCTCGGACTTCGGGTTTAGGGCCAACTGCCGGGGCGCGTAGCTGTTCGGGCTGCAATCATCGCCCGCGTGGTGATTGAGCACGAACTCACCCGAGCCGGTCCGCCGCAGGCGGAGGTCCACCGCCTGGATATCGGACAGGATCGGCGTGTCCTCGGTGCCAGCGTTCTTGAAGTGCACGACCCACTCAACGGTCGGGAAGTCCCCATACTCGATGCCAGCCAAGCGCACCTGCAGGCCGGTCGCGGGATCGGTCCATACCGAGGTTCGTTCCGTGCGCTGTGCGTCAAGCTTCCGCATTGTCCGCTGGCACGGCCAGCTCTTGAGCAGCTCGGCCGAGGCTTTGCCGCCATAAACAAAGGAGAACGGCGCCTCGGTTGTGTAGGGCGTCCGCTCCCCATCGCGCAACGGCAGGTCCGCCAGCCACAGTTCGGTCCCGTCTTTGAGTGTGATCTTCGCCTCTACCCAATCTGCCTGGTCGCAGGCGATGCCATCCGGCGTCTCCTCGATCTGCAAGACAAACTCCTTCGCCCCATCCAGGTCCACGAGAACAGGTTTGCCGGGCATGCCTTCGCGGATTACGCCGGACCGGAACTTCTCCGCCCCACTCACCTTTACCGAGAAGTCCACGCTCCCGCGTCCGCCGCTGGTGTTGTCGTTACTGTCCACACCCGCAATGGCACTGAACCTCGCACCGGGCCCGGGCAGGCGGACGATGAGCTTGCTGGGCGCATGGCAGTAGAGGCCGCGGGTGTATTCCTTCTCACCCAAGTGCAGCGGGCGGTCACCCCGGGCGTTCTTCTGCACCGGGCCGTGATTGGCCAGAACCACCAGCGCGGGCTCGGCAGTTGCCGCCACCTGCGCGCCCTCGAATTTTGCCGCCGACCACCGCCGCGCTTCAGTCAAGTCCGACGGACTCACCACCACGCCGGCGCCCTGGGCCGCAGCCGCCAAGAGCAGGCTTAGGATAAAGGTAGGCATCAAGATTCTCATGGGTTGGTCATTTCATGATAAACCCTCTCCTTGGTAAGAGGAGGAGGATGGCGCCGCAAGACTTTTGCTTGGCCTTTTGCTTGGCCGCGCCTGAGGCGTCAGTCACGGCAGGCCGGACCGCGGTCTCCGACCTCGTGCGGTTCAGGCCGGGGTGGCGAGGCAGGTCAGTTCGATCGTTTTTTGGTCCGGTTTTGCCGTCCGTGGCGATATACTCCTGAACATGAGCGACACGGATCTCCAATTGCTGGAGCGCTACACCCGGCACCAGGCCGAGGATGCCTTCGCCGAACTCGTCCGCCGCCACCTCAATCTGGTCTTCTCCGCTGCGTTGCGCCAGGTCCGCTCCCCGCAACTGGCCGAGGAGGTCGCCCAATCCGCTTTCACCGATCTTGCTCGCCAAGCCCACCGCCTCGCGCCCGACACCGTCCTTAGCGCGTGGCTCTACCAGGTTACCCGCCGCACCGCCATTGATGTGGTCCGCCGCGAGGCCCGCCGACAGCACCGCGAGCAAGTCGCCTGCGAACTCAACGCCATGAACGCCAACACTGCCGACTGGACGCACATCGAACCCCTGCTGGACGAAGCCATGCAGGCGATCGAGGAGACCGACCGCACCGCTGTCCTGCTCCGCTATTTTGAGAACAAATCCCTCCGCGAAGTCGGCCAAGCGCTCGGCGCGACCGAAGAGGCAGCCAGAAAGCGCGTCAGCCGCGCCGTCGAACGCCTGCGCGAGTACTTTGCCCAACACGGCCTCACTGTTGGCGCGAGCGGACTCGTCGCCCTCCTCTCCGCCAACGCCGTCCAGGCCGCTCCCGTCGGGCTCGCCGCCACCATCTCCGCCGCCGCCCTTGTCGGGGCCAGCATCGTCAGCACCGCAACTGTTACCGCTGCCAAGGTTATTGCTATGACCACACTGCAGAAGACTCTGATCACTGGAAGCATTGCCCTCGCCCTCGGCACCGGCATCTACGAAGCCCGCCAGGCCGCGCGCCTGCGCGAGCAGGTCCAGACGCTCCAGCAACAGCAAGCCCCCCTCACCGACCAAATCCAACGGTTACAGCAGGAGCGCGACGACGCCCTGAAACGACTCGCGGCGGCGTCCGCCAAGCCCGCCCTGCGCCTGCCTGCCCCGCCCATGCAGGTCGCGGCGCCACCCGTTGCGCCGCCCGAGAATTTGCGGTCCACAAACCTGTTCGAGCGGTTTCCAGACGGGGTGCGATTGACCGCCAAACAAGTCGAGTCCTACCTCAAAGCCCATGGGCGCAACGCCGCCAGTCTCCTCGCTGCCTACCGAACCACCGGCAACCCCGCACTGCTGGCCGAAGCCATGCAGAAATATCCCAAGGACCCGCTCGTGGCCTTGGAGGCCGCTTACAGCCAGGACGCCTCACCCGAAGCTCAGCGCCAGTGGCTCGAGGTCTTCAAACAGGCCGCCCCGGACAACGCCCTCCCCCACTACCTCCTCGCGCGCAATTACTTCAAAGCCGGCCAGACCGACCAGGCCGTTCAGGAACTCCTCGCCGCTGCCGGCAAGACCCAGACCCAGGATTTCTTCGTGGACCGCATGTCGGACGACGAAGAAGCCTATCTCGCGGCGGGTTACTCCGCCCGCCGAAGCCAAAGCGATCAGTCTGCAACAATTGGAGCTCATGCCGAACCGCGGAGACCTGAAGCAGTTAGCCTACGACCTGGTTGAACTGGCAAAATCCTACCAGCGGGCCGGCGACGAAGCCTCCGCGCAGACCGCCCTCCAAATGACCGCGCAGTTGGGCCAGCGCGGCCAAACCCCCTCACCCGGCCAGATTACCATAGATCAGTTCCTCGGCTTCAGGATCGAGGCGCTGGCCCTCGAGGCCATGAATCCCGCAGCCCTTTATGGCAACAGCGGACAAACCGTTCGCGACCGCCTCAACCAGATCGCCCAACAAAAGGCCGCCCTCCAGCAACTCGTCCTCCAGTCCGATGCTCTCCTCAAGACCCTGCCGGATCAGGATTGGATCACCTACGCCGACCGCTTGAAGACTTTCGGCGAGACGGCGGCCGCCCGCTGGATCCTCAGCAAGTATGGACCGAAGTAGGCTATTTTTTCCCATTCATCGGGAGGGTGTTGACGCTCCCAGCATTGCCGGCGCGTTGCCTCTGCAACCAAAGCGTGTAAGGATACCCGCGATGGACCGCTCTCATCATGAACGCGGGGCATGGCTCCGGCTGCTCCTGTTGTTGGCCGCTTGCCTCGCGGCCGTCACCGCGCCGGGCGCCTTTCGCGTCGCCACCTTCCAAACCGATATCACCATCCCCGTCGGCCACGCCTGTATGGGCGGTGGAGTGGCCGACGCCAAGGAGATCGTGGACCCGCTCTTTGCCAAGGGGTTCGTGCTGCTTGGCGCCGGCGACCCGGTTGTGGTCATGGCGCTGGATTGGTGCCAGTGCAACAACGATTCCTATGACCGCTGGCGTGAGGGGCTGGCTGAGGCCGCGGGCACCAGCCCGCGACGCGTCATGCTCGCCACGGTCCATCAGCACGACGCGCCCATTTGCGATCTGACCGCCCAGCGCCTCCTCGATCAACACGGCCTCAAAGGCTGGAACTGTGACCCCGTGTTCCATGAAACCGCCGTGCGCCGCACGGCGGCGGCGCTGAAGCTGGCCCTGGAATCTCCGCGCCGCGTCACTCACTACGGCGTCGGCCAGGCGAAAGTGGACCGGCTCGCGTCGAACCGGCGCGTGGTCCGGCCCGACGGCAAAATCACGTGGGAACGCAGCAGCGCGAGTGGAGACGTCTTCCAGGCGCCGGAAGGGGAAGTGGACCCCTGGCTCAAGAGTATCAGCCTGTGGGATGGCGACACGCCGGTCCTGGTCTGGAGCTGCTATGCAGTTCACCCCATGAGCCGCTACGGCAAAGGCCAGGTGTCGGCGGACTTCCCCGGCCTCGCCCGCGCGCGGCGCCAGGCCGACAATCCTGCCGTCTTCCAAATCTACTTCACCGGCTGCGCGGGAGACACGACGGCGGGCAAGTTCAACACCGGTGCGCCAGAGAACCGCCCGGTGCTGGCAGACCGCCTCTACCGCGCGATGGTGGAAGCCTGGCAGAAGACCCGCCGCCAACGCCTTAGGCAGGTCGAGTTTCGCGTCGCCGATTTGGACCTGCCCGCCCGCAGCACCGGCCCGTTTGCCGTCGAGGCAATGCAGAGCACGCTCGCCAACACCAATGCGACTCGCTGGCAGCGGATTGAAGCCGCCCTCGGGTTAAGCTGGCGGCAGCGGGTGGAGAGGGGACAGGGCATTGACGTTCCCTGCCTGGTTTTGGGGAAAGGGGCCGTGCGGTTCGCCATCCTCCCGGCGGAATGCTTCGTCGGCTACCAACTCGCCGCTCAACGGCTGCGGCCCGACGCCTTCGTAATAGTCGCCGGCTTCGGCGACGGCGCCCCCGGCTACGTTCCCACTGACCAGTGCTGGAAGGATGGTTACCAGGATGATTACTGTTGGGTGCCGCCCATGACGGAGACGGCCATCCTGCGCGCCCTCCGCGAGGCGTTTGGGGGGCACTGAATTGCGCCCCTTGGTTACTCTTGCTCGTTCGTTGCCTGCGCTTTGATCAGGCCGAAGAACGTGTAAGGATCAACTACCACAACCGGCGCTTCGGCGTGTTTCTCACGCAGCAGCCGTGACACTTGTGCATGCCAAGAGGGCGGCTTCAGGATCGTCCTGGCCCACAGGAAGCACGGACCGTTAGTTGCGGCGGCCGCCTGCTGGGCCATGTAAGCCGCCGTGCCCTCTGCCGAATCCGGCATGTCCCACTCGCGGATGGTCGGCACGCCTGAAATCACGCGTGGCGCCAGGTCGAAGTGATTTCCGCACCCGTCTGGGCTGAACCGCTTGTAGGCCGAAAACTCTTCCTCGGTCGAGGCGCCGGCGGAGCCATCCAACACAAAGCCGGTAATCGTCATGTCCCAGCGCTTGTAGTAGCGCGCGCAATGTTCGGTCCAGAGGTTCAGCGCCGGGGGCAGCTTGGAATCGGGGCGATCGGTCAGGGCGCGTGCATTCAGGTAGCCCGCCCCCGAGTCGCCGGCGATGAAGAAGTCGTTGGTGGTCGCGTGGCGGTAGGCATAGACGAGCGCCTGGGGAGCCCGGTCGGCGAGGTTCGGGTCGAAGGCCCAGCCCAGCGGCACCCGGCCCCGCTCCGGGTCGGAGAAGAAAGCCGCTACCGCCTTGTAGAGCCACGAGGGCGAGTCATAGTCGCCGACGTAGTAGCCCACGTAGAGCTTCGGTGCCACCTTCCCCTCCACCGTCAGGTGACCGGCCCGTCGCCAGTCCGCTTTCGACGGTTTCGGATTCGGCTGCCGGTACCGCTCTTTCAGCGGGTAATGGGCGTAGAAGGAGGCGTTGGCAATCGCGCCTGAGCCGATGGCGTCGGCTTCCATGTAACCGTTGAACTGCGAGATCAGCCGCGCAAACTCCCATTCCGTTTCCACGCCGCCATGCTTGCCGCCCGCGCCGGGGTAATCGGTGTATTTGAAGGCCCACGGCGTGAATCCCCCCACCTTGATCATGCTGTTCGGGGCCTTGCGGTTCAGCGCGGCCATCATCTGCAGGAACGTCTTGCCGGTCCAGGCCGAGCTTCTGACCCGGATCATCCACCGGCGTCTCATCCCCCCAGGTCGCCAGGTCGAAGAAGAATGCCCGCCGCGCGATGAAGTAATCGTGGTTAGAGAGCGTGTGCAGGTCCCCTTGCACTGGGTTCGAGCCCTTCATCCAGAAGGCGTCAATGTAATAGGCGGCAAAGCGGGCATCACATCGGCCGGACTCGATATACTGCCGGATAGCCCAGCGGTAGGCGTCAATCTTGGCGCTGCCCGACGAGGGCTCATCCAGATCGGGAATCAGCCCCCTGCCGGTGAACTTGGGTGTGCCGTCCGGATTCACCAGCCAGAGCTTCACGGGCAGATCGCAGCTTGCCGGTCAGCAGAGCGAACATGGAATTTGTTGCCCGGCTGAACCGCACCGGCAGCAAGCCGTCGCAGCCGGCGGCCGTGGAAGCGAGACAGGAAGTTGCCGGAACCTGTGGATCATAGACCACCAGGCCCTTGATGTGATTCCGGAAGGCGCGGACGACCTCCTCGGGGGATTTGAGCGCCCCCAGCTCGGTGTGCTTCAGCCAGCCGTCTTCGCCGCGCAGCCAGTCCAGCCAGAACTGGTCGGTCTCCACCCCAAACCCTTCGCAGTAGATCAAGTAGAGTCGGGGCGCCTCGCGGTTCGCTAGTCCCTGCACTGCGGCCAGCGTATGCATCGTGTCCCAAAGTTCAGCCCGCTGGCTCGGGTCCTGGAGATTCAGCTTCCGGAGGTGCCGCGCGTCGAAGACCTGTATCCTCCTCGGCGAGCCTCCCGCCGCTGGGGCTGAGCCAACTGGTTCGGCGCAGAGCATGGCAGCCGCCAGCAGGGTTACTGGAGCCACCAGGCCAAGGACCTTCTGTAATCGCATTCGCTATTGGACGTCATGCCTGAATGAAGATTCAATGTTAACAGGTTGCCCTTTTGGCACCCTCCTCCCACCGCGCCTGCGTACCCCGGCCCCCCTCAGAATCCTTACCCAAGGGGTGCACTGCTTATCACCGCCGTGTGGAACCGCACGGGCGGACGCACCAGTTAGAGACTGACTAGCCAGGTGATCTCTGTTGCGTGTCGGTGGTCGGTGCGAGCTTGGGAGGGTGCAGATCGAACTGGATGAGCTTCTCGTGCATTTTGAGGCGAGTGACACCCAGCCAACGAGCGGCTTTGGCCTGATTCCCCTGGGCCAAGCGAATGGCTTGAGCAAAAAGCTCGGGCTCCAAGTCAGCGATCATTTTCCAATAGGCGCCCTGGGCCTCACCTCGCTGCACGCGGGCCAGGAGGTCGGAAATGTAGCCGGCGAGCGTCTGGTTGGCGGCGGTCATCGGGCGAGCGTCTCGCTCCAGCACTTGCTGGACGTGCTCAAGGGTTATGGCCAAGGGTCTTGCGAGCAGGAGACTCTGGCGCACAATGTTTTCCAACTGCCGGACGTTGCCCGGCCACGGCTGGCTCTGGAGCCACGCGATCGCCTCCAGTTGAATGGAGGGATTGGGTACCGCGAGGTCCGAGGCATGACGACGGATCAAGAAGCGCACCAGCGCGGGAATGTCCTCGGGACGTTCGCGCAGAGGCGGCAAGCGCAACGTCACAACACTGAGGCGATAAAAGAGGTCTTCTCGAAACTCCTTCTCCAGGATGCCAGTTTCCAGGTCGTGATGCGTAGCGGCGAGCACCCGGACATCTACCGGGATCAGTTCATTACCGCCCACGCGCCTTATGGCTTTTTCCTGCAGAACCCGCAGGATCTTGGCCTGGGTGCCGGGCGACAGATCGCCAATTTCATCCAGGAAAATAGTGCCGCCACTGGCTTGCTCGAACCGCCCGATCCGGCGGGTGTCAGCGCCCGTGAAAGCGCCGCGTTCATGGCCGAAGAGCTCACTCTCCAGAAGCGTTTCCGGGATCGCGGCGCAGTTGACGGCAATGAAAGGCTTTTCGACGCGGTCGCTGTGCTGATACAGCGCGCGGGCAATGAGTTCTTTGCCGGTGCCGGTTCCGCCGCGAATGAGGACAGTCACGGAAGTCGCGGCAACCCGGCCGATCTGCTTGTAGATATCCTGCATGGCGCGGCTGCTGCCGATCAGGGCGAAGCGGGCCTCGCCAGCCTCGCCCAATTCGACCGGTTCGGCCATGCGTTGGGAGTGAGCGACGGCAGAGGCGATGAGATCCAGCAGTTCCTGGGGTTCGCAGGGCTTGAGCAGGTATTCGTACGCCCCGAGCTTGGTGGCTTCGATGGCGGTTTCGGTCGTGCCGTGGGCCGTCATCACGATGATGGGAAGCCTGGGTTTGCTCGCGTGCATTTGGGAGATGAGGCCCAAGCCGTCAATGCCTGGCAGTTTCAGATCGGTGAGCACCAGGTCGTAACGACGTTCCCGGCTGCGCGCAAGGCCTTCATCCCCACGGGTGGCCAGGTCCACCTGGTAGCCTTCGCGCTGCAGCAGTTTCTGCAGAATGGCTGCGAGGCGGAGGTCGTCTTCAATGAGCAATATGTTAGCAGGCATGAGCAGGAGCGTGAGGCAGCACGATCTGGAAAGTGGTGCCGCGATGGATCTGGGTTTGGTACTGGATGAAACCGCCGTGCATTTCGACAATGCGCTCGGAGATGGAAAGGCCTAAGCCAGTGCCGCCCGCTTTGGTCGAAAAGAACGGGTCGAACAACCGCTTCTGGACCTCGGGGGGGATGCCCTGGCCGGTGTCGGAGATTTCCAAAATGGCCGCTGGGCTGGAGCGTCCGGCCAGCCGGGCTGCGCCCTGGCGCACGCGCAGAGTGATGGTCCCGCCGCCCGCGATGCTGTCGGCCGCGTTCTGCACCAGGTTGATGAGCACCTGCTCGAGCTGGTGCCGATCGGCTCGCAGCCATATTTGCGCACCGGACTCCAGAACGGCTTGGATGCCGCGTGTTTCCAGTTGTGGTTTGAGCAAGTCATGAACGGTCTGGAGAATCTGTTGAGCGGTAACCTCGGTCATAGCCGGTTCCGAGGGCCGAGCAAACTGGAGGAAGTCCTTGATGATGCGTTCGAGGCGGTTGATCTCATCATCGATCACCGCCAAGTCGTCACTGCTGTCGAAATCCGGCGGCATGGACTGCTTGAGGCTGAACAGACGGAATTTCAGCGAAGCCAAGGGGTTGCGGATTTCGTGCGCCACACCCGCCGCGAGAGTGCCGAGGGAGGCGAGTTTTTCCTGCCGCTCCAGCACGGAACGCGTCTCGCTGAGTTCGAAGCGGAGCGGGGCGACGGTGACGCGGTAGGCCAGAAGAAAAACCAGGACCGCCAGCGTCAGGAGGAGGAGTAAGGCGATAATGGCGGAACGCCACAACCCGCCCAGGGAGCTATGGGAAACGGTCAGGAAGCTGCTCCAGGAAGCTTTTTGCGCCAGGGCGAGTCGCTCGCAGAGCTGTGCCAACGGCCCAGAGATGGCGGTGATCTGGTCTGAAACCTCGGCGGCGGAGTCCCGCCGCACGGCTCGTACGGCCTTTTCCAGCAGCGGAGCGACCTGGAGTTGGTACGCCTGAAAGGCGGCTTCGATCTGCACTGCCAATTCGCGCTCAGCGGCTGTTGCCAGGGCGGGTTTGCCCGCGGCAAGCAGTTCAGTAAACCGGCGGGCCTCTTGGCCAAAGCGGGAGCGCTCTGCCGGATCGGCCTTCGAGAGCTGGAACCGCAGCAGCGTGGCATTCAGCCGTTCCAGACCGCTGCCCAGCCGAACGCCGAGTAAATAGCCTTCGGTTTCCATGGCGGCGAATTCCTGCTGCAGTTTCTCCAGGCGGTTCCAGGTGCGGCCGGCGACGGTGGCGAATAGCAGTCCGGCGGCGAGCAGGAAGAGCCCTAATACTATGGCCCCCCAGCCCATCGAGCTTGCCCACCGGGTGCAACTCCCGAGAACACGCGTGCAACAATTTATAGCAATCATTTTCCAGTC
Source organism: uncultured Verrucomicrobiae bacterium (assembly GCA_963822005.1). Lineage (GTDB taxonomy): Bacteria > Verrucomicrobiota > Verrucomicrobiia > Limisphaerales > UBA8199 > PALSA-1440. The sequence continues at coordinate 151,835 of CAWGGD010000038.1, read as the reverse complement.
AAAGCCGGTCGAGCCGGCCAAGCCCTCGAAAACAACCTGGCTTCCGCCGCCCTCACAGTATGGCATACCATTAGCTGCGAAGTGTGAAAAAAGAAAGCTAGAATCGTGCAAGAACCTGGTTTATGAGCGGCGACCGAATACAGACTTCCCGCTTCGAGTTGAAGTACGTCGTCTCCGAACAGAAAGCACAGGAAGTTCGGCGCTACGTGAGTTCGTTCCTGGATCTGGACGAGAACGGTGTCGGAAAACCGAACCTCTCCTATCCGGTGCATAGCGTCTATGTGGATTCGGACGACATGACGACTTACTGGGACACGATCAACGGCAATAAGAACCGTTTCAAATTGCGCATCCGTTATTACAACGACGATGCCGAGGCGCCGGTGTTTCTCGAGATCAAACGGCGGATGAATAACTGCATCCAGAAGCAGCGGGTGGGAGTCCGGCGGGAGGCAGTCCCGATGATTCTGCGGGGGCAATTGCCGCCGCCGCCGATGGTGTTGGCGCGGCACGCCCGCCACACGCTGGCGTTGCAGAGTTTCTGCCGCACACTGCAGGAGATGCAGGCCAGGCCCAAGATGCATATCGCCTACCTGCGCGAGGCGTATCTGCCGAAGACCGACAATTCCGCCCGCGTGACTATGGATCGGCAAGTGCGGTCCGAACCGAACCCGACGGGGCGGCTTTCGACACAGATGATGAAGCCACTGCTGGTTTGGGGCCGCGCGGTGGTCCTGGAACTCAAGTTCACCGACCGGTATCCAAATTGGTTCAGAGAGCTGGTGCAGATTTTCGAGTTGAGGCAGTGCGGAGCGGCGAAATACGCGGACGGAGTCACCCTGCTGTCGGGGCAGATGCCGCAGCATCGGCGCATGCCAGCGTCAAGCCAGGATCTGTGTTGGCCGCTGGGGCGCGAGGTAATTGGCCATCGCAACGGGTGCTTGATCCGGGCCTTGACTGGGCTTAGCGACTGGGGGCAGCGGGCCCGGCGCTTGGCCGGCGCGGAACAACCCAGGAAGGAGGGCGTATGAACGGAACCGGCCTGGACTGGCTCATGCACGGCGACAGCGGGATGGCGCCCTTGAACTGGCCGGCGCTGGTGCTTGGGCTGGTGCTGTCACTGGTCTGCGGACACCTGGTTTCCTGGGTTTACATGGTGACGCATTCCGGGCTTTCGTATTCCCGCACGTTTGTCAACGCGCTGGTGCTGATCCCCCCCATTGTCTGTTTGGTGATGCTGGTGCTGACCAACAGCCTGATCACCGCGTTTGGTATGATGGCCGTGTTCGCCATCGTCCGTTTCCGAAATATCCTGCGGGACACGCTCGACACCACGTATGTGCTGATCAGCCTGATGATCGGCATGGCCACGGGCACCCAAAGGTTCACGAGCGCCGTGGTCGGGTGCGGGGTCATATCCCTGACCATGCTCTATCTCTGGTACAGCTCTTACGGCAGCCGGCAACGGTATGACCTGATCCTCAATTTGCATTGGACCCGCTCGGCGACGGAACTGCCGCATCTCGACCGCCTGCTGCGGCGCCACTGCTGGAAAGCGCTCCTAGCCAGTCAAAACGCCCAAGATCCCGGGGAAGGCGCGGACCTCTCGTATCGTTTGCTGCTGCGGAACGCTGCGCGCGTTGGCGAGTTGCTGGCAGAACTTGGGAACCTGCCCGGCGTTTCGCGCGTCACCTCCATGACCGCCGAGGACGAATCGGAGCTGTGAACATGAATCCCCTGCCGCCCATTCCCGTGGCCCCCCGGGTCATCTGGGGCCAGTTTCGCCTGCGCGTGCTGCCCCTGAGTGTCTTCCTGGCGCTGGTCGCTCTTTCAATCGTGTTGTGGAGCCGCCTGCACAGCGTGCCCTCCCTCGCCGGCGTCGCCGAAGGCCTACGTGCGCCGGTCAACAGTCCACAGCCCGGCTTGATAACGGAAATGAAGGTGCGTCCGTATCAACTCGTCAACCGGGGGGATCCAATCGCTGTCGTCCAGCCGGCCGATCCGCGCATGCCGCTGGAATTGCTCCAAGTCGAGTTGCAACTGGCCAAAATGAGGCATGAGCCTTCGCCAGGCCAGCAGAACGCGATGGATTACCAGCGAGTCCGCGTGGAATTCTTACGGCTCAAATCCGAACTGGCCGTCGCACGCGTGAACCTGCAGCGCGCGGAGAATGAGCGGAAGCGCAACCTCCCGCTTTACCGGGAGAAGCTGCTCTCGGAGGACCTTTATGATCTTAGCGTGCAAACCCGCGATGCGTTGCAGGCGGAGGTAACTGAGAAGGAGCGGTCAGTGGGCGATCTGGAGCAGCGCCTGGAAGAGCTGCGGGAGTTGGGCGATCCGGCGTCCCCGAAAACGGACGACCCGTTGCAGCGTCTCCTGACTCGGTTGGAAGCCGCGCACGCACGCGCTGCCAGCAACTGGGGGCCCATCACCCTGCTGGCGCCCGTCTCGGGTATGGTCGCCCCTGAGTGCCGGCAGGCCGGCGAGATCATCCAGGAGGGTGAGCCGGTCGTCGGCATTCAATCGGTCTGGTCCGATCGCGTGGTTGCCTTCTTGCGCCAGCCTTACCCGATTGATCCAGAAGTCGGGATGCGGGTCACAGCGGTGACTCGTGCTCGGTCCCGGCAGCAGTTTTCATTATCCATCACCCACATCGGCGCCCAGGTGGAGGTCATTACCAACGTGCTGGCGTTCGTCCGCCAGGGCACGCTGGTGGATGTCGGGTTACCGATCGTTATGGATCTACCCGCCCACAGCCGCATCCGCCCAGGGGAACTGGTGGATTTACGAATTGATCACTCCTGGATGCGCACGAGGTCGGACGAAACTATCGGGCGCGATTTGTGAAGAGTTAATCACCATGTCTCGTTACCCGCCCTGGGACAACTCATTGCGCCGCCCCCTTGCCACCTGGACCAGTCTCCTAATGCTAGGCTTAGCCTGCGCGAGCGCGGACCAGCCCGTGCGGGTTTATCTCGGCCTCTGTGACGCCTCGGCGGCGGTATGGCTGGATGCCCGAACTTTCGCCGTGGCTGATGACGAGGACAATGTCATTCGTGTTTATGAATGTGAGGGAGGAAGTGTGCCTTTGTATTCGCTGGACCTTAACGCGTTCCTCCAAGTTGACGCTAAAGAGCCAGAGGCGGATATCGAGGGAGCCGCACGGAGCGGAGAACTGGTGTTTTGGATCACATCTCACGGTCGCAATGCCAGCGGCAAGGACCGGTTAAGCCGTCGGCGACTCTTTGCGACTCGCGTGGTCGGCCAGGGCGGCGCGGTCCTTCTTAGCCCAACGGGCTGCCCCTATGCTGGTCTGCTGCAGGACCTCGCTCAAGACGCGAGGCTGCAACATTTCAACCTGATGGCAGCGGCGAGGATGCCACCTAAGGCGCCTGGCGCATTGAATATCGAGGGCCTGGCGGTCACCCCGCAGGGGCACCTGTTAATTGGGTTTCGGAATCCCATTCCGCAAGGCCGGGCATTGCTCGTGCCATTATTGAATCCGTCGGCAGTGATTGAGGGCGCCTCCGCAGAACTGGGCGACCCCGTATTGCTGGATCTCGGCGGACGCGGCATTCGCAGCATCACCGAATGGGGAGGCCGCTATCTGATCGCCGCCGGGTCCTACAACGGTGAAGGGGTTTCGGTATTGTATTTCTGGCTGGGGCCTGGCCACGAGCCACAGCCGCTGGCACCGTCAATCTGCGACACCATCAATCCCGAAGCCTTGGCGATCAGTCCGGGCGCTGAGCGTGGTGAGTTGCTGGTGGTGAGCGACGATGGCAATATGCTCCTCGGAAACCGGCCCTGCAAGAAGCTCAAGGATGCAACGCAGAAGCAATTTCGCGCAGCCATTCTTCCGGCTGGCGTCTTGCTGCTCCGTCTTCCCAAGCCAATCGCCAAATGACTGTGTGATGGCGACGGTTTCCAGTTGCAGGGGGCCGAGACCGTAGCCGGCCCATGGATAGCGCGAGATACCGCGGTTAGGACATCACTTTGGATATAAACACCGCAATCACGAGATGCTGCAATGCCAGCAACCAACTCCGCCGCAGTTGGATTTCAAGCAAACGGCTGTAGCTAGGATAACTTGGGAGTTGTTTGCCGGGTAACGCTGCCCCCCCAATTCACCCCCGCGCGGGTTCCGCCTGGCCTGCGACTGAATAGGGCAGATCCAGGCTGTCTGCCGAACGAAAGCCAAACCCGAGCAGAAGGTTGCACTTCACACCAAGCCGCGGCGCCGGGCGAGGTCGGCGGCTTGGGTGCGATTCTGCACCTGAAGCTTACCCAGGATATTGGAGACGTGGTTTTTGACCGTGCCTTCGGCAATGTGGAGCTTGTCGGCGATTTCCTTATTGGGAATGCCCTGAGCCAGCATGACGAGCACCTCGCGCTCGCGCTCCGACAGCGGCTCAATCAATTCGCCCGCCTTATGCAATGACGCCCGGAGGGCGCGTGAGGCGATTTCAGGCTGAATGAACGGCTCACCCGCATGCACCTTGCGGATCGTCTCGAACAGCTTTTGCGCGGGCAGGTCTTTCAGCAGATAACCCATGGCCCCGGCACGCACGCCTTGAAACACGTAGTCGTCGCGGTCGAACGTGGTCAGGATAATCACCTTCGCCTCGGGCCAGGCGCGGCAGATTTGTGCGGTGGCTTCCACGCCGTTGAGGCCAGGCATCTGGACGTCCATGAGGATGATGTCAGGTCGCAGTTCGAGAGCGAGCTTCGCCGCTCCACGGCCATCGGTCGCTTCGGCGATCACCTTCAAGCCAGGCTCAAGCTCCAGGAGCGTCTTCAAACCCTGGCGCATCAGGGTTTGGTCCTCGGCCAGCAGGATGCGAATCGGTTTCATGCAGCAAGCAAAGGGATGCGGGTTTCAATCGTTGTGCCAGCCGGCTGTGCCCGCGCAGCCGTGAACGCGCCGCCGAGCCCCTCGACGCGCTCGCGCAACCCACGCAGACCGTAGTGCCCTGGCCGCGCTTCGGCCTCCGCGGGCAAACCGATGCCGTCGTCCCGGACGCGCACCGCCGCCTCGCGCGGCCCTGGCTCGAGCGTGACGCAGGCGGTCTTGGCCTGAGAATGCTTCTCGACGTTGGCCAGGGCCTCCTGTGCAGTCCGCCACAGTGCTTCGGCGACGGCAGGTGGCAGCGGCGCGGTTTCTGCCGGCGCCTGGTAATCCACCTTGCAGCCGGCACGACCGGCAACCTCAGCGCACAGCTCGGCGATGGCCTGCGCGAGCGGGCGTTCCCCCAAGCCGGGGGCCCGCAGGCCCGCCAGGGACCGGCGCAACTGCGCCATGCTCGTGCGGGTCAACGTCTTCATCTCGTCGAGCAGGGCGGAGGCGCGCACTGGATCGACTGCGTAGAGCCGTTGCGCGGCCTCGAGCTGCACCGTCAGGGTGACCAGCCCGTGGCCAAGGCTGTCGTGCAGGTCGCGCGCGAGACGCTCGCGCTCGCGCAGGACAGCCAGTTCAGCATCGCGCGCCCGCGCCAGCTCGAGTTCCTTCTGTGCCGCCTCGAGTTTCGCGATCAGTGCCGCGCGCTCGGCGCTGGTGACGGCCAGTTTATGCAGAAACAGTCCCAGCGCGCTCCAGCCGACGACCAGCCCGAGGTAGCTAGCCCATTCCTGGGCGTCAAGATGCGCCAGGCGCTCCCAGCCGATTTTTGCCGGTAGATACACCAGGAACACCAGGCTGCCAAATGGCAAGGACATCCGGGGCGGCAGCACGCCGAACATCTGGCCGAGATACGCCAGCACGAACCAATCGAACGCCGGCTCGATCCGCCAGCAGATGAACCACAATGTGAAGCCGGCGGCAAAATAAGCCACCCAGCCTGGCCAGCGCCTCGGCCAGCGCTGGGCGAAGGCCATGAACCGCAGGTAGAGCCCGGCTTGGGCCAGCACACTGCCGACCAGCGCCCACTCCCGCCAACTCCAAGCGAAACCCGGCCGGTGCCACCGGCTCGCCAAGATCATCGCCAGGGCGGTGAGAAACACGATATGGAACACGAGCATGAACCGCTGAAACTGCCGGCCCGGCAGGGGAAGCTGCGCGCTGCCGGAGGCGGGGGATGGCGCAACGGCTTTCATGTTCGGCCCAGTATGACGCGGCGTTTGCATTTTGTCAGGCTCGAAGAAGCCCGTGTCATCCGGCGGCGCTCACCGCGCCTGGGCCTGCACCGCAGGCGCCGGGTTGGTCAGCTTGTCCCGCAACCGGGGATCGCCCGGGAAAACCTGCGCGCCGCGCCGCCACACCTGGGTGGCGTATCCCGCGTAGCCGTTCTTCTGATACTGCTCGCCGAGCAGCACGTAGGTTTGGGCAAACTGCTGTTGCGGCGCCTGCGCTTCCTGGAGCTTGACCAACTCGAGGAAATTCTCGATGACCTCCTGGGTCTTGTTCAGTTCCGGCGGCCAATAGGACATAGCGGTTGCCCGCCAGAACCGCGCTTCCCAGTTCGCGGGATCCAGCGCCAGTGCCGCTTCGAAGTTCTGGTCGGCCTTCATGCCCAGGATGCCTTGCTCGCGGATGTCCTGGATCGTCCCGGCCTTCTGCAAGCAAGCCTGGCCGAGCGTAGCGGGATATTCGGCAGCCTTCGGGTTGGCCGCAACCTGTTGTTCCAAGTGAGTGATCGCCTGGTCGAGTTTGCCGGAATCCCGGAGTTGTTGCCACGCCGCCTGCTTTTGCGCGAAGGCCGCCTGCGGCGAGACCAGGTTGGCGATCGCCTGGGCGACCAGCGGCGACAACGTCGCCGGCGCGGGCACGGTGGTGGATGGCGTTTGCGTCGCTGCGGACGGAGGCTCCGCAGGTGTGGTGACGGCGGCTGGCTCCGGGCCGGGATGCGTCTTGAGCCGGGCGGCCGCTCGCGGTGCCGCGGGCGGCGAAGGTGAATCTGTCGGAACGTCCACCGCCACTGCCACAGCGCTTTCCGTGGCGGACGTGGGTTGGGAGTAGCGGCCGAAATAGCATGCGGCCGCGATCGCGAGGCAGACAACCGTCGCAGTGAGGATCAGAGTCTTCATATTCAATGGCTTTCTTATCGTTTGGCCGCTTGCGCGGCCGTTGTTTCTGCTCGCCTCAGGGGCGGCTACGCAGCCAATCCCGGCAAGCATCTCCACTCTGCTCCTTTTGGCTCCGAAAGCTGAAGACCCCTTGGATACATTTTGCGTAGGTAAATAGTCATACCCAAAACGTGACCGACGACAGGACGTGATGTGCTGGGGGATTCGGCAACGTGTAAGCTGCGCCGTAAACCAACCCGCGGAATAGGTTCTCAGCCGTTCTCCAATTCCTGCTGCCGCCGGCGGATCTCGTCGAGCAGCACAGCGGTTTGCCTTCGCCAATCCTTCAGGGTCACGACGAGGGCGAAGACGCACAAGGCGATGAAAAACACCCCATAACCGCCGAGCGCCAGGCCTATGCCGCGATCGCTCAAGTACCGGCATGCCGTATGATAGACGGTCAACGCGCCGCCCAGACCCAATACCACCAGCGGGATGATGGCCGGCAGGTTGATAGAACCCCAGAACCGGTATCGCCTTGCCGCCGCGGCCAGGAACTCGCGCGCCGGTGCCGCATAATCCACCCGGCCAAACCAACGACCCTTTAGACACATGAACGCCGCCGACAACACGATGCCCAAGCCGACCAACTCGGCGCCCGTTGGCCGCGCGGCGCCGGAGATCATGAATACCAGTCCCACTGGGAACATTATCAAGGCCATGCCGAGCATGCGGCGGCGCTCCTGCTGATCCCGCGCCCGCAATTGCGCGATGAAGCTGTCGAGGTTTTCGGCTGCGGATAGCGCACCCGCGGGCGCGCTGACGCCCTTCGTTAGGTGTTTGAAGTCATCGAGGTTCATAATTCTCTTTCTCCCACATTTCGCGGAGTTGGTTCTTGATCCGGTGCAACTTGACGCGGACGTTGCCTTCCGAAATGCCGAGCACCGCCGCCATCTCGGCCGTCGCCATCTCTTCGAGGTAGAGCGAGACCAGGAGCCGATCCACCGGGGCCAGGCGCGCGATGCAGGCGTAAAGCTGCCGCATGTTCTCCGCGGCGACTGTGGGGAGATCCGGCTCCATAACTGCGGCGGCGGACGTCTGCTCTTTCCAGGCTTGCTCCAGCATCCGGGAACGCCGCTGCTCATGGCGCAGCCATCCGAGGCAGGTGTTGACCGCGACCCGATACATCCACGTGCCGAGGTTTGACTGTCCCCGGAAGGCGTCCAGGCTTTTCCAGATACGGATGAGCGTCTCCTGGTAGAGGTCCTGGCGGTCCGCCTCGTCGCGCACGTAGGCGCAGCAGAGGCGGTAGAGCGCATCCCGATGCTGCTCCACACCCGCGGCGAACTGCGTTTCTTTGTCCAGTGCTCGCATTTATCTGTTAGATGCCGCCCGGAGGAAACTGTTACACCCTATCACACTGAGATCACCAGGAGCCTTCAAATGGTCGGAGTCTGGTCCAAGCAGCCTGCTTCCGCCTCAACGGCGTAATCATCCCCTTGCTGAGGCAGGCGCGACGCAGGATCAGTTTCCGAAGTGCAGACCGGACACGTGTGGGCCGACGGCGAGTCGCTTCGAGTCGTCCGCCAGCTTCACGCTGGTGATCTTGACTTCCTCGAAGGTCACGTTGCGAACATTGTGTTGCTCGTCCGCGCCGCTGATTTGAATGCGGTAAGGGCCAGGGTTGCCAGCCAGCACTATTTGCCGGAAACGGATGTCGGAGACGTATCCCGGGACCTTGTTGAGCATGTATTGATTCACCACTGGCCCGAGGCGGGCCAACAGCCTTTGACCTTCGCCATGGATGCGGATGTTCTCGATGGAAACCCCCTGCAGCCGCATTTCTTCACCCGGCTCAAAGAGAAAGGCGGCCATGGAGAAGTGGATAATATCCAGGTTCCGAAGCGTAATGTCCCGCATAAACGCCGCCCGGCTTTCATGGCCGAGCAGGAAAATGCGGGCGCGGTCGCACCAGAGGATGCAGTTCTCGACGGTGATTCGCTCGACGTTATTGTTCGCCGCGCTCAAGTCCAGGCCCTTCAGCGCGACACAGTCGTCGTCGCTCCGGATGAAGCAGTCGCTGATCCGCACATCCTGGGAGTTGCAGGGGTTGATGCCGTCGTCGTTCTGGACACGGGAGCCGCAGATCTTCACATCGCTCACAGTCACATTCCGGCTGTTCCGCGGGACGATGGTCCAGTGGGATGCGCCACGGACGGTGATGCCGCTCACCTCGACATTGGTGCCACAAATCGAGATGACATGCGGGGTGGGGCCTTTGCGCCACTCCCAATCCGAGCCGTCGAGGATGCCGCGGCCGCAAATGCGGATATTCTCCCCCTGGGCCAGGATGCCGCCTTTGACCACGGCGCCCCCCGCGAGATAGAGCGCCTGGTTGTTGGTGAGCGTAATCTTGCTTGGGCGATGGATGCCTGGGCCATAGTAGATCAGGCCTGGTCCAGCCTCCGCGGCCCGAGGAGCATGCTCCTCGACGGCGCTGGCAAAGAGGAGCAAGGGTCCCTTTTTGCCGTCGGGTTCGAGGCTCAACTTGCACGGGCCGGGCAGTGAGACAATTGCGGTGTTCGTGTCAGCCAGGCGGATCTTGACCTTCGGATTCGCGGGGCGGACCGCCAGGTTGGTGAGCGGCTTTTCGGACCAGATGCGGACTTCGACTGGGCCTGCCACATCAAAGCTGGCGAACGAGTAGGGCCCGCCATAATCATATTCTTTGCCCGCAAATGGCGGGTCGAGCACGCGCGCAACGTAAACGGGCACGGGACGCCCTCCGGCCTGAACTGAGGTACTGGGTCGAGAGGGTTTCGCCCGCGGGTGCCGGATAGGCGACCACTTGCGCGGCGCCCAGGGAGGGGGCTACCAGGTACGCCCGCCAACGCGAATAGCGGCAGTTTCATGGCATCTGCTTAGCCCAAGATGGGCGCGGCGACAAGGCGCCACATGAACCAGCAGTTCTTGAACCGTTGGCACTCTTCGGGGGCCGCAAGGACGGCTGCAGCAACCAGAGCCATGGCCTCGGCTGCTACATTTCAAACAGGCTGTTGCCGGCAGTCATTCGACGGTTTTCATTACCTTGCCCATGAACTTCAGACCGAGCGGCACGCGCTGGCCTTTGAGGGGAGACCATGGTTCCAGACGAAAGCCAGCCGGGCCGAAGCCAATGCCGTAGTGGCCGGTGAAAACTGCCATCTGCGCGTAGTAGGCATCGGCCAGAAAGCCCTCATAACCGGAAGGTTGCCCGTCCCAGCGACGCCACTCCCCGCCTTTGCCCACACCGTTCTGGAAGCCGCCCGCGGCGAAGGTCTGCATCATCGGCCAAAGAATCCTTTCCGCCTCAGCCCGCCGGCCCAACTGGTAAAGCGCCTGGACATAGAAATAGGCATAGCAAGCGCTCGCCCCGCCGTTTTCAAAGATTCCAAACGAATCCGATCCATCCGCTTTGGTCGGCGTGCCAAGTGTGGCCTTGCCGTAATCCTCCTTGGCGATAGGCACCAGGTTGCCGGGCAATCCCAGTTCAAAACGCGCATAGCCCATCTCGCGCAGCCTGGCTTCAAAGCGATCCAGAATGGCATTCGCCAGGGTTTCCGGCACTAGGCCATAGGTGATCGCCATGCCATTGATGAAGAGAAACCAATAGTCGTGAAGCTTGCCCTCGGTGTCCTTCCAGCCCGCCAGGACGCCGGTCCTGGGATTGAAGAAGTTGGTCACGTAAGCGGACTGAATTCTCGCGGCGCGCTCCTCGAAACGGGCGGCCTGACGGGGACGGCGGGCGAGCCGTTCCAGGTCGGCCAGGCTGCGAAACGCGCGATAGGAAAGGGCGGCCGCATAGGCGTCCTCGTGGCCGAAGTTGACCTGGTCCCACCAGTTGGCGGTGGGACACACGGCGGTGCCGGGCAATCCGGACCGCGTGGATTCAGGCAGGCCGTTGCCGTTCCGATCCTGCGCGATCGCCTTCTCCGCCAGGCCTTCCAGCACGGGCAGCCAGCGCCGGAGCAGCCGCCGGTCGCCGGTCACACGCAGCACATCCCAGGCCGCAATCAGCAGCGAAGGATGCGTGTCAGTCAGGATGTCCTCCATGCCCACCCCGTAACCCGGCGCCCCGGCGAAGTAACGGTCGAGTGACTCCCGGGCCAGTTGAATCGCCTCGATGCGCCCGGGCAGCTCGGGCGTGAACACCGCCGGATCGGTGAAGGTGAACATGCAGAAAACGGCGTTATCGCTTACCACGTTGTTAGCAAGAATGCCGATGTCGGCGCGGTATTGGAACGTGTTCAGCCAACTGCGCGGCACGGCCTCCAAACGCGGCTCCTGCCGGATCAATGACGGCGGCGGCGCGACGCTGGTGACCGCAAACTCAGCCTCCCATCGTGCGGTGCCAGCCGGCAGAATGAAGAGGCCATCGTTGGACCGCGCTGGCCGCTGCAGGCTGATCGAGGCATTCCATTGGCCGGCAGCCCGCACCGGCTCCGCCCTCAGGTCGGACCCTCCCCCGCTGGACAGCGCACGCACCAGCAAGCTTCCGTAATCGGCGGCATGCAGCACGCAAGGCAGCGGCGCGGGCCTGCCCGGTCGGGGGTTTGCCAGCGGCGCCACGGGCGTCTTGCTCACATCGAACGCGAACTTGATGCCGGGTGGCTCGCGAACCAGCGCCCGTTCCGGCACCGCCACCGCAGTCGCCATCCGGAAGGATTTTGCGCCCACACGTATTTCCCATCGCGCCGGGATGTCCCCCGGCAACTGTTGCGTGTAGCGGACAACATTGCCGTCCACTTCCACGCGCGGGCTGTCCATGCCGGCGGTGGGGGCGGGCGAATCGGCTTCGGGGAACAACGGCTCGAGGCCCAGGCGCCCGCCGCCCGCCGGGGAAGCTTTCAGAAGATTCTCTCTCACTTTGCCTGCGCCAAGGCTGTCCCAGCAAAGCGCGGTGAGCCGCGGCTCCGTTCTGGAGCAGGCCACACGCAGCCACGGCGACCGGAATTCGATCTCATCTGCGCGCTGCACCGTCTCCACCCCTTCCGTCGTACCGGGCAGAAGCAGCGGGGCGGTGAATCGCTTCGGGGCAGCTCTCGGCTGCCTCCTTGCCGCCTCGCCGCTGAAGGTGCCAAAGACTTCCACCTCCGAAAGCTGCGCCGAGTTCGGGTATTCCCGGTGCGAGGAGCGCAGAATCCTGAGCCGGAAATTGTCCGTCACCACCGGCGCAAAAGCCGCGCGCACCGTGAACTCCTGCGGGGCCATCAGCAGGTTGGTGAGAGCAAAGAGCGTCTGAAAGGTGAGCCCGCCGTCGCGACTGAACTCGCCCACCATCTCCACCGGGTAATCCACGATGTCGGCGCGGTGAATGGCCACGGCGGCAATGCGCGCCGGTTGCCGAAAACGAATCCACACCCAGTGCGGATGCGGCTTCGCCAAGGCGCCATGCCAGCGATTGGATTCCGGCCGGTCGCCCGGCCCGATCCACTGGCCGTCGTTCACGAAACCCGCCACGTGTCCGCCGTAGCTGGAATCCCCAATGGCCACCGCCCCGGCGCTGGCGAGCGCGACATTGGTCTGCGCCACATCATCAGCCTGCCCCCTCGCCGAGCCCAGCGATCTCGGCCCGTGGGAACCGGGGGAGCCTCCCGACGACCCCTCTCCTGCCCTGAAGGGCACCCTCTCCCCCTCCGAGGGGGAGAGGGAAAGGGAGAGGGGGCTGTCTGTCGAGCCGAGCCAGGCTTGCGGCCCAGGAACTCCGAGGCCAGGGACGCCTTGCCAGCCCGCCAGTGCGAGCGTGACGGCCAGACCTGCGATCTTCTGCATCAGGTTACAAGCCTTCGCTCTTCATGGGCTGCGCGGGCCGGTCAAGTCCTGACCCTACCTCCCGACCGCGAAGGCATACAGGTTCCCGTCGTACCCACCGATATAGAGCGTGTCGTCGGCGATGAGCGGCGACGAGGCGATGGGCACGCCCAGACGATAACTTCCCGTTTCCTTGCCACTCGCGAACGCCAAGGCATGCACCGCGCCGTCGCTGGCGCCAACATAGACCGTGTCGGCCAGAATGGCGGGGGAACTGTTCACGTCGCTGCCGCCGCGCTGATAGGGCTGCAGCGACGACAGGCTGGCGCCCGTTTGAGTCGCCCAAAGTAACGAGCCGTCCTTGATCGAGAAGGCGCACACGCGGCCATCGGCGGTGCCTACGACCAGCTTGTCACCCGCCAGCGCCGGGGCTGAGGCCGTATCTCCAATCTTCTCTTTGCTGGTCCAGACAACCTTCCCAGCCGCTACGTCCAGGGCGCAGAGGGAGTCGTTCCTGACGGCATAGACAAGGTCATTGACCGCGAGACAGCGGTTGAACTTGCCGTCCAGCTTCCAGAGCTGCCGGCCGGTTTTCGCATCGAGCGCGCACGAGCTGCCTCTGGCGCCCAGGATCAGCTTGCCCTGCGTCACGGTAGGGATCGTGTAGCAACTGGGCCACCAGTCGGCCGCCCCGACATGCGTTTCCCAGACACGCCGACCGCTCTGCGCGTCGAAGGCCGCGACGTACGAGTAGGCTCCGACATAGACGAGCCCGTCGGCAACGGTCGTTGCCGCCACTTCCCAGCGCTCGCGTTTGCGGTCCAACTCCGCCTTCCAGAGCAGCTTGCCCGAGGCTTCGCTCAGCGCGTAAAGCCAGCCCGCCACGCTGGTCGCGTGGAGGCGCCCATCGGCTGCCGCGATGTTATTCTTCACCGCGCTGTCGGTGCCATAATGCCACAAGCGTTTGCCATTCGCGGTGAACGCGGATACCCCGCAGCTCTTCAGGTCGCCCTTGTCATCAACGCCCACCGCCACACAGTTTGTGCCGGACTTGGGCGAGGAGATCCCAATGAAGCCGCCAGTGGGTGCGGCCCACTTCAACCGCAGCGGCGCCTTCTCCGGCTGGTCGGCTATCACAAAGGTCGCTGCCGCCTCCCAAGTTTCGCCATTGGCGGCGCGGATTCCGGCTGACAGGTTCTGCGTGCCCCGGGTGCCGGCGGGCAGCTTCAGCTCCCCCATCCAGCTCCACGGACTGGCACGCTTGAGCGCAACGCGCCGGCCCGCCACCCGGCACTCAACACTGGCCACCTCACAACGGGTATCGTAGGCATTGACCACAATCGGAAGCTTATTTCCATCCGCGGCACAGGTCCCGACTGGTGACACCACTACGGCGTGTTGCTTGAACCCGCCCAGGCGCAGCTCGTTGCTCACCTTTCCGCCCTTCACCTCCAGGATTCGGAAGCTGCGCGGGTGCCGGTCAATGCCGCCGAACCGCAGCGGCGGCGTGTTCATGTCCAGCACGCCCAGGCCCTCCTCGACCCGGTTGCCGTGCCAATGCCCGCTGATCACCGCCGCCGCGCCCAGCTTCCGCAAGTACTCGACTTGCTCCCGGGTCGGCAGATAATGCAGCGCGAAAATCCGCGCCGCTCCCTTGGGGGCCGCGGCCAGGTCCTTCTCCACCCATGCCTTCTGCTCCGCATCGAAGCTCATGCAGTTCAACATCACAAAGTGGCCGTCCCCCACGTTGAACGAGTAATGGTCCGGCCCCAAATAGCGATGATAATGCGGCATCGAGCCTTTGGCGTCGTGGTTGCCCGGCACGTTGAACAGCGGCATCCGGAAACCGGCCATCGTGCGCACGTAGCTCTCGAACTCGGACGTGTTCTTCCCGTTATTCACCAGGTCGCCCGTGGCGACCACAAACACCGCCCCCGGCTGCAAGGCGTTGATCTCCGCGATGTCCTCGCTGAACGTGGTCGCCGTCTCCGGCTTCTCGGCGACGTGGATATCCGTGATCTGCACGAAGCGGACCGCGCCCCGGCGCGACTCCGGCCATTCCACCAGCGCGAAGTCCGCCGTCATGCCCGCCGCGGCGGCCGCATAAAAGCTCCTCCCCGCCCGGTAACCCCTGGGCAGCGTAACAAACACAAGCTGCCCCGGCTCGGTCTCGAGCCGGTATTCGCCGCTCTTCGCGGTGAGCACCACCGCCTTGCCGTCGGAGACCACCACCCGCCCCAGCCCCGGCTCGGTCGCTTGGGCCACCCCGTCGCCGTTCCGGTCCACGAAGACCCGGCCCGTAACTGTCAGCCCCAACGCCGTGCTTGCCATGAGCGCGGAAAGGAGTGCGCACATGCACCACCTGTGCGAACTAAGCACGAGTGAGGGCTGACGGGTAGGAGTTGAATTCGTCTGCTCTCCGCCGCAGTGCCAATCGGTGAGTGTTGTCTGCCGGTCGCGTTTGTTGCTAGCCATTGTTACCATCCTTTCGCAGGCGGGCATGGGGCTGTCAACGCGAGAATCCCGGCCTGACTGGAACTGCTTGAACCCGGCCAAGCCCGACGGCACCCTCGTCCCGGTATGTGCTTTATGCCCTTTCTGGCCACTAAGACCGCTCCGCTACTGGTGCCGCGCCACCCTTCTCCGCCGGGCATCGCCTTGCATCCTCTCGCCCCAACCGAGTCGGCCGTCGCCGACAAATTCACTCTACCACACCATGCGTCGATCAAACTGGTGATCGGGTGCGGCTGCTGGCTGCGCCACGTTGAAAACCAGCCACAGTATGCGACGGTCGAGGATCTCGTGCAGGACCCCGAATACAATCCTGCCCTCGAGCAACCCAATCACGACGCCCTGGTCAACTTCCTCGGGCAACATTTCACGTCGGATGGCTCTGTCGAATTCTATGGGTGCAACGATGGCAACTATGCCGCGCCTGCGCGCGAGCATCTCCGTCTCCCCGTCGAGGCCATCCGCCATCGCGACTTCCATTTCCGCGTGGGCTCGCATTACTGCTTTCTCTTTGGCTGAGCCGATTCAGGTGTGCTGTTCACGCGGCGCTGTCCACATAATGGACGACTTTCGCCTGCCACTAGGTTCAGGAACCCTCCCGGAGTCGCTCCCCCCATCCTGATTCGAGGCGCGAATCCTGCTGTACGACAGGTGCTTGCACTGTGGAAGCAGATAGACACGCATCGGTAATCTATGCTGTCCCTTAAACCTTTTCAGGAAGTTGCCCCGGGCGTTCTCGAGGTCCGGGAGGGGGGTGGTTTCGTTTCTGTCTTCGGCCTGCCGTTTCTGGCCGCCGGCCTGTTTGTCACGCTCATCGGCACCGGCGTCCTCCGGGTTCAGAATGCCGCGGAGCTTCCTTGGTGGGCCTGGCCCCTGCTCCTGTTCATGGGTCTGGCATTCGTCGCCGCAGGCGGCGGCCTGGTGCTGGGCCGCAGTTGGACCAGGCTCGACACGGGCCGTCGCCGGATACTCAAGCAATGGGGATTGTTATCCCCGATGCGTACCGAGGAGACCGACCTGCGGGACTTCTATGAAGTCTGCTTGAAGTTTCATGGCGGGGATTCCGATTCCGTGGATCGTTACCCCGTGCTGCTGAGATCCGGCCGGGGCGGCAAAGACCTCCAAATCTACAGTTCCACCAACTATGGAGAAGCCCGCGAGCGAGCCGTGTTCCTGGCCCGCTTCCTCAAATTGCCACTCACCGACGCCTCCACTGAACATCCGCAACTCTTGCAGCCTGCGCCCGGGCAGGAGGCGCCGCGGCCGGCCCTTGTGGTCGCCGAACCCGGCCCCCAGCGCTTTCAGCCGCAGGCCATGCGCAGCCAGGTTGAAGAACGCGGCGAATCGGCCCAGATTACCATCCCCGGCCCCGGTTTCAGGCCCTCAATGCTTCTGGGCGTGGTCATCCCTATCTGCATTCTGGCCTACATGAGTTCCAAGCTCCTGCCGTTCTTCCGGCAGACCCACACGCCCGAACCGGTGCAAAATGTGTTCCTCGGGTTTCTGTGCTTCCTTTTTGGCGTGCTGCCGCTGCTGAGCCTCGCCCACAAACTGCTCGCCGCCCTGCGCAGTCACACCCGGATCATCATCTCCCGGGAAGGCCTCACCATCGAGAACCGCGGGGCGCTGTTCACCCGGCGAACCCGCATCCCCGTCGCCGATATCCTTGGACTGGACTACAGCACATCGGGCGGCTTGCTGGCGGCGGCGCGATCCGAAGCGGAGCGACGCTTGCAACAAGGCTCGGCCCAGCCGTGGCAAACGGGTGCCCGCCCGGGTTCATTGCCCGGGTGGGTCGAAAAGCTGGCCCGGCTCGCCAAGTCCAAGGGCATTACCGTCAAGTCCAAGGCCGGGCTCCTCAACTTCGCCGCCGGCTTGCCGGACGACGAGGTCGGCTACCTCTACACCATCGTTAAGCGCGCGCTGGGCCCCGACAAATCCAGGGCCGTTGCCCAGAGCTGAGCCGAAGCAGCAAGCGCCAGTTTCACACCCCCACTCGTAGCGCAGACCTCCGAGTCTGCCGTATCGCAGGTTTCCCAACCTGCCAGCCGTTCGGACCGAAGGACAGCCTGCCGACTTGGAAGTCGGCGATACAGCAGACTTGGAGGTCTGCGCTGCGGTGCAACCATGCATTCGCTGCTGCAGGCTCTGAAATGCTCCAGCGAGATTGCCTGCGTCTCGGAGCGCACACAGGCGTCAACTCCGTCATAGACGCCCCGCGCTGCTGCTGGTTGAATGCTGGAGTTGGACGTTCACCGCATGGCTGAAAACCGCACAGAGAATTTGAGCCGCCCGGAGGCCGCAGCCGTGGCCTTCCCGCCCGGGATGCACTACGCCTACCTGTTCTCCGTCTTCAACGCCTTCTCCTACCAGGTCGTCCTCAACAGCCCGATGGTCCTTTACGCCAAGACCCTCGGCGCCAGCGCCACCGTTCTCGGCATCATCGCCGGCATGATGCCGCTGCTGGTGATCTTCCAGATTCCCGCCGCTAGCCACATCCCCCGGCTCGGCTTCAAACGCTTCGTCTATGCCGGCTGGGGTGTCCGCGTCATGTTCATCTTCGCGATGGCCCTGGTGCCGCTGACCGGCGTCTTCCTCAAGCCCGAAACCCGCCTCGCGCTCATGCTCTTGCTCCTCTTCGGCTTCAACCTCTCCCGCGGCATCTCCAGTTGCGCCTGGCTCCCCTGGATCACTGCCCTCGTCCCCGCCCCGCTACGCGGCAAATACCTCGCCCGCGACGCCGCCGTCCAGAACCTCGCCAGCTTCCTCACTTTCCTCCTCGCCGGCGCCTGCTTGGTCGGCCAGCCTCGCTCCTGGCAATTCGCCATCCTCTTCGCCTTCAGCGCCATCATGGGCGCGGTCAGTCTCACCTTCCTCAAACGCATCCCGGACGCCGAGATGCCCGAGGAGGTTCGCGCCTCCAAGACCCCTGTCCCCTGGCTCGAAATGATCCGCTACGACCCCTTTAAGAAACTCCTCCACACCCTGGTCGGCTATTCCATCGCCTACGGCGGCTTGGTCGCCTTCGTCGTTGCCTTCCTCAAGAGCGAAACCGGCATGTCCGAGGGCCAAATCCTGCTGGTCAACTCCAGCGCGTTCGTCGGCGGCCTGACCAGTCTTTGGCTCCTCGGCTCGCGCCTCGACCACCTCGGCAGCAAACCCGTCCTCACCTTCTGCTTCGCCGCCTGGGTCGCCGTCCTCGCCGGCTGGATCTCCCTTTCCGGCGGCCTCTTTCCCGTCAAACTGCTTAGTGTTCTCGTTCTTCAATTCCTCATGGGCCTCCTGGCCGCTGTGATCCAGATGGCCAACACCCGGCTCGCCATGGCGGTGATTCCGGTCATGGGCCGCAACCATTTCTTCGCCATCTACTCCACCGTCGGCAACGTCACGCTCGGCCTCGCACCCATCGGCTGGGGCCTGCTCATTGACGCCCTCGGCGCCCGCTCCCCCCTCTGGCTCGGCCTGGCCTGGAACCGGTTCACCATCTTCTTTGCCGCCGCCGCCCTCGCCTATATGGTCACGCTGGCGCTCGCCCGCCGCCTCCACGAACCCGAAGCCGCCAGCATGGAGGAGCTCCTCCGCGAATTCCTCATCCAATCCCCCCAGCGCTTCTGGGTCCGCTTCTGGCCCCGCGGCGGAACCTGAGGCCTTGAAAGCGCCGCCCTTCGTTCTATAGTGCGGCGCAAATGCATCCTTGTTTATGGCTGTTGAAATCAATATCACCTACGAAGGCGGGCTTCACTGCACCGCAACTCATGGCCCCTCCCGAAACACCTTGACCACCGATGCCCCGGTGGATAACGGAGGCAAAGGCGCAGCCTTTTCCCCCACCGACCTGGTAGCCACGGCCTTGGGCACGTGTATGGCGACGGTCATGGATCTGGTGGCACGGCGAAACAACCTTGACATTGCCGGCCTCCAAATCCAGGTGATCAAGGAAATGACCGCTGACCCGGTCCGACGCATCGGCTCGCTCAAGACCCGGCTCGTGTTCCCCCAGGGCAGACCGTTATCCGCTGCGGACCGCGCCAAGCTGGAAGCCGCCGCCCGAGCCTGCCCGGTCAAACAAAGCCTGCATGCCGAGGTGAAGACGCCGATGGAGTTTGTGTATCCGGAGTAGCCGCGCTCAGGCCCCAGTTGTCCCGCGGGGGACAGATTCAAGCGAGGGTTCGCGGGTCTTCATGGAGCAGGTTGGAGGGGAGCGTCCAACTGCGCGCGTGCAGGCGCAACGCCCTCACGAATGAGGCGGCGAGGGGGGGCTATCCGTTGGCTCCGCTTGGCGGCTCTTCGGTCCCGGCAAAGAACTTGTCCAGCGCCCGCCGGATTCCCGGCACGTGCACCGTCGCCACTTCCCAGACGATCTTGAGGTCCACGTTGGCGTAATCGTGGGCCACGATGTTGCGCATCCCACGCATCTGGCGGAATGGCAATGCGGGGATCGTCCGCCGGGTCTCCTCCGACAGGTGCGCCGTCGCTTCGCCAATGATCTCGAGGCGGCGGATCACGGCGTCCTGTTTCTCCGTGTTCGCGCGGAAGGCCGCCTCAGTGGTGTCCTGCACATACGCCGCGATGAGTTGCGCGGCTTGGAGAATGTCCTGCAGCCGGCCGAGTTGATCAGCTTCCATACACGCACACGGCGGAGGCCAGAATGTGTTCGCGAGCGAAACGATTCGAGGAATTCTCGACCGACCGGCGCAAGACGAAATCCACGGGGCGCCCTACCAATTCCTCCGCCTCGCCCGCCATTTCCAGCAGAGCGGAGGTCGAAACCGGGTGGGACTCATCCAGGGTGACCAGCAAGTCCACGTCGCTGTCGGCAGTGGCGTGGCCCCGGGCCGCTGAGCCGAAGACTTCCAAACGGAGGAGGCGATGCTTCTCGCAAAAAGGCCGAAACACCGTCTGCAGTTCGGCCACCGAGGCTGTCGTTGCTGGCTGCCGCATGGGGAAAGCCTAAAGCGAAGCCGCCCCGGCAGCAAGTTTCTTCCCTGTCGTTCCCTGCAGTTTCGCCCCTCATCTGCGGCGATCTGGGAACCTTCATCTTCCCTCGGCTGGCGCGGACATCCAGGTGAACCCTGTCCGAATCAGCCGCGGCTACTTCCCGTAATCAATGCCCTTCCGGGCCGCCTGGGCCCGGATGCTGGCGGCGACCTTCGCATCGAACGAATCGCCCTTGCCTTGCTCGGCCTGGCGCTTGCGCTCGGCGGCAACGTATTCTTCCCGATCCCGGGTAAGCTTCTGAATGCGCCCTTGCAGTTCGGCGCGCTCCTGCTGCTTCTTGCCGAGTTCCACTTTCAACTCCTCCTGGTTCAGTTTCTGGTATTCGGCGGGAAGCTGGTCTTTCTTGAGCGACTCCAGTTTCACTTTGCCGCTGCTGAGGCCGTCGAGCAGTTCGCCGTCGCCCTGGACGGCGACGCCGTAGCGCGCATTAAACGCGAGCCGATCGGCGGCCACCGCAGCCGGCGCCGATTCCGCTGCCAATTGCTTGGTGGCCACGGCTCTGCGCGCCGGTTCGGCGCCGTAGGCCACGAGTGTCTTGCCCAACTCACGGTTCAGCTCCGCCAACTCACTGTCCATCGGCGTGGCGATGGCGACCATGTTGCCCGACTGCGCGATGGCGGCATAGCTGCCTTCGGATAGTTGCGCGATCTCCTTCCAAAAGGGCGTGGTGCTGGCGATGTTTCCGCACTGGACGGTATTGATGATGAGGTCTTTCTTGGCGGCTTCCTGGCACACCTGCGGGTACTTCGGGCCGTCCGCGTAATCCATGTGCGGCGGCGCATCGCCGACCAGGAAAATGATCTTCAGCACCCGCCGATCGTCGCTCCACGACATCTTCCGGACGGCATCCTGGAGGGCTTCGTTTACCGATTCCGGTTCGTCGCCACCGCCGCCTGCGCGGAAGGACTGGAGATGGCCGTAGATGGCATCAATGTCATTGGAGAGGTCGAATGTCCTGGTCACATACTCATCGCGGCGGTCGCGGTAGGCGACGAGGCCGAGCCGGAGTTCCGGTGTCGGTTTAGCGCTGATCATCTCGTTGGCAATGGACCAGATCTTCTGCTTGGCGCCTTCAATGAGGCCGCCCATCGAGCCGGTGGTGTCGAGCACGAAGCAGACCTCGATGCGCGGCTTGGCCGCTTTGGCAGCGGTGCTGGCCGGTTGCGTCGGATCGGTTGCCTTCGGCGCGGCCGGGACGCAAACGCCGGCGAGGACCAGGGTGGCAGAGAGGAGAGGCTTGAGGTTCATAACGAATGCGGTTTGGGGTTCGAGTTACTCGTAAATGTCATAGACGGTGTTATCCAGGACGAACTGGACGTTCTGCCCGAGCGCCAGCCAGGGCAGCGCCTTGGCATTCTTGGCGATCAGGTCAAAGTAATCCGCCGAGCCGAACTGAATGCGGACGCGCTTGGCGTTCGGATGCTTCTGGACGGCAGAATCAATCCATTGCTGGCCGTTCTGGAAGAAGCTCTTGCCGGCGACGAACTGCGTCTGCTGCGAATACTGCACCAGCCGTTCCTTGCTCCTCTCGGCCGGCGATGCGGCGGGTGCGCCGCCTGACCCGGCGGGCAGTCCGAGGGCACGGCGCGATTCAAGAGCGCCACTAGCGGCCGCCGGCGCTGCCGCATCGGCCGCTTTCAGGGCCATGCCGTACCGGGCGCTGGCCACGGCCGTGCCCCCGGAGCGCTCCTCATTGAGGTTCCTCCACGCCTGCGCCGCCTCGCGCCGCGCGGCGCCGTCACCGTCAAAACCTTGCAGCGAGCGCATAGGCATGGGCACATTGCGCTGGGTTTCGTCCTCCAGAATCAGGTAAGCGGTGTAAGGCGTCACAATACTGTATTTGCGCGCCAGTTCGGTCACTTCGTCGCGCAGCTCGGAGTTCTCGCCGTGCAGCCGGATTTCATCCAGCAGGTAGCCGACGCGCCGGGTAGCCCACAGCCGGGGGATAAACTCGTTTTCCGAACCCTCGCCCGGGAACCGCACTTCGTAGGTGAACTTCTTCGGTGCGCCGTTCACGGTACCTTCGACGATTACCGCCGCATCCCCCTTGCCGGAGTAGCGCCCCACCAGCACCAGTTGCTCGCCTTTGAACAAGTCGGGCAGCGGCGAGGGGTAGAGCTTCGTCGCGCGAATGTCGCCCGTGAATTTCAGCGTCGGGTTGGCCAGGACCGGCTCTTTGATCTTGGCGAAGAAGCTGGAGACCTTCACCTCGAGGTCCTCGTCGGGCAGGACGTATTGGCTGAAGGCGCGGGTGTCCTCGGTGATCCGGTCCAGCAAGTGGGTGTTCACATCCGTGCCGATGCCGAAGCAGAACACGCGCGTGCGGCTATCGTTCTGCTTCTTCACGTTGGCCACGATCTGGTCTTCGTCAGTGGTGCCGATGGTAGGCCGGCCATCGGTGAGGAAGATGACCACGAAGGGGCGGTCTTCCCCGCCGGGTCGCAATGCGAGCGCCCTGCGCAGGGCGTCGTCAATGGCGGTGCCGCCCATCGGCTTGAGGTCCTTGATGAAATCGTTGGCCTTGGCGCGGTTCGGTGCGCTGGCCTTGACGAGCTGGTCGAAGAGCGGCTCGACCTCGGTCGAGAAGCGGATGAGCTCGAACCGGTCGCCGTCGTTGAGGTTTTCGACGCAGAATTGCAGCGCCTTCTTGGCCTGCTCCAATTTCTTGCCGGCCATCGAGCCGGAGGTGTCCAGCACGAATGCGATGTCTTTCATTACGACTTGTTTCTCCTTCACATCCATGCCGGGCGAGGCGAGCAGCAGGAAATAGCCGTCCTCATCGCTCTTGCGCCAGGTCAGCAGGTTGACGCCGATCTCATCCTTGTCCGGGGCGAAGTAGAGCGCGAAGTCCGTGTCGGGCTGAACGTCGGCAGCCTCATAACCGGCGGCGGCCCGGTTCGCGCCGTGCCGCTTTACTTCGACCGAGTGGCTGGGGGAGTAGATGGACTTGAGCGGGCGTTTGCTCTCCAGGTCCACCTTGACGCTGACGTTCCGGATCGGCTTGGCGGAAAACTTCTCGGTGTTAAGCGGCAGCACATAGCTCACGAGCCCGTCATCCGCCTTCAGGAGTTCCGTGTAGCAGAGCGTGATGCGCTTCTTGCTGTTTGGCTCGATGGGGAAGATGCGGACCTTGAAGACGTCGCGCCCGGCATATTCGAGCAGGGCTGGGTCCTTAAGTTTGCGGACGATGTCCTCATAAATCCGCCGGGCCTTGTCGGCAGGCAGCAGTTCGGCTTCGACCTGCTTGCCGTCAATCTCCATGGTGAACTTGTCGATGTGCGCGCCCTTGGGGATCGGGAACACGAAGGTGCCTTCCAGCCGCGCCGGGTTCGGATTGTAGAATTCCTGGTCCACGGAAGTCACGGCGACCTGGTCGGTGATGCGGGTGTGGACCTTGACGTAATTCACGTCCAGCGGTGCGAAGGGATGCGGCCGGGGCGGTGGGAAGGGCCGCGGCCACCGAGGCGGGACAAAGGGCGGCGGCATGGGCCCCGGGCGCCAGCTCGTGTCCTCGACGATAATCAAACCAGCCCCGGCACATGGAAGGGAAGCTGCCCCAAATAGAACGAACAGAACCGACAATACTATCCAACGTTTCATAGGTGGTTAGACGGAGTCGCCGGGAGAATGCTCCCCAAGAAAAGGAATGGTTCGAGCGTGGCCGCCGGATCGCTCGAATAACCTCTGTAACATTGCGCCGGGTTTGCCTCAGGTACCTGATTGTGACGGCCAGGTGTTCCAGCCGTGCCCCCGGGCGCCTCCTGGGTAGGGTCGAAGCCGGAAACGGCAACGGTCTGCGGGTGAGGCTCCGGTGGCGTGGGAGACGCCTCGGCCGCGAAACAAGAACAAACAACAGAAAGGTTTACAAAAATGAAGACATTAGTATCGAAGTTGCTCAAATACAGGCTCGCCCGAGCGGGCGGGTTGCTCGTAATCATTGCGGCCGTGGCCGCAACCATTGCCTGGTCCGGGCCATCCGAAGCGCGCATCAAATTGGAAGGGGCTTGGATCGCTACGACCGACAACGGCGCCCGGTCGCTGGTGACCTACAGCCCGACGGATCCCTCGGGCCAAAGGGCCATATTCCGCAACCAGATGGTTTGGCCGGCCTCGGTTCTGGCCAGCCTGGGGCTGGACGCGGTCACGGACGAGGTCGCAGAGGAATTCGTAACGCAGAATGGAACCAGCAAATACCATGGTATTTGGTACGGGCTTGCCGGCGGGAACATCGTGCTGATTTTCATTGATGACAGCGTCATCACACGTGAGAGCCCGACTCGCGGCACCATACAGCACACCATTGCGGGCTATCTGGCCAGCGCCGATGCTGATAACGACGGCTATCCTGACCCTGGCAGCACGCCCGTGGGGATCTTCACGAACACAAGCATCACAATCCGAGTGAGCCGCTAAGGAGCGGTCGTTGGGGGCCAACTGGCCGCGTTGGGACGAGCCCAAAACCGGCGCCGCGGTGCGGTCACCGCGGCGCCGGGTGGAAAAGCGAGGTCGGAGCCCCGCGGTCAGCGGTAAGAAAGAAGACTGAAATTTGAGAGCATGAAAACGAATGCAACGAAACCAGGTGTCAGCCCGACGTTGAGCATTCTGCGCTCGACGTTGAGGCAGCGAAATCCCGACTCCGCAGCGGGGTTCAATGTTCCCACCCTCTTGCTGCTGCTCCTGGCCAGCCTGTGTCCGGCCTGGGTGCAGGCCGCCAGCACCCTCCGGTTCACCACGACCAGTTGCACCGTGGGCGAATGGGCCGGCACCGTTAGTCTCACGGTCCAGCGGGCGAACGACACCGACACGGCGGTAAGCGTGGACTACGCCACTGCCGATGGGACGGCCACAGCGGGAGTGAAGTACACCGCGACCAACGGGACGCTGATCTTCTCCAGCGGAGAAACCAATAGGGCCATCGTGGTGCCGATCTTGAATGAAGGGTTCGTCGAGGGCACCAAGACCTTCCAGGTCATCTTGAGCAACCCGACCAACGCCGTTCTAGCCACGCCCACGAACACGACGGTGTCCATCACCGATAACGACGTGGGACTCCAGTTCCAGTTCGCCACCAATTCCGTGGCTGAAGACGCCGGCACGGTGCTGCTCGGTGTGGTCCGGGGCGACGACGGGGACCTGCCTGTGACCGTGGACTTTGCCAGCACGGACCTGACCGCAACCAGCGGACTGGACTACATCGGCATGACCACCAACCTCGGGTTTGCGCCGACCGAGCGGCTCAAGTTTGTCGCTGTCCCGATCCTCAACGACAGCTTAAAGGAAACGGCGAGCAAGACCTTTCGCGTGACCTTGAGCAATCCGGTCGGCGCCACGCTCGGCAGCCAAACCACGACCACGGTCACGATTTTGGATAACGACCAGGGGTTTGCGTTCGAGTCCCCAACCTACTCGGTGGCCGAGGATGCGGGTGCGGCGTTGGTCAGCGTGCGGCGCGGCACCGATGCCACGAACTGCTCCGCGACGGTGGACTATGCTACGACCGACCTGACCGCCCTCAGCGGCGTGGACTACACCGGCATCACGAATACGCTCGCCTTTGCCCCTGGCGACAAGGTCAAGCTGGTGCCCGTTCCGATCCTCAACGACGGGACCAGGGAGACTACCAAGAATTTCCGCCTGACTCTGAGCAATCCGACCGGTGGGGCCGTGCTTGGCTCCCAGACCACCACCACCGTTTCGATTCTGGATAATGATCCGGGCCTGGGCTTTGAACTCACACGCTACACCAATGCCTGGGAGAATCGGGGCGACTTCAGCGTGACCGTCCTGCGCGGCAACGACCGGGCCTTGGGACCGATCACGGTGAACTATGCCACCAGTGACCTGACCGCCACGGCGGGGCAGGATTATCAGGCGATCTCCGGCACCCTTGAGTTCGACGAGACCGAAACGGTCAAGAGCCTCATCATTCCCATCCTGCCGGACGGAGTGGTCGAAGGTACGGAGAGCTTCCAGGTGACGCTTAGCAATCCCACGGGCGGGACCGTGCTGGGGACCGCGTCCACTACCGTGGACATCCTTGACGCCAGCGGGCTGACCGCGGTCACGGTGGCGCCGCCGTTCGACCCCGCGCTGACGGTCCGCCGCGATTGGGGTGTGAACATCCTGACCTGGACCGGAGGTGGGACGCTACGCAGGGCGGACAGGTTGACAGGGCCCTGGCAAACGCTCACCGCCACACAAGGGCCCCACACGGTTCAGTCTCCGATCCCGGCAACATTCTACCGGATTACACGTCCCAGGCCAGTAAACCTCTATGTGCCTTCCAGCTACGACGGCCACACGCCGTTGCCGCTGGTGATCCTGCTGCACGGGTATAGTCTGAGCGGTAGCGTGCAGGAATGGTACATGAAGTTCCGCCCGTTGGCGCAGGCCCGAAGCTTCTTCTACTGCTATCCCGATGGCACGGTTGACCGCTGGGGCAAGCGGTTCTGGAACGCGACTGACGCCGGTGCTGACTTCGGCAACACCGGCGTGGACGATGCGGGCTACCTACGTGGGCTCGTTGAGGAAATCGCAAGGGTTTTTGCGGTGGACCGCAAGCGGGTCTATTTGATTGGCCATTCCAACGGTGGCCGCATGGCTTATCGGATGGCTTGCCAGTCTGCGGATATCATCGCTGGCCTTGCCAGCCTGGCCGGCATGCCGTTCCTGGATCCTAGCCGGTGCGGACCGGCTGAACCGGTTAACATCCTTCACATCCACGGCACGGCCGACACCACCGATCCTTACGGGGGTGGCGCCCTCACTAGCCCGACGTTCCCGGCGAATATGCCCCCATCCCCCGGCGCGGAGAAAGCTGTTCAGCTCTGGGCCGGGTATAACGGTGCCACCGATCCCGTGACGGACCCCGCGCCATCGTTGGATCTGACTACGGATGTGGCGGGGCTGGACACGATCGTTACGCGCTACACGAATTGTCCGTCGGGTGGCGCGGTGGAACTATGGACGATCAACGGTGGCGGCCATATCCCCACATTCTCCGCCGAGTTCTCGCCCCGGGTCATTGACTGGCTCCTGGCCCATCCCAAACCGTGAACCAAAAGGAAACACCATGACATCCAAGCTCAGACTCCCGGCCGCCGGGCGCAAATCCATGAACGCAATGACGGGCTGGCGAAGGCGCACCAATGCCACGTTCTTCCTGCCGGTGGTGCTGTGCCTTGGCTTGCTCCGCCCGGCCCTCGCCGCGCCTGGTTCCTGGACCCAAACGGCCGACCTGCCAAGTCCAACCAGCACTCCGGTCGCGTGCGCGGTGGACGGAATCCTCTACGTGATCGGCGGCCACTATCCCTACACCAACGCACTGGCGACGGTCTGGGCCTACGACCCGGCAACGAATGGGTGGACACGTAAAGCGGATCTGCCCACCACGCGCCGGTTTGCGGTGGCGGCCGTCGTGGACGGGATGATCTACGTGGTTGGCGGCACTAGCGGCAGTTGGCCGGGCACCGCGGTGCTCCCGGTCGCAGCCTACAACCCGAGGACTGACACCTGGACGAACGGAGCCAACATTCCCACACCCCGAGGGGCGCTGGCGGCGTGCGCCGTGGACGGCATCATCTATGCTATCGGCGGCGTCGCGAGCGGCGTAGTGACCAACACGGTCGAGGCGTATGATCCGAAGAATAACGTCTGGACCAGGAAAAGCCCCTCGCCCCAATCCCTCTTGTGTTTGGCGGCCAGTGTGGTGAACGGCCAGATCTACACCTTCTGCGGAACCAGCACGTTCGCTTACGATCCCCAGGCTAACCGCTGGACAACCAAGACCCCCTTCTCCCCGTGGAACTGGGGGCTGATGTCCAGTGCCGTCGATGGGATCATTTACCTGTTTGGCGGTTGGACACCGGACTTGACGGGAGGCTATGACCTCGTGTTGGCGTATGACCCCGCCCAGGACCGGTTCACGCCCCGGCGCAAGATGCCCCGGACACGTTCCACGGCGGGTTGTGCCGTCATGAACGGCAAGATCTACCTTGCCGGCGGCGTCAGCAAGGAGCCCATCGTCAATACCAATGCGATCTACTACACGATGGTGGACGTGTTTGATCCGCAAGGCGGGGTGACGCCCCAAATCTTGAGTTTGACCTGCGAGAGCACCAACCAGATCTGTTGGTGTGGCAGGGCGAAGCCGGGATCAGTTATGGGGTCGAGTCCAGGCCGAACCTCGCCACCGGCGCTTGGACGCGGGCCACGTTCACCACTGGCACCAACAGTGTCCTGGCTACCAACGCGCTGGTGGAAGCCACCTGCATCGTGCCCACGGGGGACACGAACAGGTTCTTCCGCGTGCTCGAAACGAACTAGTTTATGAAACCGGGAAACCTGCTCTTGCTTGGGTTGGGACTTCTCCTCCCAAACCGCCCGGACCTCTGGGCGCAACCGGTGCCGCACCACTTCCGCGGCATCACGGTCTTGCCCGACCGCACCGTGGCGCTCAGCCTGGAGGGCAGCGTCTCCAATATGTTCACGCTGCCCACCGCCGATTCCAACCAGTTCCGCCAGATGTTCGACCTCTACATAGTCGAGGCTTCCACGAACCTGGCGGACTGGACGCGCCTGGATTGGCTGCTGCGGACCAATGACAATCCCAATCCCCTGCCATTCCTGGATACGAACGCACCGGGGTTGAGTCACCGCTTCTATCGCACTTTCACCAACCACCTCATCACGGGATTTCCCAAGCCCACGGGGCCCTTTGCGGTCGGCACGCTTTCTCGAATCCTCACGGACTCTTCGCGGAGCAATCGCTACGGCATGCCGACCAACAGCTCGTTCATGAGCACCTTTTGGTATCCCGCTGAGCCGCTCCAGGCGGGAACCTTCCCGGGCCCTTACACGGATGAAGCGGTAGCTCGGGACCAAGCCTTCTACGCCAAGTGGAGTTGGTCGCTCCAATGGACGAACGTTGTTCCTCAGTGCGTAGCGCACTCGGTCCCGGGTGCGCTGTTGGCCTCGAGCACGAACCGCTTTCCGGTGATTCTCCATTCTCACGGCTGGACGTGCGACCGCACACTCAACTCTCAAACTGCGGCCGAACTGGCCAGTCACGGCTACATCGTCGCCGCGGTGGACCACGAGGACTGTCACGCCACCGTTTTCCCCGACGAGCGAGGGGTCCGCTACGTGCCTCCCGGATCGAGCTATGCCGTAATCTCAAGTCGGCAGAAGGATCTTCAATGCTTGTTGGACGAGTTGGTCATCATAGACCAGAGCGACCCGCTGCTGGCGGGCCATCTGGCCTTGGACCATATTGGGGTGATGGGTTTTTCCATGGGCGGCGGCACGGCGGCCGAAATCGGTCGTCTCGATAGCCGGGTCAAGTGCGCCGCGCTGCTGGATGCGTGGATATATGCCGCGCTGTATCCGGACCTGAGCAGCCAGGGTCTGCAGAAGCCGTTCCTGGCCATGAACCGCTCCATTACTAATGACCACGGTTTTGGGGATTTCTCACCTTGGAGCACAAACCTTTACAACCTGGCCACGACCAACGCGACCTGGTTGAAGGTCGCAAACACGCGTCATTTTGCATTCTCGGATTTCGCCTGGTTCGTGGAGATGACCGACTACAGCCGTCAAGGCGCGGTGGCGATCAACGCCTGCCTGCTCTGGTGCTTTGATACTTGCCTCAAAGGCCAAGCGCCGCCGTTCCCCACCAACCCGGAAATCACCGACTTGCATAGAAAATGAGCCGGTGCCGCGACCCTGCAGAAGGCAACGAAGATAACGAAGGAGATAGGGAGCACACGCGCCCTCGCGTGTTCCGACCGGCGCCCCCGCCGGTCGGCTTCGTCGCCGAAGCGCTTGCTCAACCGTGAGTGCGCTGCGTGTCCGAGGTGGTCGGCGGGGGCGCCGACCACAGCACGCGAGGCGCGTGCGCTCCCCGAGACGCAACTGTATCGTTCCGGCTTCGCTCTCTGCTGTGAGGATTCATGGTGCCGCCGCTCCCTTCTCGGCGGCCGCGATCTCCGCCCACGACGGCGCGCGCCAGAGGTGAGCCACACCGGTAAAGGAGGTGACCATCAACGTGTTGCCGTCGGGAGAAAAGGCGACGTGCACGAACATCTCTCCCTCCCCCTGCAGGGTAAGAACTTCTCTTTGCGTGGTGAGGTCCCACAGTTTGACGGCCTCGCGCGCGTCGTAGCCTCCCGTGGCCAAACGCCGGCCATCCGGCGAGAACGCCGCACCCCACACGCTCGAATGACCCCGCAACGGCGCCACCTCCCGGGGGGCGCGCAGGTCCCGGACTATGACGGTACCGTTCCAGCTCGTGGAGGCCAGCCTCCGCCCATCCGGCGAAAAGAACACCGCGCACACGGGGGCTGTTTGGTTGGTGAAGGTGATTTCGTGCCGTCCCGAGGGGAAGTTCCACAGCTTCACCGCACCGCTGATGTGGCCGGTAGCCAGGAACCGATCGTCCGGCGAAAAGTCCGCAAAAAAGATGCCGCCAGCGTCAACTGCCCCGAGCGGCATCTCCTGCCAGTCCTCCGTCCGCCAGACCCGGGAGCGAGTCGTCCAATCATTGAACATCACCAGGCCCCAAAGGAATCGGCCGCTGCGGGAAAAGCGCAGACGCCCCAGCCACTCGAAGGGAGCTTCAAAACTCGCGACGCGACGGCGTTGCGTCCAATCCCAGATGTGGACTTTTCCTGAAGCGTGGCCGACGGCCAGCCAATGGTCATCCGGTGAGAGCGCTACGCCCCAGTTGTTACTGCCCAACAGGGACAGCGTTTCGGCTCGTTGCACCGACTTGGTGTCCCAGACTCCCAGAACGCCCTCGGGGTCGGTGGTGATGAAGCTCTGCCCATCGTGTGCAAACGTGAAGCCAAACCGGGTCACGACCTTCGGGTCGAGCGCTTCGCGCGCGAAACCCTGGGGCTGAAGCTCGGCTTTAGCGCCTCTCCCGTAGGAAATCTCCAGACTGGCGTGGCCGGGAGGCCGATGGGTTGCCGTCACGTCCCAAAAACAAGCGGTGCCCGCTCTGCACCCACTCACGAGCGTCTTGCCATCCGGCAGAAAAGCCAAGGCCAACCCCTCCCCGCCATGCCCCCGCAGGCAGCGCAGCTCGGCTTGGTCCGACACGCGCAAGACCCGGATCGTTCGGTCACTGCTCGCCACGGCCAGCCGTTGGCCATCGGCCGAGAAGGCCAGGGCCTGGACCAAAGCCGTCTGCTTGGTCAGTTGGCCCCGAGGTTGGCCTGAGTCAGCGTCCCAAAAGCGGATGATGGATCGGAAATCCGACCGCCAGCAGTCCCGTGGTTGTGGAAAAGGCCAGCGCCGAGAGAGGTTCACCCCCGTGGGTCAGGTTTGTCCACGTCGTCATGGTCTGCCTCTGCCAGTTCAAGAGACTGATCCACCCGGAGTCTTCTCCAATCGCCAATTGGCTCCCGTCCGGCGAGAAGGCCACAAGTCCGGCGCCGCCGTGTCGCGGGTATAGCACCAGGAGATTGGTAAGGGTGCGGTTGGACGCCCACTCCACCACCGCGACGTTTCCCGTGCTGCCAAAAGTCGCCAGCAAGGTTTCGTCGGGAGAAAACGCCAGGGACCTTACCGGCGTCGGCTGGTTGAGCGTCTTGTTCAACGCTGGCCGATTCACGTCCCACACTTCAACCGTCGGTTCTCCCCGCGCATTGCGCGTGCTTACGGCCAACCGGTTGCCCGTGGCCGAGAGCGCCAGGCTTCCAATCGAGGCACGAGCGGCCAACTCCCTCAGCAGCCGCTTCGTCGTCAGGTCCCACAGCGCGACCTTGGCAGCGCCGGTTTGCGCGGCCATCACTTTGCCATCCTGGGAGATGGCCACTCGGCCGATGGAACCGGAGTTGGTTTGCAGTTGGACGGACTCGTCGGGTTGGCAGAGTTGCCACAGGTAGCGCCATTCCCAATGGCGCAAATCAATTTCTGCTTTCTGCTTTCTGCTTTCTGCTTTCCCCCCGGGCCGATGCTTATTCAGGAGGCTGACCGCGAGCCTCACGTCATTGGCCTCCAACGCCCGTTGCGCCAGGTTCATATCCGCGGCGTAGGCGTTTTGGCGGGCGAGCAACTCGTTGGCCTCGGCGTTCCGCTGTTGCTCTTCCGCGCGCCGCCACTGCACTTCCGCCCGCCGCCACTGCGTGAGAATTCCCGCGAAGCCCACGGCCGCCACGAGCACTACCGCACCCAGCGCCGTTGCCAGCGCCGGCTTGCGCCGACACCAGCGCCAGGTCTTGCCGGCGAGCCCGACCGGCCGGGCCAGGATGGGCTTCTTCGCCAGGAACCGACCCAGTTCGTCCGCCGCGGCCTGCGCGCTGGCGTAGCGCCGTGAAGGCTCCTTCTCCAGGCACTTCAGGCAGATCGTCTCCAAGTCGCGCGGGATACTGGCATTGAGCAACCGCAGCGCGACCGGCTCGGTTTCCATGACCTGTCGCAGCAGCGTCGTGAGCGCGTCGGCCTGGAACGGGGGCCGGCCGCTCACCAGGTGATACAGCATCGCGCCCAGCGCATACACGTCGCTCGCTGGTCCGACCGCCGCCTGCCTGCCGGCGGCCTGTTCGGGCGCGAGGTAATTGGGCGAACCGAGCACTTGGCCGGTCAGGGTTAAGTCCGAAGTCCGAGGTCCGAAGTCCGAAGTCGAAGTGAGACGTTTGGCCAGGCCGAAATCCGTGATGCGCGGTTGATCCGCGGCGTCAATCAGGACATTGGAGGGCTTGAGATCCCGATGCAGGATGCCGTGTTGATGCGCGTAATGCACCGCTTCGGCGATGGCCTTCAGGTAGGTGGCCGCCCGCTTCACCGGCAGCGGCCCTTCGTGAACGATCTCCGCCAACGTCCGGCCCGCGACGAAGTCCATCGAGAAGTAGGGCAGCCCCTCGTGCTCGCCGACTTCGTGGATGGCGACGATGTTGGGGTGTTGCAGTTGGGCGATGGCCTCGGCTTCGGCCCGGAACCGCTGGACGAACTCCGGTTGGGCGAACTGGCCGGAGAGCATCATCTTGAGCGCCACGGTCCGGTTCAGGCTTCTTCTGCCGGGCCTTGATAGACGACCCCCATCCCGCCGCGCGCAATTTCCTCCAGCAGTTCGTAATCGCCAAAGCACGTGCCGAGTGCCGAGTGCCGAGTGGCGGGTGGCGAGGCGGCGGGAGTCTCGGCTGCGTCACCAAAGCTGGCGTCCGCGTCGGGGGCAGCGCCGGTGCTCAGGTCAATCGCGGCTTGCACCAGGCAACGCGGACAGAATCCCCCGGGAACGTCGGGGCGCAGTTGCGTGCCGCATCGTTGGCAGGTCTTGTGGGCCATCGCTCGTCGCATGCCTTTACTCTTACGTGAGGCAGAAAAGCCTCTTTGTTACAGACAGACTACCAAGTCGGCGCCGTCGCCCCGCCCCGGAAACCCCCGACCGTTCAGGCGTGGGCCGCACGCCAGGTCCATCGGAGCGGCGTCACCCTAGCTGCTGGCCGCCGCCAGCAGGTATCGCATCTCGTCTTGAATCTCCGCGGGGCTGGCGACGGTCTGAGCCACCTCGCTCGCAAAGAGTTGTCCGTAACGTCGGCGCAGCCGGTGAACGGCCACCCGGACCGCGCTTTCGGTCATCTCCAGTTCCCTGGCGAGGTCGCCATACGCCGCCGCCTCGGCGTCTCCGGGCAGGAACGCGCTCAACTTCTCAAAGAGACGGCCTTTGCCCGATCTTTCGTACTCTTCTCGCAAGCGACTGAGCACTTGATCCAGGACGGTGAGCGCCCAGCGCCGGTCGAAGAGCCGGTCGGGGTTCAGTTCCTCCACGGGTTCGAGCGTGTAGCGGGACTCGGCGGAACACACATCAAAAGTTTGCAGCGCCTGGGTCCCTCCGCGCTTGATCCGGTGGGCATGGTCCCAGGCATCGGCCAGAAAATGGTTCAGTGCCCCCAGCAAGTAAGAGCGGAATTTGGCGCGCTCGCGGTCCACTCTCGCGAGGTAGTTCCCGGCCAGAAACCGCGCGAAGAACTCCTGGGTCAGATCCTCCGCGTCCTCCGGCTTGTAGCCGCGCCGTCGCACGTAGGCGTAGAGCGGATACCAGTAAGTGCGGCAGAGTTGCTCCAAGCGCCTCGGCAGACTTGCGGGCAGTCGTCCTGGCCGGCCGCCAGCACCACGCTCCAATGCGTGGTGGCGAACAGTGGCTGCGCCACCGCGGCTGGGGCTCCGGTTGTCTCCCGCCCCATCATGGCGGGAATTCTAGCCCCCGCTGCAAGGCGGACAAGTCAAATCCGCCGTGATGCTCGCAGAATCCTGTGCTACGCCTTGGCCAGGTCGGCGCGGTGCGCCCAGACTTTCTCGAAGGCGGCGATGTACTGGGCGATCAGCTCAGGGGCTTCGCCGTAGATCAACGGGATGAAGATGTGGTTGGCGTTGACGTAGGCGTTGCCGGGCATGGACGCCGGAATCTTGGGCGGATGATCCCACCACTTGGCCTCGGAGTAGATCTTCAGTTTGTGCTGCTCGGGGTAGTCCCAGAAGTTCACGTCCACGCCCTCGGCCTTGAGGGCTTTGACGAGGGCCTCGCGCGTGAAGCCCAGTTTCTTGAAGTCCATGAGCAGCATGTTGCGGTGGTAATAGACCCGTTTCTGGTCGGTACGGCAGTGCGGCTCGGTCACGCCGGCCAGTTTGGTCAGCCGGTCGTTCATCGCGCGGACGTTCTGCTCCACCAAGGCATTCAGCCGGTCGAGCCCCTTGAGTTGCTGGCGAGCCAGCGCGGCGGCCAGCGGGTGCATCCGGTATTTCTGGCCGAAACCCGTCCCGGCGTAGGGGCGCACGGGGCTGTTCTCGGGGAACTTGATCGGGTCATTATACTCGCCGAACGCGGCGGCGCGCTCGAAGTACTCGCGTGTCTGGTACATGCCCATGCCGCCTTCGATTGACGGCATGACCTTGGAGGCTTGGAAGCTGTAGATGCCCATGACCCCCCAAGCGCCCATCTTCTTGCCTTGCATTGAGGCGCCGTGAGCGTGGGCGGCGTCTTCGAGCACGATGAGCCCCTTTTCCTTGGCCCATTCGCTGATGCGGTCCATCTCGCAGGGCAACCCCCAGGAGTGCATGGGCACCACCGCCTTGGTGCGAGGCGTGAGCTTGCGCTTGGCGTCCTCTACGTCCCAGGTGGCGGTCTTCGGGTTGATGTCAATGAAGATGGGCACGCAGCCGAAGAAGCGCATGGCCAGGCAGGTGGCAAAGAAGGTGTAGGAGGGCACCATGATCTCGCTGCCGGGGGGCAGGTCGAGGGCGAAATACATGCTGGTGAGCGCGCTGGTGCCGTTGATGTGGTTCTTCACGAACGGCGACTGGGTGTATTCCTTCCACTCCTTCTCGAAGGCCGGCGCCTGGTCATAGAACTTGTTGTTGTCCAGCAGCGTGCACACGGCCTCCTTCTCGGCGTCGCCGTAGCGCGGCCACTTGGTGAGCGCGGCAAGCTGGTCGGCGGGGAAGGTGACGGCTTTCGCGCCGCCGGCCATCGCCAGCGTTTCGGTCTTGGGCGCGGCAAATCCGTAGTCGGCGACGGTCAAGCCCGCGACGGCCACGGTGCCCGTCTTGAGGAAGTTGCGCCTGGTATATTGAGCTGAGTCTTTCTTGGTTGGATTTGACATAGTATCGGTTTAAGAATCTCTAAGGTTTCGCTGGCTTCGCGCGGGACGCGCCCGCTAACGAGTGCCGAGGAAATGCTAGGCCCGGAGAATACCGGATGCAAGATGTTTGAGACATCGGTTCTAGACGGGATCTTGGGCGTGGCCGGCGCCTGAACGTTCGCACATGAACCTGCGGCTTTACGACGCGCATAACCACCTGCAAGACGACCGGCTCGCGCCTTACCAGGAAGCGATCCTGGCGGCGTTGCAGCGCGAGCACATCCTGAAAGTGGTGGTCAACGGCTCTGGTGAGCAAGACTGGCCGGCGGTGCTGGAACTGGCACGGCAATACCCCGAGGTGGTTCCGTCGTTTGGTTATCATCCGTGGTACGTCAAGGAGCGGTCGCCGAATTGGCAGCAGGCGTTGTTGCGGCACTTGGATGCGCTACCCTCGGCGATCGGAGAAGTGGGCCTGGACCGCTGGGTCAAAGGTCACGACCTCGAGCAGCAGCGGGAGGTATTCGAGTGGCAACTGCGATTGGCGGCGGAGCGCAACCTGCCGCTGAGCATTCATTGCCTGCAAGCCTGGGGGCCGCTGCTGGACATCCTTCGCGCTGGACCCCGCCCCGCCTGTGGCTTTCTGCTGCACTCCTACGGCGGCGCGGCTGAGCTGGTGGCGCCGCTGGCCGAGCTGGGCGCGTATTTCTCTTTGCCCGGTCACTTCGCTCTGGAACGGAAGACGCGCCAGCGCGAAGCGTTTCGCCAAGTGCCTGCCGACCGGCTGCTGATCGAGACCGACGCGCCGGATCAACTCCTGCCGCCGGAGCACGTCCGGTATCCGCTCACGGACGCGACGTCAGGCAAGCCCATCAATCACCCGGCAAACCTGGCGGCCGTGTATCGTTTCGCGGCGGAGCTGCGCCACGAACCACTGGAAACCCTGGCCCGGACGGTGGAGACGAATTTTCAGAGACTGTTCGGGGCGATATCGCGGACGGCTTAAGCGTCCTCGCCCATCGGTTCTTCGGGGCAGGCTGAGATGCCGCCCGCGTTCGCAATTCTTTGGATGATTCGCCCCGCGGCGACGAAACCGAAGGTCCCCGTGACAAAGCTGGCGGTGCCGAAGCCGGTGTCGCAATCAATTCGGAGGTCCGGCTCCGCGCCGGGTGTTTTGCCGACCTGGCCATCCCGGGCGGGATAGACCGCCGGCTCACGGGACAGGACACACTCGACGCCAAAAGGGTTCTTGCCCCGCGGGAAGCCGTGGCGCGTGCGCAACTTCTTGCGGACTTCCTGCAACAGGCGGTCGTGGCTGGAGAACGCCAGGTCCGTTACCCGAACCGCGGTTGGATCCCGCCGGCCAGCCGAAGCCCCAGTGGTAATCGCCGGAATGGCTTTTGCGCGGCACAGGGCGATGAGGGCGCACTTCCGGGAGGGGCTGTCAAAGGCATCCAGCACGTAATCGAAGCCGCCTTGGAGAATCTCGTGGGCGTTGGACTTGAGGAAGAACGCCTGACGGGCATGGACCACACAGTCCGGATTAATGGCCCGCACACGCCGCGCCATCACTTCCACCTTGGGTTTGCCCAGCTCACCCTCCAGCGCGTGAAGCTGGCGGTTGACGTTGCTGATGCAGACGTCATCCAGGTCAACCAGCGTCAGCTCGCCCAGGCCGGACCGGGCCAGGGCCTCCACCGCCCAGGAGCCGACGCCGCCCAGGCCGACCACGCAAACATGCGCGCGCCGAATCCGCTCCAGCCCTTCCCTTCCATACAGGCGGCCGATGCCACCGAAGCGCCTTTGGTAGTGCTGCATCCGCGGGTCCCGTCCCTTAAGCCAGCCGCACAACCAGTGTTTCGCCCGCTTGGATCATTGCCGGCTGGTCGAAAGAAGCCACCGCCACGCCCGCGTGGAAGCTCAACACGCTCGGGATGGTTTTGCCCCCGCATTCCACCTCCACCCGTCGCGGCGCCGCATTCGGGGCCAGCGTGATCTCGGCCACGGCCAGCCGCCCCTCGCGAACGCACAGATCGTTCCGCTGCGTCTGTCCGTCTCTCGACTGCCGCAGGCTGCCCCAGCCCTCGGGGCCGGCGAAGAAGCCCTTGAAGTTTTCCGGCGTGTGGCGGGGCGTCACGCGCAGCGCCTGGCGCGGCCCGTCATATTCCCAGCCCGAGAGCGCCAGCAGCAGCGACCAGGACGACAGCGCGCGGGCGTAATGGCCGCCGCACTCCAGCTCGTTCCACGGGTTGCGCCCGATCGGCGGGCGCGGGATGCCGTCGTAGCGGTCGCGCGCGGCCTTGACGACGGCGAAGCCTTCTTCGATCAGCCCTTCGTAGATCAGGTGCGCCGCCACCTGGTATTCGATGCCGGTCCAGACTTCGTCCGAATAGAGCATCACGTGGCCCGGCCGGCCGCCTTTGGGCCAGATGCAGATAATCAGGCCCTTATCTTTGGCGCCAGCAAAGGCCCGCGGCGCGTGTGGCCAGCCGGTCAGGTCTGACTTGAAGTTGTATTTGAACACGGCGCGCAGCGCGGACACCACCATCTCCTGCGGCAGGATGTAGCCGAGGCCAAGCTGGTGCGCCCACCATTGCCCGATGAGTTGATCGGCCATGCAGCCGGGGCCCACTTCTCCCTGGCGCTTCAGGTAGTCGGGCAGGTGCTGCTGGAAGTACTCGCCGTTCCAGCACAACTCGATGAGCTTCTTCTGGCCCTTCTCGAAGACGCCGTGAAACCGTTCCGCCGCAGCCTTGTCCCCCATCCGGCGGCCCCATTCCTCGCCGGCGCGCAGCGCGGCCAGGTAATAGCCGCTGACGAAGGTAGTGACGCCGTGCAGCGCCTCGTCGTAAGTGTTCCACTGATCGTCCTGCAAGATGCCTTGCGGCTGGCCGCCCGCCGCCTTGGCATCGCGCGCGATCAGGTATTCGACCGCGCGATTGATGTGCGGCCAGTATTCCCTCAAGAACTTGTCATCCGGCTGGTTGAGCGCCTCGCGGTAGGCCTTGAGGATGCAGCTTGCGTGGCCGTCGGCGAACGGCTGCTCGCCGGTTGGCCGCGGCGGCGACGGCACCTCGGTGCGGTTGTTGACCCCGCCGTCGGGGCGCTGCTGGTGCGTGAAATCAATCCGGCGCATATCCCGCTCCAGGGACGGGAACAGCCGCGAAAGGCTCTGCTCATACCCCCAAACATGCGTGCAGGTCGGCTGGCAACAGCCGTTCGAGCCTTCCCAGCCATAGACGTCGCCGTTGGCGATGCGGAACACCACGCCGATATGGCGGGTGATGGCGGCATTGGCGGTGAGGCAATCCAGCAGCCAGTAGGGCAAGGTGCTGTCGTAGAACGTCTGGCGGAAGCCTTCGGTCCGCCGGCGCAACACGGCAAAGGTTGGAACCGCCTCGCGCAGCACCGCCCGTGCGTCCGGCCATTGGGTGGCGTAATGGCAACCCATCCACGTCTGGGCGGCGCTGTACTTGTTGGGATAATGCCAGGCCAGCAGGAAGGGGACCTCAACGCTCTTCCCCGCAGGAACCGAAACCGTGGCGGCGACGGCGCCATAGAGGGTTCGGCCTTGCGGCGACGGCGGACTCGAGTTGGCGCGCGCCAGGTCAGTGAAGCGGCCTTCGGCGGCAAAGGTTCTCCACGCCTCGTCCCGATGCCCGGCTGCCGGCAGGACAGTGATGTCCTGCGCCAGCGCCGCCAAAGCCAGCGTGCCGAACCCGGGCGCCTTCGGATGCTGGAAGCCGCCCGACCCGGTGTAATTCGCCCCCACCAGCCAGCAGAGGAATCCGTAGGCAACCTGCCGGTGATGGCTCAATCCGGCCCGCGCCGGGTCGAGGACCGCGCCTGCCGCGAGCACCACCTGGCCCTTGCCAACCGTCCAGGTCAGCAACCTGGGACCGAAGGAAGCCCTCGACTTGGTCGCCCCCGGCCGCAAGACGAGGCCGTCGAGCTCGACCGCCTGCACGGCGTCGTCCGCGTCGCCCCCACGACGCACGCGGCTGAACCGCGCCGGCAGCAACTCATCGAGCAACTGCATCAGCGCCCGGTTTCCCGGCATGTCGGAGAACTCGATCTGGTCCACATTCACATGCCCCCAGCCGCCCTGCTGCTGGTCCACGATCTCAATCTGCGCCGTCCGGCCCTGGAGGCCGCTCACGTCCCACACCGCGGCCTCGAGCTGCTCGTTGTCTTTGCCCGAGGTCGCGCGCACCACCTTGCCGCCGACCACCAGCCGCATCTGCGTGTTCGCGTGATGCCCGCCGCCCACAAGAAACCGGATGAACCGGCGCTCGATGCCGAACGGCTGGCTGACGAGCCGGCCCGTCATGTCATCGCCGCCTACATAGCTGTTGACCAGGCCTTTGCCGACGAAGCCGGACACGGGATTCTGGTTCGGCAACGTGCCGTGGACGGGCTCCTTGCCAAAGGCTTCTCCCTCGACCTTCCACTTGTCGTAGCCGCGCTCGAAGTCCTCGAACAGGATGTCCGGCCGATCGTTGACCTCGGCGACCGGCTTGCCGCCGGTCCACGACGCATACGCCTGCAACAGCGGCATGGACTTGCCGGAAAAGAGCAGCATCGCCCCCGCCTGCACCGCTTCCCGCGCCGCGCGCAGGAGCGCTTCCGGGATGTCCGCGCCCGGTTCCTCCAGCCAGATGACCGTGTGCGCGGGATCGCTCAGCTTGTCCGCGGGCAACGGCTGTTTCTCCAGCACCTCAACGGTGAGGTTCTTCGGCCGGTCCGGCGGCGGCGCGTTCAGAGCCTTGAGGTTGGCGGTGGTATAAATGGTTACCGGGGTGTCGAGCGCAGCTTCGCCCCCGGCTTCCGCGCGCATGAACAATCCGCCGGCGCCGGTTTCGCGCAGCACCTCGTTCACGTTGCCGCCAAAGCAGGGATTGGTTGCGCTGTTGTTTTCGCCCGCGGCGTCGTAGCCGACCGGGTTCTGCGTCAAGGCGGCCAGCGACACGGTCTG
This sequence comes from uncultured Verrucomicrobiae bacterium, assembly GCA_963822005.1. Classification (GTDB taxonomy): domain Bacteria; phylum Verrucomicrobiota; class Verrucomicrobiia; order Limisphaerales; family UBA8199; genus PALSA-1440. The sequence goes on along the minus strand of CAWGGD010000038.1, from coordinate 110,981 downwards.
CTTCTGCTTGCCCGGGTTCTTGATCCGGAACACGAACGCCCCCAGGGGCATCGAGGAAAACCGCGTGTCGAGCGGCGCAAACGGGCTGAACGCGGTCAACTCGACCTCGACCGGCAGGTCGGTGTCCCGGAAGCGCAGCACGGCGACCGGGTATTCGCCCACCATTTCGATCTGCTTCACGCGCGGCCAGTCCGGCCCGCCGGCGGTCTGGAGCAGCTTCGCGGTCGCCCCCGCCCGGATCAGGAAATGCAGGGGCACCTGGCCGTCCCGCAGCGTGTTGAAGAGCTGCCAGGTCGTCAGTTGGCCATCCGCGCCGAGCTCGAAGTTGCCCGTGCCGATGCCGCCCAGATGCATACGGGCGTCGGTGTGTTTGCCGGACAGGTAAAGCCGCGGTTGGGCCGGGGCGAACAGTTCGCGCCGCCAGCGCTCGAGTTCATCCGCCGGCAGCTCGAACGCGCCCCACGCCGGGCTGCCCAGCAGCGTCGCCGCCGCCCCCGCGCCCACCAGCCCGAGGAACTCCCGCCGGTTAAGTGGTTGTGGGCCACAATGTCCCGAACAGTTGCATTTGCGCATGGGTTGCCTCCTTCAATTGCGGTTAGCTGTGCCGACGTTCATTCAGTGACTCTGCTAGCAGGCTGAATCCGCGTTGCCAAGCGGGAAAGTCAGTGACATTACCCGGCGGCGCGGCGCGGCGTTTTCAATCGAGCGCAGCCGTCCGCAGCCGCGATCCGGGGCGATCAGGGCAAGAGCCGCACTCGGTAGAAGCGGCTGTCGGGCAGAGCCGGGTCGGTGTCGGTGACGGCGGCATCCTGGCCGTCGCCGGAAACGCTTCCGTCCGGGAGGGGAGACCAACTGCCGGAGCTCAGGTCGCGGGAATACTCCACCAAGTAACTCTGGCCGGCGAAGGTGTGGAAACAGATGACGGGCCCCTGCCCGCTGAGGGCTATGGAAGCGATCTTCAGGTCAATCCGAATGGCGAGACTTTGGTTCTCGCCGGCGGCAATGGCGACGACGTTGCTGACGGCGGCAGGCACGCTGGTTTGGCCGTAGTAGTTATAGCCCCACCCAACGACGGCACCGTCGTTCTTGAGGGCCAGGCTATGGAACGCGCCAGCCGCAATGGCGATGACGTTGCTCAAGACCTGCCCGGCGATCATGACCTGGCCAGTCGCAGAATAAGGAGAGCCCGTTGTGGGAACTCCCGTAGCCTGGCCAGATTTGTTGTAGCCCCATCCCAACACCGTGCCATCGTTCCCCAAGGCCAAACTGTGAAATGCGCCCGCCGCCACAGCGACCACATTGCTCAACCCGGCAGGCGCAGTCGCTTGCTTGTAGGTATTGTCCCCCCACCCGACGACGGTGCCGTCGCTCTTGAGTGCCAGACTGAAAGCATGCGAAGGACCTCCGCCCTGGGCGTCGGGTGGGATCCACCCCACCGTTGAAATGTCCACGACGTTGCTTAAGCCTGCGGGAACGCTGGACTCCGCTCCTCCCGGCTGAGAACTGCCAACCGCCAGCACGGTGCCGTTGCTCTGGAGGGCGAGACTATGGTAAGCGCCGGCAGCAATGGCGATAATGTTGCTCCAGCTCCCTATCCCATTGGTTTGGCCATAAGTGTTCTTTCCCCAAGCGACCACGTTGCCGTTTTTCCTCAGCGCCAGGCAATGCTCACCACCCACGGCAATGGCAGCGATATTCGTCAAGCCGCCAGGCAACGAGCTGCCTCCGCTCCAGTCGGTGACCGAGGCGTCGCTCTTGAGGACGAGGCTATACCCGCCGCCACCCGCGGCCAGCGCCCTGACGTCCCGCAACGGTGCCTTGTCCACCACGCCGGTGCCACCGATGCCCCAAGTCACAATGGTCCCATCGGCGCGCAGAGCGAGGCTGTTATATCTCTCGGCGGCAATGGCCACGACGTTGCTCAAGCCAGGCGGGGGCGTTGACTGGCCAAAAGTATTGTCCCCCCAGGCAAAAACCGTCCCGTCCTTCTTGAGAGCCAACCCGTGATTGCCGAAATTGTCGCCTCCGGCCGCAATGGCAATGAAGTTGGTGGAGGAACTCACGCTTATCGGCGAACTTGGCGTCCACGCAATGATTGTGCCGTTGCTTCTGAGGGCGATGCTGTAATTGTACGCCGCGGCCAGCGCTGCCACCCCCGTTGCCGTGACGGGCACGTAGCTCGAGCTTCCCCAAGAGACTACGCTGCCATCTTGCATACGGGCCAGGTTGTGGTAGCGCCCGGCGGCAATGGCAGTAACGTTCGTCAAGCCGAGAGGCACGTTCGTTTGGTAATTGCTGTTGTCCCCCCAGGCGACCACGGTCCCATCACTCCTCAGCACCAGGCTATGCACCCCTCCAGCAGAGACAGCCACGACGTTGGTCAGACCGTTGGGCACGGCAGCTTGTCCGCGGTCGTTGTCACCCCATGCGATCACCATGCCGTCTGCCTTCAGTCCCAGGCTGTGGTCGTTATAGTACGTGAAGAATCCGCTGGTGTAACTGCCTCCACCCGCCGCGACAGAGACGAGGTTGCTGGCGCTGGCCGGCGCGCCACCGAGGGCGCCCCAGTCACAGGCCGTACCATCGCTTCGGAGTGCTAGGCTGTGGTCATACCCTGCCGCGATGTTCGTGAAGTAGATCCCCGGCAGCATGACCGAAGGGCCCCAGCCCAAGGCGAGTCCGGCTGGTTGGGCGAGTGCCCCGAGAGGGAAACCGGCGGCGGGGAGCACCAACCAAGGGAGAAACTGCCGCCCGAAGCCAAGTGACCATTCCCGAGGCGCGGTACCCCGTTTCGTTCGATCTGAGCAGGTTCGCATACAGCTTTCTGGCACTGGTTTCAGGCGCCGGCGTTCGAGCTGCGGCTTCGCCTTGCGCCGACTTCATTAGCCATCATATAGATCGCCCGCCAGCGATCCAAGAAAGAACGGCAGGCAATGGCACGGCCGCTTTTCTGGGCGCTTTTGGGGCTTTACTCTCCCGGCAGGGGGGCTTAGGTTGGGGGTGTATCGTTTTGCACAATTATGAATGTCATGTTGGCCTTGTTTAACCTCGGCGGCGGCGAGATCATCCTGATTCTCGCCCTGGTGTTGATTCTGTTTGGGGCCAAGAAGCTGCCGGAGCTGGCCAAGGGCCTGGGCACGGGCATCAAAGAGTTCAAGAAAGCGACCCGCGACGTAACGGACGAGATTCACACGGCTATGGAAGAGCCGCCGCCCCCGCCCAAGTCGTTGCCTTCCAGCAGCACCCAGCCCACCACGCAGGTCGAGGCGCAGCAGACGGTTCCGCAATCCACTCCCGGCACCAAGGATTGATTCGCTAAGCGGTTCCTGCCATGGCTGATGAACCCGTAGCGGACAACCTTGACCAACAGCCAGAGGAGGAGGAAGGTGGGCCCGTAAAGTCCTTCCTCGAGCATCTCGAAGACCTCCGCTGGGTTCTGATCAAGAGCGCGGTGGCCGGCGGCGTGTTCATGCTGGTCTGCCTGCTGGCCGGCAACTATGTAGTTCGCGTCCTGGAATGGCCGCTGACTCGGGCGCCGGGCCCACACACCCTCGACTGGAAGACCCGGACGTCAGCCCAACACCCCTCTAAGCCGCAGTCCGTCAGGGTGCTCTTCGGCACCAACCAACTGACCGTCCTTCAGATCACCACCAATGACCCCCTGGCGGCCCTGGTGGGAACCAACCCGCTGGTGCGGCTGGAGCTGGTGCCCGTGCTCCAGGGCACCAACCAGGTGCTGGCCTTGCGGGCGCTGGATGATTCGGACCGGCCGGCCGAAAAGGGGTTGGCGGTCCAGATCGTCAACCTGAGCCCGGCGGGCTCGTTCATTGTCGCCACCAAGGTGGCCTTCTATGGCGGCCTGGTGCTGGCGTCCCCCTTCATCTTCTACTTCGTGGCGCACTTTGTTTTCCCGGCGCTGAAGATGCGCGAGAAGAAATACGTCTATCGCGGCCTGTTCTTCGGCGTGGGGCTCTTCACCCTGGGAGTTTGTTTCTGTTATTTCATCCTGATGCCGATCGCGCTGACGGCCTCGGTGCAGTATGCCGAGTGGCTGGGTTTCACCGCCAACCAATGGCGGGCGGAGGATTACGTCGGGTTCGTGTGCAAGTTCATGCTGGGCATGGGGATCGGCTTCGAGTTGCCGGTGGTGGTGCTGACGCTGGTGAAGATCGGCGTGCTGAACTACCGGATGCTGGCCAGCGGCCGGCGCTACGTGATCGTGATCAGCGCGGTGCTGGGCGCCGTCCTGACGACACCGGAGGTGATTACCCAGATTCTGATGGCCGTCCCGCTGTATGGCCTCTACGAGATTTGTGTCTGGATCGCCTGGTACTGGGAGCGGCAGGAGAAGAAGCGCGAGGCGGCGGAAGCAGCGGGCGACGCGGTGCGTGAAACGTGAAACGTGAAACGTGGAGGAAGCTTGATGACTGGCCATTGCTTCGGTATCACCCTCACGCATCACGTTTCACGTTTCACGTTTCACGCATCACGTCTTACGCCCCAACTTTTTTCACTTCCCCCTTTACAAGCCCCGGCCTTTGGTTAAACTCTGTACCAGTAACGAAGATTTATGCGTAACATATTTCCCTTCCTTGCCACCTTGGCCATCGCCGGGGCCCTCTCCTCCGGCTGCACCAGCGCGGAAAAGAAACTCGGGCGCGGCATGAGCAACATGACGGAGTTTGCCCGCCTCGGAGAAATCCGCCGCTCCATCGAGCAGACGGGTTTGTTCGAGCAGCCGGGCGGCCATTACGCCGCCGGTTTCATCCGCGGGCTGACCAAGAGCTTCGCCCGGACCGGCGTGGGCGTCTATGAAGTCGTGACGTCGCCCTTCCCGCCCTACGACCCTGTCTTCACCGACTACCTGTCCCCCAACCCCGTATATCCGGACGCCTACAAGCCTGACCTCATTGATGACAGCCTGTTTGCGACGGACACCTACATGGGCTTCAGCGGCGGGGATGTCGCGCCTTTCATTCCGGGCAGCCGGTTCAAGATTTTCTACACGCACTAACGTCCCGGCCAGTCAAAGACCGCCGGTGCGCCAACGTTTCTCCGTTGGCGCTCTTTTTTTGTGTCGGAGCGCGCCCGGCTGTGGCACATCAGTGGGCGTGTCACTGGAAAGACAGTCGCCCTGCAAGGTCAACCTGCTGCTGAACATCCTCGGCAAGCGCGCCGACGGCTTTCACGAGCTGGAAACCGTGTTCTATCCGATCCGCTTGTTTGATCGGCTGAGCTTCACGCGGGCGGACCGGGGCATTCAACTGAGCTGCAACACGCCGGCGCTGCCGACAGATGCCGGCAACCTGGTCTATCGCGCAGCGGCAGCGTTCCTGGAGGCGGCCAGAGTGCGGGACGGGGTGCGCGTGGAACTCCAGAAGCACATTCCGCTGGCAGCAGGCTTGGGAGGCGGCAGCGGCAATGCGGCGACCACGTTGCTTGGGTTGAATGAGCTTTTTGGGGCCCCGCTCGCGCCGGAAGAGTTACAGCGGATCGCCACGTCCCTCGGCTCCGATGTCCCTTTCTTTCTCCAGGACAATCCGGCGCTGGCCACTGGCCGGGGCGAACAGATCCAGCCCCTGGGCGCGTTTCCGGCCTTGAGCGGCGCAGCGTTCCTCCTGGTCCATCCCGGCTTCGGCATCGCCACCGCCTGGGCCTACCAGCAATTGGCCCGGTTCCCCCCCGCGCTCAATGGCCAGCGAGGCCGGGCGCAGAAACTCATCTCACTGCTGCAAGGCGCGGATTTGCGTGCGGCTGGGGGAGAATTCTACAACTCGCTCGAAGCGCCGGCCCTGGAGAAGTATCCGCTGCTGGCACTGTTCCAGGAATTCCTCCGGGCCAACGGCGCCGCCGCCGCCCTCATGTCCGGCAGCGGCTCGACGACCTTTGCCGTCGTCCACGGGCTGGACGCCGCGTCGGCGCTGGCGGAGAAAGTCAAAGCGAAGTTCGGCGCAGCGAACTGGACAGCAGTGGTGCCGGCCTGAGCTGTAACTCCTCAATTGGAGATGGGGAGCGCGCGCGTCTCGCGTGCTGTCAAGGGCGTCTCGCCGTTGACCTCCTCTTGTCCCTTACCGACCACTATTTGGCGATCCCGTCAGGCGGAGGAAAGTTTGCGGCGGGACGCCGCAAACCCACACGCCGGAGGCATGTGCTCCCCACTCCCAACTGCATCGTTACGGTTGAACCAGGCTACGGTTTCGCATGTGGGGCGCCCAGCGCCGGGTTGGATGGTCCGAGCTTCTTCCGGAGCTTCTGCAGGCGCTGTTCCCAATCCACCCAAGTGGCGGCCCAGGCCGCGCCAACGAAGTTGGTGCGCGCGGTGGGCCAGGCGGCCGCCAACGCCTGCAGTTCGCGCGACGCGTCCGCGCGCTCGCCCCATTTCACATAGCCTTCGATGAGGTTCAGCCGGTTCTCGGGATACTGGGGCGCGATCTCAACCGCGCGCTTCAAACGCGCGCGCGCCCGCGTGCGGCTGCCGACGCTGCCAATGGCAGGGGCGTCGCGGTACAGGACCCCGAGGTGCCGATCGGCCCCGGCGTAGTCAAGACGCTCGTCCAGCTCGCGGGCTCGGCTGAAGGCTTGTTCCATCTGATCCACGAGCTTGAGCGCGCCCAGCCCTTTGGTGCGGGCCAGTTGCCCGAAATTCAGCCCGAGGTAGTAATGGGCCGGGGCCGAGTTGGACGCGCGCGCAACCGCCAGCCGGCAAGCCACAATTCCCTGTTCCGCCAGCGTAGCGCGCTCAGAACGGTTCGTGGCGAACTCGGCCACCTCGAAACACGCGCGGCCGAATTGCCAGGCCACCGCCGACTCGCCGGGCGCGGTGTCGTAGCGCGCGCGCGCTTCCTGGAAATTCCTCCGGGCGTACGCGGCCGACTCCGCTTCCGCCGTGGGGGTATCCGCCGGGACTTCAGGCGCGCCCGCCAGGAAAACCAGGCTGCTTGCCAGCCGGATGACCGCCCTAAAAATAGGAGTTGCCAACGCCATGACGGAGTCTATACTTGGAACACAGTGAGTTTAAACTGGAAAATCGCGCGGCTGGCAGGATGCGGCTGCCTCTTATTGCTGGGTGCCGGATGCAGCGGCATCAATGCCAGCAAGAGCGTGTCGCCGATTGACTTTCTGATTCCCGGGGGCGGCGGTTTGTTCCACATGCAGGTACTCGCCCCCGCCGGTTGTGCCCGGCACCAACAATACCTTCGCCGCCCTACAGCCCCTGACTTTGCCGGCAGGCCCCGCGCAGTAATTTCATGCGATTCCCGCTCGCGTTGACGGTCAAAATCGCCCGTCACATCATTAAGCATAAGGTCTTGCGCACACCTCGGTTTGCCATGGTGCTGCAGCTCGAGCCGCTCCACACCTGCAACCTGACCTGCACCGGCTGCGGCCGCATCCGCGAATACTCCACCAGCCTCAAGGACATGATGAGCCTGGAGGATTGCCTGGCGTCCGCGCAGGAATGCGACGCGCCGATGGTCTCGATCTGCGGCGGCGAGCCGCTGATCTATCCCAAGATCGAGGAGCTGACCGCCGGCCTGCTCGCGCAACGCCGCATCGTCTATATCTGCACGAACGGCATGTTCATGCGGAAGAAGCTCAAGGATTACCTCGCCGGTAGCTATTCGCCGGGGCTGGAACCTACCCTCGCCCGGCTGCTGGCCGAGAAGCTGATTTCCGACAAGGACGCCGAGACCATCCGCAAGGGCAAACACGATGGCCGCCCGACCATCAAGCCGACCAAGTGGCTCTACTGGAATGTGCATGTTGACGGCCTGGAATACACGCACGACCTGATCGTCGAACGGGAGGGCGTGTTCAAGGAGTGCGTCGAGGCGGTCCGCATGGCGAAGCTGCTCGGTTACCAGGTGGCGACCAACGCCACGGTGTACAAGGAAACCGATGTCCAGGAGCTCGAGCAAATGTTCGAGTTCTTCTCCTCGCTCGAGGTGGACGGCCACACCATTTCCCCGGGCTACGATTATGACGCCGCCAAGCAGGACATGATCAAGCGCCTGGGCCGCAAGCCGGAGGACTTCTTCCTCACGCGCGCCATGACCATCGAGAAGTTCGCCAAGATCCAGGAATGGGGCAAGCGCTTCACCATTTTCGGCACGCCCGTCTATCAGGAATTCCTGGCCGGCAAGCGCGAGCTGACCTGCACCGCCTGGGCCATCCCCACCCGTAACATCAAAGGCTGGAAAGCGCCCTGCTACCTGATGACCGACGGCCACTACGCGCGCTACCAGGAAATGCTGGACCAGGTGGACTGGAACAAATACGGCGTCGTCAACGGCGTCGCGCGCGACCCGCGCTGTGAGAATTGCATGGTCCACTGCGGCTACGACCCCAGTGGTGCGCTCGGCACCAACTACCAGCGCGGCGATACGTGGAAGAATATCCGCTACAACTTCGGCGCCCGGCCCAAGCCCTACTACCCGGGCCGCCAGGTCAAGGCCTTCAACGGATTCTCGATCGGCAAGGGTCACCTCGCCGAGGCCAAGGCTGCCATCAACAGCGGCTTGGCAGGCGCGAAATCCGCCTTCCAAAACAACGGCGGGAATAACGGCGGCGGTGGTTGCGGCAGCGGCGACACCTCCGAGCGGGATGCGCTGCTGGCGAAACTGCAGAAATCGGGGAAGGTTTAGGTGACGGTCGAATGAAAGCTGCCAGCAAGTCATTTGCCTCCCATGCACTCGAGACCGAGCGTCGATTCTTCGAGGAACACCGCGAACGCTTAATGAACGAGAACGCCGGGAAATTCGTTCTCATCAAAGGCCGCAGGGTTTACGGTTTCTACGAGGCAAAATTCGATGCCATTGATGCGGGATACGAGCGGTTCGGAAACGTCCCATTCTTCGTCCACAAGATAACCGAGGTGGAGGAACCGGTGAGCGTTGTATCCCACCTCATCGGCGTCTGATGCCTGCGGTCTTCCTCAGATTTCCTGATCTGCAAGGTGGCGGCCCTACGGTACATGTCCGGATCACGCCGGCTGCAAAACCGATCAAGGGCAAGCGATCCCCCACCAAGACATTGCCTCTCACTGCCTTGATTGATACGGGCGCCTCCGCAACCGTTCTTAAACGCGGTCTTCCAGCCTGGCTCGGCCTTCAACCCACCAGCAATACCTACGTTCACACCGCTTCCTCCGCCAATGTGCTCTGCGATGAGTTCGCCATCAGTCTGATCCTTCCACAAGGCTTTAAGGTTCGCACCACCGCCCTGGGACTCCCCTTGAACACCCAGGGTATTGACTGCTTAATCGGACGTGACGTGCTTGCACAGTGCGTGATGACCTACGTCGGCCCCGAGAACCAAGTGATTCTTGCGTTCTGAACTATGGGCACGCTTTTCCTGTCCCCCCCCTCATTCGACGGCTTTGATGGCGGCGCCGGCTCGCGCTACCAGGCGCGGCGCGAGGTGACCAGCTTCTGGTACCCGACCTGGCTGGCGCAACCCGCGGCGCTCGTGCCCGACTCGAAGCTGCTGGATTGCCCGCCGCACGACATTCAAATCAAGCCATGCCTCGCAGAGGCCAAGGGCTACGACCACGTCATCGTCCACACCTCGACACCCTCGCTAAAGAACGATTGCAAGGTGGCCGAGGCCATCAAGCAGAACCGGCCCGAGACGAAGATCGGGTTCATCGGCGCGCACGCGGCGGTCCTGCCGACCGAGACGCTAAAGGCCTCCCCGGCCATTGACTGGGTCGGGCGCAAGGAATTCGATTATACCTGCAAGGAAGTCGCCGAGGGCCGCCCGCTCGAAACCGTCGCCGGTCTGAGCTACCGCGACAAGGACGGCAAGATCCGGCACAACCCCGAGCGCGAGCTGATCGCCGACATGGACGCCCTGCCCTGGGTGGCCGACGTCTATAAGCGCGACCTGCAGATCGAGAAGTATTTCATCGGCTACCTGCTCCACCCCTATGTGAGCCTCTACACCGGCCGCGGCTGCCCCGCCCAATGCACCTTCTGCCTCTGGCCGCAGACCATCGGCGGGCACAAATACCGCGTCCGCTCCCCGCAGAACGTCGCCGACGAAATGGCCTACATGAAGCAGCTCTTCCCGCAGGTCCGCGAGTTCTTCTTCGACGACGACACTTTCACCGCCAACCTCCCGCGCGCCCGCGAGATCGCCAGGAAGCTCGGCCCGCTCGGCCTGGCCTGGAGCTGCAACAGCCGCGCCAACCTCGATTACGACACGGTGAAGTTCTTCAAGGACCATGGCCTGCGCCTGTTCCTGGTCGGCTACGAGAGCGGCAACGAGGACATCCTCAAGCGCGTCAAGAAGGGCGTCACGCTCGAGGAGATGCGCCGGTTCACCAAGGCCTGCAACGACGCCGGCGTGGTCATCCACGGCACCTTCGTCCTCGGCCTGCCCGTCGAAACGCCGCAGACCATCGAGGAGAGCATCCGCTTCGCGCAGGAGCTGGACGTGTTCAGCATCCAGGTCTCGCTGGCCGCGCCGTATCCCGGCACCGAGCTTTACGAGATGGCCCGCCAGAACGGCTGGTTCGTCAAGCGCGACAAGACCGACCTGGTGGAGGAAGACGGCTTCCAGCAAAGCGCCCTCGAATACCCGGGCCTGAGCAAGGAAGCCATCTTCGAGGCCGTGGACCGCTTTTACCGCGCCTACTATCTGCGCCCCAAGCCGATCCTGCGCATCATCAAGACCATGCTCGAGGACAAGGACGTCCTGGTCCGCCGCTGCCGCGAGGGCTACGAGTTCTTCAAGAGCCTCCGCCAGCGCAAGGAAGACCTGGCGGCCGCGATGGCTTGACGTGCGGGCTCGACTGCCTCGCGGCCGTATGGTTCGAAAAGGAAACTCAACGCTGCTGCCGCGTTCAGCGGCCAACCTCCCTTTTTCTATTTTGGGAAAACGAATGATATTCCCATCCTGTGCCGTGGAATGACAACTATTCTATCGCGTCCTTCCTTGAACATCGAGCTACGCGGGGGTCTTCTTGACTGGTTGCTCGGCCCGAGGCTACGTAGCTCTTGGGATAGCTTGATGCGCGTGCGTTACTCAGTTCGCCCCGTTCCGCGTCTTGAAGTCCATCCACCTCTTGATAAACGTCGGCATCCTTGGCAAGTGTCGATTCGTCTTCTTCGCTTGAGTACTGCTGCATAGGTCTTGGTACCTCGATTCTATTCCGGCCCTGCAGGTCAGAAATCAATCGGTTTCACCTCACTCCACCCGTTCTCAAGGTCTGTAGTCTGCAATCTGCTGTTCCCTTGGCTTTCGCGCTCGTATTCATGGCGATAAGAAACTCAGCCGGAATGGGCGTGAGTCGACTCCAACTTCCAGTCCGAGATCGTTCGCGTTCCCTCTCCTGTCGCGTCAAACAGACACGCTCGCCGACTCGCGAATGAGCGTGGCTAATGTGTGGTCGAGTAAGAATCGGTCGAACTGATGACGGTTCGTGATCATTAACGAGAATCGTTTAGTTGCTCACTAGCGTCGGCACTCTGAAGGCAACGAGAGTAGAACGCCTTTCGTCCTCCGCTGACTTCTCTCTGTCGTAGTTCTGCCTATTCGCCGGAGATGAACGTATCAGTCTGTAACATCTTGAATCTTCCTCTGCCTATCCGAGGTGCTCCATTCGAGCGCCAATCAGTCCACTATCGCATTTCTTCGAGTCAGCGCCCAGTCTGCCATCGCGTTATTGAGCCGCGATCGACATTAGTCCATCGGGGCAACCTTATCTCCCTGTTTTTGGGCTCGGCAAATTGGAGGTTGTCTGCACGGTCGTTACTCGGAGCGCTTGGGATCTGCCGGCAAGGGTTCGCGGCAAAGGGCGGCTGCGTTTCGCGCCCGGCGGCGGTGTCGTGGAGCGACAGCCGAGGGTAGCCGTGGACTTCAGGCCACGGGGCGGCTGGCCCCAATTCCCGCCGCGCCGCGTGACGGCGCCCGCCACCCAACCGCCTCCAATGCCCCCGTCAGAAATTCCTGAGCTGTTTGCGAATCCATTGGGGATCGCGCCTGCAATCCAGCACCCGCCACACCTGAACCTCATCCCCCGCGATTCGGTAGTAGATGGCATAGGGAAAACGGCGGGATAGCATCCGATAGTAGCAGAGATACTTCCGGCGCACTCCCGCGTAGAGGTGCAGGGACTCGATCTCGGCGGAGAGACTGTCCAGGAAATACCAGCCCACGGCTGCGGATCGTTGCTCGTAGAATCTCAGTTTCTTGCCGCAGTGCCGAGCCAGAGATCCCTCTGCTGTCAGCAGCCCCACACCCATCACTGCGTCAGGCTGTCCACTTTTGAGACACATTCCCGGGGTCCGGGGTGGCCCGAGACACCCAAACGCCGTGTACAAGGGGTGTACAAGGGATGCTCACCGGATGCACAAGGGAAAACCCCTTGTACATCCGGTGTACATCCGGTGAGCACCCCTTGTACACGACGTGGAGTGCTGGAGAAATACCTTGGCTCAAGGCGATGAAGCCCTGCTCTGGCCAGAGACGTTCGGGCGCAATAATCGCCAGCACCTGCTCTTCCACCACACCGTGATTGACCCTGCAAGAAGTTGAGATGGGCTTCGTCGCCGCATGGCGGCGTGCTTCATCCTTGCCCTCCGGCCCCGTTCTGCCAACTTTCGGCCAATCCGGCTCATCTCGTGTGAGATGGGCAGAACCGTGGGGTTCCTGATATGAGTTACACCGTTCAGTATCTCGAGTCCGAAATGGCCGCTCGGGGCCTTGAGGTCAGTGTGCTGGTCAACTGCCTCGTCCAGGACGCCATTCGCCTCGGCGCCAGCGATCTGCACATCGAGCCGTGGGAAACCGCCATCGCCGTGCGCGCCCGCGTGAACGGCGTGCTCACCGAGGTCGCCCACCTGCCGCTCGACCTGATGGAGAAGATCTCGATGCGTTTCAAGGTGATGTCGAACCTCGTCACCTACCAGGCCGGCACGCCGCAGGACGGCACGGCCATCGGCGGGCCGGAACTGGACGGCGTGCAATTGCGTGTCTCGATCTTCCCGACCACCCGCGGCGAGAAGATTGTCGTGCGGCTGTTCGACCCCCGCGACCGGCGCTTCGAGCTGAGCACGCTGGGTTTTGAGGATTCGACCCTGCAAGGGTTGGTACGCGCGCTCAAGCGGACCAGCGGGTTATTGCTGTTCACTGGCCCCACCGGCTCCGGGAAGACCAGCACGATGTACTCATCGCTCTGCTACATCATGCAGCGGGACGGCACCAGTGTCAGCATCAGCACGGTCGAGGACCCGGTGGAGTTCAACCTGCCGATGGTCAGCCAGACGCAAATCAACCCGGCGCAGGAGTTCACTTACCCCATCGCCCTACGGAGCATCATGCGGCAGGACCCGCAGGTAATCATGGTGGGCGAGATTCGCGACGCGGAAACCGCCGCCATTGCCGTCCAGGCCGGCCTGACCGGCCACCTGGTGCTGAGCACCATCCATTGCGGCGTATCGGCGGGCGCTTTCACCCGGTTGATCAACATGGAGATCGAGCCCTTCATGCTCGCCTCCAGCATACTCGGGGTGGTGGCCCTGCGGCTGGTGCGCTCGAACTGCCCGAACTGCGCGCAGCCGTACGAGCCGGCCCCGAGCCAGCTCAAGGTTGTGCCCGAAGCGCTCATCCCGCAGGCCCAATTCCGCCGCGGCGCCGGCTGTGACCAGTGCAACCAGACCGGCTACGCCGGCCGGCTGCCGGTCAGCGAGCTGCTGGTGGTTGACGAGCCGTTCCGCGAAGCCGTGCTGAAGAAGCTGCCCACTTCCGCCCTTGAGGAGATCGCCATCCAGCAAGGCATGCGTACCCTTTGGCAGAACGGCCTCACGCGCGCCATCACCGGCCAGACCACGCTTGAAGACATCATCCGCGTCCTGGCCGCCGATATGGTTTGAGGGAACAGCCTTTCCTCATCGGGGCGTCATCCCTTAGGCTTCGGGCTGGCGTAGAAGAACGAGCATGAAGAAGCCATTTGTCACGGTCATTCTGGCGGGCGGCAAAGGAACGCGCATGGGCACTAGCGACAAGCACAAGGTGTGCTTCGAGGTGCTGGGCGTGCCGGTCATCATTCGCGCGCTGGAGACTTACAACCTGTGCGGGGCCATGCTCAATGTGGTCGTGGTGGGCAGCATGGCCGAGAGCGTCATGGCCACTGTCAACCGCCGTTTCCCTGGCACGCCTTACGCCTTCCAGGACCGGCCGCTGGGCACCGGTGACGCGGCGCGCAAGGGGGCCGACCTGCTCGAACGGATGCAGTTCGACGGGAACGTGCTCGTCGTCGCGGGCGACAAGGTCATTGAGCCGAAGGTGATGCGTCAACTGCTCGCGGCGCACGAGCAAAGCGGGGCGGATGTGACGCTGGCCACCGCCAAGCGGCCGCCCAATTCGAGCGCGGGGATTCTGCTCAAGTCGGCGCGCGGTAACATTGTGGGCATCCTGGAGGAAGCGGAGCGACGGCGGCTGGTGGCCCTGGCCAAAGTTAACGATGCCTTCCGCAAGAAAGCTGTCCTGTCCCGCCGGACGGTCGAGGGTATCCTGTCGGAACAGTGCGGGGAGAAGACGGCGATGTCAGTGGGGCAGGAGATTTGGGGAGACCAAGTCTGAAGTCCGAAGTCCGAAGTCCGAAGTCCGAAGGTCGGAGTTCCCCCTCAGCCAGTGCTCTCCCCGAGGAGAGGGTGACGGCAGACGGCGTTCTCACCCGGGAAGAGTTTGAGCGGCGGTTCTCGAAGGAAGAGCGCTCGGGCTGCTTGAAGGTCGGAGCGGAGACGGTTCGGGCCAGCCAGCATGCTGGAGCGCTTTGACCAGATGAACCTGTCCACCTACCTGTTTCGCGCGCCCGTGCTCTACGACGCGTTGAGCCGGCTCAAGTCCGCCCGCACCAGCCAGGAGGAATACCTGACGGATGTGTTCGCGATTCTCGCCAGTCGCCCCAAGCCGGCGCGAGTCATCGGCTGTGAAGTGCAGGACACGCGTGATCTGATGGCCTTCAACCACCCGCAGGAGTTGCTGGCGATCGAGGACGTCTATCGGCAGCGGCAGGGACAGGTGGTCGTTCAGGCCCCCGCCATTCGCGGGGAGACGCTGGCCCCGGCCAACGAGTGGGACCGCCTGCTTCAGGCGCCGTCGGCAGCCGCGCGCCGGCAGTTCCGGCAATGGTACGGCGAGCAGGTGCCTTGGCGGCAAATCCGCGATGTGCTGGGCGCGTTCATGCAACGCTATGGGGCGGACCGCCCGGTGGCGATCGTGCGCTCGCCGGGGCGGATTAACCTGATGGGGCGGCACATTGACCACCAGGGCGGCACCGTCAACGTGATGGCCGTCAACCGCGAGATCATTATTGTGGCCGCGCCGCGCCTGGACGACCTCGTCTCACTGGCTAACACCGAGGGCACCCGGTTCACGGAAGAAACCTTCCGCATCTCTGACCTCGTGGCCAACCTGAACTGGGACGATTGGCAGCGGGTCATTGACGGCCCGCGCTTGCAGCGCCTGCTCGACGCGGCCCGGGGCAACTGGGCGAATTACGTCAAAGCGGCCATCCTGCGCCTGCAGGAGCTGTTCCGGGACCGCCGGTTGCGCGGCCTGGAGATGATGGTCGGCGGAGACATCCCGATGGGCGCCGGCCTGAGCTCGTCGTCGGCGCTGGTCGTGGCCACCGCCGAGGCGGTCCGCGGTTTCAACCGGCTGCCGGTCAGCGCGCGGCGGCTGGTGAGCCTGTGCGGCGAAGGCGAATGGTTTGTCGGCACTCGCGGCGGGGCGGCGGATCATGCGGCCATCCGGCTGTCGCATCGCGGCTGCGTCACCCGCGTGGGCTTCTTTCCCTTCCGCATTGAAGATTCGGCGCGGTTCTTCCCCGGCCACGACCTCCTCGCCTGCAACTCGGGCATCTACGCCGGCAAATCCCGCGAAGCCCGTAACACTTTCAATGCGAAGGTGACCGCCTACCACATCGGCCGCATCTGGTTCAAGATGCTCCGGCCCGACCTGGCTCCGCGCATCGAGCACCTGCGCGACATCGAGGCCGGGCGTCTTGGCCTGACCCACGCGGACTTCGGCCAACTGCTGTGCCAGTTGCCGGCGCGCATCACGCGGACAAAAGTCCAGGCGGCCTTCGGCCAAATGCCCGCCGCCGATCGCGACCGGCTGGAACGGCTGTTCCTCAGCCACGAGGCTCCCGCCGACGGTTATGCCGTCCGAGGCGTGGTCCTGTTCGGCTTGTCCGAGATGGCCCGGGCACAGCGTTGCCTGGGTCTGCTCAAGCGCAATGACGCGCGCGGTTTGGGGCAGTTGATGAACACGTCGCACGACGGCGACCGCGTTTCACGCGAAACCTCGCGCAATACCTGGCGGCGGGTAACCGCCGCCAGCGCCGATGGGCCGCTGGCGGACTGGGCGCTCCAGAAGGGCCGCAAGGCCGACATCGCCGAACTCCCCGGCGACTACGGCTGCAGCCTGCCGGATCTGGATCGCATTGTGGACCTCGCGCGGCGACAGCCGGGCGTCGAAGGGGCCCAACTGGCCGGCGCGGGACTTGGCGGCTGCATCATGGTCCTGGTCCAGAAGCCGCACACCGCGGACTTGCTTAAGATCTTGGGCGAGCAGGGGATCCGGGCCGAAGTCTTCCGGCCCATCGCGGGCGCCTGCAGTTTGGTGATGGGTTAGGCGAACAGCCCGGGTTGTTTCCCGCCCTCGGCCTTCAATCCGAGTTTCTTGTAGCTGAGTTCGGTGGCGACGCGCCCCTGGGGGGTGCGCTTGAGGTAGCCTTCCATAATGAGGTAGGGCTCATAGACTTCTTCCAGGGTGTCCGGTTCCTCGCCTACGGCCACGGCCAGCGAGCTGAGGCCGACGGGGCCGCCACCGAACTTGACGATCACCGTCTCGAGGATGCGCTTGTCCATTTCGTCCAGGCCGTTCTCGTCAATCTCCAGCATGGCCAGGGCTTTGTCGGCGACGTCCGCAGTGATGTGGCCTTCGTGCCGCACTTGGGCGTAGTCGCGGACGCGGCGCAGCAGGTTGTTGGCGATGCGCGGGGTGCCGCGGCTGCGACGGGCGATTTCGCGGGCGCCCTGGCGATCAATCTCAACATTCAGCAGCCGGGCGGAGCGGACGACGATCTGCTGGAGGTCGTCGGCAGCGTAATAGTCGAGTCGTTCGCGGATGGGAAAGCGGGTGAGGAGCGGCGCGGTGAGCAGGCCGCTGCGGGTGGTCGCGCCGATGAGCGTGAAGCGGGGGAGATTGAGGCGGACACTGCGGGCGTTCGGCCCCTGGTCAATGATGATATCCAGCTTGAAGTCCTCCATCGCGGGATAAAGATACTCCTCGATGGTCTTCTGCAGGCGGTGGATTTCGTCAATGAACAGCACGTCGCCCTCTTCGAGGTTGGTCAGCAGGCCGGCGAGGTCGCCGGCCTTCTCGATCGTCGGCCCGCTGGTGCTCTTGAGGTTGGCGCCCATGGCCTTGGCGAGGATGTGGGCGAGGGTGGTCTTGCCGAGGCCGGGCGGGCCGCTGAAGAGGACGTGGTCAATGGCCTCCTGGCGCTGTTTGGCGGCGGTGACGGTGATTTCGAGGCGCTCCTTGACTTTGAGCTGGCCGGTGAACTCGGAGAACAACGAAGGGCGCAGCGTCATTTCCAGCGCCGCATCGGGCTTTGCCAGCACCTCGGAGATCGTGTGTTCAGCCATCGCGCCAAGGATGGGCAAAGCGCGGACAGGTTCAAGGCGGAAAGTCGCCGGTGTCGTGTCTCCCCCCCAGAACCGCTGATGGACGCACGTGGACACAGATTCTGCCAGGGCGGAATCTGCCGCGCACCTAAGGGCATCGGCGAACGCCTTTTCCTGCCTGCCCAGCTTCAGAAGTGAGGAGAATCTGTGCTCACATCGTTGCCACCGACTCAGGATGTCCCATGCCGCGGCGGTGTGGCACAGGTCGTGCGTTCAGTCTGCGCAGTCGTTGGATTCAAGTTCGTTCGGTGCCGGAAGAATATCGCGTATGAACGCCTATAATATGCAGCAGTATGCCGCTGGCAGGTTGATCCAGGTGACGCTGGCGGGATGGTTGATCCTCGTCGCGGGGACAGTGGCAGCGGTGGAAGAGAAATTCCCTGTGCTCCAAATCGGGGCACGGACGTACACGAATGTGACAGTGACCACCAAGGCCAAGCATTACGTCTTCATCCTTCATGACGGCGGCCTGGCCAGCGTCAAGCCCGCCGAATTGTCGCTCGAAGCGCAGGAGCAGCTTGGCTATGCCCCCGGCGGCGGAGCGAAGCCCGCGACCAACACGGCGGCAGCGTGGGCGAAGCGGGAAATCGCCAAGATCAACGTGCCCCAGGTCAAGGAACTGGAGAAGCAAATCAACCAGACACTCGTCGCCAAGCCGCCGCCGGCCCTGGCCGCGCTGGGCTTGATCGGTCCGACGCTGATCTTCGCGGTGCTGGGGATCGCCCTGCTGTTCTATCTGTTCGGCTGCTACTGCTGGATGCTGATTTGCCGTAAGACCGGCAATCCGCCGGGCATCCTGGTGTGGCTGCCGATCCTTCAGATCTTTCCCATGCTGCGCGCGGCAGGCATGTCGGGCTGGTGGTTCCTGGCGTTCTGCGTGCCGGTGCTAAATATCGTCGCCTCAGTTCTCTTCTGCTTCAACATCGCCAAGGCGCGAGGCAAGAGTGCCTGGGTCGGGCTGTTCCTCCTGCTGCCTGTCACCAGCCTGTTCGCTTTTCTCTACCTGGCCTTCTCCAACGGCGCGGCGGCGGAAGAGGACGGGCAATCTTCAGTGAGAATCATGACTCTGGAGACGGCTTAGCCGTCCCCAGAAATCATGTAGCGCCTCGCGGCCTTACCTCGGGTCGCCGTTCGGGAGGGGCGAGCGTCCCCGCGAGCCCTGATTTCCCGAGACCGTTTAAGCTCACAGCACCGCAACCAGGAAGCCGGTTTCAGGCTTCGGATTTGGCCGCCTTTCCCGCACTCGCCACTTGCCAACCGCGGGGGCCGAAACTAAGTTGCGCGTCCTTATGGAACATGTGGTTATCATCGGTTCGGGCTGCGCGGGTTGGACGGCAGCACTGTACACAGCCCGCGCCGGCTTGCGGCCGCTCGTGCTGACCGGCAAGCAGCCGGGCGGACTGCTGACGACCACCACGGTGGTTGAGAATTACCCCGGCTTTCCAGAAGGGATTGACGGCTACGAGCTGATGGTGCGGTTGCAGAAGCAGGCGGAGCGGTTCGGGGCGCAAGTGCGGTTCGGCACCGTCGAGGCGGTGGATTTGTCGCGGCAGCCCTTCGGACTAACGGTTGATGGGGAGCCGCTCGCGGCCCAGGCCATCGTCATCGCCACCGGCGCGAGTCATCGGCACCTGGGCTTGAAGAGCGAGCATAAGCTGGAGAACAAGGGCGTGACTTACTGCGCGACGTGCGACGGCGCGCTGCCGGTGTTTCGGAACCAGCCGCTGGTCGTCGTGGGCGGGGGCGATTCGGCGTGCGAGGAGGCGCTGTACCTGACGCGGTTTGGATCGGTGGTTTACCTGGTGCACCGCCGCGACGCATTGCGGGCCTCGAAGATCATGGCCCAGCGGGCGCTCTCCCAGCCAAAGATCAAACCGATCTGGGATTCCGTCGTCACCGAAGTCTTGGACGTGGAGCAAGACAAGGTCACCGGCGTGCGGCTGAGGAACGTCAAAACCAACGCGGAGAGCGTGGTAGAGTGCGCCGGGGTGTTTGTGGCAATCGGGCACGTGCCCAACACGGAGCTTTTCAAGGGTGTTCTGGAGATGGACGAGAGCGGGTACGTCATACCCCGGAAAGGAGTGGCGACGAATGTACCGGGGGTGTTTGTGGCCGGGGATTGCGCGGACCGGGTTTATCGGCAGGCGGTAACGGCGGCGGGGCTGGGCTGCGCGGCGGGCATCGAAGCCGAGCGGTATCTGGCCGCCCGGCACGGATAGCCCCTGAGCCAGACGGCGCTGCATCCGGGGCCAGGGGTCAAAGCGTAAGGCAAGACACCTTGCGGGCTTTGCGGCTTTGCGTGAGGTCATGCGCGCTGACTTGCCAGATGCACCGATGCAAGATACGTTTTCCGCATGAGCACACGCGAGTTGATCGAAAAGGAAGTGTCCGCGATGCCCGAGCCGTTGCAGCGCGAGGTCTATGACTTCGCGCGGTTCTTGCGGCACAAGAATGAAGATGAGTCGTTCAACGGTCTGCTCTTGAGTGAATCCGCGCTGGCGAAGGATTGGAACACCCCGGAGGAGGATGCCGCATGGGCAAGCCTGTAACCGGCGAGGTAGTCGTTCTCCCTTTTCCGCAAACCAACCTTCGATCCGGCAAACGCCGTCCGGCGCTCGTCGTGGCTGATCTGGCGGGCGACGACCTGGTGCTTTGTCAGATTACCCGGAAGGCACGTTTGGATGGCTACGCCGTTCCGCTCGTCCTCTCCGATTTCGAACGCGGGCGTCTCGCGGTGGACAGTTTCATTCGCGCCAATCGCCTGTTCACCATTGAGCAATCCGTGATTCTCCAACGCCGCCGGGAAGATCAAGGATGCGAAGTTGCAGGAAGTGCGGTCAAAGATTCGCCAACTGTTTGCGTGAGCGGCAGCGCCAGAATCCGAAGGGCTCGGTGGCGTTGACCTTTGCCCTGATGCCCGATTCAATTCCGCCCCGGAATGTTGGCTTGGCGAGGGGCTGGCGGAATGGCGAAAGCGGATGTGAAATGGTAACAAATGAAACCGAAATTCCTTCGGCTGACGGAGGAACTCAACGCCCTTGACTGCTTTGAGAAGGCAGTCTGGTTCAGCGCTGTCAGCCAGCGGGGCCCTGCCTGAGAACGTGAATTACGCGGTGAAGAGCAGTTTCCTGCTGGGCTCCCTGGAATCCGTGCCGGAGGTATCCGCCAAGCGCAAAGAGCCGAACACGAAGGAGCGGAAGTTCGAGGACGTGGTGAAGTCCGCCGAACAAGCGGCGGTGCTGGTGTTGGTGTATTGATGGGCCTAGCATCCGGGCGTGAGCAAGCTGCTCGACCAGGTTAACCAGCGCATCCGGGCCCGCCGGCTCTTTGGGCCGGGGCAGCGCATCCTGGTGGCGGTTTCCGGCGGAGTGGATTCGATGGTGCTGCTGCGCGTGCTGCACGAGCTGGCGCCGAGGCACGGCTGGCAACTGACGGCGGCGCATCTGAACCATCAGCTTCGCGGGCGAAGCAGTGCCGCCGATGAGCGGCTGGTTCGCCGCACGGTGCAAAGGCTGAAGGTGCCGCTGGTGGTGGGGCGGGCGGGGGTGAGGGAGTTTGCCCGCGCCCGGAGGCTTTCCCTGGAAATGGCCGCGCGGGAGTTGCGGCACGATTTCCTGGCACGCACCGCCAGGCGACGGCGCATTCCCAGCGTGGCGTTGGGGCATCACGCGGACGACCAGCTTGAACTGTTCTTCCTGCGGCTGTTGCGCGGGAGCGGGGGCGAGGGGCTCGGCGGGATGAAATGGCGGACGCCCTCGCCGAGCGACCCAGGCATTGAGCTGGTGCGCCCGCTGCTGGACCAGCCGAAGGCGCTGTTGGCAGAGTATGCGGCCGAATGCGGTGTCCAGTATCGGGAGGACGCGAGCAACGCGGCGCTGGACTTTCGGAGAAACCGGATTCGGCATGAGCTGCTGCCGTTGCTCCGACGCAAGTACCAGCCGGCGCTGGACAGGACTATCCTGCGGGTGATGGAGATCGTGGGAGCGGATGCGGAATTCGCTGCGGCGGCGGCGAGGGAGTGGCTGGGGGGCGGGGGAAGTCCGAAGTCCGAAGTCCGAAGTCCGAAGTCCGAAAGGGTCAGAGCCTCCTTACGCCCGCCTCGCTCGCGTCCGGTCGCGGCGGGTCGGTTGCTGCATGGGCAGGAAGGGGGGCGCAGGGGTCTCCAATTCGATGAGTTGCCACTGGCGGTGCAGCGCCGGTGCGTGCAGTTGCAGTTGGTGAGCCAGGGCATCGCGCCGGAGTTCGAGCTGGTGGAACAACTGCGGGTAAAGGCGGGCCGACCCGTGGCGATCGGCGGGGCACTGGTCGTGCGTTATGCTGTGCGCGACGGTTCGGGGAGGGTGCGGTTGCAGGCCGCCTGGCCGGCGAAGTTCAGTGCCAGCAGCACGGAAGTTGACTTGGGAAACGAGGCAGGATCGGTGGAGTTTGGCGGGGCGAGCATCCGGTGGCGAATCGGCTCGAAGAAGGCGGTCAGGCCAGTTGGAGCCGGGGTGGGCTGTGAGTGTTTCGACGCGGACAGTGTTGGCGGGCGTGTCCAGTTGCGGCACTGGCAGCCGGGTGACCGGTTTCAGCCGATCGGCATGGGGTGCCCGGTCAAGCTGCAGGATTTCTTCACCAATCAGAAGGTGCCACGGGACCGGCGCCGACGGCTGATCGTGGCGGCGACGGGCAGCGGGGAGGTCTTTTGGGTCGAGGGGCTGCGAATTTCGGAACGGTTCAAGCTTACCAACCGGACGAAACGCCGCTTGCAATGGCGGTGGAAGCGGCTTTAATAGGCCGGGTTGCGACCTCGGGCCGGTAGTGGTAAGCTTCCCGCAGCCGTTTCAACCATGTCTGACGACAAGAAAAATAGCGGTGACGACAAGAGCCCCCGGAAGGGCGGTGACTTCAGAGTGCCGCCGCGTACCTGGGTGGTATGGATCGCGATTTTCGGCGGCATTGTCCTGCTGATGCTCTTCAAAGACCGGATGGAACCGCCGGGCGAGTTCTTCAACCAGTACAAGTTCCAGCAGTTGGTCGAGTCGAACCAGATCGTTCAGGCCACCATCAACTACAACCCACAGAGCCCGGACCTGAGGGAGATTACCGGCAAGTACTGGAGGCTCGAAGACGGCCGCACGAACGCGTTTCGGGCCAAAGCGAGGCTGTTGCCGGAGCTGGAGAAGAAGCTGCTGAGCCTGCCGCAGTTTGAGCCGCGCGAGCCGAACACGATGCTCTTCAGCTTCCTGATGGGCATTCTGCCGATCATCGTGATTGCCGCGCTGATCTGGTTCTTCTTCATCCGCCAGATCAAGATGGCGGGCAAAGGCGCGCTGAGCTTCGGCAAGAGCAAGGCGCGGTTGCTGGCCAAAGAGCGGAACAAGACCACGTTCAAAGACGTCGCCGGCATCGAGGAGGCCATCGAAGAGGTTTCCGAGCTGGTGGAGTTTCTGAAGGATCCCAAGAAGTTCCAGCGCCTGGGCGGGCGCATTCCGAAGGGCATCCTGATGATCGGGCCGCCGGGCACCGGCAAGACGCTGTTGGCCAAGGCCATCGCCGGCGAAGCGGATGCCGCGTTTTTCAGCATCAGCGGCTCGGACTTCGTCGAGATGTTCGTCGGGGTGGGCGCGAGCCGGGTGCGGGACATGTTCGAGCAAGCCCGGCGGAACACGCCGTGCCTGGTGTTCATTGACGAGATTGACGCCGTCGGCCGGAGCCGGGGGCACGGCTTGGGCGGCGGCAACGACGAACGCGAGCAGACCCTGAACGCCTTGCTGGTCGAGATGGACGGGTTCGACACGCAGGAAGGCATCATCATCATCGCCGCGACGAACCGGCCGGATGTGCTGGATCCGGCGCTGCTGCGCCCGGGCCGGTTCGATCGGCAAGTGACGGTGAACCTGCCGGATGTGCGGGGTCGCGAGGCCATTCTTAAGGTCCACGCCAAGAACGTGAAGCTGTCGCCGGCGGTTGACCTGTCAGTGATCGCGCGCGGCACGCCGGGTTACTCGGGCGCCGAGCTGGCGAACCTGCTGAACGAGGCGGCACTGTTGGCGGCGAGCACGAACAAGAAGGCCGTCAGCATGGAGGAGCTGGAGGAGGCGCGCGACAAGGTGCGCTGGGGCCGCGAGCGCCGCAGCCTGGCGATGACCGACGAGGAGAAGAAGTTTACGGCGTGGCACGAGGCGGGGCATGCCCTGGTCAATGTGATGCTGGAGCACACGCACCCACTGCACAAGGTGACGATTATTCCGCGCGGCCAGTCGCTCGGCTCGACCATGTCGCTGCCCAAGACGGACATTCTCAACCGCCGCCGGAAGGAACTGCAGGACATGCTGGCGGTGATGATGGCCGGCCGCATCGCCGAGGAAATGGTTGCGGGCGATATCTCCAGCGGCGCCGCCGGGGACATTCAGCAGGCGACGAACATGGCGCGCGCGATGGTAACCCAGTGGGGCATGAGCGACCGGCTGGGCATGGTGCAATACGGCGATGATGACGAGTATGTGTTCCTGGGTCGCGAGGTAACCCGCGCCAACGTCTATAGCGAATTCACGGCGCAGGAGATTGACGGCGAGGTCAAGCGCATCATTGACAGCGCGTATAAGACCGCCAAAGACCTTCTGACGACGCACAGCGAGAAGCTGGAGCTGATTGCCAAGTCGCTGCTCGAATACGAGACGCTGGACGGGCAGCAGGTGGAGGAGATTGTGCGCACGGGCAAGTTTACCCCTCCGGCTCCGAGGCCGGAGGTTGGACCGCCCCAGGGCGCGCCGGCGGGCACGCCGCTGCCGGAGACGCCCGCCAAACCGGCTCCGCCGAAGCTTCCTGGGCTCGGCACGCCCGCGCCAGCTACGGCCTGACCCGTTTCGGCGCCACAGGCCGCCCGTGCGCGACCGGCGCCAGGCGGACGGGGGTGCGGGAGCAGCAGCTTGCAGTCCGGGAGTTCCCAGCAATTCCACATTCGACATTTGATCCCCCGCTCTCTAGCGTAGGTCCATGATTATCGCGCCCTCACTCCTGGCGGCGAATTTCAGCCGGCTCGGCCGGGAAGTGGCCCGCGTGGATGCTTCCGGTGCCGACTGGCTGCACCTGGACATCATGGACGGGCATTTCGTGCCGAACATCTCATTCGGCCCGGCGGTGGTGCGGACGCTGCGCCCGCTGACCAAGCTGTTCTTCGACGTGCATCTGATGTGCTCAAAGCCGGAGATTCTGCTGGAGCCGTTCGCCCAGGCGGGCGCGAACCAGATCGGCGTTCACGTCGAGCTGGGGGACGGCGTGACCCCGCTGCTGTGGAAGATCAAGTCGCTGGGCCGGAAGGCCGGGCTGGCCGTCAATCCGCCGACGGCCATCTCGATGATCCAGCCGTATCTGAAGCAGATTGACTTCCTGTTGATCATGACGGTGAACCCGGGTTTTGGCGGGCAATCCTTCATCTACGAAACACTGCCCAAGATACAGCAGGCGGAAGCCTGGCGGCGCGAGGAGGGCCTCAGCTATCATATCGGCGTGGACGGCGGAATTGACTTCAAGACCGCCGCCGAATGCGCCCACGCCGGCGCCGACGTCTTCGTCAGCGGCACCACGCTTTTCAGCCGGTCGCACTTTGCCGCAGCGGTGGGGAAGCTGCGCAAGATTGTGACCTCCGCCCATGTCAAGTCAGCCGGCGCGCGAGTTTCGCCCGCGAGCCGTCGCCCGCGCGCCCTGCACCCGCAGCTCTGGTAGCGGCGGTTATCAAGCATTATGAGCATCGCGTTCGGTACGGACGGTTGGCGGGCAGTCATCGCCGATGAGTTCACCTTTGCCAATGTCGCGCGGGTGGCGCAAGCCACGGCCGATTACTGGGCCGCGCACCCGGTGGCGGGCACCGGGCGGCGAGTCATCGTTGGTTATGACCGCCGGTTCGCCTCGGACGCCTTTGCCCGGTCGCACCGCGGAGGTGTTCGCCGGCAACGGCTTCCAGGTCATCCTCACCCCCTGCCCGACGCCGACCCCATCGGTGTCCTATGCGGTGAAAGATCGGGACGCCGTGGGCGGGGTGATGATCACGGCCAGCCACAATCCACCAGCGTTCAACGGCTTCAAGCTCAAGTC
This sequence comes from uncultured Verrucomicrobiae bacterium, assembly GCA_963822005.1. Classification (GTDB taxonomy): domain Bacteria; phylum Verrucomicrobiota; class Verrucomicrobiia; order Limisphaerales; family UBA8199; genus PALSA-1440. The sequence goes on along the minus strand of CAWGGD010000038.1, from coordinate 85,206 downwards.
ACATTATGGCGGGTCCGCCGACGCCGCCACTTGCCAGGCGGTGGAGAAGTTCCTGGATAAGAAACCGGTGCGGACCAAAGCGTTGGCCGACGCGGTCAGAGCCAGACAGATCGTGATCAAGGATGTGCGGCCCGCCCATTACGCTGCGATCAAACGGCTCGTGGACTTCAAGCTCATTGCCAGGTCCAGGCTGCGCTTTGCCCATGATGCACTCTTTGGCGTCGGCGCGGGCTGCTTCGATGAGTTGCTGGCGGGCACCACCTGCCGGGTTACGACCCTGAACGGCGCCCACGATGTGTTGTTCGGCGGCATCAACCCGGAGCCGATCAAGCAGAACTACGGCGCGCAGCTCGGCCTTTCTGAAGAAGCATCCGCACGACATTTGCCTGGTCACCGACGGCGATGCCGACCGCGTCGGCGGCATGGATGGGCGGGGCAATTACCTGACCACCCATCAGCTCATTTGCCTGATCCTGCATCACCTGGTCGTCAACCGGCAGCGCCGGGGCCGGGTCGTCAAAGCCCTCACCACGACCTCGATGGTGGACGCCATGTGCGCCGCCTACGGCCTCGAACTGGTTGAGACCGGCGTCGGGTTCAAGTACATCGTCACCGAGATGATCAAGGGCGGCGTGTTGCTCGGGGTGGAAGAAAGCGGCGGCATTGGATTCCCGGGCCACATTCCCGAGCGGGACGGGATCGCCGCCGGCCTGATGTTGCTTGAGTTGCTGGCCACCGAGCGGGTGTCGGTGCGCAAGCTGATCGCGAACCTGGTCCAGGAATTTGGTCCCCACCATTACGGGCGCATTGATACCCACTTCCCGCTCGAAAAGCGGGGGGCGTTGATGGATGCTCTGGCAAAGAACCCGCCGGTCCGGCTGCTTCGTTCGCCGCTGGCCGAGGTGAAGACCTACGACGGCGTGAAGTTCATCGCACAAGATAGTTCCTGGCTGATGCTGCGCGGCTCCGGCACCGAGCCCATCCTGCGCATCTACGCCGAGGCCAAGTCCGACGCCGAGGTGAACCGGCTGCTCAAGACTGGGATCAGCCTGACCCGGCAGGTGTAGCCGCCCAGTCAGGACGCGTAGTCGAAGAGCCGCAGATGGGTATCAAAGCCCTCTTGCGGCTCTGTGTTAAGCTGCAAGACCAACTCCACGTCCTGGAGATGGTAATGGAGGCAAGTGTCAATGGCATTGCCGGCGTCAGGAAAATCTTGTGCGTCACTGGCCAGCGGCGTCCACCGACCCTCCGCGAAGTACTCCTGCGTTATTAAGTTCCTAACCAACCGCCTCATGGCGGCATATTGTGAATAAGCCGGCAAATACCAAGTGAAAAAGTGCGGGACTTATTCACAGGTTGTTCACAACGGGGGCCGTTTCTTGGATCGAGCGGGTGGTGGGGCGTCTGCGCCCGGGCGGCTTTCCTCGCTGGCCTGAGGCTGCCGTGCGGGCGCCGGCCGGGAGGGCGAGGGGGGGACGGGCAGGACGAGATCGTAGCGCGGCTCATCGTAGCTGAGCAGGATTTCGACGTCTTCGAGGCGGGTCTGGAATATCCGCTCGACTGCTCGGGCGACTTGCCCGAGGTCGGAAGCTGCACCCTGATCAGGAGTCCAGTTGGATGGTTCCTGATAGAACCACCCGTTCTTCGCGTTGCGTATAAACACCTTCATGGACTCGCTCTGCAGGCCTGCCCGAGCAGGTCATCGCTTCCAGTTCGGCACTGTGCCTGCCCTTTTGCAGACGCACTACCGCGAATTACGGTGGCAGAAAGTTCCCCGCCGCACAATCCGCAGTAATACTGAGGCCGAGGTCGCAAAAGTACGGAGGCCACGACCGGGGCTTTGGGTGTGGATAGCGACGATACGGGCTGGAGTTGGACAGGGCCGTCCTTCGTCCCGCCGGGGCAGAACACAACCTTGGCTCGACCCCTCGTGTGCGCTCGCCGCCTGATCCGGGCCCCGGCGCCGGAGATTACTTCTTGGCGTCCGGCTTGAGTTCCGCGGGCAGGCCCGGCGTATCTTCCGGCTTAGACGCGTCAGTAGCGGGCGGCTTCTCGTCTTTCTTCGGCTCCTCTTTCTTCTCGACGAGAAGCTGCGCACGTTCCTTGAGGAGCGAATCAACCGTCCAGTTGGAAACCAGGTACACCCACTTCTCGAAGCTCTGTTCCTGGCTCAGCTTGTCTTCGAGCTTCTTCTGCTTGTCCTTGAATTCCTTGTCCAGTTTGGCCTTGTCCTCAGGCTTTTCGTCCTTGCCGGGAGTGCGTTCCTTCGGGATTTGCGCCGCTACGGCCACAACCAGCGGCAGGTTGTCGTTGGTCTTCTGCCCGAGCTTAAGGGTGTAGGTAAAGTCGTCGAAGGTGCTGATCGTGACCACGGTCGGCCTGTCGAGGCCGGTTTGCTCCGGCTTCGTATCGCCCGGCAGGACGTCGTTGAAGCTCGGCGAACTCAGGGCAGAGGAGAAGCTGGAGGTCTTGGAGGAGTCGAGCTTCTCGTCGGGCCTGGCCTCGGCCAGTTTCCATTCGCTGGCGGTCTCGGTGTCGCGCGTCACCTTCCACGAGTTGGTCGCCACCGGGTAGGCGGCGGCAATCGAGCGAATCTTCTCCACCTTGAGGAAATCCTTGTTGAGCCACGACTCGGGCTTGGCCTCGACGTTGCTCAGGGGATCGGATACCACGGCCACGGTCTTGGCGCCTGCGCCGAGCATGACGTAGCGGCCATCGGGCCAGCCTTCGCTCTCGCCCATTTCACCCATCGGCGACGGGCGGCCCTCCCCCTTGCGCATGTGCATCTTGCCCAGCAGCAGCGACTTGATCAGCTTGCCCCCCTGATCGCGCAGCTCCACCTGCACGGCGGTGTTGGTCCCCGGCCCCGGCGGCAGCAGCTTGTAGCGCCCCAACTGCGAGGCGCCGATTTCCTCGGTCTGGGCCGCCTTCAGCTCCGCCGCCTTGAGCAGGAAGCTGCTGATTTCGGAGAAGTTCGCCGGGTAATCGTTGCGTTGCTTGACCCGCCACAGGTTGTCCTTCCGGACCAGGTCGAGCTCATTGGTGCCGCCCTTGATCACGACGGCCGCCACATCGTTGACAGGCAGTTCGCCCAGGAGCTTGGACGCGGCACCCTGCCGCCCGCCCCCTTGCCACGCAGTCTGGTTCCGCTGGTGAAGCATCAGGCCGGCGGCGCCCAACACCACCACCAACCCCACGAGAATAAGTAGCTGTTTCCGATTCATTTTGCCGAAGTCTTTCTGCGTTTAACGATCGCAATCACGATGCCCGTGGCCGTCACCGCCAGCGGCACCGCCAGAATGTTGATCCATTTCAGGCGCGTCTGCAGGGAGACGACCTCCTTCTTCAAATCCTTCTGCACCTGCCGCAGGCGCTTGCGGCTTTCGGCCTCTTCCTTGCGAAGCTTCTCCAGTTCCGTGCGCTGTTCCGGCGACAGGATGAAGCGCTGGTCTTTGTCCTTCTTCTGCGCCTGCAGCTCGTTGATCTTGCGCTGCGCCTCGCCGGCGCTGTCCTCCAGGCGCTTAATCTCGCTCTGGAACTTCACGTTGGCCGCCGCCTCCATCTCCTTCACGCGGGTGAACGGGCGGTTCAGCGTCGCCCGGCTGCGCACGGCGATGAGATTGTTATCACCGGTCATCTGCTCGACGATGTTCTGGGCCAGGTTCAGATTCGCGTTCATGGCCATCTGCATCGCCCCAAACGGGCTGTCAATGCGGCGCATCGTGAACGGGTCGTAGAGCAGGTCAGCGTCGCCAAACAGCACCACCGTGTTGTCGCCTTTGGTTTCCTTGAGCGAATCGCCGACTTTCTTCTCTTCCGGCTTCTTCTCGCTGTCGGCCTTCTCGTCCTTCTTCTCCTGCGGCGCGCCGTCGGGGAAGGCCGTCTTGAACTTGCCGGTCAGGCGAATCGCCAGGTTGTAGTTCACCCCCGAAGGCTTGAACTCCTTCATGATGCTGTCGCCGGAGAGATTGGCCAGCATGGCGTCCACCAACTGCGAATCCTTCGAGCTGCGCAGCAGCGCCGTCTCCTTCAACCCGGCCACCGGGGTGCCGGTAAACGCGCCGCACAAAGGCACCCAGATGTTGTCAATCTGGCCGCACGCGACGTCATCCTTGTTGATGCCGTCCGCGGTCAGGGCCAGCCACGCCGGCGCTTCCTGCGGCTCGCCGCCCCGCCCGCGCAACTGCATTTTGTATTTCAGGTCGGCCACGACTTTGGCGCTATCAAACTGAATCCCCCAGGCTTTGAGCAGCTTGTCCAGCGACGAACCGCCGCCGCCCATGTTCATCATCATCTGGTTCGGCTGCCGGTTGTCGGCCAGGCATTGCGCGTCCAGGAAGGCGATCAGCTTGCCGCCCCGCATGATGAACTGGTCAATGGCATACTGCGCCTTGTCCGAGATGTCCTTCGGCGCAATCACGAGCAGCAGCTTGATGTCCTCGTCAATCTTCTCGGCGTCCATGCCGACGCGCTTGACGTTGAAGTCGTTCTTCAGCTCATTGACAATGGTCCAGGGCTGGCTGCCCTGCTGGCCCATCTGCTGCATCATCGGGTTGGACGGCATGCCGAAGACCGGCAGCGGGCTCATGAGGCCGATGATGGGCTTCTCAGGGTGTTCCACGCGCACGATGGCCCGCGCCAGGTCGTATTCCAGCAGCCGCTCGCGGTTGGGCGCCAGGAACGGAATGGACTGGACCTGATCCGCGCTCTTGACGGCCAGCCCCAGGTAGAACCGGTCCGCCCCGGGCAGCGGCTGCGCCTCGATGCCGTCCAGCCGGGCCGAGTCCTCCGCGTCCGAGTCGGGCTGCGGGTCGTATTTCTCGATCTTGAGCTTGCTCCCGGCCACCTGCTTGTACTCCGTGAGCAGATCCTCGACCTTGCGCGCGTAGCCTTTGAGATAGACCGTCTCGGGCGTCGCGGCCTCGCTTTGCGTGCAGTAGAACCGCACGGTTACGGGGGTATCGAGCTGCTTCAGGATCGCCCGGGTCCCGGCGGAGAGGGTGTAAGCCTTTTCCTGCGTCAGATCCAGGCGCGTGCGCGCCGCGCCGGCGATGAAGTTAAACGCAATCAGGATCACCAGCATTACGACGACGCCGGCGGTCGAATAGAGGATTGTCTGAATTGATTTTCTTTGCATGGAAATCTCCTTGCTTAACCTGCGCGATGCGTGCGCAGAATCACGCTGGTGGTGAAGAGCGAAAACCCGATGACCGACAGGAAGAACAGGATGTCGCGCGAGTCGAGCACCCCTTTCTGGAACCCCTCGAAATGGGTCATCACACTGAACGACGTCACCAAGTCCACCAGCCGTGGTGCCACCTGCTCCAGGACGTTAATGACCGGCGGGAACCCGGCCAGGATCAGGAACAGGCACACCACCAGGGAAACAATGAAGCTGACCACCTGGCTGCGCGTCAGCGCCGAGGTGATGCAACTGATCGCCAGGTAAACGCCGGCCATCAGCCAGCTCCCGATGTAGGCCGTCAGAATCACCCCGTTATCCGGGTTGCCCAGGTAGTTCACCGTCATCACCACCGGGAACGTGAGCGCCAGCGCCAGCGCCAGGAACAGCCACGAGGCCAGGAATTTCCCGACAATCGCCTGCCAGGCCGTGATGGGCATCGTCAGCAACAGTTCAATCGTGCCCACGCGCCGCTCCTCGGCCCACAGCCGCATCCCCACCGCCGGCACCAGGAACAGGTAGAACCACGGGTGCCAGTCGAAAAACGGCCGCACCAGCGAGGCCTCCTGCCGCTCAAAGAAGCCGCCCACAAAGAACGTGAAGAACCCGCTCAGCAGCAGGAAGATCACGATGAAGACATAAGCCAGCGGTGACGTGAAGTACGCGCCTAATTCGCGTTTCGTGATGGTCCAAACATTGCGCCAGGCGTTCATTATGCCACCTCCTTTGCTGTGTCGGGCATGGTAATGGTGCGAAAGACTTCGTCGAGCCGGCCTTCCTCGGCCTGCAGTTGTTCGATATTCCATTCATGGGCCGCCTCACCGATGGCTTGCGCCAGCGCGCCGTTGGCCCCGCTCTTCGGGAACGCCCGCACCGTCACGCGGCCGTCCTTTTCCTCCACCACCGTCACCCGCTTGACCAGCGGCACCTGGTAAAGCTTCGCGGTCACCGTGCTCGACGCCACGCCTTTGACCCGCAAGGTCACGGCCCCCGCCCATTCTGACTTCTGCCGGAGCTCCTGGGGCGTACCGTTGGCCACGATCTTCCCGCGGTCAATGATGATCGCCCGCGAGCAGGCCGCATCCACCTCCTCCAGGATGTGCGTCGAGAAGATGATCGCCTTCTTCTCCCCCATCCGCCGGATCAATTGCCGCACCTCGTGTTTCTGGTTAGGATCCAGCCCGTCCGTCGGCTCGTCCAGCACCAGCACATCCGGGTCGTGAATGATGGACTGGGCAAAACAGGTCCGGTGCCGAAACCCCTTGGAGAGGGTCTCGACGCTTTGGTGCAAGACTGCTCCCAGGAAGCACATCTCGACCACGCGGTTGACGGCTTGTTTCCTCGCGTCGCCGCGCAGGCCGCGAATCTCCGCCGCGAAATTGAGGAACCCATACACCGTCATGTCGGTGTAGGCCGGCGCGTTTTCCGGCAGGTAGCCGATCAACCGCCGCGCCTCGATCGCGTGCTCCCCGATGTCGAACCCGCCCACCGTTACCGACCCGCCCGACGGCGGCAGGAAGCCCGTGATCATCCGCATGGTGGTGGATTTGCCGGCCCCGTTGGGCCCCAGGAAGCCCAGCACCTCGCCCCGGTTCACGGAAAACGAGACGCCATCCACCGCCCGTTTGGTCCCGAACACTTTCGCCAGATTTTGAACCTTAATCATATGACTCAGCTCTGTTTCTCACTGAAATGACCGGTCGAAATACCTGCTTCCGGCCCATTTGTAAACATGATTCTTGAGCCGATAGCCTGAGCAGAAACCGCCCACGCGGCCTTTTCGGCTCTTTTGGATTCTTTGGGGCGATTAGCGTTCAAAAAAACTTTGCTTCCCGCTACCCGCTCGCTGCCCTACAGCCGCTCCCGCCCCGCGTAGCCGGCATCCAGGTCGTGCCAGAACTCGATGTCTTCGTCGTCCTGCTCCCAGCAGAGGAACACTTCTTTCCCGCCCATGATGGCCGGGAAATCAACCAGCCCGCGCTCAACGTCCTTGATCTGAATTTCCCTTCGGTGGAATTCCAGGAACACCGCCTCCAGGTTGGCCAGGGTCTTGATCCAGCGGTTCACCAGTTCGCCGCCGAGGTCGCAGCCCGGCGCCATCAGGCCGGTCAGCCGCTCTTCACACTTGTGCAGCTCAGCCTGCAGTTGTCTGATCCGCTTCAGCCACTGCCGGATCTGCGGCAGCAGTTCCCGGGCTTTGTCCCGGGTGTAGTGCTTCTGGAATTGGTAGGCCATGGCGCGTCGCTCAGAATAGCCGGCGGTCTTCGCAGCTCATTTGGAATCGCTCGCCGCGAGCTTCTTCCGAACCTCGTCGTTCGGCTCGATGGCCAGCGACTTGCGCCACGCCTCGCGCGCTTTCTCCGGTTGCTTCAGAGCCGCGTAAATGTCGCCCAGGTGATCGTATAGGGTCGCGTCGGGCTGCTCGGACAGCTCGGCCGCCTTGAGGATGTAAGGCAGCGCCTCCCCGGGCTGGTTCAGCTTGAAGAGCACCCAGCCCATGCTGTCCAGAAAAGCCGCGTTCTTCGGCTCGGCCTTGACCGCCTTCTCAATCAGCTCACGCGCCTTCTCCAGCTTCATCCCACGCTCGGCCCACATGTAGCCCAGGTAATTCTGCGCTTCGGCAAAGTTGGGCGCGAGCTGCAGGCTCTTCTCAAAATACTGCTCGGCCTGCGCGTAATCGCCTTTGCGCTCGCAGGTGGCGCCCATTTGGAAATAGAAGCCTTCATTCAGTTGGCCCGGGTCGGTCGCCTTGGCAATGACTTCAGCGGCCACAAAATGGCGCAGGGCGTCGGCGTGGGCCTTTTGCCGGCTGTAGGCCAGCGCGGTATAGAACTCCAAGGCAAAGGTCTGCGCAAACTTCTGCCGCGCCTTGCCGAGCGTCGCCAGGGCCTCGCTGGACTTGTTCAGCTCGATTTGCGCCAGCGCCAGGTAGTAATACGCCGATTCCAGGTCCGGGCGCAGCAGGAGCGTCTTGCTGAAATGATCGGCGGCCTCGGCCGGTTTCTTGTCCTCGAGCGCCAGCCGGCCCAGGTAGTAATAGGCCTGCGGGTTGGTCGGGTCGCCGCGGAGGATGGCCTGGAGCTGCTCGACCGCCCCCTTATGGTCGCTCCCGCGCAGGTAAATGGTGGCCAGGTTAGCTCGCACCCGCTCTTCCAGCAGCGGCAGATCAGGCGGCTGCTTGAGCACCTCGAGGTAAAGCTGCGCCGCTTTGGCGGATTCCCCCAACAGGTTAAAGCCGTCTGCCAGCTTCAGGCGCAGCAGCGGCGTGGAGGCCCCCAGTTTTGCGGCCCGGTTCAATGCGGCGAGCGCCTTCGCCCGGCCGGCATCCTTCAGCGCCGGCGCCTGCGCCCCCAGACTCGTGTAAAGTTCCGCCAGGCCGATGAGAAACTCCGCATCCGCCTTCGGCTGCCGGGTGGCCTCATCCAGCACCTTGAGGGCTTCCTGCGGCTGCTTGTTGCGCAGGTAATCCAGAAAGAGATTATGGTAACCGGCGAGCGAACCGGGCGACTTCTCGATTGCCCGACGGTTGGCCGCGGCCGCCTCCTCCTGTTTGCCGAGCTGTGAACAAATCAGCCCGAGCCGCGCATAGACTTGCCCGGATGCATCCGGCTGCGCCGCCGCGCGCTTGACCAGTTCCAGGGCCCGCTCTGGCTGTTTGTTCTGGAGCAAACGGCGCGACAACTCGAGAACCAGCCCCTCGTCGCCCGGATCCAGCAACGCCGCCTCGTAGTACTCTTCGGTGGCGGCAGGCTGCTCATTGTTCAGCTCCCGGATAACGCCAGCCGCGTAGTGAGCGTGAGCTTGGGCGCGCCGTTCCGCGGCCCGGTTGTCTGCGCGCTCCTGCTTTTTGGCAGCAGCCGCTCGATTCGCTTGCGGCCCGCGTTCGCCCTGGGGCACAGAACCGCACCCGGCCACCAGCAAAACGCTCGTGGCCACGACCGCCACCCTAATCCCGTAACGACACAGCATATAGTAACACGCCACCTGCCCCGCTCCCGGAACGGGTGGCGCTCAATCAACCAGTCGCCAGCCCGGAGGGCCAGCGGCCTACTTCTGCCAGGTGCGCTTCTTGTGACGATGCGCCCGCAGCTTCTTGCGCCGTTTATGTTTATTGATCTTCGATTTCCGTCGTTTCTTTAGTGAACCCATAATCAGTATCTGTATTCCGGCTGACCGGCCTGACGCAAGCAGTATGCCCCACCCGCGCCTGCCCGCAACCCTTTGTACTACCATAAGAGTTGTCGCCGCCCGCGCAAACCTCAGGATTCCGCACACAGGATTCCGCAGTTGCTTCGGTCTAATGTTTGGGGTCACCCTGTCGCTCATTATGACAGGCAAGTAGGATGTGGACCTCGCCCGCCAAACGTATGAAGGCAATGGGCCCAGCTAAACCAACGTTGTGCGCCCAGCCCGTCGCCGGAATAACGCGCGCCGGCTTTCTGAAACTCTGCGCTGCGGCGACCGCCACGTTGTTGGCCAAACCGGCCACAGCCATCGCCCAATCCGAACCCGAAGCGAGTTGGGAAGCCCTCGACCACCGGCCCAACCCAGCGTGGTTTGATGACGCGAAGGTGGGAATCCTCATTCACTGGAGCGTGTTCTCGGTGCCGGCGGTGGCGTGGGTTTATCCGGACAAGCCCTACGGTTATGGCGGGCATTCGTGCTGGTATGGCCTGTATGTGGATCGGCTTCGCCCGCTGCCTTCGCCCGAGCAGCAGGCAAAGTTCGAAGCCTTCCACCGCAAGACCTACGGCGATGTCCCCTTCAAAGCCCTAGCCCCGCTGTTCAAGGGCGAGGCGTTCGATCCAACCCAGTGGGCCGCCCTCTTCAAACGCGCCGGCGCCCGCTACGCCTTTCTGACTTCCAACTTCCACGACGGCTATTGCCTCTGGCCCAGTCCCTATAACCGCGGCTGGAACAGCCTCGACACCGGCCCGAAGCGCGACGTCTTGGGCGACTTCTGCGCCGCCATGCGGGAAGCGGGATTGCGCGCGGGGTTCTACTACTCGATCGGCGAGTTCAATCATCCGGTCTACCAGGCGGCGCGGAAACCCGGCGGCGACTTGAAACCGTTCGTGCGCGAGCATCTCCAGCCGCAGTTGCGCGAGGCCATCAAGCGCTACCGACCTTCCTTCCTCTGCCTCGATGGCGAGTGGGAGTTCCCGCTGGACGCGTTCGAGATGCGGGAGTTTCTGGCCTGGCTTTACCGCGAGTCGCCCTGCAAGGACGAAGTGGTCGTGAACGACCGCTTCGGCCAGGGGTCGCGCGGCAAACACGGCGGGGTGTATTCGTCCGAAGCGGGCGTCCGCGAGAGCGGCACCGCGCACAAGTGGTCTGAAGATCGCCCCCTCAGCCGCGGCAACTGGTCCTACAACCGGCTGGAGCGGCTGGAAGATTACCTGAGCGCGCGCGACCTGATCCATTTGCTGGTGGAAACGGTGGCTGAGGGCGGCAATTTTCACGCGGCGATTTCCCCGTGCGCGGATGGGACGATCCCCATGCTGCAGCAGGAGCGGCTGGTGCAGATGGGCGACTGGCTGCGCGTCAACGGCGAAGCCATCTATGGGACGCGACCCTGGACCGTCGCTCACGAAGGCCCGCTGGTCGAGTCGTTCAACCCACGCCTCGACGAGAAATGGCGGTGGACCGAGACGCGGCAACGACCGCTGGTCCATTACACGCGCAAAGGCGAAACCGTCTATGCCCTCTGCCTCGCCAAGCCGACCTCGCCGCTGGTCCTGACAGCCGCCAAAGGCATGAACGTGAGGATCGTCACTCTGCTCGGCAGCAACGAGAAGGTCGCGTGGACCATGACGGATGCGGCCCTCCGTCTGGAGCCGCCGTCCAACCTCCCTGGTGAATATGCGTGGGTGTTCAAGCTCGAGCGGAGCGATCGTTAGCCGCCTGTTGAAATCGTAGCAGCCGGCGTAAAGGCTTATTGCCCAGATTGCCTACGCGACGGAAGGCTCGAGGCCACCGCAACCTTCGTCCCTTCCCCTCAACCCGAAAGGGTTGGGCTGGGGCACCGGTGGCCCCGCGGCGGCGCGAACGCTTGACGCGGCTTGTGGAGAGGAGGATGCTTGATGGGTGAAGCTTGTGCTGATGAGACTGTCAAGCAAACACAACGCTCCTGCCGGAACATCCAATAGCATCAAGCCTTTGGTATGCTAGCCTTGGCTTGGCATATCGCACCTCATGAAAACCGTGTCTGCCATCTTCATGGTGTTACCCGCAGCTTTTTGGGCGATGGCGTTCGCCTATGGCCAATACGACGAACTGGCTCATCCATTTTTGGGTGGCCTGTCGCTGCTATCGACTCTTGCCTGTCTTGGATGGGCTTATTTCCTCCGCCGCAAGCACCTCAGACTGGCGCGGGCTTGTGTCGCAGTCGGCTGCCTATACTTTGTCCTCCTCGTCGTGGTACCAGTCGTGGCAATAATGCTAACCCCGCCCAGAACCCGTGGACGCGCCGGTGCCGAACCGCCTGGCTTCAGCACCATCATGCCTGTCCGTTCGGTGCCAGGCCGCATCACGGACGCAGCCTTCACGCTCCGCCTTTCCCCGCTCAGCGTTGGTCGTTGAGCTAACCGCACGCGCACCCCAAACACCTTCCACCACTCCTCATGCCCGTCAGCCCCAGCTTCCAGACGTTCGTCGTTGACCAGCTAAGCCGCGTGGTGCCCCAGGTCCGCGCACGGCGGATGTTCGGGGGCGTCGGCATCTACTCCGGCGAGGCCTTCTTCGCCCTGATTGCCGACGACACACTCTACTTTAAGGTGGATGACTCCAACCGGCCCGATTTCGAGGCCCGCCAGATGGGCCCCTTCCAGCCTTACGGTCCGAAGGGCGAAGTCATGCAGTATTACCAGGTGCCCGACGAACTCCTTGAGGATGTTGAGGCCCTCCGCCCGTGGGCCCAGAAAGCCCTCACCGTAGCCGCACGGAAGCAACCCGCGCGCCCGCGCCACAGCCGCGCCTGACCCGCTCACGCAACACGTCCTTTGCCGGGCCGACCGGCGGCTGGCCTTCAGGCCCGATCGAACGTTTCCTTGATCACTCCGGCTAGGCCGTTGAGCAGCCGGTCGCCCGGGCCGATGTAGGACGAGCCGTGCATGACCGCCAACGTTTCCGGTTTCAGGTCGGCCAGCGCGCGCAGGACGCCTTCGGTGTGTCGCGTGTAAACCATGTAGCCAGCCAGCGGTCCTTGCTGCATTTGTTGCATCGCCTGCCGCGTCGGCTCAATCAGGTCCGCCGTAGTCACCGGCGCGACGTTGCCGAAATGATGAAAAAGGTCGGAACAAAACAACGTCTTGCGCGTTTCCTCAAACAATACCCCGGCATCCCACCCGTGCGGAATGTGCGGTGACCGATAGAACCGGTAGCGATACTTGCCCGTGCTTAGGACATCCTCAGCCACCATGCCACGCGCTGGACGGATCGAGAAATCATCCACGCTCACGAGTTTCCCAACCAGCGTGCACACGGGCTGGGCTTGCGGCGCCAATTGCAGCCAGTCGTTGAGTGCGCCGCATTCGTCGGATTCAAAGTGGCTCCAGGCGATATGCCGGAGTTTCGCCGGATCAATCAGCGTGGCGACGGCTTCCCGCAGCGCCGGGAACATCCCCTTGAACCCCGTGTGAAACAGCAGCGGTTCCTCGTCGCGCACGAGGAAATGATTGAACTGCATGTCGAAGTTCGGGACGTAAATGGAGAGCCGGAACAGGTCCGGCGCGATTTCATGGATGGTCACCATGGCTTACAGGGTAGCAGACCGGAACGAGGTTGTAAAATGTGCCCGCCGATAAGGTTTCTCCTGGCCAGCCAATCCATCTGCGGCCTATGATCACGCTCGACGAAAGGACCACGTATATGTCTTTGATCTCCTGCCCCGAGTGTAAGAAAGAGGTGTCCACCTCGGCAGCATCCTGCCCTTCCTGCGGCTATCCCCTTCAAGGCAAGCCGGCAGAGCCTCAGTTCGAAGCCTACCGGAGGCGGTGGCTTACCGGATGGTTCATCATCTGCCTCATCGGGTTGCCTGTAGGCCTCCTGCTCAACATTCCCTATGTCTGGGGATTGGCGATAGCCGGGATCATCATCGCCGGTGCCAAACTGCTGGCGTTGAGGAAGACCCAATGAACCAAGAAGCAACCAAGCCGCATGCGGCAGCCCCCATCATAGCGCCTCCGTTTAACGGCAGCCACCAACGTTGCGCGGTCGCTGCTCCGGAGGCTTAATCACAACCCGCTCAACTTCCCCTGGGAAATTGAGCGCCATTCCGCGCTCCCATGCACCGGAGCGCGGCGGCGGCATGACCGCCGCCGCCGCCATCCTCATTCGCATCCACGTTCAGCACGTCCTCGGGCCGCACCGGTCGGACTTGCCAGCCCCCAGAGCCGCTCCCTCACTCTACTCGCTGGGTCGCTTGACCTTCAAACCCCGACCTTCGCCCTTCGGATTTCGATATCCCCAACCCAGCCCCCAAGGGGCGGCCAAATGACCACGCCTAATTGGATTCATAACCTCATTTGACAGCAGCCCCCCTCGGGTCCATGTTTCCAGGTAAGGCGCCGGCACCTGGATAGGAGTCGCGCCGTCAATCGGTTCCGTCCCGCGGGGGCGGATTAACAAGCAACAAGAGAAAGAAACAAACATTATGGCAAAATTCATGTGCACACACACCATTCCGCCGGGGGCATTCACTGCCGCCCAGCTCAACCAATTCGCGCAGGCGGCGCAAAAGGATCCGACCGTCAAAGGCTATCGCAGCTTTGCCAACCTGGCCGAAGGCAAAGCCGTCTGCGTGATGGAAGCCCCCAATAAGGACGCCGTCGCCGCCTGGTTTACGAAGATGGGCATGCCTTTCGACAGTATCACCAAAGTGGAGCTCGAGGGTGATCGGGGCAGCGTCCAGCCGGCCTAACCTGGTGGTTACGCGCAAAGTCTCCTTGCGCGTAACACCCGCTCCATCCCAATCAACAAAAGATATGGCTAACAAGAAAATCATCGCCGTAGTGGGCGCCACCGGCGCGCAGGGCGGCGGCTTGGTCCGCGCCATCCTGAGCGACTCGGCCAGCGGCTTCACCGCCCGCGCGCTAACCCGAAACGTGCAGTCGGACAAAGCGAAAGAGCTGGCGAAGCTGGGCGCCGAAGTCGTCGCCGCCGACGTGGACGACACGGAGAGCCTCAAGCGGGCCTTCGCGGGTGCCTACGGGACGTACTGCGTGACCTTCTTTTGGGCGCACTTTTCGCCCGAGAAAGAGATCGCCGAGGCTACCGCCATGGCCAACGCGGCGAAACACGCCGGCGTCCAACACGTCATCTGGTCCACCCTCGAAGACACACGCAAGTGGGTGCCGCTCAACGACACTCGCATGCCCACCCTCATGGGCAAGTACAAGGTGCCGCACTTTGACGCCAAGGGCGAGGCCAACCAGGTGTTCGCTGCGCTGGGCCTCCCGACGACCTTCCTGCTCACGTCGTTCTACTGGGACAACCTGATCCACTTCGGCATGGGTCCCAAAAAGGGGACGGACGGCAAACTGGCCTTCACGTTGCCCATGGCGGACAAGAAGCTCCCGGGCATCGCCGCCGAGGACATCGGCGGGTGCGCCCGCGGCATCTTCGCGAAGGGACACGAGTTCATCGGCAAGACCGTCGGCGTTGCTGGCGAGCACTTGACCGGGGCGCAGATGGCCGCCTCCCTCAGCAAGGCCTTGGGGCAGGAGGTGCGCTACAACGACGTGTCGCCGGAGGTATACCGCGGCTTCGGCTTCCCGGGCGCCGAGGATCTCGGCAACATGTTCCAGTTCAAGCGCGACTTCGAGGCCGTCTTCTGTGGCGCGCGCAAACTCGAGGTCTCGCGGGCTTTGAACCCGTCGCTGCAAACTTTCGACACTTGGCTCTCCCGGAACAAGAGCCGCATCCCGCTCGGGTAGCTTGATGGCAGAGCCCAACGACCCAGCATAGCCTTGAGCCGAGCGCGCGAAGAATGATCGGACGCAAGCAAGACGTAATGGCGTGGAGCCTCAATACTAGCCTAACCGGGGCAATGTTCCGGTGCCCTTTGGCCTGTCCAGCCGGAAAGAACGCCGGTCGTAGTGGGGCCGCCCTGAACCCTATGACATGAGCGCCGCCACTGCGGTGATTCTTGGGAGAGGGTTTGGCGGTATCTCGGCGGCCAACTCGCTGCGCCGGCTGCTTCACGGCCGAGCACGATATTGTGGTCCTGGACGAGTCCCCACGCTTCCACATCGGTGCCGGCAAGGCTCGGATCATGCTCGGCGACCGGACGTACGATCAGATCTCGCAGTCGCGGCTAGCCTTGCTCGCCCCGGGAGTTCGCCTTGTCGAGGCGAAAGTCCAGAACCTCAGGCTCTCCCATCACGTCTCACGTTTCACCGCCTCAACTCCAAAGCCTCCGGCTTTAGCCCCGGCTTGAACTTCCCGAACCCAAACCACCCCGGCTTGTATTCGCCCACGTAATCCACGTTGGCCTTGGCCGGAATTTTCTTCTCGAGCCCCACCGCCCAGTAGGCGGCATTGACCAACAACCGGCGCAAGCCCTTCGCTCTCCAGGTCCACCGCCGCGCCCATCGTCGTGGTGAACACCTTCGAGGTCTTGCCCTTCTCGCCCGTGTAATCGCGCAGCCAGGCCAGCGGCATCATCGGCTGGTTCTTCGGGCCCTCGACCGGCGGGTCGGTCGGTTTCATGCCTGACAACACCTGGCCCCAGACGAGCACGGTGGCGTCCGAGGGCAGATGGCTGACCGTATAGACATCCGTCGGCCCCCAGATGTCCGACACGCCCCGCAGGATCGGATGGTTCTTGAACGCCTCGTTGAGCACCCCGCGCGTGCTCTCGAAGCCATGCTTGCCGTGGTGATTCACCCACGTCTCCCCCAGCACCTGCTGGCCGAAGCCGCCGGGCCAATCCGTGCTATGCCAGTCGTACTTCGCGTAGGGACTCGCCTTGTTGCGCTCGTACTTGAACGCGTGGGTGCTGGTGCGCAGGGCGATGATCGGTTTGCCCGCGTTGAGGTAATCCACGAAATGCTTCATCTGCGGGTCGGGCAGTTCGCGGAAGCGCAGGCCCAGCACGCACAGGTCGGCGGAGTCGAGCGCCGTGATGCCGGGCATGTTGGTCTGGTTGAGCGGGTCAATCGTGCCATCGGCCGGGTTGAGCGTGAACACCACGGTGCATTTGAACCCGTGCCGCACTGCGAGGATCTTCGCCAGCATCGGCAGGCCCTCCTCCGAGCGATACTCCTCATCGCCGGCGAGGAACACGATGTGCTTGCCTTGGCCGGGCCCGGCCTTGCCCTGATAAAGGACTCCATCCGCTGCGTGGGTCCACCCGGCCACGGCAAACGGCCACAGCGCCACGAACGTGCTCACATATCTGCTCATTTTCATGCCTGAGTGTGACCAGTCCCGCCCCGGATGACAAGTGCCGCAGCGCCACACCCCACGCTTTCTGGACTTGACTGCACGGCCCCACTACCTATGCTGGCAACAGACGTTGAGGGAACCGAGAATGATGCCCGTTCCGCGATTCTTGGCGACTGCCAGCGCGGACCAACAACTCTGAACTCGGCTCTCAACGCCTGACCGGTCGAATGAACTTTAGGCAACCTGAGACTCGGGCACCGGGAGGACACTTATGCGAGCGGTAGTCGTGCGAATCCTTTTGGTCAGTGTGATCCAGCTTCTGCTCTTTGAGCTGGTGGAGCGGCTCTCGGTTCATTGGCGCGAGAGCACCGGGGAACTCTGCACGCTGGCCCTCAGCCTCGGCATCCTGCTCGGCTCCATCTGGGCAATGCTGCCGGGATTCACTGGTATCTGGTCGCGGCTGGCCAGGGTGGGCTTGCGCGCCATCGCGGCGCTCGCGCTATTTGTGGCCCTCTATGCGGGCGATTACTTTTACTCCTGGCATTTGCGTCCCAACCTCGGGTTTTACCAGGAACCCGATTGGGTCGCCCAGCACCCTGGCTTCCAGCGTGAGCTGCGCACGCGGATTCAAGCCAATACTTGGAAAGCGGACTCGAAACAATGAACAGAGTGCCCAGCAAGCGGTTTGGTTGCTTCTGTCGCGGCCCTGGGCCGCGGCGGCAGGCGTTTACCCTCATCGAGCTGCTGGTCGTCATTGCCATCATTGCCATCCTGGCGGCGCTCCTGCTGCCGGCGTTGGCCAAGGCGAAGGAGAAAGCGGTGCGGATTCAGTGCACCAGCAATATCAAGCAGTGGGGTATCGCCGTTACGATGTACGCCGGGGACAACCGGGAATACTTCCCCCAGAACCCGAGCTCCGACAGCGCCAGCGGTTTTGCGTGGATGGCTCTGGGGCTGAATACCAACTTCTATCCCCAGTACCTGTATCCCAATCGCCCGGGAACAACCACCGGGCAGCGGAGCAAGCAGGATGTGTTGTATTGCCCCACCGACGAATGGCACCGAGCTTACGAATCGGATTGGGACCGGGTGAACCTCATCGGTTACCAGTTCTTGCCGGGGCGGGATAAGGACGATCGTGCGGCGTGGCCGGACTACAACTCCAACGGCCTGGGTGAATGGGTGAACCGGAAGAAGCTTGGGGGCCCCTACCGCAAGGCGCCGGTGATGATTGACAAGATCCAGGCCAACGGGACGGTCCCCAATCTCACTTGGGCCGGCGCGACCGGCGGCTCCGGGGGCAAGACCTTCCCCTTCGCGAACCATCGCAACAGCACCGGCGTCGCGGTCGGCGGCAATTTCCTCTACGAGGACGGCAGCGTGCTCTGGCGCAAATTCGACCTGGCCCGATACCAAAAGACCATTGACATTGGCTCGGCGGTGGGCAATTGGACGGTCTTCTATCGTCCGGGCGACCTTGGTCCCGGCCCTTATTGAGTTGCCTGGCAACAGCCCCCGCATCTGTCCGAATAGATCAGCGTCCGTGGCCCGAGCAGAGAGCCCTGCGCTGCGCTCCGCGGCCGCCATTGACCTGCTAACCCGCGAACCCGCTAACAGGCAACGCATTCCCCCCTTGACAGCCGGAAGGCCGACGGGTTGAGTTAGGCCCACAATCTTGCAACACCAGACCGCCATCATTATGGCAGACCATCCGCCCGCCGCGCCGGCGTCCCAGTTGGCAGACGGCACGGCGAGGCACGGCACGCGCGGATTCCGTACTTTCGGCCGCGCGACCGCGCGTGGGGTTGCTGCCCTGGCGTTAGCGCTGAGCGTGCTGGGCCCGAGCGTCCAGGGACAAACCCTGCGGGTGACCTCCTGGAACCTGGAGCCGCCGAATGTCGCGCGCACTAACGGCGCAGCGGCGGCCACCAATGATATCTCAATCCCGGCGGCCGCCAAAGCGTTGAAGCAGTTGCAGCCGGACGTAATCCTGTTGCAGCAGGCCCGCGATTGGAACACGTGCGAGAAACTCGCCCAGGCGCTCAAGCCGGCCAAATACAACGTGGCGGTTTGCTCCGCCTTCCGGGACGCGCGAACCGGGACGCTGCGCAAACAGCAGGTGGCCATCCTGGCCAAGGCGAAGGCCTATTCTTCGTGGTCCGAGCCCTGGCGCAACCGAGGTGTGCCGCCGCTGCCGGGCGGGTTCGCCTTTGCCGCGTTCCAGGTTGGCAAACAGCGGGTCGGCCTCTTCTCGGTCCAGACCGGAGCCGGGCAGGCGGGCGCGGCCAAGAAGCAGCAGAAAGGGGCCTCCCCGGCGCCAACCGTTGTCCCGTTGTCGCCTGCTTCGGCCGTATGGTTAGCCGTGGAACGCGCCACAACCTCGCCGCCCGCCCGCCAGCCGGAACGATTGGCCGCCGCCTACGAACAGTTGCTCGAACACGTCGGCTCGGTCAGCAATTGGGTGGCCAACCGCGTGCAGGTTTTTGTGATCGGCAGCACCCTCGGCCTGGCTCCGGCGCAGGAACCCGGGGCGTACAGACCCCGCGTTACACTTGCTGCAGGAGGCCAGTTTCGGGGACGCCTTCCAGGATACCCCCGCCGCAAGAAGAGCCACGGTGCGCGGAAGGCCCCGGCAGGCTGGCATCACCGCTGATTACATCTTCACCCAACCGGCCGACGCCACCACTAATCCCAGCATCCTTCGCGCGGCGGTCTCCCGGCGCTTTCCGGTCACCTGTGACGTGGCGCTGGGCCCGCCCGCCACCGTCGTCGCACCGACGGACTTCGCCGAGGCCGCGGTCCCCCGCGAGCCACAACCAGGCTCGACCGCGCCGAGCGAGCCCGAGGCGCAGGCCAAGTCGGTTGAAGCCGCCCCGGCCTCGCCACCCTCACATCCTCCGGAACGCCTTGCGCCCGCAGCCCGCCTCGAAACTGCCGCCACACCGCCGCCCACTCGGACCGGGCCGCCCGTTGCCGCCGCAACTCCTCAACCCGCAACTCTGAACCTTCAATTGCTTCTGTCCGCTGCGGCACTTGCGGGCGTCATCGCCCTCGCCGCAATAGTTTGGAACCTGGCCAGGCGCACCAGGGTATTGCCACTGCGGGGGCCCGCGTTGCTCGCCGCCGGCGGGGACGTGCCGTCGGGGTACACAATTGTGCTGGGGACAAGTTCGGCCAGCGAATCCGGCCTGGCCGACCACCGTTCCGCCGCCGCGCCCAGCGCAGCGGTGCAGATCGAGCCGCCAGGGATCACGCAGACCCAGGCCGAGGTCCTGCGCCAGCGGGTCCTGGCCGCCGAACAGCGGGCGGAGCGCGCGGTTGCGGTGATCCGCGCCGGGCTGCTGCCCCACCTGCGCCATTGGCTAAAGCAGCGGGTGGCGCGCAAGTTGATTACGGACCGGGAGCAGTTGCTGCAGACGCAGCAGGCCGCAACGCTGAGGACAATGGCCGTAGAGCAGCGTTTGGCCAGGATCGAGCAACAGGTCAAGCGGCAGAACGACTCGTATCAGCAGCGCCTCGAAGCGCTGACCCGTGAACTGCTGGTGGCCAAAGAGGAGAACCGCGAGTTGATCCGCGCCCGCATCGCCCAAGTCAAAGCCGATATGGAGGCCGCGCGTGCTGGGTCAACTCAACTGCGAATGGACGCCAATAGACGCGAATAGAACGAGACGCCCGATCTGGCTTATGCAGAATTCGCGTCCATTGGCGTCCCTTCGCGGTTCAGTCTCCGTGATTCCCGGGTCGGCCAAGCCTACGCCACGCCGCCTTCCTCGATTACCTTAAAGCCCATCAGGTCGCCCAGGTCCCGGATCGCTTCCATGTGGTCGCCGTAGAAAACCACGCGATGCAGGAGGGTCATCACGCCACCCTGGATCACATTCTCGCCCCAGTTCAAGAAGAGCCGCCGGGCGTCGGGCACGCTCTGGGCGAACTGGGTCCGGCACGCCAGCGGGCTGGTGCTGGTCTCGAGGATTCTGCCGGGGGTGATCAACATGGTATCGAGGTTCACGAGTTTGGCGCAAGTCACCGGCTGGCCGACGCGGTTCTCGACTTGCAGGGCTACGCCGCCCTTGCTGTCGGTCTGCGTGCGGATCGTAAAGGGCAGCCGCCCGCCCTTGGGCCCGTCCATTTTGGTGGCGGAAGTGCAGTGGAAATGCACCATCGCATTCTTGGCCTTATCAATGACGGGGTCGGTGATGAAGCCCGGCACCCGGAAGGCGTAGGCGAACATCAGCATGGTCAGCGTCGAGTCCATGTCGCCTTCGCAGGCACCGACAAATCCCAGGTCGTTGAGCTTGCTGAACGTCAGGCAGCCGCGCGGATTGCCCATGCAATGCGAGCTGGTGACGGCCTGGGCCTTCTCCTGGATCATCAGCTCCTTGATCGCCAGGAACAGCCGCGCCGATTCGATGATCTCGGGCCGCTTGGGTTCGACGATCGCCTTGGCCTGGCTGATCCAATACTCCTCCGCCTCGGCTTCGGCGGCCTTGGGATCAATGGCCTTCATCATCTGCTGCACC
The DNA here is from genome assembly GCA_963822005.1 of uncultured Verrucomicrobiae bacterium. Lineage (GTDB taxonomy): Bacteria > Verrucomicrobiota > Verrucomicrobiia > Limisphaerales > UBA8199 > PALSA-1440. Next base: position 64,116 of record CAWGGD010000038.1, on the reverse strand, counting down.
CGGTCGTTGCTGACGGAAACTAACTCCGCGCCGAAGCGCTGCTTGATTTGCTCCGCCGAGCACGCTGCCGCCGTGCCGAGCGGTGCACCCCAGGCGATGATGCGGGTTTGCTTGAGCCACGCCGGCACGCGCAGCAGCCCTACCGTGCGGTCAATCTCCTTCCAATCGCTGCTGGGCAGGAGGATGACCTTTTTGCCCTGCTTGCGCCATTGCGGGAAGTACATCCAGCCGTGACCGCTGAACGGCTGCGAGAACAGCACCGTGGGCAGCCCCACGTCAATGAGTTTGCCCAACACCGGCGCGTCGCCGCCATGCCCGGACAGGTGAATCAGCAGCACGGCGTCGGCGCCGCGGACCTTCTCGGCCAATTGGTCCACGCTGGCAGGCGGAATCAGGTCGCCGCCGACGAACTTGATATCGCCGAACTTCTGCTCCAACGCGGCGAAGTATTGTTCGAACTTCGCGAGTTCCTCGGTCGGATGCGCCAAGTACATGTCGCCGGTTCGGCCGGCATAAACTTTGTAGATTCGTGTCGGCGGCAGCTTGGGCCAGTTGCCCTGACCCGCGGCGAAGGCCCAGGGAACGAAAATCTTTGAAGCGCACAAGGCGCCGCCGGCAGCGGCGGTAGTTTGGAGGAAAGATCGTCGTGTCATGGTGCGGTAGTTCTAACGCTCCAGCCTGCCCAGAGCAAGCCGCAAGTGAGACCTCAACCCAAGCGGTCTTCGGAAACGAGCGACGCAATGAATGCGGACAGGAGCTTCCGGATGCGTGGCTGGCGGTATCGCGAAGTGTCGAGGGTTTGGGTCCGCTCAAGAGCGACACCTTGCGCAGTGGGCCTGGCCGGCCAGAGGGCCAGGGGCAATTCGGGGTGCGGAATGCGGAGCGTCGCGCGAAGGGGCGCGGCAACTCAGAAGGAGGGGCGGCGGGAGGGGACCCTAAAAGAACTGGATACCCCGGTCTCTTGCGGGAGTGACCGGGAGGCAGAAAGGAGTCAGAAGCCGGGGTCCGAGGACCGAGGACGGAAGAGCGGCTGCTGACTGCAGCGGAATAGAGGCTGAGGTTATTCACGATTGCTGAGGCGTCGGCGTTTCGTGTAAAACCCAGCTATGCCGAGTCGGGATAAACTGACGGAATTCATCGCGTGGTGTCAGAAACACATCACGGGCGATGAAAAGGGTCAGGCGCAAATCTTCCTTGACCGTCTCTTCCAAGCCTTTGGCCAAGCGGGGTGCCTGGACGTTGGCGGCGCGACCGAGTTCCGCGTGCGCAAGGCGGATGAGGACGGCGGTGGCACCGCGTTTGCCGACTACGTCTGGAAACCGGTCGTGCTCATCGAGATGAAGAAGCGCGGCGAGAACCTGCAGAAGCATTACCGCCAGGCTTTCGATTACTGGACACGCCTGGTTCCCAATCGCCCGCGCTACGTGGTGCTGTGCAACTTCGACGAGTTCCGGGTTTATGATTTCGACACCGACCTGGACATGGCCAAGGACACGCTTGGGCTGGGGGAGCTGCCGGAGCGATGGGGTCCGCTCGCGTTCCTTGCGCCCGGCTCGCCTAAACCCGCGTTCGAGGTGGATCGGGTGGCGGTCACGCGCAAGGCCGCCGATTTTCTGGCCGAATGCTTCAGGAAACTGAGCAAACGCGGGGTCCCCCAGCCGGTCGCGCAGCGTTTCATCCTGCAGATGCTCGTGGCCCTGTTTGCCGAGGATATTGACCTGCTTCCGAAATACCTGGTCGCGCAACTGCTCGAGGAATGTCACGGCCCCACCGACACGTTCGATCTGATCGGCGGCTTGTTCGAGGCGATGAACAAGCCGAAGGCGGCGAGCGGCGGGCGTTTCAAGGACGTTCCCTATTTCAACGGCGGTCTGTTCGCCGAACCGGCCCGGCTCGAACTCCAGGACCAGGAACTCGTTCTGCTGCGCAAAGCCGCGGCCGAGAATTGGTCCAAGGTCCAACCGGAGATCTTCGGCACGCTCTTTCAGCATTCGATGGGGGATGAGGAACGCCACGCCTTCGGTGCGCACTTCACGCATCCGTCCGACATCATGAAGATTGTCAAACCGACGATCACTGATCCGTGGAAGGAGCAGATCGAAGGCGCCAAGACGTTCAAGCGGCTGCGCGAACTGCGGGACCGGATGCACACGTTCCGCGTGCTTGATCCCGCGTGTGGTTCGGGCAACTTTCTCTACATTGCCTACCGCGAGCTGAAACGGCTGGAGGCGCGCATCTACGAGCGCATTGACACCGAGTTTCCCAAATTCGCCACGCCCGACCAGATTCGGTTCAGCTACCTGAGCGCGCAGAACTTTTACGGCCTGGACATCCTGCCGTTCGCAGTCGAGATCGCCAAAGTGACCATGATGATTGCGCGCAAGCTGGCGATTGACGAACTGCACATCAGCGAACAACCGCTGCCGCTGGACAACCTCGACCAGAATTTCATCGCCGCCGACGCGCTGCTCACGCCCGAAGGCCTGCCGGCGCAATGGCCAAAAGCGGACGTCATCATCGGCAATCCGCCGTTCCTGGACGCACGCAAAATGACGATCGGAGCATGGTCGCGAATACGTTGGAAAGCTTGAGAAACAATATCCCGAAGTTCCACGGCGTGCCGACTTGTGCACGTATTGGTTTCGCAGAGCGGCTGACCACCTGCCGCCTTGCACCGCTGCAGATCCCGCGGCTGGACGCGCGGGACTGGTCGGCACGCAAAACATCCGCAACAACGAGTCGCGCGAGGGTGGACTCGACCACGTCGTGAAGACCGGCACGATTGTGGAAGCCGTGGAGAACCAGCCGTGGTCGGGCGAAGCCAACGTCCACGTCTCCATCGCCAACTGGGTGAAAACGCAGGATGGCGCACTGCTGCCCAAGACACGCAAGCTCTGGTTCAAGGTCCAACCGAATGCGTCTGCAAAGAAGCTCCGCAAGCGCGGCAGCGGTCCTGCGACCAAGGAATACGAACTTGATGTCCGCGAATGTGACAAAATCAACTCGGCGCTCTCCGATGAAACCGACGTGGCAGGCGCAAAAGTTCTGGAGTGCAACAGAAAGCCAAAGCGATGCTTTGAAGGACAACAGCCCGGACATGAGGGATTCAGGTTAAACGCGGAAGAGCGCGTCAGATTGTTCAAGGGCGAGGACGCTTCCGCCGTTGTCTTCGCTTACATCAATGGCACTGACCTACTAACGGACGGCTTTGCAGAAAACCCTAGCTTCATCATAGATTTCGGCACGCGAAACATGCTGGAGGCCTCCGCCTTTCCCAAAACGCTCGAAATCATTCGCCAGCGCGTGTTGCCGGATTGGGAGCAGAACGCGGCAGCAGAACAGAAAAATACGGGCAAGAGCAAAGGCGAGCATCAAGGCCGTCTCGAAACATGGTGGTTGCTGAAACGGCGGCGCGGAGAATTGTTGGATTCGATTGGCAAGATGAGCCGCTTCGTCGCCTGCTCGCGTGTCACCAAGCGCCCAGTTTTTTCATTTCTCAGTTCACAGATTCATCCCGACTCGTCTCTGACGTGTTTCGCGTTTGAGGACGATTACAGTTTCGGCATTCTGCAATCACACACGCACTGGCTTTGGTTCGTAACCAAGTGCAGCAAGCTCACAGAACGGTTTCGCTACACGCCGGACACGGTTTTCGACACGTTCCCGTGGCCGCAGGCGGCGACGGTGAAGCAGATTGACGCCGTGGCCGCCGCCGGGCGGGAGGTGCGTCGTGTGCGGGCCGAGGCGTTGCAGAAAATGAAGGGCGGGCTGCGGGCGCTCTATCGCACCCTCGAATTGCCCGGCGCGAATCCGTTGAAGGACGCCCACGCCGCGCTCGACGCCGCCGTCCTCACCGCCTACGGGTTCAACGCCAAGAAGGATTTGCTGGCCCAACTTCTCGCGCGAAATCAAGAGGTTGCCGCCAAGCTTGAAAAAGGCTTACCCGTCACCGCCCCCGGCGTGCCGAAGGATTATCCGAACGCGCAGGGGCTGGTGACAGAGGATTGCATCAGGCCCGCTTGGTAGGTGAGGCGCGAGGCGCCGGGATGGAATTGGCGCGAACTGACGTTCGCGGCTACGCGGGCGAGGTGGGCGGCGGCCGAGGCGGTATAGCGCTTGTGGAGCCACTCGCGGATGGCGCGGTCCATGCCCAGGTCGAATCCGGCGCTGGCTCAGCCCAGCGCGCTGCCGCTCTCATACGGGCTGTCCGGATAGACCGGCGTCCAATCCTTTAGATTCAGCGCCACCTGCCGCTCCTCCGCCAGGAAGAGCGACTCCCGGTTGGCGGCCATCTGTTTCAACTCCGCCTCCGCCTCGCCGTCCAGCGGCTTGAACAGCTTCGCCGCCGCGATCGCCTTGTCCACCAGGTCAACGAAAGACGTCGGCAGCGCCGTCGCGACCCCTTTCTGCGACAGCACAAAGCGCATCGCCAGCTCGATCTGGCGCGGTTCCTCGACCGAGTTATACCACCAGTCGCGCGTCCGCTGGCCTTCCTTCGGCCACTTTCCCCACGAGATTGGTTTGATCGAGATCACCCCGGCGCCCCGTTCGCCCGCCAGCGCCAACACCTCTTTGCCGAAATCGCGCAGGTAATACTCCACGAAGTTGATCGGGAACATCACCGTGTCGAACCTGAACGCTTTCAGCGCCTGCAGCGCGCTCTTGGTCGTGTGCGCCGAGAACCCGATGAACCTGATCTTGCCCTCTTGCTTGGCCTTGAGCGCCAGCTCGATCGCCCCCTCGGCCCCGCAGGCGTCAGTGACCTCCGCCGGCCGCACCAGGTGGTGCAATTGATACAAGTCGAAGTAATCCGTCTTGAGCCGCTGCAAGGACCGTTCCAGCTCCATCTGCGCGCCGGCTCTGTCGCGCTTCTTGGTCTTGCACGCGAGATAGTACTTGCCGCGGTCCAGGCCTTGCAGACCCATCCCCATTTTGATCTCCGCGTCGCCGTTGCCGTAGGCGGGGGCCACGTCGAAGAAATTCACCCCGCGGTCGAAGGCGCTGTGGAGCGCGGCGGTGGCTTTCTCCTGGTCGAGCTTGGTCAGCGCCAGGCCGGGGAAGCCGACGACCGACACTTTCATGCCGGTCCGGCCCAGGGGCCGCCGCGGCAGATCGCCGGTGTGTGGGGCCAGGTCGGCGGCCGCGAAAATCTTCGGCACCCCCAGCGCCGCGGCGCCGGCGGCGCCCCCCACCGTTTTGAGAAACACTCGTCGTTTTATAGTCACTGGGCCAAGCCTGAGTTAATGCGCTTATTCTCCACTGTCCTGGGCCCTTGCGCAAACCTGATCCGTACTGTACCCGGCGCGAAAAAGGCTTGATTGCCCTCGGGGGAAGGCTCAACATGTTATCATGAAAAGTCCTCCTTTTCGTTTCAAGCTCGCGGCGCGGGGGTTTCTGTCCAGCCTGCTCCTGCTCCTCTGCGCTTCGGCCGGGGCGCAAAACCTGCTGAAGAACGGCGATTTCGAGCAGCGGCTCGGGCCGACCAACTGGACGGTGCTGCATCTGTTTGGCAATCCCGACGACTTTGAAATCAAGCAGCGCATCCGCGGCGCCTCGATGTATTCGCAGGCGAGCGGGACCAAGTTCTTCGGCGGCTGTTTTCGCCCGTTGACCTTGCGGCTGGCCCACGCCTGCTTCGCCCAGACCGTGACCAACCTCACCCCCGGCCATGTGTATCGGTTTGAAGGCAACATGCGCGAGGACTGGTGGAAGTCGGCGACGGACGCGCTGCGGGACAAGATGCTGGTCTATATGGAGGTCATCGGGGGCCGGGGCAACCGGCTGCCGGATGGCCGCTTCAGCTTGATCGCCACCAATGACTTTACCGACTCCAGCGGCAACACCGACACCGACATTGATGCGCCGTTCACCTACGCCACCGGCATCTGGCGGCCCTTCTACGCGCAACAGACGCCGGACACCAATGGCAGAATCGAAGTTCGCATCCATTACAACAAAGTGGGGGCTGCCATCTACGACAAGACGTGGATCAGCGCGGCCTATTATGATGACATCTCCTTGACCCCATGATTTCCAGCGCGAACGCCTGATGGCCACAGATCCAAAAGAAAATGTTCTATGAAGACTCGCTACCTGTTTCCTTTCGGTTACGGAGCTGCCGCCGGGGGATGGTTCATCGGTTTGGCGCTTTTGCTCGGCAACTCCGCCCACGGTCAGAATCTGCTGAAGAATGGCGACTTCGAGTCGCCGTTCCCGGTGGCGGACCCGACGACGGGCTGGGCGGTGGTGTTTCCGGGCGGGCCGGACGGCGACTACACCGACTGGGCCATCGCCGGTCGGACCAAAGCCGCCAGCCGGGTCAGCGGCGGGCACGGCGCCCACCTGCGGCCGAACAACTGGGGCACAATCCATGCCTATTTCAAGCAAGTCGTCACCAACCTCACACCGGGCCGGGTTTATCGGCTGGACATTCAGAAGATGAGGTCAAATTTCAAATACACGGACGAAGGAGGGTCTGCCGCCATCCAGAAGGTCTATGCCGCCATGGTCAGCGGCTCGGCGTCGAACGCGGTTCATGGGTATTCGACCAACAACGGCCCCTATTCCCTGACGATCACCTGTGCGGCCAGCCGGCAGATCGAGGTCCAGTTGCATAATTGGAAGCGGTACATGGTCAATGAAGGGGCTGAAGACATGAAGCATGCCAAGTGCAGCGCGTGGTTTGACGACTTCTCCTTAACCTTGGTGCCTTGATGCTCGATCACAACCAGGACCCCGCCGAAACGATTACCGACGAGAAAGGAATTCTATGAAAACTAAGGTCTTCCGCGTTGGCCAGGGCGCTTCCCTCGGCCTGCTGCTTGGCTTGGCTTTCTTCGCCGCGGGAACGGCCACGGCGCGGAACCTCGCAAACAACCCCAGCTTCGAGCAACCGTTCGGTCCAGACAATTGGACGGTGGTGTACGATAACTGCGACCCCTTCGACTTCCTCGTTGCGGGCCGCACCACGATGGCCAACAAAGACGCAGTCCCGGGCACGTGGGACGCCGATCCGCCCGGTTCCACTAACTACTTGAGCAAGGCCGGCGGCCACTTCGCCCCCAACTATTGCAACGGCCTGATGCACGGCTACTTCCGGCAGGTGGTAACCAACCTGACTCCGGGCCGCGCGTACATCTGCAGTGCGTGGATGGTGCAATACACCCGGAACGATAGATGGCTGGAACTGTCGCAGGTTTGGATGGAGGTGCTGGGCGGGCCGAATGGCGCGGTGTCCCGGCAAACCCCGTATGTCACGGACAACGCCAACAATAATCCCGCCGGTTGGAAGCGCTACGTGGTGACCAATACCGCCAGCGCGAACGGCCGAATCGAACTCCGGCTCCATTACGCCGTGGTTCGCACCACCGTTCAAGTCTGGGAATATCGTAATATGAACGCCTTCTACGACGACGTCGAGGTGGTGGGAGTGAACCAGCCGCCGCGCGCGGATGCTTCGGCTACCGTGTCCCCCGTGCTCAGCACCAACCGGACGGACGCGCGGGTCGTCCTCGATGGTTCGCGCTCCTCGGACCCGGACAACGACCCGTTGCGCTATTGGTGGTATCGAGCCGGCGTTTCCAACGCCATCGCCACCGGCATGGTGGCGACGGTGACCTTGCCGGTGGGCACCAACCGGCTGGAGCTGGCTGTGGACGACGGTCAAGCCACCAACCGCCAGGCCTTTACGGTGGAAGTCATCCAGCTCAACCTGCCGCCGCGCGCGGATGCCTCGGCCACCGTGTCCCCCGTGCTCAGCACCAACCGGACGGACGCGCGGGTCGTCCTCGATGGTTCGCGCTCCTCGGACCCGGATAACGACCCGTTGCATTATTGGTGGTATCGAGCCGGCGTTTCCAACGCCATCGCCACCGGCATGGTGGCGACGGTGACCTTGCCGGTAGGCACCAACCGGCTGGAGCTGGCCGTGGACGACGGTCAAGCCACCAACCGCCAGGCCTTTACGGTGGAAGTCATCCAGCTCAACCTGCCGCCGCGCGCGGATGCCTCGGCCACCGTGTCCCCCGTGCTCAGCACCAACCGGACGGACGCGCGGGTCGTCCTCGATGGTTCGCGCTCCTCGGACCCGGATAACGACCCGTTGCGTTATTGGTGGTATCGAGCCGGCGTTTCCAACGCCATCGCCACCGGCATGGTGGCGACGGTGACCTTGCCGGTGGGCACCAACCGGCTGGAGCTGGCCGTGGACGACGGTCAAGCCACCAACCGCCAAGCCTTTACGGTGGAAGTCATCCGGCTCAACCAGCCGCCCGTGCCGGTGATCCAGGTCTCGCCGCTGGCGCACTTTGCCGGTTACACCAACCTCTTCGTCCTCACCATCAACAACTGCTGGCACCAAAACGGAGGTGAAGGCGACGATGAAGAAGAGGGAGACCGCGATCACGGTCGTCGCGACGACAAAGGGTCTGGAGAGGAGTGTCGGCAGCCCCAGCCCACTAACCGGTTCGCCGTGGTCGTGCTGGACGGCTCGCGGTCTTATGACCCGGACGGGACGAACCTCTATTACTTCTGGCGGGAAGGCACCAATCTGCTCTCGACCAATGCCATCACCCGGGTGCTGCTCGCGTTGGGCACACATCACATCACCTTGTGGCTGGACGACACCCAGCCGCGGGGCACTAACAGCGCCTCGGTCGCCCTCGAGGTGATTACGCCGGCGCAGGCCGCGGCCATCGTCCAGGAGATGGTCCGGAATTCCGGCCTTCCGCAGCAGCGCCAACGGCCGCTGATCGCAACGCTATCAGCAGCAGAGCGCTCCCTTGAGCGAGGACACTGCAACCCAGCCGTGCACCAGCTCGAGGCCTTCCAACACCTGGTGAGCGTCCACGTCGCGCGATCCAACCCCGCACTGGGGCAGCAGTTGATCGAGGCGGCCCAGGAAATCATTGACGTTCTGCGCGACGGCAGCAGTCCCCCGCACGGCCACGTCACTCGGGTGGAACACCTGGGTCGCGGGCGAGTCCGGCTGGAATTGGCGGGGGAATCCACGGCGAGTCACGTCGTCGAGGCCTCCACCAACCTCGTGGATTGGCAGCCGATCGGCGTGGCCACGGAACGGACTCCCGGCATGTTCGAATTCACCGATCCCGGGGCGGCCGGTGCCCCCGCGCGTTTCTATCGCATTCGGTCTTTGGCCCCCGGCGATACGCCGTGACGCGGCACGGGGCGATCGGCCATCTGAACGCGGCAGGGGAGCAGCGCCGGTTTCCAAACCGGCTTGAGTCCCACCGATGAACCAAGGCTAGCCCATATCGTGGTGGCGCAGAGAGTGGACGGCTTGGGCATGCGCTCCGCCTAAGCCGGTTTGGAAACCGGCGCTCCGGCGTGGGGAGGCGGCCAGCGCGGATCAGCAGGCCAACGGCACCTATACTCCCCGGAGTCCCGTGATGAACCAAATCTGGAGCGCCTCGTGCGGATCCAGGCGCCCCCGGCGGCGATAACCCTACCGGCAGCCCTCGCGCCAACGGGCAAGTAACACCACCGCGCCGGCCACAGCAAAGAGCGCCAGGGCTGACGGCTCGGGCACTGCGCCGGCGAGGATGGGAGTATCGGGCCGGGTCTCGTAAGCCCAGTCAATGATCTGCCCCCAATTGGCGGCGAAGTTGTGGATCTGCATCCAGCCGTAGTAGAGGCGCCCTCCCACATCAAGCCTCAACCCAGCGTAGGCGTCGGTGTCACCCTGGAAGTAGCCAATGGACCCGATATCAGCGGAAGAGACGATGCCCGACGGGCCGTTGCCGTTCGTGCCCCACCATGCTAGCACGGGTTCGAGCGAGGATGAGATGACCGCGCCCTGGTTGAACGCGTAGATTAAAGCTCCTATGTCCGGGGGCGGCTCGGGAACGGCAATGATGGCATTGTTGTTAAGTGGCACAAGGTCGATGTCTATGCGGTTCCAGGAGTTGAGGTTGAAGTCCCGGACGCCGTCACCGTTGATGTCAATGTCCTGGCTGAATGGATAGTCGCTGTACGGTATCGGCTGGGGGGGAACAACGTGGACGATCGTGCCTTGGGCGGAAGCTCGACCCGTGACCAAGCAGGTTACGGCGGCCGCCAATGCGAGCGCGAGACCCAGCCCTCGCGCTCGCGCACGCGCTGAGAGAGAGGCTCTCACGGCAGTTGTGCCACGCAGAAGAACTGTGCGGCGTTGGTTGGGCTGAAAGGAACCAGGGTCACCACGTTGGTCAGGCGGGCGCTGATGATGCCGTCCACGTTCGACCAGTTGCCACCCACGACAGCGCTTCGCGATTGCAGTTGATATTGCGCCCCGACCACAGCAGGCCACCCGATGGCGAGGGTGTTCGTTGCCGTTTTCACGATCTGATTGATCACCAGCGGCGGAGCCGGCTGGGGCACGTTTCCGCTGATCAGGATTGAAACCCACTGCGTGGCGTTGCTCTGCAAAGTGCCTTTGTGCGTCACTCGCACAAGATACGGCGCGTTGGTCGGCTGAGCAACATAGACCTGCTCGACGTTGTTGCGGTTGTCATCGCCCGTTGTGGCAAGCGCCGAGCGGGCCGGTGAGGTCTGGTTCGTCAGGTCCGGGTTCAGGACCCAAGGGAGGTTCGTCGTGCCGGACGGGGACACCACGCGCAGGTCCAGGTCGTTCACCAGCTTGGGGGTGGGATTGTCCAGGTTGGTCATGTCATTCGGCGTTCCGGCGGGATCGGTCCAGCAGATGGTGATCTTGAGCGGATTGGTGCCTTCAGAAGCAACGACCGGGAACTGGATGGTCGAGCTGTTGGTCAGGAGCACTTCCTTAATCTGGTTCTTCAGGCCGTTGGTGGCGTCCTGGTTGATGAGGGTTGCGGCGGTCCGGGTGTTCATCACTCCCCATCCGAAGCGGTAGCTCGGGCCGGAGTTGGTCGAGCACGAATCCGCTGTGTGGAGAACCAGGCCCTTGAGAGTTGAGGCGAGCGGCTCACCGCTGCTCGGATGAAGCTGCTTGTAGAACTGGGACAGCAGCCCGACGGAGCCAGCCACTCCCGGCGCGGCAAAACTCGTCCCCCCGGCCGGCCATACCACATACTCGTTATCGTACGCGGCACCAGGCGCGAAATCATTTACGCCATCCGCGACTACGTCCGGCTTGATGCGCCCGTCATCGGTCGGGCCGCAAGAGCTGAACGATGCAAGCACGACATTTGTCGGCCCCGTGTATCCGTTCGTGAGGGCGTAGATCGCGCCGACCGTAAGGACGTTCTTGGCGCACCCCTGGTCCGATATTGTATCATAGCCGCCCTGGTCGCCGTCAGCTGGCCGGTACGTGGTCGTGTAACCTGTGCGTTCAAGATGATTGGTTGGCTGGATGGGCGGTGCCTCGCCCTGGTCATTAGCCGCAGCCCAGACCTGCAAGTAGGTCGGGGCACCCTGCACCAGGCTGTCATAGCCGACGGAATTCGTTGTGTAGTTGCCGAAGGTTGGATCCTGTGTCGCGCTCACGTTAGGATAGCCATACCACACCCATAGGCCGCCCCCGTAGTAGTACCAGCCGGCTATTGAACTGTAAGACTGGTTAGACAGGCGCATGTGATTCGTTCCGACTGATCGAGTCATCTCGCCAACGTCGGTGCGCAAGTCCCAGGCCTGAACCTGGGCAGCATAGGCCATGCCTTTGGCGAGCGGGCCGAGGGGATGGTTATTCGTGTCGTAGAAGTACGTCGCGCCCGCCGCCCCGAGGATCGCAGCCACGGCTGTCGAGTGGTACGAGTTGGTCGTGTTCCCGTCCAACTCGACAGCGCGGGGGTAGAGCTCGATATGGGTGAGGCGCGGGGATGCCTCGTCCCACATGCTGATCGTCACATTCGTTCCAGTCAGGTTGAAGCCGGTCGGCCCGCCGGGCCAGACATTGGTGGTCGAGAGGGTGATCGCCTCGGCCAAGCCCACCGGCATGAGGTAGTGTGGTCCGTTTTCATCGCGGCTCACAAGGTAGCCGCGCGGGGCATCGTCGGTGCCAATAACCGCTGGCCAGCCATTGGTGGCGCCCCAGGCAATCGCGTCGTCAAGGGCCGCTTGTTGCTCGGCGAGTATCGCATCCGCGTTCGACGAGGTGATCATAGCTTGCGCGTCCGTCAGGTCTTGAAGTGACGGGGCCGGCGTGCTGTCGGGCATCTTGATCGGCGCGTGCAGCCAGGGCGACACTTGCTCAATGATGGCTGCAAAGGAGGCTTCCTGAGCGACCGCCGATGAGGCTTGGTCAGTCTGGAGCGTGCCTGTGCTTGCCCGCTGAGCGAGAGCCTGTCTGATTGCTCGGGCTGCGGCTTCCTCCGGGGTGTCGGGGATACTGGTGTCATCCACGACGTAGATTCCCGGTTCCACCCCGGTGACGCTCAATTCTGGGTGATTGTTCCACGGGAGAGGAGGGAGGTCGGGGTCTTTGGCGGAGTAGAAGGTTCCGACCGTTGGCGCCGGGTTGCTCTGCGCGGGCAGGTTGGTGGTCAGGGTGAACGCCAGTGCGGCTCCTACAACCGCGTGGCCGATGGTGCGGGCCATTCGCTTTATATAGTTCAATCTTCTCTTGATGCTGTGTTGTTCGTGGTTCTCGCAGCTTTGTGCCGCGAGCACTCAGGCCAGGTCACCCCCGAAAAAGAGAAACGCGTCACTAACGCACTCTCTTCGGGGCCACGACCAAGCGGCCTGCTGGGAAAGCACGTCAGGACGCGCGATTGCTCGCGCGCCGAGGCAGACATCCAAGAAGAGATTTGGTCGTGTTTCGAAGAAGTCCGAGTCCTCGCAACGCAAAGACTCAAGCCGGAAGCACTGCGCTCGCTCCCGGCGTATTGTAAAGAACCTACATACACTCCTTTTTACCGGGCCGCCCGAGGAATGCAAGCACTACTTTGCGCCCGTCGCCCCTACGTGTTCATGGAAAGGGAGAACCGGTGGAGCGTTCTACTGGTTCGGCGGTGAGGTCGGCGGCGGGCGCGGTTGTCGGGCGCGAAGGTCTTCTTCACCATGCTCATGCCCATACGCATCATTTGCATCTGGTTGGTTTGGAACCTGGCGAGGGTGTCCAACTGCTCCGGGGAGAGGATGGTCCGGGCGCGCTCATAGACCCGCTGGCCGATGGTTTGCTGGGCCTGGAGCATCTCGCTCACCTTGGCATCCGACGTTAGCGCCTGGAACCGAGCGGACTCCTGACCTTCTTCGACCGGCAAGCCGGTGGCCTTGGCGACGTTCTTCTTCTCCTCCTTCATGAAGGCCAGCAGGGCTTCGGTCTGGGGCTCCGTGAGGTTATAATCGCTGCCGGCCTGCATCTTGAACTGGTTGAGCAGGGTGCGCTCACTGACGGTTTCCTGGTAATCCTTGTATTGGGCGTAGCGCGCGTCGCCCAGGAAGGCTTTGATCTGTTCGTCAAAGCTCTTCTGTTCGGCGGTCAGGTTGTTAAACACCTCCGTGCGATTAGTCGCGGCCACTCCTCCGAAGATGGAGGGGGCTTTGTCGGCCGCTTTCATCGCGTTGTCGGCCAGCATGTCCTTGAACTGCGTGGCCTGCTCCGGGGTGAGGCCCATCTGCTTGACCAGCGGCGCGTACATCTGGTCCATCATCATCCGTTGCTGGTCGTGGATGAACTTCCGGGTGTCCGGGTCCTGCATCATCTTGGAAAGCATCTTGCCCAAGCCGCCTTGCGCGTCGTCCGGCTTTCCGGCTTCGGCCGGCGGCGCTGCGGCGGGAGCGGGGGCGGAGACGGCAGCGGCCACCGTGGTCTCCGCAGCCCGGCGGGCCTGGAGCTGTGCGGCCAGCTCCTCGGCCTGGCCCGCCAGCTCATGGCGCTGACGGTCAGCGCGTTTCTGGGCGGCCTGCAGGTCATCAACCTGCTGCGCGGTTGCGTCCAGCTCGCCCCGAAGAGCAGCGACTTGGTTTTGCTGGGTGGCGGATTTGCGGGACTGGACCACGCAAACGGCGGCCAAAACGGCGGCGGCCACGACCGCGAGGAGCGTAATGGTGTTCTTCATAGCTCAGAATATGCGCCTACTGTTGTATCCTACATGTTGGGCAGTGGAGTCAACGCGGGACAGGCCAGGTGCCGGCAAGGCGGTCCTGGAGACCGCGCCGCGGCAGGATGACCGACAGCGCAGCCAGCAGGCCGAGGAGCGCCAGGGCCAGCCAGGGTGGCCAGACCCAATGCTTTTCGAGCGCGAGGATCGTCACGCCGAACACGGGCACCACCGGGCTCCACGCCACCAGCGCCCGCCAGAGCAGCCGCAGGCGGGAAGCGCGCGCGCCGTCCTTCCTCACATACGTCACCCCCGCAATGAGCAGGACCACCCCGCCACGGAACAGCAGTGCGGCGATCACGGCCGGCAGGCCAACATAAAACAGCAGCGACGCCACAATTATCAGGACCGGCATTGCGGGCGGCAGTTTCTCGCCAAAGAATCGTTGCTTGGGCAGGTGCTTGCCCACCGCGGCGTCGGCTTCCTTGATCTCGGCTTCCGTGGGTTCAGGATGGTCGGTCACGCTCTGTTCGGCAAACTTGCGCGCTTCCCCCTTGACCATCATCAACACGTACGGGCTCGACCAGGAGGCCGTATTGGTAATGAGGCCGCGGTAATGGTGGGCAATGTAGATCGCAAACTGGCGGTCGGTGGGCAGCTTCGCTTTCTGGCCGCCCCAAAACTGTGCCGAGGTCCGCATTTGCAGCAGCGTGGTCAGGTCCATCAGGCCCGGATTCTTCCGGGTAAGCTCCTGCACGAAGGTGAGGCCGAAGAAGCCGCCACCGCAGGCCAGCACCGGAAACACAATGCAGCCCGCCACCAGGGCGGCCCGGCGCAAGCGCGAGACCGCCGGCACCCGGTTCAAGAGCGGTTTGAGCGCCGCCGCCACGGCATCCGCGCTCGCCATCTGCGACAGGCTCTTGAGGAAGGCGCGCGCGTGCAGCGGTAACGCCAGCGCCACGTTCCCCGCGGTCTTCACGCTTGCCACCCCGCTCCATTCCAACGCGGCAGCGGCCACCTCAGCGAGAAAGCCTTGGGCCGTTCGAGGCTGGGCCTCAGGATTGAGTTCGGACTTCGGACTTCGGACTTCGGACTTCCCCATCGGGCCGGGGGCAGGGAAGTCAAGCAGCTTGGCTCGGCCTTCGGCGGTGACCCAGAGCCGGTCGAGGGCGAGTTCGGGCAGGGTTCCGTCCTTCTCCGCGGCGCCGATTTCGGTGGCCAGGTCATGGAGCCAGAAGCGCACGTCACGCCAAGGCTGCGGCTGGCTGATCAACTCGAGGAAGGGCCGGCCGCTGAGCGCCTCGAACGCGTCCCAGTTTTCCTCCGGCGACCGTTTCCCGGTGAGCCAGCGCAAGCGGCCCACGCGGCCCAGGTTACGCCGGGAAAGGGCGACCGGTGGGGTGCTCGGGGGCACGGTGCAGATCCACACTTTGCGCAGTAGCTTCAGGTCGTAGCCGAGGAACCATTTCGTACCGGCCGACTCGGTGAGCGGTTGCAGCACATGATACGGGCCGATGGTGGTGGCTGACTCGACGGCAGGCGGGGGGGCTTCGCTGATCGGCAGCGTGGGCCGCGCGCTGAAGGCGGCGCGGGAGACCACTCGGGTGCGAGTGAGAAGGTCGTGGAGGGCGGCGAAGCCGTTGCGGCGGCGGGCGGTGACGAAGAAAAGGGCCATGATCCCACAGAAGGTCAGTTGCAACAGCATCTGGGTCAACTGAGAGGCGGCCAGGTACGCCTTTGGACTGATGCCAAATGTCACCCAGTAGGGCAGCACAGGCAACACGACCCACAGCAGCGCCCGAAGCCACGCCCGCTTGAAGCCGGGCGGGTTACGGTCTGGCCCGACGACGCGCAACCGGCACAGGGCCTTGCCGACGGCGGCGCCCCACCGTCCTTCGCACAGGGCATAATAGAGCGTTACGACGCCGAACCATCCAAACAGGCAGAGGAGCATCATCGGCGATCGTTCCATCACCCCCTCCATGAAGGCCATGGTCGAACCGAAGACCGACAGATTGATTGCCGCCGCTGCCCCGCTGAGGATCGCCATGTCCAGGAGACCCGCCAGGAAGCGCAGGCCCAGGGTCGCGGGGGTCGGGGCGGTCGAACCGTAGGGGGCCAGCGCCCGGGCGAGGTCGGCGTAGCTTTTGAAGCGTTCGCCCGGCTGCTTTTCGAGACAACGCAGCACGACTTTGGCGAGCCCCTGAGAAACCTCGGGACGGAACTTCCTGGGTGAGGGCGCGCGCTGCTCGAAGACCGTGGCCAGCATTTGCACCATGTTCTGGGCCTCGAAGGGCGTGCGGCGGGTGAGGAGGTAGTAGAGGGTGGCGCCGACCGAATACATGTCCGAGCGGGCATTGAGTTCTTCGCCGCGGAGTTGCTCGGGTGAGCAGAAGGCAGGGGTGCCGAGAAAGGCGCCGGTGGCGGTGAGAGCGGGCTCGGTGCGAATGGCGGTGGAGATGGAGAGGCCGAAGTCGCCGATCTTTACCTTGCCGTCTTCGCCCACGTAGCAATTCGAGGGCTTCACGTCACGGTGCAGGATGCCCAGGCGCTGGGCCGCCTCCAGGCCCTCGATGATCTGCAAGACGCAGTCCACGGCTTCGCCGATCGGCAACGGTCCCCGGGCGCGCACGCGCTCCTGCAAGGTGCCGCCGGTCACCAGTTCCATCGTGATGACCGGCGTGCCGCCGATCTCTTCGGTGCCGAAGATATACACGCTGTTGGGATGGTTGATCGAGGCGGCCAGGCGCCCCTCGCGGAAGAATCGCTCGCGCGCGTCGGGCGAATCGAGGGTATGGCTCAAAACCTTGAGCGCCACACGGCGTCCGCTCTCCAGGTCCTCGGCCTCATAGACCGCCCCCATGCCGCCTACCCCAAGGGCGCGGATGATGCTGTAATGGCCAAACTGCTCGCCGGCCTGCGGCAGGCCGCGGGATTTGGTCGCCCCGCCGGGAACCGCGACGGTGCCGGGCGGCCCCGGCTGGGTCTCCATCGCGAGCTTGAGGAGGCATTTGGGGCAAAGGTCGGGTGGTGGCGTGGTGCCCGGCAACTCAGCGCCGCAGCCGACGCACTTGCGCTTCGTGGAGGCGGTATTTTCAGTATTAGCCATATCGTTGCACCCTATCCTTAAGGAGAACCCGGGAAAGGTAACGCGGCAGCGGCATGGCCCAAGGATGGTCCACCGCCCCACCGTTTCAAGACTGCTTTGGGAACGGCTGTTATCCCCCTACCCCCCACGGCTGTGCTAGCCATGAGCCCCCAAAACGTGAAGATCGCAACACCCTGTACCGCAGCGTGTTGCGAAGAATGGCTGTTATTTGCCCGAATCGTCAGGCATCAGGTTCTCGCTGATGCGTTTGGCTTCAAGCACATGGCCGTCTGAATCGTAACGCAGTTGGATAACCCAGCCGAACACAGCGTCGGGCCATTTGTCGCCTTGAAGGAGCGTGTTGGGGTTGGCGCCCAGGGCAGTTAGAAGATGCGGTATTTCGGTGTGGTGCCAGCAGATCAAATACTGTTTACCGGGGGGCTTCTTCTGAATGGCAGCCGCCAGTTCCTGATTCTTGGCGCACTCAAACCGGGCGTCAATCTTGAGCCCGACAGCTTTGCTGAACGGCTCCAGCGTCAGCCGCGGACGATTGCTATCTTTGGAATCGGCGGCGGCGAACAAATAGTCCACCTTGAACGGCTTACGAATCCACGGCGTAATTCTCAAAATACTTGACGTAGGCCTCGGCGCGCTTCTTCCCAGCCTTGGACAAATCCTCACCCTTGTCCGGCTTTTCCGCGTGCCGAATAATTAAGACCACGGCGTTCTTCAACCCGGCGTCAGCTTTTTCCTTGTCCTTGGCCAGGATGGGCATGGGTAGAGCCAGCAAGCCGCACAAAAGCACGGTCGAATTGAGCGTGGCAGACCCACGACGCCACGTTGCACCCTTTAGGCCCTGTTCATCGCGCCCCAAATCAGCCGGTCCGCAGGGAAAAGCCACCCCGGGAAAAGCGGCATTGGTCGGGGAGCATTGGTTTTCGGTTTCACTCATCATGGCCTGAAGTTACGAGGCTGGAATCGTGATGTCAAACGGCGAGCTTTGCCCTCGTGGCCAGTGGGTGCAGTTCGAATTCACTGAGGGAGAGAGCCGAGAGGGGGAAAGTGACACCTCTATCATACGCGTCCTTCCCAGAGTTCCTGACTCCAAGTTTTTCATCTCTTGCTCCTTCCCTGCCGCGCAGGCGAATCCCACCGCGGCAGCCAATACCGCCACAGCGTCGGTCCCGAACCGAAATACACCGCCTCGTCTGACAGCGCGAAACCGCAATTGATGTGTGCCGGCGACTGGGCGCTGTGAACCAACTCACCCTCCACCGGGTCAAACGCGTATACCGTCCGGCTCGTCAGGCCCACCAGCAACCCGCTTCGATGCCGGCCGAGCGAAATCTGGGCCTGGTTCCCGGGCAGGCTGTTCGTCCGCACTACCCGCATCGTCTTTGGGTCAAAGACAAACAGCCGGTCGCCCACCGTCGTGAACACCTTGCCGTCGGCAGCCTCCGTGGCGGGATAACTCACCGCTCCCGGCGCGAGCGCGGTCTCAAACACCTTGCGCTTCTGTTTGGGGTCAAAGGCAAAGAACCTGGCCTCCTTTTCTGCCGGCCGCGTGCCGCCGCCGCCCCAGTTGGCGCTGCCCCCGAAGATCAGGCCGCTCTTGGGCTCGTACGCCAGCGAGACGATGCTTTGGTTGGTGACCAGGTTCCGGTAATTCTCGATGGTCTTGTTCTGCCGAGGATCCCACACGCCCAGGGCACCGCCGAGCTGTCCATAGGGCGGCTCGCTGCCGATGTAGATCAGCCCGCCCGGACCGCGAATCATTGCCCGAGGCCGTAAGTGCCCGTCGCCCACCCCGCCGAAGCTGATCGGGTTGCAGTCCTTGTCGGTGCCATACTTCCAGAACGGCTTGGCGGGATCATAAAGGTTCATCACCGCGCCACCGTAGTAGCACAGGTAAAGCTTGCCGGCCTCCTCCAGCATCGAATAGACCTCGCCGCCCGGCATCCCGCCCAGGTGCTCGCTCCGCCCCGCGCGAGGGTCATAGCGAAAGATCTCCATCGGCATCGCCGTGCTGCCGTAAACCGCGCCACCGGGACCCATCCCCACCACGAAAATCATGTCGCCCGCCCCGGCATACTTGAACGTGCGCTCGACCACCTGCCCGGTGGCCGGATCACGCAGCGAAAATGTGCCGCGCCCGAACGCCGTCACCGCGCGGCCGTCGCGCAGCTTAAGCGCCGGGACATCCGGCGCGCTCGCGACGCGTGCCAAAGTCTCGTCCTCGACACGCAGCAAGCCGGCACTGGTGGCCGCGTAAACCTGACCATCGCTGCGGCGCGACACGCCAACGCTAATCGCGCCCGGCGCGCCACGCATGCCTTGCGGCAAAATGCTGCGATGCGTCCGCGTCGCCGGGTCGAACACCGCCAAATCGCCTTTCTCGGTCCCGATGCCGACATAAACCTTGCCATTCGGCCCCACGGCCACGCTGCGCGCATACATCTCGGTCGGGTGCATCCGGCCCAGGTCTTCCATCTTGCCGGTCGCCGGGTCGTAGCTCACCAGCTTCGCATTCGGATACGTGCAGGCATAGAGCTTGCCGTCCTTGCCCAGGTCGAACTGCCAGAGATACGTCTCGCTGGGCGATGGACTGCCTACGACTTCGATGCCCTTCTGCGCCTGGCGCGGATCGAATCGCAGGATCAGCCCGCCGTCCCACGTGCCAAGGTAAATCTTCCCGTCCGGCCCGGTGATCAGGCCCCACGCGCCGGGCCCCTCCGGCGCGTTGTACTGGCGCGCCTCGCCCGTGTCGGGATCCACCTGCACCAGGAACAGCGGGGCGCCCGCTTGATTGAAGTTGAAGTAAAGCGCCTCGCCGCCACGCCCGCTCGGGCCCACCACGCACCCCATCAGCCCGCCGACGCGCACCGGGCTGCCCAGCGACTCGAAACGACCGCTCTCCGGCTGGGCCGCCGTCGCCCCCGCGGCGCCGGTCAGCCAGAGGCACCAGAAAAGACATCTTAGGCTCATCAGTGGGGTGTTTATAGGCAGCCCGTTGGAGCACCGGCAAGCGCGAATGCCCTGCCGCCGGACGGCGAACCGTCCCGGTTCGCAGCAACCCCGAAACCACAAGGAGACTCGAATTCTCTCCCACACCCTTAACTCAGTCGCATGCGCTGCGAGCCGGGGACGGCTCGCGGTCCGGAAGCAGTGCCGACACGCCCCGCGCATTGGCCGTGAAGGTTTTATGCTGTGCAACGTCCATGTTTCGGGTATTTGAAGCCCGCCAAACACCATGAACCGGCGCACCTGTCTTATTGTTCAAACCTGCCTCACCCTCCTGGTCTCTGCTGGGATCCTGCGGGCTTCGCCACCTGATGATTTTCCCCGGTTTCAAGTGCCGGGCCTCGAAAAGGAGATGGCCAGCTTGCGCGAGCTGTTCTGGCTGCATTACCCGGGGGCCGGACCCAAGGCGACGCTATGGGATGAGTGGCTCCCCGACGCCTCGCTGTGGCCGGCGGTATCCACCGAGCACAAGTCAGATGCCATGCGCCAGGCGTGGTCGGCCACCCTCAACGCGCGCATCATGGATCCTGAGGGCTATGTGGCCACGCACCAGCACGCCAGCATCGCTCATCAGCTCGGCTGGCCCTTCCCGTTTTGGAACCAGGGCCGGCGCGGCTGCGGCTGGCATTTCTCGTTCAAGAACACCGCCGGCCCGGGCTGGCGGCCGAACGACTTGAGCAAGCCCGACGGGTGGAGCCTGGCGGGAGCGCGCGACGCCGGCGTAAACGAGGACGGGTGGCGCCTCGAAGTTACCAACACCGCCGCGCTGGTCACCGCGCCCCCTTGGAAGTGCCACACCTTCGAGGTGCCCTTTCTCCAACTGCGCTGGCAGACCGTCGGCCTGGGCGCCGCCCAACCGTTCGTCGAATGGACCACGCCGTCGCGGACGAACTTCAGCGCGGCCCGGCGGATGTATTTCGAGCCGGTGAAAGGCGACACCATCAGCTACACCATGATCCCGATGTATCGCCATCCACAGTGGACGGGCGAGGTCGCCCAACTGCGTATCGGGCTGGGCAATTCCGCCCCCGGCAGCGTGACCCTCCAAGCCTTCTTCTCGCAATATGACACGCGCCACAACATCAACAGCCAGAACTTCGTCCGCGGCTGCGCCAAGTACTTCTGGTGGACGCGCGACCTGGCTTTCCTGCGCGCCCACGTCAACCGCATGCGCACAGCCCTGCGTTACGTGATGACCGAGCATCACGCGCTCGAGCGCAAGGTCGTCTGTAACGACTGGATCGGCCATGACGGGCGCAGCGGGCTGGAGCGGAGCGCGGACGGCGCCAAGACCATTCACACCGGTCGGGGCGTCGGCAACAATTACTGGGATATCCTCCCCTTCGGCGGCCTGGATGCCTACGCCACTATCCAATACTACGACGCAGTGCGAGTGATGGGGACGGTCGAGCGTGAGATCCGCGAACACCCGGAGTGGCAAATTCCCGGCGGCGTTTTGAGTTTTGACCCCGCGATGCTTGAACGGCACGCGGCGGAGGTGAAGGCGGAAGGCAACCGCCTGTTCTGGAATCCGGTAACGCAGCGCTTCAACGCGTGCGTGGATGCCGACGGCAAGACGCACGATTATGGGTTCACGTTCCTGAACTGCGAAGCGGTCTATTACGACTTCGCCACGCCGGAACACGCGCGTGCCATCCTGGACTGGATCAATGGCGACCGCACGGTGGCGGGCGACACGTCCCAGGGTAAGGACATCTACCACTGGCGCTTCGGGCCGCGCGCCACCACCCGGCGCAACCTGGATTGGTATTTCTGGGCCTGGAGCAACCCGGAGAGCATCCCCTGGGGCGGCCAGGTGCAGGACGGCGGCGCCGTGCTCGGCTTTTCCTACCATGATCTGATGGCGCGACTCAAAGTTCTCGGGCCGGACAGCGCCTGGCAGCGGCTGCGAGAGATCCTCCCCTGGTTCGACGAGGTGCAGGCAGCCGGCGGCTACCGCAAATATTACAACGGCTCACGCGAAGGGGCGATGCAAGGCGGCGGCACCGCAGGCGGCCTCGGGCTCGACATGGAGTTCTTCGAAAGCGCGATGGTCCCGCAAATCATGCTGAACGGCTTCCTCGGTTTCGCCCCGCGCGCCGACGGCTTCAAGCTCGACCCGCGGCTCCCCGCAGATTGGCCCGAGCTCACCGTGGACCGGATTCGCTTCCAGGACCTGATCCTGCGCATCCGGGCGACGCGCGACGCCATCGAAATCCGCATGGAGGGCGCTTCCACCGAGCCGCTCTTCCTCCACCTCCCCGAGGGCAGGTGGAACGCGGTGCTGCTGCGCGAAGACGGCTCGGTCTTGCGCGAAACCAGGCTGCGCCAGCGCGCGAGCGACGGCGCGCTCCGACTCAACCGGGGCGAAGCGGCCGCCGTGCGGCTGGTGAAGGCGAGTGCTGCTCCCGCGGCCACCCCAGCCGAGCGCGAGGCCTTCTTCCGCGCGCAACCCTCCAAACCGGGCGAGTTCCGCGCCACCTGGATCCACTCCGCCTACGGCATCGAGGGCTGGGGCTGGGACAGAACCATCGCCACGCTCAAATCGAACGGGTTCAACGCCATCATTCCAAACCTGGTCTGGGCGGGCGTCGCGCATTACCCCAGCAAGATCCTGCCTGTGAGCCCGAAGGTTGCCGAGCAAGGCGACCAGGTGGCCGAATGCCTCAAGGCCTGCCGCAAATACGGGATCGAGCTGCATGTCTGGAAGGTCAACCACAACCTGCTCCATGCGCCGCCCGAGTTTATCACGAAGCTGCGCGCCGCCGGTCGCACGCAAAAGGACCAGCAAGGTGCGGATGTCAACTGGCTCTGCCCTTCCCACCCCGACAACTTCGCCCTGGAGCGCGACTCGATGCTCGAAGTGGCGCGCAACTATGACGTGGACGGCCTTCACTTCGATTACATCCGCTACCCGAACAAGGACGGCTGTTTCTGTGCCGGCTGCCGCGAGCGGTTCGAGGCGGCCAGCGGGGCAAAGGTGGAGCAATGGCCCCAGGACGTGCTGGCCGGCAAGCGCGCCGATCCGTTCGGCGACTGGCGGCGCGAGCAGATCACGCGGCTGGTGCGTGCCGTCAGCCAGGAAGCACACAAGCTCAAGCCGGGAATGAAGGTCTCCGCCGCGGTCTTCGGAAACTGGGAAAGCGCACGGAGAGTCGTGGGCCAGGACGCGCAAGCTTGGATCGAGGCCGGCTACCTCGATTTCGTCTGCCCAATGGATTACGAGGCCGACGACGGCGATTTCTCAAAGTGGGTCCGCGCTCAGGTGGCCGCGGTGAACCACAAGATCCCCTGCTACGCCGGCATTGGCGCGCACAAGCTGTCCGGCCCGGAACAGCTCGCCCGGCAGATCCAACTGTCGCGCGAACTCGGCGCCGATGGATTCGTGATCTTCAACCTGACCGAGCGGCTAGCCACCGAGTTCCTTCCCCCCATGCGCCTCGGCATCACCTCCGCGCCGCCGCTGACCAGACCGTAAGCCAATTCCTTACAGGCCGCTCGCAACGCCGCATGGGTGCAGCGTGGCACCCGCACCTCCCCCTCTGGAGCCGGGGCGTGCGAGCAGGGTCCGAGGAAGAAACAAGCATGCAAGCGGACGATGACCAAACTCCTATCAGGAGGGGCCAGCACTACGGCCGTTGAACTGCGACACGATAGAGAACCGGGCCGGGGCCAAGTGCGTTCGCGTTGGTGAATGAGGTTGTGCCCGAACGACCGGGGATGTTCGAGGCGATCGCCGTGAAACAGACCTGCCCGGTCGAACTGGCTGCGCTCTGCACCGAGTAGGTTCGGTTGGTCGAGCTTTGCCACGTCAATGTTACCACCGGCGGATTGGCGACTGCGCTGAGCAGGCGCAGCGCGGAGGTCGGATTGAGCGGGTGTGTGTCGGCGACCCATTCCTGCCAGTTGTTCATGGCGTCCGAGTCGGAATCAATGAAGTCGGCCGTGCCGTCCGTCGGGAGCCCATAAGACTGCAGCCAGGCGTACGAGATCACCGAGAGCGGTTGCTGGAACTCATACGCACCGACATCCACCGTGCCGCCCGCGATCCGGGGGTTGCCGTCAAGGTCTGTGGCCGCGGTCACGTAGGCATTCGCACCTGCATTGATGCAGGGCGAATTCGTTTGCAGGTGGAAGTCCCTGGCCGCGGTGTCCATAAAGAGCGGCGCATTGGTGAAATTGCCCGCGCCGCCTGAGGGTTGGGGCGTGGTGCAACTGAAGTTCGCCATCAGGGCCACGTGGTTGCCAACCGCACCACCGGGAGATGCGTTGAAATAGGCAATAGAATTGTTCAGCCAACTGCTCGAGACTCCGCTGCCCTGCGGGGCCGAGTTGCCCGTAACCGTGCAGTTGTTCAGCAGCCCATAACACTGCGCCGCCACCATGATTACCTGCCGAATTGCCCGTGAGCACGCACCCGGTGAGCAGGCTTCCATACACTCCTCCGCCATAGCGACGCGGAGTTATCGCTCAGCGTGCAATGGTTCGAGCGTGCCCCCATAAGCCCCTCCGCCCCGCTCGTAAGCCGAGTTGCGCGTCAGGACACAATTGCTGATGACCTCGCTGATGGAGGGACACCACACCGCGCCGCCTTTCTGCTCATGTTCGAGGTCCCCACTCTTGCGCGTTGCCCCATTCGTGAGCGTGAAACCGGACAGTGCCGCGCCTTCGGAAAGATAAACGCATCGGATAGCGCCCTCCCCATTCGTGGTTCCCGGAACCTGGTAGCCGACGATCCATGTCGCCGCCGGCCCGTTGACGCTCTTCAGGGTCAGCGGTTTGGCTACGGCGACCCGGTTGGTCATTTGACCGTCCACGGCCACGCCCCCGGTGTCATAGATGCCGTCACCCACCATCACGACCGCCCCCGGCACACTGGCGGCGTCCACCGCCGATTGGATGTCCCCCGCCGCTGTCTCCCAGCTCTCATAAGGCGCCACCGGATTGGTGCTGCCCAACATCACGAAATGCGTCGGCGTGGCTTGAACGTGCACGGTCAGTGAAGCTTCCACTCCCTCCGGGTGGCTCTCGTTGTAGGCCGTCAGGGTGACGACATAATCCCGCGGAGCATCCCAGGCATGTTGGGCGTAGGGCCGGTTACTCACCGTCGTGCCATCGCCGAACCGCCAGACGCTCGCCGAGGTGCGCCCCTCGATGACGCCGGCAAACTCCACACCAAAACCGGCCGCCACGTTCGTATAGGCAGCGCTGATCGCCACACTCAACGCGCCGGTGACTGCCCCGGCGTTGTACTAGTCGCAACCGATCGAGGGCGGATGCTGCCAAACCTCCCCCTCGATGTCCCTCAGAGTAGCGATAGCTAAACGGTCGTCGCCCGCGCCGCGGCAGGGGGAACCCGCGCTCAAATGCGAAGGGTTGGCCAGTTGCGGATCCACACTGATGTTGCCCGTTCCGCTCAAAGGCAGCGGCGTCGTGCAGCAGTAGTTAAGCGTGCCGGCATCGTAATTCATCACCGCACCGCTTCCGCGGTTAAAGTACACGATACTGTTGACGAGTGTGCTACCCGAGGTGCCCCCGCCGATTCTGGCCCAATTGTGAGTCACCGTGCAGTTCACCAGGCGACCGCCCCATGCTGCGCCACCGGCATCGGCCGAGTTGTCTGTTAGCAGACTGCCATGGGCGTCCACTTCGTATAGCCCGCCTCCCATTTGTTGAGCGGAGTTGGAGATCACTCTTGAATTGTCCAACCAGATGCCAGCTAGGCGGGGGAAGCGTACGCCCCGCCGCCCCTCACAGCCGAGTTGCCGGCCAACAGGCAGTTGCTGAGCGTGCAGTCTCCATACGCCCCGCCACCGTACACCGCCGAGTTGCCGATCAACAGACAGTTGTTCAGCGTGCAGCCGCCATACACGCCGCCGCCGTACACTGGCCGAGTTACCCGCTATCACGCAGTTCGTCACCACCGCCGAGGACTGAGTACGCCCAAACTCCGCCGCCATCATGCGAGGCAAGTGTCGCCCCATCGGTCAGCGTGAACCCGGACAGCACCGACGTTGCCGTTCAGATAAACGCAGCGGATCGCCCCGGGCCCATTGGTCGTGCCTGGCACCTGCCAACCCTGGATGACCGTCTGCTCCGGCCCGTTCAGCTCTGCACCGTTGTTCCCTACCGGGTCATCCCAACCGGTTGTCATGCCATGCTACCGGCCTCCGGAAGTATAAATGCCGTTCGTGACCAGGATGAGGTCGGCCCCGTCAACGGCATCAAGGGCGTCCTGAATGTTGGTGGCCGCGGTGGACCAGTTCGTGTAGGGCGGGGTCGGCGTCGGGCAGTTGAGGTCCACATACCGGGTGGTAGCGGAAGCAGTCGAAAACGCGGTCGCGAGAACGAGGAAGAACCCAGAGAAGGTTGGCTTTCATAACCCAAAGCTGACAGGAATGTGCTTCTTGCGCGCCCGCACGTACTCAGCGCTGCACGGGTGAGGGAGACTTAGTTTCTCAGTCCCACCAAGCATGCCGCGATGCTGGCAGAGCAGGGCCGGGATGTCAACAGCCAACTTGGGCTGAAACGGCCCTCCCACCTGCTACATCCCGCCCGTCTGCCCCTCACGCTGTTCAAACCACTGACCAGCCCCCCCAGCAGCCAACAACAAAAGACCTGTAGAGCCAACGTGCGCGAAATTGAGGGCTTGGGGATCGGGAGGTGATCCGATTCAATGGCGCTAATCAATCATCACCTTCACTGCACTCCAACCCGGTAGAAGTAGGCTTTGGCGCTCGTGGCGTTTGTGTCGGTAAAGCTCGTGATGCCAGTCAAACCGGTGATGTTGCTTTGAATTGTGAGAAAGGCCGGTTGTAGCAAGAAATTCGTGCTGCGTTGAAGGAAATACGTTTTGCCACTCACGCTCTGCCAGGTCAAAGTGCAGTCCTGTGCATTGTTGGTCTGCGCAGGGGGTAACATCTTTAGAACAGACAGACGATTTGTTGGGTCTGTCCCGGCTTTCCATTCTTGCCAGTTGTTCATACCATCGTGGTCAGTATCGATAGGTCTGACGAACCATCCGTAGGCAAACTGTATAATTGAAGCCAGGCGTAGGAGATGACTGATGCTGGATTTTGACACTCGTAAGCACCGATATCCACTGTGCTCCCTTTGATGCGTGGGTTGCCGTCGATATCAGTAGGACTGGTGACGTAGCTGTTGTTGCCGGCGTTGATGCAGGGCGAATTGCTTTGGAGGAGGTGGAAACTGCCGTCAACAAATCCGGGATCCCTATTGATATTGCCCCCACCGTCCGGGACGGAAAATTGGGGAGTAGTGCAGCAATAGTTGTATTGTGCTTGGGCAATGTTTGGAGCATAGCCGCCGCCAATGTTGTAGTAGACTATGCTGTTCAATACGGTTCCCCCATCGACCCCTGCGCCCTCAAATGGAGCCGTATTGCTCACCACTGTGCAATTGACCAAGGTGCAATTCCTTGCTCCACCACCATAGTTGAAGGAGCTGTTTGCCGTTAGCACGCAGTTCGTCATTGTGGAATTATTGGCCCCTCCTCCCGAGAGCGACGAGGAGTTGTTGGTCAGCACGCAGCCAACTAGAACACATTGGTCTCCTCCCCCTCCGGCACTATATGCTGAGTTCCCTATCAATTTGCATGCGCTCAGCATGCCAGAAGAGGCGCCACCCCCCATCGCGGAAGCCTGGTTGCCGACCAAAGTGCAACTGTTGAGAGTATCTTGATAACTCCCACCGCCTATAAACGCTGTGTTGTTTGTAAAAGCACAACTAAACGACGTGCATTGCATGGTCCCACCACCATAACCGCCGAAGTTGCTTACAATCGACGAGTTGACGAGCATGCAACCATATGCAGCTCCACCAGAGCTGCATGAGTTGGAGGTAAATATGCAGTTCGCGAGCGTCCCGTAGCATGCTGCGCCGCCATACCATGCCGCTGTGTTACTAACTAGAATACAGTTCAAGATTACCGCTTGGCTGGACTCAGAGTAGATCCCTCCGCCGAAATCAGCAACCCCGTTTGTTAGGGTGAAACCATTAAGCATGGCCCCATTTGTGAGATACACGCAGCGCACGAGTGAGAGGCCATCAATGATCGTTGCCGCTGCACCGTTGACGCTGTCGATTATCAACGCCTTGTCCACTACTACTCTGTTGTTTCCACTCCTGGATGCGCCGCCAGTCCGATAAAAGCCGTTGGTCACTAGGATCAAATCGCCGGTGTTCGCGACAGCAACAGCATCTTGAATGCTTGTCGCCGCAATGGCCCAGTTGGCGTAAGGCGGAATCGGATTGGGGCTGTTCGAATCAACGTAAAGCACCGTTACCGAGGCGTTCTCATAGAGAACACGAAGAGCGCCACGGCCAGTTGATGAAAGCGAAGTCTCATAATAGGGCCGTTCCCGACACGACTGATAGGAATTTGCTTTTTTAGCGCCCGCACGTACTTGGCGCCCGCACGTAATGAGCGCTGCGCGGGTGAGGGAGAATTGCTTTTCGCTCACATTCATCCTGGCGACATGATTTCAGAAGGGCAGGCGGGTGTCAATGGGCACGTTTTGCCGGTGTGCTGCCGGTTTTGGGTCGGTGCTGTGGCGACGGGCGCAATGTGGGCGGGAACAGAGCCAATTCCGCGCTCACTTGGCCGGGAAGCGACCGTCGCGGAGAAAAAGTCCCGCTTCCAAACTGGCCTTCCAGAGAGCGGTTGTCTCAGAAAGGGGTCGGAAAGGGGTCGGTCCCAATAGATTGTAAGATTCCCCGCCGCCTTGGCCAGTCGGTGCAGCGTTTGGTTCTCCCAGGGCACTCGTAGGCGCGCGAGCAAGCGTCGCCTCGTTCCTGCTCGCAGCCATCCACCACAGTGGGGCACCCCTGAGACTCTCATACCCTCGGCCAATCCCTGCACACCCGGCATAAGGAAATGGCAAGCGCCACGGTTTGGAAGGGGCTCCGACATTTTCACCGGCAGAATCGCTTGCCGCGGAGGATGGGGGACGCGCCAAGCTCGGCGGCGAAGCGATCCCAGCCCCGGCCAAGTCTCAGGACAACCCACCGGCCGGCAGCAAACGTTCATCGCTCCGGCTCCCGCGCCACGTTCTGGCAGTTCTGGAAGGAAAATGGCTCGCCGGAGGAAGGCGTGCACGCGACTCGGTCCAGCCGCAAACCGTGCACCCAATCGAAGCGCATGCCCGCCCGGATCCGGATGGAGACATTCTCCAGCTCTCCCGCGAGCTCGGCGCCGATGGCTTAGTGATATTCAACTTGACCGAACGGCTGGCCACCGAGTTCCTTCCCCCCATACGCCTGGGCGCCACCGCAACGCCGCCCTTGGCCAAGCGGTAGCTACCCGTCCTAACGATAGAATCCTCCCCCCAGCGTGGCCTCCGAGATAGCCGAAGCAGTCGCTTTCCCAAACTCGGTTCGCCGGGAGCGCCCGCACAGTTCAGAAGACGTTACGACACGCGACGCATGCTTCGGAGGGCGGAGCTCTGCGAGCTGCAACTTTGAATTCCACTACAGGTCTTCGGGTCGAAGGCCCGTGTGCTTCGCCATGCGGGTGAGCATCTTTGGTCCGACTTCTTCGCCGCCATGGAAGGCAAACACCACATCCGGCCAGATGTCCCGCGCGAGAATCGGATGTGAGGTGCCGCGTTGGCGCTTGATAGTCCAACCAATCCGGAGTAAGGCGGCGAGGACGCGTCTCGCTTTGGCCGAACCCTACTGGCTCATGCCAGCGAGAACAGCTCTTCGCCCGCCGGCACGGGTTCGCCATGCTCCAACCGATCCGCCAGCACGCACAGCGCGAGCGCCTTGGCTTTGGCCAGGGCATCGGCCTTGGTCTTGCCGTAGGCTAGGCAACCCGGCAATTCCAGAACCTCGGCAATCCAGCGAACATCGGCTTCGCGCTCAACTTCGATCTTCAGGTTCATGTTGGAAGGTTAGGACCGAATCCGGCCTCTATCGAATAGGAAGACCGCAGCCTGCGACCCGCTAACCACACCATATCGTCTCTGCGGTTGACGGTGCGGCGTGTCTGACCCACACTCCCGTAAGCCTCCAAAGCGGAGTTTGGCATGCAACGCGAATCCTGATGAATCTCTCCATCCGGGCAAAATTGGTTCTGGCCATTGGCGTGCCGCTGGTGGTGGTCTATGGCGTGATGAGCGGCGTCGAGTATGAGCGGGCCTCCCGGCTCGCGGTGGCGCGAACGCAAGCGCATCTCGGCGAACTAACACGGTGGTATGCGGCGGTACTGGATGCGCGGCTGACTTTGGCGGCCGAGGTGGTCCGGAGCACGGCCGACTTTGTGACGTTGCAGCAGACGATGGGAGCGGCGGACATCCGGCGCGTGCTGGAAGCAAACGTGCGCCGCCACCCGCGCATGTTTGCGTCGGGCGTCTTCTTTGAGCCGGAGGCTTTCCAGGCCGGCTTGCGGCTTTTCGGCCCCTATGTTCATCGCCCAGCGGACGGCGGGGAATTGGCCTACATGGATTTCACCGGCGGGACCGGCTACGACTACACGCAATCAGCGTGGTATGTGACGCCGAAGCAAAACAGCCAGCCCTCGTGGTCGGAGCCTTACTTCGACGCGGGGGCCGGCAACACTGTGATGTGCACGCATTCCGCGCCGTTCCATCGCGACGGCAAATTCCGCGGGGTGGTGACCGTGGACATTTCGCTGGAGGAAGTGCGCAAGGAACTTGCGCGCGTGGACGTCGAGGGCGGCGGCTATTGCGGGTTGGCGAGCAGCTCGGGGAGGTTTATCTCTCATCCGGAGGCGTCCTGGGTCATGAAGGAAACCGTGTTCAGCGTTGCCGAAAAACTCCATCAGCCGGAGTGGGCCGAGGTCGGCCGCGACATCGTGGCCGGCAAGAGTGGAGTGCGGCGGACGGTCAACCAGCAAGGCGAGCCGATCTACATGGTCCTCGCGCCGGTGCGGTCCGCCGGTTGGTCCCTCGTGGCGTGCGTCCCCGTGGCCGCGGTGATGGCGCCGGCCGTTGCCTATCTGCATCGGAACCTGTGCGTGCTGGCGGCGGGATTGGCGCTGATCCTGGTCATCGTGCTGGTGGTTTCGGTTCGCATCACACGGCCCATCGCGCTGCTGGCCGCCGCCGCGGAGAAACTTGGCAAAGGCGACCTGGACGTGCGGGTCACGGGCATCACCAACCGCGACGAGATCGGAGACTTGGCGACTACCTTCAACTCAATGGTGGCGCAACTTAAAGAGAGCGTCGAAGCGCGCGTTCGGGAGGAATCGGCCCGGCGGACCGTCGAGAACGAACTGCGCGTGGCCAGGCGGATCCAAGCCGAGATGATGCCACACGCGTTTCCGGCGTTTCCCGACCGGACCGAGTTCGACCTGCACGCGCTCAACGAGCCGGCGGCATTTGTCGCCGGCGATTTCTACGACTTCTTCTTCGTGACTGAGCAAGTGTTGGCGCTGGTCATAGCCGATGTCTCGGGCAAGGGAATGCCTGCGGCCTTGTTGATGGCCATGGCGCGGACGGCGATTCGCAATTTCGCGGTGCTGGGCCAGACGCCGGGGGCCATCCTGAAGCATCTCAACGACATGCTGGCTGGCGAAAACCCGGACTGCATGTTCATCACGGTGTTCTGTGCCCACTACGATGTCAGGACGGGCGAACTGCGGTTTGCCAACGCCGGGCATCTGCCACCCTACCTCCTCCGCCGCGACGGTCGCCTGGAGACGCTTGATGAAACTGACCCGCTCGCGGGCGTCTTTGCGAGCGCGACCTATCGCGAGCACACCGCCTGTTTGGAACCCGGCGAGGTCTTGGTCACGTTCACCGACGGCGTCACGGAGGCACATGCAGGAGCCGGGGAACTTCTTGGCGAGCAGCGGTTTGAAGACCTCCTCCGCAGGGTGGCGGCTGAACCCGTGGAGAAGATCAACCGCACCGTCCTCCGAGCCGTGCTGGACTGGAGCAAGCAGGCGCTGGCCGACGACGTGACGTTGCTCAGCCTGCGACGGAATAGATAAGCGTGGTGCGGATCGCGCCTCTCACTCGGCAACGCTACGCCGGAAGCGCACTTCGAGGATGTTTTTGTCATTCTGACGCCGATAAGTCATGCGGCTCGACAACGAGCGGACCAGATGAAGCCCCAATCCGCCAATGGGCCGTTGTTCCACAGGCACCGTGAGGTCAGGTTTCGGCGCGGTCTGCGGATCAAAAGCGCGCGCATCGTCCTCGATGACGAGGATCACTTCGCCCGGCGTGAGAGCAAGGGCCACTGCGATCTCATGCGGCAGCTTATCCGGGTAACCGAACTTGATGGTGTTGGTCAGAATCTCCTCCACCGCGAGACAAACATTGTAGATGACCTCGGACGGCACGGCACGGCGCTGCAAAAAATCGCGGACGCGTTCCTGCAGCGAGGGCAGGGCGGTCAGGTTGTTCCTGACCGACAGGCGGATGCCGTCGTCCGGATGCATCGGAGGCACGGCGATTCTGTCCTACCCGACCACTAGTTTGTCCAGGCCGGCGATCTTGAAGACCTTCTTGATGGGGGGGCTGACATTGATCAGTGTCAGTGGATTGCCGGCTGCTTTTTGCTGAACCATGAGGCACAGCCGCAGGAAGGCCGAGGCCACGAAGTCAACGCCGGCGAGGTCGAACACCACGGGCTGGCCGGCGGTCTGCGCTTGTTGGGTGACCTCGGCCTCGATGCGGCCGCATTCCATTGTGTCGAGGCGACCTGAGAATCGGAACACCAGGCTGCCGTCTTTCTGTGTGGATTGAACCATAACGCTGTCTCCTACCAGTTGCGGTTGAATTGCTTCTCGATGGCCTCCGCGTCGAGCGACTCGTCCAGATACTTCGCCTGGTCAAACTGGGCGAGCCGGGCGTTGACCCGCCGGCGCGCGATGCGCTGAATGTTGAGCAGGTGTCGGGCGGAGACGTTGTCGGTGGTGATGTTCTTGCCGCCCGTGCCGCAGCCCAGCGTCAGCGAGGGGTTGAGCAGGTTGAAGATACCGCCCACGGCACCCTGCGACGAGGGCTGGTTGACCAGGATGCGCCCCGCATTCATCAGCGTCGCGAACCGCTGAATCTTCTCCTCGTCGTTGGAGAACATGCTGGCGGTGTGGCCGATGCCGCCGTGGAAATTCAGGTCAATGCAGACGTTGACAGCGCGATCGAAGTCCTCCACGACGTAGTAAGCCAGGATCGGCGCGAGGACCTCGCCGGAGAGCGGATACTGCTTCCCCACGCCCCGCAGCGGCGCCATGAGGAGCTGCACGTCGGCCGGCACGTCAAGTCCCGCCAGGCGCGCGATGGCCGCCGCCGGCTGGCCCACCACGGCGGGATTCATTAGACCCGTCTCCGCTTCGATGGCAGCCGCTTCGAGCTTCTTCACGCCGGCATCGTCGAGGAAGACCGCGCCGCGCTTCCTGAACTCAGCTTCCACCATGGCCGCGACCGCGCGCTCAACGACGAGGGCTTGCTCACTGGCGCAGATGGTCCCGTTGTCGAACAGCTTCGACAGCATGATTTGCTCGACCGCGAAGGCCGCGTCGGCGCTCGCCTCGATAAACACGGGAACGTTGCCCGCGCCCACGCCGAGCGTCGGTGTGCCCGAACTGTAGGCGCTCTTGACCAGTCCCGTGCCGCCGGTGGCCAGGATCAACGCCAGTCGCCTGTGCGTCATCAGCGCGTGGGTCTGCTCGCGCGAGACCTCCGGCAGCCACTGGACGCAATCCTCCGGCGCGTCGGCCGCCGCCGCCGCCTCGTAACAGAGCCGTGCCGCTTCGGCCACGCATTGCCTGGCCTTCCGCGACGGGCTGATGATGATGGGATTGCGCGTCTTGAGGCAGATCAGGATTTTGAACAGCGTCGTCGAGGTCGGGTTGGTCACCGGAATGATGGCCAAAATCGGCCCCATCGGCTGGGCGATCTCGACGATGCCCGTGATGGGATCATCGCTGATGACGCCGACGGTCTTCAGGTTCTTAATGTCGTCATACACGAACTGGGTGCCGACGACATTCTTGATGACCTTGTCCGGCC
Organism: uncultured Verrucomicrobiae bacterium; assembly: GCA_963822005.1. Classification (GTDB taxonomy): domain Bacteria; phylum Verrucomicrobiota; class Verrucomicrobiia; order Limisphaerales; family UBA8199; genus PALSA-1440. The sequence continues at coordinate 30,046 of CAWGGD010000038.1, read as the reverse complement.
ACTTGCCCAGCCCGGTTTCCTCGGCCGCCAGCTTGGCCAGCCGGACTCGGTTGTTGAACCCCACCTCAAACACGGCACGCACAATGCGGTCGGTTTGTGCCTGGTCGAATTCCGTGAAGACCGCCGCTGCCCGGTTCGCCCGGTCAATCACCGCTTCGATGTCGGCGTTCGTCGTTGGCTCTGTCATGGCTTTTCCTTTCGCTTTGATCAATGTCGAGCGACACCACTGCTGACCAATTGCCTCTCCCGTTCTCTGATTTCACGGGCCCCGATGAATTCGAAATACTCGTCGAAGGTCATCAGGTGGTCCAGATACCCCTCGGTGGTGCCGTGCGCTTTAAGGTGGCGTGCCCAGCCCTGCATGGCTTTGGCCGCGGTGAAGATGGACCCGCAGGGATAGGCCACCACGCTGTAACCCAGGGCTTGCAGTTCTTTGGCCCCAAAAAACGGGGTTTTCCCGCCTTCGATCATGTTGGCCAGGCTCGGTGTCTTCAACTCGCGCAACAGCGCATTGACCCGCCGCATATCCTCGACCGTATGCACGGCTTCGACAAAGACCATGTCGGCCCCGGCCAAGGCGTAGCGCCGGGCCCGGTTCAGCGCTTCTTCGATCCCATGGACGCCGTAAGCGTCCGTGCGCGCCATGATCACGAAATCAGGATCTTCCCTGGCCCAAAGCGCCGCCGTCAGTTTCGGCAGGTATTCCTCCACCGGCACGACGCCTTTGCCTTCCATGTGACCGCAGCGCTTGGGGTAGGTTTGGTCCTCGATCAAAAGCCCGGCCGCACCGGCCTTTTCACAATCCTTAACGGCGCGGATGACGTTGTTCGCATCGCCGAAGCCGGTATCTATGTCCACGAAGACCGGCACGTTCACGGCGTCGCAGATGTTGCGGTATTGCGTGATCATCTCCGAGGCCGTCAGCAGCCCGATGTCCGGCATGCCGAGCAGGCTGCCCGCCAGCCCATAGCCCGCCGCCGCAATGGCCTTGAAACCGGCCTGCTCGAGAATCCTGGCCGACAGGCCGTCGTGACAGCACGGTAATTGAAGAATCTCCGCACCGTGAATCAGCCCCCGAAACTTGGTTGTCTTTTTCATGGTTCAGGCCGTGGAGAAGAGATGCGCGCGATCCCCCAATCCGGTGAGGCTGGGCGCGAAAACCCGGTGCCCGCGAGCCACGAGAACATCGGCTACACGACGCCAGCACCAGCCCCCGTGCCACGCACCATGCACGAGGACGAAGGTGCGAGGCGTGTCGGCGGCGTTCGCGATTCTGGTATTGCCCGCCGCGGTCACCGCACCCACCGTTGCCGCACTTGCTGCCTTGAGAAAACCTCGCCTCGGAATCATGCAGTCCTCCATTCGTCGGTTAAGACACCAAACGGGCCGGCTGAGGCACGCCGGACCGATGCCATTCGAATGCAATCTGGAGCAATGACCCGGCGTTGCCTGCAGCCGGTGATACTCCCATCCAAATTGAATCGGCGCCTACTCAGCGCTGCGCGGATGATGGAGAATTGGTTTATGGGCTCCCCATTCATGGGGCGACCGTATCAGAATGGTGGGCGTCGCGTCAAGCGGCAACTTTTGCCTTTTGCCTTTTGCCTTTTGCCTTTTTCCCTGGAGCGGGCTGCATCGTGACGGCGTGCTGCTCAGATCACCTGAACGTTCGCAGGTAGCTCGCGCACTCCACCCGGCGGCGCCAGCCTACGGGCAACCCACCGCCCGGCAGCAAAGGTTCACCGGTCCGGCTCCCGCACCATGTCCTCGCAGTTCTGGAAGGAAAATGGCTCGTCGGAGGATGGCGCGCACAAGCTGTCCGTCCCGGAACAGCTCGCCCGGCAAATCCAACTATCGCGCGAACTGGGCGCCGATGGATTCGTGATCTTCAACCTGACCGAACGGCTGGCGACCCAGTTCCTTCCACCCATGCGCCTCGGCGTCACCAGTGTGCCGCCGCTGACCAGGCGCTAGCACAACTCACCGTTCCAGGCGCGCCAGATCACTTGCGCTTGAAGAGGTCCGCATACTTGCGTGTGAGTTCGATGTATTACCGCCCATACTCCTTGGACTCGCAAATCTCGGTGCCTCGTGGAACTCACTCCAGGTCTCGATCATAACGAAGTTCGAGGGGTGGCGCAGGAACTCAAGCCAGCTCTGCTCGTAGAACTTGCCTCCCTCGCGGCTCTTAATCAAAGGCTTGGGCCCATAGACCGCCGTATCGTTGTAGCCGGGGCCCAGTTCGGCGATGTCGAGGTTCTTCAATCCGAGCGCGCTGGCCCAGACGCAGACATTGTCGCCCTTGGCCTGCCACGAATCCTGTGGGATCAAGTAACGCTCGCGGCCGCCAAACTCTTTCTTGAACTGCGCCTTGGTGAAGTCCACGAACCCCTGGTCGTGCTTCCTGGCGAACCAGAGCACCCCGCCCAGTAGCCAGGACGACCTCCAGGCACTCCACATAGTACCTCCGTAGTACCTCCGTAGTACATCCGCAGTACATCCGTAGTACCTTGGCAGTACGTCCGTTATACCTCAGTATGGCTAACGGAGGTACCTGCTTAGGGTACTACGGAGGTGTAACGGAGGCACTACTGAGGTACTATTGGGGGCTTGGGGCCTTGAGCCCGCACAGCGTCAATCCCGGCAGGAAAGGCTGGCGGCACTGATCGGCTGCCGGAGCTGGGCCCTATTACCCCGAAAACAGCGAAGAACCGGAAATCGGAAGTGCCGACGATTCGGTCGAGGTTCTACCAGCCATTCGCCCTTCAACAGCAGCACGCCGGCAAACCCATCTTTCTTTGATTTGCATCAAAGCACGCGCCTCCGGGCTGGTGTAGGTTGCCGACATGAGTGAGCAGCCATTAATGGACGCGAGCAGCGAGAAAGTCATCTCGCTGGCGCAGGAAACACAGTTCGCGCCGAACGGCATTGTCAGCCGCACCTTGCTGCGGACGCCAACGGCGCGCGTAGTGCTGTTCGGATTCTCCGAGGGGCAGGAGCTGACCGAACACACCTCCACCCAGCAGGCCCTGGTTCAGGTCTTGTCCGGCGAGTGCGAGTTTTCCCTGGGCGGCAAGCCCCACAAGCTGAAAGCGGGCGATTTCCTCCACATGCCGCCGAACCTGCCGCACGCGGTCAAAGCGACCGGGCAGTTCTCGATGCTGCTCACGCTGCTCAAGCCGGCTTAGGCCAAACCTGCACTGCCAGCCCTGCGCGTATGATCACGAGTCACCAGTCGCCCAGCCCCAGTCCGCTATGAGCCAGTCCACCGTCACCCTGGATGTGCGAGAGGATATCCGCAACGGCCGGGAGCCGTTCGGCAAGATTATGCAAGCGGTCGCCGCTCTGAAGGGCCATGAGCAGCTCCTGCTGATCGCGCCGTTTGAGCCGGCGCCACTGTATGCCGTGCTCGCCCAGCAGGGATTCTCCCACCAGTCCACCCCAACCGCCGCCGGTGATTGGGAGGTGTTGTTTACCCGCGGCCCAGGCAACCCGGCCACTGCCAAGACCGCCCCCGCGTCCTCGCCGTTGCCGCCCGGCACAAAGCCCCGGTCCTGCACCGGCACGCCGGTCCTCGAGGTGGATGCCCGCGGGCTGGAGCCGCCGCAGCCGCTGGTGAAGATTCTGGAAGCGCTGGCCACTCTGCCAGAGGGCGCCCGCCTGCGCGCGCGCACGGACCGCCGGCCCATGCATCTTTACGCCCAACTGGAAGAGCGCGGATTCGTGGGCGAGAGTGAAGAGCAAGCCGATAGCAGCTTCATTACCATCGTCCGCCGCCGCTAAGAACGAGACCACCACTGCCATGACTCCCAGCTCTCCGGGTTTCAGTCCGCACGCCCCCTCGGTCATGCTGCCGCTCCGGTTCATGCTCGCCGGCCTGCTGGCGCTGTTTGCCGGCGTGGCCTTGCTGCTGCTGCGCCCGGAGATGCTCGCCACCTATCACTACAACCAATACGTGATTGCGACGACACACCTGTTCGTCCTGGGCTGGATTTGCACCATCGTCATGGGGGCCATGTACCAGCTTGTGCCCGTCGCTCTTGAGACCAGGCTTTACAGCGAGAAGCTCGCCGCCTGGCAATTCCTGTTCCACCTCGTCGGCTGCGTCGGCATGGTCTGGATGTTCTGGACCTGGGACATGAAGCAGGTGGGGCATTTCGGCTCCGTGCTGGTCGTGGGCGTCGGCCTGTTTGTCTATAACATCGTGCGGACGCTCCGGCGCGTGCCGCGTTGGAATGTCGTTGCCACGGCGGTCGCCGCCGCGCTCGGTTGGCTCTCCCTGGCCGTCTGCGCGGGGTTGGCGATCGCCGCGGGCAAATGCACTTACGACTCCGCCGCTGCCCTGGCGCCCGGCAACCCACTCGCGCCGCTCCTGGACGGGCTCAAAGCGATTGCCAAATTCACCGCCCGCTTCGATCAGATCGGCGCGATGCACGCCCACGCCCATCTCGGCGCCCTCGGCGTGTTCATCATGCTGATCGTCGGCATCTCCTACAAACTCGTGCCGATGTTTACGCTCAGCGACATTCAAAGCCGCCGCCGCGCCGCCGTTTCCATCGCCCTGTTGAACGTGGGCTTGCTCGGGTCGTTTGTGACCATCCTGCTCCGGCATCCCCTCAAGTTCGGCTTCACCCTGCTCGTCGTGGCCGGCTTGGTGTGTTACGGCTTCGAGATGGTGGCCATCCTGCGCGCGCGCAAGCGCCACACCCTGGATTGGGGCCTTAAGTCCTTCCTGACCGCCATCAGCCTCCTCGCACCGCTGTCCCTCCTCGCGCTGGTTCTATCCTGGCCGCGCCTGCCGCTCACACCGCTTACCGGCCAGCTTGAAAATGCCTACGGGTTCCTCGCCCTGCTCGGCGTCGTGTCCTTCGCCATTATTGGCATGTTCTACAAGATCATTCCCTTCCTGGTCTGGTATGGCAGTTACAGCCGGCAGATCGGTCTGACCAAGGTCCCCTCCCTCGCCGACCTCTATTCGCCGGGCCTGCAAGCCGTCGGCCACGCGGCCTACCTCGCCGGTCTGGTTGGCATCACGGTCGGCATTGTGCTCGCCAGTCCCGTCACGGTCCGGTGCGGCTGCGCGCTGCTCGCCCTCAGCCTCGCCACGCTGGCCTTGAACGTCGCCAAGATCCTCAGCCACCTCGTCCGCCCCAGAATCGAGCCCCCGGCCTTGCGCCCGGCGGCGGCAGCCAACTTATGAACACCCCGGAACTGAACGAAGCTCTCGTCGTCGAAACCCTCCGCCAGGTCGTGGACCCGGAGATTGACTGCAACATCGTGGATCTCGGGCTCATTTACGGCACCCGCATCGAGGGCAGCAAGGTCACCGTCCAAATGACGCTCACCACCCAAGGCTGCCCGATGCACGAAAGCATCGCCTGGGGTGTGAAAAACGCCCTGCTCAACCTCGAAGCTGTCGAGGAAGCCGAGGTCGAGATCGTTTGGGAACCCCCGTGGAACCCCTCGATGATGACCGACTACGGCCGGGCCCGCGTGGGAATTAGAACCTGACCCCGCCCATTGCAATCATCAGCCACTTACCGCCAACACTCATTACTGATATATTATGAACACACCCACTGAATTCATCATCGGCGCCGACAAGGTTATGGACGTGCGCCCGATCCCTTGCTCCATCAAGCATGGGCTGATCCTGAAGACCTGGCGCAAGCTGCCGGTCGGCGATCACTTCATCCTGCTCAACGACCATGACCCGGTACCGCTGCGCTACCAGTTCGAGGCCGAGTTCCCTGAAACCTTCACCTGGGAATATCTGGAGCGCGGCCCGGTGGATTTCCGCGTCCGGCTCACCAAGCTGAAGGTGCTGCCGGCGGCGGTGGAGAGCGGGAAATCCTATGGCTGCTCGGGGCACTAGCTGGGATATTTGCCAGCGCGGCAAAGCCGCAACCAAAGAGTTGCATGAGTTGCATGGGTTACATGGGTTACATGGGTTAAATGGGGTGGGGGTGCGCACGGGAGATTTGCGCAGGCTGCGAAGATTCTCATGGATCGTAGTATCGCTGGGGGCGACTTCTCATTAACACCGTGGCTTCAGCCCGGTGCAAACGCGTGCTCGCGACCAGTTAACTGTTTCAACAGTTTGTTTCCCCGCCCGGCAAGCCGTTGAAACGGCTCCCGCATTTCAGAGCCTCGTTACCTCGGCTGCTATGGGGTTGAACAATTTTGCTTCTCGCGGATCAGGCTTTCGGGCAGGGCGGTGAGTTCCGGGCCGGAATCGGCCTGCCAAGCCACACGGCCATCCGGCAGGATGCGCAGAATCGTCCCGCGCATCGAGCCGCGCAGGGTCTTGACGCGGTCGCCGGCTCGGAACTCCGCGAGTTCGGCCAGCGCACTGAGTCCCGATTCCACAGAATGGCGATCCAGCACACCCGCCACATAATGCGCGGCCAATGACGCCGCTTCGCGCCGTCGGGCCAGCGGAAACTCGATGAACACCGCATCCATGATGCGGCGGGCAATTTCACCAAACGTGTTGCCGTTGAAGAAGAGGAAGGGCGCCGCGCGATGACACTGGAACAGAAAATCCAGCGTTTCCCCGAGCGTCAGGCTTTGGGCGCGGGTGTGTTCCCAGCGCTCTCGGACCCGATCATGAGCTTCCGAGTTATTTCCAAACTGAGCTTTTCCTCGTTCGCACGATCCTCGGTTGAGGCTGGTGACAAGCTGCCAGTCCCAGTTCTTGATAAAAGCGGCTCGGCCTTGTAGCGGTGATTGTTCGCCAGCACGCTTTCCATCAGCATCTCCGGCGTCAGCTTCTCCACCACGTCGAATCTCAGTTTCATCGCTCATAATCTACACCCGGTTCAGGCTTTGACGCAAGTGAGGGTAGCAACTGCCCAGGGCGTTGAACAGCCCGCGAACGCGCCTCCCCGCTGCTTCCCCCTTGACCTGCTTCTTAACCCCTTGTTTGTGGCTCTGTCGCGCTGAGTCCCTCGGGGGGGGTGTTGAATTGTTGCGCTTCAGAGCCCGCCCGATGTGTATTCGCCGGCCATGCCCGCAAGGTGGCTGGCGAGGGCGTCAGCCACGGCGCCCGAGGCCGGCGCGCTCCCCTGCTGCCGGACAGTTGCGGGTTAACGCGGCGATGAACCTGTCAGGGAGCGCAGTTGCTGCCGCGCCTCAGGGAAATCCGGCTGCAGCTTGAGCGCTTCGGCGAAGTGCTCGGCAGCGCCATCCCGCCGACCGATCTTGAGGAGGAGCAAGGCGAATTGATAATGGACTTGGGGATCGCGTGGGTTCAGGCGCAGGGCTTCCCTGAATGCAACTGTGGCCTCATCCAGCTGGCCCGTTTCGGCGAGCGCAATGCCGAGGTTTGCGTGAGCCCCGGCATCGTCACTTCTCAGTTCAATGGTCCGCCGAAAGTGGGCCGCAGCCTCCGCCGAGCGCCCTTTCCTGGCCAACGCGACCCCCAGGTTGTTGTAGGCGTCGGCATAGTCGGGTTTGAGCCTTACCGTCTCCTGATACTGGCTGATGGCTTCATCGCTGCGACCGACGGCGTCCAGCGCGGCCCCGAGGTTGCTGTGCGCATCAGCAGCCGCGGGATCGAGCCGGACGGCCTCCTGGTAATGGCGGATGGCATCTTCCAGGCGTCCGAGGTTGTAGAACGCGAACCCAAGGCCTTTGTGAGCATCGGCGAGGCGCGGCCGCAATCTCAGGACCTCCTCAAACTCCTTGGTGGCCTCAACGAAGTGCTCGCTCTCATTGAGGGCAGTGCCCAAATTGCAGTGCGGACTGAACCATTTGGGCTGGAGGGCGATGGCCTGGCGGTACGAGGCGATGGCCGCGGCGGTCTGCCCCTTGCGTTCCTGCGCAATTCCCAGACAATTCAGCACCAGCGCATTGCTGTCGGTGACAGCGGCGGCATGGCGGAACAGGCTTTCGTTGTCTGCCCAATAGCCAATTTGGCGGCGGGTGGTTGCGGCACACAAGAGAACTGTGCCGACGCCGGCGGCTGCGAGGGCAGCAGTCCCCTGACGCCAACCGTGGAGCAAGTCATGCGCCCCCCATACGAAGGCCACGAACAAACCGATGAGCGGCACATAGGCGAACCGGTCGGCCATCGCCTGCGGCCCGGCCTGGACCAGGCCAATAAAGGGCACCAACACGCCCACAAACCAAAACCAGCCAACGAACGCGTAAGGGCGATTTCGCGCGCAGACCAGTGCCAGGCCGGAGGCTGCCAGCAGCAACAGGCCGCACAACCCCACGAGCCACATCGGCCAGGCATCGGGCAACGGGTAGTAGATGGCGAGGTTCGACGGCCAGATCGCTTTGCCGAGATACCGGCAGTAGGCGACCAGCGCATTCTCGATTCGGAAACCCAAAGACGGCGTCGCTGCGGCGTCCTGCCACATTCCGAGCCCACGATGGGCGGCCACCGTGATGCCGCTCGAAGCGGCGGCCAGCACGAGGAACGGGATCTTCTCCCGCAGGAGAGGGAGGAGGAGGTGACGTGAAACCTGATGCGTGATGCGTGATGCGCGATGCGTGTTACTGGCTTCGGCGTTCTGCATTTTGCATTCTGCATTCCGCATTCGGCCCAGGGGCCAGTAATCCAGCAGCAAGAGCGCAAACGGCAGCGTCACCAGAACCGGCTTGGACATCAGCCCCAGCGCGAAAAAAAGGAGGGACAGGAGGTAAAAGCGTGATGCGTGGTGCGTGATGCGTGAGGCGTGAGGCGTGCCGCGGCTGTCTGACGCCTGGCTTCGGACTTCGGACTTCGGACTTCGGACTTCCACGTAGTGGGCGTAGGCCCAGAGGGTCAGCAGCCAGAAAAGCGTGGCGAGGAGGTTCTTGCGTTCGGCGATCCAGGCGACGGTGTCCACCTGGAGCGGATGCAGGGCAAACAGCGCAGCCAGCAGCAGGCACCGCCCCGGAGCCCCGGTGATCCGCCAAAACACCACGAAGACCAGGGCCGTATTGAGCGTGTGGAGAAGGAGGTTGACGAAGTGATGGCCCGCCGGATTCAGCCCGAACACCTGGCAGTCCAGCATGTGCGAAATCCAAGTCAGCGGATGCCAATAGGTGTGCGCGCCGTGGAGCCTGCCGAAGGCCCAAACCACACCGTCCCAAGTCAAGCCCCGCTGCACTTGGGCGTTTTGGACCACGTACGCATCGTCGTCCAGGCTGACAAACGGGTTCTGGATCACTGGGAAGAACGCCCAGAACACGAAGAGCAACAAGAGAGCGCAAAGAACCGCCCAGGTCCTCCGCCCAGAAGACATAGACGCCGCGCCGGGAAGCCCCGGACCGGGAGCGCTTTTGACCTGCAGGACGCCTCCTCGTGGACGAGTGTTGTTCGGCGCGGAACCGCGCTTAGGCCCTGTGCGCGCGTTCATGTTCTAAGTCAAGAAGGGCACGACTGCCAGCAACACACAGACCCAGTTGAACTCGTTCACCAAGCGCTAAGAGCCAGCGCCGCCTCGACTGCTGGCGGGAAAAGCTCTCCCACATCACCCTCCAGCCGCAGCGTGACCTCGGGCAGGTCGTCGTGCTCGGTGGGGCCGCGGTTGATGATCACGTAGGGCGCACCCCGGCTCGCCGCCAGCAGGGGGATATTCGCCGCCGGATAGACGGACAGCGTCGAGCCCAGCGCCACCACTAGGTCGGCGCCTTTGGCGGCTGCCTCCGCCCGCTCCAGATCCGCATTGCGCAGGTTCTGACCGAAGCTGATGGTCGCCGGCTTCAGATACCCGCCGCATTCGCATACGGGCGGACGCCGCGTCTTGCGGAAATGCTCGAAATGCGCCTCGGGGTCCGAGCGCTGCCCGCAGGTCTGGCATTCGACGGAACCGTTCGTGCCGTGCAATTCCACCAACCGTTCCGCCGGCGTTCCGGCCCGCGCGTGGAGGCCGTCAATATTCTGCGTCACCACGGCTACCACTTTGCCCGCCCGTTCGAGGCGCACGATGGCCTCGTGGGTGGCATTCGGGCGCGCGTCCCGGAAAGCAGCCCACCCTTCCAGTTTGAAATCCCAATGTTCGACCCGCGCCGCCTCCAACCGCATGAACTCATGGTAATAGACCGGCTGCCGGCGTTTCCACACCCCGTCCGGCCCGCGAAAATCAGGGATGCCGCTCCCCGTCGAAATGCCCGCCCCGGTGAATAGGAGCATCTTCTTTGACCCACGCAGGAGTTCAACCAGCTTCGTTGTCTGCATGGGGCCAGTCTCACCTCAAGGCCGCGCAATACCAGAAAAAAGCTTTCGAGCTGGGTCGGTTCAAGGGTTGCCCGGCGAGGCACAAAGGCTCCTCAGTTTCGGGGCAGGCCCCGCTAGGAGCCGTCGAAACCAGGCACCGCCACGAGTTACGATGGTTTTCCGCGGTTTACACCAGGACCTGGGTTCGGCTAAATTGCTGTCATGGACTCAAGCGACTTGATCACCGTGGACCCGGATATCCTCGGCGGCACCCCCGTCTTCAAGGGCACCCGTGTGCCCGTGAAGACGCTGTTCGATTACCTGGAAGACAATTATACCCTTGATGAATTCCTTGAGTGCTTCCCGTCCGTGACCCGCGAAGTCGCCTGCCGCGCCCTGGAATGTTCGGAGTCGGCGTTGCTTAACCGTGCCGCCGCATGAGAATCCTGCTGGACGAATGCGTCCCGTGGCCGATGCACAGACTCCTGGCCGGGCATGAGTGCATGACGGCACAGCAGCGCGGTTGGGGCGGCATCAAGAACGGTGACTTGCTGCGCTTGGCGGAGAGCGAGTTTGAGCTGTTCCTTACTGCCGACCAGAACCTCCGCTACCAACAAAACCTCGCGGGCCGAAGCATCCCAATTCTCGAACTCTCCACCAATAAACTCCGCCGCCTCTCCGCGGCGGCGACCCTGATCCAGTCCGCCATCGCCACGATGAAACCAAGTGAGCTCCGCCATCTGGAAATACCTTGAACCGGGCAGGCCCAGGAACGAGCTGCCGCTTGCCGCCCGCCATCTGGCTGCTCAATAAACCAACACCAGCACGGCGGCTTTCTCGGCAGATTTTACCACGTCTTCGAACTTGCGGTCCTTCGTGTTCGGCTCTTTGAGCTTCGCGGACACTTCCGGCACTGATTCCAGGAAGCTGCAACAGGAGGCTATTCTTCACCGCGTAATTTACGTTCTCCGGCAGCGCCCCGCTGGTCGCCACGGCTGCCGCCACATTCAGCTTGGCTGCCACCACGCCCACCACGTTGCCGCGCTCGTCCACCACCGCGCCGCCCGATTTGCCGGGCTGTACCGGAACAGCCCCGGCTTCTTGCCGGTACAAAGGGAGGCATCCGCACCGGCGGATGCCTCGAATCGGCCAAGCAATACTTAAGGCGCCAGGTTTCAGGGGTGCCAGCGGATCCGGTAGAACTGCGCGTCGCCACTCGTGCTGAGCGTCGCCTGGAATGACCCGGCGGAGCCGGTGATGGTGGCCGCGACGTCAGTGTAAGTTCCATTGACAACGGTGCAGTGCTGGAGGGCAAAGTTGGCGGGGGTGTCCGAGGTGCTGTTGCTGGTGAAGCCAATAGTCACAGTGCCGCCACTGACGGTGATGTTGGTGATCCGCACCACCGTCTTGACGGCCACGAAGCCCCGGGTGCTGCTGTCGGCTGCCCAGATGCCGTACCCGGCCAGCACACTGCCGTCATCGGAAGCCGCAAACACCCGATTCAGATACGACCATCCGCTGACATCGACGCCGTCCGCAGCGAGCTTGGCCTTGATGTCCACCGCCTGGCCCGTGGTGTCCCATATGCCGCTGGTGTCCCATACCACCGCCAGGGTTGTAGGTGTACCAGTACCGAGGTAGGAATAGCCGGCGGTAACACCGTTGTCCGCGACAGTGTAAGCGACACTGCTGGCGTCTCCGGGCAAGGTCCCAAGGCCGGTCATGGACGCGTCGCCTAGCTTCCAGCGGAAGGCCTGCGCTGAGGTGCCGTTGTAGTTCAAGACCTGCCCAGAGATCCACTGCACATCATAATCGCCTGCCTCATTCTTTCCGAAGCTAGAGGAAATCCCGATCCCGTCGGCGCGGTAGCCGGTGCTGCCGGGAACGGCGTAGAACCCCACATTCACCACCTCATAGAAGGCGCTACTGAAACCGAGGCCGTCGTTGACGCTTCTGCCCACCATAACCCCATAGGCACTGACGCTATATGTTGTCCTGACAGTCGTGCCGTCCCAACCAGAGATGTTGAGATCGGCGCGCAAGCGGGCATCTCGGCCACCGCTTCTTATGGAGCCGGTGTACCAATTCCCTAATGGCGGCCAACCGGCGTTGTCGGGGACGGCGTTCCGCAGGTCGTTGTAGGCACCCCCGCGAAGATCGGAGGTAGGCCAGCCTCCAGCCGAGGCGCAGTCGACCCAGGAGCCGCTGGCCAGACTGGTCAATGGGGCGATGTAGTAGCGGTGGGTGAGATTGCCCTCGTGCAGACCGACGATGCAGATGTTGCCGGCGTTCCCGCCGACGCCGACGGCGACACCAATGCCGACGCTGTTCGCCCCGCTGGGGTTGGGCAGTGCCACGAGCCCATCCGCTGCGGACCAGACGACCGGAACCCTGATGGTCCCGCCGGGTGCTTGGCTCGTGCCGACGACATAGCTGCCGTCCTGACTCACGGCCCGGATCTCGCTGTAGGCGGTGGTGCCGTCGGTGGGATCCAGCACGCCGATGGAGACAAGGGACGAGCCGAAGACGGGCGTCCATGCGCCGGCCACGACCGCTGCGGCCGCAAGAACTGTCAGGATCTTCATTTCTCTCATTTGTCTTCCTCCTCTGCGGGCATTCTGACTGAGGGATGATGTGTTCATTTTCATTGTATTGCCTTTCCACTTGGTTGTCTTACCCCCCGAGGTGTCCGCTGCGTGCCGGCCCTCAAGAAGCCGGTCGAGCCTCTGGCCGGCTTTACCTTCCAAAGAAGGAAAACCAGACACATATGCGTTGCCTTAGGAGCGTTGGTTTATTCTGCGAGCGAGGCGTTGGCTGAATCTGTCTCCAATCAGCTCAAGGAGCCGGGCCAAAGCCCCCGGCCCTTTTCCGCGTGCCACTAAATCACGCGCTTCCGCCTAAGCAGCAACACCGTGCCGCCCAAGGCCAGCAACGCGAGGGAGGAAGGCTCGGGAATCATGGCCACGAAGCCCCGGGTGCTGCCGTCGGCCGCCCAGGTGCCGTACCCGGCAAGCCACCTGCCGTCATCCGAGGCCGCATACACCCGATTCAGAGACGTCCACATGCTGGTATCCTGGCCGCTCGCAGTGAGCAGGTCCTTGACCGACTTCGCCGTGCCGCTGGTGTCCCATATGCCGCTGGTGTCCCATACGGCCGCGGTGTATAACCCAGAGTGCCAGGAATGGCCGGCGGTCACACCGGTGTCCGAGGTAGTGTAACCGATGCTCTGGCCGTCTCCGGGCAAGGGCGGAAGCAAGGTCATGGTCGCGTCGCCCCGCATCCAGCGGAAGGCCTGCCCTGCGGTGCCGTTGAAGTTATAGACCACCCCAGAGATCCACTGCTTGTTGTAATCGGTCGCGCTTCCAAAGCTGGAGGAAATCCCAAACCCGTCGGCGCGGAAGCCGGTGCTGCCGGGAACGGTGTAGAACCCCACATTCACTATGTCATAGTAGGCGCTACTGACACTGGGGGTGCCGCTGTTGACGCTTCTGCCCACGATTACCCCATAGGCACTGACGCTCGCTACGTTGTTGACGCTCTGGCCATTCCAACCAGACATGTTGAGATCGGCGCGAAGGCGGGCATCTCGGCCGTTGGAGGCCTGTTTGCCAGCGGTGTAAAAATTCCCTGACGGCGGCCACCCGGCGACTTGGGCGGAGTTCCGCAGGTCGTTGTACATGCCCCCGCGCATATCGGAGGTGGGCAGGCCGCCAGCCGAGGCGCAGTCCACCCACGAGCCGCTGGCCAGACTGGCCAGTGGGGCCTTGTAGTAGCGCTGGGTGGTATTACCCTCGTGCAGACCGGCGATGAGGATGTTGCCGGCGTTCCCGCCGACGCCGACGGCGACACCTATGCCGATGCTGTTTGCCCCGCTGGGGTTGGGCAGGGCCACCAGCCCACTCGACAGTGACCAGACGACCGGAGGCCTGATGACCCCGCTGGGTGCTGTGCTCGTGCCGACGACATAGACAGAGCTGACGTCGTCCGAAGCATCGGCTGTCAATCCCTGGATCGAGCTGTAGGGCTGGGTGGGATCCAGCACGCCGATGGAGTAGAGGTATGCGCCGAAGACGGGCGTCCATGCTCCGGCCGCAACCGCTGCGACTGCAAACACTGCCAAGATCTTCATTCTTCTCATTTGTTTTTCTCCTCTGCAGGCACTCTGACTGTGCCCTGATTTGTTCAGTTTCATTGTTTTGGCTTTCGACTGGATTGTCTTACGCCCCGAGACGTCCGCTGTGTGCTAGCCCTCCTGAGGCCGGTCGAGTCTCCGGCCTGCTCTTCCTTCCGAAAAAGGAAAACCAGACACATATGCGTTACCATAGGAGCGTTTGTTTATACTGCGCGCGGGGCGTTGGCTGAATCCTCGGTCAGCGTCTCGTTTACACAGTGTGGCCTGTTTATCAAATTGTCTGAAACTTGTCAACACCTAAAAATACTTTTTTTAAGCCTCATAACCTCTTGCCGGGATGGCCAGTTGGGAGGAAGGTTTTGCCCCGGTTCGGTGAGGGCGGCCAGCTTGTCGCTTCGCCGGGCGAGCGTCGGCAGCCAAACACCCTCGACGGCGTCGAGGGTGTTGCGGACCTGGGGCAGCTTGAGGGAAGCGCTGATTTAATCGGTGTGCAGAAAATTCGATTCGGTTTTGACCCTCGAAATCACCTTCCCTTGAAAATATAATCGCTCCTGCGACATCCTTGGCGACATCTGAGAATTTGAAATTCAGGCAAATTTACCAACCCCGATTAAATCAGCGCTTCCTGAGGGGGATCGGACCTTCGGGGGTCTGCACCAGCTTCACGATGGCACTGGCAAGGTCCAGCGCCCCGGCCCACTTCTCAAGATTCGCGTAAATCTGCCAGCGGACTTCCGATCTGTTCCCCCGCAAAGCCGTCGGCGCCGTGGTGCAGACGGAGTGGAACTCTCCCGATATCTGGCTGCGGCGCGAGTTTGCGTTGCCCGAAGGCAAGTGGACCGATCTCCAGTTCCGCATGCATCACGACGAAGATGTGGCGGTGTATGCAGAAGGCATCCTGGCCAGCCAGGGCTCCGCTTATGTGACGGATTACGAGGCGGTGCGGATCAAGACGAAGGCGAAGAAAATCCTCACGCCCGGCAGGCACGTGCTGGCTCTGCGTTGCAGGCAGACTGGGGGCGGACAATATATTGATGTGGGCTTGGTGGAGGTTCAGGCATCGAATTGAGGACTGACAGCGAAGGCACGAAGGCGCGCTGCAGCTTGGGTTTCTTTGGTGCACCCACTCGCAGGCTTGACTCTGCGTATCGGAACGTGAAAGCTGTGCGCACGATGAACAGGGCGGCGGCGTTGGTCATGCCATCGGTGATAGTATTGACCCGCGGCGCGGCGGCAACATTATCCTGGAAGAAAGCAATCCCAGGGGATTGAGCCAACGCAGAGAGGGCCTACCCTTTTCGATAATTGCCGTTGACCGTTCACCCCGCTTCTGCGACAAGATGCGCGCTCCATTGGTTGGTCCATGTCCTCTGAAAGTGCAATAACTACGGGCGAGGCGAAACCTCGCGTCGGCTACTGGCGGTGGATGATTTGCAGCTTGTTGCTCTTCGCCGCCATCATCAATTACATAGACCGCCAGGTCATCGGCATTCTGAAACCTACCCTGGTGGCGGAATTCGGCTGGTCCGATGAACGCATCTATTCATCCATCGTGTTCTGCTTCCAGCTCGCCTATGCGATCGGATTCCTCTTTGCTGGCCGCTTCGTGGACCGAATAGGCGTGAGACTCGGCTTCGCGATTGCCGTCACTTTGTGGAGTGTGGCGGCCATGGCCCATGGCCTGGCCGGCTACGTGACTGGCTGGGAGATCCCGGTGCTCAACCTGGACAAGAACACGGGCTTTGCCGTCGTGACGTTGGGGGGAGCCGCTGCGGGGCTGGCGGTGGCCCGATTCGCCCTGGGCATTGGCGAAGCGGGGGCTTTTCCGGCGTCCATCAAGACCGTTGCGGAGTGGTTCCCGAAGAAGGAACGCGCGTTTGCCACGGGCATCTTTAACTCGGGCACCAATGTGGGCGCGCTCGTGGCGCCGCTGGTGGTGCCGTGGATTCTCGTCCACTGGGGCTGGCAATGGGCGTTCATCGGCACGGGCACGATCGGGTTCTTGTGGGTCGCCTGGTGGCTGGCGGCTTACCAGCACCCGGAAGACCATCCGCGGCTCAAGCCGGCTGAGCTGGCCTATATTCGGAGCGACCCCGCTGATCCGCCAGTAAAAATCCCCTGGCGCAGGCTGCTGACCTATCGCCAAACATGGGCCTTTGCCCTCGGGAAGTTCCTCACCGACCCGGTCTGGTGGCTGTATCTGTTCTGGCTGCCGGACTTTCTGAACAAGACGCATGGCGTGAAAGTGACCGTCGCGGAGATGGGGCCGCCGCTACTGGTGATTTACCTCTTGGCGGACGTTGGCAGTGTGGGGGGCGGCTGGCTGTCTTCGCACTGGATCAAGCGGGGCTGGCCGGTCAACAAGGCCCGCAAGCTGGCCATGTTGGTCTGCGCCTTGTCCGTGGTCCCGATCGTGTTCGCCGCCGTGGTGCCGAACCTGTGGGTGGCGGTCGGCCTGATCAGCCTGGCCGCTTCGGCCCACCAGGGCTGGTCCGCCAATCTGTTCACGCTGACTTCCGATCTGTTCCCCCGCAAGGCCGTTGGCTCCGTGGTTGGCATTGGCGGCACCGGCGGCGCCGTTGGCGGCATGTTCATTTCCATGCTGGTCGGCGCCATCCTGCAAGCTACCAAGAGCTATGTCCCCATTTTCGTCCTGGCGGGCGGTGCCTACCTCTTTGCCTTGCTCATTATTCAACTGCTCTCACCGCGGCTTGAACCCGCGCGGCTCGAATCAGTCTGAACTCAACCCGACGCGTGATGTCCTGAGCTTCCTGTAAAAACCGATTGGGTGCAGACTCGACTTGCCCCGGTCAAACAGAAAGCGAAAGACATCCATGAAACGCTGACTCCCCAGCCAGACCCTCGAAGAATAGTTCTGGTTGAGCTGCGACATCAGGCGGGCACCGCTCTCCGAAACGATCCGTCTGGGCGCCCGGCCCGTGCTCTAGAAGGCAGTGGAACTCGAAGTCACCGAGTTCCTGGGCCGTGACCATTGCCAGTGACACGGGAGCTGCCTGTCTGAGAAGAGGGTATGGCTCGCCCGCACTTTGGCCTTGTCCCTCACGGCCTGCTGGGCCTATGCTGGGCTCCATGATGGGGCGGGAAACAACGGGAGCCCCAGGCGCGGTGGCACAGCCACTGTTCGCCACCACGCATTGGAGCGTAGTTCTGGCCGCCGGCCAGGGGGACACGCCGCAGTCTGCCGCCGCCCTCGAACAACTTTGCCGCACTTATTGGTATCCCCTTTACTGTTATGTCCGCCACCGCGGCCACAGCCCGGAAGATTCCCAGGATTTGACGCAGGAGTTTTTCCACCAACTACTGCACAAACATTACCTGTCGCAGCTCGACCCGAGCAAGGGCAAGTTTCGCTCCTTTCTACTGGCGTCGATGAATCATTTCCTGGCCAATGAGTGGGACCGGGCCAGGACGCTGAAGCGAGGCGGCAAAATGACCTTCGTATCGCTCGATGAAGGTCTGGCCGAGGGGCGTTACCAGGCCGAGCAGGTCGCGGGCCGCTCGCCGGAGCAGCTCTATGAGCGGGCCTGGGCGCTCGCGTTCCTCCAGGGGGTCCTCGGGCGGCTGCGCGACGAGGTAGTCCAGGCCGGACGCGCCGCTCACTTCGAGGAGTTGAAGGTTTTCCTCACCGGTGAGAAGCCGTCGGCCTCGTACGCCGTGCTGGCGGCCAAACTCGGGACGAACGAAGCGGCTCTGCGCAAAGAGGTGCAACGATTGCGCCACCGCTATGGCGAGTTGCTGCGCGACGAAATCGGCCGCACCGTTGCCCATGCCGCCGAGGTTGAGGACGAACTCTGCCATTTGTTCACCGTGCTGAGTGTCTGAGCTGACGGTCACTTTTGGGTTCGACTGCTTCTGTACGCTATATGAACGAAGTGCGCCTCTGCGAGCAATGTCACGGGGAACTGCCCGGGAACGCTCCGGAAGGGCTTTGTCCCAGGTGCCTGCTCAAGCTGGGCGGAGTCGAGTTGGGCATTTCTGTCAGGCGACTGGAGGCGCCGGCTGAGGCATCCAGGTCAGAAGCCGAACATCGGAGGTTTGGCAATTACGAGGTGTTGGAGAAGATTGGGCAGGGAGGGATGGGCGCCGTCTATAAGGCGCGGCAGCTTAACCTCGACCGCATCGTCGCGCTCAAGCTGCTCCCTTTTGGCCCGTTCAGCCGCCCGGACCTCCTCCAGCGGTTTCGGTCCGAAGCCAGCGCCGCTGCGGCGTTGCAGCATCCCAACATTGTCGCCGTTCACGATGTCGGCGAGCACGACGGCCAGCCCTTTTTCTCGATGGACTTCGTCGCGGGCCAAACTCTGGCGGAGGTGGTCCGCGATCAGCCTCTGCCTGCCAAACGAGCCGCCGGTTACCTCAAAACGATTGCCGAAGCAGTCCACTATGCCCACCAGCACGGCATCCTGCACCGCGATCTGAAGCCCTCCAATATCCTCATCGATTCTGCGGACCAGCCCCGCATCACCGACTTCGGCCTCGCCAAGCGTCTCACTTCGACTTCGGACTTCGGACTTCGGACTTCGGACTTAACCCTCACCGGCCAGGTGCTCGGTTCGCCCAACTTCATGTCTCCAGAGCAGGCGACGGGCTCCCACGCCATCGGCCCCGCCAGCGACATCTATTCCCTGGGCGCGTTACTGTATCATCTGCTGACCCGGCAACCGCCCTTTCAGGCCGATACCCTCACCACCCTGCTCAAACAGGTCATCGAGACCGAGCCGGTAGCGCCGCGCCTCCTCAATCCGAGCATTCCCCGCGACCTCGAGACGATTTGCCTCAAGTGCCTCGAGAAGGAGCCCCCGCGCCGATACCCGACCGCCCAGGGACTGGCCGAGGACCTGGGCCGGTTCCTGGATGACAAGCCCATCCAGGCGCGACCCGTTGGCGCGGCCGGCAAGGCCTGGAAATGGTGCCGGCGCAAACCGGCGCTGGCGACAGCGATAGGTGCGGTCGTGCTGGTGGCCAGCGTGGGCTTCGTGGGAATTCTCACGCAGTGGCGGCGAGCCGCCGCCAGCGAACTGCTCGCCCGCCAAAACGCCTACGCCGCGGATATGAACCTGGCGCAACGGGCGTTGGAGGCCAATGACGTCGAGGCTCGCGGTCAAGCTTGCTGAACAAACATCGCCCCGCGTCGTCAGCACCGCAACCCGCAACCCGCAACCCTCAACTGACCTTCGCCATTGGGAATGGCGCTACCTGTGGCAACTCTGCCAGCCCGACGAGTCCGTCCGACTGCAAACCAACGCCGGTGCCATCCGTAGGGTAGCCATCTCCCAGGATGGGAAAGTGATGGCCGCGCAAACCGGGGCGGACAAGATCGCGCTGTGGGACTTGACGACGAAGCAGCCGATGACTGCGTTGGCCGGTCGTGCCTCAATTGGAGCCTTCGCGCTCTCCGCCACGGGCCACCGGTTGGCCGTCAGCACGCGCAATGCGCGGGGAGAACCGACCGTTGAAGTGTGGGACGTGAATGGGCCAGCGCTGACAACCACGCTCAACCAGCCGACGCCGGTAAGGTCCCTGGCGTTTTCTCCCGACGAAACCTTGCTGGCGACTTTTGGCAGCACGGGAATCGTCGCGGTGGTGGAGTGGGCGTCCAAGCGCACCCTCACCAATCTCCTGGTGCGACACCCACGAACCGGCGGCGCAGGACTTGTGGCCTTCTCGCCGGATGGGAGCCGATTGGCGATTGGAGAAGACTACGGGCTGATGAGTCTCTTGAACTGGCGAGCGGGGACCATGATGACGTTGACAAACCTGCCCCACGGGGGTGAAGCCGTCTCGGCGCTAGCCTTTTCCACAGCCACGGGACGGCTGGCAGTCGGATTTGGACCCATCATCTGCTTTTGGGACGCTGTCTCAGGCCAACCCCGAGGGCAACTAACTAACCAGACGGGTAGGGCCCGGGCACTGGCCTTCTCGGCCGATGGCCAACTGCTGGCCTTGGCGAGCAGTGACCGAACGATCCGGGTCTTGCGCGTGTCTGACCAAGAGCAATTGCGCTGTCTGCGGGGGCATGACGGTGAGGGATTGGCCTTGGCTTTCCTGCCGGATGGCAAGACGCTCGTGAGTGGGTGCCGAGTGGGCACCGCTTGTTTTTGGGACCTGATGGGAACCAATCGGCCTTCCGGCCACACCAGTCTGGAGATTTCCTACGGGCTTGACGTTAAAGCCGAGCCTCCGATCCAGGGTTTCGCGCGCGAAGCGCTCGATCCGAAGGTCGTGACGCCGGTTTGGCCTCACGTTTGCACACGATGGGCACAGCTTCATCACCACCGACCCCGATGGCTTTGTTGGAGTTTGGGACACCAAGTCGGTGCAGCGAACCGAAACGCTGTCCGGGTTGGGCAGTAACAACTGGGGCGTCGCGCTCTCACCGGATGACCATTGGCTGGCCGTCGGCCACGCTTCGGGCAAAGTCCACGTCTGGGATTGGACGCAACGCCGTCGCGTCGCCAGTTTTGAAGTTCCCTTCGAGTGGACGGGGCGCCTGCACTTTTCCCGTAGCGGCCGATTCCTTTGGGCCCTGGTGACGTTCAATGATTGGACGACTCGCTTCCGGGTCTGGCGGACGGGGGACTGGCAGGAGATGCCGCTCGGGGCAGTTGACGCTGGCGCTTTCTTTTGGGCGGATTCTTCGCCGGACGACCGGTTCCTGGCTACTGGCCACATCAGCGGTGCGGTGAAGCTGTGGAACTTTCCCTCGGGACGGCACGAAATCACCTTCACCAACCAGGCAGCCGCCGTGTGCGCGGTATTCTTTTCGCCGGATGGGCGGAGGCTGGTTTCCGCGAGCTGGGACGGCACCGTCAGACTCCGGGACCTGTTCGCCCACCGGGAGGTGGAACCATTGCGTGGCCATTCGCAGGTATGGGGTGCGGCGTTCTCGCCCGATGGCCGGCGTTTGGCCACCGGAGGCCAGGACGCGCGCGAGGCCGTCAAACTGTGGGACCTCGCCGCGCAAAGAGAAGTTCTCACCTTGCAGGGGGAGGGAGCGTCATTCGTGCAGGTCGCCTTCTCTCCGGACGGCAGCACGTTGATGGCCACGTCCTTTGAAGGTGTGGCTCACCTCTGGCGTGCGCCGTCGTGGGAAGAAATCGAGGCCGCGGAAAGGAAACAGGGGATTCAATGAAGTTCCACAGAAGACAACAGAGAAAACGAAGCGGCCCCAGCGCCCTGCAGCGCCAGGCCAGGCCATTCTCTTTGTTACCTTCGTTGCCTTCTGTTGAATCCGACCGGGGTGGACTGCCGGCCTTCACCCTGATCGAGTTGTTGGTCGTCATCGCCATTATAGCGATCCTGGCGGCGTTGCTCCTGCCCGCTCTCATCAGGGCAAAAGGCCTGGCTTGCTCGACTCAATGCGCGAGCAATCTCAAACAACTGCAACTCGCCTGGCTGCTGTATGCCGGCGACCACCATGACCTCCTGGTACCCAACTGGCACATGGCGAGTTATCCCGCCGACTATCGCGACGCGTACACCACCACCAACTCGTGGGTGAGCGGTTCGGCTTACACGAGTGCGACGACCGACGCGATTCGTCGGGGGGCGTTGTGGCCTTATAGCCAGAACGTGGGCCTCTACCGGTGCCCGTCTGACCGGTCGGAGTGGCCCTATGGAACCGAACGCGCCAAGCGCCCCTTCAACCTGGCCTTGAGCGGCGCCATGAACGGCGGCTTTAACGGCGACAACGGCCGCGCGATGCACCCTATCGTCGTGGAGCGCCTGACCGAGCTTCGCCGGCCCGCCAGCGCGTTCACCTTCATTGATGAAGAGGCGGCGAGCGTCACATCGGGAGAGTTCTTTCTGTACTTTCGGCCCGACTTGAGATGCTGGTGGAACATTCCCGGCGCCCGCGACCGGGCACGCGGCGCCAACGTCGCCTTCGCCGATGGACATGCCGATTTCCATAAGTGGCTGTATCCGGGCCGCACTGGTACCGGGCCGGATACTCCTGTGCGAAATCAGCCAGATCGCGCCGATTTGGCGTGGCTTCAGAATGCCCTGCCGAGTCCATAGGGACCGCAAAATCTTACTTCCACCCGTCACATTCTCCGCTGGTTTCTTCTAGACAGGGTGAAGGCCTGGTGCTCCAGCCTCGGGCGCGGGTGCCGCCAGCCGGCGGTCAAGGCGCCCTTTGGATGGGGCACGGACTGGCCGGAAAACAAAAACAATCAACCGAAAGGTTCACAAAATGAGAACATTCATTACTGGCCTGCTGAAAGGCAGGAAAACACGTTGGGGCATGCTGGTTGCGGCCATCGCGGCCGCCGCCGCAACCGCCGCCTGGTCCAGCGACTCTCAAGTGCTGGCCAAATTGGAAGGGGCCTGGATCGCTAGCACCGACAATGGCATCCGGTCATTGGTGACGTTTGCCCCATCGGACCCGTCCGGTCGAAGCGCGGCATTTCGGAACCAGATGGTCTGTCCACCCGAAATCCTGGCGGCTTTGGGGGTTGAGGCTTACACCGACGAGGTCGGAGAGGGTGTCGTAACGGGGCCCACCACCGGCAAATACACCGCTGTTTGGTATGGACTGGTCAGCGGCAGGATTGTGACCATCCTCCTCGATAACTCCTCCTTCATGTTGGTCAGCCCGACTCAACTGACCATCGACCACACGGTTTCCGTCTATCTGGCCGCGGCCGATGCGGACCATGACGGGTACCCTGATCCGGGCAGCACGCCGGTGGCGGTTCTTACGGCCCATAGCGTCTCAAAACGCCTGACCAACTGAAGCGAAGATCATCCGGGGCGGAGGGCCGCGTGGCGGACGGGGCAGTGATCGCGGAGTGGCGGGGAGTCTGTCCTGGGAGGCGGGGCAGACTCCCGGCGGCAGCGCGGCCCAGCCCACCGATGCAACCCAACCATCAGTCGAAAAACAGATCCAACGAAAACCGTAACTCCAAAGCGTGAACCGAGAGGAAACATCATGACATCCAAGCTCAGACTTCTGGCTGCCGGGATACTGCTGGCCGCCGTCACCGCTGGCTACGGCCAGCCCACCCTCCAATTCTCGACGGCCACCTATACCGTGGCCGAAAACGCCGGGGCTGTCACGCTCACCGTCCGGCGCCTGAACGACACGAACGCCGCGGTGACGGTGGACTACGCCACCGCCAACGGCACGGCGACCGCCGGTTTGGACTACCCCGCCACCAACGGCACACTCACCTTTGCCGCCGGCGAAACCAACCAGACCCTCACCGTGCCGATCCTCAACGATGGCCTCGTCGAGCCCACCGAGACTTTCACGGTGACTCTCGAGCAACCCCACCGGCGGGGCCGTGCTGGGCACGCCCGCGACCGCCACCGTGCAGATCACCGAGAACGACGTGGGCGTTCAATTTCACTTCGCCACCTACGACGCCACCAACGGCTGGCCTTGGTCCGAGGATGTGGGCACAGTGCAGATCGGCGTCGTGCGGGGCGACGACGCCAATATCCCCGTCACGGTGGAGGTTGCCACGTCGGATGTCACGGCTGTCAGCGGAGTGGATTACAGCGGGTTCACCAACTACACGCTCGCGTTTGGGCCGCACGAGCGGCTTAAGTTCCTCCCGATCGGCATCCTCAACGACAGTGTGAAGGAGGCGCCGAAGAAGACCTTTCGCGTCACGCTGGCCAATCCGGTCGGCGTAACGCTAGGCACCACTAAGACGACCACGGTGACGATCATTGACAACGACCAAGGGTTTCAGTTTGAGGCCGCCGACATCTACGTGGCCGAGGACGCCGGCGTGGCGCTGATCAGCGTGCTGCGGGGCACGGATGACGTGAACTCGTCCGCCACGGTGGACCTGGCCACCGTGGATAACAGCGCGACCCGCGAACTGGATTACACCGGCCTGACCAACACACTTGCGTTCGCACCGGGCGAGCGCCGCAAAGTCGTGCCGGTCCCCATCCTCAACGACGGGCTCAAGGAAAACCTCGAGGACTTCAGGGTGACCTTGAGCAATCCGACCGGGGGCGCCGTGCTGGGCTCGCCGACAGCAGCGACTGTTTACATCCGGGACAATGATCCCGGACTAGGCTTTGAGTTGACGGATTATACCAATGCCTGGGGGCAGACGGCCGAGTTCGCCGTGACCGTCCTGCGCGGCAACGATGGCGCCTTGGGACCGATCACCGTGCATTACGCGACCAGCAACCTGACGGCGACCGGCGGAGTGGATTACCAGGCGGTCTCTGGAACGCTTGAGTTCCAGGAGAATGAAACGGTGAAGAACCTGAACATCCCGATCCTTCGCGACCGATCGGGCAAAAGCTTCCGCGTGACCTTGAGCAATCCGACCGGCGGGGCCACGTTGGGCACAGCCAACACGACCGTGCGGATTGTCGGCGCTTACGCCAGCGTGGCGCCGCCCTTTGACACGGCGCTGACGATCCGACGCGAGTGGGGCGTAAACGTTCTGACCTGGGCCGGCGGCGGACAACTGCAGCGGGCAGACAAACCGACCGGGCCGTGGCAGACGCTTACCACGGCCACCAATCCATGCACGGTTCAGTCTCCGGTTCCAACCGCGTTCTATCGGGTCACTCGTCCCCGGCCGGTGAACCTCTACATCCCCTCGGGTTACGATGGCCACACCAACGTGCCCCTGGTCATCATGCTCCACGGCTACTTTGCCGAATACGTCGATTACGAGGGCCGTGCGCCGATCACACCCTGGGCCGAGGCGCGAGGATTCCTCTACTGCTGCCCGAATGGCTTGAAGAATCCTGACGGCCGCGCCTACTGGAACGGCACCGATGCCGGCCTGGATTGCTGGAACAGCGGTGTGGATGATGCCGGGTATCTGCGGGCGCTGATTGAAGAGATTGACCGGCGGTTCGCGGTGGACCGCAAGCGGGTGAATTTGATGGGAAATCTTATCGGTGGCTTCCTGGCCTATCGAATGGCTTGCGGGTCGGCCGATCTCATCGCGGGGATCGCCTCGCTGGCGGGCACGACCTTTCTGGACGCCGACCGCTGTCAACCCTCCGAGCCGGTCAATATCCTCCAGATTCACCCCACGCAGGAGTGGATATTTCTCTACCTGGGTGGCACCATCAACACCTCGATCCCGCTCCCCATACCCTCAAATCTACCCCCGTACCCCGGCGCCGTGCGGAACATACAGCTCTGGGCCGCGTACAACGGTGCCAGCGGTCCAGTCACGGACTCGGCGCCTTCGCTTGATTTGGCTGCGGCTGTGGCGGGACTGGACACCGTGGTCACGCGCTATACGAGTTGCCCGCCCGGCGGCAACGTCGAATTGTGGAGCATCGTCGGTGCCAGCCATTTGCCGACACCCTCGCCCGAATACACACCGCGGATAATTGACTGGCTCCTCGCCCATCCCAAACCGTAAGGAAACCCACTCCCGTGAAAACAAACCGAAGCCGCAATTCGGTGTTCGGTGTTCGATGTTGGATGTTCGATGTTCCCTCGCATCCTCCACCTTCCATCCTCCACCCTCGTCTCGTTCCTGCTGCTCCTGGCCGCCGGCGGCACCGCCTCCGCCGCCACGCGCTATGTTTGGTAGAGCAGCTCCAGCACGCCGCCGCCTTACACCAGTTGGGCTTCCGCCTATGGAGGAGAGACCACCTTTAGTGATGCATTGACCGTTCTCAGCTCCCCAATCCGGGCGAGCCTTTCGTTGGGCGCCACAGGCACTCTCCTCAACTGGACGGGCGGCACAGCTCCATTCCAGGTCGAACGAGCGACCGAGTTAACGCCAGCGGATTGGATTGTCATCCTGACCAACGCCACACCGCCCGTCGCTCTGCCGCTGGGAGCGGACGCGGAGTTTTATAGGGTTGCTGGACCCTAGGGGGACAAGCAACACAACGCAACGACTCAGCACGGGTGCTGCATTCGAGATCCCGCCGCCGCCGTGATTTGCGGCGCGGCGAACAGGGCTGCATCAAGCTCGATGTGGAGCGCCTGTGCATGGTAGGACGTTTCGCCGAAACGTCCGTTCCAGCCCAAACGCGGACGTTTCGGCAAAACGTCCCTACCCAGCTTGGTTGAAATGGCGAGCTTGACGCAGCCCTGCGCGGCGAAATACGACGCGATTTGCCACTCGCCCCAGACCGAAACTTGTGTCAAGCTGCCCGAGCATACAACGGCAGAGTTGTGACCCGGACCCATTCAAGCAGCGCAAAGAATGTTATGACCACGAACCACCGCCTGGACGTGTTGATCATCGGCGGCGGCATGATCACCTGCGATTTGATCCTGCCCTCCGTCTATCACTTGCAGCGCCTGGGCGCCGTGCGGCGGCTCTCCATCTGCGCCTTGAACAGCGCGCCGCTGCGGGCTCTCCGGGACAATCCCGAACTGCAGCAGGCCTTCCCCGGGCAGACCTTCGAGCCGCTGCCGGCGTTCGACGAGCCGCCGGACCGGATATTCCCGGACCTCTACCAGGAAGCGCTGGCTCGCATGGCGCCCCGCCAGGCTGTCATCGTGGCCGTGCCCGACCAGTTTCATTACCAGTTCGTGATGGAGGCCCTCCGGCGCCACCAGCACGTGCTCTGTGTCAAACCCCTGGTGCTGCAATACGACCAGGCCCACACCATCGAGCAACTGGCGCGGGACCAGGGCCTGTTTGTCGGCGTCGAGTATCACAAGCGCTTCGATCGCCGCTCTCTCATGGCCCGGCGCCACTATGCGCTGGGCCACTTTGGCGAATTCAAGCTGGGCGAGGCCAAGCTGATCGAGCCCTATTACTACCGCCATTCCAACTTCCAGAACTGGTTCACGTGCGACATGACCGATCCCTTCGTGTATGTCGGCTGCCATTACGTTGACCTGGTTTACTTCATCACCGGGCTCAGGCCGGTGGGGCTTTCCGTGTCCGGCGTCAGGGGCCGCTTTCCCAACGGCAAAGAGGGCTTTCTGTGGTCCAATGGCCGCGTCCGCTACGAGAACGGCGCCCTGCTGTCAGTGACCGACGGCCTGGGCTACCCCGACGACGCCGCGGGCAGCAACGACCAGGGATTGCTGATGTATTGCGAAGGCCAGAACGCCAGCGGCATGATCGAGCACCGGGACAACGATCGGGGCGTGCGGTATTCCTACCTGGAGGGCATCGGCTGCGGCGGGTCCAAGTACAACTACGTCAGCCCGGACTTCTATCGCCTGGTGCCGTGGGAAGGGCCGGGATTCAAGCCGATTGGATACGGCTACGAATCCATCGCCGCCAACCTCGCCGCCATGGCGCGCCTTGAATCGTCCGCCGCCGACCTGCCGGAAACCCAGGCCCTGGCCAAACGCCGGGACGGCATCGCCGAAATTGACCGGCAGGGCATCATTGCCACGCCGGCCAACAGCTTCATCAACGAGCTCGTCGTCGAGGCCGCCCGCATTTCAATCGTCAACGACGGCGCGTGGGTGGACATCGCCTATCACCCCAAACCCCATGTGAAGGCCAGGTAGGCTCAAGCCAACCCTCCAGTTGCCAAAGCAGATTGTGCAGGAATACCACGTTATCGCACTGCGCATACCGCATCTCACCCCCCATGCGCGCGAAGCTCTTGCAAAAGCGTAGGTAGTAGGCCGGGTTGTCTTTAGGCGGCTCGCCTTTGCCCCAATCCCAGCCGCCGGCGTCCTGGATGTCCACCACGTAAATCGTGTGGCCGCGGACAACCCGCCGACGCGCTTGCAGACGCAGGTTGTTGACACAACTGAGGCTCTTCTCAAAGACCTGGGGCGCCATGATCGCCGACCCCACCGACATCACCACCCCGCCGTCCAACTGTTCAACCGCGCCGGCCAACAGCCGAAAATCCAGCGCCGCCGCCCGTCCAATCGCCGCCCCATTGAACATCGGGTGATTGGTGATGATGTCGTAACCGATCCCGGGGTGCACCGTCATCGGCACGCCGAGCCGAAACGCCTGGGCCACGATCGAACTCTCCTTCCACGGATGTCTTACGACTACGCGTCCGGCGGGCAGCTTGTGCCGCCGCATCGCTTGCAACAACTCGGCCCGGGCCGGCGCCAGCGGATGCGCCGGCGCAGCGCGGAGCGATTTGCGCAGAGCCATCAGCGTCGGCAGCGTGACGCCGTCCTCAAGGATAAAACGCCCCAGGCTCCGCCCGTAGCCCTCGCCGCGCAGCGCCCCGGCCAGCAGCGCCAGGTGAATGTTGCGCCCGGTCTCGTCCCACGCCCCAAACGTGCCGGTGGCGACATTCTTCCGCACGCTCTCCTCGGTGCGGCCGAGGAAGGCCAGTTCCCAATCATGGATCGTCCCCGCCCCGTTGGTGGCCAGATGCGTCACCCAGCCGCCCTCCAGCAGGCGGATCACCAGCCGCTGCGCCCCATTCTTGATGAGGTGCGCGCCGTAGAGGAGCATGACGCTGGCGCCGCGCCGCCGGGCCGCGGCAATGCTTCGGGCGCAATCGCGAACCCTGCGCTGGCTCGCAGCCTTGCACCGAGGCGGCGGTCGGTCCAGGCTGACAAGCATAGCTTCCAACCGGCTCAGGCTCTCGCGCGAGGCGAGCGGATAGACCCTGAGCTTGGTCAGATCGAGCGGGGCAAGGTGGTTCTTCATTGGGTAATGGTCTCCGGCTTTTCTCCCAGGATGAGGGCGAGCAACTCCCTGGCATCACGGAAGTCGGGTATCACCACATCCGCCCCCACCCCCAGCAGACGCGCGCGTTTCCATTCGTCAAACCGACCCGAACCGTTGTGGGCCTCGTCGCTGGCCACGGCCACGGCCAGGCCGCCAACCTCCTTCGTATTCTGGATCTCCACGTAGCCGTCGCCGAACGAGAGCAACTGCTCACCGTTGACGCCGTTCTCGCGCAGGATGCGCTCGATGACGATCTTCTTAGAGAAACGCTTGTAGTCATCGAGCGCGCCGTAAATGTGCCGCCCAAAAAAGCGGGTGAGCCCCAATAGCTTCGCCTCCTCCACCACGCACGGCTCGTCGGTGCCGCTGGCCAAATACAGGCTGGCTCCGCGCGCCACCAGGTGCTCCAGCAGCGGCACCGCGCCGAACAGCAGCAGCTCCTCCGGCCGGATTGTGCTGCGGCGCAGGCCCTCCTTGCGCACGGCGATGCGCCCTTCGAGCCGGCGCAGGTATTCTTGCTTGTACCACAGTGGCTCGCGCGGCGCGCCCCCGCGCTCCCGAATCCGGTCGGCGAGCTGGATCATCTGGTAGATCGTCTGCTTGCCATTGAGCCGCATGATGTCCTCCCGACAGACCTGCCGGCGCGCCTCCTCGCTTTCGCCCGCCAGCGGCGGCAGCAACTCGGCAAACATGGACACCATCACCTCCGCCCAGCCCTCCCGGATCAGCGACAGCGTCCCGTCGAAATCAAAAAGAACGTGGCGGATTCCTGGCCGGGGCGCGAAACCGGGGGTGAACTCGACCGCGCCTCGGAATGCCGCCATAGAATGCATTCGCCGCATTAGAAACCAATTGCCCGGCAACGTCAATCACTTGCGTGACCACTTGCGCGACCAGCAGCGAGCGTCCGCCCTCATCCATTAACAGATTGCCCAGTGCAGCAGGAGCTGGTGGTGATCCCGATCAAGCCAGGGAATAGCGGGTGCATCATGGCTGCTTCCAGAATCAGCCGGGTTGAACAACGATTGGGTCTGCAAACCATCACTAAACGCAACTGCAACCACACAAGCAAACAAAGCGAACAAAGAGGTCTTCCCTCTCCCTTCGTTAACTTCGTTGCCTTATGTAGGAAGCTCATAGTCCTCTTCACGGCACCCGCATGGCCCGATAAAACAGGCG